>NZ_JAIMID010000032.1 GCF_019966535.1 Mesobacterium pallidum | reverse complement strand
AACGACACCCTGCTGGGCGGGGCCGGCAACGATTACCTCGAGGGCAACGACGGCGACGACCTGCTTGACGGCGGCGAGGGCGACGACACGCTCGAGGGCGGCGCGGGCTTCGACACGCTGATCGGCGGCGCGGGCCACAACGTGCTGCACGGCGGGCTCGACGCGGACACGGTGCTGGGCGGCGGAGGCCATGACGCCATCACCGGCGACACCGGCGACGACAGCCTCGAGGGCGGCGCGGGCAATGACACGATCGGCGCCGGCACCGGGGCCGACACGCTCAAGGGCGGCGACGGCAACGACCACATGTCGGGCAACGAGGACAACGATCGCCTGCTCGGCAATGGCGGCGACGACAGCCTGTACGGCAACGAGGGCGACGACACGGTCGAGGGCGGCTTCGGCAACGACTTCCTCGAGGGCAACGACGGCGCCGACTTCATCGACGGCGCCTCGGGCAACGACTGGCTGGATGGCGGCACCGGGTCGGACACGCTGGTCGACCTGATCGGGGACAACACGCTGAACGGCGGCGACGGCGACGACACCATCACCGCGGGCGACGGGGCCGACACCATTGCCGGCGATCTCGGCAACGACAGCATCACCGCGGCGGGCGGCAACGACACCGTCGGCGGCGGCTTCGGCAACGACACGATTCTCGGCGGCGACGGCATCGATGCGCTCTTCGGCAACGAGGACAACGACCTCATCTTCGGCGATGACGGCGATGACAGCCTTTACGGCAACGACGGCGACGACACGATCCACGGCGGCGCCGGCAACGACCTGATGGAAGGCAACGACGGCTTCGACCTGATCTATGGCGAACTCGGCGACGACACGCTCGAGGGCGGCAACGGCTGGGACACGCTGATCGGCGGCGACGGGGCGAACTACATCGCCGGCGGCGCGGGCCGCGACAGCATCGAGGGCGGCGGCGGCATCGACGAGATCTACGGCGCCGATCACGACGACTGGATCGACGCGGGCGCGGGCGACGACATCTTCATCGGCGGCGGCGGCGGCAACGACACGATCTACGGCGGCGACGGGGCCGACTACGTCTCGGGCAACGAGGATGACGACCTCATCTACGGCGGCACCGGCAACGACAGCCTCTTCGGCAACGAGAACAACGACACCGTGCGCGGCGACGAGGGCGACGACTGGCTCGAGGGCAACGAGGGCCGCGACAGCATCCTCGGCGGGCTCGGAGAGGATTCGCTGATCGGCGGCGACGGCCGGGACACGCTGCTGGGCCAGGACGACGACGACACCGCCTTCGGCGGCGGCGGCGACGACAGCATCCTCGGCGGTGACGGCGACGACTACCTCGACGGCGAGGACGGCAACGACACGCTCTACGGCGGCGACGGCGACGAGGAGCTGATCTCGGGCGGGGCCGGCGACGACCTGATCTACGGTGGGGCCGGCAACGACAACACCTTCGGCCAGGAAGGCAACGACTCCATGTGGGGCGGCACCGGCGACGACACGGTGGCCGGCAAGGAAGGCGACGACCGCCTCTATGGCCAGGACGGGGTCGACCACACCGCGGGCAACAAGGGCTCGGACTTCGTCCATGGCGGCGAGGGCGACGATTTCGTCTTCGGCGACAACGGCGATGACGTGATCTTTGGCGGCGGCGGCGCCGACTACATGGAAACCAACCTCAACGAGGACCGCTATGCCGCGGGCGGGGCGGGCGACGACCAGGTCCACTTCAGCTACCAGCCGGCGACGGCGACGACGCCCGCCTTCCTGGCAAGCCCGGTGCTTGACGGTCCGCAATGGGCCTTTGCCGGGGCCACCGGCGGCACCGGCGACGACCTGGTGCAGGCGATCTACCTGGCCGGCTTCCTCGACGGCGGCGACGGCAACGACCTTGTCGACGGCTCCTCGACCCGGTCGCGCAGCTACAACCGCGAGACCGGCGAGGTCGCCCTCGAGATCACCGGCGGCACCCGGCTGCTGGGCGGCGCGGGCCGCGACATCCTCATCGGCGGCGCCGACGAGAACATCATGTACGGCGACCACGCGCTGCACATGGCCGACTTCCTGACCATCCTCGAGAACCTCGATGGCGCCGGGAACGAGACCGCGGCCTGGCTCGATGCGCTGGCCAAGGCCTTCGACTTCTCGGTCTCGCTGGTCGACGGCGAGATCGTGTTCGACGACAGCGCCGAGCATGACGCCGACATCTTCGTGATCGGCCGCGGCCAGGACTACATCTACAGCGGCGACTCCTTCCTGGGCGAGACGCTGATCGTGACCAACCCGCAGGACGGGATCGACACGATCATGGATTTCGACGTCGATCTCGACCGGATCGACATGTCGGCGGTCGGCCGCAGCTCGGACTTCCTGTTCAGCCAGTTGGTGCAGGTGGACGATGACGTGCAGCTCACCACCGAGCGCGGCACGCTGATCCTCAAGAACGTGAACCTCGGCGATCTCGACGTCAGCATCTTCGACACCGACAGCGTGCCGATCGACACCTATCTCAAGCTGGTCGCGCCGCCGGACGTGGACGACAGCCCCGAGGACCAGGCGATCCGCGTGGTGGTCTTCGACGACACCGCCGAAGTGCTCGACGTGACCAACTTCCACGACCATTACTGGAACCGCTCGGGCACCGACCTGCAGGAACAGTTCGACCTGGGCGGCGCCAACCAGACCATGGGCTTCGGCGACGACGTCTGGTTCGACAACGACATCGGCAACGACGTGGCCGGCAACGAAGGCGCGGACATCATCCTGACCTTCGGCGGCGACGACCGCGCCCATGGCGACGACAAGGCCGACCTGCTGATCACCGGCAGCGGCGACGACCAGACCGAGGGCAACCGCGGCGACGACATGATCTGGGGCGAGGAGGGCAGCGACTACCTCTTCGGCTCGGTCGGCAACGACTGGCTGGACGGCGGCGCCGATGACGACGCGCTGGCGGGCGATTTCGGCGAGGACATCCTGATCGGCGGCGGCGGCAACGACGCGCTCGACGGCGGCGAGGAAAACGACCTGCTGCGCGGCGACAGCGGCTTTACCGAAGAGGATTTCCGCACCTGGGTCATCACCCGGTTCTACAACCTCGCCTCGGTCGAGGAGTACGTGGCCGCGGACTGGGTCGATCACGCGATCAACCTCGAGACGATGCAGATCGTGCCCGCCTTCTTCGACAGCGAGCTGGCCGGGTCGTGGTACGACATCATCCTGCCCGCGGCGCAGGAGATCATCGAGGGCGACGACACGCTCTTCGGCTCGTTCGGCGACGACACGATCTACGGCGATGGCGGCAATGACCAGCTCAAGGGCGGCCAGGGCCATGACATCCTTTACGGCGGCACCGGCAACGACGAGGTCTACGGCTGGTCCGGCAACGATTACATCGAGGGCGGCGACGGCGACGACAGCCTGGTCGGCGATGCCGGCGACGACACGATCATCGCGGGCAGCGGCGACGACACCGCCCAGGGCGGCGCCGGCAACGACTACATCGAGGGCAACGACGGCAACGAGCTGCTGAACGGCGGCACCGGCGATGACACGATCAGCGGCGGCAAGGGCGGCGACAGCATCAACGGCGACGAGGGCAACGACCTGGTCCGCGGCCAGAAGGGCTTTGACTCGCTCTTCGGCGCCGATGGCGACGACACGCTCTGGGGCCAGGACGGCAACGACGAGCTCACCGGCGGCGCGGGTCGCGACGAGCTGTGGGGCGGCGTCGGCGATGACGCGGTCTTCGGCGGCGACGACGACGACAGGCTGGAGGGCGAGGACGGCAACGACACGCTCTCGGGCCAGGGCGGCCACGACTTCCTCGAGGCCGGGGTCGGCTTCGACGTGCTGGATGGCGGCGACGGCGACGACACCATGTATGGTCGCCAGGGCTTCGACGACCTGCACGGCGGCGACGGCGACGATTCCATGTATGGCAACGACGGCAACGACACCGTGCATGGCGGCGCCGGCAACGACTTCATCTCGGGCGGCTACCAGTTCGACGAGCTGCACGGCAACGGCGGCGACGACGAGATCCTGGGCGAGAACGGCTACGACACGATCTTCGGCGGCGACGGCAACGACACGATCGTCGGCCACAAGGGCTTCGACCTGCTTTACGGCGGCTCGGGCGCCGACCTGATCTGGGGCGGCATCCATGGCGACGAGATCTACGGCGGCGACGGTTTCGACGAGCTCAACGGCCAGGACGGGTTCGACACGATCGACGGCGGTCTCGGCAATGACACGCTGAACGGCCACAAGGGCGAAGACACCCTGCTGGGCGGTGCCGGCGACGACGTCATGTTCGGCGGGACCTTCGCCGACAGCCTCTCGGGGGGGGCGGACAACGACTACCTCTCGGGCGACGACGGGGCCGACACGATGGAAGGCAATGCCGGCAACGACACGATGGTCGGCGGTCTCGGCAACGACGAGATGTACGGCAACGAGGACGACGACAACATGTCCGGCAATGACGGCTTCGACGTCATGATGGGCGGGTCGGGCAACGACACGATCTGGGGTGGCAAGGGCTACGACACGATCGACGGCGGCACCGGCCACGACCTGCTGGGCGGCAACCTCGGCGACGACAGCCTGACCGGCTGGGACGGAAACGACACCATGACGGGCGATGACGGCAACGACACGCTGCGCGGCCAGGACGGCAACGACCAGCTCGACGGCGGCATCGGCGCCGACGAGATCTACGGCGATGCCGGCGACGACCTGCTCTACGGCGATGCCGGGTTCGACACGCTCTACGGCGGGGCCGGCGACGACAGCCTGGCCGGGGGTCTCGGCAACGACATCCTGAACGGTGGCGGCGGGTCGGACACCTTCGTCTTCAACGGCGCCAGCTTCGGCAACGACACGATCGAGAACTTCACCCCGGCGATCGCCGGCGGGGATCACGACGTGCTGGTCTTTGCCGCTGACACGATCGGCGTGAAGACCTTTGCCGACTTCATGGCGGCCTCGACCCAGGTCGGCGCGGATTTCGTCTACGACCTGCACGGCGACGGGGTGAACACGATCACCGTGATGTCGACCGTGCTGGCCAATCTCGACGCGACAGACGTGCTGTTCCTCTGACGGCGCACCATGCGGCAGCGAATGGAAAGGGCCGCCCCGGTCGGGGGCGGCCCTTTTGCATCTCCGTCCCGGCACCCCGGGGATTGTCTCTCGGTCCCTGAGCCGTGACTGCGGGCGTCCAGGGCGCCCCTGGAGAGAGTATCTGCGGCAAACTGAAAACAGGAGCGGGGCTCCGGTCTTCATTGTGCCGATAAACTCCGGGGGGTGTGGGGGGCTGGCCCCCCACGGGTCGTGCGGTGTGGGGGGCTGGCCCCCCACGGGCCCTGCGGTATGGGCGCCTGCACGTGACCGGCAATCCCGGCCGCGCCGCTTACGCCCGTTCGTAGGCCAGCACACCCGGGGTGTAGCCGGTGCTTGCCTGGCCGCCGAGATCGCAGGCGATCATCCGCGCCGAGGCGGCGGGCGTCTGCTGGAAGGAATAGGCGGTGCCCGTGCCGCGGAACTTCATGTTCACGCAATCAAGCGCCGTGGCGGCCGAGACCACCGACAGGCCCAACTCGCCGGTCTGGATGCCGGTGACCTGGCCATCCTTGAGACAGGTGCCCTCCGAGCCCGAGACATAGACCGCCGAGGTGGCGGCGGGGGCGCGCACATGGGGCGTCACCTGGTTGTCGATGCCTTCCTCGATCGAGACCATCACCGTGGTGCCGGTGCGCGGCGCCTGGTCCGAACGGATACGTACGGTGTTGCGCCGGGGCAGGGCGCCCGAGCTCTGGAAATTGTCCTCCGAGATGCGCAGCACCTGGCGGTCGGGCGCGATCACGGTGATGTCGAAGTCGCTGTCCTGCACGCCGCCCAGCAGGTAGACGCTGCCGCCGCCCGTGCGGGCGCTTTCCTCGAGCACCGTGTCGCCGACCTTGAGGCCGATGACCGACCCGGTGGTGTTGTAGCTGCCGAACGACGCCGAGCGTACCGAGCCGACCGAGCCCAGCAGCCGGCCGCGCACGCCGGTAAAGCCGCAGCCGACGATGTTCTCGGTCACGTTGGTGTCGATGAAGGCGATGACGGCGCGGGCATAGGTTTCCACCGTGCCGCCAATGTAATGGCAATTGCGCGTGGCGAGGTTCGACAGCGGCGCGGCCAGCGAATTGCCCGGCACGAATTGCAGCCCGTCATCGCCCGACCGGCCCTTGGCGCCGTAGACGATGCTGTCCTCGCCGCCCAGGAGGCGGATGCCGCCGGTGCCCGCGTCGGGATCGACCGTGTAGTAGTACGGCATGTCCATGCGGCTGTTGTAGAGCGCGATCAGGAAGGCCTGGTCGCCGTAGTAGTTCTCGGCCCGGACGCCGTTCAGCTCGCTGTCGGCGAAGGCGGCAAAGAACACGTTGCCGGCATAGGGATGCCCGGTCGCGGGGTCGATGTCCGAGGCCAGCCGGAAGCCTTCGATGCGCACGTCGGACTGGTGGATGTTGGGGTTCGCCGGGCGCAGGTAGCCGCCCTGGTCCTCGTAGGTGGCCAGCAGCAGGAAGTCCGAGGCGCTGTCCCAGCGCCAGCCGCCGCCCTCGGGCGGCACGATGCGCGCGCCCAGCGGCACGGTCTGGCCCGCGGTCCGGACAGTCTTGCCCGTGGCGGCGCTTTCGGCCAGCGCGGCGTTCAGCGCGGCGGCATTGGTCACCGCATCGGCGGGGTTTTCCGACAGGCTGGGCAGGATGCGGCTGATCAGGTGCGGGGCGGAATAGAGCTGCCCGGCGCCGTCGCGGGCGGTATTCGCCTCCGCATGGTTGCGGCCCCAGGGGCCCCAGGCGCCGCCCGCCAGCCGGCGGCTCCAGCTGTCGTCCGCGGCGCCCGTGGCCCAGGCGGTCATCCGCGCCTCGGTCGCGCTTTGGCGCGCCACGGTGATCGCGCCGGTGCCGCCCTGCAGCGCGGCGGGCAGGCTGGCGGCATTCGTCGTGGCGGCGGTAAAGCGCCAGGTGCCGGCGGGGGTCGCCGTCGCGTTGAGGTCGGCGATCAGCGGCGCATCCCCGGTGGCGCCCAGGCCGAAGCCGCCGACCTTCATCACCCGGCCCGCGCCGGCGTCCCCGGCGCTGGCCTGGACGGCCGCGCCCGACAGGGCGCCGCTGGCCGGGTCGATCGACAGGGCGGTGACCCAGCTGCCGCCATCGGGCGAGACCTTGACCGAAAAGCCCGTCGATCCCGACAGCCCCATCTCGGCATGACCCGTCCAGTTCGACTGGAACAGCAGCGACGCGGTCTCGGCGGCGGCCGCCTTGTTGATCTTCAGCTGGTGCCCGGCGCCCTCGTGGCTCAGCAGCGTGGCGGGGGCCGAGACCGCCAGCCGGTTGGTCGCGTCAAAGCCGGTGTTGACGCCCAGCCCGCCGACGTTCTGCAGGTCGACCGGCGGGTTGATCCAGGCCGCGCCGGTCCAGACCCGCAGCCCGGCCTGGGACTTGTCCCAGACCAGGAAACCCGCCTGCGGGGTCACGAAATGCCAGGCCGCGTCGGACCAGGTCGCGATCTCGTGGTCATGGCCGGCCCAGGCGCCCCCCGCGCCGGTGCCCGTGACATGGGCCTCGCCCTCGGCCGGCAGGACCGGGGGCAGGGTGCCGCCGATCGCCTCGACCGAGACCTGCACCAGCATGTCCAGAAGGCGCAGCGCCTCGTTGTGGGTCACGTGTTTCTGGGCCTGCGAGGCCTGCATGTAGGGCAGCGACAGGGTGGGCGAAATCTCGGCCATGGAATCCTCGCGAATGGGGTCCGGAATGGGAATGCGTCGCGGGGACGATGCCGAAGGCGGGGTAAGAAACCCCGACCAGACCGCGCGTTGCGTGCGCAGGGCGGTAACGGATGGGGCCGCCGGGCGGGCCCGGACATGTGCCGTCTAACCCGTCTTATGTAAGGCGCATTCGAATTGTCTTCGCACCGAGGCGATGGTCTAAATGCCTGGCCCGGCGCATTTTCGCTGGCTCACCTGGGGACATATCCATGACACGTACCATTGCCCTGCTCGGCTTGGCCCTGCTGGCCGCCGGCTGCAGCAACGATCGATATACCCGCTCGGGCTTTGTCGACGCCAGTTCGGGGGGCAACATCCCGCGTGGCTTCGACCAGGTCGCGGCCGAGGGATCGGATTTCGACAACGGCGACGGCTACGCCTACAAGGTGGGCGAAATCGAGGGCAAGGGCTTTGTCGCCCATGCCGGCCTGACCGAGGGCACGGCGGTGGCCGCCCCGCCCAGCACCGGCTCGGCCGTGATGACCGGCAGCTACGAGGCGGGCTACATCTCGGGCATCACCCGCAGCGGCGACTACCTGCAGGGCTGGACCGGCTCTGCCCGCAGCGGCCTCACCCTGACGGCCGATTTCGACGATGGCACCCTTTCCGGCACCAGCACCGACCGGCGGCTGCGGGTGCGCGGCACCTTCTCCGGGCGGGACCTGTCGGGCGAGGTGACCTTCGACAACGACGATGGCGACCTCGAGGGGCTGGTCGGTCCGGGCAAGGCCATCGGGGTCTTCCACGGCAATGACGACACCGATGTCTTTGCCGGCGGGTTCATCGTCACGCAGTGATCCCCGCGGGGACCCGCCCGGGACATTAACCACAAGCATCGGAACGAAAAAAACGGGGGTGCCGCGCAGCCCCGGTTGCATGCGCGCGCATGCCCTTTTAGGCTGGCGCCATAAGGGAACGGGTCTGCCGCGCAAGGGACGGCGCGGCGCTGGCGCGCATGAGACCACAGGACATTCAAGGGGACCGACATGACCACCTATACTTTCCACGGCTTCTATTATTCCTTCGACGATCAGAACGTCGCGAACGATTTCTACGAGGCGGATATCCACCTGGCGGTGGCCCCCGGTGTCAGCACCGTCAGCTACAGCTACAACCTGCCCGACGATGCCCCCGGCCCGAACCCCTCGAGCTTCGATCTCGACAACGCGAATGACGTCTATTCGCTGCTCTTCGAATATTACCGCTCCTACAGCCCCGACTACCGCTATGCGGTGATGATGGAGGTGCGCTGGAACGACGGCGGCACTATCCGCACCAGCTACGTGCTGAAAATCGACATCGACCTCGACGACGTGGGCGAATACGCGGTGGTGCTGGGCGGCGCCGCGCTGCCCCAGATGAACAACGCGGCCGATTTCGACGCGTTCGACAATTCGATCGTCAGCGCCGTGGACGCACCCGTCGGTTCGGGCTTCGGCCCGGGCGAGGTGATCGACCTCGACGCCCTGCCCAATGTCTCGGTCTCCGAGAATGACCGGATCTGGGGCACCGACGGCAACGACAGCTTCTTCGGAGGGGCGGGCAACGACACGATCGAGACCCTTGCCGGCGACGATTACATCAACCCCGGCGACAACGAGGATTACGACAGCGTCCGTCCCGGCTCCGGCAACGACACGGTCGATTTCGCCGACCTGTCGGTGGGCTATGTCGACCTGCATCACTGGGATCTCGATGCCGGGATCACCGCCAACATCAACGGCAATGCCAATACCGGCGTCATCGACAAGGGCGTGAACGGCACCACCACCCTGCTGGACGTGGAAAACCCGATCCTCGCGGGCTGGGACATCGGCGGGCTGGGGGTACTGGGCACTAGCCACGCCGACACGTTCAACATTACCTCGGCCGATGGCGGCTGGATGATCGTGGCCGGCCGCGACGGGGCCGACAGCTACAACATAGGTGCCAGCGATGGCGGGCTGCGGCTCGACTTCCGCTACGCGCCCGGCGGGCTGCGGGCCGATTTCTCCACCGGCCAGATCTTCGACGACGGCTGGGGCAATGCCGAGACCATCGTGGGCGCCGAGAACGTGACCGAGTTCCGCGGCACCGACAATGACGACAGCATCCGCGGCACCGATGCGGACGAGCGCATGATCCTGCGCCAGGGCAACGACACCGCCGACGGCGCCGGCGGCTACGACACGCTGCGCTACGACCGCTCGGGCGTCGACGCGGTGACCGTCGACCTGCTGGCCGGCACCGTCAGCGGCACCTGGAACGGCACGGCCTTTTCCCACCAGGTCAGCAATTTCGAGGCGGTGCGCGGCTCGCGCGAGGGCGATGACAGCCTCACCGGCACCCATGACGCCAACGAGCTCGAGGGCCGCGGCGGCGACGACACGCTGGTGGGCCTTGCCGGCAACGACAGCCTCTACGGCGGCGATGACGACAACACGCTCTTCGGCAACGCGGGCGACGATTACCTCGTGGTCTACGAGGGCAACAGCTATCTCGACGGCGGCGCCGATTACGACGACGGCGCGGTGCGCGACGACAGCTCGGCGGCACAGCGCATCACCTTCGGCAGCACCATCACCGTCAGCGGCCTCTCGGGCACCGGCGCGGGGGCCGACGTGCTGTATACCACGCAGATGGTCAACATCGAACGGGTGGTCAGCCAGTTCGGCGGCGATCTCATCGTGCAGGGCGACGGCAACCGCAACGTGCTCAAGCTGGAATGGGGTCTCGACTTCCTCGACTTCGACGGGGCGGGCGGCACCGACCAGGTCCAGCTGCACCAGATCCAGCGCCTGGATGGCGGCCAGGGCTTCAGCCGGGCCGAGTTCTTCACGGCCTACGAGATGACCGGCACCGCCGAGAACGTCTCGATCCGCAGCATCGACAGCGGCGAGACGGTGGCCGTGATGACGAATGTCGAGGAGGTGCGCTTTACCGACGGCACCTTCACCTTCGACGAGCTGATCGGCGCGGGCGGCGGCGGCGACGGGGCCACCGCGGGCGACGACCTGCTGGCGGGGACCGCGGGCGACGACCTGATCGACGGGCTGGCCGGCAATGACACGATCCGCGGCGACACCGGGTTCGACACGCTGATCGGCGGCGCGGGCGACGACGACCTCTACGGCGAGAACGGCTTCGACAGCCTCGATGGCGGCGACGGGCAGGATTACCTGTCGGGCGGCAACGGCAATGACACGATCAACGCCGGCACCGGCGCGGCCAGCAGCCAGACCGGCGGCGACTACATCGAGCCGGGCGCCGGCGCCGACGTGATCATCGGCCATGCCGAGCTCTTCACGGTCTACAACGACGGCATCGACCTCTCGTGGCGCAACGTGACCGGCACCGGCGGCATCACCGTCACCGTGGGCGCGGACGGCACCGGCACCGCGGTCTCGGCGGTGGGCGGGGTGGTCAACGACAGCTTCACCTATGCCCATCTCTTCTACGGCACGGGGGCGGGCGACACCTTCATCGGCTCGGGCAATGCCAACTGGGAAGGCTGGGGCGGCTTTGCCGGCAACGACACGATGGATGGCGGAGCAGGCTATGACGAACTGCTCTACCACCAGGAGGCCCAGGACGGCGGCGCCGGGGCGATCAATGTGAACTTTGCCACCGGCACGGCGACCGACGGCTTCGGCAATACCGACAGCTTCAGCAACATGGAGGCGGTGCGCGGCACCGCCCAGGCCGACAGCTTCACCGGCTCGGCCGCGCTGGGATACATCAGCTACCGCGGGCTCGGCGGCGCCGACACGATCACCGGCAGCGCGGCCTGGGACCGCGCCGATTACAGCAACGACGCCAGCAACGGCGGCATGGGCGGCATCATCGCCGACCTCGCGGCCGGCACCATCGTCGACGGCTTCGGCGCCACCGATACCGTGTCGCTGATCGACCATGTGCGCGGCACCGACGCGGCGGACGTGATCAACGGCTCGGATGCGGATGAACGCTTCGACGGGCGCGGCGGCAACGACACGCTGGGCGGCATGCTCGGGCATGACGAGCTGAACGGCGATGACGGCGACGACCAGCTCTACGGCGGCGCGGGCGACGACACGCTCTCGGGCGGGGCCGGCGCCGATTACCTGGTGGGTGGCGATGGCCGCGACCGGCTGCGCGGCGATGCGGGCGACGACACGATCGACGCCTCGGGCGGGGCGGCCGATGGCCAGGGCTACGGCGACATCGTCCAGGCCGGCACCGGCACCAACACCGTCATGGGTCACGCCGCGGCCTGGTCGCAGAACGCGGGCTTCGGGCTCGACATGATCTTCACCGACATCACGGGCACCGGCATCGCGCTCACCGTCGGCGCGCAGGGCGCAGGGACGGCGACCAGCCGTTCGGGCAGCAGCGTGGCGACCTCCTTCACCTGGGCGGACCATTTCGAGGGCACGCATCAGAACGACAGCATGCAGGGCTCGGACGCCTCCGAGGGCTGGGTCGGCGAGGCCGGGGATGACACGATCCACGGCGGCGGCGGCTGGGACATCCTGCGCTACCACCTCGAGGACGGCGGCACCCAGGGTGTCGACGTGAACCTGCTGACCGGCCAGGCCACCGACAGCTTCGGCGACAGCGACAGCTTTACGGGCATCGAGGGTGCCACCGGCACCGCGATGAACGACGCGCTGACCGGCAACGCGGTCGACAACTGGCTCGGCGGGCTCGAAGGCGACGACACGCTGCGCGGCTACGGCGGCAACGACGTGCTCGAAGGCGACGAGGGCAACGACGATCTCGACGGCGGGGCCGGCAACGACACGCTCTACGACGGCACCGGCAACGACATCGTCCGCGGCGGCGAAGGCGACGACCTCTTCATCGCCAGCACCGGGCAGGACAGCTTCTTCGGCAATGGCGGCAACGACACGCTGCGGGTCACGCTCGACGCCTACACCGGGCCCGATTTCGTGGTCGAGATCGACCTCGCCGCGGGCCTGGTGCGCGGGCTCGACACCGGCACGCTGGCGCCGCTGCCCAACGGGATCGACGCGCTGGCCAGCATCGAGAATGCCGAGTTCCTCAACTCGGGCCTCTCGGCGCGGCTGATCGGCGATGCCGGCGGCAACCGGCTGGAAAGCGCGGATGGCCATGACACGCTGAACGGCGGCGACGGCTTCGACACGCTGCTGGCCGGCACCGGCGACGACCTTCTCATCGGCGGCGCCCAGGGCGATTTCGCCTCGGGCGGGGACGGCAATGACAGCCTCTACGGCAACGACGGCTTCGACACGCTCTCGGGCGAGATCGGCGCCGACCTGATCGCCGGCCAGAAGGGCAACGACCTGATCTACGGCGGCGACGGCCATGACACGCTTTACGGCAATATCGGCGACGACACGATCTTCGGCGGCAACGGCCAGGACCTGGTCTACCTCGGCGAGGGCAACGACACCTTCGAGGACAACACCCAGGAGGCGCCGCTGAACAACGACACCGTCTGGGGCGAGGATGGCGACGACATCATCCTCGGCGGCAACGGGTTCGACGCCTTCTACGGCGGCACCGGGGCCGATTACATCCGCGGCGGCAAGGGGTTCGACAGCCTCTACGGCGGCGACCAGTCGGACACGCTTTACGGCAACGACGGCAACGACCTGGTCTATGGCGGGCGCGGCGCGGATTACGCGGTGCTCGGCAATGGCGCGGACACCTGGATGGACGATGCGCAGACCACCTTCGGCGACGACCAGGTCTTCGGCGGCGGCGGCTGGGACACGATCCACAGCCTGGGCGGCAACGACACGCTGACCGGCGGCGCGGGCAATGACAGCTTTGTCTTCGGCGATGCGATGGGCGATGTCTTCCTCACCGATTTCACATCGGGCGAGGATGACCTGAGCTTCACCGCCGCGCTCTGGGGCGGTCCGCTGACCCAGGCAGAGCTCGACGCGCGGGCCTCGCTGGCCGGCAGCGACCTGGTGCTGACGCTGGACACCGGCGCGACGGTGACGCTGGACGGGGTCAGCTCGACCGCCGGGCTCCTGGGCGACATCGTGCTGGTCTGACCGGCCCCGCCACGCAGTCATCCGGGGGGGCGGTCTCCGCCCCCCTTTTCGCGCCCGCGCCCGTCGCCAGGCGGCGCATCCCGGGCGCATCTCGACGCGACAACCTTGCCGTGTTACCTGCCGGGCAGCACCGACGGCGGCAGAAAGGCCCTCCCCCATGAAACTCGTCCTGCACATCGGTCCGCCCAAGACCGGCACCACGGTCATCCAGGGCGTTCTCTTCCGCCATCGCAAGGCGCTGGCCGAGGCGGGGGCCTATGTCTTCCACGATCCCGTCGACCAGGCGCGGCCGCTCTCGACCCTCTACCACCAGCCGAACCGCCCCATGGTGCCGCCGCTGCGCGCGCATTTCTCCTCCAAGCAGGAGGCCATGAACTGGAGCCAGCGCGCCTGGGCCCGGCTGCAGAAGCAGGTGAAGGAGCAAAAGCCCCGCATCGTCATCCTGTCGAGCGAGCATTTCTCGACGCTCGACGAACACCGCCCCTTCATGAAGCGCCTGCGCAAGATGTTCGACGAGATCGAGGTGATCGGCTATGCGCGCAGCCCCGACAGTCTCTATTGCTCGGCCCTCGACCAGTTCATCCGCGCGGGGATGCGGCTGGGCGAGCTGTCCAGCCCCTGGGAGTACACCGCGCCCACGATCTGGCGCTTCAAGCGCTACCTGCAATCGGTGGGGCCCGAGCACATGACCGTCCGCCGCTTCGACCGCGCGCTGCTGCACGAGGGCGACGTGGTGGCGGACCTGTTCTACGTGATGAACGAAAAGCTGGGGCTCGACCTGCCGACCACCGACGACCGCGGCCCGGCCAAGGTCAACTCGTCCCTGTCCGGGGCGGCGGCGGCCTTCCTGCTGATGATGAACGAGACCTACGTCCGCCTGCCCGAGGGCGAACAGACCCGCGACCAAAGCCAGGTCAAGGCGCGCCAGGCGCTGGTCGAAAAGCTGCGCAAGGCGCCCGAACTGGCCGACCTGCCCTCGCTGAAACTGCCCGACGACAAGCTCAGGCAGGTGATCCTGTGGAAGAACCGCGACAAGCTCGAATGGTTCAACGAGACCTTCTTCGACGCCGCCGGCACGCCCTTCGACCTGCCGCAGGACCCGGGCGCGGACCCGGCCCAGGAAGAGCAATATGCCTTCCTGTCGGACTGGCTGCGCAGCTACCTGACGCCCGACGCGACCGAGCGGCTGGCCCGCGTCGTGTTGGCCCCGCCGGCGGTGGCGACCCAAGCCGAAGGCGGTCCGCAAACCGAAGCCGAAGGCGATCCGCAAACCTGAGCCGGCGGCGGGCGGGCCCGCCCCCCTGCCCCGGCCAGACAGTCTCTAGTTCGAGGATTTCGAGCGTTTCTTGAGATGGTCGAGCTTGGTGCCCAGCACCTGCTCGACCATGTCGCGGTCGAAGGGTTCGCCCAGGAATTCGAACAGCGGGCGCAGCTTGGCCGGCCGGCCGACGTAATCGTCGTAATGCAGGTGAAAGCCGCGCTCGGGGTTCTTTTCCATGTAGGCATGGTACAGCCCCTCGGCCTCGCCGAGGATCCGGTGCACCGTCTCGGGGGCATAGCCCTTCCACCAGCCCGATTGCGCCACCGCGTCCTTGTCGCGGGTGTTGAAGATGAACTTCACGTTCGGGAAGAAGCGGTAGATGAAATCGAGATACATCTCGAACTCCTCCCCCGCGGCGTGGAACCGGATCTCCTTGAAGCCCGAGACGCGCGTGTCGTCCGAGGGCTTCAGCACCGTGTTGACGAAGCCGCGCACCATGGCGCGGGCGACATGGGGCGGGTGGATCAGCTCTCCGCCGAACCAGGGGTGGGTCTGGTCGGTCGGCTCGCCGGCCTCGCGCAGCCTGGCCAGGGTCTGCGAGCTGTCCAGCGCCTCCCAGGCGCGGGCGATGTGCAGCAGGGCGTTGTTGTTCTCGCCGCGGATCTCGAATCCGGGGATCGCGTTCAGCAGGTTCTGCAGCAGCGTCGAGCCCGACCGGCCATAGGTCACGATGAAGACGTAGCGCCGCACCGGCAGCGGGTTCTGCGCCCAGAGCTGCCAGCCGCCATCCGGCGCGCCGCCGCCCTTGTTCTGATTGGGTCCCTTCATGCGGCCCGTCCCCTCCCTGCTCCCTGCCGTCAGCTGTCCTTGAGATGGTCGAGCTGCTGCCCGATCACCTCGGCCACCTTGTCCGCGTCAAAGGGCTCGCCCAGGAAATCGAACAGCCGCTCGAAGGCCCCGGGATTGCCCTGGTAGTCGTCGTACTGCATCACGATGCTGCGCTTGGAATGGCTCTCGGCGTAGTCGCGGTAGACCTGGTCGGCGCGGCCCACCTCGGCCATGAAGGCGTCCTCGCGGTAGCTTGCCCACCAGCCCGATTTCTTCACGTCGGCCAGGTTGCGGGTGTTGAACACCAGGCGGGAGCCGGGGAAGAAGTTCAGCATGAAATCGAAACAGCTCGTCATCTTGTCGCCCGCATGATGAAAGCGTATTTCCTTGAATCCCGCAATACGTGTGTCCGGCTCGGGGCGCAGCACCTGGTTGGTGAACACCCGCGCCAGGGCGCGGCCCAATTCGGGCGGCTCGATCAGCTCGGCGCCGAACCAGGGATCGATCCGGGTGCCGTAGCGCGGGTCGGGCTGGCGCCCGGTGCGCCGCGCCTCGCGCCGGACGCGAATCTCCTGGGCATCGCGGGCGATCAGCCAGGTCTGCACCAGCGGCCAGAGCATGTTCTCGTTCTCGCCCCGGATCAGGTAGCCGGGAATGCCGTTCAGCACGTTCTGCAGCAGGGTCGAGCCGGAGCGCCCGTAGGTGACGATGAACACGTGGCCTTGTGGCGTCTCTGCCATGGGCTGCTCCCTTGCCGCTGGGGCTTGGCCGGGCGCGCACCCGCCTGGCCCCGGGCGACCCGGATCGGCGGCCCTTCGCCCGCCGCAAATACCCGAGGGCCGGCGGGAATTCAATCGTCGGTAAGGGGCCCCGGGGGGACCCGCCCTTGCGCCCCTTGGCAGAATCCGACACAACGCAGGGGGCCCTTGCAGCGCCCGACGACCCGTCCTTGCCGGAGTTCCCGCATGTTCCGTTTCCTCGCCGACGGTGGCGCAAGTTTTTCCTACGCGGCCGAACTGGACGAAGAGGTGCCCTATGCCAACCTCTCGTTCTTCGACGCGGCGCGGCGCGACATCCTGTTCCACCTGTCGTTGCGCGGCAAGCAGAACGTGGCCGTCACCAACACCCGGCACGAGGACCACTGGCGCGAGGAAACGCCGCATGAAGTCGAGCTGCACGAGGGCGTGGTCCATGTCGAGATCGAGATCATGCCGCCCCATGTCATGGTCAAGCTCGACGGCCAGGTGCTGATCGACGACGACGAGAGCTTTCCCGACATCGGCCAGGCCGCCTTTGCCAGCTGGCAGGGCGGCATCATCGACGACACGATCGAGATCGGCGGCGAGGCCAACGAGGACCGCCGCGGCATGGGCGAGCTCAAGCTCACCGACAGTTTCGCCGTGACCGGCTGGGCCTTCGATCCGATCCGCCCCGGCACCCGCCCGGGGATCGAGGTCGAGGGGCTGGGCGAGCCGCTGCGCGTCCACCTGTCGGACAACATGACCGTGGCCCGCAGCCTGAACTTCGGCAATGCCACCATCGGGCTGCGCGCCTCGCTGCCCGGGCGGATCTGGGCCGCCAGCGGCTCGGGCCGCGTCTCGGTTCAGGCGGTGGCCGGGCATCTGCTGTGCGGCGAGCCGCTGGTGGTCACCCATGACGACATCATCCGCACGATCGAGCGCAACGCCGAGACGCTGACCCCCGAGGGCAATGCCTATGCCGCGCTGGCCGCGATCGAACACGTGCGCTTTGGCGGCTTCTACGAAGAGCTGACCGACAATGCCCGGCGCTACCTGCTGACCGCCGCCCGTCTCTACAACGCCATCGCGTACCTGTTTCCGGACGGCCATCCCGACGTGACCGAGGCCGTGGCCGAGGAGCGCCCGCGCAAGGACAAGACCCCCGGCCCCGCCGAGGTGCTCTCGGCCCGTGTCCAGGCCGAGCTGAACACCCGGCTGCGCGACGCCCCCGGCGCCGACATCGCCGCGGTGCTGAGGGACCTGCTGGCCGAATACCCGCTGGACGGCGAGGCCCGGCGCAGCCTGGTGCTGGCCCTGGTCGAGCCGGTCTGCCAGGCCGGCGATCACGCGGCGATGCGCGCGCTCGAGGCGCTGATCGCCGACCAGAAGATCGGCCCGGCCGACAATGCCTGGCAGAACTCGCAGCTGCTGCCCTTCTTGATGATCCGCGGAGAGATCCAGGCCGCGGCGCAGGTGGTCGCCTCGATGACCGCCAATGACGGCGCCTGGTTCTGCGCCCCGCCCGTCGCCTGGGTGCTGACCGAGCTGGCCACGCGCGACAATTACCCCTGGGACGACCGGTTCACCGACCAGATCCTGCGCGGGCTGATGACGCTGGTCGAACGCGCGGCCAATGCCTACTGGCGCCTGCCCTGCGCGCGCATGACCGAGGCGGCCGTGGTGCTTCTGTCCATGCGCGACCGGATGCCCGACGCGATTTCGGTCCAGGTGCGCGATTTCGTGCTGCATTGCTTTGCCTGTTCCGACCGGTTCTGGACGCTGGTCGATGCCCGCGTCGCCGATGGCATGGCGCTGAGCCAGACCATGGTCGCCGCCCGCGCCGCCTTTGCCATCACCGCCGCCCATGCGCGTGGGCAGGAGGACGCCGGCGATCTCGACCTGGCGCTGCGCCACCTCGCCGCGCTCGGCGCGATCGAGGCGCCGCGCCTCAGGCTGGAACTGATGGGCCCGGCCGGCGCCGGCCCGCTCGAGGCGCTCACCGACCCGGTGATGCAGCTCTCGGCCACCGGGCTGAACCTGCGCGAGCTGTCGCTGCGCGCCATGGCCTTTCCGGGCAACAGGCTGGACGATCCGGGCCTCGCCGAGGCCGCCCACCATGCCCTGCGCCGGCGCTGGAACAATGTCGACAAGGCGCCCTATTACAGCGTTCAGATCAGCTCGAGCCGCCGGCTGCACCGCCTGGTCGAGACCCTTCAGGAGGACGGCGAGGGCCCCGAGACCACGCGCCTGCTGGAAGAGGTCATGCCGCATCTGCGCAAGATCTCGGGCCAGTTCAGCGGCTACCTCGGCCTGGGCCTGCTGCTGTCGCTGCTGGGCGCCGCGATCCGCCTCGGCGCGCCGATGCTGGCCGACCGGGCGCTGGCCCGGCTGGGGCAGATCCTGTCCGAGATGCCCAAGGCGATGCGCGACAAGGCCGTCGAGGCGCCCAGCGTGGTCTCGGCCCTCGCCACGCTGGACCGGCTTGCCGCCACGGACGGCGCGCCCGATGCCGCCCGCGCCGCGCTGACCCTGTTCCCCGGCCGCCCCGCCGGCGCGCTGGAACGCTTCCCCGAAGAGCCGGTCACGGCCGAGGGATGGGATCTGGCCTCGCCGCTCTTCGACACGCTGGTGACGGTGTTTTCCTGCCGGCCCTACCTCGAGACCCGGGTCACCGCGATGCGCGACGGCTGGCTCAAGGACCTGACCGCGCTTGGCATTCCCTACGTGATCGTGGTCGGCGATGGCGACGGGACGCTCGATGGCGACGTGCTGCGGCTCGATGCGCCCGACGATTACGAGGGGCTGCCGCAAAAGACGCTGGCCACGGTCGACTGGGTCCATGCGAACACCAATTTCGAATACATGCTCAAGATCGACGACGATTGCTACCTGAACGTCGACGAGTTCTTCCATTCGCAATCCTATCGCAAGTTCGACTACTACGGCCGCGGCCTCACCCGCGCGCTGGGGCAGATGGACCGGTCCTGGCACCAGGAGAAATCGCAGAGCGACCGCGCGCGCACATCGCTCGACAAGTCGCCCGAACCCTCGTCCTATGCCGATGGCGGCGGCGGCTACACCCTGTCGCGCCATGCCATGTCGCAGCTGCTGGCCAGCCGCGACACGATCCAGGGCTGGCAGCTGATCGACAGCTCCTTCATGGAGGACAAGGTGGTCGGCGACCTGCTGGCCATGCGCGGGATCAAGGTCGCGTCGGAAGATTACTACACCACGATCTGGCGCCGCACCCATGGCAAGGCCCGGCAGATCATGCTGTGGGACAATTACTTCCTGCCCTCGGCCGCCTCGCCCTGCAAGATGGCGCATCTGGATACGGCCGAGGAACAGGCCCCGACCGAGGCGCTGCGCGACGCCAACACGCTCTGGCCGCGCAAGATCTGGCCCAGCTTCACCAATGCCGGGCTCGGCTATGACAGCAACCAGCTCGAGCTTCTGTCGGACGAGGCGCAGCTGGCCGATCTCAATGCCCGCGACCTGGCCGTGATCTGCACCTGCCGGAACGAGATCGACCGCCTGCCGCGGTTCCTGGCGCATTACCGCAAGATGGGGGTCGCGGCCTTCTTCTTCGTCGACAATGCCAGCGACGACGGCACGCGCGAATACCTGCTGACCCAGGAAGATTGCGCGGTCTTCTCGGCCGACACCAATTATTCCTCGGCCCGCTACGGGGTGACCTGGCAGGTCACGCTGCTGTCGGCCCTGCGCCGCAACCGCTGGAGCCTGATTGCCGACAGCGACGAGCTGCTGGTCTATCCCGGCTGGCGCGAGACGCCGCTGGATGTCTTCGTGGCCGAACATGCGGGCGAGGCCGACGCCTTCCGCGTGCAGATGCTCGACATGTACCCGCAAGGGCCGCTGGGCCAGGCCGATCTCGGCGACGATCCCTTTGCCGTCGCGGGCTTCACCGATGCAGACCCCGTGCGGATCGACCCGCTTTATCGCGGGGTGTTCTCGAACGACCAGACGCGGGTCAGCGCGGTGCGGCACCGGCTGATCCCCGACAGCCGGGCGCTGACCTTCCTCGCGCAGAAATACGCGCTGCTGCGCTACCGCCCCTGGATGCGCCTGTCCGAGGGGCTGCATTACAGCGCCGAGACGCAGGTGGCGGCGCAGGAGCTGCTGTTTGCGCATTTCAAGTACGACAGCCATTTCGCGACCCGGATCACCACCGAGGTGGCGCGGGGCCGGCACTTCAACCGGGCCGAGGAATACCGCCGCTACGCCGAGCTGCTGTCGAGCCGGGGCGACGTGCTTTACGACGACAGCGTCTCTGTTCCGTGGCAAGAGAGCAGCCTGGCAAAAGCTGTGCTGGGGTGAGGCGCGCCCGGAAAAGGGTCCAGTGGACCCTTTTCAGCGCCTCAGCGGCGGAGCCCCGGGCAAGGCGCGCCCGGGCACCGGCCCGGCGGGCCGGTGTCTCTGAACCCTCTACTCAAGCGCCAAGCCGCGCATCGCCGGGCCGCGGTATGGCGATCCGACGGTCGTGTTAGGCACTTTATCCCAGCCAAGTCCGAAAGACATGAGAACGGCGCACCCAGCCCAGCCAAATCGCCGTGCCGTCCCGCCACAGGCGGGCCAATGTTCTCGGCGCACCTCTGGTGCGACGGGCGGCCCGTCATGTCGGAGACATGCCTACGGCATGATGCGCGGCGGCCTGCGGCCTTGATTCCGCGCCTGGGGCATGACCGGCCGGAACCGCAAAACCGGCATCAACCGCAAGAGAGCGGATTGAGACCTGACCGACAGAAGGCCCCGATCAGCCCGCCTCGCCCTCCGCATCCGTCTCTGTGACGGGCGTTTCGGCCGGTTCCGGCTCCGGTTCGGGCACGTTCAGCCCCATCGCAATCCGCACCCGCGGCCCGATGAAGGGGTCAAGCGCCACCGCGTCCGTCAGCCCCGGCACCTCGGTCGAGAGCTCCCCCACCTCGGCGGCAAAGACCTCGTGGGTCTCCTCGGTGCCGTATTGGCCAAAGTTCATCTTCTCCCAGACCGCGCGGGCCCAGAGCCGGGCCTGCCAGCCGCCGCCCGTCCCGGTCTCGAGATAGGCGATGTCCGGATCCGCCGCCATCTCGCGCAGGGCGACCAGGATCTCGGCCGGGCTCAGCGGCGCGCGCCAGAGCTTGCGTGTCTCGGGCCGGATCGCCAGCCGCACGGGGGGCTTTTCCACCCAGACCGCGCGCTGCGCCTTGCCAAGCGCGGCGTAAAGCAGCCGGGTCGAGGAATAGAAGCCCGGGGCAAAGCCCAGCCGGTTCGCGCGCAAAAAGCCCGTGTCGAACATCCGCGCCGAAGGGTGGCCATGCAGCACCGCGACCTCTTCGGGGCGCGGGCGGAACCCGGCCTCGGAGGTCAGCCGCGCCTCGGGGATGGCGCTGCGGTCATGGATGCCGGGGTTCAGCTCTTCGGCGTCGCCCATGCGGATCTGCGCCAGCGCCACCTGCGCGCCGGCCGCGCGCATGGCGCCCTGCCAGGCGGCCAGCGCCCGGGGCGGCAGCGTGTCGCCGGCATCGAGAAAGACGATCGCCCGCCCACGCGCCGCCTCGAGCCCGCGGTTGCGCGCGCCCTCGACCCCCTGCCCGCCGGCGATCACCGACACGCCCGGCCGCTCCGAGGCCAGCGCGTAGATCCGCCGCCGCGCCTGGCTACCGGGCAGCGCCTGGTCGTCATCGGGCACGACAAGGATCTCGGTCTCGACCAGGCTCTGGCGGGCGAGGCTGGCCAGGGTGTCGCGCAGCGCGTTCTCGGCGCCGTCGGACGGCACGACGACGGTGACGGGCACCGCGCCCTCCATCAGGTCGATCCACCAGCCGGGCACGCCCAGCGTCGCGTCATAGGCATAGCCGCGCGACGCGATCCAGTCGCGCGCATGGGCGACGAACCGCGCGCGCCGGGCACGGTCCTTGATCGCCTCGGCCCGTTCCAGCGTCAGCCGCGTGGCGATGCGCGACAGCGCCTCGGTCCGGCCCGCCTTGTCCGAGGCGGCCGAGATCCCTTCGAGCCGCTCGAGCACGGTGAACTGGTCGAAGACCCGCTCGGACCCGTCGCGGGTGATCTGGCCCTCGCGCCCTTGGGTCGACAGGTACAGCGCCTCGGGCAGGCGCAGGATATGGTCGGTCTTGGCCGCATAGCGCCAGAAGAAGGCGTGATCCTCGTAGTTCATGCCCTCGTCGAAGCGGGTGTCACCGATCAGCGCGCGGCGGTAGATCTTGTTCCAGGCGCTGGGATAGTGCCGCACCACGGCGCGCCAGTCGGTCAGCTCGTGCCGCTCGGGGCGGCCGCCCTCGGGCAGCTTCCAGTCGGCCTTGAGGTGGCCATGCATCCCGGTGTGCAGGATCGGCGCCTCGGCCTCGCCATCGCGGCCGGGCTCGCTGTGAAAGGCGATGCCGCAGCTGACCCAGTCGGCGCCGCTGTCCTCGATCGCGCCCACCAGCCGCTCGAGGTAATTCGGCGCCAGCCGGTCGTCGCTGTCGAGAAAGCAGACATAGTCCCCCGTCGCCCGCGCGAGCCCCGCGTTGCGCGCAGCCGAAAGCCCGGCGTTCTCCTGCTCGATCACCGTGAAGCGCTCGTCGCGCAGCACCACGCCACGCGCCAGCGCACCGCTGCCGTCGGTCGAGCCGTCGTCGATCACGATGGCCTCGAAATCCTTGAAGCTTTGCCCCGCGAGCGAGGCGAGGCTGTCGGCGACGTAATCGGCGACGTTGTACACCGGTACGATGACGGAAACGCGGGCCATCTATCCTCTCTTTCGTCTCTTCTCGACCCAGGCGAGGAACGCCTTGTCCGGGTCGCGCAGAGGTTTCTTTCCTGTCCCGGCCCAGAAGGCAAGCCATTCTGCCTGCAGGCCATAGACATCGGCGCCCGGAAACAGCGCCCGCGCCGCCTCAAGCGTCCCCTGCGTCAGCAGCGGGCCTTCGCCGGGCCCGGGGGCGGTGTCCGCCTCGATCACGGCGATCCGGTCAAAGCGGACCATGTCGCCCGGCTCCTCGCTCATGATGTAATCGGGCAGGGTTTCCGCCTCCATCATTTTCCGCATGGCGGCGCGGAAGACGCGGATCGGCGCGGCGGATCCTGCCTTCTTGTGCAGCACCGCCATGGAGACGCGCCATTCGGACTGGCGGCCGCAATGCTTGCGCGCGATCTCGTAGATCCGCCGCTCGAGCGGCTTGCGCAGGCGGAAATAGTCGCGGCTGAGGGTCAGCACCGCCTTCGACTGCACCGCGCGGAACAGCCAGTCGCTGAGCGTCACGCTGACGCTGATCATCCGCCCGCCCCTGGTGCGGCGCACGATCTCCCAGGCCTCGATCAGGCCAAAGCCGCGGGTGGTCTCGATGCCCCCGGTGGTGAGGTTGGTGGTGATGCGCGTGCCCGCCAGCCGCTCGAAGGCCTCCTTGAGGCGCGCGTAGCCGTCGCCGGAGGTGTCGCGGTTCGTCGCCACCAGCAGGTCATGGGCGCGCAGCTGCAAGGTCCGCCCGATCTCGCGGCCCGCGTTCAGCGCCGCCATCAGCTGGCTCACGCAATAGATCAGGATATCCTTGTCGTGGATCGTCGCCCGCCCCTTCACGCTGGGCGTCACCTCGATCCGCGCATCGTTATGGGCATAGCTGAGGATGCGCCGGTCGGGCCGGGTGGAGAGCGAAAAGATCGGATGCTCCATGCTGCCCAGGTCCCCCTTGGGCGATGCATCGAAGATGTCGCACAGAAACATGTCTGTGGTCGGATGCCGGTCGGGCAAAAGCCCCGACCCCGGCACAAGTTGCCTGGTCATTGCCTGCGTCTTTCACTGCCTCTCGAGGGGCGTTGCCCTCTGCCCGTTATGTCGATCCCGTTCTCGGGATTCGGTTTCGGGGTTTCAGTGACACCCTAGATTTATCCACAGGCCCCTGTCCAGTTCGCCGGGCCCCCGGCTCTCGGGGGTTCGGAGTCGGGCGGCCGTGGTTTCAGAATCGCCACGGCGTGGTTTCAGAGTCGGGCGAGGCCGTCAGATGCGCCCCAAGCTCCTGATTCAAGGCAGATTCCCGGGGCTACGCGGGGTCCGTAACTGAATCCCTAACCAATCTTATAACGAAACAGCGGGAATTTTTTTGGCCCACGGCCCGCCCTGCCCTTGGCAAGAGCCCGGATTTGCTGAGAAAATGAACGGGATGGGCGGCCCGTGTAGCGAAAAGCCTTCCATGTGGCGCCTTTTCCTGTATCCTACTCAAAACAGCGCACATGGCGCCAAAGGGCTCACAAGAAGCCCGGACAAGCAGGCAGCGGGAGACCCGCATCGGGACAGGAGCAGACAGTTTCAGCCATGACCATGCCCCCCTATTTCGGCATCGACCCCGACCAGGCCGCGGCCGCGCTCGGCGCGCCGGTGACCTCGGACGGGTTCGCCAGTATCGCCAAGGCGGCCGCCGCAGGCCGCAACGACCTCTCGTCGCGCGGGCTGGAAGACGGCGGCACGCGCCGCCTGCGCCCCTTTTCCACCTGGGAGATCACGCGCTATCTCATCCCCGTGGCCCAGGGCCATTTCCGCCGGGTGCTGAAACAGAACCCCGACCTGCCGCAGGGCACCTCCGAGACCGAGGGCGGCGCCAAGTGGTTCACCCTCGACGAGGTCCTTCGCCTGCGCGCGCATTTCGCGGCCGAGGGGTCGAAGACCAAGAACTACCTGCCCTACCGCCCCAAGGACCTGCCGGCCAAGATGGTCGCCGTCGCCAACTTCAAGGGCGGCGTCGGCAAGACCTCCACGGCGGCGCATCTGGCCATGTCCGCCGCGCTCGACGGCTACAAGGTGCTGGTGATCGATCTCGACAGCCAGGGCTCCATGACCTCGATCTTCGGTGGCAAGGTGGCCGACGAATGGCAGACGGTCTTTCCCCTGCTCGCCCGCCACTATGCCGCCTACCAGCGGGGCGAGAACCAGCGCCGGCTCGACCGGGGCGAGGCGCCGCAACCGCTCGACGACACGCTGACCGAGGCGCTGGGGATCCGTGCCCAGGACCTGGTGCAGCCGACCCATTGGCCCAACATCGACCTGATCGGCGCGCAGCTGAACCTCTACTGGGCGGAATTCCAGATCCCGGTCTGGCGCATGCAGGGCCGCGGCTGGAAGCTGTGGGATGCGCTGGCCCAGGTGCTGGACGAGGACGGGATCCTGTCGGAGTATGACATCGTCTTCCTCGACACGCCCCCCGCGCTTGGCTACCTCACGATCAACGGGCTTTCCGCCGCCGACATCCTGCTCGTCCCCCTCGGCGCCTCCTTCCTCGAGTTCGACAGCACCGGCCGCTTCTTCGACATGCTGCATTCGACCTTCTCAAGCATCGAAGAGGCCGAGAACCTCGCCGCCCGCGCGCTGGGTCGGCCGGAAACCGCCTTCGAATGGGACGCGGTGCGCGCCGTGGTCACCCGCTTCGACGGCACCCAGCAGGCCGAGCTTGCCGCCCTCATGCAGGCCTACTTGGGTGCCACCCTCTCGCCGCACCGGCAGGATTTCACCGCGCTGATCGGCCAGGCTGGCGAACAGGTGCAGGGCATCTACGAGGCCGATTACCGCGACTTCAACCGCGAGACCTATGCCCGGGGCCGCGAGACCTTCGACGCCACCTATGCCGCCTTCAAGGCGCTGCTTCTGGGCGCCTGGCGCCGCGACGAAAAGGCCGCCCAAAGCACGGAGGCCGCCGAATGAGCCCGAAACAGAGCCACATCGCGCGCCCGATCCCTCTTCATCTTGCCTCTAAACTCCGGGGGAGTCCGCCTTTGGCGGACGGGGGCTGGCCCCCCTGCCCGACCCGCCACGGAGCGCCCCGCTGATGGCCCGCCGCAAACGCCTGACCCCCGCGAACCCCGACTACCTCGCCCCCACGGACGACACCCCGGGCCTGTCGCCTCTCGGCCCCACCCGCGCGGCGCCCATCGCGCAGGTGGCCGGCGACAGCTCGGCCCAGGCCGCGCTCGCGGAACTCTCCCGCACCATGGAGGAGGCGCGCGCCCAGGGCCGCATGGTGCTGTCCCTGCCCCATGAGGCGATCCGCCTCGATTACCTGGTCCGCGACCGGCTCGGCATCGACAGCGACGAGATGGACGCGCTGACGCAATCCCTCCGCGCGCGTGGCCAGCAGACCCCGGTCGAGGTGACGCGGCTCGAGGACGGCGCCTATGGCCTCATCTCGGGCTGGCGGCGCTGCAAGGCGCTGGCGCGGCTCCATGCCGAGACCGGCGAGGACCGCTTCGCCGAGGTGCAGGCCCTGGTGCGCCAGCCCGCCGATGCCCCCGCCGCCTATCTCGCCATGGTCGAGGAAAACGAGATCCGCGCGAACCTCAGCTATTACGAGCGGGCGCGGATCGTGGCGCGCGCCGTTGCCCGCGGGGTCTTTGCCGATGAACAGGAGGGGCTGCGGGTGCTCTTTGCCTCGGCCTCCCGCGCCAAGCGGTCCAAGATCGGGTCCTTCATCCGGCTGGTCGACCGGCTCGAGGACGTGCTGCGCTTCCCCGAGGCGTTGCCGGAACGCGCCGGGCTGGCGCTGGTCAAGGTGCTGGATGCCGATCCTGGCGCCACGGACCGGCTGCGGGCCGAGCTCTCGGCCAGCCCGCCCGCGGATGCGGCGGGCGAGCTCGACCGCCTCATCGCCTTTGCCGAGCCGCAAAAACAGTCTCTGACCCGGCCCAAAACGCCGAAAACCGCGCCCGAAGAGATCCGGCCGGGGCTGAAGCTCAGCCAGGGCAAGGATGGCAGCCTGACCCTGTCCGGCCCGGCCCTGAGCGAGGACTTGCGCGCCGCGCTGACCCAATGGCTCAAGGCCCGGGATTTGTGATCACAGGAAGTCGATGTCGGCCAGCGAGATCTGCGCCATCCCGACGTCCTCAAGCCAGACCGACCCGCCGTCCCAATCGATCCGGGCGCCATTGCCGGTGCCGGTCAGGCTGACGCCGCCGCGCCCCAGTCCGTCGATGTCCAGCGCGATCCGGTCTTCGCCCGCGTCGAAATCGGTGATGTGCCGGTCGCCCGCGCGGGTCGAAAAGACGAAGAGGTCCGCATCCGCGCCGCCGGTCAGCACGTCATCGCCGCCGCCCGCGTCGATCGTGTCGCGGCCCGCGCCGCCGTCCACCGTGTCGGCGCCGTAGATGTCGGACTGGGCATTGTCGCTGTAGCGGTCGTGGCCCTGGCCCAGGAACACCGTGTCGCGGCCGCGCCCGCCGTAGACCGTATCGCTGCCCTGCCCCGCGTAGAGGGTGTCGGCCTGGTCGCCGCCGTGCAGGAAATCGTCACCAACACCGCCCGAAACCATGTCGAACCCGTCGTTGCCGTAAAAGACGTCGTTGCCGCCAAGCCCGCCGATCGTGTCGTTGCCAGTGCCACCGTAGACAGAGTCGTTGCCGGCCGCGCCGTCCTGGTCGCAATCGAGGAAGACGTCGTTGCCGTCGCCCATCCAGGCCTGGTCGGCGCCAAGGCCGCCCTCGACCTGGTCATTGCCATTGCCTGCGTAAAAGGTGTCGCCCCAGCCGCCGCCCAGCAGGTGATCGTCGCCATTGCCGCCCTCGAGCCAGTCGGCGTCGTCGCCGCCCGACAGGGTGTCCGCCCCGCCCGCGCCCAGAAGCGTGTCGCGGCCCGCGCCGCCCTCGACGTAGTCGGCGCCGTTCTCGCCGCCCTCGTCCACGTCGCGGAAAAGATCGTTGCCGCCGCCCAGCCAGGCGCGGTCGCGGCCCAGGCCGCCCTCGACCGTGTCCTGGCCGAGGCCGCCGTACAGCCGGTCGGCGCCCTGGCCGCCGCGCAGGAAATCGGCGCCCTCGTCGCCGCACAGCGTGTCGGCCCCGCCGGCACCCCAGAGCCAGTCGCATCCCGCGCCGCCGTAGACCTCGTCGGCGCCATCGGCCCCGGTCTGCTCGTGGTCGATGAAGCGGTCGTCATCGGCGCCCAGCCAGATCTTGTCGCAGCCCATGCCGCCGTCGACCGTGTCCATTCCGGCCCCGGCATAGAGACGATCATGGCCCTTTCCGGCATAGATGCCGTCGTCGCCTTCGCCGCCGTTGATCGTGTCGGCGCCGCGCAGGCCCAGGATCTGGTCGCTGCCCCAGTAGCCTGTGATCACATCGTCGCCATCGGTGCCCGCGCGGTCCTGGCGCACCACCAGCAGCGGGCGGTCGCCGGCGCCCAGGGTGAGGCCGGCGCGCAGTTCCGAGAGGGTCAGCCCGGCGTGCAGCACCTCGAGCACCTCGCCGCCGATCCAGGTGATGCGGCCGCCCTCTGCCGTGGTCTCGAGCGTCAGCCGCTCGAGCTGGTAGAGCATCGGCCAGCGGCTGAGGTCGATCATGTCCTGGCCGGGGGTGAAATCGGCGATGCTGTCGCGCGCGCCGTCCGCGGTCATGACAAAGACATCGCGGCCGGTGCCGCCGGTCAGGATGTCCGTGCCCGCGCCGTCCGACAGGGTGTCGTCGCCCGACCCGGCATAAAGCGTGTCGTTGCCGCCCGCGCCGTGCAGCAGATTGTTGTCCGCATCGCCCGACAGCATCTCGGCGCCACTGGTGCCGGTCCGCACCGCGCCGTGATCGCTGACATCCATGTCGAACCGGGTGAGGCCGCTTTCGACCTGGCTCGAGGCGACCAGGGTGAGCGTGCCGCCGATATGGGCCAGGGCCAGGCTCTCGACGTTCTGCAGCCCGTTCTCCAGCGTGTCGCAGACGGTGTCGACATGGGTCAGCGTGCCGTCGGGCAGCATCTGGAACAGGCTCAGCCCGTCGTCGCCGCCGCCGGCCGCGAGGTAAAGCATGTCGCCCACCATCACCGTCGCCATCGCATGGGCCTGGCCAAAGCGGGTGTCGAGGTTGTCGATCACGTGGTCGGCGGGGATCAGCGCGCCGGTCTCGGTCAGGCGCATGACCGACAGCGCGCCCATGCCGCCGGACGCGGCGGCCGAGGCGACCAGCACCCAGGCCTGGCCATAGGCCTGCACGGTTTCGATCGCGGTGACGGCCGAGAGGATGCCGAGGCCATGATCGGCGCCCATGGTGTCGCGGATCGTGTCGCTGCCGGCGCGGCTGCTGGTGATCGTGTTGGCGCTGGCGGCGATGTCCCAGGCGATGTCGCCCGCGGTGAGGCGCGTGGCCGCGCCCGGCGCGCCGCCGATCCACGAAGCGCCGCCGATGCCGCCGGTCGCCTCGAGCCGGTAGCCGTAAAGCGTGCCGGTGTCGTTGGCGCCGATGGCCAGGTAATCGTTGCCGGCGTGGCTGACGCGCTGGACGCTGCCGGTCAGCAGGTCCGAGACGCTGGTCGAGAAATAGCTGACGTCGAGGGCCGTGAGGCCGGTGGCGGTCATCTGCCAGGTCACCAGCCCGCCGCCGCGCCCCGAGACGGTGGCCAGCACCTGGGTGCCGTCCAGCTCGAGGATCGTCATGTCCTGCACATTGGTCGTCAGCGGCCCTGCCGCCTGTCCGATCCAGCCTTGAAAGTTGAGCTCGCCCATTGGTCCCACCCACATGTTCGCGTTGGGGCGAACCTGACGGGCAAGCGGGACCTCACCGGGACACGAACCGGGCCGGTCCGGGCCATAACGGCGCAATTGGAGACAATCGGCTTAACCGGTTTTCGCCGGCCGGGGGCCGTTTTGCGCCGGGTTAGAGCCTGTTTCCGGCAAGGTGCGGGGGAAGAGGGTTAAGCGAATGTGGCCCCCCTGCGGAGGCGCCGCAAAATCGCCCGGATCGGCCCGGGGCGCGCGGTCACAAAGTTGCCCCGATCCGTGGGCGGGCCCGCCTTCCGGCCCGGCCCCCGGCCGTCACTCCGTGTCGGGCGCGGGCGGCTCGTAGGTGCCGTTCATCATGGCCTTGTGCACCTCGATCGCCTCGTCGACGTCGTGGTAATAGGTCAGGTGACCATGTTCCAGTACGGCCGCGGCGTTGCACATCTCGCGGATCTGGCCCAGGTCGTGGCTGACGAGGATGGCGCTCGAGCGTTGCATCCGGTCGTCGAACACCGCCTTGGACTTGGCCTTGAAGGTGGCATCGCCCACCGCCGTCGCCTCGTCCACCAGGTAGGTGTCGAAGGGGATGCCCATCGAGGCGCCAAAGCTGACCCGGGCCCGCATGCCCGAGGAATAGGACTTGACCGGCATGAAGAAGTGATCGCCGATATCGGCGAAATCGCGGACGAAGTCGATCAGCTCCTCGGTGTCGACCCCGTAGACCCGGGCCAGGAAGCGCACGTTCTGCGCCGCCGTCAGCTCGCGGTGGAACGAGCCGGAAAAGCCCACCGTCCACGAGATCGTCCCGTCCGAGACGATGCGCCCGGTGTCGGGGCGCACCGAGCCCGAGATCATCTGCATCAGCGTCGATTTCCCGGCGCCGTTGCGGCCCAGCAGGGCCAGCGAATCCCCCGTGGGCAGGGTGGCGTTCAACTGGTCGATGACCAGGTGCTGCACGCCCCGCACCCGGAAGCTCTTGGAGACATTCTCGAAACGGATCATCGGCTCGTCCTCAGCTCCGGTCGCGCACCGAGTAGTAGATCAGCGCCAGCACCGACCAGGCGACAAAGCAGATCAGCGCCGCCATGAAGGTCAGAAGCTCGCGCTGCGGATACTCGGCGCTTTCGGGCAGGGTCGGGCGCACGTAGGTGGCCAGGTACCGGCTTTGGCGCGAGGCATTGGCGCGGGCCACGTCCAGCGCGGTCAGCGCGGCGCGGTAGGTCTCCTCGGCCACCTCGCGGTCGACGCTGAGGCTTTCGAACTCGGCGATGAGGCTGGGGTAATCCTCGCCCACGCCGCCGACCTCGGTGCTGTCAGAGGCAAAGGTCAGCCGCTCGTCGGCGATGCGTTCGCGGATCACCTCGATCCGGCGGCCGGCCTGGGTCAGGCGCGGGTCGTTCGGGTTGGTGGTGGTCTCGAGCAGCAGGTCGTAGTCGATCAGCGCCTGGGCCAGCTGCTGCTGCAGGTTGGCCAGCACGCCCATGCGGCCCTGCAGGTCGGCCGCCGGGTCGACGATCTGGGTGCGGGTGCGGAACCGGGTCAGCGCCTCGCGGGCATCCTTGAGCCGCTGCACCGCGATCTCGAGATCCTCGTTGGCATAGCGCATGGAATCGTTGCGCGCCTGTTCGTTCAGCGTGTTGATCATGGCCTGGCTCTCGGCCACGATCTCGCGGCTGATGGCCTGGGCCATCGCGGGGGTGAAGGCGATCACCTCCATGTCGATCAGCCCCGAGCCGCTGTCATACGAGACCTTCACCACCCGTTCCCAATGGCTCAGCAGGTCCTCGGCCGTGGCATCGGGGGGCAGGGAAAAGATCGGGTCGATGTCGTAATTGGCCGAGTAATGCGCCTTGAGGTCGAGCACGGCGTCGATCTGGGCCACGATCTCGGGGCTCAGCACGTATTCGTAGAGGATCGCGCTGTCGTCCCCGGTGCTGCCCACGTCGAGAAAGCCGCCCAGCAGGTCCTGGGCGCCGCCGGTCTCTTCCGAGCGCACGGTGAAGCCGGTGTTGGAGCCGTACTGGTCGATGGCAATCTCCCACAGGTACCAGGTCGCCGCGGCGAAGGGGGCGATGACCAGCAGGAAGAAGCTGAGGATGAGGCCCCAGTGCCGGCGCTTCATCCGCGCCGGGGAGGCCATGGGGCGCACCTCGATGATCTTCGGGGCGGCCTGTCCGCCGCCCGGGCCGCCCTGTCCGCCGCCGCGCCCCTGCTGGGGCTGGTTCGGCCGGCCACCGGCCTGCAGGGCCGCCTGGCCGGGGCCGCGCGCCGGCTGACCGCCGCCCTGCCCCTGTCCGCCTTGCCCCTGTCCGCCCTGTCCCTGTCCCTGTCCGGGTCCGCGGTTCGGACCCTGTCCGCCGCCCTGGCCCTGGCCTTGTCCGCGGTTCAGCCCACCGCCCTGTCCCTGTCCGCCTTGACCTTGTCCGCCCTGTCCCTGTCCCTGTCCGGGTCCGCGGTTCTGTCCCTGTCCGCCGCCCTGACCCTGGCCCTGTGGCTGGCCCTGGCCTTGCCCGCGGGCCTGGCCCGCGCCCTGGCCCTGCGGCTGCCCGACGCCCTGGCCCGGCCCGGCCGCGGTCGCAGACTCGGCCGGGGGGGTGGGGGCGCTGCCCGGGCCCTCGGGGTTCCGTTCCTGGTTGTCCGCGCTTCCGCCCGGTTGATTATCTTTTGTCATCAAAGACTTGTCCTTCACGGAACCGAATTGCCATCTGCGCGTCCTTTCTACATAATCGCATCAGCCAACACCAGCAAAGACACGCCCACCATGTCCGTCACAGACCCCGCGGGGCAGCCCGTCCGCCCACCGGTTCAGCAGAAGCTTGCGCGCAATCACCGCTCCTTCGCCTCGTTCCGGGTGATCTCGGCGCTGATGCTGCGCGAGGTGGCGACTCGCTACGGCACCACGCCCGGCGGCTACATCTGGGCCTTTGCCGAGCCGCTCGGGGCGATCTCGATCATGGCGGTCGCCTTCTCGATCGTGATGCGGAGCCCACACCTGGGCGACAACTTCATCATCTACTACTCGACCGGCTACCTGCCCTACCAGCTGTTCCAGACGGTGTCGTCGACGGCCGGCGGGTCGATCAGCTTCATGGGCGCGCTCCTGCGCTACCCGGCGGTGACCTGGGTCGATGCCATCGCCGCCCGGACCATCGTCAACACGATGACCGCGCTGCTGGTGTCCTACATGCTGCTGTCGGTGCTGTGCCTGGCCACCGGGTTCCAGACCATCATCGCCTATGACAAGATCTTCCTGGCCTTCTTCATGTCCTTCGCGGTGGGGCTGGGGGTCGGCACGCTGAACGCGGTGCTGATGGGGCTGTTCCCGGTCTGGGAACGGATCTGGGGCGTGATCACCCGGCCGCTGTTCCTCGCCTCGGGCGTGCTCTTCCTCTACGAGGAGATGCCGCCGCTGGTGCGCGACATCCTGTGGTACAACCCGCTGATCCATGTCACGGGCCTGGCGCGCGATGCCTTCTACCCGATCTATCAGCCGACCCATATCTCGCCCACCTACGTGCTCAGCGTGGGGCTCATCACCCTCGGCTTCGGCACGCTGCTGATGGCGCGCTACTACAAGGACCTGCTCAACAAGTGACGCCCCGGGGCGGCAAGATCTTCTCACGAAGATCTTGCGGGGCCGCGCGGGGCGCGGAAAAATCTTCGTCAGAAGATTTTTCGGGCGGGGCGCTACTCGGCCAGCCGTTCGATGTCGGCGAGGGTGCGGCGGGTGTCGTGGCGCAGCCCGTCGGCGATGGCATGCCGCATGAGGCGCAGGAAGACGCGGGCATCGCCGCGATGGGACCGCGCCTTCAGCAGCCATTTCGGCAGAACGATCACGAGCAGCGGCCAGAACAGCGGGCCCGCCGCCGCACGGTAGAGCATCAGCAGGTTGCGGTGGTAGAAATAGACCTTCCACAGCGGATGGAACCGCCCCCGCTGCCCCGCGTCGAAGGTGCCCATGTCGTGCTCGAACCGCAGCCCCGGGTGAAAGGCCAGCCGGCGCCCGCTCTGGCGGATGCGCAGCGTGTAAAGCCCGTCGTCGCCGTAGACGAACAGGGACGGGTCCGGAAAGCCGATCGCCCGCACCGTGTCGGCGCGCACGAAGAAGCCGACAAAGCTGGTGATGTCGATCGCCTGCGGCTCTGTTCCGGCGTAATTGCCGGGACCTATGTGAAAGCCCGAGCGCCCGCCAAGCTTCAGCCCGGTCTTCAGGAACACCTCGAGGTGCCAGAACGGGTTGCGCGAGGGGCGGTTCATCTCGCAGATCTCTCCGCTCGGGAAATAGACCGCCGCCGCCAGCCCGTCCCAACCCGAAAGGTCCATGGCGTGGAACCGCCCGAGGCAGCCCGGCGCGGGCCGGCCGTCGTCGTCCATCAGCACCAGCCAGTCAGGCGCGAGCACCTCCATCGCGTGGCGCATGGCGCGCATGAAGCCCCCTGCCCCGCCGGTATTGTCCTCGGAGCGCAGCACGGTGAGCCGCGGGTCGGCCTGGGCGGCGAGGAAGGTGTCGGTCCCGTCGGTGCTGGCATTGTCGGCCACCACCACGGCGGCCAGCGTCTCGGGCGGGCTTTCGAGCAGCCGCGCGATCGTCTCCGTCAGCTTGGCCAGCCGGTTGTGGGTCACCACCACCGCCACCAGCCGCCCCTGCCCGGCCTGCATGTCTTTCTGCCCCTCGCTCATGTCCCCCCGATAGAGGGTTTTTCCCCCGCCGCAAAGTGACAGCGCGCAGCCCCGGTGCCAGGCGGTGCGAAAAGCCGGGGAAGGGGGGCCAGCCCCCGTCCGCCAAAGGCGGACTCCCCCGGAGTTTAGAGGCACAATGAAGAGGGATCCGGGCCCATGCTGACGGCGCATCTGCCTTCGGGCTACGTCCTGGCGCGGCTCTGACCGGCCGCGCCTTTCACCATCATCTCTACTGGGTGCATATCCCGCTGTTCTGGCTCTGTGTCGCGGCGCTGGTCCTGCCGGTGCTGACGCTGCTGTGGCGCGCCCGGCGCCGGGGGCAGGGGCCGCTGCGGCCCGCATCACCGGGCAGGTGAGCGGCGGGGCAGGGCGGTGCCCCTGCCCTGGCCGCGAAACCGCGGGGCACGTCGGGCGTGTTTCGCGCGCGAAACGCCCGGGCGGCGGGGTGAGCCGTCTCTGTCACGGGGGCTTTCAGCCTTTGGGCCCCTGCCGGTCGCGCTATGGTCGATCCCGGGCGGCCGGCCCGGCGCTCTGCGTTGACTTGGGCGCGGCAAAGGCGGAAGACAGGGAAAACGGCACCAAAGGCAGGGCAGATGAAAATCGCGATGATCGGCACGGGCTACGTGGGCCTGGTTTCGGGGGTCTGCTTTTCCGACTTCGGTCACGAGGTGGTCTGCGTCGACAAGGACCCGGCCAAGATCGACAAGCTGCGCCGCGGCGAGGTGCCGATCTTCGAGCCCGGCCTCGAGGCGCTGATGGCCCGCAACGTGGAGGCGGGGCGGCTGTCCTTCACCCTCGATCTGGCCGAGGCGATCGCGGGTGCGCAGGCGGTGTTCATCGCCGTGGGCACGCCGACGCGGCGCGGGGACGGCCATGCCGACCTGACCTATGTCATGGCCGCGGCCGAGGAGATCGCGCGGGCCGCCCGCGATTACGTGGTCATCGTCACCAAGTCGACCGTGCCCGTGGGCACCAACCGGCAGGTCAAGCAGGTGGTGCGCAAGGCCAACCCGGATCTCGAGTTCGACGTGGCCTCGAACCCCGAGTTCCTGCGCGAAGGCGCGGCGATCGAGGATTTCATGAAGCCCGACCGCGTGGTCGTCGGCGTGCAGAACGAGCGCGCGGGCGCGGTCATGGCCGAGATCTACCGCCCGCTTTACCTGCGCGACTTTCCCGTCGTGACCACCGATCTCGAGTCGGCCGAGATGATCAAGTACGCGGCCAATGCCTTCCTCGCGACCAAGATCACCTTCATCAACGAGATCGCGGCGCTGTGCGAACGGGTCGGGGCGGATGTGAAGCAGGTCTCCAAGGGGATGGGGATGGACGGGCGGATCGGCAACAAGTTCCTCCATGCCGGGCCGGGCTATGGCGGGTCGTGTTTCCCCAAGGACACCCGTGCGCTGGCCCGGATCGGGCAGGAACATGGCGTGCCGATGCAGATCACCGAGACGGTGATCGCGGTGAACGAAGAGGTGCGGCGGCGCATGGTCGACAAGCTGCGTGACCTCTGTGGCGGGTCGTTCAACGGCCGGACGGTGGCGGTGCTGGGGGTGACCTTCAAGCCCAACACCGACGACATGCGCGAGGCGCCCAGCCTGACCGTCGTGCCGGCGATGCTGGGCGGCGGCGCCAAGGTGCGCGTCTGCGATCCGCAGGGGCGGCACGAGGGCGAGGCGCTGCTGCCCGGGGTCTGCTGGAAGGAGGATCCCTACCAGGCGGCCCATGGCGCGGACCTGCTGGTGATCCTGACCGAGTGGAACGAGTTCCGCGCGCTGGACCTGAAGCGCCTGGCGCGCAAGATGGCGGTGCCGCGCCTGGCGGACCTGCGCAACATCTACACCGCGCAGGACGCGAAACGCGCCGGGTTCGAGGCCTATGACAGCGTCGGCCGCGAAGGCTTCGCGCCCGGGAGCTGAGGTGTTTCGCGCGCGAAACATCTGCCGCAATCGACCCTGTTCCAGAGGAAACAGACCCGGAAAAGTCTTCCGACGAAGGCTTTTCGTGCCGCGTGCGGGGCCGCATTTTCTGCGTGAGAAGAAAATGCCGGGGCAGGACGTGACGCGCGTCAGGGCGTGAAGAGCGTGAGGTCGTCCCAGAGCCCGGCGGTGCCGGCAAGCCCCTCCAGCGTCAGCGATCCGCCCGCGTCGAAGGTGATCACCACGCCCGCATCCGTCACCGCGCTGCGGGTCAGCAGGTCCGCCTCGGAGGCGGCGCCGGCGAGGTGCAGCGCGGCGATCTTGAGGCTGTCGGTGCCGGTCTCGTAATCGGTGATGCGGACCTCCCCGGCGCCGGGCAGCAGCACGAAGCGGTCCGCCCCGCTGCCGCCCGTCAGCACATCGTCCCCGCCCGCGCTCTGGATGGTGTCGGCGCCCGCGCCGCCGGTCACCGTGTCGGCGCCGTAGGGGCCGCCCTGCGCGGTGTCGAGGAACAGGTCATTGCCCTCGCCCAGCCACACCAGGTCGGCGCCCTTGCCGCCGGTCACGCTGTCGTTGCCCAGCTGGCCCGAGAGCGTGTCGCCCTGGTCGCCGCCGTAGATCGCGTCGCCTCCCTTGCCGCCCGAGATCACGTCGCGCCCCAGCCCGCCCGAGATCCAGTCCCAGCCCGCGCCGCCATAGACGCTGTCGTCCCCGTCCCCCGCGGTCACGCTGTCATTGCCTTGCGGGCCGCCCTGGGTGTCGTCGAAGAAGACGTCGTTCCCGGCCCCCAGCCAGGCGGCATCGGCGCCCAGCCCCCCGGTCACGGTATCGTCGCCCGTCCCGCCCAGCAGCATGTCGCCGTAGCGCCCGCCGCCCAGCACGTCATCGCCGTCGCCGCCCTGAAGCGTGTCGCGCCCGCCGCCGCCTGTCAGCCGGTTGTCCGCGCCGTTGCCGATCAGGCGCTCGGCCCCTTCGGCGCCCGCAAGGTCGATGGCATCGAGCCCCAGCGCGCGCAGTTCACCGACGCCGAGGTCCCCGGCGCCAAGCGCCAGCGAGACCGAGGAGAAGAGCCGCAGCGCGCCCTCGGACCAGCTGAGGTCGAGCTTGCCGTTGCCTTGTCTCAAATCGGCGGAATAGTCTCTGTACAGGCCCGAAAGCGCCGTCAGCGACCCCTGCACCTGCCCCGGACTAACCCCGACCGTGTAGCCCCCGGCGGCCGCCGAGGTGAAGCGCCCGCCATCCGCCGAGACCTGCACCCCCGCGATCCCTTCGCCGGGGGAATAGAAGTCGTCGCCGTCGGTGTCGTCATAGGCGACGCCGGTCAGGTAATGGGCGGTGCCGGTGGCGGCGAAATCCTCGGTCAGCAGGGACATGGTGTAGGTCGTGCCCTCGATGGCAAAGAGCCCCACCGCCTGGGCCAGGCCGAACTCGCGGAAGTCGCCGTTCAGCAGGTTCACCCGGTGATCGGCGCTGCCCCAGAGGTCGCGGTGATGCGCCAGCACCGCCTCTTCCAGGTCCAGCGGCGGCAGCCCGCCCCAGTAGGCGATGTTCTCGCCGTAGGCCCAGGCGCCGGTAAAGAGATAACCTGCCTCGGCCATCCGCTCGGGCGGGGTGCTGCCGCCGGCGCCGATATGGCTGAAGGTATCGGTGTCGATCATCCACTGGGCATGGGCCTCGGCCGCGGCATCGAGAAAGACGTTCGGGGACAGCACCTGGCGGCTCTCTCCGGTCAGCGGCGGCCCCTCGACACCGGCGTTGAGCGCGGTGCCAAGCCGGGTCGCCTCGGCCTGCGGATCGAGGCGCGCGCGGTTGATCAGCTCGACCAGGTATTGCTCGGTGTTGGTGAGGGGCATGGCGGCGCTCCGGGGCAGGCGAAAAGGCAATGGCGGGAATGCCGTCACCCTGCCCCGCGCCGCCGGAAAGGTAAAGAACCGGCAGGCCGCCGGAACGGGACCGGCCCCGCCCGGAGACTGAAGGGCGAGGCCGGCCAGGTCCCCGCAGACCGGGGGGTGGGTGGTGCCGGTCTGCGGGGATATGTGACCCTGTTTCGGGCGAAGCTGCCAAGTTTCGCCGCCGTCGGGTCAGATCAGGGTGATGTCGTCGAGAAGCCCGGCGGTCGTGGTCACGCCCTCGAGCCGCAGGCTGTCGCCGCCGCCGAAATCGAGCAGCAGGTCACCGCCGTCGAAGGTGCTCAGTTGCGCGAGCCGGGCCTGGGTCAGCGACCCGGTCCAGAGGCCCGTGTCGATCTGCAGGCTGTCGATCCCGGCGGTGAAATCGGTGATCACGTCCTGGCCGATGCCCCGCGCGGCAAAGACGAAGGTATCGGCGCCGCCGCTGCCGGTGACGGTGTCGTTGCCGCCGCCCATCTCGAACCGGTCATTGCCCTTGCCCCCGGTCACGCGGTCATGGCCCGAGGCCTGGCCGTCGTCGCGCCAGGTGTCGTTGCCGGCGCCCATCCAGGCCTTGTCGCTGCCCGCGCCGCCGATCACAAGGTCGTCGCCGTAGCCGGCATCGAGATGGTCGTCGCCCGCGCCGCCGTCCAGCGTGTCCCAGCCCAGCCGGCCGAAGATTGTGTCGTTGCCGCCCTCGCCGTGGAATGCGTCGGCGCCCACGCGGCCGGCGATGCGGTCGTTGCCGGCCCCGGCCCAGACCGTGTCATAGCCATCCGGCCCGGACTGGTAATTGTCGACGAAGACGTCGTCGCCGTCGCCGAGATACGCCAGGTCGCGGCCATTGCCGCCGATCACCAGGTCGTCGCCCGCGCCGCCGAACAGCCGGTCGTGGCCCTTGCCGCCCTCGAGCGTGTCGGCGCCGTCGCCGCCGTAAAGGCTGTCGGCGCCCTTGTTGCCCATGAGCCAGTCGTCGTCCGAGGCGCTGGCGATGACCTCGGTGCGGCCCGTGTTGCGGCTGTCCAGCGCATCGCCGCCCAGCGTGTCGGCCACCTGGCCTTCCGCCGCGGGCTGCCAGTAGCTGGCCAGGCGCGCATCGCCGGTATCGGCGAGGTCGGTGATCGACTGCGCGGCGATCTCCTCGGCGCTCAGCACGCCGTCGTAAAGCGCGATATCGCCGAAATCCCCCTGCAGGGCGACGGTCTGATCCCAGGCGCCCGAGGACCAGGCGCCCTGGCTCTGGCCGAAGACCAGGCTGCCCGTGCCGGCCTGCGCCCCGGCCGAGGAGGTGGTGCCATAGGTCCGCGCCCCGTCGAGGTAGAAGACCATGGCGCCACTCGCGGCATCGCGGGTCAGGGTCAGCCGGTGCAGCTGGCCATCGGCGATCTCGTCCCGGTCGATGCCGGTCCAGATGGTGCGGTAGCCCGCGCCCGTCGTCTCGATCAGGTAGAGATAGGGGACCGACTTGTCCCAGACCTGCAGGTCGAAGGAATAGCCCGAGGCGCTGGCGGCGTCGAAGGACATGATGCGCTGGCTCAGCGCCTCGTTGCCGGCGTCGATGCGCAGCACGATGTCGAGGGTGAAGCCCGAGGCGATGGACGCATCCTCCTGCACCAGCGCGCGGGAGCGGGTGGCGGCATCGTTCATCTCGACCAGCACCAGGGCGGGGATCGCCGCGCCTGCGGCCTGGCCGTGGATCACGTCGTCGCCCGCGCCGCCCATGGCGGTGTCGTCGCCGATCCCGCCCGAGAGCACGTTGGCCGCGTCGTTGCCGATCAGCCGGTCTTTGCCCGACCCGGCGATGCCGTTCTCGATGGTGACGCCATGGGCGATGGTATAGCCGCCGACCTGCCATCCCTCGCCGGAGGTATCCAGAACCGAGGCAAAGCCGCCGCCGCCGATCTCCTGGTGCAGGGTCGCGGCGCGCAGGTCGATCTGCGTGTCGGTTGCCATGGCGGAAAAGTCGATCACATCCGTGCCGCCGGCATCCCAGATCGCGATCACGTCGTTCTGCGGCGCGGTGTAGCGATCGTCGCCGGTGCGGGTTTCCATGTTGGCGCCGTACATGACCTGCAGCGCGGCGATGTCCAGCGCGCCCATGCGGTCGGGCGTGGCGGCATCGATGCCCGGCAGGTCCAGGAAATCCCCGTAGCTGTAGGACATGAGCGTGTAGACCTTGTTGTCGAAGAGCGTGCCTTCGATCGCGTGGTCATGATCGTCGTCGTCCGCGCCCAGGGTCCGCGAGCCCATCGAGCTGTCGAAGGGATGGCCAAGGCCCAGCGTATGGCCCAGCTCGTGGGTCAGCAGGCCGACACCGGACGAGCCCACCACGAAGGTGCCCCAGCCGGCATAGCCCGCCCAGCCGCCGGGCACGCTGTCGACCATCTGCAGGTCGACATCCGATTGCGCGGTCAGGCCGACCTCGACGAAGGTGACGTTGCAGATCTCCATGATCCGGGCGATCGCGGTGCGGAAATCGTTCTGCTCGGCCGCGGTCCAGGCCGAGGTATGGCTCGAGCCGCCGGTATAGGAGCTCTTGTCGACCGTCTCGCCGGCCTTGGCAAAGGCATAGCTGATGGTTGACGATGCGCGGGCCGTGCCCACGAGCGCACCCAGCAGCGGATACGCGGATACAGTGACGCTGGCAGCATCGCTCATGGTCGTTCACCCCTTGCCGACCCAATCTCTGATCGGAGCGCCGGGGCCGGGGTCACCTAAGGTTTGGCAGCGGTGACGGCACGGTCGGCAGCGATCCGTGAGACATTGGTGCCAGCGGCCCGCGTCGAAACGAGGGCGGGCCCGGGGTAAGAAACGGGCCATTCGCGGACGGGGTCCTGAGAGGCTGCCACAATGCTTGCCAGACCCCCCGCCAAAGTGGCGAAAGCGACATAATTACAAGGTTCTAGATGGTTAATGTCCGGGGCGAAACCGGGGCAGGGGGGCGGGCAATCCCGGGGCTGCGCAGGGGGGAATTCGCGGGCAGATTCGTCAGATCTGACGCGGCCGGGGCGCCTTTGCCACGGGCGAGGGGCGCGCCGGGGGGCGCCTGGGCGGGCAGGGCGCCCGGCGCCGCGGCGGCTCAGCCTGCCTCGGGGGCGGTGTCCGGGTAGCCGAATTCCTCGAAATCGGCGGCGTAGAACTCGCGCACCCGGCGGATGTTGGCCTTTGTCCAGCGCAGCCTGGGGGCCGGGCGCGCGGCCGCGGCCCTGGCATCCCGGGCGCGGGCCCACTTGCCCTTGGTCTTGGGGCCGGTGCCGCCGGTCTTCAGCGCATGGGCGATCCCTTCGGGCGCGGGCACGCCGATCTTGCCGGCGACCCGGGCGAGGATCGTCTCGAGCCCCTCCTCGAGGCGGAAGACCTCCACGTCGTCGCCGCCGAATTCCCATTGCGGCCGGATGTGGTTGTCGAGCACGAAGGGGTCCCGCTCGAACCGGGCAAGGGTCTGGGCCAGCCAGGGGGTGAACTTCTGCATCTCGCCAAAGAAGCGTTCCTTCGCCAGCTCGATCTGCATGCGGTATTCGCTGGCCAGCCGGGCGAAGGGGTCGCGCACGGTCATGAAGGCATAGTCAAAGGCGCCCTCGCCGAAGAGCTCCTCGAAATCCTCGTAGCGCAGGTGCTGGGCGGTGCAGTTCAGCGCGGAGGGCACGCCGACCGTGCGGAACCGCAGGGGGGCGAGGCTTTCCAGCCAGGTCTCGACCGTGGTGCCGCCGGTCTTGGGGACATGGATGTAGAGGATGCGTTTTCCGTTCAGCTCGATCAGGGGCATGGCGCGTCTCTCGGGATGTCAGGGGGTATAGTCGAAGGCGTCGAAATCGGCGGCATAGACCGCGGCCACCCGGGCGCGGGTGGCGGGCGTTTCCAGCGCGTCGCGCCCCGGCACGTCCTGCCGGTTGCGCGGCGTGGTCAGGTCGATATCGGGCGGCAGCGGGCGCTCCAGCCGCGCCGCGATCTGCCGGAAAAAGGCGGGCAGGTCCTCGCAGCGGCCCAGAAGGTCGGGGCGCAGGACCTGCGGCAGCACGTTCAGCACCTGCGGCCGGAAATGGCTGTCGAGCGGGCGCGCGTCGTGATGCGGCAGCTCGGCCGCGACATAGTCGAGAAAGCGCTCGAACCCCGTCAGGGTAAAGGGATGCGCACCCCAGTCGAAGCCGGTCGTCGCGCCCATCCGCAGCCGGTCGTCGGCGAAAAGCGGGCTTTGCAGCTCCTGCGCGCGGCAGAGGTAGAGAAAGCTCGACACCGCGCGGTCCAGCGGGTGGCGTATGGTCGTCAGCCGCAGCGCGCCGGCCAGCACCTCGGCCGGGTCGCGCCCGTCGCCGCGCGCGCCCAGCATGGAAAACACCCGCGCCTCGGCCAGCCGGTGGGCGGCGGCGCTGTCGGTGTTCATGCCGCCCAGATCCTGCACCAGCGCCCTGAGCGGCAGGCCGAATTCCAGGTGGAACAGGAAATGCAGCGTCGAGGTGGTGCCGGTCTTGCCATTGGGCCGGAAGGCCCAGGCGCCGCTGACCGGCGTCACCACGTAGTCGAGGAACTGCAGGGCCCGGGCGGGGGTGGCAAAGCCGCCGCGATGGGCGGCGAAGAAGGCCTGCGCCGCCTCGCGCCGCGCGGCCCTGGGCGGGGCCGGGGTGTGAAAGATGGGGGCGGGACCGGAGCCGGCCGGGGCCCGGGCCGCCGGGGGGGCGCCGCGGGGCGGCTCTGCCGGCGCGCCGCCCATCGGCCCTAGACCCGGCGCGCGCGCGGGGCCGGCTTGCGCGGCCCGCGCCCGCCGGCGGGCTTGGGCCTGGGCTTGACCGGGCGGTTCTTGCCATCGGTCTTGGCCTTGACCCGGCGCGAGGTGACCCGGTCGCGCAGCGGGGTCACCTGGTCGGGCGTGCCGCGCTTGTCCGGCGCCGGCGCCTCGAGCGTCTCGATCGCGCGGGCCGGGGCGTTGTAGACCTCGAGCAGCTCGGCGATGTGATCTTCCATGGAATAGGGCGTCATCGCGCCCTCCCAGTACTTTTTCGTCGAGATCTTGCCGTCCAGCACCAGCTTCAGCCGGTCGGCGAAATCCTTTTCGTCGCCGGCGCGGAACACCAGGTCGCGGCAATTGCCCAGCTCCTGCGCGCCGCCCAGGTCCGAGGTCAGCAGCGGGATGTGGCGGGCATGCATCTCGATGGCGACCTGGGGCAGGTTGTCTTCCCAGAGGACGGGAATGACGCCCAGGTCGACCTCGGAGAGCAGCTCGTCGAGTTCGTCGTGCTTGTAGCCATCGGCAAAGAGCATCGAGGCGACGCGGGTCGAGAGATTGGTGATCCGGTCCATCGTGTGCTGGTCGACGAGCCGCGAGCAGATCATCACGTTGACGCGGGCCGCGATGTCCTGCGGCAGCGCCTCGAGCGCGTCGAGCAGGAAGAAGAAGCCCTTGTCGCGGCGCATGTAGCCCAGATAGGCGATGGTCACCGTGCCGTCGGGGCGGACGATGGATTTCGCCGGCGTGGTCTGGGCGAATTTCTCGGCATGGCGGGTGCCGATGTAGCTGGTCCTGATCAGCGCCGGCGCGATGCCGTAGCGCTTGGCCACCTGGCCGACCCGGGCCGAGACGCAGAGCACCTGGTCGCAATGGGTGTTGATCAGCTGCACCATCTCGCGGCGGCGGCGGGTGAACTTGAGGTTGCTGGCCTCGACCCGCTTCAGCAGCTTCGAGGCGCCGGTGGTCGAGGTCGAGGTGGCGCTGGCCGGCCGGCCCTTGCGGATGCGGGTGTTGTAGACCCGCGCGGTCTTGCCCGCGACGCGCATCGCCGGGCCGAAGCCGCGGTCGAACAGCCGCGAGCCCGGGCGCACGCCGACCTTTTTCAGGTTGTAGGCGACCGAGTTGGCCAGCTGCACGATGCGCGTGTCATGCTGGTGCGGCAGGCAGTGTTCGCATTTCCGGCCGTCGTCGAAATCGGTGCAGTTCTCGCGTTCCTGGTACCACAGGTTCACCTGCGGGCACATCGGGTAGTAGTTGTGCAAGCTGAAGACGACCCGCGTATCGGGCCATTTTTCCTTGATCCTCAACGCCTTGGCCGGGATGCCCTCGAGGTTGTTGAAGTGGATGACGTCAAAGGGGCCCTTTTCGGCGATGAACTGGTGAAAGACCTCGACCGTGGCCGGGTCGTCCAGCTGGCCTTCGCTGCCGAAGGAATGGTGCGAGGGCGAGAGACAGCCCGAGTTGACGATCTCGTAGCGGTTCTGCCGGTTCTCGTTCGGCCCGTGCTTGATCCGGTCCCAGCGCGGCTTGCTGTCGAGAAGGTCATACGAGATGCCGGAGCTGAGGAAGGTGCAGTCCACCCCGGGCTGCTTGTCCAGCGCCTGGATGATGTTGCGCTGGTAGACGCTGACCCCGCCGCCGCGCTTCTCGTCGTCAAGGTAATCGACCCAGTTGTAGAAAAGGATTTTCATGAATGTCGCCTGGCCTGGTCAGGTGCTGGAAGGGGTGTCGGGGGTCTTGCGCCGCGCCGCGCGCGGACCGGGCTTGCCGCCGGGGGGCCGCTTGACCGGCTGCTTGGCACGCTTTGCGGGCGGGACCCAGCGCCCGGCCGCCGTGTCGGCGGTCTTGGCCTCGGCGGCCTCCGCCTCGGGGGCGGCGGGGTCGTCCCGGGCCGGGCCGCGGCGCGGATCGGCCTTGCCCAGCTGCATCTCGACGCGGTTGAGCCGGCGCGAGAAGACGGCCAGGCGGCGGCTCTCGGCCTCCTTCTCGGCCAGCCGCGCCTCGAGATCGGCGATCCTGGCGGTCAGCTCGGCCGGGTCGAGGGGCAGGGCGCTGCCCTCGGCGGCCTCGGCCGCATCCTCGGCGGGGGCCGCGGGGGCCGCGGCGGGCAGGGCGGCGCGGCCGGTCTCGAGCGCCTTCAGCCGGCTGTCGAGCGTGGCGAGGCGTCGGCCCATGCCCGGCAGGTCGGCGGCATTGACCCGCTGGCGCAGCTGGATCAGCTCGGAAAAGACAAAGCCCAGCACCAGGTTGCGTTCGATCTGCAGCGGCGGGGCCGGCTCGGGCAGGCGGGCGGCGAAGCGCTCGACCGGGATGGCGCTGTCGGGCAGCTCGGCGATCCAGTCGAGCCCGGCCTGCGCCTCGGCCCGGACCTCGTCCAGCGCCACGGCGCCGGCGCCGGGCAGGGCGTCCTGCACCTCGAGATAGCTTTCGGCCTGGGTGCGCAGGGCCTCGATCGTGCCATGCGGATACTTCATGTTCTGCATCAGGCGGACCAGTTCCACCACGCGGTCGTCGAACCGCGGGTTGGGGTCGTCCATCTGCTCGGCCAGCGCGGGCGGCATCTCGATGCCCAGCACCGACAGGAAGTCGCGATGCAGCGCCGCCGGGTCGGCCCGGTCGCGCACATAGGGCCGCACGGTCACGTTCTCGGGGCCGAGGATCTCGACCCAGGGCGCCAGCGCGCGGTGGTAGTCGTAGTGGATTTCCTCGATCTCGCCGGTGGCGGCGGCGTTGATGTCGCCGATCGGGAAATAGTTCATCTTGACCAGCTGGTTGTACCAGCTCAGCACCTGGCTGCCCGGCTCGCGCAGGTAGACCAGGGCGCGCACCCGCAGCCCGGCCGGGCGCGCCTCGAGACAGTCGCGCAGGATGTCCACCGCCTTGGGGAACTGGCCGATGCGGATGATCTCCTCGGAGCTGACCAGCGTGGTCTGGAAGCGGCTTTCCATGACGTGCTCGTAAAGCTGCGTCCACATGGTGCGCGGGGTGATCGGCTTGGCATAGCCGTGCAGCAGCTTGCGCACGCCGGCCGCGCGCATGATGGAAAAGGCATAGTCGGAATGCTTGGCATAGGTGCGCCAGACCGGGGCGTAATCCACGCCGTTGGCCTCGAGAAAGGCCAGGTTCTCTTCCATGAAGACCTGCAGGGCGGTGGTGCCGGTCTTGAAATGCCCGATGTGGATGATGAGCTCTTTGTTCATTCTTGTCCGTCAGTCGGCGGCCCCAGGTCCGGCAAGGCCGCGGTATCGATGCTCCGTCTCCCTGTTGCGGGAAAGCGGAGGAGGGGTCAAGAGCGGGGCCGCGATTCCCGCGGCCCGCGCGGGACGGCGCCCGTTTTCCTGCCGCCCCGGCCGGCATCACGAAACCGTGATGATCCGTCCGGGCCGCACAGGATCACCAGATTTTCCGAAAAGCGTCATAGTATTGCACGGTTTCCACACTTTAATGTCCGTGTCGCGCCGCAATTTGGCAACGATTGCCCTGTAGTCCAGGCATCGTTACCGTCCGGGTGACAATTCTTCCGGAAGGGACGCCGGAACAAGGACATTTCAGGCCAGTCAGGGGACGCGCATGCCTAACATCATCGACGGCGGAGCCGCGGCCGATCCCATCACCGGGACGGTCGACGACGATTCCATCAGCGGTTACGCTGGGAACGACACCATTCACGGCGATCTCGGCAACGACACGCTCGTCGGGGCGGCCGATGACGACGAACTCTACGGCGATGGCGGCGACGACGTCCTCGAGGGCGGCCCGGGCTTCGACACGCTCGTGGGCGGCTCCGGGAACGATACGCTGGAAGGCCATGGCGACGACGACAGCCTGGTGGGCGGCGCGGGCGCCGATTTCCTGGGCGGCGGCGCCGGCATCGACACGCTGCTGGGCGGCGACAGCAACGACCAGATCTACGGCGGCGACGGCGGCGACCTGATCGATGGCGGCAACGGCAACGACACGATCGACGGCCAGAACGATGACGACACGATCGCCGGCGGCGAGGGCAACGACAGCATTCTCGGCGGCGACGGCAACGACCTGATCGACGCCGGCAACGGGCTGAACGCCGTGTACGGTGGCGCCGGCAGCGACACGGTCACCGGCGGCGGCGACAACGATTTCATCGAGGGCAATGACGGCGACGACAGCCTCGAGGGGCTGGGCGGCAACGACAGCCTCTACGGCGGCGCGGCCAACGACACGCTGCTGGGCGGCGACGGCAACGACAGCCTCGAAGGCAATGACGGCGACGACGTGCTGATCGGCGGCGCGGGCGACGACAACCTCGAGGGCGGCATCGGCAACGATTCCATCCTTGGCACCGCGGGCAGCAACTTCATCTCGGGCGGGGCCGGCTTCGACACGCTGATCGGCGGCGACGGCGCCTTTGCCCATGACCGCATCCTCGGCGCGGAGGATGACGACAGCATCGAGGGGCTGGGCGGCAACGACAGCCTCTACGGCGGCTTCGGCGCCGACACGATCCGCGGCGGCGACGGCGACGACGACATCGGCGGCAACGAGGACAACGACAGACTCTTCGGCGATGCCGGCAACGACAGCCTCTACGGCAACGACGGCTTCGACACGATCGACGGCGGCGACGGCGACGATTACATCGAGGGCAACGGCCAGGGCGACAACATGTCGGGCGGGCTCGGCAACGACACGCTGGACGGCGGCGACGGGTTCGACACGCTCTTCGGCGGCGACGGCCAGGACAGCCTTGGCGGCGGCGCGGGCGACGACAGCCTCTTCGGCGAGGGCGGCAACGACTTTCTCGAGGGCAATGACGGCGACGACTACCTCGACGGCGGCGATGGCGACGACAGCCTCGAGGGCGGCGCGGGCTTCGACACGCTGATCGGCGGCGCGGGCAACAACGTGCTGCACGGCGGGCTCGATGCCGACACCGTCCTGGGCGGCGACGGCGACGATTCCATCACCGGCGACACCGGGGCGGACAGCCTTGACGGCGGCACCGGCGCCGACACGATCTTTGCCGGCGACGACAACGACACGCTGATCGGCGGGCTCGGCAACGACGTGCTGGGCGGCAACTTCGGCGCCGACAGCATCGAGGGCGGCGAGGGCGACGACAGCCTCTACGGCAACGAGGACAACGACACCCTGCTGGGCGGGGCCGGCAACGATTACCTCGAGGGCAACGACGGCGACGACCT
>NZ_JAIMID010000031.1 GCF_019966535.1 Mesobacterium pallidum | reverse complement strand
CCTGCAGTTCCAGAATACTGAAAACGCCGCTTCATAAAACAAAATCAATGCGTTGGGACTTGTTCAGGGTGAACTACTTCTTCTCACCGGACCGGAAGAGTGCGCATCCGCACCGCCATTTGGCCGAGTTCAGCGGCATCCTTCAGGCGGACGCCTATACGGGCTTCAAGGCGCTCTATGAGCCCGATGCTACCGGCGCGGTGCGCATCCGGGAGGCCGCCTGCTGGGCACACCTGCGCCGGGACTTCCACGATGTCTGGACCGGCACCAAGTCGGAGATCGCCCGGGAGGCGCTGGACCGTATCGGCGCGCTTTACGACATCGAACGCGAGATCACCGGCTGCTCCGCCGAAGAGCGGCGACGCGTTAGGCAGACCCGCACGCGCCCGCTGGCGGAGGACTTCAAGGCGTGGTCGGAGGCCCAGCTCGGCCGGGTCTCCGGCAAGAGCGCACTGGCCAAAGCCTTCCGCTACGCGCTCCGCCGCTGGCCCTCCTTCACGCTCTTCCTGGAGGACGGCCGCGTGGCCATCGACAACAACCCGGCCGAGCGTGCGATCAAGCCCGTGGTGATTGGTCGGAAGAATTGGCTCTTCGCCGGGGCCGATGCCGGGGGTGAAACCCTCGCGAAAGCCATGACGATCATCGAAAGCGCGAAGCTCAGCGGCCACGACCCCGAAGCCTACCTGGCAGACATCCTTGCCCGCATCGGAGATCACAAGATCAATCGCCTCGACGAGCTCCTGCCGTGGAACTGGGTGCCACAATCCAAAGAGGCAAAGGCCGTCGCCTAAGCTGCGGTCCTTACCGGCCGGTTACGCTCAAAGAAGGTTGGTCTCCCGAACAGATCGCGGGTCGATTGCACTTTGAAGGCCAGACAGTTCGTGTGAGCTACGAGACAATTTATGCTTATGTCTACAGTCCAGACGGCCAATCCAAAGAGCTGGCCCGATACCTACCAAACCGGCGCAAGAAACGGAGACCGCACCATTCACGCAGGTCCCGTGGCCTTGTTTTCCCGCCAGATCGGTCCATCCATGAACGACCCGACTACGTTGATACTCGTGAGACTTTTGGCGAATGGGAAGGCGATTTGATGATTTTCGAGCGTGCTCAGGGTAAGATGAACGTCGCCTCGCTCGTTGAGCGGAAGACCCGCTTCGCCGTCCTGTTCCGTAACAACGACCGCAGCACAACGCATCTGATGGACAAGCTAATGACTGTGATGGAACCCCTGCTCCAAACAGCCCGTAAATCGATCACCTTTGATAGAGGTATTGAGTTTGGAAACGGCGCAAGCTGAAACCTGGAATCGGAACCGAGGCATGGTTCTGTGATCCTCAAGCCCCGTGGCAAAAGGGTTCCGTCGAAAACCTGAACAAGCGTGCTCGGCGCTACTTACCAAGAGATGCGCCTGTCGCCGCGCTCTCAAATCGAGATATGAAGTCGATTTTTGCCCGCTTGAACGGCACGCCCAGAAAGTGTCTGGGATGGCGCACACCAACTGAAGCATTCAGGGAAGAACTGATGAAACTGAGATAGCGGAAACCGTCGCAACGACCCTTGAGCCATCATTTAATGGAGCGGTTTGCCGGTCCGAAGCATGTGGCCAATCCGCGCAAGCGTTTCAGGCGTCGCGACCAGCGCCATGAACACCTCGCTCTCAAGAGCAGCCAGATCGGCCTCCGACGTCCCTGCCCCTCCTGCGGCGAAAATCTCGGCAATGCGCGACTGAAGCGCAAAAGCGTTCGGCGTAATCCGCCCATCGTCTCGGGCAGTTTCGCGCTCCGACAACAACCCGCTCAGAACCGCCTGCCGATCCAGACGCAATGTCACCACCTCTTGCGCGCCCTGCCTCGGCTCCAATGTGTCGAGATGCGCAAGGGCTGCGGCAAAGACATCGTCGTCACGCATGACCACCGGTTGAGACGGATCCAACAAAGCCAAATCCCCCGCCTCACGCGCCGACCCAGCGGGGGCCTCAAGTGTGGCCGCGTGAAAGGCCCTCGTGATCCGGTCCGACAAATCCGCCTCGTGCGATGCTGTGGCGCGGGCTCGGTCCAACAGTCGCCGACATCCGCCCCAGCCCGGCACCAGACCGACAAGATGTTCGGGCAGACCGATCCGCGTCTCGGCATGGGCCACTGTGCCCGTGCAATGCATCGCCAACTCGCACCCACCGCCAAGCGCCAGCCCGTGCATCGCGGCGACGCTGGGCGTGTGGGCCGTCCGCAGGGCGGCGAGAACCATTTGCCCGCGCGTGATGAAGGCCTCGATCGCCGCCCATTTTCCGCCCTCGATCCACGCCACCACCTTTGACAGATCGGCACCTGCGGAGAACACCCGCGGATTGTGATTGCCGACAACCATCCCGCGCGCAGCGCCGTTCAAGCGGCTCACCCCCTCTTCGAGAATGTCGAAGACCGCGGGGGCAAGGGCGTGCATTTTGCTCCGAATATCCAAGCAGATCACATCATCGCCCAGATCCCAAAGCGCTGCAGAGGAATTTTGGGCCAGTGCTTGGCCTGCGGCCTGTGCCCGGCTCAGCCGGTCCGCCTCGCCACTCCGCACGACCGGAGTCGCCAGCGCCTCGAACGGCACGCCTTCGGGCATCTGCGCCCGCAGACGCGCCTGCGTTTCAGGGCTCAGCTCCCGCCACAACGCTACCGGTCCCGCGCGCCAAGCATAGCCCAACTCCATCCCGAGATCCGTCTCCTTGAGCGAGGGCGCAATCTCACCCGCGTGGATCAAAGCATAGTCCACCACCTGCGCCAGAACCGCCCGCGCATAGGCCCCAGAGGCCGTGTCATTATTCAACAAAAGATCGAGATCGCGCCCCGCCCCCGGCAGGTCTTTCTGCGCGAACCCGCTATGCGCACGATACACGCCGGAGTTCAGGTCAAGCGCCTCCAACGCACCGCTCTCGGACTTACGGTAAAACCCGGCACGGCTTTTGCGCCCGAACCGCCCGGCAGAAACAAGATCCGTAATTACCCCCTGCCCCGGCAGATCGAACGCATTGATCGCGTCCGTCCGGGGCAGCGCCGCCATCAACGAGCCCCAGATGGGTTTGACGACATCAAGCCCGACCAAATCCAGCAGGCCGAAGACGCCCGTGCGCGGCACGCCAAAGGCCATGTGCACCGCATCTGCCTCCTCGACCGTCAGCCCAAGCCGCAACGCCTCGACCACCGCCACCGAAAGCCAGGTACAGCCCAGTCGGTTGGCGATGAAACCCGGCGTGTCGCGGCATTCGATCACGGTTTTGCCAAGCGCCTTTCGCCCAATCTCGGCAGCGCGGTCGAACGCCACCCGGTCCTCAGATCCGATCAGTTCCAATAGTGCCATGCGCCGGGGCGGGTTGAAGAAATGGCTGATCAAGAAATGATCCTGAAACGCCGCACCGCGCCCTTCGATCAGCCGTCCGCGCAGAATGGTCGAGGTGTTGGAGGAGACAATCGCATCGGGTTTGCGCAAAGGCTCGATCCGTTCGTAAAGTGCACGTTTTAGGTCGAGGTCTTCAAGGATGGCTTCGACGATCCAATCCGCCTCCGCCACACGTTCCAGATGGTCCTCGGTATTGCCGACCCGCACCAGGCTGACGGGCGCCTCCCCCATGAACGCCTGTCGCGCGATCTGTTGCGCAAGGCCTCGTTCAGCGGGCGCATCTCGCACCCCATCCGGCCCCGCCCGATCCAGCAGATCGACGGCAATCCCCGCATTGGCAAACTGCGCTGCGATCCCGCCGCCCATATTTCCCGCGCCGATCACCGCTACGCGCCGGCATCCCAAATCCTCGACCCCGAAGGCCGTCTTGATCGTGCTCATGATATCTCCAGACTTCACTATGTGTTGGCGTGGGCGAAGATACCCGCGCCGAAGGACCTCAGATCGCGAGGTCGAAATCCGCCGCCGTCAGCGCAAGCGTCGCGCCATTGCCAGTCTTGGAAATCGCATGAAGTGCCGCCGCCATGGGGAAGACATTTGAGGCATAGAACCGCACCATGCTCAGCTTGGCCTTTGCATGGGTCGTGTTGCGCCCTTCTGCAAGACGCTTGGACGCCGAAATTGCGGCATCGCCCATCACCCAGGCGCCGAGGCAAATCCCAAAAGCCTCAAGGATATTGACAGCTGCCGACAGGGGCTCCGTACCGTTTTGCGCCACTAGCCAGTCGGTCAGATCGCCGACGATTCCGGCAGCCTCTTCGACCATCGCGCTCAGTCCGGACCAATCGGCGTCCCCGCCGCTCTGCGTCTTCAGCCCCTCGGCGGTCGCATTCATCTCGGCGATCAGCTCGCGCGCGGCGGTGCCGTTGTCGCGTTTGATCTTGCGGCCCACTAGGTCGAGCGCCTGAATGCCGGTCGTGCCCTCGTATATCGTGGTGATCCGCGCATCCCGCAGGTGCTGCGCAGCGCCCGTTTCCTCAATATAGCCCATGCCACCATGGATTTGGACGCCCAAAGATGCCACATGCACCGATAGTTCCGTTGACCAGGCTTTCACCACCGGAATCAAAAGATCTACGCGCCGCTGATGGTGCGCACGAGTCTTGTCTTCCTCTGCGCGATGCGCAAAATCCAGAGACCGCGCCGCGCGAAATGCCAAAGCCCTTGCCGCTTCAGTCCGCGCTTTCATCAGGCCCAGCATCCGGCGAATATCCGGGTGTCCCATAATGGCCGCTTCCGCGCCCTCGGGCGTGCCGCCCTGCACACGGTCCATCGCGTAGCGCACCGCATGTTGCGTGGCCGCCTCGGAAATACCGACACCTTGCAGGCCCACGCCCAAACGCGCGTTATTCATCATGGTGAACATGTACTGAAGCCCTTTGTTGGGCTCACCCACCAGATAGCCGATGGCACCGCCCTCATCGCCATAAGACATGGTGCAGGTCGGACTGGCGTGAATGCCCAGTTTATGTTCAATCGACACACAACGCAGGTCATTGCGCAACCCCGGAGTGCCCTCGGCATCGGGAATAAATTTCGGCACAATGAAAAGCGAAATTCCTTTGACGCCTGCGGGCGCATCTGGCAGGCGCGCGAGCACGAGATGGATGATGTTTTCCGCCAGGTCATGTTCGCCATAGGTAATGAAAATTTTCTGCCCGCTGATCCGGTAGTGATCCCCCTCCGGCACCGCTTTCGTGCGGATAGCGGCCAGATCAGACCCGGCCTGCGGTTCAGTCAAGTTCATCGTCCCGGTCCATTCCCCGGTCACGAGTTTCGGCAGGTAGAGCGTTTTGAGATCATCGGAGGCATAGCCGTTGATCGCCTCAATCGCGCCCTGGGTCAAAAGCGGACAGAGCTGAAACGCCGTGTTCGCGCCATTGAACATTTCGATAATGGCGGCGTTCACCACCTCCGGCAGGCCCATTCCTCCGTGATCCGGCGCCGCCGTGGGCGCGTTCCAACCCATCTCGACCAGCGTGTCATAGGCGACACGCCAGCCTTCCGGTGTCGTCACCTGCCCCATGGCAAAACCGAGCCCAGCCTGATCGCCCGCAGCGTTGAGCGGTCCGAGCACATCGCCTGCAAATTTCCCCGCCTCTTCGAGGATCGCTCCCACTATGTCGGGACTGGCTTCCTCAAGCCCGGGTAGTTGCGAAATTTCGTCCAGCCCGCAAAGTTCTTCAAGGACGAACATCATTTCTTCTGTTGGCGCAACATAGGTCATTGCCTCAATTCCTTTTTATCACAGTTTCTCAGTCAATTCCGGGACAACATCAAACAGATCTGCGACGAGGCCGAAGTCCGCGCCCATGGCCAAAGCGTTGCGAATAGTGTCGGTGGTTTTCTTTTCACCTATGGACACGATCACCACCTCGGAAGCCACACCGGCTTCTTTCATACGGATCGCCTCTTCGACAGAAATCTCGTCGAACGGGTTCATCGACATCTTCACATTGGCAAGATCGACACCCGTGCCGTCCGCCTTAACCTTGACCTTAACGTTGTAATCAATCACCCGTTTGACGGGAACGAGCACCTTCATGGGTCTATTCCTTTCTTCAAGGGTCAGCGGGTTGGAACGGGAATCGTGTCCTCGCCGCGAAAATCGTAAAATCCGAGTTTGGTCCTTTGTCCGAGCCAGCCGACTTCGACGTATTTCACCAATAGCGGACAGGGTCGGTATTTGCTGTAGGCGAGCCCGTCGTTAAGCACGCCCATGGAGAGTCCGGGGCCGATGATCAAGTTCGATCCCATCAGCTGACTGAGCTGGGTGATCGGCGCGGCCAGAACAACCCTGTAGCCATCGACAAGCGTGTTCAAAAGCGGCACGTTTACGTCGAAGGCCTGATAGCTTCCAGAGCAACCGCGATGCCCTGCCCACCACCAATGCACATGGTTGCCAGAGCCCGTTTCAAACCTGTACGCTCTAGCTCGTAGAGCGCCTTTAGAAAGATTATAACCCCCGATGCCCCGATCGGGTGTCCAAGTGCTATTGCGCCACCATTGGGATTCACCTTGTTATTGTCCAAACCAAGAGTCTTGCTCACAGCTAGAGCTTGCGCCGCGAAAGCCTCATTCGACTCGATCACATCAAAATCTGAAATTGTCAGTCCTGTTCTCTTTAGAAGACCTGATACCGCTGGAATTGGCCCAATCCCCATGATGTCCGGACGCACGCCTGCTATATGATAGCCGAGCAGCCTTGCTCGCGGTTTCAATCTCGCTCTGGCTGCAGTATCTGCAGTCGCTAATACAACTGCGGCGGCCCCGTCATTTAGGCCCGAAGCATTTCCCGCCGTGACTGTACCATCCTTCTGGAAGGCTGGGCGCAGGTTTCCAAGCGATTCCAGTGTACTTGCCTTAGGATGTTCATCAGTATCAAAAGACACCATGTTGCGTTTGCCCTTCACCTCGACGGGAACAATCTGGGATTTGAAATACCCGTTATTGATCGCGTTCAGGGCGCGCTCCTGACTTTGCAGTGCAAACTCGTCTTGAGCCTCGCGGGTAATTGCATATTCTAAGGCAACATTTTCCGCCGTGACCCCCATATGCCCTGTGCCAAACGGACAATTGAGTGCGCCGAGCATCATGTCGGTTGCACCAGTGTCGCCCATTTTTTGCCCCCAGCGGATGGCCGGCATGATATACGGCGAGCGGCTCATGCTTTCGCTGCCACCGGCAAGTGCTATGGCCGCATCTCCCTGAATCAACGACTGCGCCGCAGACACGATGGCTTGAAGCCCAGAACCGCAGAGCCGGTTTACGTTCATTGCGGGCGCTTCTTCTGGCACTCCGGACCCAATTGCGACCGCGCGGCTAAGATACATATCACGCGGCTCAGTATTAATAACATGACCAAACACCACATTTTCAATTTGCCTGCCATCAATGCCAGAGCGAGCAATCGCCTCCTTCGCCACGATCTCCCCAAGCTCGATAGGCGACGTGTTGGCAAGAGCCCCTCCAAAGGTTCCGATGGCTGTTCGCGCACCGTCCAATACTACGATATCTTTCATTTTTTCACCGTTGCTTCGTTCTGCATCAAGAAGACCGCGTTGGTCCGTTGCCCAGTACAGAAATCATTTTTCAAGAAGTTCGGAAGTAAATGTTCCGAGGCGCGACACGCGCGCTCCGGGTTACTTCCGTCAGAAACGAGACCCTAGAACCGGTAGGCAACACCGATATTCAAGATTGTTGGGTCCACCGAAACCTTGCCTCTGACCGGTGCCCCGCCGAGTGTCCCAGAGATATCTGTTTCGAATGGCGTGTAACGTATATCGGCATTAGCAAACCAATTATCGCTCATTTGATAGCGCATTCCAACTTGGAGAGCAGGCGCCCAAGCGTCTTTCAAGTCGAAGTCCGCAAGTGCATCCCCTTGTTCTTCCAGAAACAAGATTCGAGCGATACCGGCACCAACATAAGGGCTAACGGATGAATTAGTCGGAAAGTGATATTGAAGCGACAAGATGGCAGGGCCGTATTTTGTCTCTCCGACGGTCATCCCCCCCAAGCTGCCGGTTCCTGTAAGATCGGCGGTTGCAGGAAAACCACCAAAAAAATTCAATGCCAAAGATGAATTCAAGAAATAAGAAACATCGAAACTCAGTGTGGTGTCATCGGAGATATCGATACCAGACCCCGGTATTGGCGCACCGCCCGCGCTGATTGAATCCAACGTTTCGTTCGTGAATACTTTCGCCGCATTCAGGCCAAAAAGCCAGTCGCCTTTGGAGTAAAGCGGTTCCGCATTTGCGACGCTGAACGACGAAAAGCAACCAAGCATCGTGATTAACACAAACTTCGAGGCAAAAGGCCCCTTGGATTTTACATTAGATTGTTTCATTTATTCCTCCCTTTTAGTCGTTCTTCCGCGCATTTTGCTCGGTCTCAAGGAGGCGGAACATGCGATCTGCAAATCCGCCTGCCTGTTTTCAGGCTACGCCAGAAGCACGTCTCCATATGCTTCCCGCAGCTTGTTCTTCAGCACTTTGCCAGTTGCGTTTCGTGGAAGTTCATCCACAAAAACGACCGCATCCGGGATCTGCCATTTGGCGACTTTGTCGGAGAAGAAGGAAATCACATCCTTCTCTGACACTTTTGCCCCTGGTGCCTTGACAGCGACAAGGACCGGCCGTTCGTCCCATTTTACATGCTTCGCCGCAATTGCGGCGGCATCTGCAATACCGGGATGAGCGACCGCGATTCCTTCAAGTTCGACGGTGGAAATCCATTCCCCGCCCGATTTGATGATGTCCTTGGAGCGGTCTCGAATCGTCATGAACCCATCGGCATCAATCGAGGCCACATCGCCGGTTTCAAACCATCCATCGGATTCCAAAGTCGTACCCGGTTCCGCACCGAAATAGCTGTCTACGACCCAATGGCCGCGAATGCGAAGATTGCCTTGCGCCGCCCCATCCTCGGGAAGTGTACTGCCTTCATCGTCGACGATCTTGAGTTCCACGCCATAGGGCGGGCGGCCCTGGCTTTCGCGCACTTTGGCCTGTTCTTCCTTGGTCATGCCCGCATGGCGTTCCAGCAAGGCATTCGCGGTCCCGAGAGGCGAGGTTTCGGTCATGCCCCAAGCGTGCACGACTTCGGTGCCATATTTGTCGCGGAATTCGGCGATCATCGAAGGCGGGCAGGCCGATCCGCCGACCACCGTCCGTGTGAGGGTCTCGGCTTTGGAGCCGAGTTTGTCGAGCGATGCGAGAAGCCCCTGCCAGATTGTAGGAACACCAAGCGCGACCGTCACGCCTTCGTCGTCGATCAGCCGTGCGAGGCTGTCACCGTCAAGCCCCGGACCGGGCAGGACCAGTTTTGCGCCGACCATCGCGGCGGCATAGGGGATGCCCCAGGCATTAACGTGGAACATCGGAACCACCGGCATCATCACTTCGCGCGCTGAAATATTCAGCGTATCGGGAAGGGCCGCGCCCAAGGAATGCAACACCGTAGAGCGGTGCGAATAAAGAACGCCCTTGGGATTACCCGTGGTGCCGGAGGTATAGCAAAGGCTGGAGGCGTCATTCTCGTCGACATCCACCCAATCGGCGTTTTCGTCCCCCGTGGCCAGGAAGTCCTCGTAGAATATAAGTCCGGGGATCTTGCTGGCTGCCTTTTCGTCACGCGCGGACATGAGAACGAAGGTGTCGACCGTCGTCAGGTTTTCCCTGATCCCTTCGATGATCGGCAGGAACGTCTTGTCAAAAAAGATGACCCGGTCTTCCGCGTGGTTGATGATATAGACAAGCTGTTCGGGGAAGAGGCGTGGATTGATCGTGTGGCACACCATTCCACCGCAGGAAATGCCGAAGTAGCATTCCAGATGCCGCGCGTTGTTCCACGCGATCGTCGCCACGCGATCCCCTTGGAAGAGCCCCAGCTTTGTCAGCGCGGAGCCGAGCTGACGGGCTCTATCCGAAATCCCTTTCCAGTTCGTCTTTGTCTTTGTGCCATCTGTTTCCACCGACACAATCTCGGTGTTGCCATGATAGCGAGCGCCGTGATCAATGAGTGAGTGTATTGTGAGGGGCATCGCCATCATTTGTCCGCGCATTTAGCTTCCTTTCCGGATTTGTGTTTAGGAGCGGCTATTTGGTCGGTCTGGTAGGCTCGCAAGCCGCTAGTCGCGGCTTGCAGTTTCTTACAACAAACCCCATCGCATCCTTGGCAACTGGCTGTTTTTTCATGATTTTCGTAAGATTTTTTAGGCAACAGACCGGCTCCTGTCAAAAATACGCACCTGCCCCAGAATGATCTCGGCCGCATTCTCAGCGATGACCATGGTCGGGGCGTTGGTGTTTCCAGCGACAAGGCTTGGCATGATGGATGCGTCCACCACTCGCAGCCCAGATACACCGCGAACCTTAAGCTCGGGGTCGACCACAGAATCCTTGTCCGCACCCATTCGGCATGTACCAACCGGATGATAGATTGTTTCTGCGCTTTCCCGAATGAATGCCGCGATCTCATCGTCGGTCTGTACAGATTTACCGGGGTGCACTTCGTATTTGCTGTGCGCAGACATTGCCGGCGCTTCGAGTATCCTGCGCCCAGCTTTGAAGGCTGCAATCATCGTTCCCATATCTTCCGGATCGCTAAGATAATTCGGCTGAATCAGAGGATCGTCCATCGGATCCGGGCTTTTGAGGCCGATATAGCCGCGGCTCTTGGGCAAAAGATCGCAGATGTGAAGCGTATAGCCATAACCAAAAGCGATCTTGCGGCCATGATCTTTCAGATATGTGGGCAGGAAGTGAAACTGAACATTCGGCCTATCGCGTTCAGGGGACGACTTAATGAACCCACCGCTTTCCGCAACATTTGACGTGAGAAACCCTTTACGTCTGAAGATGTAGGAAAACAAACCACCAATGCCACGCGGCAGAAAGCTGGGCGCGACACCGATCGGGCGCCGTGAGCTAGCAGCATGCATAATCGTTACATCGAGGTGGTCGGCCATGTTCTTGCCAACCTCGGGAAGGTCGTGAACGACGGCTAGACCATGCCGTTTAATTTCTTGGGCATCCCCGATACCCGACAGAAGGAGGAGTTGAGGCGAATTCACGGCCCCGCCGGACAGGATCACTTCGCCGCCGGCATTGAGACGCAGTTGGCGATATTCGCCACTTTGCTGTAAGGTGACACCGGTTGCCGTCTTTTCCTCCATGACAACGCGGGTCACGCGGGCGTCGGTGAAAATCTCAAGGTTGGACCGGGCCTCAGCCCCGCGCAGGAAAGCTTGCGCCGAGCTCCAACGCCGACCATCCTTTTGCGTGACCTGATACATGCCCAGGCCCTCTTGTTCGGCGCTGTTGAAATCGCCGTTGTGGGGGATCTGCAGTTCGCGCCCAGCCTGTACGAAATCACGGCTCAGAGGGTTCACGGTTTTCAGCTCACTCACGGAGAGCTCGCCGCCCCTACCGTGGGTTTCGGTTGCACCGAACCGATGGTTGTCTTCGATGCGCTTGAACAGGTCGGTCATGCGGTCCCAGCCCCAGACATCCGTGCCTGCCTCGGACGCCCAGTAGTCGTAATCGGCCTTGTGGCCACGAATATAGACCATGGCGTTGATGGACGACGACCCGCCCAGCGTCTTGCCGCGTGGCCAGAACAGTTTGCGGCCATTCAGGTGCTCTTGCGGTTCGGTGTCGAATGCCCAGTTCAGCTTTTTGCTGTTGGCCAGCAAGGCGATCCCCAATGGCATGTGGATCAGGGGGCTCTTGTCCTTTGGGCCTGCTTCGATAAGCGCGACGCGTTTTGCCGGGTTTGCCGACAGCCGGTTGGCCAGAACGCAACCAGCGGATCCGGCGCCGACGATGATATAGTCGTACATTTCTTCTCTCCCTATTGGTTACGGGCGGCTGTTATCCAAGCACCCGGACCACGATGTTGATAAGACGGCGTACAAAGCCCGTGTAAGGCGGGAAAAGCATATGCGTGATCGAATGCTTTTCCTCCAGAACGGCTTTTTCATGGGAAAAGGCCTTGAAGCCGTGTTCGCCATGGGCCGACCCAATGCCGGAGTTGTTGACGCCGCCAAATGGAAGGTTCGGGTGCAGGAAATGCACCACTGTAAGGTTTACGCCCACCGCGCCCGAAGAGGTGCGCGTGATGATCTGATCAGCGAAGCCCTTGCTTTTGTCGAAGATATACAGGGCAAGCGGCTTGGGGTTTGCGTTGATCTTGTCGATAACTTTATCCAGATCGACATATTCGATGATCGGCAAGATCGGCCCAAACAGTTCTTCGTGAGTGATTTCCATATCGTCCGAAACCTCGGAGATCAGCGTCGGGGCAACGAAATTCTGGGCCGCGTCTGTCTGCCCGCCCTGAAGGATGCTTGCGCCTTTGGCACGGGCATCCTCGATCAGGTTGCGAACCCTGTCAAAGTGACGTTCGTTCACAATCCGGCAATAGTCGGGCGTTGCTTTTTGAGCCTCGGGCGTCTTTCCATAGACCCGGCCGATCTCGGCCTGAAGCGCAGCCTTGAACGCAGTCGAAACATCGCGATGTACATACACATGATCCGGTGCGATACAGGTCTGACCGTTGTTTGCGAACTTACCCCAGACGATGTTGCGCGCGGCCTTCTTGATATTGGCGTTGGGCCCGACGATTGTGGGCGACTTACCACCAAGTTCCAGAGTGACCGATGTCAGGTTTTTTGCCGCCGCCTCCATCACGACCTTGCCGATTGCCGGGCTGCCCGTGAAGAAAATGTGGTCAAACGGAAGCGACAGTAGCTCTTGGGAAACCGTGGCGTCGCCTTCGATGACCCTGACCAGATCCGGTGTGAACGCCTCTTCCACGATGTCGATGATGACACGGGACGCATTTGGCGTCATTTCTGACGGCTTGATGATGGCACTGTTGCCGGCCGCGATTGCCGAAACCAGCGGCCCGAGCGAAAGATTCACTGGATAGTTCCAGGGCGCGATGATCAGGCACACACCCTTGGCCTCGGGGCGAACCCGTGCCTTGGTGCCAAACACCCCCAAAGTGGCGCGCGCCCGTTTGGGGCGCATCCACGACTTCAAATGGTGTTTGGTGTGCCGGATTTCCTGAAGCACAGGGAAGATCTCGGTCAGTTTCACTTCTTCGGCGGGTTTGCGAAAATCAGCGGCGCAAGCCGCGATGATTTTGTCCTCGTTCCGTTTGACGGCCTCTGCTAGGCGGTCCAGCTGTGCAATGCGTGCCTTGCGGTCAAAACTGGCACGCCGGGCAAGTTGTGCCCGAATCTGGGTGTCAAACGCCGCTCGGATGTCATCGGCACTGGCTGTTTTTGCGTGAAATGATGCAACCTGATTCATGTTCACGCTCCTACTTCTCTTCGTAGAGGACATAGTCCTCTTTCGTGGCGCCACAGTCCGGACAGCACCAATCATCGGGGATCTGACTGAACAGAGTTCCCGGCGGGAAACCTTCGTGTTCGTCGCCAAGGGCTTCGTCGTAGATATGACCGCATGTTATGCAAAGCCATTTCCGGTAGGTGGTTCCGGCGGCGGGGGCCGCCTGTGCCACCGGAGCAGGCGCTTGCGGTGCGGCGGCAGGAGCGTCAACCGCCACGGGTTCGGGTGCCGGGGCCGGAGCGAGTGTCGGTGCCGGGGTTGGTGCTAGCGCTGCGGCTTCGCCGATCAGCACAAAGTCCTCTTTGTCGCGGACCGCGCAATCGGGGCACGAAAAGTCTTCGGGCACTTGTGACCACGGCGTTCCCGGCGGGAACCCCTCATGCGGGTGGCCCTGGATTTCATCGTAGGTGTAACCGCAATCCGGGCATTGATATTTAGCCATTGTTCATTCCTCCCTTACACACGTGCGTTGACAGGCAAGCACATGCGTCGTTCCAGATTTTCTGTCGGTTGTGTCTGCGGCCCCGTCATCGAGTGAGAGCAAGGGGCTGTTTGTCAGGTCAGTGTTGGCCCCATCGGGGCCAACTCCTTAGTCTGAGGCGCCATGCGAGGGTTTTATTCGGCAGGCATGGCGGCAGGTTGCGCAGGTGCGACCGACCCGAATTTACGGTCATAGTACTCACGCATGCCAGGCTCGATCTGAATCTTGTTCAGGTCACCTTTGGCCCAGTCCAAGACACGATGATCCATGATCGATCGGAACCACGAGGGGACCAGCGCCGCAAAGAACATCCCGGGATAGCCCGAAGGAAGCGCAGGCAGATCCTTGAAGTCGCGCAGCGATTGATAGGACCGCGTCGGGTGCGCGTGGTGGTCCGAGTGCCGCTGCAGGTGGAACAGGATCAGGTTGGACATGATATGGTTCGAGTTCCACGAATGGTGCGGCTTCTGATGCTCGTATTTGCCGTTGGGCAGTTTTTCGCGCAGCAGGCCATAGTGTTCGATATAGTTGGCCGAGGTCAGCTGCCACCATCCGTACGCCATCTGAATGGGCAGGAACACAAGCATGATCGGCCCGAAGAATGCCAGCAGTCCGGCGTAAAGAACGACGGTAATGATCAGCGGCTGAAGGATCTCGTTGTCCAGGCTCCAGACACTCTTGCCACTCCGCTCAAGGCGAACTTCTTCGAGCTCCCAGGCGCGTTTGAAGGCACCGGGGATTTCGCGGGTTGCGAAAGAATAGATGTTTTCACCCATACGCGATGTTGCCGGATCTTTCGGGGTCGCCACGTCGCGGTGGTGCCCTTTGTTATGCTCGATGAAAAAGTGGCCATAGCCCACGACTGCCAGCACCAGTTTGGCCATCCAGCGGTCAAATGTTTCTTTCTTGTGGCCCAGTTCATGGCCGGTGTTCAGTGCCAAACCGTTGACGATACCCAGCGACAGTGCAAGCGCAATGAACTCAAAGGCATTGACCGATTGGGTTGCCACCCACCAGCAGGACCCGACCAGAGCCGCATAGTGCATGGGTACAGTCAAATAGGTGAGCACGCGATAGTAGCGATCTTTTTCAAGATCAGGCACGGCCGATTCGGGGGGATTCGAAAAATCCTCTCCGAACATGGCGTCCAGCAATGGCACCGCCAGATACCACAGAATCAGCACCGTTCCGTACCAGATGCTCCAGCCGGTTACCGAGACCAGGTAAAGTCCGATCAGCGGCGTTGCTGGCCAGAATACGGACAAGATCCAAAAATACCGTTTCTTATCAACGTATGCTTCATCGGCGCCGGCTTCCGCCGCGGCCGTTTCGTTCAAATCCTTCATCAGTCTGTTCCTCCCTGAAAGGCTGTCATTTGGCCTTACGGTGGCCGGAAGCGTAAGCGTATTGCATTGCTCCCTCCTGCCGTTTGACGCTGAGATGGCAAAATCCTCTCAACCAGGCCAGCTAACAACTACACGTTCGTGTAGTTTTGAGTTTCGCGCGCTATGGTTATGGAGTCGGGACACCAACGATACATCGCTTCGGGGAGGGAGGGATGACAACGCCCTCCAGAGCAAACCCAGACGACATCTCAGACTTTTTGGAACGGATGAATACCCGTCGTACGAGGTACTCACGAGGTTATCTTAAACGCGACAGGCTAAGTTTTGTAGGACACCCGACAGCCAAGTGTCTTCGTTACAAAGCGCCTCCCGGTTTTGGCAAGTCTGTCCAGGTCGCGCAGTGCGCCCAAGCCGCGCTCGAAAGAAACGAAGACTGCATCTACCTGGATTTTTCGTCGTTCTGGCCAAAGGACCTGTCTGAAGCCGATTTAATTGCGAATTCGATTGTCGCGGCGCTTTCCTCCGAAGGATTCTCCGAGAAACCGACCACGAGTAGTGTGAATATCCTCGCGCTGCGCCTGCTCACGGATCATGAAAGACCCGTCACGATCTGCCTGGATGGCGTAGCAGACGCTGCCACTACGCAAAGGTTTCTGAGAACGATCACACTGGAAACGCCGGAAACCGTTCGATTGGTCATAAGCGAAGGCTTGCCCGACGCGACGGTCTCTCTGTCGGTCCTCTCGGATGTCGTTACGATCGGCCCGGACGATTTGGGTTTCACCCTCGATGAGACTGGCTTGGTTCTGTCACTGGACGCAGACCAGGCAAAGAGAGTGTTCGATTTGACGGGCGGCTGGCCGCTTCTGTGCGCGCTGGCGGGAAAATCGACTGCCTCAGGCGAAGGCATCGTCCATCTGCCCGAGGTTCAGGCCTATTTCGAAAACGATGTGCTGGCGCAGGTGCCGCAACCGCTCCGCGATTGCCTGGAGAAAGCCAGCTGGCTGGAAGAAATCACTGAAGATATCTGCAACTACGTGTTCAAGACGGACGCTGCAGGCCTCAAACTGGCTAAACTTGAAGCGCACTATCGCCTTTTGGCGTCCAGCGCTGCAACACCAAACCGCTATGAAATGAACCGGGCGCTGAAAGATTATCTGCGCAATCGTTTCATAGAGGCAAACGGATCGCGCCAGTCGTATTTCCTGAAACGTATCGCATTCTGGCATTGGCGAAGAAGGGAATACCGCTTGGTCATTAAAGTGGCCCTGCGGGCCCAAGATCATAATTGGGCCCAACGTCTGGGCGAACAAGCTCTGCTGGACCTTGCCCTGAGGCAGGGAGAGATCGAGGCCTTGATAACCTGGTTCACCGGCATTCCTCGGTTCAAATTAATCCAGACACCATCCTTGGCCATCGGATATGCTTGGGTGCTGTACTTCGGCCAACGTGCTCAGGAAGCTCAAGAGGTGCTGGACAGACTGAACGCCTTGCCCGCTTCAGATCCCGCGAAACAGGACGACCCGAATGGATGGGGGGAACTGGTCCACGCCATTGGTCTGGCCACACATGATGAAATGAAAGAAAGCGATGAAGGCTGCACTGCATGGGTTGACATCTATGGGTTGGTCAACCCCGTCGGGCAGGCGGCTGCACAGACCTGCAGAGCCTTCATTGCCGCCTCTGACAGGCAGTTCACTATCCTTTCAGATCAAATCGCCACGGCCACGGTCACAAGCGGAGCAGTCCGTCACCGCTATGCGTTTGGCTGGCTTGCTGCCGCCGGTATCCTGGCCAGACTGCTCAATGGCGACATTTATGGCGCGCGCGCCGAAATCCGGCGGGCACAGAAAGATGAAAACGTCGCCCACGAGCGCACGCCGTTTGTCAGAGGAATGTTCACCTCCTTCGAATTTCAGGTCCAGGCAGAAGACGAAACAATCACACCTGACGGCAGCCTCCTGCAAGAGGCTCTTGATTTCGCTCTGGCATTCGGGGTGACGGATGTGGTGTGGAACACGGTTCGAAGCGCGGTCGAAGTATATATTCGCCGGGGTGACACATCGCGGGCCTTCTTGCTGCTGGAACGCTGCCGCCTTGCGGCAAACGAGCGCGGCTTGAAGCGGTTGGGTATCCTGATTCGGTTGGGCACCGAAGTCTTTGCCATGGGAACCCGAACGAGTACCCCGCTCGGGATCGAACCTCTCCCATCGGACGAAGACTTGGTCTTCTTGCCAAACCAAAATCGCGCTATCCAGGCGGAACGTGAGTTGCTCGAAGCCTCAAGGTTTCTGCGTGACGGGAAACTGGGTCTGGCCGAGAGGCAGGCGCGAAAAGCTCTGACGAACTTTGCCGCCATCAGGGACCAACGCGGTGAGATCAGGGCGCAATGCACGCTTGCGACCACCGTCCATCTGATGGGCGAAGAAAAGCAAGCAAAAAAAAGGATGGTCGATGCCAATCTGCAAGCACAACAACTGGGTGCATTCAGGACTTTGGAAAACAGGCGGCATTTTCTGAGGGTCATCAGCCCAACAGCAAAAGCGTTCCTGGGTCAAAAGGCAGACCAAGTTTCGATTGCCGGAAAAACGGCACATGAACTGACGATCACTAAGCTCCCCGCAGCTCATATATCTGCCCCGATCAGCCGAAAGCAAATCGGGGTTTTGCAGCATGCGGCACTGGGGTTGAGCAACAAGGAAATTGCAGCGCGCCTGCATGTCACGGAAGACACCATCAAATGGCATTTCCGGAAAATCTTATCGTCCCTAAATGCCAGCAACCGTACCGAGGCCGTGTCAATCGCACGTTCGAAAGGCCTCATTTAAAAAGATTCTACACACTCAGGGAGGAACGAAAAATGGAAACAACCGTGATCATAGGCAATGGGGTCGCTGGGACGACTGCGGCCGCAACACTGCGCAGAAACGGCTACGAAGGCACCATTAAGCTGATAGGTGAAGAAGCGGCGCTCCCCTATCAACGCCCACCTCTGTCAAAGGCGTGGTTGCTGGATTCAGACAGACCGAAACCGACCCCTTTGCGGCCTCTTTCGTTCTATGAGTCTAACGGCATTGAACTGATGCGCGCGCGCAAGGTCGTCAAAATTGACAGGAACAAGCGTCGAATCCGCTTCTTGGATGGAAAAACAACGAAATTCGATAACTTGATCCTCGCAACGGGAGCAACGCCTCGCCGCCTCGATTTGGCGGGGGCCGATCTTAAAGGGATTCACTATCTAAGAGATTTGAGAGATTCTGCAGGACTCCGCCAAGCACTGAATCGCCCAGGCTGCCACGACGTCGTTATCGTCGGTGCCGGTGTGATCGGACTCGAGGTGGCCTCTGCCGCAATTGATAGTGGAAAGGCCGTCACGATCATAGAGGTTGGTGGACGAGCAATGGCTCGCGTTGCCTCTCCGGCAGCGACAAACTTCATCACTGAAAAGCTATCAGATGCTGGGGTGCGTTTCATGTTCAACAAGCGTCTCGAAGAGTTTGGCGCTGCTAATCAACATGTTTCTTCCATTAACCTTGAAAACGGAATAGAGATTAAGGTCGATCTTGTCTTGGTGAGTATTGGAGCGACGCCGAATATAACCTTAGCCCAGGACGCGGGCTTGGTTTGTGACAATGGAATCTGTGTGGATCAGGACATGCGGACATCCGACCCCAAGATTTTCGCGATTGGTGATTGCGCGCGCGGTGACAACGCGTTCGTGTCGGGAAAGCCGCGCATTGAAACTGTCCATAACGCATCCTCCCAGGCACAAATCGCAGCAGCTACTATCTGCAATAAAACACGCCCAGCTCCCGTACCACCACGATTTTGGTCCGACCTCAAAGGCATGAAGGTTCAAGCCATAGGAATAGCGGCCGGTTACGATCTGGTACGACGCGTTCCAACCCAGCCTCCGACGTCATTGGAGGTGCACCTAAAATACCGCGACCGTCTTGTTGCAGCCGAGGTTATAAACCTTCCCCATCGTCAAGGCGAACTGGTTAAAGAGATTTCTCCCGTATCATTTTCAGATACAAAGTAACTGAAAATCCCTGTCAAAACCATGCGACTTCCGAAGGGAGTGTGCTTCGGATTTTATGGCCAACAGCAAATATGAATGCTGTGCAGCCTACAGCTAAAAGTCGCTTCCTTTAGAATTCGTCCTCTACAACCTCCCTGTGGACGACCAACTGGCGGCACCGGTATTGCCGGTGCCGCCCTTTTCCGAAAGAGTAATTGAACGGCCCATAATGTTTGCGAGACGGATCATCCCGTGACCTGCTTTTGGGCAGGCACCCCATTCCGGCGATCACGCGCCGTTCCAAGAATTCTACTCCGCACCTCCGAATGTAACATATATCGCGTGGCGATATTTCGCGCATCGTGTCCGTTTCGCGGGCATGAACTTGCGGGACCGTGTAGCACTGAACATCCAGGAATTGAGACGCGCCCGCGGCCTCAGCCAGGAGGAGCTTGCTCATCGGGCCGACGTGAGCCGCGGCCATATGGGCAAGGTCGAGAACGCCAAGTTCGCGGCCTCCCTCGACCTTCTCGAACGCATCGCTCGGGCGCTCAATGTCGACCCCGAAGAACTCTTCGCGAAACGCTAGTCTGTTTCCTGCGGCTTTGATCCCGCCATTCCCCAACGAAAGAAAGAACGGCAAGAACAGTACGAGTGGCACGGGTACATGGCGAAAAGAAAGACAGGCTGGCCCTTTCAGGACGGGTTTCTGAACGATGGTACGCAGGAGATCCACCTGTTCACCGATTACCGTTGGAATGATGGTTCGGTGAGCCGCCGCTGGCATGTCGACCGAGAACGCTTCGATGTCAGCTTTGCCGAGCTTCGCCCGGTTTCCCTGAACACATCGGACCGTTCGGATCAGTAAGAGAACCACTCCGAGTGGCCCATGTTGCCCTCGTAGTCGCCGTATTCGACCATGATGCTGCGGGAATAGAAGTGCCAAAGGCCACCGCTGGTCGGATAGGCGATCTCCTGACCGCTTTCCGAGATGAATGTCGAGGGCCAGGGCGTGTGGGATCCGTAGACCCGCTGGATGTAGCGGCAGGTCCGGTTCTCGCGATCGCAGGAACGGATCGACCAATCCCATTGCCGGGGTTCGTCGCGAGGCTCGTAGGATCGCCCGGCGAACCAGATCACATGGGTGCGATTCAGCCATTCATACTCCGGCAGGTTGGTGTCGAGTTCGCCCTCCCCGCCGGGACCGCCCAGCTCGACCGGCACATGGGCAAAGGTGCAGACCCCGAAGGGCGGCAGGCTTGGCCAGGGCGTGATGCGGCGGATCATCGTGCGATAGGCCCGTGCGCAGACCGCGCTCGGCGGGAACCCTCCTGCCATGCAGAGCATGATGGCGCAGTCGATGTCATAGGCCTGCGCCTTCTCCGGGGATCCGAACACCGCCATCACACCCATCGTTGCCGCCATCACCTGTCGTCTCATGTCGCTCTCCCGCAAAAGTTGCGGCAACTATCGTGCAATATGCAATTTTCTGCAATATGTCGTATTGACTCCATATGACTTTATGGCCTTAGTGTCGTGAAGTAGAAGGGCTCTCGTGGGGAGAGTCCGAACATGCCGATAGCGCGCAACCAGATCCTGATCACCATCGATGGTGTCAAAGACTTGTCCGAGAAGGGCATCGCGTACCGCTGCCGGTATGAACTCGTGGGGTTCACGGACGATGGCAAGCCGCGCTACCAGTGCATCTACCTGCGCGAGGGCGAGCCGGAAGCCATTCTGGTCTCGACCCGGATCACCCCGCACGGGCCAGAGCCGCGGTATTTCAACATATGGCCGGGGCTCTTCAAACATCATCTCGAGTTCGGTGACGGGCGCGATCTGCGCTTTGGTCCTGACTACAGCATCACCCTCGAGGAGCGCGGCTGACGTCATCGCCTTCGGCCGCGACGGGACCGCCCGGACTTCGGGCTGGACGTTTCATGGTGAGCGGCCTGCCTGGGCAGGGCTGGATGATAGCGCTGAGGCCGAAGTCGTTCTGGCCTCGCTGGATGTTGCGCAGCCTTCCGGTCGTGACGACATCCTTTCCCTGATCCAGACGACTGCCGTCCGCCACCAGAGGAACCGTGCCCTGCGCCAAGTTAATCTGGGCGCCGACGACTGGCAGGTCCTGTTCCGCGCCCTTGTCGAGGCGGAAAGCAGCTACAACCCGACCGCCGTCAGTCCCAAGGGGGCCTATGGCCTGGGCCAGCTGATGCCGGACACGGCTCGCGCCCTGGGGGTTGATCCGCGCGATCCCACTCAGAACCTCGACGGCGCAGCGCGCTATCTGCTCGCGCAGCTTGCCACGTTCAAGGACATCGACTTGGCGCTCGCGGCTTACAATGCCGGGCCGCATCGGGTCGTCGAATATTCCGGCATCCCGCCTTTCACCGAGACCCGCGACTACATCGCGCGCATCCACCGGATTCGGTCCCGGCTGGCAGGCACCCCCGTTTCCGCGCCGGACACTCGCATCGCAGACCAGGTGCCAGCCCGCGCGCCCGTCCTTATCGATCTTCAGTAAAACAAGGGAACTTCGCATGCTCAGACATCGCCTCAGCCGCCTCTTGCCCGTCTCCACAACCTTGGCGGCTTTCGCAACGCCCGTTCTCGCGCAAGACTTGTCACCCATCCAGACCATGCTGGAAACCGTCGAGGCCGCGCTGACCGGTCCGATCGGGATTGCAGTCGCGACGCTCGCCGTCATCGGCACCGGTTTCATGTGCATGATGGGACGGCTGAACTGGGGCTGGTTCGCTTCGGTCATCATCGGGATCGTGCTGATCTTCTCGGCGGGCACAATCGTCGACGGCTTCTCCTGAGGTTGGCCGATGACTTTCCCGCAACCTCACATCCTACGTTCCTCTCGAACGCGTTTGCTCGGCAAACGCTGCCTCGAGACGACCTACGGATTCTTCATTTCAGCTAAGCGGGAAAGCATCTAGTTGGCAGAACGATCCCCCCTTTTTCTGGGCCTCGCCCGTCCCCCCAAGTATCTGGGTCTCCCTGTCGGATACCTGGTGGTTTTGGCGACTGGGGTCGTTCTGCCCTTCATCTGGACCAAGTCGATGGTCTTCTTCCTGATCGGGATCATTGCCTATCCGATCCTCTGGTTCGTGGCCGACCGCGAGCCGCATTTCTTCGAGGTGCTGCGCGTCTCCTACGGCACGGTCCGCCCGACGAAGAACCGGGCCCTGCACGGAGGCGACAGCTTTGGCGCGTGATGCAGGCACCCTGTCCACTTTTGGGGCCGCACTGCATCAAGCCGGCGGCGGGGAGTTCGCGCGGGAAAGCTATCTCGCCGAGCACCTGCCGTATTTTGGCCTCACCGATGACGATGTCATGGTGCTGCGCGAGGGCGATCTCCTCGCGACCCTGCGCCTCGACGGGCTCAACCCGATGACCAGCGAAGACGCCCGGCTCGATGCGCTCAAACGCGCGGTCGCGGCCATCGTCGCCCAGACCGGCAATGCCTTCGGCTTCTACATCCACCGCATCTCTGTGCCGCAGGATCTCGGGATGCGCCCCATCGAGGGCGACAGTTTCGCCGCTGCGATCGACGCGCGCTGGCAGTCCCATGTGAAGGACCTTCGCCCGGCCAAGCGCCAGCTCTATCTCAGCGTCATCCGGCGCCCCGACATCTCCGCGCGCATTCCCCTCCTACGTGCGCTGGCCCGCAAGGCCTGGGTCAAGGACCGCGCGACACGGATGCAGGAACTCAACGAGGTCATGGGCTTCTTCGAGGTGGCGCTCTCCTCGGCAAACCCTGTGCGGCTCACAAAGTCAGGCGGTGAATGGCTGGGCTACCTCAACACGCTGAACGCCGGCAGCTTCTCTCCCATTGCCTACGGGCAAAGTGCCCTGCCCCTCTCGCATACCTTGAGCAACTGCCGCGCCACCTTTGATGGCGACGTCGTCACCCTGACCGATGCCGTGACCGGTCAGGTCAAATATGGCGCGCTCTTTTCGATGAAGACCTATCCGGCCCTCACGGATGTCACGCTCCTCGACGCGCTCGACCTGCCGCTCGACATCGTGCTGACGAACTCCTTCAGCCCGATCCCGAACAACATCATGGCCGAACGCATCCAGCGGATCATCCGCCAGATGCATGCCTCCGACGATGCCGCTGTCTCCCTGCGGGAACAGCTCGGCCAGGCCGCCGATGACCAGGAGGCGGGGCGTATCGCCTTTGGCGACCATCACCTCTCCATCGCGGTCTACGCGCCGGACCGCGACACGCTGGAACGCGCCGCCGCCCAGATCAAACGCGTCGGCCAGGAGATCATGTCGGTGATCGTGCGCGAGAACATGGCGCTGAAAGCCACCTACTTCGCGCAGTCGCCCGGCAACTTCGGCTACCGTGCGCGCAAGACGCCGATCTCCTCGATCAACTTCGCCGACTTCGCAGCCCTGCATGGCAGCGTCGAAGGGCGTGGCCCGGACCAGTCGCCCTGGGGCCAGACGATCTCGGTCCTGCCCACGGTCGGCACCTCGGGCTATCGCTTCAATTTCCACGAGACGGGCAGCCCCGGCAAGGAACCAACCGTTGGCCATACCCTTGTGCTGGGGCGCACTGGCACCGGCAAGACACTGACCACTGCTTTCCTCGCAGCCCAAGCGCAGCGGGTCGGTGCGCGGCTCTTTTTCTTCGACAAAGATCGCGGTCTTGAGATGGCCGTCCGCGCCCTTGGCGGTCGCTATAACGAAATCCGAGCCGGTGTGCCCACGGGCTTGAACCCCCTCGATACCGAAATCGACGAACGTGGCCGCGCCTGGCTCTCGGATTGGCTGGCGACCCTTCTTTCCCGGGGCGGAACCCTGACCGGCGAGCAATCCCGCCATATCCAGAGCGCGGTCTCGCAAAATGCCCATGCCGAGGGCTCGCTCCGGCGCTTCACGAGTTTCGAGACCCTGTTCCAGTCGCTCGATGACGATGGCGAGCTACAGTCCCGCGTCGCCGAATGGGCCCCAGGCGGCCGCTACGGATGGGTCTTCGATGAGCCGGAACAGGGTGCCGGGCTTGAACTGGCCTCCGACATCATCGGCTTCGACATGACCGAGATCCTCGATATGACCACCGAGCGGATGGCGGTGCTCTCCTACATCTTCCGCCAGATCGAACGCGTGGTCGAGGATCGCCGCCCCACCATCATCGTGCTCGACGAGGCCTGGAAGCTCTTGGACGATCCCTACTTCGGGGCGCGGCTGGAAAACTGGCTGGTGACGCTCAGGAAGATGAACTGCGTCGTGATCATGATGACGCAATACCCGAGCCAATTGCGCGACAGCCGCGTCGGCAAGACCATCGTCGAAACAGTGCCAACTCAGATCCTCTTCCCGAACGACCGCGCCACGGTCTCCGATTACGACTTCCTGCGCGTGAATGCCAAGGAGGCGGCACTCCTCGTGCAGCCGACCATTGGCCAGCGCATCGCGCTCGTGCGCTCGGCGGGCGACAGCGTCTTCATCGATGCCGATCTCTCCGCGCTCGGCAACCTCCTTCCCATCCTTGGCGGCGGCGCCACCGGCGAGGCCCGTGTGCCCGCCGATTGGCGCGCCAACCCCGATTTCTGGAGACATGTGATATGAGTTCGAAACCCCTTGTCGCGCTTTGCGCCGCCGCGAGCCTTCTGGCCGCGTGCGAGAAATACACCGAAAAGACCTCGCCCTGCTTCGGACGCAATGGCGAGCCGCAGGTGACGCGGTCCGCGTTCTCGGTCTCGACCATGGGCGCACCGGTTCAGGAGACGGCCAAGGCCGACTGCTCCTTCGAGCCCCTGCCCCGTCCGGAATGAGCCGTGCCGCGATCATATCCGCCGGGCTCTGCCTCGGCCTCGGTGCCCTGCCTGCGCATGCCCAGGGCGTGCCGACGCAGGACAATTCCGCGATCGGTCGCGCCATCGCGCGGGTGACGGCGCTTGCCGAAGATCTGGGCGTCCAGCAGGACAAGGATCGGACGGAGTCCACGTTGGCCGATGTCCAGGCCGACCAACTGCGCGTCTTCGAGGAGATGACGGCGGCGATCATCGGTCCCGGCTTCGATATCCGCGCGCTCGAGGGCAATGCGGATTTCGGAGTGGCGGCGGTCTATCCCAACACCGATCCGAACCCGATGAACAGCCGCCTTTTCGGCGAGGGCCGCGAGACGGTCGAGATGATGATCGTCGAGGTCGCGGGCGAATTCGCAGGCGCCCCCGGTGTGGCCCGCGCGGGTCTCTCGGCCACCCAGTGGCGCTGTCTCTTCCAGGCCCTGATCAAGCAGGAGAGCCGCTTTAATGTCGCCGCCGAAAGCCCGGTCGGAGCCTATGGGCTGACTCAGCTCATGCCCGGCACCGCCTCCGATCTTGGAGTCGACCGCTATGATGTGAAAGACAACTTGCGCGGTGGCGCGCGCTACATCACGACCCAGCTCAACCGTTTCGGCAATATCCCCCATGCGCTCGCGGCCTATAACGCGGGCCCGGGCCGGGTGATCGAATACGGTGGCGTGCCGCCTTTTGCCGAGACCCAAGGCTACGTCCGCAACATCTCGAAGTTCTACAACGAATACCTCGCCGTTGTGGGCGGTGCCGATGCGCTCGGCACGCTCTCACCTTCAGACTTTGCGCTCGCCGAATATGCCAGCATCTCCGAGGCCGGCGTCTATTACGCCGCCGACAGCTCCGCCACGACCGAACAGGTCATCAATCGCCTCCGCGCGATCATCCTGCAGATCGACGCGCAGCCCAATGCCAAGGCGGCCTGGGAACTCAATACCTACGCCAAGGCCGAGATCGGCCGCATCCTCAATCTCCGCGTCCGGCTGATGGCCGCAAACCAGCAGCGCGAGGCGGCCTATGCGCAGCACCTCGTCGCCGACCGGCTGGCCGAGCGCGACTTCATGCAGATGGGAGTTCCCGAATGAGACAGCTTCTCCTGACCGTAGCTGCGGTCACCACACTCGGGTTTGCCTCGCCTGCAACGGCCCAGGGCGTACCAACCTTTGATGGCTCGCAGCTTGGTCAACTCGTGGCCCAGCTCGAGCACATGGCCGAGGACCTGAATGTCCAGATGCAGCAGCTCGCGACCATGCGGCTGGAACTGGAAACCCAGCTGTCGCAGCTCACGAACCTCGAGGCGCAACTGACCTCGCTCATTGAGGGCAGCGGGCTTGGTGAGCTTTTTGCCACGGTCGAGGAGTTTCGCGCCCTTCGCGGCAAGCTCGTCGCCCCGCTCAACACCGCGCAGTCTTTGGCCAGTGGCGATTTTCTGAGCGGCTTCAATCCCGGCGCCGAGCTTTCGGCCTCGGTCGAGCGCGTGCTTTCGGGCAGTGGGTTTACTTCGGAGCGCCTGAGCACGCTCTCGGACTCCAATCAGCCCGCAGACAACCGCATCGCCACCTCGGCCGGGGCCAGCGCCATGTTGTCCGTCGCCGCGCAGGAAAGCCACGAGGAGGCCGGTCAAAGCCTTGAGCGGCTCGAAACCATGGTCGGGCTCATCGACGACCAGGACGGGCTGAAAGCTGCCGTCGATCTCAACACCCGCGTCACCGCCGAGCTCGGCATCATCCTGACCCAGATCTGGCGGCTGGAAGCGGCGCAAGGCGTCAGTGCCGGCCAGCTTGGCGTTGTCGACGCCGCAACCCTCGCGGATGAGCGCAAGTTCCGCTCGATGGCGGTGGATCCATGAGAATGTTCATGACCTACAGCTTGGCGCCAATTCGGTCTCTTGGCCTCGCCGTGCTTGTTGTGGCCGCCCTGCCCAGTGCCGCGCTGGCCCAGACCCCGAGCACGAACCCTTCCGGCGACACGCCCTTCAACTCGATGGCCATCGCGCGGGACGAGGCCGACGCCTGCCGTGTCCCGAAACCGCCCGCAGATCTGGCCGAGACCGCCTATCTCCGCAACGGCTACCGGGCAATCCTGCGCATCCTGATTGCCGAGGAAGCGCTGGCGTCGGAGAGCTGCACCTGCCTGCTGGACCAGTTCACCTGGGATCAGGCACTCACCGCCCTGCCCCGGTTCCAGACCTCGGACAACCCGCGTCTGCCCTTCAACGTGCTCGAGCTCTACGCCAAGGCGGACGCGCTCGAGGCGCAAGTTGTGGAGGCCTGTGCGGAGTAAATGGGGGTCATTCGCGACATCCTGAGCCAGGTCGACGCCGCGGTGAACACCGTGGCGCAGGACGGCTTTGTCTCCTCGGCGGCCTCGGTCGGTAATGTCATCTCGGCGGGCGCGACGCTCCTTGTCGTCCTCCTCGGCATCAACGCCGTGATGCAACTCCGCCCCCTGCCCTTCGGCACCGGCTTTGCCTTCGGAATGAAGGTGGCACTCGTGGGAATCTTTGCGCAGAGCTGGGACAATTTCAGCGTCATTTATGACATCGTCACGCGGGTGCCCGACTCCGTCGGCGCGTCGATCCTGGCGCTCACCGGCTCAGGCGACGAGGCCGGGGTCTATGAGAGCCTCGACAACATGGTCGCCCGCATCACCGCCTATGGTGACACGATCGGCGACCGCGCGGGCTGGGTCTTCGGGGCGGTCCTGGGCGCGATCTTCTTCGTCCTTTCCGCCGTTTTCGCCGCCGTCACCGCCGGGATCATCGCCTTCGCCCGCATCGTCTTCGCGCTGATGATCGTGATCGCCCCCTTCATGATCGTGACCTCGCTCTTCAAACCGACCCAATCCCTCTTCGAGGCCTGGACCCGCGCCACCATCGGCTATGCGCTCATGCCCGTCGCCGCAGCAGGCGCCGCGGGCATCATCGTGGCGATCGCCGAGGCCATCGGGGATGCTTCCGCCGATCCCGGAGATGTCGAGACCGTCAGCCTCATCCTGCCCTTCCTCGTGATCCTGATCCTCAGCGCCGGGATCATGGCTTCGGTGCCCTACATCGCCTCCAACCTCACCGGCGTGGTGGGCATTGCCTCGAATGCCGTGGGTCTGACCGGCCTCGCACGTCAGGGCTTCGTGAACACGCGCCAGTATGGCACCGGCGCGACCTCCCGCCTCGTCACCGGCAAGTCCCCGCACGAGCTGAATCAGATGGCCAATGCGGGCGTGGTCAAAACCGGCGAGATGATCCGGCAAAGCCCGGGCGCGCTTCTCTCTGCCGCCAAGGCCTTCCGCAAACCCTGATGTGAAAGACGACGACTTTGAAGAAGCTTGTGACCAGTTCCTCCGCGCCTGACCGCGACGCTTTCGAGGCGGATTTCATCTACGGGCCACGGCGGCGCGAGCGTTTCGCCTGGTTTGTCGCGGCGGCCGGCGTGCTGGTTGGCGTGGCCGGCATGGTCGCGGGCGCGAGCCTCTTCCCGCTCAAATCGACCGAGACCTTCGTGGTCGTGGTCGACAAGGAAACCGGCGAGATGGATCGGGTCGCCGCCGTTCAGGCCCTGACGCTTTCCGAGAGCGATGCCATCATCCAGGCCAATCTCGTGGCCTACGTCGATGACCGCGAAACCTATGACCTGACCGATGGCGAGCAGCGTATCAACTCGGTGCTCGATCGCTCGGACGGCGATGCCGCCCGCACGCTGCGTGATCTCTGGTCCTCCACCAACGAAGATTACCCGATCACCGTCTATGGCCGCGACGCCAAGATCGAGGTGGTGATCAAATCGGTGAACCAGATCGAGCGCGGCGTGGCCCAGGTCCGCTTCACCCGTACGCTGCGCCGCCCCCGCGACACCCGCACCGTGACCCGGTCTTACGTCGCCACTGTCGGCTACGACTTCCAACCCGAAACCCGCCAGCGCCTTCAGGACGTCTGGGCCAACCCCTTGGGCTTCGTGGTGACCTCCTACCGCGTCGACGCCGAGACCCTGGAGAACTGACCAAGATGAAAACCCTGCCCGCGCTCCTTCTGGCGCTTGCCCTTCCTGTTGCTGCCTTCGCCGAGGCCACGCCGCAAGGCGGCCCGCTCGATATCCGCATTCGCACCGCCGTCTATAATGAAAACCAGGTCTACCGGATCGAAACCGATCTTCGGCATTCGACGACGATTCATTTCGGGGCGGGGGAGCGGTTTGAAGCAGTGATCGTCGGCGACACTGAGAGCTTCCAGGTCGATCCAATCCCCGAGCTTGGCAATGTGCTCACGATCAAACCGCATGTGGCCAATGCCTCGACCAACATGACGGTGATCACCAACCGGCGCACCTATTCCTTCCATCTGCGCGAGGGTTCGATCCCGAACCGCACCGGCATGTTTTTCGAGGTGCGCTTCCGCTACCCCGATGAGGAACGCCGCGCGGCGGGTGCAACCCAGCCCAAAGGGTTCGAGGCACCGCGGAACTACAATTACCGCGTCTCGGGCGAGGGCGATTTCCGCCCCAGCCAAATCTATGACGACGGGCGCTATACGTATTTCGTCTTCCCCGAGAACGGTCGCCAGCCCGCCCTCTTCAAGGCCGATGACCAGGGCCGTGAGCGCACCGTCAACTGGACCCAACAAGGCAACTCGGTCCGGGTGCTTGGAGTGAACACCTACTGGACGCTGCGTATCGGGGACGAGGCGATCTGCGCCTGGCGCGACGAGAGCGCGATCTATGTGAGCAACTGACCATGGCCGATCAACCCCCTCCCGACCTTCAGAACCGCCTTGATCAATTCAGCCAGCGCGGCAAGTCCAAGCGCCGCGGCAACAGCCTAGGGGTCGGCGCGCTCGCCGCCGCCCTCGCGCTTGGCGGCGCCGGGGTCGCGTATTTCCTGGCCACCGGTCTGCAGGAGGGTGACAGCGCGCTTGAGACCTCGGACGTCGAGACCTTCCAGAACCGCCGCCCCGGCACCGGCGGGCGGCTGGAGTTTCCACCCGACGAGAACGAGCAAAGGGTGAATGACGCGCTGATCGCCGTCGAGGAGGCGCTCGACGTGCCTGCGGCCCCGGCCCCCGAGCCAAGCGCCGAGGTGCTGGCCGAGATCGCCAAACTCCGCGAAGCCCTCGCCGCCAGTCAGGCCGCGCGCAACTCGGAAATCCAGTCCGCCGTCGCGGACCTGCGCGAAGCCTTCGACGAACAGAAGGCGGCGCTTGAAGCGACGCTCGCCGCCAAGGAAACCGAACTGGCCAACCTGCAGCGCCAGACCGAGACCCGCATTGAAGGCCTGCAGGCCATGCTTGATGCCGAAAGGGCGCAGCGCGAGGGGCTTGAGGCTGAGCTCGACCGCGAAGGGCTGATCGCCGATCAGCGCCTTCTCGAAGAACGCCGCCGCCAGGAAGAGGAACAACGCCAGCGCGAGGCCGAACGGGTCGCCGAGGAGCTTCTGACCGCGCAGATCAAATCGCCAGCCATAGTCTATGCCGACGGTCCGCGCGGCGGCCAAAGTGGCGCGGCGGCTCCCGATCCTGTTGCCGCCGGCGCAAGTGGACCGGCCCTCTCGGGCAATGAGGCTTTCCTGCAAAGCGCGCGACCGCTCGAGGTGCAGGAGGCCGCGCGCCTCACCCATCCCGAGCGCACGCTCACCCAAGGGTCCGTCATTCAGGCCGCGCTCCAGACCGCCATCAACAGCGATCTGCCGGGCTCAGTGGTCGCGGTTGTCTCCGAGCCGGTCCCGGCCTTTTCCGGGGACCGGATCCTGATCCCCCGGGGCTCCCGCCTTTTTGGCCAATACCGCTCCGGCATCGAGATGCACCAGAAGCGAATCCTGATCCTCTGGACCCGCGTCTTGACACCGGACGGCACCTCGATGGAAATCGCCGCTGTGGGCGGGGACCAGCTCGGCCGCTCGGGCCTCACCGGTCTCGTCGACACCAAGTTCGCCGAGCGCTTCGGCGGGGCGGCGCTGATTTCCGTGATCGGGGCGGCGCCAGCCGTGGCAGCGGAGAGCGCCAACAATGAAACGACCAGCATCGTCCTGGGCGATGTCGGAAGCGACCTCCAGGATGCTGTCGGGTCGGTCATCGCCGATCAGGTCTCGATTGCGCCGACGATCTATGTCGATCAGGGTGCCTCGGTCACCGTGCTCGTGGACCGGGATGTGGTGATATACGGGGGTTCCGGTTCACAATGAAAAAGAAGCATCAGGTTTCGCGTTCGAGCCGCAGGCGAGAGGCAGCGAAACCAGATTCAATACTACCGGAACCACCGAAATGATGGATCAGGCATCGCCAGCCTCATACCTCGAGCGCTATCTCGATCCGTTCCGCGACCTGCTGAGACGCGACGACGTGGTCGAGATCGCGATCAACCCGGACGGCAAGGTCTGGCTCGAGGTGGCGGGTGACGCCACCATGCACCACGAAGGTCAGACCGTGGATCGCACCGCCGCGCTCAACATGGCCCAAACCATCGTCGGCGATGCCAAGGCCCGCGTTTCTGAAAAGAACCCCCTCGTCTCCGGCAAGGTAGAATATGCAGGCCGCCCGCTTCGGGTCCAGGTCGCCGTGCCGCCCGCCATCGATCGCGGCGCTTCGATCACCATCCGCCTTTTTGCCTCGGGCAGCGTCCGAGATTACGCCCCGGCCTATCTCTTCGGCAAGGCCGTCTCGCTGGATGCGCTCCGCGCCGAGAAGATGAAGAACATCGCCAGTCTTGCCGAGGAAAATCTCGAGGCCGCACTGCAGACCCTTGTCGAAGCGCGGCTCAACGTCCTGATCAGCGGCGGCACCTCGACCGGCAAGACCACTTTCGCCCGCCACCTCCTGACGCATGTGAGCGAGCACGAACGGCTGATCACTATCGAGGACGCCTTCGAGCTCTTCCCCGGCCAACCCAACACCGTCGCCCTCCTTGCCGACCGCGGTGCCAGTTCACAACGCAGCGCCAACGCCCTCCTCCAGGCCTCCCTCCGCATGCGCCCCGACCGGATTATCGTCGGCGAGCTGCGCGGCGCCGAAGCCCTGACCTATCTCGAAGCGATCAACACCGGCCATGGTGGGTCGGTCTCCACGATCCACTCAGAGACCGCGGAACTCGCGATCGACCGGCTGGCCATCATGGTGCTGCAGGCAGGGACGCCTCTAACATTCGCCGAGGTACGCGAATACATCCGGAAATCCATCGATGTGATCGTCCAACTCGGTCGCGCGGAGGGGAAGCGGGGGATTACGGAATTCTATTTGCCGGGGTCTTGAAAGCCCCAGAACAAAGGCGCTGAACGGGTTTGCGACAGCGCGACGCTGGCCTTGCCTTCCAATACCCGAAGCGGACTTCTTTAGGGCGGTCAACTGGTAATCTCCGCACAAAAACATGGGATTACCAGCTAAATAGAGGAGTTTCTCGACCGTAGCGTTCCTCGCCAGAGCCGACTTGCTCATCAAACATGATGCGCCTACCTCGCCGCAAGTCACCAGTAATTCGTCAGTTCGCTGTGGAAGGGATTGCTATCGCGACACTTCTGACAATCTGCGCTGCACTCCGTCCGTGGGTGGGCATCTGAACCGCCCAGGGAAACGGTGGCGACGCCGAACGCTCGTACTGGTAGACCAGCACCTCGGGATGCAGCCTGTCATCGAGGTGCCGGCCCAGAGTGAACACAACGCTGTTGGGAGCTGCGATAAACAGGTGAACGCGTTTGACCCCTTTCGCCATGAGGTCGCCCAAAAGATCCGTGAAGTCTTTTGCCATGGCAGATTGCTTGTCGGCAGACCAGTGCGCCGTCGTGCTCAGAGTTGGCAAAGCGAGGCGGATCAGAGGCATATCGCCGAGAGTCGCGCTGATACCGTCTGCGTCCGACGGGTAGGAAACAGCGACGGCCAAAGCTACCTCCGGAACATCGTCCTTCAGACCTTCGACTCCGAAAACGTCGAACCGGTCTCCGTCATCTTCACCGTCAGCTTCGCGCCATTTTTCTGCGAAACGATCCCAGTCCATCACGGTGAGACCGGCTTCATTGCCAACCATCATACCGATCAGGAACGTCAGCGGAACCGGAGCCATGCCACCGTAGACCAGCCTGACGTTGCCAGGACCCGCCGCATCACGCTTCTGACGAAGCTGTTGCCGCAACCCGGCAATCTGTGTGAGCGCATCTTCGGGACTGCTGATCTGACTCGTTGAGGTCGACTGCCGGTGGTCGACCGGCAGGAGATCGATCCGGCCTTTCAGGTGCTTCGGCACGGCAGAGGCAAGGGGAGTATCAACGGTCTGGTGCAGCCCGCGGTGCTCCAGCACAACCACGCTCTGCTTCCTGAGCTGCCGCCGGTCGGCGATGTGATCGATCACACCAAGGACACCCCCCGCAGCGAGGAGCAGAATGCCGAGGAAGACGGTGATCTGGGACCAGTAGACCGATAGCCCGCCACCATCCGCCTGCACGGCCAGCCGCAGGACGCGGTCCGCATCGATCCAGGAAAGATTACCGGCCAGCCCGCCGACGCCCAACCCGGCGACCATCAATGTGACACCGGCACGCAGCAACCTCGACGGCCAGGACGGGATCCGGAAGACATAGGTGATCAATCCATCGAAAAACCGGTCACCATGTTTGCGCCAGAACGACATGTCTTCGGCCTCCGGATCAGCCAATATTTACGATGAACTGACCGCTCCGTGCGGCCAGTTTGCCATTCTTCACAATGAAACACTCGATGCTGTGCTGGCCCCGATAGAGGGTGCTCTCAGAATGGGACAGACCACCCCGGACCGCCGCGTCCGGGCTGAAGCCTCCACGTAGGCAATCCGCATCTTCGGCTTCCCGCCCGGTGTTCACGACCTGCCAGTAGACCTTGAAACGCCCAGTCACCGTCGTGTCCGCCTCAAAGCGCAGACTGCAATTTCTGGGAAGCGGCGCGCCATTGCTCAAGAAACTCTGCGGCCTGAACCCGTTTTGCGTGAAGCTCGCCGTACGAATATTCACGTGACCTTCCGCAGCCTGCGGCCATCGCGGTTTTCGCATGTAGGCTGGCGCAAGGACGAGATTCATCGCACGGACCACGCGCGCGGGAACACCCGGCCTTCTGGCCGGATTGCGACGCCCCAGTGCGCGTTCGACCAGGCCCTGCCCCATGCGTTCGCCGAGGACGGCGCCGACACCGTCTGCAGTGAGCGCCTGATTTGCCGATGCGAAATCGCTGCGGGCCTGCTGAAGCCACTCATGGAATGAGTCCCGGCGTTCGGAGTGCTCCTCCCACTTGTCAGCAAAATTTTCCTCAGGGTCGGCCGGGTTTTCGACCCAGTCCACGCCATTGCGGCGGGTAATGTACCGGTCCATTCCCTGAAGGATCGAGAACAGCGCATCGGAGAGGCGTTCTTCCTGATTATAGGCATGTGCCGCAAGGGTCGTGATCAGGATGGAGATCGGTTTGTCATCCGGCCGGTCGCTGAACATGAGATCGCGATGGCGTTTAAGTATCTGAATGGCGCCCTGCAGCGGGGTACGCACCCGCCATGCCGGAACATCCTCAACACTGGCCTGCATCCTGCGTGCCTCGTTGAGAGCACGACTTCTGAACGCCTGGCCCATCCGATCGCGAAACCAGAGCGCATAGCCTTTGGGATTGCTGCGCGGCCAGCGGCCGCCAGCCTGCCGGAAACCGTCGTGTTCCTTGTCTGTGATCGCGAGTGCAGTTGCCCCCAGTCGGGCAAGCGCGGGGCCCGCTTCACTCAGATAGCGCCGCTTCTCGAAGTCAGGCACCGCAGGCAGGACATCCATGTGAAACTGTGCGCCGTCTGCGTAGACTAGGGTCCAACAGCGGCGCCCGTCTTCGGGTTTGCTCATGCCATATCGCCGAGCATAGGCTTTGACCTCGACGCCAACGCGTCGTTTCAGCTCTGCCTGGGTCAGTGCCGACTTCTCGTAATCGAGGCGGCAGACCATATCGATGTCATAGTCTTCTTCGTCTGACGCGGGCCGTATTGCAGTCCCCAGCCGAAATGAACCTTGGACATATACGTCGGGATTGTCATCCCGCACAGTCGAGTCCAGCCGGTGCAACCAATCACCGAGCGACTTGTAACTGCGCTCCGCCTGTTCATACCGACCGGGCGGGACCTGAAGCTCCTCAACTAGGTCTTCCAATAATTGATCAACAGGCCTGGTATTCGCCAAAGGGAATTCCACTATATGAAACCTCCATGCGGTGCTGGTGCCCGCCGTCTACTGATTTGGCGAAGGCAGGGTTGAGTAGAAGAGAGGCGGCCAATTCCGCGAAGGTATGACAGACTTACGCTCGTAGATTTACAGTGATCTATACGCCAATCCTAATCGTTGGCTCGAATCCCTTCCCCGGTTTTTGATCGTAGATCACCAAAGGCAGATCGGCTTTGGGCATTCGTGAGCGACCCGTTTCGACAGCCGCGGAAGCCGGAAGAACAGGAAATACGTTGATACTCGCATCCTCGCCGTGGTGCGCTTTGATCCGATCAAAGAGCCTGCGAAGGTGAGTCTTATAAATTGCAAGATCGTCCTGTCTTCGCATGATGTCGTTATGAGGGTCCTCTGCCGTGATCGACCAGATTGCAGCGTTATCGCCCAAAACCGAGCGAATTCTCTGATCATCTACGGTCGCGCTGAGCGCCAGCTTGAGGGCGACTGGTACGTCCTTCGGCCCAGAATACTCGCCAATTTTGAAATTTATCGATGGCTGGTGGAGTTGCCATTTCCAAGTAGATGGCTCGCGATATTTTTGGTGAACACACACGGGCATGATGTCACCGAGCAATGTACCGAGCTCGATGAGAAGAGGCTGCGGAGCAAGCGCAAACACACTCAACTGAAGTATTTCCTTCTGCTCTATCCGATCCTTCACCTTGCGTTGAAACTGACGATGCAGATGCGCACTTTGCATGCCCCAAAATTCCGGTTCATCATCCTTGACTTCGGAATTTAGCTCGATGTCGATGGTTCGTCGCTCCGCCGGATGTCTGTCGGGCGGCATAGCGGCAAAGATGGCTTTGGTGGAAACCAGCGAGTCCATCTGGCCGATAGTTGCCGCGAAACGGAGCACATGAGCTGCGCGGTCAGAGTCCATATCTGTAACAGTCTCGATCCGCTCTTCGTGCTCGCGCTTCATTGCCACGAGCGTTTCTTCCGGATAGTCGTCCACGTGATCTACGTCGATTTCCTTGTGATGGACGGGACACATTAGCATCAGGTTGCTGATGTCGCGGGCGAGAAGTGGCGAACGGACTTTATCACCCCTCGGACCATTTTCGCTATCTGCCACAATATGCGCGATGAAACCGAACTTTCCGTCTTCCTTGCCAGCGACTAGATCCCCGACAAGGAGCTTGTTGCATCCTGAAAATTCACATCGACCCGCCGCCAAAGCCCACAATTGAGTCTGAATCTTGGCTGGGATGTTTGAACTAGACAATTTTCTGCTCCATTTTGAATAGCGCCGCCATAGCGAGTTACGATGGGATGGTCAGACGAGGACCCAACCAATTTCAGGCTACCGAATGATGCTAGTGTTCCGGCAGTTGCCAACCCTCGCCAAATTCAGCTTCTGAAACTTCATCCGCAATTATCAACTGGCCGGCCTCGGGCAATTGGCCACGTTGAAACGTGGTAATAGTAGCCTGAATCGAGGCGTTGGCGATTAGACGGACGATAACCAACGCCGCAAACGAAGGTCCGCTGTTTTCTACCATATCCGTCATCGCGGTCACGTCGATCTCGCTAGGTATTGGTGGGAATGTCGGGTGCGAGTGCCACTCGCCAAGATAGTCAACCCGTCCAGCGCGACCGCTATTCTCCAGCAAGATCCGATCCATCTGTTGTGAGTGGGGCTCAGGTAAACTATCGAAACGATCTCGTGTCCCTGCCTCAAGATCGACGGTCAAACCGACGAGATCAAATTTTCCTGGAGCTGTCTGTTCTGCAACCAACCACCCGCCGATCTCGCGGTTGCCGCCCTTCTTGAGGTGGGTCTGCAGTTTAGCAAGCTGCGAGCGTGAGACTGTGAGGCTAAGCGTCATCTTGTACTCCAAGGTGAGTCATGACGCGTTCAACGCCCTCTTCTGCACAACTAGTGCTGCCCTTTTCCCATCCTCCGTGAGGAGCGAAAATAACTGGGTGGGTGTCGAAGGGATGATCAAAGATCCAACCTTTGCGCAGCCCGATAAAGTAGGCAGGTTCCGGATGAACTCTCATCTCTGTGATTGCCAGGGCGTCTAGGGCGTGACGTGCCAGCCTATTGGCAATGACACCCACATCGCCGTCAGAAGCGAACAGGGGTTCATCGTCGTCATCACCTTGCACCCCGTAATTGCGCTCGCGGCCCTCTGGCGGTGCCATACCTTTCTCGTCGCACCATGCTCGCAATTGAGTTGCAGCGGTCAGTGGTGGCGGATCTTCAGACGGGATACTTCGTGCAATCAATCCTCCGAGCCCTCCCGCGTAGACTCGTCCCCAAACGAGGGGTTTACGCTTCTGCGTGCAAATGGCCGCTGCCATTCGAAACACTCCGCTATCAGCCGTCGTATCTATGACGAGATCACAAGTGCTGATGATCTCGCTCAACTGAGCAATATGCTGGACAGCGGATTGAGACGTCAGACTCATACCCAAAGCACCGACTTTCGCTGCCGGATTTATTCGCAACAATCTGTGCCTTAGAGAAACTGCCTTGTGATGCCCCACATCCATTTCATCAAGTTCGTTTCGAACCAAGTTGTCGGACCAAAGAACATCATTATCCAGCAACATGAAATGACCGACGCCTTCGCGCGCAAGACTGGCGGCCACTTTTGATCCCAGCGAACCTGCGCCGATGATGCAGATGCTATATTCTCGAAACATCTTCCCATGGAGTCGGCGTTCTCTAGCATTCGGCGGTTCAAAGGTATTAAACAGGTCAATCTTTCGTTTCGATCCGTTGTGCCGAACGCGCAGTAATACCTCTCGCCTACCATTTGACATGACAACCAACATGTCGCCGGCGTCTTCTACCCATTTACGGAGCCATGAAGGCAGGTACTGGTACAAGAGCCCCTTCAGCTCTTCGGGATGCAGATCTGGAATTTGTCGAATATCGGGCAATCGATATAGGACCCCAGGGACCACCCTTCCCCCAAATCCCGCACCATCAATCGGCACCCGTAAACCAGAATCCAGCCCGATGCTCGCGATGCGAGCAACAAGAACTTCAGAACCCCCAACTCGGCGCTCCAAAGTCATATGAATATCGGTTGCGTGTCCGGCAAGGCGCAACCTTAAAAGCCGTGCGGTGTCAGGCGGTAGCATGAAGCGCCGGGAGCACCCCGAGAGCAACGAAGGTAAGTCGGCTGGATGAGCGCTTTCCACGTCTGAGAAAGCATCGTCCTTTGGGGTTGCCTCGAGAAGTGCTTTGGCACTCCGGATCACATCCGTGCTTTTGCAGTCGGGGTGCCAGTTATCCGGTCTATACTGAAGGCATAGTTCGCCACCCTCGCCATACTGGTGCTGGGATAGCCGGACAGAACTGTCGGCTGGAAGTACAAATGGTGGCAGATCTGGAAAAAGTGCTGGGAAAACCAGCCGCAATGGAATGCGACGCTCCCTGGCGAGCAGAACAAACGACCAAGTCAGCAGGCCATCGGAGTTTTTGCCGAATTGGGGTTCTTCCAGCCAATCTGATGCCGCGGCTAGGTCAGCGAGCTCTTCACACTCACGGATTAGCCGAGCTTCGCCGGCTGTGAAGTCCATCAACCAAAACCTTTTGGCTCCGTCGGCCTTCGATCCTCACCACCAAAGACGAGACCGGGCGCAGAAGCCCCGGCTGCAGCGGCAGGAGCAACGGATGCCGCACGTGACCCCGCAGATGCCGCTACCCTCGAGCGCGCACCTTCAACGAGGGTGCTTCCAAGATTTCGTGAGAGCTCATTTAGAACAATATTTGTGTCGCTGAACCTTTGAACGGCACCAAAATCCGTTCGAGCGGCCTCAAGCCACGCAAAGAAGGAGGCCCGGCGCTCGGGGAATTCTTCCCACCGATCTGCAAAATTTTCTGAAGGGTCGGTAGGATTGGCAATCCACGACACGCCATTTCGTTCTTTGATTTCGAGATGCATGTCCCTCAGAATCTTGGCAATTGCATCCGAAACTCTTGCCTCCCCGGCATAGGCATGAGTTGACAGTGTCGTGAGGATTATACTGATAACCTTGAGGTCCGAATCCTGCTCCGCGAACCACTCATCCCTGTGACGCTTCAAAATCATGATGGATGACTGGAGAGGTGTTCGCACCCGAAATACCGGGACGTCTTCCACACTCGCTGTCACTTTGCCTTGGGCGTCGAGGAATGCCCTGCGGCGTTCATTCAGTTGTTCGATCTGCCTCGACTTGAACCATGCGGCAAAGCCCCTGGGATTGCTTCGGGGCCAATCATCCGTGATGATACGGTATGTGCTAGTCTTGTCTTTATCGGTGATGGCAATCGCACCTTCCGCAAGCGCCTGATCCGCGAGGTAGGAAGAAAGAACGGCACGCATGTTTGCCTCGTTCGGTACAGCCGGCAATACGTCCATGTGGAATTGCGCACCATCTGCGTAGGTCAAGGTGCAGCATCTTCTAGGCTCATCGCTTACCTCGTTCTTGATCCCTCGCGCATCGCGATACGCCTTGAGCTCAGCCAGCAGATGAGCGCGGAGATCTGCCTGGGTAATCTGCGCTTTCGTCAGGGAACGGAAAGAAACAACGATGTCGAGATCGTAGTCTTCGTTCTTGGACGTCGGCTTGATCGGCGTGCCGAGCGCGAACGAGCCCTGAATATAGACATCGGGATCATAAGCACGAACTCTGGACTCATCGCGATGCAAAAACTCGCCAAGGTCCTTGTAGCGTTTTTCGGCTTGATCAAAGCGATCTTGTGGCACTGCCAATTCTTCAGCAAGTTTTTCAATCGCGACGTTATAGCCAAAACCTATGTTCGAACTCGTGTTCATCATCAACTTCCTAACTCAATCGACCTCAACTTAAAGATGTTCGTTTGGCCATGACTTTTCAACCTTTTTGCGGAACCGTATTTGCAGATTTTCTATAGCCCTTCAGTTCGTATGCTCTTGATTTTACGTTCGTCTTGGCTGGCAGCAATGACGGCGTTAACGATTGGCACACCCGAGACCCGCTGCTCACGTTGATCCAGAGCAGCTCGATACCCTCGCCGCGTCTTGGTCACTGCAAGCTTCATGAGCGCGGTGACAGCTCCACCCTCGTCGGCGTGCTGATCGATTAGCATCCGCCCTCGAAACCCGATACGGCCCCATTCCCGCACGAGGCATGCACCGCCAAACAGGTCTGGCTGAACGCTCATTCGATAGAAGCGCCGCATGTTGATAGACAGGTCGACCCGCTTGAGATCGACTGTCGTCGGGAACACTTCCATTTGCTGCATCGTATCCAACATATTGGGCAATCCCTTCTCATGTGTCACAATATCAGGTAGACATATGTGTTTCCACTATGTTCTAATTTTTCCCGACTCGGGCGAAACATTTCCGCTGCACTCTCTCCTAGCTTGGCAGAACTGCTGCAGGTTTAGGATTTTGACTGTACTTCGTGTTCTTGAATAGGGCGACAAATGGTAAAGAACATCTGCATATTCTCGGACGGAACCGGCCAGATGGGTGGCGCCAGGCCAGACCAACGGCTGTCGAATGTTTACAAGATGTATCGAGCCATGCGTCCCGGCCCAGATTCACCAATTAGCCCTAAGGACCAAGTGGCTTTTTACGACCCGGGCTTGGGAACAGGAGAACGCGGTGGGTTTTTCGGTCGGATCAAGCCCATCCTGGAAAGCGCCGTCGGAACTGGCATCGACCACAACATAATCGATTGCTACGAGCAGATCATCGCCCATTACGAGCCCGGCGACCGTGTGTTGCTGTTTGGGTTCTCGCGCGGGGCCTACACAGTAAGAGCACTTGCAAACGTTATGAACCTCTGCGGTGTCCCGACGCAGATGCTAGATGGTTCGCCGGTCCCGCGTTACGGCCCCGGATTGCGCAAGATCGCCAAGGACGCTGTAAAATTCGTGTATAATCACGGTGCTGGAAAACCGCGCGGACAAGATCCTTACTTCAAGAACCGTGAAGAACTCGGCAAGCGATTTCGCAAGAAGTATTCGAGCTTTCCGCTCGTAGGCGAAGAAAATCAGGGAAACGTTCAGCCAACATTCATCGGGGTCTTCGACACGGTGGCATCACTGCGAACGGCAGTTGTCCGCACCTTGGTCTGGGGCGTCACGTTCGGGGTCGGGGCGGCTTTGGCCGCAGGCATTGCACTCGGATGGTCTTGGCTTTTGGTTGTTCCGCTTGGCGTACTTCTAGTCGCGCTTCTTTGGCAGCTAGGTTCCCTGTTGCTCGACAACTTCAAGTATTTCTCGGACGATCCCGAGCGCAAACTGAAGCTCTGGCGCCCAACCGATTGGCCGCAGATTCTCAAGACGGGTCATTTCGCGGCTTGGAACAAGCGCAACTACGACAAGTGGCTGGATCCCGATGTCCAACACGCCCGTCACGCCATGGCGATCGACGAAGACCGTGCTGACTTTCCAAGGGTTGGATGGGCATCGAAGGCGGCCGCGATTGAGACCAAAGATCGAGAGCCGAAGTGGTTGAAGCAGGTCTGGTTCCCGGGCTGTCATAGCGACATCGGTGGAAGCTATCCTGAGGCAGAGTCCCGCCTGAGCGATATCGCCCTCGATTGGATGGTCGACGAATTGAAAGACTGCGTGCCGTCGATCCAGATCAACGAGAACGTCTTGAACCGCGCCCCTGACCCTCTGGGTTTGCAGCACCGCGAAGACGCGATGGTAGCATTTGGCCCCCTCCGCATCCGCTGGAAGAAGGGAATTCGCGCAGTTGGCGACGACTTCCCGCTCCATCCTTCAGTCGAAGAGCGCATGCGAGCCAAGGCCGTCGCCCAGTGTGGCGAGGTCAAACCCTACCGACCTGCCCAATTGAAAGAGCGACGCGACTTGAAATTCTACTACGACGAATAGGGGACTAGTCGACGGCGATCACCCACCCAACAATTCCTCGATGAAGTCCTCCTGCCGGTCGAGCGCCGCCTTCCAATCCTTCGGCACGGCGGCTTCCCTTTCGAGCGTCTCGGGCTCGGGCTGCCCGCGTCCGGCCTCAATCGGCATCACGCTCATCGCGCGCGCTTCGCGCCGCTGCGATCGATCCCGGACAGGCGCACGTTCGGCTAGTTTCGCCTGGTCGTCTGCGCCGACCTCAAAGTCACCGCCCCAGGGCCCCACGCCCTGCACACTCGGCGGATAGGGGAACGGCTTGCCGTCCTGGCGGGCCAGCATGTCCTTGAAGAACGGATCGTCGTAATACTTGATCCGGCTAGCCTTGATAGGGTGCTGGGGCGACGCGAGGATTATGACCTCGTCGGGATCCATGAGGCGCGCTTCCGTCTCGGAAAGTAGCGGCCGCTCTTCCAGACGCGCCGAGGTCGAGGTCGCGCCAAGGAAGCCCTTGTTGCGACCGTACATCCGGGTCACCGCCTCGCGGGTGGTGCTGCCGACCGCGGCGGAGACCTCTTTCACCGTGCGCTGGTCCCGCGGGGTGATGTAGAGCTTCAGCCCTGCCCCGTTCTCGAGACTTTCACGGCCCTCGGGCCCGTAAATCCGATCAAGCGAAGCCAGCGACTGCGCGATCATCGCAACGCGGCCGCCATAGCTTGCCAGCGAATGGATCGCGCGCTCCAGATAGGGCATCGCCCCCATCTGCTGGAATTCGTCGATCATCATCATGACAGGCCAGGGCTCGTCCAGGCCCGGTTCATTGAGGCGGATCGAGGCAATGAGATCGGCGAACATCAGGCGCAGGAGCGGGGCGAGGGTCGCGATGTGATCCTCGGAGACTGCAATGTAGAGCGACTGTGGGGTTTTCCGGAATGTCGAAAAGTCGAAGTCGCTCGCCTCGGTGGCCGAGCGCACCGCCGGGTTGTCCCACTGCTTGAGGCCGGCGGTCATCAGAGCCTGAATGTTCGACGTCAGAAGCCGCGACGAGGCCGAGGCGGCGTTGGTCCAGAGCTCGCGCAGGATGTCTTCCTCGGCCTCATCAGCATAGGTCTTGTACTGGGCGTTCTTGTATTCCCCTCCTGCGACGATCTTGTTGACCTCGCCAAGGTTCGGCGTGCCGCGTTGAATCGCCAGCAAACAGGCCGCGACAAAGATAGACTTGCCGGCCTCGGAGAAGGTGTCGAGCGTCTTGTTGTCCTTGTCGAGGAACAGGTCGGCCAGGATCGAGACCTCGGTGAACCGCTGCGCAAAGGTCGGGGCCTTCGCGATCCGAGCAAGCGGGTTGTAGCGATGCGTGGCGTTGGCCCAGTCGAAGGGGCTGAAGCGATAGACCTCGTCACCGTTCAGCGCCCGGAGCCGTGCGGTCTTCTCGAAGTTCTCGCCCTTCACGTCGAGGACCACAACCGAGCCCGCGAAACTCAGAAGGTTCGGGATCACGAAGCCAACGCCCTTGCCGGCGCGGGTCGGGGCCACCATCATCACATGGGGGATGGTGGTCGAGGAGATGAACTCGGCCTTGGAGGTCGGCGCACCGAGCCTGCCACAGACGAAGCCCTTGCCAGGGGCCTGCAGCATATCGTTCTTCTGCAGCTCCGCCTTTGTCTGCCAGTGCGCCGAGCCGTAATCGTCCCGCTCCTTCTTCCAGGTCCAGGCAAGCGCCAGGGCGCCGAGGCCGATGGCTCCGAAGGCGACGGCGCCAAACCCCACCTTAAAGGCCTCAGGATGTGCCGCGCGTGTTGCGGCGCTGGCCTTCCAGAGCGCCAACATGTCAAAGCTCTGAAACCCGGTTTTCAGGGCCAGGGTCAGGTAGAAGGCGGCGACAATGGTGCCGATCACGGCGCCGCAGATCACACCGAAGAGGAGCGCGGCCCAAAGGGGAAGTGTCTTGGTCATGGTTGTCATCTCCCCCTTAGAAATCCATCTCGTCATCGAGACCACGATCTAGTGTTTTGTTTCGGGCAAGTTCACGCCCCATTTCCTGCGCCTCTTGCTGGCCGCGCATCCGCGCCACCTCCGTCGCCTTGTCCTGCTGCAATCCGGCGGCGCGGTCGGTGAAGACCTGGTCGCCGGTCTCCTCAAAGGTCATCTCGAGGAACTCCTGCGTGACCGTAATCTGGTCGAGCTTGCTCGGCAGGGCCGCATCCAGCACCTCGTAGTTGCCGCGCCGGAGTTCGGCCAAACCTTCCTCGCCCAATTCCTTGAAGAGTTCGGATTGCAGGGTCCGCTCGACGGTCTCTTCCTGCTCCTCGGTGAGCTTGCCATCGCGCAACATGTCGGCGAGGTCCTGCAGGTACGGATTGGGCGTGCGGTCATCCTCGTCGATGAGCGGAAGTGTCGCCTCCTCTTCGTCCGCGAGAGTCCGACCGATCTCGACGCCCAGTTCCTTCGCGCGCTCCATCAGGGCGTCCATGACCCCGTCGACCTTCTCGAGCGCGGCATCGAGTTGGTCGTCACTCGCGGTCTCCACGCTGAGGCCATCCTTGGCCAGCACAGCGTTCATGTCCCGCTCGACCCAGTCCTGCGCCATGCCATAGTTCCGCGTGCCGCCCGCAGCAATCCGAGCCACCAACTCCTCGCTGTCCATACCTGCCTCTTCGGCGCGCTCGAGCACGTCGCGCAACCCCTCGTCCTTGCCGGACTGCAGCGCGGCGATCAGCACCTCGCTGCCCGCCCCCGGCGGATAGGGTTCCTCGAGCTGCTTTCCAAACCGCGCGCGCAGTTCCGGGTCTGGCACCATTTGCGAGAGGTCCGCGATGATCGGTGCGGCCTTGGCTTCAAAAGCGGCGCGCTCAGCCGGGTCCAGTTCCTCGGCCTTGAGCCTGAGCGCCTCGATCGTGCGCTCGGAATAGTCGATCGCATCACCGACGGTCTTGATGTCCTTCATGTCTATCTCTCCTTCGGTGAAGTTCCACGGCGTGCCGGAGCCGAGCCCGTCCGCCATGCCGCGCAGGGCGCGCGCCATGTGGCGCTGGTCCATCCGGTCCAGCAGGTCGGCGAGGTTCTTGTAGTCCTTGGCGAAGCCCACCACCTGCGCCTGCGCGATGGCGGATTCCTGGGCCGTCATGACGATCTCGCGCGGCAGGCGAGCCTCTTCCTTGGCGCGGTAAATCTCCTCGATCCCGGCCGGCTTCTCGAAGATGCCGCGCTCGAGCCGGGTGGTGGCGTCGAGCATGATGCCATAGCTTTCGGCGATCTCTGCCTGCTTCTCGCGCATGAGCTGCGGCGACATCACGCCCTCGGCCCAGCAGGAGAACCAGGTGCCCTTCTCGACGCCGCGATTGTTCAGGATGATATGGGCGTGCTTGTGCGCCCGGTCGTCATGGACCGCGAGCACATAGTCCCATTGGTCGCCGTATTCGCCGCTCTCGAAGAAATGCTCCGTCCAGTCCATCGCGATGTCGCGCACCTGGTCGACCGTCACGTCGGTCGGGAAGGACAGCAGCATGTGCGAGGTGAAGCCGAGTTTGGTCGAGCCGCGCCAGGTCCCGGCCCAGTCCTCGATGATGTCTTCCTTCTGCTCATCCGTCAGGACCGCCGCATCGGTCAGCGCATTGGTCATCGTCGAGTAGGTGTAAACCGCCTTGTCGTTGATGTAGGAGATCTGCGCTCCGAGCGAAGCACGCGTCTTGCAGCCCCCCGCCCGGATCCGTTTGAACACCGCCGCCAGGCTTTGCCCCGAGGCCGCCTTCAGCGCGTTGCGTGCCGACATCGAGCCGACGCGTGCGAAACTCCGACCCTGCCGACGCCCCGCCAGCCGCGCGTCGATCCGCGCCGCGGCCTGACCCCGGATGCGCTCATCCTCCCAGAGCCGCCCCATGACCGAGGTGTAGAGGGCGAGAGGGTCAGCCATTGCGCACCAGCCTCAGACCGTCGGTCGTGCGCGGGCCGCCCTCCAGAACGTCGCTCTCCGCCCCCTGCCCTTCTTCCTTTTGCGGCCACTCCTGATGACGCAGCGCCTGCGCCGCATCCTTCATCCGGCCCATCTCACGGCTCATGGACTGCGCCAAATCGAGCAGTTCGATCAGCACCGCGCGGTCCGCCTCCGAGACCTCCAGCCGACCGCGATGCACCGCCTTGGCGAGCGCCAATCCGGCGTCGCTCACATCCTTCGCCTGACGCCATGCGGCGCAGAATTCCGCGACCAGATCACGCGGCACATCGAGAAACCCGCACCGCCCACGCAGCACTGCATTCAGCGCCTGTGACCGGTTGGCATAGCCCCGTTCACGCCACTCCGCGTCGAAGGCTTCCAACTCGGATCGGCTGGCGCGGAACGCCACCGTCTCGCTCGGATCCCGCACTGCGATGCCCTCACCCGCCTCCTCTTTCGCGAGCCGGTTCACATGACGCGGAGAGATGCCAAATGCCGCCGCCAGGTCCTTCGCGCTCTCGCCCGCCGCGAAGCGCCGCGCGACTTCGATGCGCTCTTCAAGCTTCAGGTTTTTCGCTGGCCTCGGCACGGGTCAGACCCCTCGGACAAAATGTGCAAACATTGGCCATATCCTGCCAACGTCTTCCTTCTCTCCTTCGCTTATAAATCAATACATCACATTGCGCAATATTACGTTTTGCGTGTAGTGTCTTTTTGCGGGAAATGAGGTGCACTCAAGATCGCCGCTCAGCGCGGCATGGAACGGGTCCCGCCCTCTTCGATGCAGGACAGCCAGGTCGAAAAGGCTTCCAAAACTTGTGTTCAAGACGCACGCGACGACAGGCAAACCAAACGCTCGAGCCGGTCACGGATCGGGCGCTAGGAACACGAAAACTGCCCGCGCGGGATGGCGCGAGTCACGCCCTTTGAGGGCGTCACGAAGCTTCTGAGAGTCGACGTCAGACCCCTGCGGATCCGAAGACCCGCAGGGGTGTCTGGGTCAGTGACCCAGTCCCAGAGAGCGCAGGTCGTCGTAGCGGCTGCGAGCGATCAGCGCCTCGGTCTCGAGGCTGTCGAGGGTCTCGGGATGGGCCTCTTCATCGAAGGCGGCGAGGTAGGCCTCGAGACCGAGGCGCGGGTTGCACGAAAGAGAGAAGGGGTGCGCTGGCCTCGCTCTGTGGGCTGCCAGCTCTCCCTGCGGAAATTCGGTTCAGGCTCGGGTTCGCGCGATGCACGTTGTCACGGAACAGAATGATCGGGGCCGCGTCAGCGACCTATCCAGCCTGACTATCCGCCTCGGCGTCCGCGTCCGAAATATGCGCCATCCTTCGGACACCGCTATTTCGCTGACCAAGGGCTAGTTCCCCGGAACGAGAAAAAGCCAGACCGCCGAAGCGGTCTGGCCCTTGGCTTAGGCGGCGTCTTTGGGACCCCAGGGGATGACCGCCTGCAGGGACAGATCGTCCTGGTTCGCGGCCTTGCCGAGGTTGGCGTTGAAGCCGTGGTCGCGGATGGTCAGCGTGTAGTAGTCGGCGCCGGTCTCCTTGTTCTGCTTCTTCCAGATGCCGCCGCACTCGACCAGCTTGCCGCGCGGGGAGCGGCCGAGGACGCGGTGCGTGGGGGCCATCGGGTTGGTGCTCGCGACAGGTTCGACCGTGATGTCGAGGTCGAAGGTCAAGGTCGAGATGGAGCCGACGCCCTTGGCGGTTTCGATGTCGGCGCTGGTGAATTTGATGCAGTTCGTGGTCATTGCTTTTCTCCTTGTTTGCGTTGCAATGATGGTCACCTTGCAGCTGGCCAAGGCCCGGCCACACCGCAGGCGGAGCGCAGCGGAGAGGGGCAGGCGCCGGTCTTTTTGCTCCGCGAGGAATGACCCGCAGGGGCAGGGGAAAAAGATCGGCGACAACCTTTGTGGACGGGACGACAGCTGCGACCAGCATGTCATGCAACTCAGACAAGGGGAGAAGTGCGTTGGCCATGAAGGAAAGTAGGGGAACAGCCGTCGAAGATGCCAGAGGGCGTATGTTGATGCATGGATCATAGCTGGAGCAGGCATTTTCGGATCCATGTCAATTGCCAGATTCCCGACGCACCCACCTTGCGACGACAGAGAAAACTTGCTGTGACAAAGAAGTGCTACCGGGGGTATCGTAAGAGCGAACATTTGGACCAAATCGTTTTCGGGCACAGACAAACGAAGCCGAAGTACAAGAAGTGAGGCAAAATAGCTTTGGAACTAGAAGAACTCGCAAAGCAGTGCCAAAACTGTGCACAACATAGCCCAGTGATAGTCTTGGGCAGCGGGGCCTCGATACCGCATGGCATACGTGGCATGGGGGATTTGGCCGTTTGGCTCCGCGATAACGTACAGGCCGACGATGGACCGGAAGTCGATGCCTGGACACTTGTTAGAACAGCCTTGGCCGCTGGAGATCATTTAGAAGCAGCACTAGAAAACAAGCCTCTACCCGACTCCTTGGTTGTCAAGATTGTCCGAAGTACCTGGGACTTCATCGCTCAGGGCGATTACAGCCTGCTCAAATCAGCTATAAAGACTGAGACCATTTTTCCGCTCCGCACTGAATAGCCCCGCGTTTCTTAGACGCCTTCGGCTCTCAGTTTCCGCTGCCGTTCGAACTCGACGGGCGACAGCATCC
>NZ_JAIMID010000030.1 GCF_019966535.1 Mesobacterium pallidum | reverse complement strand
AGGAACCGCGTCACCCCGGACGCAACAGACGCCAACCGCGACGCCTCAATGAAATCACTCGGGCTGTGGTAGTTCATGTACCGATCCTTCCTGTTTCGCGACCGCGATTCGGCCGAAGCTGTCAGAGTCACGGACCTGCCCTGCCGGCGGTCCGTGGTTGGCGACAGTAATGGACGACGCGGCACTGGACGCAATGCCTTTTCCCGTCGGAATGGTGTCACCCAGCTTTCCAAGTTCAATCACATGCGGATCGTCGCTGTCCAGAGCTGGTCCGCCACCGGGGGACGGGGATGGATTCTGCCTTGCACGGTGGGCGCCTTCCGTTTATGAGGCGCCGCAATGCCCCAATAGCTCAGCTGGTAGAGCAACTGTTTCGTAAATAGTAGGTCGGCGGTTCGAGTCCGTCTTGGGGCACCACTTCCTTAGCTACTCCCTTGAAATGCCTCGGCTTTATCCCTGGATGGAGCGAGCGTAGAACATGGCGGTGCACAAACCAGCGGCCCATACCTTCGTGAAGGACGGCTACTACTACCTTGCGAGGCGCGTCCCGAACGACCTGCAGGTCTCTCGATGACGAGATGCGATGGCTCGTCGCCCTGGTATCGGACAGCCACATTCGCCCTTCGATGGCTCAGGCGTCACGCCGCGCACGACGTCCTGGATGTTGCTCTGCCATGCGGATGTCCACAGTAGGCATGGGCTGCTTGAGGGAAGGTCGAGTAGGACGCGGGACTTCGGCGAAAGAAGAGGCGCATCTCCTCCCTGTCTGATCGAATTAAGTCCGGGAGGCACTGTCAGGTTGTTTTGCCTGGCCGTTCAAGGTGCCGCTCGCGACCGCTTACGTGGATAGTTCGGTGATATGGGCGGCCAGACGTCGAACGGGTCCTGTCTTGCCTAGCGGCAGGACCGGGCGGCGAGGCGGTGACGGCGTGGGCGGAAGATGGCGGCTGTCTGGTCGTGGACCGACAGAAACCGCCGGGCGTGTCGCGGCGACTTGAACCGACCCATGATCTTCTTTCGTCGGCGGGTGTGCCGGTGCGATGCGTCGGCGGCGTTGTTGATCCCCTTGTGCCGGCAATGTGCGACGCCAGGGGCGCGGTTCGTCCTCGCGGCCGGACAGGAACCGAGCTTGTCGGTCACCATCACCCGCGGCAAACTCCAGCGCTTGAAGAGCTCGTGCATGAACGGCCTCGGGGCCGCGGCGCCACTGCACCAGGATGTCCAGCACGCCGCCGGTCGCGTCGATCGCCGGCCAAAGCCGGCGCCTGACGCCGTTGATCTTGAGGACGACCTCGTCGGGATGCCACCTGTCGGCTGGCCGTGGCCGGTCGCGTCGGATCTTCGCGGTGAATTGAGTTCCAATCGTCGCGCACCAGATCCGGATCGCCTCGCAAGAGACGATGCCCCTCTGCTCCGCGAGAAGATCTTCGACATCGCGCAGGTTCAGAGCGAAGCGGTGACAGTCCCAGACGGCTTGGCCGATGGCGGTCCGCGGAAACCGATGGCCCTTACGGCGCGAGAGATCGTCGAGGTCCCACATATGAGCGGCCTATCGGGCCTTCGCAGCACCATCACCCTGACAATGTCCTTCGGATAGAGCACGCCCTTAAACCCGACCAAGTCCACTGCCTTTCACCAACTCACTGACGATGCTGTCATATTCGACGCCACCACGGAACCGGAAACTTTGCGACACCACCGGACCAGCTGCGCGCGGGCCGTCGGCTGACATGGGACGTGCAGGCGCCCAGCGGGGCGGACCTGGCCTTCGCCATGAAATAACACGAGCAAGCAAAACGTTTGCATAACAATACTGCCTAAATTATTACGATCCTACCAAGGGAAGCGTGAGAGGAGGACGGAATGCGAATTGGTTTCATCGGACTTGGCGTCATGGGGCGCCCCATGGCGGGACACCTGATCGCGGCGGGCCACGAACTGGCGCTGAGCCGCGTCAAGCCGGTCAGCGCGCACCTGGTGGAGGCGGGCGGGAAAGCCGCCACCACCCCGGCCGAGGCTGAAAAGGGGGCCGATGCGGTCATCCTGATGCTGCCGGACACACCGGATGTCGAGGCGGTGCTGACCGGCCCCGACGGCGTGATCGGCGCGCTGAAACCCGGCGCCATCGTGATCGACATGAGCTCCATCGACCCGGTGGCGACGCGCCGCTTTGCCGATGGCGTGGCCGAAGCCGGGGCGCTCTGGGTCGATGCGCCGGTCTCGGGCGGCCAGGCGGGGGCCGGGAACGCGGCGCTCAGCATCATGTGCGGCGGGACGGACGCGGCCTTTGCCGCCGCGCTGCCGCTGCTCGAGCTGATGGGCAAGCGGATCACCCATGTCGGCGGCAACGGGGCCGGCCGGACGGCCAAGGTCTGCAACCAGATCATCGTCGGCCTGACCATCGAGGCGGTGGCCGAGGCCATGCTGCTGGCCGGCGCCATGGATGTCGACCGGGCCAAGGTGCGCGAGGCGCTGCTGGGCGGCTTTGCCGATTCCACGATCCTCAAGGTGCATGGCGAGCGGATGATCGACGAAGCCTTCGATCCGGGTTTCCGCATCAACCTGCACCGCAAGGACATGACCCTGGCGACCGAGGCGGCCCGGTCGCTGGGCCTCGCCCTGCCCAACGCCGCCAATGTGCAGCAGCTGATGAATGCCGCCATCGGGCGCGGGGACGGCGATCTGGACCATTCGGCGCTGATCCGAACGCTGGCGGCGATGTCCTCGGCCTGATCGGCGACCTGACCGACGCAGCCCGGGTCGACCTTCGGGCCGGCCCGCCCTGTCGCTCAGAGGTTCGTGTGCCCCGTCACTCGGCCGGCCGCTCGGCGGTGGCGCGCAGGGCCTGCCAGTCGGGTGAGCCGGCCGGACCGCTCGAGTCGCGCTCTACCAGGCTGGCCACAAGATGGATGCGCATGGGCAGCCCATGCGCCGGCGGCGCGGCGGGGGCCTGGCGGAACCGGATCATCTGCACGGCCTGCATGCCGACCTCGCGGTTGGGCATGCGGATGGTGGTAAGGTTGGGCGACACCTGCGTGGCCAGCGGGTAATCGGCATGGCCGACGACCGACACGTCCTCGGGCACGCGCAGGCCCAGGCGCAACAGCTCGGACAGGCAGGTCACGGCCACCCCGTCCGAGCCGCAGAAGAATGCGGTCGGCCGGGCACCGGTGGCCAGGATCCGCTCCATCTCGGGCAGGAACTCGCTGCCAGCATAATCCTCGCTGAAGGTCATCAGGCTGACCCGCACATCGTCACTGACGGCATGGCGCATCCCGTTCAGCCGCCGGGTGCGCCCCGGAAAGCCGGCCTGCCCCTCGACGTAGACGATGTCGCGATGGCCCAGCTTCTCGAGATACTCGCCGACGTAGACTCCGGTTTCCTCGTCCGTGGCCGTCACCTGGTCGATCGCGATCAGCGGCGGCACCTCGTGGGCGCAGGTCACCACCGGCAATCCGGTCGCCTGCGCCGCCTCGAGCACGGCCCGGTCGGCGGTCCCGGCGATGATCAGGCCCAGACTGGTGTCGGCCATCTCGGCCACGCGCGCGGGATCTCGGGTATGCACCAGGTCGATCTCGTAACCCTCGCGCATGGCCTGCATCTCGATTCCGTGGCGCATGTCGATCCACAGCTCGCGGTTCGCGACGGCGGCATTGGGAAAGATCAGCCGCACCACGTGGCTTTCGCTGCGTGCCGCGTTGCGCGGGCGATATCCCTGCCGCGCCGCCGCCTCCTCGACAAGGCGCCGGGTCTTGTCACTCACGCCCGACTTGCCACTCAGCGCGCGCGACACCGCGAACTTCGATAGGCCCAGCTCGTCGGCGATACTCTGCACGGTGGCTTTTGGCATGCCATACCCTCTGATGTTTGTTTGATTGTTAGGTTTTGCCGCGACCGAAGTCAACTGCCCAACGCAAGTCGTCTAACTTTGCTTTGCCCACATACACTTGACTAATTCGTCGGTAGGTCGCAAAACAAAAACATTGACTAACCTAATATTGTTTTGTTTGTTTTGCTAAGGAGGAGTCGGGGACGACTTGTTCATGACGCACATTCGTTATGCGATGCTGCGCCGTGCCGGGAGGCTGGCGCGGTGAGTCTGGTAGACGCGAAACCGCAACTGGACCGGGCAGAGGCGCAAAAGGCGCCGCCGCCGGTCGGAATGGACAGCCAGTGGCGGCTGATCTGGCTGAAATTCACGGATCACAAGCTGGCACTGTGGAGCGGGGTGTTCATCCTGCTGGTCTACCTGATGGGCATCTTCGTGCGGGACGAGGGCGGGTTGCACTTTCAGCCCCATGTCACCGGATTTTCGCAATCGCGCGACCCGAACACGCTGCGCATGGTCTTCGCCCCCGATCCCGAGGCGCGGGTGCCGCTGGGGCTCTTCGTGCGCGGCGCCGAGACCTACCGCCTGTTCGGCCTGATCAAGACCGACCGGCACCTCTTTGGCCCCAAGGACCCGGCGCAGCCCTTCTACCTGATGGGTGCCGACCGGCTGGGCCGGGACGTGTTCAGCCGACTGGTCTACGGCACGCGGATCTCGACCTCGATCGGCCTGGTCGGCGTGGCGATCAGCCTCGTGCTGGGGGTGGCCCTGGGCGGCATCTCGGGCTATTTCGGCGGCTGGATCGACACCGCCGTGCAACGGGTGACCGAGTTCATCATCTCGATCCCGACGATCCCGCTGTGGATGGGGCTGGCCGCCGCCATTCCGGTGACCTGGTCGCCGATCCTGGTCTACTTCATCATCACGGTGATCATCTCGCTGAGCTTTCTCGGCATCGGGCTGCGCCCGCCGGTGGTCAGTTGGGGCGTGCTGCTGAAGGAGGCGCAGAACATCCGGTCGCTTTCCGAGGCGCCCTGGCTGCTGGCGCCCGGCGTCATGGTGATCATGACCGTGCTGGCGCTCAACTGCCTTGGCGATGGCCTGCGCCATGCTGCCGATCCCTACGCGGAGTGAGGACATGAGCGACACATTGCTTTCCGTGCGCGGTCTCAAGACGCAATTCGGCACAAGGGCCGGCGTGATCCGCGCGGTCGACGGCGTGACCTTCGACGTGCACCGTGGCCGGACCCTCTGCATCGTCGGCGAAAGCGGATCGGGCAAGTCGATCACGGCGCGGTCGATCCTGCAGATCGTCGGCCGGCCGGGCAAGGTGGTCGAGGGGCAGATGATCCTGTCGCGCCCCGATAAGTCGGCGGTCGACCTGGCCCAGCTGGACCCGCGCAGCAAGCAGATCCGCCGCATCCGGGGCCGCGACATCGCGATGATCTTCCAGGAGCCGATGGAATCTCTGTCACCCGTGCACACGATCGGCGCCCAACTGGTCGAAAAGATCCGCCTGCACCATCCGGTCACCCGCAAGGAGGCCGAGGACCGCGCCGTCGCCGCGCTGGACCGGGTGCGCATCCCCGGCCCGCGCGACCGGCTCGGCGCCTACCCGTTCGAGCTGTCGGGCGGCATGCGCCAGCGCGTCATGATCGCCATGGCCCTCGCCTGCCGGCCGCAATTGCTGATCGCGGACGAACCGACCACGGCGCTCGATGTCTCGACCCAGGCCAACATCCTCGACCTGATCCGCGAGTTGCAGGACGAAACCGGCATGGCGGTGATGTTCATCACCCATGACCTGGGCGTGGTGGCCGAGATCGCCCATGACGTGGCGGTCATGTACCTGGGCCAGGTGGTCGAACGCGGCACGGTCGACGACATCTTCTACGACCCGCAGCACCCCTACACCCAGGCGCTTCTGGGCTCGATCCCGCGGCTGGGCGCCCGGCGCGAGGATGGCAAGCGGCTGCGCGCCGTGCACGGGATGGTGCCGCATCCGCTGGCCCGGCCCGGCGGCTGCCCGTTCCACACCCGCTGCGACGAGGCGGTGCCGGGCCTCTGCGACGTGCAGGCACCGCGGATCACCGACTTTTCCGCCACGCATGGCGCGGCCTGCCACCTGCGCGATCCGGCCATGGCGGACCTGCCGCGTCGCAAGGAGGCCACGCGATAACCCTGCAATCAGACATCCGCCCCGCCACCGACGCGGCGCCGGTGCTGCTGCGCACGCGCGGGCTCAAGGTGCATTTCCCGATCCGCAAGGGCGTGGTCAAGCGCACCGTGGGCCATGTCCGCGCGGTCGACGGCATCGACCTCGATATCCGCGAGGGCGAGACGCTCAGCGTGGTGGGCGAATCCGGCTGCGGCAAGACCACATTCGGCCAGGCCCTGCTGCGCATCAACGACCCGACCGAGGGGCAGATCCTGTTCCGCGACCGCGACGGGCAGGACCTGGACCTGACCGCGCTCGACAAGGCCGGGCTGCGCAGGACCCGCACCGACATCCGCATGATCTTCCAGACCCCCTTTGCGTCGCTCAACCCGCGCCGCCGGGTGGTGGACATCATCGGCGAGTCACTGCGCAACGCCGGGATGCGGAACGAGACGCAGGTGCGCGACAAGGTCGCCTCGCTGCTGCAGCCCCGAGTACCTGATGCGCTACCCCTACGCCTTCTCCGGCGGTGAGCGGCAGCGCATCGGCATCGCCCGCGCGCTGGCGGTCGATCCGCGCCTCGTGGTGGCCGACGAATGCATCTCGGCGCTGGACGTGTCGATCCAGGCGCAGACGCTGAACCTGCTGCAGGACTTGCAGGAGTAGTTCGGCCTCACCTACCTGTTCATCTCGCACGACATGAGCGTCGTGCAATACATCTCGGACCGGGTCGCGGTGATGTATTCCGGCCGGGTGGTCGAGCTGGCCGAGACCGGCCCGCTGTTCGCCCGCCCGCGCCATCCCTACACCGCCGCGCTGCTGGCCTCCGTGCCGCGGCCCGATCCGCGCAGCGCCCGCGCCGCCCGCAGCGCCCGGATGACCGGGGAAGTGGCCGACCCGGCCAACCGCCCGCCCGGCTGCGCCTTTCACCCGCGCTGCCCATTCGCGACCGACCGCTGCCGCGCCGAGGACCCGATGCCTCGCGCCGTCGACGGTCACCAGGTCGCCTGTCACCACGCCGAAGATCTTATATTGGAAGGGGTTCCCACACATGCGTGACGCAACAACCCGAACGGACACCAAGTCCTGGTGGAAAGAGCCGTTCCGGCTGGTCCAGACCAACCTGCGCCAGCCCGATGCGCTGTACGACCAGCGCGCCCTGGCGCGCGAGACCCGCGAGTTCGGCGCCACGGCGCTGCTTTACAACATCGGCGGCATCTTCGCCTTCTACCCGACCGAGCTCGAGTTGCAGGCGGTGAACCCGATGATGAAGGGCGACGCGCTTGGCGACGCGGTCGAGGCCGCGCATGCCGAGGGCCTCGCGCTGGTCGGCCGGTTCGACATGTCCAAGGCCACCAGGCTGGCCTACGACGCCCATCCCGAATGGTTCGTGCACAATGCCGCCGGCGAGGCGCTGGAATATAACGGCACCTACCAGGCCTGCGTGAACGGCGACTGGTACCAGGATTACGCCTTCCGCATCATGGACGAGGCGCTTGGGCGCTACGACGTGGACGGCGTGTTCTTCAACATGTTCGGCTACACCAATTTCGACTACTCGGGCCGCTATTTCGGCATCTGCACCTGCGACCGCTGCCGCGACCGCTTCAAGCAGATGTACGGCCATGCGCTGCCCGAGGTCGAGAATTTCACCGACCCGGCCTATGCAGACTACCTCGAGTTCCAGGACCGCACCGCGCTCGAGTTGCGCGCCAAGGTCTACGACCATCTGCACAAGATCGCCCCGAAAGTTGCCATGACCGGCCACCGCGGCAAGAGCGACCTGATCCGCATGGAGGTGCAGCGTGCCGTGCACCGGCCGCAACCCGAATGGCCGCACCAATCGGGTGAACAGGCGCGTTGGGCCCGGGCCTATGCGCCGCACAAGAATGCCTCGTCGACCTCGGCCAACTTCGTCGATTTCGCCTGGCGCTTCCACGCCGAGACGGCGGCCTACCACACCCTGCGCATGGCGCAGCAACTGGCCAACGGCATGACGCTGGACCTTTACCTGCTGGGCGTGATGGACCAGGACGACAAGCGGCCCATGGCGGGCGTGCAAGAGCTGTTCCAGTGGCACGCCGGCGTCGAGGACGCCTATCGCGACCTGGGTTCGGGCGCCAGGGTCGGGCTCTACCATTCGCTCAAGACCAACCGCTACGGGCGGCGCGACGCCGGCGGCGAGGACGTGATCAAGGCCGCGTTCTTCGGCACAGGCGCGGGGTTCCGCGGCTATTTCCGTGCGCTCTACGAGGAACGCATTCCCTTCGACTTCGTGCTCGACGAGGCGGTCGAGGGCCGGACGGAAGGGCCCGGCGGGTTCGAGGCGCTGGCTGGCTACGACGCCATCGTGATGCCCGGCGTCACGTGCCTGTCGGACGAAGAGGCCGCCGTGCTGGACGCCTGGGTCGATCAGGGCGGCGTGCTGCTGATCACCGGCGAGACCGGGCAGCTCGATGCCCGCGGGCTGCGGCGCGACGCGCCGGCACTGGCCAGCTTGCCGGTCGAGGGGCCGTTCACCGTCCGCGAGGACATGAAGGGCGCCTACCTGCGCGTCTCGCCCGACGAGATGCCCCTGCCCGACAGCCGCCTCGTGATGCTCGACGGCCGCTTCTGGGAGGCCAAGCTGCGCGATGGCGCCGAGACCTGCATGACCCTGCTGCCGCCGCAACGCTTCGGCCCGCCCGAGTTGTGCTTTCCTGACGAGGAAAGCGATGCGCCCGGCGCCGTCACGCGCGCACATGGCAAGGGCAAGGTGGTCTGGCTGCCCTGGATGCCCGAGGTCCAGTACTACCGCGACAGCCTGCCCAGCCACCGCACCATCATGACCGACCTCATCACCCGGCACATCCCCGGCGCCCCAGCGGTGCTGCAAGGCGCCGGCGCGGTCGAGCTGACGGTGCAGCACCAGGCCGGCCCCGGCAAGTCGCTGGTCCATGTCGTGAACTACGGAGGCCAGCGCAACAACCTCTACGAAGAGGCGCCCGCCCTGCACGGGCTGCGCCTGGGCCTGCGCAACGCGGCCGGTGACACCGTCACCTGCCTGCGCTCGGGCAAGACCCTGCCGCTGGGCGCCGCCGATGGCGACGGGCTGCGCTGAGTCGACCTGAACCCGGTGGGCGATTTCGAAGCCATCCAGTTCCGGGCCGCGACGTAACCCGCGTCCCGGCCACGGGAGGAGCAAGGGTCGCGGCCGCACGCCGGCCGCGACCACACGACGAACCAACGAGTGGGAGGAGACCTCGTCATGACCAGATCCAACCTGCGCACACGCCTGCGCACCTTCGCCGCGGGAGGGCTGGCCGCCGCCAGCCTCGCCCTGCCGGCCGCCGCCCAGCAGGAGCCGCCGATGCTCCAGCCCCGCGTCGACGCGGGCGAGCTGCCGCCCCTGGCCGAACGGATGCCCACCGGCCCGCTGGTCGTCGAACCCTTCGACGAGCTGGGCCGCTACGGCGGCAACCTGCGCTCCAACATGCGCGGGCCGTCGGACATCATGACCCTGGTCCGCACCGTCGGCTACGAGAACCTGACCCGCTGGGACAACTGGCAGCCCGGCGATCCCAGCGACGGGCTGGTGCCCGAGGTGGTGATGAACCTGGCCGAAAGCGTCGACGTGAACGAAGACGCCACCGTTTTCACCTTTCACCTGCGCGAAGGCGTGCGCTGGTCCGACGGTGAACCCTACGACACCGACGACGTCATGTTCTGGTACGACCATGTCTACAGCAACAGCGAGCTGATGCCCGTCAAGCCAAGCTGGTCGGTCGTCGAAGGCCAGCCGCTGGTGGCCGAGAAAATCGACGCCTACACGTTCACCTTCACCTTCCCCAGCTCGCACGGGCTGCTGCTGACCTCGCTGGCGACGCCCGTGATCGACCCCGACCAGGACATCCCCGGCCGGCCGACCACTTACCCCGAGCATTACCTGCGCCAGTTCCACGCCGCGTTCAACGACAACGCCGACCAGGAGGCCCGCGAGGCCGGGATGCAAAGCTGGGTCGACCGGTTCCACAACGTCGCCTCGGCCTATCGCAACCCGGATGTGCCGACACTGCACCCCTGGGTCGTGACCACCGGGGTCGGCCAGGGCACCGGCGAAGAGGTCGTGTTCGAGCGCAATCCCTATTACTGGAAGGTAGATCCCGAGGGGAACCAGCTGCCCTACATCGACACGGTCACGGTCGACCTGACCGCCGACAAGGAGGTCGTGCTGCTGCGCGCGGCGAACGGGGATTACGACTTTCTCGACACCTATATCGGCTTCGTGACGACTCCCGAGAACCGCGGGACCTTCTACGACAACCAGGAGCGCGGCAATTACCACTTCCGCGAGGTGCTGCCGAACCGGGCCAACCTGAACATCCTGTCGCTGAACCAGACCGCCAAGGATCCGGTCAAGCGCGAGCTGTTCCAGCAAAAGAACTTCCGCATCGCGCTGAGCCACGCCATCAACCTCGAAGAGATCATCGAGCTGGTCTACCTGGGCCAGGGGCGTCCCTACCAGGTGGCCGAACGGCCTGAGTCCCCGCTCTTCGACGAGGAAATGGCCACCCAGTACACCGCGTACGACCCCGCACTGGCCAATTCCATGCTGGACGAGCTGGGCTATACCGAGCGGAACAGTTCCGGCATTCGCCTTGGGCCGGACGGCAACCCGATCACCATCGTTCTCGACATCGCGGTGGTGCGGCAGCCCTGGCTCGACTCGGCCGAGCTGATCCGCGGCTACTGGAACGACGTCGGCGTCGAGCTGGTCATCAACACCATCGAGCGCACGGCGCTGTGGGAACGGGCGACCAACAACGAATACGAGGCGACGGTCTGGTCGGCCTCGGGCGGGGCCGACACGCTGTTCAACCCGCGCTACTACTTCCCCTATGACTTCCTGTCGTTCTACGCGACCTCCTGGGGCCAGTACTACGAGGGCAACGCCAACCCCGAAGAGCCGCCCGCAGCCATCAAGACGCAGCAGCAGCTTTATGACCAGATCCTGGCCGAGCCCGATGCCGACCGCCGCACCGAGCTGTTCCGCGAGATCATGGATATCTCAAAGGACCAGTTCTACGCCTTCGGCATCATGCAGCCCACGCGCGACTACGGCATCCAGTCCAACAAGCTGCACAACATGCCGCAGACGATGATGGCAAGCACCATCTACACCTACCCCGGCGCGTCCAACCTCGAGCAGTACTACTTCTCGGAGTGACGCCGACCGGCATCCGCCAACGCGCCCGGCCCGCCACGGGGCCGGGCGCATCCCCCACCCCCTGACATTCCTGATTGCGCGGACGTTTCGACATGCTGGCCTTCCTGACCCGACGCCTGATCTACATGTTCTTCACCATCGTCGCGATCTCGATGATGTCCTTTGCCATCATCCAGCTGCCGCCGGGCGACTTCGTGACCTCGATGGTGGCCCAGCTGGGCCTGCAGGGCGTCAGCGTGCAATCCGAGAGCATGGAGGTCTTTCGCGAACGCTACGGGCTGAACGACCCGGTCTACATCCAGTACTGGAAATGGATCACCAACATCGTGCTGCACGGCGATTTCGGCTATTCGCTGGAATGGCGCCAGCCGGTGTCGCAACTGATCTGGGACCGGCTGGGCCTGACCTTCGTGCTGGCCGCGCTGACGCTGGCCTTCATGTGGATGATCGCCATCCCGATCGGCATCTACTCGGCCGTGCGCAAGAACAGCTTCGGTGACTACCTCGTCACCTTCCTCGGGGTGATCGGCCTCGCCATCCCGAACTTCCTCTTTGCGCTCGTGCTGCTCTTCATCGGTTTTCGCTACTTCGACGCCGATTGGGGCGGGCTCTTCTCAACCGAGTTCCGCAACGCGCCCTGGAGCCTGGCGCGGCTGGGCGACATGATGCTGCACATGATCCTGCCGATCATCGTGCTCGGCTCGGCCGGGACGGCGGCGCTGATCCGCATCCTGCGCGCCAACCTGCTGGACGAGCTTGACAAGCCCTATGTGGAAACCGCCCGCGCCTATGGGCTGGGCGAACGCACGCTGCTGATGCGCTACCCGGTGCGGATCGCGCTGAACCCGCTGATCTCGACCGTGGGCTGGGTGCTGCCGACGCTGGTCTCGGGTGCGACGATCACCGCCGTGGTGCTGAACCTGCCGCTGACCGGGCCGCTGCTGCTGAACTCCCTGCTGTCGCAGGACATGTACCTGGCCGGCAGCTTCATCATGATGATGAGCGTGCTGACCGTAATCGGCACCTTGCTGTCCGACCTGCTGCTGGCCTGGCTCGACCCGCGCATCCGCTACACCTGAAGGCGACCCCATGACCGACGACAGGACCTTCCTGGCCGGGCTTTTCGCCGCCAGCGCAGCGCTGAAACACGCGGTGAGCGGGCTGACCGCCGATGACCTTGTCGTGGCGCTGGTCTGCGGCGGCGGCTCGGCGCTGCTGCCCGACCCGCCGCACGGGCTGACGGTGGCGGACGAGGCGGCGCTGAACACCGCGCTGCTGCGCTCGGGCGCGCCCATCGGGGTGATGAACGCGATCCGCAAACAGGTCTCGGGGATCAAGGGCGGACGGCTGGCTGCGCTGGCCGCCCCGGCGCGGGTGGTGACCCTGGTCGTCTCGGACGTGCCCGGGGACGATCCGGCGCAGGTGGCGTCGGGCCCCACCGTGCCCGATGCCCGCGACCGCGCCGAAGCGCGCGCGCTGGTGGACACCTGGAACATCGCCCTGCCCGAGCGCGTCGCCGCTTATCTCGCCGGCCCCGAAGGCGCCGCGCCTGGCCCGGACGACCCGGTCTTTGCCCGCAACGAGGTGCGCGTGATCGCTTCGGCCCGGCTGTCGCTCGAGGCGGCGGCGGCGCGGGCCGAAGCGGCGGGCGTCACCGCCGCGATCCTGTCCGATGCGATCGAGGGCGAAGCGCGCGAGGTCGGCCGCGTCCATGCCGCCATCGCCCGCGAAGTCGCCCTGCGCGACCGGCCGGTGCGGCGCCCCGCCGTGCTGCTCTCGGGCGGCGAGACCACCGTGACGCTGCGCACCGGCGACGGGCGCGGCGGGCGCAACACCGAGTTCCTGCTGGCCTTCGCGCTGGCGGCCGAGGGCACCGACCTGCTTGCCCTTGCCGCCGATACCGACGGCATCGACGGCAGCGAGGCGAACGCCGGCGCCTTTGCCGATGGCACGACGGCGACGCGGCTGCGCGCCACCGGGTGCGACGGCGCCACGCGGCTGGCACGCAACGACGCCTGGGGCGCCTTCGACGCGCTCGGCGACCTTTTCACCACCGGCCCGACCGGCACCAACGTCAACGATTTCCGCGCGATCCTGCTGCGCTGAAGCGCGCACGGGGCCACCCATAGCCACAGACCAAAGGATGACAGTCATGAACCAGCACCTGCCCACCCCGCAAGCGGACCGCCTGCGTCAGCCCGACTGGTACCGCACCGCCACCCGCTGGTCGCAGCTGACCTTTGTCGAGGACGACCCGATCCGCTACGACCCGGACCTCTGGCTCGAGATCTTCCGCAGCACGCGGTCGAACGCGGTCTGCCTCAGCGCCGGCGGCTACATCGCCTTTTATCCCAGCAAGGTGCCGCTGCATTACGTCAGCAAGGACATCGGCGACACCGACCCCTTCGGCCGGCTGGTCGACGGCGCGCGCGCGCTGGGGATGCATGTCATGGCCCGGGTCGATCCGCATGCGATCCACCAGGACGCCGCCGATGCCCATCCCGAATGGATCGCCGTCGACCGCGACGGCAACAAGCGGCGGCACTGGGCTTATCCCGATGTCTGGGTCACCTGCGCCTACGCCAGCGGCTACAACACCGAGTTCATGCCCAAGGTGATCAAAGAGCTGGCCCGCGACTACGACATCGACGCCGTCTTCGCCAACCGCTGGCAGGGCCACGGCATCTGCTATTGCGATGCCTGCCGCGACCAGTTCCACGCCTTCAGCGGGCTTGGATTGCCGCGCGAGGCCGACGCGGATGACCCGGCCTACCGCGCCTGGTCGGCCTGGAAACGCCAGGTGCTGAGCAAGCTCGTCGTGCAATGGGACGAGGTGGTGCGCGCGCAGCGCCCGCATGCCAGCTTTATCCCCAACATGGCCGGCAACATGCTGATGGAATTCGAAACCGTGCTGATCGAGCGGCACTGCCCCTTCCTCGTGGTCGATCACCAGGGACGCCACGGCGTGCAGCCGGTCTGGATGGCCGGGCGCAACGGCAAGCGGATGCGGGCGGTCTTCCCCGACCGCCCTGCCGTGCTGATCACCTCGGTCAGGCCGGAAGAGCCGCAGCACCGCTGGAAGGACAGCGTCAACACCGCGCCCGAGACCGAGGCCTGGATCACTGACGGCACCGCCCATGGCATGCTGCCCTGGTACACCAAGTTCAACGCCGTGGTGCCCGACCGCCGCTGGATCGCCCCGGTCGAGCGCGCCTTCGCCACCCATGCCGCGCTCGAGCCCGCGCTGGCGCGGACGCAGCCCGCCGCCGAGATCGCGATCCTCGATGCCGCGACCACCCTGCGCCACCACGGCTGGGAGGCGCGCAGCGCCGCCGAGGTGGATGAAAAGGGCTTTTACCACGCGCTGGTCGAGGCCGGCCTGCCCTTCGAATTCCTGTCCGACACCGAACTCGGGGCACCCGGCGCCATCGACCGCTTCCGCCTGCTGATCCTGCCCAACGCGGTCTGCCTGTCGGATGCGCAATGCCAGGCCATCGAGGCCTGGGTCGATCGCGGCGGCCGCCTGCTGGTCGCCGGGGAAAGCGCCACCTGCGACGCCGATGCCACCCCGCGCGACCGGCTTGGCCTCGAGGCGGCGCTTGGCAGCCGGATGACTGCGCGGCCGCGCGGCCCGGTCAAGAACACCTATGTCCATATCGCCGAAGACCATCCGCTGACCGCCGGCTACGACGGCGCCGAGCGGTTCATCGGCGGGCTGCGCCTGATGACGGTCGAGGCGGTGGGCGATGCAATCGCCCCGCTGCTCTACGTGCCCGACTTCCCCGACCTGCCGATGGAAGAGGTCTACCCCCGCGACGCCCCCGTGGCCCCGGCACTCATCGCGCGCGAGACCCCGGCGGGCGGGTGCACGGTGCATATCCCCTGGAACATCGGCGCCACCTTCCACGAGGTGATGGCCGCCGACCACCAGCGGCTGATCGAGAACGCCGTGCGCTGGTGCCTCGGCAAGACCCCCGAGGCCGAGGTGACGGCCGATGGCGTCGTCGACCTCGCCCTGCGCGAGGGCCGGGACGAGACCTTGGCGCTGGTGACCAACCTCACCAACCCGATGATGATGAAGGGCCCGCTGCGCCGTCTCTACCCGGTGTCGAATGTGCAACTGCATATCGTGCCGCCGGTCGGCCGGCGCTGCGGCGGGGCAAAGCTGGTCGCCTCGGGCCGGGCGCTCGAGGTCGCGACCGGCGTCAATGGCCGCCTGTCGATCGCCCTGCCGCCCTTCGAGCTGACCGAGGCGGTGCAGGTCACCTGGGCCTGAGCCGCGCGCGGCGCACACCCGCCCCGCGCCGGCGGACCTTGACCGCACCGCCCGTGCGAGGCAACCAGAACTCCGCCCCGACGACCTGTCGCCCGGGGCGGTCCCGGATGACAGGCCGGCGGCTGGGCTGGCCCGGACTGCGACCGGACGGCCCCGGACCCGCCCCGGCGGGACGTAAACGATTGCGGACTCCGTTAGTTATGTTTGGCTAACGAAAGTGCTGCTCTATCAGCACTTATTCCTATATTTTGGTGACTTAGTTTCTGACATAGGTAGATGTGAAGACGCAAATAAAAACGTTTGGTATAGATCTGTTTTGCCTGTTATCACTGTTTTAGGGATTCGTCCCGGGCCACGGAGGAGCGGCCTGGGCGCCAAGGCCCCGCAGCGCATGGCGCGCCAGGGGATCTGATCGCCAGCCGGCCCTGACTGATCGTCCGGTCCGAAATGCACAGATGGGAGGAAAAGCGACATGACACACCTAAGAACGGGACCCGACACGCCGAACCGCGCGGGCCTAGCCACCCGCGGCGGCCGCCTGCTGCGCGGACTGGCCCTGCCGGCGCTGCTGGCGGCCCTGCCCCTGCACCCCGCGCTGGCGGCGGATGACCGGCTGGACGTCGGCGTTTCGACCGCGGTCAACCAGCTGCTGCCACACCAGGTCTACCAGGGGAACATGCCCTGGATTCACTCGATCTTTGACGCGCTGGTGTTCTGGGACGACGGCCCGCAGCCGCAACTGGCCGAAAGCTGGGACATCTCGGAGGATGGTCGCACCATCACCGTATTCCTGCGCAGCGGCGTGACCTTCCACGATGGCAAGCCGTTCAACGCCGACGTGGTGATGGCCAACCTCGAATAGGCGCTCGATCCGGTCAACCGGGTGACGGGCAACGATTTTCTGCGCACCGGCACCTTTACCAAGCTGGACGACCTGACAGTGCAGCTGGAATTTCCGGAGGCCGCGCCGCAGGTGCTGACGGTCTTTGCCGTGCTGCCGATGATGGACCTCACCTCCGACATCGTCAGCAAGCCCAACGGCACCGGCCCGTTCCGCGTGGCCGAGTTCAGCCCCGCCACCAAGCTGGTGCTCGAACGCTTTGACGGCTACTGGGACAGCGACCGCCTGCCCCAGGTGGCGACGCTGGCCTTCCCGATGTATCCCGACAATGCCTCGCTGATGGCGGCGCTGCAAAGCGGCCAGATCGACGTGCTGGCCTTTCCCGACTTCCGCCAGCTGACCGTGCTGCAAGGCCAGGGGATGAAGCTGGAAAGCCACACGCCGCCCGGTTCGTTCATGTTCCGCACCAACGCGGCCAAGCCGCCGCTCGACAACAAGCTGGTGCGCCAGGCGCTGGGTCACACGATCAACCGCCAGGTCTTTGCCAAGCTGATGACCGGCGGCAACAGCACCGCCAGTTGCAGCCACCTGCCCGCGGGCTCGCCAGCCTATACGCCCGAGGTCGAAGAGGATTGCGCCTATGACCTCGACCGCGCCAAGCAGCTGCTGGCCGAGGCGGGCTACCCCGACGGTCTGACGCTGGAATTCCAAGGCGGCAGCCAGCGCCAGCCCGAGCTGACAGCCTATGCGCCGATCTGGCAGGAAGACCTGGCCAAGATCGGGGTCGAGCTGAAGATCCTCGACCTGTCGTCCTCGGTGCTGTCGGACAACGTGCGCTCGGGCAATTTCCAGATCCAGGCCGATTGGTATCCCTGGGGCGTCTTCGACCCGGCGGTGTTCTTCATCGGCCCGTCCTTCGCGCCCACGAACCTGTCGGGCTACAGCAATGACGAATACCTCGCGCTGCTGAACACGGCCCAGGCCGAGGCGGATACGGACAAGCGGATCGACCTTTACAAGCAGGTGAACCGCATGCTGGCCGAAGAGGATTTCATCATCCCGATCGCCACGCGGCCCTATATCTACGCCGTGCGCCCCGACCTCAAAGGCTTCAAGCTCGACCCGTTCGGCATGGCCTATGTGAACGACGTCGTGGTCTCTGACTGACGGCCGAGGTGACCGGCCGCACGCGCCCGCCGCGTGCGGCCCCATTTCGAAAAGGAGGGCCAGGCCGTGCTTGAATACCTGTTGCAGCGCGCCTTCCAGGGCGTTCTCACCGTTTTCGCGGCGAGCATCATCATCTTTCTCGTGATCCGGCTGGTGCCGGGCGACCCGGCGGCGATGTATGCCGGCGTCGATGCCACGCCCGAAACGGTCGAGGCGATCCGCGAGGAAATGGGCCTGAACGCGCCGCTCGTCACGCAGTACTTCGCCTGGATCGGCGGCACGCTTTCGGGCGACTTCGGTCGGTCCTACGTGGCCAAGGTGCCGGTCTCGGGGCTGATCGCCGCGCGGGTCGAACCGACGCTGGTGCTGCTGATCGGCGCGGTGACGGTGATGACCATCTTCGGCTTTGCCATGGGCGCGGCGGCCGCGATCTCGCGCTCGCGGGCGGTCGATGCGGCGCTGACCGCCATCGCGTCCTTCCTGTCCGGTGCGCCGGTGTTCTGGATCGGGTTGCTGACCATCCTGCTCTTCGCGGTCTACCTGCGCTGGCTGCCGGTCGGCGGCTACGTGAGCCTGGCCGATGATCCCGTCGCCTCGGTCAAGACCATGATCATGCCCTGCCTCGTGCTGGGCCTGGCCATGGCCGGCACGCAGGCGCGCTTTATCCGGGCCTCGTACAAGGAAGTGCTGAACGCAGATTACATCCGGCTCGCGCAGGCCAAGGGCGCCTCGCGCATGCGGGTGATCCGCAAGCACGTCACCCGCAACGCGCTGGTGCCCATCGTCACCGTCTTCGGCGTGGCCATCGCCAACCTGCTGGGCGGCGCCGTGGTGATCGAGACGGTCTTTACCTGGCCCGGCCTCGGGCTGCTGATGATCAACTCGATCAACATGAACGACTATCCCACCGTGCAGGCGATTCTGCTGCTCTACGTGGTGATCTTCGTCATCGTGAACTTCCTGACCGACCTCAGCTACACGCTGATCGATCCGCGCATCCGACTGACCGGAGCCAAGACATGACCGATACCTCTCCGAACGCCATGCACGGCGACATCCGGGCCGTCGACAGCGCCCGCGACCTGGCCGCCAGCCTGCCGCAACGCAGCCCGTTCCGCGAATTCCTCAAGGCGCTGCTGGTGCAGCCCTCGGGCCTGATCGGCTTTCTCGTGACGCTGGCGATCTGCCTGGCCGCAACCTTCGCGCCCTGGGTCGCGCTGTGGAACCCGCTCGAGACGCATTACATGGACGCCCTCGTGGGCCCGAACGCCACCTACTGGCTGGGCACGGACGAGTTGGGCCGCGACGTGTTCAGCCGCATCATTTACGGCGCGCGGCCCTCGCTCAGCGTGGCGGCCATCGCGGTGCTCAGCGGTGGGTCGGTCGGCATCGCGCTTGGCGTGATGTCGGGCTATTACCGCGGCTGGCTGGAAACCGTGTTGATGCGCCTGTGCGACATCGCCTTCGCCTTTCCGCTGATCATCATCGGCGTCTGCACCGTGATCGTGCTGGGCCCGTCGAACTTTTCCGTCGGCATCGCCGTGGGCATCGGCGTCGCGCCGACCTTTGCCCGGCTGGCCCGCGCCAAGGTGCTGGAATCGATGGAGCGCGAATATGTCATGGCCGCCCGCGGCATGGGCGCCACCGACCTCTTCATCATGACCCGCCACATCCTGCCCAACATCGCTGCCCCGCTGATCGTGCAGCTGGCCACGGCCGTCTATGGCGCGGTCATCATCGCCTCGGCGCTCGATTTCCTGGGCATGGGGGCGCAGCCGCCCGCGCCCAGCTGGGGCAACATGCTCCAGGGCGGCCGGCTCTACCTCAGCCAGGCGCCGATCTACGCGCTGGCGCCCGGTGTCGCGCTGACGGTCTTCGTGGTCGGGATCAACCTCTTCGCCGCGGCGCTGACCAATGCGCTCGACCCGCGGATCCGTACCGAAATCCTCGAAGGGAGGCTGTGATGAAGGACATCGTCGATCCGCAGGACGACCTGCACAAACCCGGTAACGTCGTCCTCAGCCTGCGCGACGTGCGCACCGAGTTCCGCGCCGGCGCCGTCACCATCCGCGCCGTCGACGGGGTCAGCTACGACATCCGCTCAGGCGAGACGCTGGGCCTTGTCGGGGAATCCGGCTGCGGCAAGTCGATGACCGCCTATTCGATCATGGGGCTGCTGCCGGGCAGCGGCCGCGTCGCCTCGGGCGTGATCGAGTTCGGCGGGCGCGACCTGGCCAGCCTCTCGGCCTCCGAGATGCGGCACATCCGCGGCAACGAGATCGGTCTGGTGTTCCAGGACCCGATGACCTCTCTCAACCCGACGATGACGATCTACGACCAGGTGGCCGAACCGCTGCGCCTGCACCGCCAGATGACCGAAGCGCAGATCCGCGCCCGGGTGATCGAGACGCTGACGCTGGTCGGCATCCCGCAGCCGGCCGAGCGGCTGGACAGCTACCCGCACGAACTGTCGGGCGGCCAGCGCCAGCGGATCTGCATCGCCGTGGCGCTGGTCTGCCAGCCCAAGCTGCTGATCGCGGACGAGCCGACCACCGCGCTTGACGTGACGATCCAGCGCCAGATCCTCGAGCTGATCGACGAATTGCGCGCCAAGCTCGACATGGCGGTGATCCTGGTGACCCACGACCTCGGTGTCGTGGCAGGCCATACCGACCGCGTGGCGGTGATGTATGCCGGCCAGGTGGTCGAGACGGGACGCACGGACGAACTGCTGCGCGCCCCGCGCCATCGCTACACCGAGGGTCTCTTTGCCGCCCTGCCCGACCGCGCAGCAGGCCGGGGCGACCGGCTTTACGCCATTCCCGGCCGCCCGCCCGAGCTGCACAACCCGCCGCCGGGCTGCCGCTTTGCCCCGCGCTGCGAACATGCCACCGCGGCCTGCAAGAGCGCCCCGCCGTAAGAGCGGCGCTTTTCGCCCAGCCATGTCGCGCGCTGCATCCACCCGGTGCAGGGCCTTACCGTCGCGCCCCGGCGCGGCGCGGCCCACGCGGCAGAGGCCGCCGCGTCCGCTTCCTCCCGGCAAGACGCGGCGGTCAGTCTGCGCCATGTCGTGCGCGAATTCCGCCTGCGCGGCGGATCCTTCCTGAGCCGCGAGGAGACCCGCATCAGCGCCGTGGCCGATGTCAGCTTCGATATCCCGCGCGGCACCACCTTCGGGCTGGTGGGCGAATCCGGCTGCGGCAAGTCCACCCTGTCGCGGATCGTCGCCGCACTGGACCGTCCCAATGACGGCGCGGTCGAGATCGCGGGCGAGGACCTCTTTGCCCTCGGCAAGCGCGCGCTGCGCAAGCGGCGCCGCAACGTGCACCTGATGTTCCAGGACCCCACCGCCTCGATGGACCCGCGTTTTCGCGTGAACGAGGTGCTGCGCGAGCCGCTGATGATCCAGAAGGACGGCGCCCCGCGCGACTGGACCCGCCGCATCCTCGAGCTGATGGAGCAGGTCGGCCTGCCGCCCTCGATGTACGACCGCTATCCGCACGAGCTGTCGGGCGGCCAGCGCCAGCGCCTGGCCATGGCGCGCGCGCTGGCGCTGAACCCGGCGGTGATCGTGGCGGATGAACCGGTCTCGGCCCTCGACGTGTCGATCCAGGCGCAGATCCTCAACCTGATGCGCGACCTGCAACGGGACAAGGGTCTGACCTACCTGTTCGTCTCGCACGACCTGTCGGTGGTGCGCTACATGGCCGATACGATCGGCGTCATGTACCTGGGCAAGCTGGTCGAGGTTGGCCCCGCCGAAGAGGTCTACACCCGCCCCCGGCACCCGTACACCCGGGCGCTGATCGACGCCGTGCCCAAGGCCGAGGCCGATTCCAAGAAGGCCTACACGATCTCGGGCGACTTGCCCTCGGCGGCGAACCCGCCATCGGGCTGCCGCTTCCGCACCCGCTGCCCGCTGGCGCAGGACATCTGCGCCCGCGAGGTGCCGCAGCTGGACAGGCAGGAGGGCGCGCAGCGCGTCGCCTGCCATTTCCCGCTGGACGCCCCCCAGACAGACGCAACCGAACCGGAACCCGCAACCCATGTGCACTGACCTTATCGACGTCGACTCCCTGACCGCCCGCCCCGGCGCGAGCACGCGCCCGCGCGGCGGCTACGACCATATCGACGCGGCGGCCACGCTGGCCGCGCTCAGCCTCGTGCGGCACGGCAAGGTGATGCCGCTGAACCTGGCGCTGGACACCAGGACCATCGGCCGGCCCGAGATGGTGCACCATGCCCGCATGCAGAACCAGACCCGCCCGATCGGCGACGGCCGCTTCAACGTGGTCAACGACGACTGGGTCGAGCTGGCGCTGCAATCGCACAGCCATTGGGACGCGCTGGCCCATTGGGGCGTGATCGAACCCGGCGACAGCGGCGTCTTCTACAACAACACCGGGCTCGAGGACACCTACCCCGAGTTCGGCTCCAAGACGCTGGGCATGGCCACCCTGTCGGGCGGCATCGTCACCCGCGGCGTGTTCTTCGACATGGTGCGCTTTCTTGGCGCCGACGAGCAGGGCTACCTGCCCACCGATCGCAACATCGACGCCGCGACGATCAACGCCTATCTCGACCAGCACGGCCTGACCCTGCGCCCGGGCGATGCGGCGATCTTCTACACCGGCTTCCAGAACCGCGTGCGGGCCAATCCCGACGCCTGGCGCGCCGGCACGCCCGGCTTCAACCCGGTCTCGCCCGGCGTGCTGCCCGACACGCTCGACATTTGGGAAGCAGCCCGCACCTTCGCGCTGGTCGCCGACAACCCCTCGGTCGAGCCCAACCCGATGGGCGAGGGCAAGTTGCATGCGGGCGCGCTCAAGCGCCTCGGCATCTACCTCGGAGAGCTGTTCAGCTCGAGGACCTCGCCGATCACTGCCGCGAGACCGGCCAGCATGAGTTCGCCTTTGTCAGCGTGCCGCTGAACATCCCCAAGGCTTTCGGATCCCCCGCCAACGCGCTGGTGATCGCATGAGCGCCCCCGCCCCCACCGTCTTCCTGACCGGAGAGATCGACGACGCTCGCATGGAAGAACTTCGCGCCCTCGCGCCCGGGGCCGAGCTGACCTATTTCGCCGATCCGGCCGAAATGCTGCCCCGCATCGGCGAGGCCGAGGTCATCGCCGGCGCCGTCGGCCCCGAGGCGCTGCCCGCCGCGACCCGGTTGAAATGGGTGCATTCCTGGGCCGCCGGGCCGAATGCACAGGTCTACCCGGCCTTCGTGGACAGCGACGTGGTGCTGACCAGTTCCAAGGGCAACGGCGCCGTGCCGCTGGCCGAACACGCGATGATGCTGATGCTCATGCTCAGCCGCAACGCCATGCGCTGGATCGAGGCGCATCAGCAGGGCCGCTGGGACCGCTTCTTTCACGGTGAGCTGAACGGCGCCACGGTAGGCATCATCGGCACCGGCCATTCCGGCACCGACCTCGCGGCCAAGTGCAAGGCGTTCCACATGACCACGCTAGGCCTGCGCCGCAGCGACCGGCCGGCCGCGCATTTCGACCGGATGTATACCCACGACAGGCTGCACGATTTCCTCGCCGCCTCCGATTACGTGGTGGTCACCGCACCCAAGACGCCCGAAACCACGGGCATGCTGGACGCGGCGGCCTTCCGCGCGATGAAATCCTCGGCCTTCTACATCTGCTTCTCGCGCGGCGGGATCGCCGATGACGACGCACTGTTCCGCGCGGTCGACGAAGGCTGGATCGCCGGCGCCGGGCTTGACGCCCATACGGTGGAACCCTTGCCCGAAGGCGACCGCTTCTGGACCCTGCGCAACACGATCATCACCCCGCACAACGGCGCGACGACCACCCAGACCAAGACCCGCGGCTACGAGATCTTCCGCGACAACCTCGCCCGCTACATGCGCGGCGAAGCGCTGGCGAACATCGTGGACAAGCAGCTCGCTTATTGACCCCCTGGGTGGCCGGACCCACCCGGAACCAGCCACCGCCCCAGCCTTGCGCCGCCCATATGATCTTTACATTCGGTCCATATGGACTATCTTGAAGGTCACGAAGGAGAGCCGCGATGCAACTTGCCGCCCAGACCCCCGCCCCGGCCGAAGTAACCGCCGTCGCCCTCAAGGCCTATGCCCGCATCGTCGAGGCATGGTCGCTGGGCCTGCGCGAGGCGGCGGGGCTGGCGGACATGTCCGAAAGCACCTGGAAACGCGCCCGCAAGCCCGGTTTCGCCGGAGAGCTGACCAAGGACCAGATGCTGCGGCTCAGCGCGGTGATCGGCATCTACAAGTCGCTCGAGCTCTATTTCTCCGAACCGCTGGCGCGCAGCTGGGTCACCCGGCCCAACACCGGGCCGCTGTTCGGCGGCCAGCGCCCGGTCGACAGCGCAATCGACGGCGGGCTGCCGCAGATCCTCGCCATCCGCACCTATCTCGACGCGCTGCGCGGTGGTGCATGAGGCAAATCGACCTGTCGGATCGCGGTCTCACCCGGCTGCTGCCCGCGACCTACCACAAGCCCCCCGCGCTGCGCGGGCTCGTCGATACCGACGACGAGCTGGCCATCCTCGCCGGGATCGAGGGCATGACCAGCGGGCGCCTCACCGCCGAGGCCGGGCGCAACCCGCATCTCGACCCGCGCGAACTGGCCTGGCAGCGGCGGCAGGGCGACCTGCGGATCTACGGCGACAGCCATGTCAACGCGGCCTTCACCTATACGCGGGCGGGCGGCAACCGCTTCAACGACGCCACGCGCGGGGCCTGGTACTGCGCCTGGGACGTGCTCGTCTCGGTCTCCGAGGTCGCCTACCACCGCACGCGCGAGCTGGGCTTTGCCGGCAGCTACCACGACAGCGCGCGCTACGTCGAATTGCTGGCCGATTTCATCGGCAACTTCGACGACCTCACCGGAATGCCGGATCACCCGGCGCTCGACCCCGACCCCGCGCTTGGCTACCCGGCCGGGCAGGCACTGGCGCAGGATCTGCGCCGCGCCGGCTCTCGCGGGCTGGTCTACCCCTCGGTCCGCGCGCCTGCGCCCGGCGGCAACTGCCTTGTCTGTTTCGAGCCGCACGCGATCCAGAACGTCCGCCCCGGCGCCAGCTGGGAACTGACTTGGGACGGCTCGCCGCATTACGTGGTGCGTGCGCTGGCCTGAGCCCGCATTTTCAAGATTTCCGAAAGGGTCGTCACCGATCTTCGGGCCTTTGCAGCGCCGCGCCCGCGTCCGCGCCGCATACTGCGCCAAACACCAGGAGAGACCCCTTGTCCCCGACCTGTTACGCCCCGCATTAAGGCCTGCCCGGCCAAGACCAGCCGCTGACCGACCGCACGATCTTTGCCGATGCCTACGCTGTCAACGGGGGAGCAAAATCCGGCCATGGGGCGGCGCAACAGTCGGCCACTATGGGCATGACTTGCGCCTCGGCAGCCGCGCTCTCCATTTAGTTGGCGGTTGCCGGGGCGCCTTGGTCCGTCATGACCAAATCTGTTACTTGGTTCAGGATTTCTGCCGGGCCTTGCTTTGTGCGAGGCGATAGCTGTCTCCGTTCATCTCGAGGATAGAGACATGGTCGGTCAGCAGATTCGGCAGCGCTTCCGCGAGGCGTTCCGATCCGAAACTTTCCGTCCGTTCGTCGAACGGCAGGTTCGATGTGATCAGGATCGAGCCGGGTTCGACGCGCTGTGAGATCAGTTCGAACAGCAGTTCGGCGCCGGTCTTGCTGAGGGGCACGAAGCCCAGTTCGTCGATGATCAGCAGTTTCTGGTTCACCAATTGCTGCTGACGTCGCAGGAGCTGCCGTTCGTCTCGGGCCTCCATCAGCTCATGGACTATGGCTGCGGCGGTGGTGAAGCGGACAGCCATGCTTCTTTGGGTCTTGTCCCACCGAAGTGGTCCACCCCTTGGGATAGTTTAACCCGTATCATGGAGGGCTACGACGATGGCAGGCAAACGAGATAAGCCCGAAGACATCACAACGAAACTTCGGCGGGTTGAGGTTCTGCAGGAGCAAGGCGCGACGATCGCCGAGGCTGTGCGCCAGATCGGCGTGACGCAGCAAAGGTTCTGCCGATGGCGGAAGCTCTACGGCGGGATGCAGCGTTCGCAGGTTGCGCGGCTGAAGGAACTGGAGAAAGAGAACCAGCGGCTGCGACGAGCGGTGTCCGATCTTGCCTCGTACAGGCTCATCTTGACCGAGGAAGCCAGGGGAAACTTCTGAGCCCTTCGCGTCGCCGAAAGTGTATTGACCATGTGCGCCGGGTACTTGGCGTATCGGAACGCCGCGCCTGCCGCACGCTCGGGCAGCACCATCAACCTGACAATGCCCCGATGACCACCTCCCGGGACATCGTCTGAGGGGGCGGCAGTCCATCCGCCATGCGGTGTCACGGCGCTGGCCTTCCTGCCAAATCGCCTGCCGGATTTTTCGACCCGATTGGGACAGACGCCCCTGCCGAACACCGGCTCACCCCCTTCAGCCAATGGGCGCCGGCGCGTCAGTTCCGGCTGTCGAGGCCCGTCGTCTCGGCCACCCCCATCTTTTCCAGGGCTGCATCGGTGAAGCTAAAATCAATGAGGTCATCCACGCCGATCACCGGAACGTCGCTGAAATCAGGGTTGGAATAGGCGAAATCCATCGACGCCTTGAGCGTGTCCGGCCGCAGGCACCCATTGACACACCACATGGTGCTGTTCAGCCGGGCCGTCTTTTCGATGCTGTCGCGCGACAGGTCCGGGCGTCGTTCGACCGCGGCGTCGATCCAATGCTCGGGATCGGCGGCGAATTCACGCGAGGCATCCATGACCGCATCCGTGAATCGCTGCAGCGCCTCGCGCTTTGCGTCGATGTTGTCTTCGCGCACCACCAGGAATTTCGGCAGGGCCGGTGCGCGCGCGGCGAAGGCATCTGCCGGCAGCAGGACATGCAGGCCCGGCGTATCCTCGACCGCGGCAAAGGTTCCGAATGACACGGTCGTTGCATCCACGCGCTTGACGGCAAGCGCCTGCACGCGGACCGATGGCGCGCCGATGGCGACATAATCCGGCAAGTCAGGGTCGAGCCCGTAACTACGCAGCACGGCCTGGGTGAGGGCGTGGTCCAGCCCGCCGATATCGGAGATCGCGAAACTGTGGCCTTCGAGATCCTCCAGCGACGCGATTTCGGACTTGGCCGCGATCAGGAACGGGATCGCCGCGCCGACAGACAGGAAGCCTCGCACCGGCAGGTCGTTGCCTGCATCGAGGCGAATGGCGGCATCTATGCTGATATGGGCCACATCGACATCCCCCGATTGCAGGGCGGCGGCGGCCAGGGGCGTGCCGTCGAGGCCGATGAAATTGACCTTCACTTCGTGCTTGTCAAAGAACCCCAGGTCCTGGGCCAGCTGGAACACCGACGACGTGGTCGGGTTGAAGACATTGTCGTCGGTGGCAAGCGTGACCGTCAACTCGGGGAAATCCTGCGCGAAGGCCGTGCCGGCCCCGGCAAGCGTGACAATGGCGGCGGCACTCAGCGCGGAGCGGAGTGCAGAGGTGGCAGTTTCGAACATCATGGCTCCCTTGGTTTTCGCCCGGCGTCGCGCGGGCATGCATATCGCTCAGGCCGCTGCCGCGAAGACCGGCAGCGGGTCAAAGTCCTTGTTCAGGATCGATCCGACGGCGCCATGGCCCATCCAGCCGCGAATGAGCGTGGCATAGATGCGGCGGAAATCCGTGGTGTATTTCAGGTTGCCCTGGTCGAGGTCGGTCAGGCTGGGCACACCGCCGTAATGGCCGCCATGGATCGGCTTGCCGATGATGAAGGCGGGGCCGGCGGTGCCGTGATCCGTGCCCTGGCTGGTGTTCTCGGCCACCCGCCGCCCGAATTCGGAGAACGCCATCAGGACGACGTCGTCGCCGCGTCCCAGCCGGTCCATGTCCCGCAGGAAGGCGGCGATGTGATCGGATGTGTAGGACAGGAGCCGTGAATGCAGGTTCGCCTGGTGCACATGCGTGTCGAAGGCGTTGTTGCGGAACGGCACGTAGTAGACCTGCGTCGGGAAATCGGCCGCGATCAGCGCCGCCACCCGTTCCAGCCCCCAGTTGACCAGGCCGTAATCGACGGGCGTCTCGTAGCTGGCCCAGGCGTCGCGCACCAGCCGCTCGGACCGGCTGGCACTGGCGGCGATGTCGAACAGGTAATCAAGCGCGGAATTCTGGCCACCGTTGCCCGGCTTGTCGCCGATGGCGATCGCCTCGGCCTCGGGATGAAAGACGCGGCGGCTGAACCGGTCGGGATCGTCAAAGACCAGCGGCACGTGGTGCTTCGCATTCACGGCCAGCGACTGGTGGTCATCGACATTCACGAGGAAGTTCTGGACATGCCCCTGCGGGTCGATCGCGTCGGCCATGCGGCCCAGCCAGCCATGGGCCTCGCCGCTGTTCGGCGCGCCGGTCTGCCAGAAGGCCATCGACGAGAAATGCGAGAACGAGGGCTGGTCATAGCCGACGCCGTGAACGATGGCCATCTGCCCGTCCTTGTAGAGACGTTCGAACCCCGACATCGTGCGCTGGAAGGCGAAGTGATCGTCGATGCGCAGGGCCTGGTTTTCACGGATGCCGAGGTGCGGGCGGGCCCGGTAATAGGCGTCGTCGGCATAGGGGATCACGGTGTTGAGCCCGTCATTGCCGCCGGACAGCTCGACGATCACCAGTATCCGGCCCTTCGATTCCTGTCCGGAGAGTTTCGACCAGACCGGCGCGGCGGCGATGCCACCGGCCCCCTTGAGGACGATGCTGTCATACCCCGACCGCACGAGGTGCTGTCTTTCTTCGCTTGAAAGCTCTGGAGACTTGGCCATGTGTCGGCTCCTGCGGGAAGGATCAGGTGAGTTGATATTGCGGCGTGCACATGATCGCATGCGCGGCAAGCCGCAGCCCGTACTCGGTAAAGCCCTGCGCCGCGGCCAGGTCGGACGTACCGAGTTCGTCGGTCAGCATCTCAATGATCGCGGTGCGCGACGGCGCGGTCAAAGGCACGCAAAGCAGCCGGGCTGCCAGGAGGTCGACCGCCTCTTCCGTCGTGTTGGCGCCCTCGTCGGCCAGCATGGCCGTCAGGTCGAACTGTGCCGCGGCGCGCGGGATCGGCTTCAGCTTGCGCAACGCCTCTTGCCAGCCCGAAAGGTTGCCGTAGCGCGTGTTGAAGCTTTCCTGGATCCCTGCGGTCGCACTGGGGGCGGCGCCTTCTTCGAGGGTCGCCGCCGTGATCTCGAGGCCCGCGTTGATCTTGTCGTTGGTGCGGCGCACGATGTCGCCGGGGTCGTGGTTCGGGTCGGTGAAGGAGATCATGTCCGGGAACATCACCTCGCGCGCGAAATTGCCGCGTTCGAACAGCAGGCCCGGCGTGATCCAGGCGCGGCCCTCGCTCCAGCCTGCGACGGTCGGGGGATACAGCAGGATCTGGCCGAGCGTCGTGCCGACCGTGTAGGGGTCGGGTATCCCCGGCATCTGCTGCAGACCGAGCTTTCGATAGGTCGAAACGACCAGCTCGGTCGGTGACATGATGCGCGTGGCGACCGAGGCATCGCAGAAAAAATCCTCGGACGCGAAGAGCGTGGCAAGGAACGGGGCGATCTCGTAGTCGCCGTCGCGAAACAGTGCCCCCAGTTCTCGGGCAAAGGCGGGCGAAATCTCCTCGCGCACGAAAAAGCGGTAGATCTTGGAGGCGATGTAGATGGCCGTCTGCTCCTGCTCGAGGATCATGGCGAGGATGTCGTCGCCATCGAACGGGCCGGTCTGTCCGAAAAAGGTCTTTTCGCCGGCATCGTGCAGGGTCTCGTCGAACCGGAACTCGAGGTCATCATTGCCCCACCCGGTGAAGGCGCGGGCCGCCTCGCGTATGTCGTCCTCGGTGTAGTTGCCGACGCCCATGGTGAAGAGTTCCATGACCTCGCGCCCGAAATTCTCGTTCGGGGCGCCCTTGACGTTGTGCGTGGCGTCCAGGAAGACCAGCATCGCCGGGTCCTTGGCCACCGCCGTCAGAAGGTCGCGGAAACTGCCCAATCCGCCGTCGCGCAGCGTGTCGATCTGCAACTTGATCTTGCGGTAATCGCGCACCTTCTCTTCGCCGGTCGCGAAGTGGCCGTGCCAGAACAGCGTCATCTTCTCGGCCAGCGGATGGCCACTGCGCAGCATCCGGTCGAGCCACCAGAAGGCCACGCGGCGCGTTTCCAGCATGCTGGCCCTGCGCCAGTAAAAGAAACGGTTGGTGGCGGGTTGCAGCGGTCGCGGCCCGCCAGGCTTGACCTTGACCCCCATCACCTCGCCGGTTTCGGCGGCCTTGTCCGTGGTCGCCGGGCGCGATGGGGGAAAATCGGCCAGGCAGGGCTCCCAGAAACCGGATTCCTCGAAATCGGGCAGAACCAGGCCGTCGGCGCGCCCCCGGATCATCAATTCCACCGCTGCGCCAGGCGTCATGGCGGCGAGTGCTGCGATCTCAGACGGGGTGCCGCCAAATCCCGCGCGCCGCATCAGATGCGCGGCGCGCTCGGCGTTCCAATGCGCGGCGCTGATCGGCGCCAGGCTCCCCTGCGCAGGTGATCCCATGTCCTGCCCCCCCATGTCTTGCGCCGTCGTCTGGTGTTCCGACGGCCAGTTGGATGCTAGGACGGCGGTCCGTGTCAGACCATTCCCTGCGGAGCTATCGGCGTGATAGACAAAGCTTATGGGCAGCGACCGGGGTCAGGGCTCATCGCCGAAGGCGCCCGTCAGCTCCTCGAGCGCGACGCCCTCGCGGCCCATCGCGTGGATGCGATCCCAGAGCGCGCGGCGCAGGTCGGCATAGGCCGGAAGCCCGCGCGGGTCGGTTTGCCAGCGCGGTTCGGGCAGGTCGACGGGGACCACGGCGTCGATGCGGCCCGGGCGGGGGCGCAACACGATGATCCGCTGCGACAGGATGATCGCCTCGTCGATGTCATGGGTCACAAAGACCACCGCCATCCGTCGCCGGTCCCAGAGCCGCAGCAATTCGCCGCGCAGCGTCTCGCGGGTCATCGCGTCAAGCGCGGCAAAGGGTTCGTCCATCAACAGCACCTCGGGCTCGACCGCCAGGGCGCGCGCAAGGCCGACACGCTGCTGCATGCCCCCCGACAGCTCGTGCGGATAGGCCTCGGCGAATTCGCGCAATCCGACGGCGCCCAACAGGGCCTGTACCCGGGACTTGCGCGCCTTTGGCGCATGCCCCCTCAGGCCGAGGACGAAATCAATGTTCCCCGCCACCGTTCGCCACGGCAAAAGCCGGGAGGACTGGAACACCATGGCCATGTTGTAGGTGGGATCGGGTGGCCGGCCATTGACCAGGACCGTGCCCCGGTCGGGCGCGACAAGCCCGTCGATCAGGCGCAGCAATGTCGTCTTGCCGCAGCCCGACGGGCCGACAAGGCTGACGAATTCCCCGGGCCGGACATCGAAGGACAGATCCTCGATCGCCTGGACCTGGCCGTCCTTGAAGGACTTGCTGACCCCGTTCAGGCTGATGATCGGCGGGCGGGTTTCGGTCATCTCAGCCTCCGTCCTGCATCGCCACGCGCCAGCGGCCCAGCCGCCGCTCGGCCAGCCTGAGCCCGATGGTGATGAGCGAGCCCAGCGCCATCATGACGATCACCACGGCGAAATACCGATCCATCTGGAACCGGTTGCCCGCCTTGATCATCAGCCCGCCCAGGCCGGATTGTGCCATGGTCAGCTCGGCGATCACGGTGCCGACGATGCAGATCGCCGCGCCGATGCGCAGTCCCGACAGGATCGAGGGCAACGCGTCGGGCACCATCACCTGCCAGAACAGTGTCCAGCGCGACGCGCCAAAGGACTGGGCCATCTCGATCAGGTCCTTGTTGGCATTCGAGATGCCGGCGGTCGTGTTGATCAGCACCGGGAAGACTGCCGCCAGCCAGACCAGGGCGATCTTCGCCTCGGCATACAGGCCGAACCAGACGATGATGAGCGGAATGAACGCCGCGCCGGGCGTCGCGTTCACGGCGTTGACATAGGGGTCGAGCACCCGGCCCAGAAACGGAAAGCCACCCAGCAGGATGCCGATCATGATCCCGGACGTCGACGCGAGGATGAACCCCAGCCCCAGCACGGTGAGCGACTCGCCCAGCGCGCGCGGGATCGTCCCGTCCGCCCACATCTCGACGCTTTGCCAGAACACGGCCTCGGGGCTGGGCATGACCAGGTTGCCCGAGGTGGTGTTCAGGATCTTCATGCCGGCGATCAGCGCCAGAAGGATGCAGACCTGCCATGTGGTGGCGATCCGCCGACTGCGCCGCCGCTCGTACCCGGCGCTGCCGCGCGGCGAGCCGGCATTGCGCCGTCTCCGCGTTTTCCCGGCGGCGGCGGGTGCGTCCGTATCCAGTTTGAGCTGATCGGCCATGCCGTCCTTCCGCATTGATCTTTGCCATCGGTCTTCGCGAGGCCATTCGTCAATATACACATCCAACTTTCAGACGACGAATACTGTGTATTGCAAAAGTTGCAGCGCGGCGCGGCTACCATGTCCGGAACCGCGTTTGCCAAGAGTTGGTCATGAAGGACATCTCACTGGATTTCGAGGTCGACCTGGACGGGTCGACCGAGAGCCCGCCCCGCAAGGCCAGGCTGTCGATGACCTTGCAGCAGCTGCGCATCTTTCATGCCTTGGTTCATGCGGACACGATGACCAGCGCGGCCAAGCAGCTTGGCCTGACCCAACCGTCCCTGTCCCAGCAGCTGGGCCGGCTTGAAACGGCCATCGGCTCGCGTCTGTTCAACCGTCGCCCGACCGAACTGGAGCTGACCGAGGCGGGCCGCTACCTGTTGCCACGGGTCGATCAGCTGCTGCGCATCCTGAACGAAACCGAGGACGGCCTGGTGCGCTTCCGCGGCGGCTATCAGCAGGTCGTCAAGCTTGCGGGCATCGATTCCGTCGTGCGCTGTCTGCTTCCGCCTGCGGTGCGCCGCCTGCATGACAGCTACCCCGACGTCAGCCTGGACGTGCAGGAAAGCGCCCCGGCGGACATATTGGAAATGCTCTATGCGCGGCGCATCAATTTCGGTCTCGTCGCCGCAAATTCCCTGGCACAGACGCATGAGCACTTCCTGCAGATACCGATCATCGAAGACCCCTATGTCCTCGTGGTGCCCAAGGCACTGGATCTTGCCAACGTCTCCGACCCGGCCCGGGACCTGCCGCCAACGCAGGCCCGGACCCTGGGCCAGTCGATCCATTTCGTCTTTGGCAGCACCCAGGCGCGCCGCGTCTCGGACTGGTATGACCGGCTGTTGCCGGGGCATCGACCGATCGCCCAATGCCGCAGTTTCGAGACTGCGCTTTCCTTCGTCCGGGCGGGAACAGGCGTCTGCGTCGCACCTGCCCTGACAACGATCGGTGCGTCCGGCTCGCTGGACGAGGTCAACCGGTACCTGATCGACGTGCCCGCGCGGCGGGTTGTCGCGATCCTGCTGTCCCAGCACCGGTCGATGGAGCCGATGGCGGCGCTGATCGACGCGTTGCAAGGGGTCGGCCGGTCGCTCAGCCTGCCCGGAATCCTGCCGACGCCGCCCTTCCTTGCCGATGCCGGCATGTCCGGTTGACGCAGGCTCGGGTCGAGGGCACGCACCGGTATCCGCTAACGGGCGGCGCACGATCCTTTTGTGTGTGAGAGCCAAGATGGACAAGACACGGCAGGTCTTGCCGCGTCTCTAGGTCCGCAATGCACCCGCAGGTCGGTCGACCGAACGCAGGGCACCGTTTCAGTCACATGCAAACTCGCCTTCGTCATAGCCGAGGGAATCAAGCGAATTCACCCGGTGCTCGAACCCGTCCAGCGGCGCCACGCCGATGACCGCGTTGTGCGTCGCAAGCAGGATCGGCATCCGCAACTGGCCGTTCCACGGGCGAAAGCTCATTTGTGCGCCTTTCGATCCGTCGAGCCGCAGCCTCTCGGACCGCAGGAAGGCGTTCACGTCCTCCAGCGTATCGCCGCGCGCCTTGGCATGGCTAGTCAGAACCGCACGGGTCGCGATCCAGGCCGACCAATCCTGCCAGCCCATGCGGCGCCCGCCCTCGGACTGCGATTCAAAGCGCGAATTGACCTGCGGCGCGCCGTAGCGTTCGAAGGCCCAATGCCATTCCAGCGGCACCAGGCCGGTGGCGCCGACGACCGGCCGCGACCGGGCGGTCTGGTATGGCACATACCGCGCGAACTCCCCCACCTCGTCCGCGATGAAGACGGCGTCATAGTCGCGCGTGCCCCCGGTCAGCAGCGAGATGTTGTTCTGTTCGCGCATCGCGGGGTTGGTGGACAGGTCGAAGGTGCGGTCGTCCACGACACGCAGCCGGAACCGCGCAACCGCCTCGACAAAGGCGTCGGCACGGAGGGCGTCCCGCTCTGTCTTGCCGCGCAGGACCAGGAAGCTTTTCCAGTTGTTCGCGACCGCGTGCTGGATCAACGCATCGACGCTCATCCGGTCGCTGGACGCCGTATGCAGCAGGTTGGGATGACACTTGCGGCGCAGCCAGTCGTCAGGGGCGGTTGTGTTCAGCAGCGTGACCGGCGTGTCGGCCAGCGCAGCGGCCAGGTGGTCGATGTCCTCGGCCGGCAGGTCGAGCACCAGGTGTGTCACCCCGTCCGCAACCATGGCCTGCGCGGCGCCGTCCAGTTCGGTCCGGGAGACCGAGGCCGACGACAGCACGACGTCGAGACCGCGGGCATCGGTCACGATCTTCATGTCCGACAGCGCCATCCGCACCGCGGCTTCGACGTCGCCCGTGGGGCGCAGCTCGATCCGCGCATAGGCCATGTCCGCGTCGTAGCGCGGATCGACATCGAGCCGCAGCACCCCGATCCGCAGGTCGGCGGCACCGGCAGCGCCGGACAAGATAAGCGCAAAGAGTGCGGCAAGAAACGGTTTCAATCGTCAATCACCACGGTATGCGGCACCCGGCCCACGGGGATCGAGCGGATGGGGCGGTAGGTTTCCATGTCGATCAGCGTGATGTCGTCCGACAGGCCATTCGCCACGACCGCGATCTTCTCGTCTCTGCTTAGCGCGACGGACCAGGCACGGCGCCCGACCAGGACGTATTCCAGCAGCTCCTTGCTGTGCGCGTCGATGATCGCGACATGGTTGGCGCGCCCCAGGCTGATCAGGCCGATCTTTCCGTCACGGGTCAGGGTCATGCCCACAGGGGTCACGTCCTCGGGCCGGAAGCCGGGCGGCAGGAACTCGAGCACCTCCTTGATCTCTTCGGATGTCCGGTCGATGATGTAGATCTCGCTGGACAGCTCCGCCGAGACCCAAAGCTCGTCGGTATCCGGTGTGATCACAAACCGGCGCGGACGCGTGCCGACGATGATGTTGTTGGTGACGACGCCTTCGACGCGATCGATCACGTGGACCATGTCCGACACCTCGGAGGTCACGTAGAGCGTGTTGGTGTCCGGCACCACGATCACGCCTTCGGGCTCGGCGCCCGTGGGCACGTCGTGAATGGTGATCCGCGCATCCAAGTCGATGACCTCGAGCATCGAGTCTTCTTCGTTCGAGACATAGATCTGTTTCTCGTCGGGCGAGAAATCGAACACCTCGGGGCTGGGCCCGGTGGGAATGCCATCGACGACCTCGAGCGTTTCGACGTCGATCACGTCGATGATGTCGTCATCTCCGCAGGCGACATACAGCAGCGTACGGGCGGCGTTGAGCTTCATGTCCCGAGGGCGGCGCGATGTCTCGATCTTCTTGATCAGGTTGAAATCGGAATCGAAGACATGGATGTCGTGGCTCTTTTCGTTGCTCACGAAGATGCGCCCGGTCTCGAGTGCCGGCGCAATGGCCGGCATCAGACACAGCGCAAGGCTGGCAAGGAGTGTACGCATCATCGCACCACGAACGTGCCGGCGAGGCCGCGATTTTCGTATCCAGCGATCCAGAAGTCGTAATTGCCCGGACGGATCGGCACGAACCAGACGTCGATCGTGCCCTCGTCATCGAACTCGATCGCGTAGATGCCAAAGGGCTGAACCTCAAGGTCCTCGATCACCACCTGGTTGATCCAGCTGTTGCGAAAGAGGTCCGGCGCCAGGATCTGGAATTCCTCGCCGCCGTCGTGCACGATCCTCCACCGGTAGTACTTGCCCGTTTCCAGTTCGAACTCGGACACCGAAAGGGTGAGTTCGGCGCTGTCGATGGCCATGTCCGGCAGCCTGGTCGCGTCAGTTGCAAGATTGCCCTCGGCAAGCACGGATGTCGCAAAGAATATTGCGCCGGCGAGTGACACGCCGTTCTGAAATAATCCCATAAGGTCTGGATCCTCCCTCGATCCCGATCCCCGACAGGTGGTGTCGAGGATCGCCCGGTCAGGCTAGCAGTCCGCGATATTGGGTTTGCAAATACTGGCTATTGCCTCACGCCCCATGGTGGGATGATAGCCTTGCTCAACGGGGCCGAAACCGGCCCCTCAAAGGGAGGATAACCGCATGAACCGTCGTGAAATTCTCAGGCTTTGCGCCGGAGCTTTCGCCACATCCACGGCTGTAGCCACGCCAGCCTGGTCGATCACGATGCAGAACAAGACCGAGACGGTGAGGGTCGGCGTCCTGATGAACGGCACGGCCAGTTGGGAAATGAAGGTCATCCAGGATCTCAAGCTCGACCAGAAGCACAAGTTCAAGCTGGAACTGAAGGACGTGTCCGGCAAGGATGCCAGCCACGTGGCGCTGATGGCAGGAGACGTGGACATCGTGCTGTCGGATTTCGTCTGGGTCGCGGCCTTGCGTGCGGCCGGCGAAGATTTCACCTCGGTGCCCCATTCCTTCGCCGTGGGCGGGCTGATGGTGCGGCCCGACGGGCCGATCCAGTCGATCGAGGACCTGCCCGGAAAGACCATCGGCGTGGCCGGGGGCCCCGTCGACAAGAGCTGGGTCATCCTGCAGGCCTATTACAAGAGCCAGACCGGCGAGACCCTGGCCGACAAGGTCGATGCCCGCTTCGGGGCGCCGCCGCTGATCAACGAATTGCTGACCGAAGAGCAGATCGATGCCTCGCTGAACTTCTGGCATTTCAACGCGCGGGCCAAGGCCGCCGGCGCGAAAGAGCTGATTTCGGTCAAGGACATGATGGGCGCGATGGGGATCACCGACCAGCCGCCGCTTCTGGCCTGGGTGTTCCGCGACGAAACCGCCAAGAAGCGGCGCAAGGCGGTCAAATCGTTTCTCGACGCGTCCTTCGCCGCCAAGAAGATCCTGCTCGAGGACGACGCGATCTGGGACACACTGCGCGACAAGATGGGCGCCGCGGACAATGACGCCCTGTTCACCGCGCTGCGCGACGATTACCGCGCCGGGATCATGCAGGAGTTCAATGACGCCTCGGTCGAGGCGGCAAGGGCCTCGTTCGCGATCATGTCCGAGGTCGGTGGCTCCGACCTGGTGGGGGACGCGACCGAGATGGATCCGGGAACGTTCTGGTCGGGCTTTCGTAAGTGACCGCACCACGGCGCGTGGCCGCCCCGCCCGGCGCCCGACGCCCGGGCGGCGGGACCCTGCTTGACTGGGCATCGATCCCGCTGCTGCTGATCGTCTGGCAGATTGCCAGCATGGCGGCGCAGCACCGGTTGTTCCCCACCCCGATCGACGTCTTCGCCGAGCTTGTCGATCTCGCGGTGCAAAAGTCGTTGCTGACCGACGTGGCCCGGACGCTTGGCCGGGCCGCGGCGGCCTTCGTGCTGGCGATGATCGCGGGGATCGCGATCGGCAGTGTCCTGGGACGGTTCCGATCGCTTGACGGGCTCTTCGGGAACTGGGTGCTGATCGGCCTCAACATCCCCGCCATCGTGGTCGCGATCACGTTCTACATCTGGTTCGGGCTGACCGAATACGCACTGATTGCAGCCGTGGTCGTCAACAAGACGCCGCTGGTCGCGGTCACCATGCGCGAAGGCGTCCGGGCCCTCGATCACGGGCTGGCCGAGCTGGCGCAGGTCTATCGCGTGGGCTTCACGCAACGGGTCCGCCGGTTCATCGTGCCGCAGCTCATGCCCTACGTCCTGACCGCCGCGCGGACCGGGCTGTCGCTGATCTGGAAGATCGTGCTGGTCTTCGAGGTGCTGGGCAGCGACGGCGGGGTCGGCTTTCGCATCGGCATCTTCTTCCAGTTCTTCGACATGAAGGGAATCCTCGCCTACACCGTCGCCTTCATGACGGTGGTGATCGCGATCGAATACGGCGTGCTGCGGCCGCTGGAACACAAGGTGCTTGGATGGCGGCCGGCGCGCAGCTTTTGATCGAGATCGCCGAAAAGGCCTTCGGAGAGACGCTGCTCTTCGAAGGGCTGGGGTTCCAGGTGCCCGCCGGCCAGGTGGTCGCGCTGATCGGGCCGTCGGGCGTCGGAAAATCGACCCTGCTGCGGATGATCGCCGGCATCGACACCGATTATCGCGGCCGCATCGAGGTCGATAGCAAGGCGCCGCCGGATGCGCAGGTGCCCGGTTTCGTCTTTCAGGACCCGAGGCTCCTGCCCTGGGAAACCGCGCTCGGGAACCTGTTGGCGGTCAAGCCGGACCTGCCCGTCGACGCGGGCCGGTCGCTGCTTGCCGCCGTGGGGCTGGCGGCGGCCGAGGATCTGCGGCCCGCCGCGCTGTCGGGCGGGATGCAAAGACGCGTGGCGCTTGCCCGCGCCCTGGCGGTGTCGTCGCGCCTTCTGTTGCTGGATGAGCCCTTCGTGTCGATTGACCGAAAGCTCGCCGGAGAGTTGCAGGCGCTGGTCGCCGGTGTGGTCGACCGGTTCGGCCCCACCGTGATCCTGGTGACACACGACACCCATGACGCCGCCGCGCTGGCAGACCGGGTGATCATGCTTGGCGGTCGTCCGATGTCCGTGATCAAGGACACCCTGCTGGACAGGCCGCGCGCGGACCGCCACGCCGATTGGCTGGCCCGGGCGGTGCGCGATCTTGAAGAGGACATGCGGACATGACCCGACCGACACCCGTGCTCTCGCTGGAAGGCGTGTCGAAATCCTACGGCAGGATCGAAGCGCTGCGGGACGTGAGCTTTTCCATCCAGGCAGGAGAGTTCGTGGGTCTGCTCGGCCCGAACGGCGCCGGCAAATCCACGATGTTCCAGATCATTTCGGGCCTATTCTCGCCGGATGGAGGGACGGTCGAGGTCTTCGGCCGGCGCCATGGCAGGGATTCCGCCGCGATCCTCAGGAGGCTCGGCGTGGTGTTCCAGGTGCGGTCGGTCGATATGGACATGACCATCCGGGCGAACCTCACCCTGCACGGACGGCTCTTCGGGCTCTCGGGCCGTGTGCTGCGCGACAGGATCGACGAATTGACGGACCGTTTCGGCCTTGCCGATCTGGTGGCGCGCCCGGTCCGGCACCTCTCGGGCGGGCAGCAGCGCAAGGTGGAAATCGCCCGCGCGCTGATGAACCGGCCTGGCTTGTTGATCATGGACGAACCGACCGCGGGGCTCGACTCCCCGTCGCGGCGGACCCTGGTTCAGGACATGCGCGCCCTCGCGACGGAAGCCGAGGTCGCGATCCTCTGGGCCACGCACCTCGTGGATGAGATCGAGCACGCGGACCGCGTGATCTTTCTGAAGGCCGGGCAGATCGTGGCCGATGGCACGCCCGGCGCCATGCTGGAACAGGCCGGCTCCGGGAACCTGACCGATGCCTACGCGGTTCTGCTCGGCGCGGGGGAAGACGACGCCGCGCGCTGACCCAGGTGTCAGCGCGCGGTATCCGGCGTCAGGATCTCCGCCGCGACATAGCCCGCCTCGACCAGCTTCGCGATACCCATGTCCAGCATCGCGGGATCCGGGTCGGCGGTCTTGGACCAGACCCAGCCGATCTTGCCGGACGGCGAGCCCAGGACCGCGAGGCTGTCGTCCTCGGCCTGCCACAGCACGGCGATCGTGACCGCGCCAAATTCCCGCAGCCGGACCAGGCGCAGGACGAAGACGCCGGGCACATGCTCCACCAGGATGCCGTCGATGTCGATCACCGGCCCGACGATGCTGACCTTGTGACAGTTCAACTTGAGCGTCAGACGGCTGTCGTCACGTGTCTCGACCTCGGAGGTCACGGCCTTGCAATCCGGCTCCATCGGGCTGGGGCTGCGCGCCACCTCGAACCATTGGCCCAGCAGGCGCTCTTGCACATAGCCTTCGGGCACCCTCATCGGCACGGCAGGGTCGCGCACTGTCTGGGCCGTGGCCGGTGCCGCCCATGCGATACAGATCGCAAGTCGCGCGAGTTTTCCAAGTGGTGTCATGTCGCCCCCTGCCTGCCCGGGTCCAGGGCGCATTGGACGCCCCGTTGTTTCCGATGTACCAAACTTGAAGATCGAATTTTCGAATGTCCATCAGCACTAACATGTGGGTGTCGAGAGGGAGATGTCATGCGGTTCTGGAATCTGTTGTTGTCGATCGGCTTGATCGTGTCCGCTGGCCTCGGGCTGCTGGTTCTGTCCGGCGGCGCGCGAAGTCTGACGGCCACGCCGCTGGAAGCGCGGCTGGTGGTGCAGGACTTCCCGGTTCCCGAGGAGTTCGGCATCGACCCGGAGCGTGTGGCAGGCTTCATGGCCGCGCAATTGTCGGACCGCATGGATCGCGATACCGCGATGCGGTTCACGCTCGACCGTGGCACCATCCGCAAGGTCCAGGACATCGTGTTGCCGCGTCTCATGAATGTGGTCGTGGTCCAGTCGATGATGCGCGACATCCCCGAGTTGTCGGCGATCCTCGACATGGGGTCGTTTCGCCGCACCGTGACGGGCCGGATCACCACGACCGAGGCGGCCGAGGACGTGGTCCTGACGGTGCCCGGCGCGCTGCTGGCCGAGGTGGACGGCAAGAAGGTCGCACTGGGAACGGCGCGGACCGGAATGCAGGTGCTGCTGCTGGGTGACATGCCGGCGGGACAGGCGCATGACGTGCGCATCTGGCTGGGGGAGTCGGCCCTGGGCGACGACCTGGGGCTGACCATGCGGATCGGCGCAAAGGCGGGTGTGCGCGGCCGGGTCCTGATCTGGGGCGCGCAGGGCTGGTTCGGAGCCGACCTCGAAGCGCTGCGCTGGTCGCGCTGGCTGGTCGGCGCCCTCTTGTCCGGGACGCTGATCTTTGGCCTTGCCAGCCTGCTGTTGCCGCTGCTGACCGCGCAGCAGGCCCGGGGCCGCCGCAAGACGCTGCAGACCTGAGCCGCGAGGCGCGCCCTGGCGGTCACTGCGACTTGGTGGGCGTGACCGGAGCCGCTTCGGTGTCGAAACTCAGCATCGACGGGTCGAAGTTGGAAATCCGTTGACCTGCCGTTCGCGCCCCGCCGGGCCGGGTTTCGGACAGTTCCGCCTCGATTTCGCTGGCCAGTTCTTCCTCGGTGGCTTCGCCGACCGCATCCTCTTCCTCGACCGTGCCCTGGATTTGCTCGCCGTCCGAGACCCGACCCAGGGCCTGGTTGACCTTGGCCACGAGATCCTCGGAATAGGGCAATTGGTAAGACCTTGGCGGGCCGACCGGGTAATTTTCGTCGTCGAGTGTCTGTAGCCACAGATAGACGCGGCCCTGTTCGCCCGCGAGGGCGTTTGGCTCGAGGATCTGCGCCCAGAGCATGCGGAAACTCGACGGGATCTGCGAATCCGATGGCAGGCCGCGCAATTCGCCCACCCCCCAGAAGGTCAGCGGGATCGCGGCCGCCGTCGCCACTGTGGCCAGCGACTTCAACACCCAATGCACGCGCGTGAGAAGCAGCAGGTAGGCCAGCAACGCCGCCACCAGGGCGTAGGCGCCGGCAAGGGACAGGATGACGAAGGTCATGCTCATGGCTGGCTCACTGATCCGCCACGGGCTGGCCCGTCCCCGGGTCGATCATGCCCTGCGGCTGGGCCGCGCCGCGCCCCTTGCTGCCGCTGCGGGTCTGTTCGACCAGGCTTTTCGGCACGTTGTTCAGGTTGACCACGTCGTCGCCCTTGAGGGTAAACCGCACCGCGGTCTGCTCGTCCCCGGTGCCCCGGAGTTCCAGCGTCTCGTAATAGACCACCCGGACCGTGGGGTTCAGTTTTTCGACCTTGACCGAAACCGGCAAGGGGTCTGTCCCGTTGGCGATGTAATGCACGACATTGACCACGTATTCACCATCCTCCAGACCGCGAAAGCTGACGATCTCCTGGTTGAGCGGATTGATCACCTCGCGGTCATTGAAGAGGATGACATCCTTGAACATGCCACGGTCGTCCCGATCGAGATGCATGAGCCCGCCTTCGCGCTGATTGTACCACACGACGTTGCCGGCCGGATCCATGACGTATGTGTCGACGTCGTCCGGGTTGTTGTCCGCCCATCCGACCGTGATCATCATCTCGGCCTTGGGGTCGACCTTGCCCTCGTCCGCCGGCTTGTTGATCAGCGCGAAGGAAATGAAGAACATGAAGGTGATGGCCTTCAGCGAGTTGAAGAGCAGCGCCGAAAATATCTCGAACTCCGGTTCAACCTCTTCTTCAAACATCGCCGCCCTCATTGCGATCGGCGCGGGCCAGCAGCGGCAGCAGGGAGGCTTCGGTAAAGCTGACGGTCGTCTGGCTGATGTCGGTCACCAGCGCATCGGCGATGTTGTACTCGAGCCGCAGCAGGATGCCGCCGATCAGCCCGGCGATGGTGGTCAGCAGCGACACGGCCATGCCGGCGATCATTTTCTGCAGAGCGCCCCGCAGGGTGTCGATGTCGAAATTCGACATGTCCCCCATGGAATTCAGCATCATCACGAAACCGACCATCGTGCCCAGCATGCCCAGCTTGTAAAGCAGATCAGTCCCGTAGGTGCCGACCTTGGTGCGCCGCCGGAACTCGGCGCCGAGGCTCATCATCAGCAGGTGGGCATTGCCTTCCATCTCGCCCGGGTGTTCGCGCGACCGGATCACGTCAAGCATGTACTGGTCGATGATCCCTCCGCCCTCGGGGATCTCGGGCACGCTGACCGCGTTTGCCAGCTGCGCCTTGATCCGCATGGCCCGGCGATATTCCCGAGACAATTCGACCAGGATCCAGATGCAATGGAACGAAAACGCAACGTAGAGCACCGCGATCAGCACCGTGATCCGCGACTCGTCGGCGGCAAACAGATAGGTCAGCAACCCGTAATCATAGGACACGATGGCGCCGAGCGTGATCAGCGTCATCAGGAGAACCCACTTCAGCACCGCATCGAAGGCGCCGTCGCGGCCCGGAGTGGTTATGGCATCGGCCAGCTGTACCATGGCGCGCCCTACCTGAATCCGCCGGGGGTTTCGCGGCGGCGGAACAGCCATGGCTCTTCGAACAGCACCCCGACCTGCCACAGGCCGGCGCTCTCGGCGATCGACTCGGCCATCTGCGGCAGGTAATCTTCCGATTGCTCCGTATAGGCCAGCGCCAGCCCGGATTTCACCATTTCCGCGCTCAGATCCTGCCCGCCGCTGGTGCAGACACCGAAATACCGGTGGAAGGGATCGGGCTCACCCTTGAAGGTGCAGCTGACCTCGCCCCGCCCGGCGAGCAGTTGCAGGCGGCGCTTGGCCGCCTCGTGGCAGCCCCAGTAGGTGCCATTGATCCAGCATTGCTGGCGCGGGTCCGGCGCATCGACCCCCCAGAGAATGACACGCTGCTGGCCGAACTTGAGGATATCGGCGTCGATCACCTCGGGAATGCCCGTGATGTCGGGCTCGGCCGTCCGGGCCGAGACCGGCAGCGACACCGCCAGCAGCATTGACAACACCAATGGCCAGAATTTGCGCATGGTGCCTGTCGTCTTAGTATCATTTGGCAAGGCGACATCCTTTCGAATACGGGAGAGACTGGGAATGCGGATCTTGTTGGCGGCGGCAGCGATTGCGATGGCGGGGCCCGTGTTCGGGGACGAGGTCGCCGATCTGATCGCGGGAACGATCACCGAATGCAGGGGCTGCGACCTGCGCGGCGCGAATTTCAAGAAGGCGGACCTCACCGGCGTCGACCTGAGCGGCGCGAACCTCGACGAGGCGAGTTTCCACCGCGCCAAGCTGCGCGGCGCGAACCTGACCGGGGTCTCGGCGGAAGCCACCAACTTCAACCTCGCCGACCTGACGCAGGCCGAGATGGCGAATGGCTCCTTTGCCTTTGCCATGTTCTACGGTGCCCAGATGTCCGGCGTCGATCTCAGCGGGGCCGATCTGACCGAAGCGCGGATGCAGACCGCGCGGCTCACCTCGGCCAAGCTGCAGGGGGCGGTGCTGGACAGCGTGCGCCTGATGGAGGCCGTGGCCAACAACGCCGATTTCAGCGACACCTCGGTCCGGCGCGGCAACCTGAACGGCGCGCGGCTGGGACGCAACCGGTTCGACGGCGCCAGCATCTTCAATTCGGGCTTCGTGAAGGCCGACGTCAGCCGGGCGAGCTTTGCCGGGGCCGAGATCACCATCACCGATTTCTACGCCGCCGACATGCGCGGCGCCGACCTGACCGGGGCCAAGCTGACGGGCAACCGGTTCACCAGCGCCGTGACCGTCGGGGTCGATTTCGACCTGGCGACGACCAAGGGCAACTTCATGGCGGATGGACGGGTCGAGGACTGACATCATCATGGCGCCGTGGTCGGCACATGGGGTGCCAGCACTTCCTCGTAGCGGGTCCGGCTTTCGAAATAGCCCTTGTTGACCTCCTGGGTTTCTTGGCTGAGGCCGCGCTGCCCCTTCTTGCGCAAATAGCTGGCCTCGATCGCGATCCGCGTGGTGCCATCGGGCGAGGTGCCCGTGCAGACCTCGTGGGTAAAGCGGTTGCCGACGGGCTGTTCGCCTTCCTTCATTGGGATGTCTTCGCAGACCAGCGACCAGGTGCCGTAGCGCGCCTTGAAGTTGCCCATCAGGCTGACCGCGGTGCGCCGTTCCATGTCCGTCGCCCGGTCGTCGGTGACGATGCGGCGCCCCTGCACCAGACCCTCTTCGTCCACCAGCAGGGACACGATCACCGGATGGGCGAAGACCGAGGTGCCGCCCTTGAGAAACTTGAACTCGGATTCGAGCGCGCGGGCGATGTAATCCTGTTCGTCGTCATAGCCGAACTCGACTTCGCGCAGGCCGCTCGGCTCGGGGCGGCAAGCCATGAAATCCTGGAACGAGGCGAGCTCCTTTCCCGGAGGTCCGCCGTTCGTGCCGCAGGAAATCGCACCGACGTCGCCGTCAGGCGCCATGGCGACTGGCTGGCCCAGGACAGGGTCCCAGATGTCATAGACGGGCTCCACCTGCACCTGCGCCAGCGCGTCGAAAGCCGTCAGACCGGCAAGGAGGGTTGGGATCAGTAGTCCGCGTTTCATGATCTTACTTGATAATTCTGCAGGCGCCGGCATTCGGGTTCTCGAAGAAGTCCACGCATTCCTCGAAGGTCGGCTTGCCCAGACCTATCACGTCAGCCTCGAGGTAGGCGACGACGTTCAGGATATCCGCTTCGCGCATCGTCTTGCCGCGTATGGGCCGGGAGCCATCGTCTGCGTAGTCACTCATCACCGTTCCATAGCACCGGCCGTCGCGATAGGCGGCCTGGTCGTGAAACGGCATCGGGGTACCGGGGCGGCCGCAGCGGATCACCTCGATCAGGGCCTCGGTGTCCAGAAGGGTGTCGCGCAGGCTTGGGCCCGGCGGATATTTCAGGCTGATGCCCGTCTTGCCGTCGGCGGCCCAGCCATGACAATTCACGCAGCTGTCGGGGCGCGCATAGACCTTCTTGCCGCGCATGGGGTCGCCCACGCCGTCCGTCTCTTGCGCCCATCCCGTCGCAGCCGTCAGCGCAGAAAGAACGAGAGCGGCGGCCAGTCTGCTGATCGCGGTCATGAGGCTGTCCCGAAATTCATATCGGAGAAATGATGGTTTGCCTGGCAACCGGGGTTGCCAGGCAAGACGGGTGTTCAGGATCAGTCGACCGTGAAGACCCAGACCATGTTCGCACCCTGGATGGTCTCCAGCTCGGTGTTGCCGGCCGCGTTGCCCGCGCCCAGGTAACCGCCCATGATGGCCACGTATTGCTTGCCGTCGACCGCGTAGGTCATCGGCGGGGCCCGGAAGGCGGTGCCGACGTTGATCGACCACAGCTCTTCCAGCGAGGTGGCGTCGTAGGCGGCGAACTTGCCGTCGGTCCAACCCGTGTAGATCAGGTCAGGCGTCGCGGTCACACCCGAGTTGTTCGGGTAGGTGGCCTGGTGCTTGGCGACCTGCTGGCCGGACTTGACGTCGATGGCCGCGATGGAGCCGGCCTGCTTGCCGTTCACCACGTAGGTGCCGCCAAGGAACACGACACCGGGCGTCACGTCTTCCGGATCAAGCTCGACGGTCTCGAGGTCCGAGCAGCCTTCGACACCGGCCCCGTAGGCAACGCCGGTTACCGGGTTGTAGGCGGTCGGGTAGTAGTTCACCCCGCCCGTCAGGTGCGGACACTGGGTGACCGTCCCGCTGCCCCGGCGCAGTTCGCCCAGAGCGTAGGTCTGCAGCGCCGCCGAGGGATCGTACTCGACCGGCTGGCCGGTCTTGGGGTCAAGCCCTTCGGTCCAGTTCAGCTCGTTGATGTACTGCGTCGCGTGGATGTAGGACCCGTTGGCCTGGTCAAGCGAGTAGAAGAACCCGTTCCGGCCGAAGTGCGACATCACCTTGCGCTGCTCGCCGTCGATGTCGACGGTCATCAGCAGGTGGGAGCCGACCTCGTCATAGTCGAGGTAATCGCCCGGCGTGTACTGGAAGTGCCACTTCAGCTCGCCGCTGTCGGGGTCCATCGCCAGGGTCGAGTTGGTGTAGAGGTTCGTGCCCGGGCGGTATTCCGGGTCGAACATCGGCACCGGGTTGCCCGTGCCCCAGAACGTCGTGTTCGAATCCGGGTCGTAGGCGCCGGTCTGCCAGATCGCGGCACCGCCGGTCTTCCAGCAATCGGGGTTGCCCGTCTCTTCGCAAAGCCAGGTCTCGGACCCCGGCTCGCCCGGAGCGGGCACCGTGTAGAAGCGCCAGTCCTCTTCGCCGGTCTTGGCGTCGAGCGCGGCCAGGAACCCCCGCGTCGCCCAGTCGCCGTAGGACTGGCCGATGAGGATTTTGTCGTTGACGATCAGCGGCGCGCCGGTAAAGCCCTCGCCCTCGTTCTCGGTGATCTGCTGATCCCAGACGACATCGCCGGTTTCGGTGTCGCAGGCCACCACGCGCCCGTCGTTCAGCGCGCTGATGACGGTATTGCCGTAAAGCGACATGCCGCGGTGGGCCAGCAGGATGCCACGGGTCGGGTCCTTGTCGATCCCCGTATCGCAGACCCACAGGACCCGGCCCGAGTTGCCCGACGAGACGTCGATCTTGTAGGGCGTGCCCCAGGGGTCGCTCACGTACATGAAGCCGTTGTCGACCAGTGGCGTGCCTTCCATGTAGCCCAGGCCAAAGCCGGACGGCTCGAGCCCGCCCAGCGGCACGGCGAAGGCCAGCCGCATATTGGCGACGTTGCTGGCGTTGATCTGGTTCAGCGACGAATACCGGGCACCGTCATAGGTCTTGTGAACCATCAGCCAGTTGGCGGCCTCTTCCTCCGATCCGGCAGCCAAAAGACGTTCCGTGGTCACGCCTTGCGCCGCGCCCATGGTCGCCAGGCTCACGGCAGCAATGGCTGTCGACCCGGCTATCCAGCCTCTCATTTTCATGACTTTCCTCCCTCTAGCGGTTTGCATTCAAAACCAAAGTGTTCCCATGCTTGCATCATCCCGTGTTGGGTTTTCCTATACAGCGCATTGGTGTTTCGCCGCTCGGGGCCGAACGCCGGCCCGAGGGCGGATTTCACGGCGGTTCCGCCGGTGTTCGGGGTGTCATCGCAAGATCCGGTCGGCCGCGCGCAGCAAGAAAAGCGCACCCCTGTCACGGGATGCGCTTTGATTGAAACCTGGTTATGGCGCGGACTGCGCGGGCGTCGTCAGGCCTTCGGGCTGCGCACGAAGAGGAACCGGACAAGGCCCAGGACGGTCAGCACCGCCCCGGCGTAGACGGAAAACCAGAAGCCGTCTCTCAGCTCGGAAACCATCTTGATCTTCTGGCCGGACATCTGGTGCTTGACCGTGGATTCGCCGACGAACACGCTGCCCGCCGCCTCGGCCCTGAGGGTGCCGATGCCATAGGCCATCGCCATGGCGAACATGTACGACAGGCCGACGAAGAGAATCAGCAGCGTCGCCACCGGGATCGAGAACCGGCCGATCGAGATCCGGCGGGTGACAAAGAGACTGGCCGCGAGCATCAGCATGCAGACCGCCAGGTAGCCCCACATGAAGTAGGTGAAATACCAGGGCATGGCCCACATCGACGGATTGGCGTTGGCCCGCACCTGCCCCTTCACCTCGATGCCCCAGGGGCGCATCACGAGGTCATCCTTTCCGGGCAGGACCGCGATATCCGCCCCCCACCACGGCGTGAACCACGAATACAACATGAACGCCGCGCCCGCGACGACCAAGATCCGGAATATCCAAGCAGCCGCGCCGCCATGCGACGCCGCTTGTGTCTCTACCTGAGTCATCTTTCCTCCCTCAACAACTGCCATCCCTCCGATAGCCGGTAGCCGATAATTTTTGCACGCGTTACAATAACTTATCGGATTGATGGCATTTTAGCAGCGTCAATTTTATGTCGTCAAGCGTAGGCGTCCGGCAACCGCCGGGCGAGAACTCCCATCGAAATTTTCACTTGACAGCTTGAAACTGGCTGCGGTCAGCGGCCGGAGAGGTCGGCGTTGGCCCGGGGATCAGTCCCGCACCCGGGCGGGCAGCGGCGGATCAGGCCCGTGCGGGCGTGGGAAGAATGTCGGACAGGGGGCGGATGCTCCGGTTGTTCATCGCCGGGGCAAAGTCCGTGCGGCAATATTCGATGAGGCGGTTGAAGGTCCGCCCGAAATTCGGATGCGACAGCAGATGCTTGCGCATCGCCAGCACCGCGGTGCGTTGGAACCCGTCGATCTGGAACAGCTTGACGTTCTGCAACACGGAGTCGCTGAGCGTGGGCAGCAGAGAACAAATGACATTGGCCGTGCCCAGACCGTCCGCGACAAACTCGATCGCGGTTGCGAAGGTCGGCGCGCGGAAGGTGGGGACGGCCTCGGGAAGATACGTCCGGTACCAGTCCTCGGTGGCCGCACGGGTGGGAATCGCCGGATCCAATTCCACGTATTGGGAAAGCAGCGGATGGATCGGGCGCTTTCCCGTCCGGCTCAACGCGTTACGCAGCTGATCGTCGTCGATCAAAGCGGGCACGGCCCACAGGAACTTTTCGCGCCAGAGCTCTGCGGTGGCAAATGAAGACGCCTCGTTCACCAGCGATTCAGCCGCGATCACGGCCATGTCGATCTTGTGCATGCGCAATTGCTCGACCAGCCGTTCCCCCGTCAGTTCGTAGCTTACCTCGAAGCGCGAGAAATCCGCCTGCTCCCGCGAGATACGTGCCGCGGCCGACAGGAACGGTCCCCGGATCGCAGGGGTCACGCCAAGTCTCATCACCAGGTTCGAGGCGCGAAACGTCTGGTTGTGTTCCTGCAGGATAACGTCGACGTGGTCGATCAGGGTCATCGTCGAGCGGTACCAGAATTCCCCCGCGGGCGTCAGCGAAACCGTGCCAGCCCGGTCACGGCTCATCAGCTGAACGCCCAACGCCTCCTCGAGCTTGGCCAGTTGCTGACTGATCGACGGCTGGGACAAGTCGATCCGGCGACTCGCCTTGGTGATCGAACCAGCCACAACCACAGCGCGAAAAATCTCGAGTTGGCGAAATGTAAGGTCCAAATTGCGTGTCCTGACGATGGGCTAATGTTGAATATAGGTAAGACTTATGCCGCGTGGCAAGCTTTGTGGGCGCCGGAATGGTTGTACCCGTCCCGCAGGTCCGAAAATCCGGGGTCCGAAACGCACAATGGCCGCCGCCGAATGAACGGCGACGGCCTTGCCACGTCCTTGCGGAGCGTGGGGGGAGGACCCCTATTTATAGCGGATCGCGACCACCTTGTTCTCTGGCGAGACGGGAATGACCGCCAGGCCGAGGTCCTGCAGAACCTCCAGGTCTGCGGCCCCGGTGCCGACCAAAGCCACTTCGGTGGCGCTTTCGCCCGGCTTGAGGCTGAGAAGCGCACCCTTGGCATAGTCGGTCAGCAACACGCCATCGGCACCGTCGGATTCGATGCCATCCAACACACCGACAGGACCGTCGGCGCCGTAGGGCGTCATCTCTTTCGTTGCCAGGTCCACCCGCATGACCGGGCCCGGCTTGATGTTCTCGAACCCTCCGGACAGGTCGCCCAGGTTGGCGACCAGAAGCGCACCGTCCACCACCAACAGCCCGTTGGCCCCCGACAGGGCCTTGGCGTCCTGCACGAAAAGCGACAACCCGCCGTTGTCCAGCACGTAGATGGCCGAACCGAAGGTGTCGGACACGAAGATGCGCCCATCCGGCGCGGCAGCCACGTCATTCAGGAACTGCGCGCCTTCGGCCATGAAGCGGTCGGTCACCTGTCCGCTGGCGATGTCGATGGCCAGCAACTGGTCGATGTCCGCGACGTAGAGCGTGCCTCCCGCGACGTCCATCCCCTTGGGGGCATCCAGGCCGGTCACCCAATCCAGCCTGTCCATCGACCCTTCGGCGCTGATTCGGGCGATAAACCCGTCCCCGTCCTTGTTCATCGGATCCACGCCCATGTTCGAGACGAAGAGCATTCCGCTGGCCGGGTCCGCCGCCACCGATTCCGGCAAGGCGAACCCATCCACGGTCCAGGCCACACGGTCCTGGGCCTGCACGGCACCTGCCGCAAGCACCAGGCCAACAGCTATCAGATTTTTCCGCATGGCATCCTCCTTTGCCGCTGCTGCGATTATGGTGAAATCGCGCCGATCGGGCCATCCCGGTTCACCAATTCGATGCATTGCGGATTCGACGGTCATCGACGCACGCCCTGCGACGTCGGCCTGGCCTCGCCCCCTTGCCGCTCCGTGCGATAGCCACGCGAAACCGTCGCAGAGGTACTCCCCCGGTTTCTGCCGGGCCCGGGGTCTGCCTGCATCGATGTCGCGCGAACAGCATGACGCACGGCGCCAAGAGCGGACCGCTGACTCGAGAGATCTCGGATGGTTGACCGACGCGCAGACCGCGCGCTAGGCCCCCCATCTTTTCCAGGCCGCATGGTAGGTCCTGGGTCGATGACAGGCGGGTTCAAAGCACGATGACCGTCATCAATCGCAATGGCTTGCGTTGGCGGGGTGCGTCGAACGAGCGGACCTGACACGTCCCGTTGCCGCTCCGGGTTCTCATCACGCGGCCCGAGCCTCAACGGCCATGGGGCCTGTCCAGCCCAAGTCTGAATGTCTGCGGCGCGGAGGGGAGGAGCCGTTGATGCAGTCGCAGATTGCCATCGCGGCCACCCGAGGGGGTAACCTGACGGCCGGCACGTCAACGCAATGACACTTGGTCAATCGTAGCATGGCTAGTCAGCCCGCCTGCCAAGACACCCCGCCGAATGACAGGGACACATCGTTGTCGGTGACTTGGCTTGCGGAAACCAACAGGGCCAGCGGCCGCGTGCGCCGCGCAGACAGGATTCTGCTGCTGAGCAGTGCAAAATCAATCGCGGAAAAGTCTGCTGTGCAGGGGCCAACCACACAGGTCATCCACGGCATCGTGCCGCACGGCCTGGCAGGCCAAGGTCGGTACCGCGGACAAAGCTCTCGCTTGTCACTTCATCGATACGGACCCAAGAAGTCTGTGGGGAAAGCCCGGTCTATCCATGGCTTGAAGGCACCGACCGGTTTCGATCACGATTTGCCTGGACCAGCTTCCAGCGCGAGTTGCGAGAAGGTGAACACGGCGTCTGACGGGCCCTCGGCGGCAAGTTGGTCGACCTTGCTCCAGGCTTCGGTGATGTCAGGTCTGTGGCCCGACGCGACCCACCACAAAGCGTAACCGCGCGGAGCGTCCTGGTCGAACCACTCGGCACGCCGATTGTAGAAGGCGCCGTGCGAGCCTCGGTACACGAAGGCCCTGAGCGCCTCGGGCGTTTCCCAAACGGAGAAGGACGCGATGATGCGATCATCATCGAACAGCGGCCAGCCTGCCGCCTCCGCCGGTGGTCGCTCATCTCCGAAACGCCAGACAAAGCCGGGACTGGCCTCGGCTCGCGCGTTGACGCGCGGCACAGCCTCGGCAAATGCAGAGATTTGCGGGTCGTCCACGGAGGCACGCAATGTGCCCCAGCTGAAATGGGCGAGGTGGCGGATCGGTGTTGTCATTCCCGAAACCGTACACGCGAGCCACCAACTCTCCAATCGATTCTCACGGCATGCGGATCTCGGGCTTGGATGGTGGCTCACTCCTTCAGGCGTCGTTGCGCCCGAGACCGAACTGGACCGAGCCTGGATATGAACGTGCTGCGCAGTTCCCGGACCGCGCGTTTCCTATCCAACCGATAATCACATCCCATGTCGGCGATGTTCCATCCAGTTGTGTGACCACAGCGCAATCGAAGCTCACGACGGGGTCGGCTTCGGGCTCCAAGTAGACTGCGGGCATTGCCTCGGGACAGACGCCTTGTCGGCCAAGCGCCTGTCGCACCCGGCCGAGGCTGTGCGGAACAGCGGTGGGGACGCCGGCTGCGTGGGCGATCGGAGCGTTTCGGGCGACCGCATTCGTAAGATGGGCAAATCGCATTCACCGAGCCTTCGGGACAGGCGGCTACGGGTCTGCCTGCCGCTGCTCAAGGCGACTGCGTTCGGCCCTGCGTGGCCCGCGTCAGCCCCCTGACGCCGAGTTGGGAGATCATTCGCCTCATAGTGTAGGCCAGCATGTTCAGCGCCATCTCGCTGCGGACGTTCCGCAGCCTGCGTCAGGAAATGGGTGCCGCCCATCCACGCCTTTATCGCGCCGAACGGGTGCGCGACGGTGCAGCGCAGACGGTCATGTCACCGGGCCGCGCCCTGGACGGCTCTCCATGTCATTGACCAGGTCCTCTCGGTCCCAGCGCGAAATCCGGCGCTCGTTGCCTGTTGTGCAATCGCTCCGAAGCAGGCAGGTCTTGCATCCGTTGAACCAGTCTCGCCGGATCGGGATGCCGCGTTCCTCGGTCCTGTAACGACAGACCGCGTCTTCGCCGGCGCAGCAGATATGGACCTCCCGCCCGGCGTCGCAGACGAAGTCCGCCTTCTCATACATGCCCTCGGTGAAGTCTTGTCGCGGTTGTTCACCACCTTGACGTGGGTGCGCGCTACCTTGAAGTGCGACTCCTATTAGAAACCAATGGGTTATCTAATCAGGAGATCGTGCCATGGGAACC
>NZ_JAIMID010000002.1 GCF_019966535.1 Mesobacterium pallidum | reverse complement strand
TAGTTGCCTTTGCCCATCGTGGCCTCCTTGCCTCAAAAATTAGGGAAGAAGGCGTCCACGAACCATGGGGCTATTCAGCCGCCCTGTTGCGCATCGCCGGTACCGGGGTGAGCGTCGTACCGGGGGGCACGACGTAATGCTGGTCGAAGAAATGGCCGGGGTAGCACGTCAGCAGGTCCGGGATCGCCGTCACGCTGCCCCGGCACGCGATCCCGGGGGTGGCCGGGTCCGGCAGGGACAGGTAGCACAGTTGCGTGTCGGCCTCGACCGCTTGCATCATGGTGGTGAAATCCCCCGCCGTCACGTAGGCATAGGTGACGGGCGCCACGGCCGCCTATCCCCGACTGTGCAGGTGGTGATCGAAGAGATCGTGCAACATCTCTCCGCTCTCGGGGTTGAGGCGGGTCTCGGTGCCATCGGCGGCCACGTGGGTCAGCACGAGGTGGCCCTTGTCCGGCCCGTCCTCGATGGCCGCGACCCCGTCGAGGAGGCAGCAGGCCTTGTGCAGGCCGGCCGCGACACCCTCGGACACGAGCTGTTCCAGCCAGGTGCGGCTTTCGGGGTCCAGATCGGCGAGCCATCCGGCGCGCGCCCGGGCCTCGGGCGTGACGCCGCGGCCGGGCGGGTTGGCGGCATGTGCCAGGATCCCCTGCGGCAGGCGACGGGCCATTTCGGCGAGGGCTTGGGAGAACCTGTCTTTGTCCATGGGGGCGACTCGATTGCGCGGCGGGCGCGCGGCCCGAACGGGCGAGCCTTGCGCCGGGCGTGGGCGCCGGTCAAGTCACCTTGCACGGGTGCCTGTTCTTTCCCCGGCCCGTTCAGGCCGCAGGCAAGGCGTACACGGCGCGGGGGTGCCGGGGCGGTGCGGGTCTTTCCCTCGGGCGCAAAGCTGCTAAACCGGGCCTCGTGCAACGAAGGACCCGCGCGATGAGTGACCGTTTCCGCATCACACTCGGCCAGCTGAACCCGACCGTGGGGGATATCGAGGGCAATGCCGCGCAGGCGCGCGATCTCTGGGCGACCGGCAAGGCCGCCGGCGCCGACATGGTCGCGCTGCCCGAGATGTTCGTGACCGGCTACAACACGCAGGACCTGGTGATGAAGCCCGCCTTTGTCGCCGACGCCATCGCCGCGATCGAGGCCGTGGCACGTGATTGCGCCGATGGCCCTGCGCTGGGCATCGGCGGCCCCTGGATCGAGGAGGGCGCGCTTTACAACGCCTATCACATCTGCCGGGGCGGTCGGGTCGTGTCGCGGGTGCTCAAGCATCACCTGCCGAACGAGACGGTGTTCGACGAGGTGCGGATCTTTGACAGCGGGCCGATCGGCGGGCCTTACGCGGTGGGCAACACCCGCATCGGCTCGCCCATCTGCGAGGATGCCTGGCACCCGGACGTGCCCGAGACGCTGGCCGAGACGGGGGCCGAATTCCTGCTGGTCCCCAATGGCTCGCCCTATTTCCGGGGCAAGCTCGAGGTGCGTCAGAACATGATGGTGGCCCGGGTGATCGAGACCGGACTGCCGCTCATCTACCTCAACATGGTCGGGGGGCAGGACGACCAGGTCTTTGACGGCGGGTCCTTCGCGCTCAACCCCGGCGGGGCGCTGGCGGTGCAGCTGCCGATGTTCGACGCCACCGTGGCGCATGTCGATCTCGAGCGTGGCGAGGACGGCTGGCACGTGCTGCCGCAGGCGCCGGCGCATATCCCCGAGATGATGGAGCTGGACTACCGCGCCATGGTCGAGGCTCTGCGGGACTATTGCCGCAAGACCGGCTTCGGCAAGGTGCTGCTGGGGCTCTCGGGCGGGATCGACAGCGCCATCGTGGCGACCATCGCCGTGGACGCGCTGGGCGCAGGCAACGTGCGCTGCGTGATGCTGCCGTCGGAATACACCAGCCGCGAGTCGCTCGACGACGCTGCCGGGGTGGCCGGGGCGCTGGGCACGCGGCTGGACGAGCTGCCGATCTCGGGCCCGCGGGCGGCGGTGACCGAGGTGCTGGCGCCGCTGTTCGACGGACTGAAACCGGACCTGACCGAAGAGAACATCCAGTCCCGCCTGCGGGGGCTGCTGCTGATGGCCCTGTCGAACAAGTTCGGCGAGATGTTGCTGACCACCGGCAACAAGTCCGAGGTGGCTGTGGGCTATGCCACGATCTACGGCGACATGGCGGGCGGCTACAACCCGATCAAGGATCTCTACAAGACCCGAGTTTTCGACATCTGCCGCTGGCGCAATGCCAACCACCGCGACTGGATGACGGGGCCGGAAGGCACGGTCATCCCACCCCGCGTGATCGACAAGCCGCCGAGCGCCGAGCTGCGGCCGGACCAGAAGGACAGCGATTCACTGCCCGATTACCCGGTGCTGGACGGCATCCTCGAGATGCTGGTGGACCACGAGGCGAGCGTCGCCGAATGCATCGCCGCCGGCTATGATCGGGCGGATGTGAAGAAGGTCGAGCACCTGCTTTACATCAGCGAATACAAGCGCTTCCAGTCGGCGCCGGGCACGCGGCTGTCGACGCGGGCCTTCTGGCTGGACCGGCGCTATCCCATCGTCAACCGCTGGCGTGACAAGGGGTAAGAGGTTTCGGATCGCCGCCCGGTCCAACCCGAGCGGTCCGTTTGGACCGGGCTGCCGGCTTGAAAGTTACCCGGCCGGATGGAACAGGCTGCGGCCGGGCCCATAGGCATGGTTGTGCCAGCTTTCGTTCAACTCGGCGTAGCTCAGGCGCCGCGAATCCCGGGAAGGAATGTCCGGGTCGCGGACAAAGATTTCCTGGCGGCTGTCGTCGAACCCCATGACGACGAAACTGTGGCCGGGGCCAAGCTCGACTTCGATGATGACGGGCACGTTGCGCCGCAGCAGACGATGCATCTCGGCCAGCCCTTGGCGCAGCCCGGCCGAGGACTTGTCGACATGCCGGATCGACCAGCGTTCGCCGATCTGCCGCAACCCGGTCTGCATGTCGGCCCAGTAGGTGAAATCCTTGTTGCGCTGGCCCGCCGGCTTGTGCCCCTCTGCCAGCGTCTTGAGGGCCTTAGGATCGCGCGGGCGTCCCTGGTAGGCCAGAACCATCGCGACCGACGTGGGCACGCACAGGTTTCTGCCCTGTCGGATATGCGGCACGTCGAGCCGCACGAGGCTGCGCGACACAATCGGCGCGGGCAGCGACCGCGTGGGCACGCGCCCTTCGGAGGGACGGAGTTCGGCCAGCGCCGGCGCGGGACAGGCACAGACGGCGGCGGTTGCCAGCATGATCCATCGTCGTGGCAAAGTGTCGGTCATGGGGCGAGTATGCGCCTATTCCCACCAGCGGTCTACGGTGGCGATGTCGTCGTCGGACCAGCCGAAATGGTGGGCGAATTCATGCACCGTCACATGGGCGATCAGCGTGCCCAGGTCCACGTCGCCGCGCTGGCGCCATTCCGACAGGATCGGCATGCGGAACAGCCAGACCGTGTCCGGCCCCATCGGCTGCTGGAACACCGACTTCTCGGTCATCGGGATGCCATCGTAGAGCCCCGTCAGCTCGAGCGGGTCGCGCATCCCGAGCTCGGCCAGCATCTCGGCCGAGGGGTAATCCTTGACCACCAGTGCCACGGCCGCGGCGGCCGCGCGGAACGGGGCCGGGAAATCGTAGATGGCGGCCTGGGCGGCGGCGTAGAAGGCGTCGGGCGACGTGTCTGTCATGACGCGATATATGGCGCCTGCGCGGCGGCAGGCCAAGGGGCGGATCGGGCCGGAGTGGAAAATCGGGAATCAACCCATGTTAACAAAGTATTAGATCAAGAATTCCTGTTGACGAGGCCGCGGTCGGCGATGCAGGATAGGGCGTTTCGAGCGGAGGCAACCCCCATGACGAAACCGTTGCGAGACGGTCCCGACCCGGAGGTGCCTGGTGTTCACCCGGCGGGGCAGGCGCGCAGCCGGCTGCTTCAGGACCGGTTCGTCAAGGCCGGGCGCATGGCGCTGAGGACCACGCGGCTGGACGACCTGTCGATCCCCGTTCTGGCCGAGGCGGCCGCGTCCTCGGTCGGCGGATTCTACTCGCGCTTCGAGACCAAGGAGGCGTTCTTCGAGTTCCTGCGGGCGAAGATGCTCGAGGCGCACAAGCGGCTGTTCGATGACCGGCTGGCCGACGACCGCCTGACCAACCGGGGCCGCGGCGATGTCAGCGAAGAGCTGGTGGACGCGATGCTGGCCATCTTCTCGGGGCCATGGCGCGGCGTCCTGCGCGAGGCTTATGCTTGCATGACCGACAGTCCCGCGGCCTGGGCGCCGATGCGCGCGCGTGGCCAGATGGTGCGGGACCGCGTGCTGGCGCTGTACCGGACGCACATGCCCGGGGATGACAAGCTGGAAGAGCGTGTGTCGATGGCCGTGCAACTGCTCTACTCGGCGCTCAACAACGAGATGATGAACCCGAACCTCACCTTCAAGATCGAGGATCCCAAGTTCCGGACCTACCTTGTCGCAATGGTCGATGCGATCGTGTCCGGCGAGGCGCCGGGCCTTCGCCCCGCCTCGCCGCAGTGACGGCCGTGGGCCGGCGGGCTCGTCACGCCCCTGGTCGGGCGCGCCTCAGGGCAGCACCCGCCGCAGACCGGCCTGGGTGCGGCTGAGCGCGGGCAGGTAGCGCGTCTCGAGCGTCTCGGCCCCGCCATCCACCGCCGCGACGCCTGTGTTCAGCGCGGCAACCACGGCGCCCCGCGTATTCAGCAGCGGCACGGCGATCGACCGCAGGCCAAGCTCGACTTCCTGGTCGATCAGCGCATAGCCACGGGCGCGGGTGCGGGCGATCTCGGCCATGATCTCCTCAGGGTCCGTGAGGCTGAGCGCCGTGCGCGGCGCGAGGTCCGAGCGCAGGACGATGTCGCGCGCTTCGGCCTCGGGCAGGGCGGCCAGCAGCACCCGGCCCATCGAGGTGCAATGGGCCGGCAGGCGCGAGCCCGGCATCAGCCCGATGGACATGACCCGCCGCTGCGCCGCGCGGGCGAGGTAGACGATCTCGGTCCCGTCGAGGATCGACACCGAGGTCGATTGACCGATCTGTTCCGACAGCTGGTCGAGCCAGGGCTGCACCAGCTGCGGCAGGGGCAGGGCGGCCAGCGCCCCCATGCCCAGCCGCAGGATGCGCGGCGTCAAGGTAAAGAACTTGCCGTCGTAGTCGGCATAGCCCTCGTGGTGCAGGGTCAGGAGGCAGCGCCGCGCGGTCGCCTTGTCAAGCCCCGTGCGCCGGGCCACGTCGGTGATTGTCAGCTTCGGGCTGTCGGCCCCGAAGCATTCGATCACGCGCAGCCCCTTGGCGAGCGAGGCGATGGTATCGGTCGGTTTGTTCAACATGCGCACGAGATGATGCATGTTCCGAACTAAGGTCAAGATGCGAACGAAACCTCTGGCTCCGGGGCGGGGCCCGGCGTAGCCATGGGGCAAAGGAGGACACCTCATGGACAAAAGACTTGGCAATGTGGCCGAGGCGGTTGCCGGCATCCCCGACGGGGCCGTCGTGATGATCGGCGGCTTCGGCGGCTCGGGCGCCCCGATCGAGCTGATCCACGCGCTGATCGACCAGGGCGCGCGCCACCTGACCGTGGTCAACAACAACGCGGGCAATGGACACGTGGGCCTCGCCGCGCTGATCGAACAGGGGCGGGTGGACAAGCTGATCTGCTCCTTCCCGCGTTCGGCCGACCCGGTGGCCTTCACCGACGCCTACCGGGCTGGCCGGATCGAACTGGAGATCGTGCCGCAGGGCACCCTGGCCGAGCGCATCCGCGCCGGCGGCGCCGGCATCCCGGCCTTCTACACCCCCACGGGCTTTGGCACCGAGATCGCGGAGGGCAAGCCCGTGGCCGAGTTCGACGGGCGCAGCTACGTGCAGGAGCGCTGGCTGAAGGCCGATTTCGCGCTGATCAAGGCCGAGCTGGGCGATCCGCATGGCAACCTCACCTACCGCATGGCCGGGCGCAACTTTGGCCCGGTCATGGCGACGGCCGCCACGGTGACCATCGCGCAGGTGTCCCGCGTGGTGCCACTGGGCGGGATCGACCCCGAGCATGTCATCACGCCCGGAATCTTCGTGAACCACGTGGTCGAAATCGCAACCCCCGCGCAGGAAGAGGCGCTGAACCGGGCGGAGGCCGTCTACCCATGATCGACATTTCCCGGATCAAGCTCAGCAACGCCCAGATTGCCTGGCGCGCGGCGCAGGACATCGCCGATGGCGCCTATGTCAACCTCGGCATCGGCTTTCCCGAAATGGTCGCGCGGTTCCAGCCCGAGGGGCGGCAGGCGATTTTCCATACCGAGAACGGCGTGCTGGATTTCGGCCCCGCGCCCGAACCGGGCGCCGAGGATTGGGACCTGATCAACGCCGGCAAGAAGGCGATCACCCTGCGGCCCGGCACGTCTTTCTTCCACCATGCCGACAGTTTCGCCATGGTGCGCGGCGGGCACCTGGATCTTGCGGTCCTCGGCGCCTTCGAGGTGGCACAGAACGGGAACCTCGCCAATTGGTCCACCGGCAAGGGCGGCATCCCGGCCGTGGGCGGGGCAATGGACCTGGTGCAATCGGCCAAGCGCATCGCCGTACTGACCGACCACGTCACCAAGACCGGCGCGCCCAAGCTGGTCGATCGTTGCACGCTGCCGTTGACCGGGGTTGCTTGCGTGACGCGGGTCTATTCCTCGCTGGCCGTTGTGGATATCGAAAGCGGCCATTTCGTGCTGCGCGAGAAGGTGGCGGCGATCTCTTTCGATGACCTGCAGGCGCTGACCGGTGCCCCGCTGCATACCGACGGCCCCGTGGCCGACCTCATTTGCACAAAGGACCTGGCATGACCGACGTCTACATCTGCGACTACATCCGCACCCCAATCGGCCGTTTCGGCGGCAGCCTTGCGCCGGTGCGCGCTGACGACCTTGGCGCCGTGCCCATCGCCGCGCTGATGGCGCGGAACGACATCGACTGGGCGCAGGTGGACGAGGTCTACTACGGCTGCGCCAACCAGGCAGGCGAGGACAACCGCAACGTGGCGCGCATGTCGGCGCTGCTGGCGGGCCTGCCGGTGGACGTGCCGGGCACCACGCTGAACCGGCTCTGCGGCTCGGGCATGGACGCGGTGATCTCGGCCGCGCGGGCCATCCGCGCGGGCGAGCAGGAACTTGCCATCGCCGGCGGGGTCGAGAGCATGAGCCGCGCGCCCTTCGTCATGCCCAAGGCCGAGAGCGCGTTTTCGCGGGCCAATGCGGTTTACGACACGACCATCGGCTGGCGCTTCATCAACCCGGTGATGAAGGCGCAATATGGCGTCGATTCCATGCCAGAGACGGCCGAGAACGTGGCCGAGGATTTCGGCGTCTCCCGCGCGGACCAGGACGCCCTTGCCCTTCGCTCGCAGGAGAAGGCGGCGGCGGCCATCGCCTCGGGCCGGCTGGCGCGCGAGATCACGCCGGTCACGATCCCGCAGAGGCGGGGCGATCCGGTGGTGGTCGACACAGACGAGCATCCCCGCGCCACCACGGCCGAGGCGCTGGCCAAGCTGCGCCCCATCGTCAAGGCGGACGGGACGGTCACGGCGGGCAATGCCTCGGGCGTGAACGACGGGGCGGCGGCGCTGCTGCTGGCGTCGGAAGCCGCGATCAAGGCGCATGGGCTGACGCCGCTGGCCCGCGTGCTGGGTGGCGCCACGGCCGGTGTTGCGCCGCGGATCATGGGGTTCGGCCCGGCGCCCGCGTCGAAGAAGCTGATGGCGCGACTGGGGCTGACCGTGGACGATTTCGCGGTGATCGAGCTGAACGAGGCCTTCGCCTCGCAGGGGCTTGCCACGCTGCGCGACCTTGGCATCGCGGATGACGATGCCCGCGTGAACCGCAACGGCGGCGCGATTGCGCTGGGTCATCCCTTGGGCATGTCGGGCGCGCGGATCACCGGGACGGCGATGCTGGATCTCGAGCCGGGACAGAAGAGCCTGTCGTGCATGTGCATCGGCGTGGGACAGGGGATCGCGGTCGCGCTGGAGCGTGTCTGACCTCTTGGTCTGATCCGGCGGCGCGCGCGTGCCGCGCGCATATGTCTAGCCAGGCCGCCCGTCGGGCGGCTCGGCCGGTTTGCCTCCGGCGGGAGTATTTTCGGAATAATGAAAGGGGCACCGGGCGCGCTGGTCCGAAGGGCTGGCGCGCCCCCCCGAGCGACGCGGGCAGCGCGGCGCAAGACCTTGGGCGTCCAACGCGCGCAGCGCGGCGCAAGACCTGGGGCGTCCGACGCGGGCGGTGCGGTGCAGACCCTTGGGCGTCAGCCCACTTCCGGGACCTCGGACGAGCGATCGCCCATCAGGTAACGCGCCCCGCTGCCCTTCTTGGCCGCCTTGTCGCGGGCGTTGTAGAGCGCGCAGCGCTCCATCGACAGGCAGCCGCATCCGATGCAGCCGTCGAGATCGTCGCGCAGCGTCTCGAGCGTGGCGATCCTCTGGTCGAGCTCGGCGCGGAACATGGCGCTGATCTTCTTCCAGTCCCGGGCGTTCGGTGGGCGACCGTCCGGCAGGTCCGCCAGCACCTCGCGGATGCGGGGAAGGCCGAACCCCAGCCCCTGGGCCACCTGGACAAAGGCCAGCCGGCGCAGGTCGGCGCGGCGGAACCGGCGCTGGCCGTTTGGCGCGCGCATCGGGGTGATCAGGCCGAACTCTTCGTAATAGCGCAGGGCCGAGACGGCCAGGCCAGTGCGCTCGGCCACCGCGCCGATGGAGAGGATATCTGTTGCCTTCATGGCAAGCTCCTGCTTTGCAAGAAAACCTTTCGCTTGATCTCAAGCCTACTTGAGGTCGCATGATCTGGCTACAAGCAATTCGAAAGGACAGATCCATGACCACCCGACTCGAACACCTGAACGTCACCGTGCCCGACGCCGATGCCACCGCTGCCCGGCTCGAGCGGCTGTTCGGCTGGCGCCAGCGCTGGAAGGGGGCCAGCATCCACGGCGGCACCTCGATCCATATCGGGAGCGAGGACGCCTATGTGGCGCTTTACCAGCCGGCCACGGAGCAGGTGCCGGGGACCAGCAGCTACACCACGACCGGCGGGCTCAACCATATCGGCGTGGTGGTCGATGACCTTGATGCCGTCGAGACGCGGGTCAGGGCCGAGGGGCTCGAGCCGCATTCCCATGCCGATTACGAACCCGGCCGGCGGTTCTATTTCGACGATCCGGACGGGATCGAGATCGAGGTGGTCAGCTACGCCTGACCCTCTGGCCGCGTTGCCTCGCGCGCCGCACCCATGCCATGCTGTGGCAAAGGGAGGCTGACATGTCCGAGAACAAGACCCGCCCCTGTGCCGGGGACGTCGCGACTTACCTGGCCGCGGTCGAACCCGCCCGTCGGCGCGAGGATGCCCTGCGGCTTGACGCGATCTTTCGGGACGCGACCGGCTGGCAGCCCGTGCTCTGGGGCGGGTCGATCCTGGGCTACGGCCAGTACCATTATGCCTATGACAGCGGGCGCGAGGGTGACTTCCTCGCCACCGGTTTCGCGCCCCGCAAGTCGAACCTCGTGGTCTACATCATGCCCGGCTATGCCGATTTCGGGCCGATCCTCGCGCGGCTTGGCAAGCATCGGCTGGGCAAGTCCTGCCTCTACCTCAACCGGCTCTCGGATGTGGACGAAAACGTGCTGGCCGAGCTGATCCGCGCCGGGCTGGACGACCTGGGCAGGCGCTGGCCCATCGCGCCCAGCTGACGGGTCAGGCGGTCACCGCCGTCAGCACCAGGAAGATCACGCCCGACAGCAGCGCCGCGGCGGGCACGGTAATGACCCAGGCCGCGACGATGGTCATGAAATGCGACCGGCGCACCAGTTTGCGGCGGCGCCGTTCCTCGGGGCCAAGCGGCGGGATCGACCGGCGCAGGGCGGTCTCGCGGGCCCGGCGCTCGGCCTCCCATTCGCGGAAGAAGCCGACGCCGAAGACGCCGCCCACGGCGATATGGGTCGAGCTGACCGGCAGGCCCAGCCAGGAGGCGACGATCACCGTGATCGCGGCCGAAAGCGACACGCAATAGGCGCGCATCGGGTTCAGCTTGGTGATCTGGTCGCCGACCATGCGGATCAGCTTGGGCCCGAAGAGAAAGAGGCCAAACGAGATGCCGACCGCGCCGATCACCATGACCCAGGTCGGGATGGCGACCTTGGCCGCGGCGTCGCCGAATTCGGTCGTGTGGACGATGGCGGCCAGCGGGCCCACCGCGTTGGCCACGTCGTTGGCGCCGTGGGCAAAGCTCAGCAGCGCGGCCGAGATGATCAGAGGCAACCCGAACAGCACCTTGAGCGAGCGGTTGCGGTTCTCGAGCCCTTCGGACTGGCGGCGGATCAGCGGGATGCAGGCCAGCCAGGTGGCGATGCCCAGCCCGAGGCCGATCAGCAGCGAGGTGCCCATGCCGATGTCGATGATCTTCTTCAGCCCCTTCAGCGCCAGGTAGGCGGCAAAGGCGCCGGCCATGATGCCGATGAGCACGGGCACCCATTTGCGGGCGGCGGCGATCTTGTCGTCCTGGTAGATGATCCGGTACTTGATGAACGCCAGGAACGCGGCCGCGATGACGCCGCCCAGCACCGGCGAGATCACCCAGCTGGCGGCGATCGTGCCCATGGTCGGCCAGTTGACGGCGGCAAAGCCTGCCGCCGCGATGCCCGCGCCCATGACCCCGCCGACCACCGAATGGGTGGTCGAGACCGGCGCGCCCACGAAGGTGGCAAGGTTCACCCAGAGCGCGGACGAGACCAGCGCCGCCATCATCGCCCAGATGAAGATGCGCGAATCCGCCACCGTCGCCGGGTCGATGATGCCCTTCGAGATGGTCGAGACCACGTCGCCTCCCGCCAGAAGCGCGCCGAGGCTTTCGAACACGGCGGCGATCAACAGCGCCCCGCCCATGGTCAGCGCGTTGGCGCCCACCGCCGGGCCCATGTTGTTGGCCACGTCGTTGGCGCCGATGTTCAGCGCCATGTAGGCGCCGAAGACGGCCGCCGCGATGACGATCATGCTGCTGGTGCCGCCGCCAAAGACCAGCGCGGCCAGCAGCCCCGCCACCACGATGAAGATCAGCGCCACGCCAAGCCCCACGTAGGGGCGCGAGACGAAGGTGGTCGCTTCTTCGAGGTAGCTCAGCCGGTTCAGGTCGCGGTCAAGCTGTTTCCACTGCGTCGTCTTGGGCATCTGGCGCGGCTCCCCCCTTGGGCCAAGTTGGCGGGGAGGTAGCAGAGCGAACCCCGAAGGGCAAATTATCCTGTCATAAAACCGTCATGTGCGGCGCAGGGCGCACAGGGTCAGGCGGCGGTGCCGTCCGCGTCCCCGGCCAGGTCCAGCAGCAGCGTCTTGAGGCCCGGTTCGTGCACGAGATCGGCCGCCTCTTCCACGGGCACCCAGCGGCGGTCACGCTGGCCGACCTCGGGGTAGTCGCGCTCCAGGTCCTCGACCTGCATGCGGTAGACCAGCGTCTCGACCGGGATGACCAGCCCGCCGCGCAGCCGCTTGCCGTAAGTGTAGCTTCCGACCGGCTCCCGCCCCTTGTACTTGCAGCGCGCGCCGGCCTCTTCCCAGGCTTCCTGCGCGGCCGAGCCGGGCCCGTCGGTCCCCGCCATGGGCCAGCCCTTGGGCAGCACCCAGCGTTTCGTCTCGCGGCTGGTGATCAGCAGGACCTCTTTCCCGGCCGTCCCGTCGCGCAGGCATAGCGCGGCCACCTGGATGCGGCGCGGTCGGGAAAGGATCGGCTGAACCAGGTTGGTCCAGGCGCGGGACAATGTGGGAACCATGAAAACGGATGCCTGCCTTTTCTTCTTTGTGACGAAACTTTTAGGACGTTTGCACGGAAAAGGCAAATGACCGGTGAATCCGGCGGCAACGGGTCGCGAACCCTGCCCGAAAAACCGGCGTCAGCCTCGCGGCTTGGCGCGCAGGGTCGGGTCGGCCTGGGTCGGGTCCTCGGGCCAGGGGTGCCGGGGGTAGCGCCCGCGCATGTCCTTGCGCACGTCGGCATAGGACGAGGCCCAGAAGCCGGGAATATCGAGCGTGGTCTGCACCGGCTTCTGCCCCGGCGACAGCAGGGTCACGCGCAGCGGGGTGCGGCCCACCGTGGGGTGGGTGGTCTGGCCGAACATCTCTTGCAGGCGCAGGGTGATTTCCGGGTGTTCGCCGGAATAGTCGATGGGGATCTTGCGGCCCAGCGGGGTGGTGAAATGCGCCGGTGCGGCGGCATCCAGCGCCTGCATCTGGTCCCAGTCCAGCATGGCGCGCAGGGCGGGCAGGGGGTCGAAGGTCTTCCATTGCGCATCCGTCTTGACGCCTGCAAGGTAGGGCAACAGCCAGTCTTCGAGCCGGTCCAGCAGCGCGGCGTCGGACATGTCGGGCAGGTCGGGGCGCGTGTCGCGGACCAGTGCGACGCGGGCGCGGAACCGCTCGGCCGCGTCGGTGAGGCGCAGGCCCAGGTCGCGCACCCCGTCCAGCATGGCGCGGGCGACGGCGTCCCGGGGCACGTCCTTCCAGATCCGGTCGTCGAGCACGATGGCGCCCAGCCGTTCCTGCTGGCGCGACACCACGCGGCGTTCGCGTTTCGACCAGGTGCAGCTGTCGACCCATTGGATCTCGTCCGGGAACAGCGCCCGGATCTCGCCAAGGGTGATCTGCGCCGCCTGCCGGATCCTGGCCTCGCGCGGGTCGCCGTCGAGGTCGGTGGCGACGAGGAACCCGGCGTTCACCAGTGGATCGCCCTCGGGCAGCACGGCGCCCTTGCCGCCCGACAGGACATGGCGCGGATGGTCGCCCTTGCGGCGCTGCCCGATGCGGTCGGGATAGGCGAGGGCGGCCATCTCGGCCGGGTCCAGTGCAGGCTTGTCGTCAGCCATGCGCCCGAGGCGCTTCGCCTCGGCCTTGATGCGCTCTATGGCGCCGCGATTGGGCTGCCAGGGGCGCGTGTCGGCAAAGCGGCGCGGGTCGCGCAGCGCCTCGAGCCGCAGCGACAGGTCCACCGGCGCGCCGCGCGGCAGCGGGTCGCGGTCGGCCAGCAGCGCGGCCAGCGGCGCGGCGGCCCGGCCTGCGCTGTCGAGCATGGCGGCAAGGCGCGGATGCAGCGGCAGCCGCGCCAGCCGCTTGCCGCGCGGGGTGATGCGCTGCGTATGGTCCAGCGCGCCCAGCATCGTCAGCAGCGCCTGCGCCTCGGCATAGGCGCCGGGATTGGGCGGGGTCAGGAAGGGCAGCGCCTCGGGCGTGGCCCCCCATTGCGCCAGTTCCAGCGCGAGGCCGGCAAGGTCCGCCGTCTCGATCTCGGCCGGCGGGAAAGGGGCGAGCGCGCCTTCTTCGCCGCGGGTCCAGAGGCGGTAGCAGGTGCCCTCCGCCACGCGGCCGGCGCGGCCCGTGCGCTGGGTCGCCTCGGCCTTGGTCACACGCTCTGTCACCAGCCGCGCCATGCCCGAGGACGGGTCGAACCGGGCCCGGCGGGCCCGGCCTGCGTCGACCACCACGCGGATGTCTTCGATGGTCAGCGAGGTCTCGGCAATGGACGTGGCCAGCACCACCTTGCGCCCCTCGGTCGCGGGGCGGATCGCGGCGCGCTGCGCGGCGAAGTCCATGGCGCCGAAGAGGGGGCGGAGGTGGCAATCGGCGGGCAGGCGGGGTTTCAGCAGGGCCTCGACGCGGCGGATCTCGCCCTCGCCGGGCAGGAAGACCAGCACGCCGCCTGTCGTTTCGCTGACCGCTTGCGCGACGAGGTCTGCCGTCGCCTCCTCCAGCCGCCGCTTGCCGAGGGGCGTGTCGCTATGACGGATATCCACCGGAAAGGCGCGCCCTTCCGAGGTCACGATGGGCGCCGACATGAGCTCGGCCACGGGCCCCGCGTCCAGCGTGGCGGACATGGCGAGCAGTTTCAGATCGTCCCGCAGCGCCTCGGTCACTTCGAGGCAAAGCGCCAGCCCGAGGTCGGCGTTCAGCGAGCGTTCGTGGAATTCGTCGAAGATCACGCAGCCGACGCCCGGCAGTTCGGGGTCGGTTTGCAGCATCCGGGTCAGGATGCCTTCGGTTACGACTTCGATGCGGGTACCCGGCTTGCTTTCGCCCCGGATGCGGTAGCCGACGCTTTGGCCGACGGGCTCGCCCAGGCTTTCGGCCAGCCGCTCCGCCGCGGCCCGCGCAGCAAGTCGGCGGGGTTCGAGCATGACGATGCGGCCGGTGACGATCTCCATCAGAGCCAGCGGTACCCTGGTGGTCTTGCCCGCACCGGGCGGGGCCTGCAGCACGGCGCGCGTGCCGTCCTTGAGAACGGCAATCAACTCGGGCAGGGCATCGTCGATGGGCAGGCGCATGGGGCCGATGTACCGACCCGCCGCGGACGCGGCAAGACGGACCCGCTGCGCGGCCGGCAAGCGGGGCTTGCCAAGCCGCGCCGCCCCGGCTAACCGGCGGCCATGCACCGCTATGCCCTCAAGGTCGAATACCACGGCGCGCCCTTCTCCGGGTGGCAGCGCCAGGCCGAGCACGCTTCGGTCCAGGCTGCCATCGAGGCCGCGCTGGCAAAGCTCGAGCCGCGCGATCACACCATCGCGGCGGCGGGGCGGACGGATGCGGGGGTGCATGCGACGGGGCAGGTGGCGCAATGCGACATGGCGCGGGACTGGGACCCGTTCCGTCTGTCCGAGGCGCTGAACTTTCACTTGAAACCCGCGCCGGTGGCGATCACCGCCTGCGCGCAAGTCACCGACGATTGGCACGCCCGGTTCTCGGCCATCGAGCGGCAGTATACCTTCCGCCTGCTCATGCGCCGCGCGCCGGCGACGCTGGAGGACGGGCTGGTCTGGCAGGTGAAACAGCCCCTGGATGCCGAGCTGATGCGACAGGGCGCGGCGCAGCTCGTGGGGCACCACGACTTCACCACCTTCCGGTCGTCGATCTGCCAGGCGGCGAGCCCGGTCAAGACGCTGGACGAGATCACGGTCACCGAGGTGGAGGGGTTTTCCGGCCCCGAGATCCGGTTCTTCCTGCGCGCCCGCAGCTTCCTGCACAACCAGGTGCGGTCCATCGTCGGCACGCTGGAACGGGTCGGAACGGGCGCCTGGGCGCCGGAGGACGTGCGCGCGGCGCTCGAGGCCAAGGACCGCGCCGCCTGCGGGCCTGTCTGCCCGCCGCAGGGGCTGTACCTGACCGGGGTGGTCTATCCCGAGGATCCCTTTGCCATCTGACCCATGGGGGTCCTGGCAGCGTCAGGTCCCGGGCGGACGTGTCAGCCGCCCGGGCCGGAGGGGCGCGGCGAGGGACCAACGCCGCCACGCCCCGGTGTCACGCGGCCGGTCTCAGGCCAGTTCGATCACGATGTCCTGCGCGCCTTTCCACAGGCAGCCGTGTCCCAGCTCGGGCAGCTTGTCGAGGTTCGAGGTGATCGTGATGAAATGGTTGCCGGCCAGCTGCCCCATCTTGGACGAGAAATCCACGCCGCCATAGGCCAGCAGGATCTCGGTTTCCGAGATGCCTCCGGGATACAGGATCATGTGGCCGGGCGCGGGGTGGCTGGTGTGGTTCTCGTAGCCGAGGCCCCAGTCTTCTTCGCCCAAGGGGACCCAGACGCCTTCGCCCGACCAGCGGACGTGGACGACCTGGCTGCGGTAGGGCAGGCGGCTCAGCATGGCGGCGGATGTTTTCGGCGCCATTTCGGTTTCCAGGACGGCGTCGAAGGTGATGCCGCCGGCGGTGATCTTCAGGGCTTTTGTCATTGTGTCCTCAGGTATTTGCAGGGGTTTTCTTGGGAGTGGCCGGGCAGTAGCGGCCCTGGCCCTTGGTGCCGGTCAACACGCCCCGGTCGATGACCACGGCGCCGTTCAGCACGACGGTTTCGGGCCAGCCGGTCACCTCGATCCCCTCGTAAGGGGTGTAGTCGCAGGCGTCGTGCAGGTCGGCGTGGCGGATGGTGCGCCGCGCCTCGGGGTCCCAGATGGTGATGTCGGCATCCGAGCCGATGGCGATGGTGCCCTTCTGGGGATAAAGCCCGTAGGTCCGCGCATGGTTGGTCGCCGTCAGCGCCACGAAGCGCTCAAGCGAGATGCGCCCGGCCATGACCCCCTGGCTGAAGAGGATCGGCAGCCGCGTCTCGACCCCCGGAATGCCATTGGGTATGTGGCGGAAGTTCTTGCGCCCCAGCGGGGTCAACTTGCCGCGGTCGTCGTCGTAGCGGAACGGGCAGTGGTCGGACGAGAACAGGTCGAAGGTCCCGTTCTCGAGCCCGGTCCAGCATTCCGCCTGCGCCGCTTCGTCGCGCGGCGGGGGAGAGCAGACGTATTTGGCGCCCTCCCAATCCATGCCCTCGAGGTCCTTGGCGGTCAGGGTCAGGTATTGCGGGCAGGTCTCGCCGATGATCTTGAGCCCGCGCGCGCGGCCGCGGGCGATCTCTTCGATCGACTGGCCGTTCGAGACGTGGACGATGACGATGGGCACATCCGCGATCTCGGCCAGCGAGATGGCGCGGTGCGTCGCCTCGCGCTCGACCGCGACGGGGCGGGTGGCGGCATGGGCGCGGGGGGCGATCTCTCCGGCCAGCTCGTGCTTGTCGATCAGGAACCGGATCGCGTCCTCGTTCTCGCAATGGATCATGACCGTGGCGCCATGGGCGCGGGCGGTGTCGAGCGTCTGCAGGATCTCTCCGTCGCTGAGGCGCAGGTCCTCGTAGGTCATGAACACCTTGAGCGAGGCATAGCCGTCCGCGATCAGCGCCGGCAGGTCCTGGCCGATCAGCTGCTCGGTCGGGTCCGACACGATCAGGTGAAAGCTGACATCGGTGTAGCATTCCCCTTCGGCCTGGGCGTGGTAATCCTTGAGTGTTTCACGGATCGGCACGCCCTTTTCCTGCAGGCAGAAGGGCAGCACCGTGGTGTTGCCGCCGAACAGCGCCGAGCGAGTGCCGCTTTCGAAATCGTCCGCGATCACCGCGCCGCCGCCCTGCGGCTGGCTGAGGTGCACGTGACTGTCGATGCCGCCGGGCAGCACGTACTTGCCGGTCGCGTCCAGGGTGCGGGTGGCGCCGGTCAGCTGTTGGCCGATCTGCACGATCTTGCCGCCGCGAATGCCGATATCGGCGGTGAACACGTCGGCGGCGGTCGCAACCGTGCCATTGGCGATGATGAGGTCGAAGGTCTCCATCCGGGTCTCGTTCGTTGGGATCAGTTGAAGCGGGCCAGCGAGAACGGGGCGAGGTCGCGCCCCGTGTCGTGGCCGGTGACAAGCGCGGCGGTGAGCTGACCCATCAGCGGGCCCAGCGTGTAGCCGTTCGAGGTCGCGGCGTGGAACAGCCCCGGCTGGCGCGGGTCCTCGCCCAGGATCGGCGCGCCGTCGATGTTGATGTTCATCGCGGCCCAGGACCGGATCACGTGCAGCTTGCGCAGCCCCGGCACGACATGCTGCGCGACCCAAAGGTTGCCTTCGAGGCTCTCGGGCAGCGGCCGAGGGTGCTGATGCACGGGGTCGAGCCCCGCCGTCCAGCCGCCGCCAATGATGAAATTGCCGTTGCTGGCCTGTTTCAGCGTCAGGTGCCGGTCGGCATGGGCGACCAGCGCGGTGATCGCGGGGGCCGCCGCCTCGGTCACGACCATCTGCAGCGGGGCGCCGAAGACCGGGACCTCGCAGCCCAGCATCCGGCCCACGGGCGCGGCAAAGGCGCCGGCCGCATTGACCACGCGCCGGGCGGTGAGCGGCCCGCGCGCGGTGTGCAGGGTAAAGCCGTCCGGGCCATGCTCCATCGCCTGCAGCGTGGTGCGATCCTCGAGCCGGACGCCCAGGCGCAGCGCCTCGGCCAGCAGCTGCTGCGTGGCGATCAGCGGGTTGATCTTGCCTTCCTGCGGGCACCAGGCCGCGCCGACGAAACGGGGGTCGAGCGCGGGTTCGCGCCGCGCCAGCTCGGCCGCGTCGATGACATGCGCCTCGATCCCGACGGCGCGTTCCACGGCGGTCTTGGCCTCGAGGAACCGCAGGTGGGCCTCGGTTTCCGCGACCATCAGCCCGCCGGTCACCTTCATCTCGAAATCCGCGCTGAGCTCGGTCTGTAGCTGGCCCCAAAGCGCGATGCTTTCGGCCTGCAAGGGCAGGGTGCGCGCGGCGGGGCCGCCGCCGCCCTCGGCCCGGGCGCCGTGGTCGAAGGACAGAAGCTGCGCATGCAGGCTGCCCGCGTTGCCGCCCGAGGCGACGGAATTGGCGCGGCCGTGCTCGATCAGCGTGACCTCGGCCCCTTGCCGCGCAAGAAACAGCGCGGTCGAGACACCGACGATCCCGGCGCCGATCACCGCCACGTCGGTCTTGTCGCGGCCCAGCGGATCGCCGCGCAGGGGCGCGCGCTCGGGCAGCAGGGCGCGCTTGTGGCCGCCCCATTCGGGCTTTTCCACCGCCAGCGCGGCCAACGGCACCGGCCGCACCGGCATCTGCGGGGCAAGGGCGCGGGTCGCCTCGGACGCGGGCGTGTCGTCGGCCGCGATCCGCGCCGCCTGGTGGGCGCAGTAGCGGCTCTGGCAACGGCCCATGCCGCTGCGGGTCAGGCGTTTCAGCGTGGCAAGGTCGGGCGCGGCGCCATTCGCGGCAGCGCGCAACGTGCCCGCGGTGATGGATTCGCAACGGCAGAGCAGGGTGTCGCCCTCGGGCGTGTCCGGGGCCGTCTGCGGTGCAAACAGCCGCCAGAGCGCGGCCTGGAAGGCGCGCGCCCGGTCGCGGCGGCGCAGGTCGGGGGCGGCGGGCGCCTTGCCACGCAGCTTGGCGACGACGGCGCGGCCGGCCAGCAGCCCTTCGGCCTGGGCCACCTGGGCGCCGCCGAACTGCGCCACCTCGCCGATGATGAAGACATCGGGCTGCGAGCTTTGCCCATCGGGGGCCCGCCGCGCGACCAACTGGCCGCGCGCCATGTCATGGGCGCAGCCCAGCAGCCGCGACAGCGTGTTGTCAGAGGCGAAGTTGCCGCCCATCAGCACGCAATCGGCCTCGATGCGCAGATCGCCCCCGGGCGTCGCGATCACGGCGCCGGTCACGGCCTCGCGCCCCTCGATCCGGGCCAGCCGGCTTTGCCAATGCACCGGCACGCCCGCGCGGCGCAGCTGTGCCAGGTGCCGCAGGCCGAGCCGCGCAAGGGCCGGGTCGCGGCGCAGCAAGTCCAGCGCGGCGGCGGGGCGGGACATCGGGGGCGGGGCCGTCTCGACCACGGCCGCGACCTCTCCGCCCCGGCGCAGGATCTCGGCGGCGACCTGGATGTTCAGCGGGCCATTGCCGGTGACAAGGATGCGCTGGCCGGGCAGCGTGCCATAGGCGCGGAGCAGGGTCTGCGCGGCGCCCGCCGTCATCGCGCCGGGCAGGTCCCAGCCGGGCATTGGGTCGGGGCGCTCATAGGCGCCGGTGGCGATCACCACCATGTCCGCGCGCAGGTAAGCGGCGCCGTGCGGGCCGAGGATGGAGAGCACCGCGCGCCCGTCGGAATCGCGGGACGCGCCCCAAGCGAGCGTTTCGCCGCGCAGGTCCACCCCTGCCGCGCGGGCGGCATCGATCAGCGCTGCACCCGCGCGCGACTGGGCGTCCGGGCTGGCCCCGGAGGTGGCCGGCTGCTTGAAATACTGCCCGCCGGGCAGGTGGCGTTCGTCGAGCAGAACGCAGGCCACCCCGGCCCGGGCCGCGCATTCGGCTGCCGCAAGGCCCGCCGGGCCGCCGCCGATCACCGCCAGCTCGGTCGCCTCGACCGGCAGGCTCGCAGGCAGCGGCGCGAGGTCCGTAAGGCCCGGCGACAGGATGTCCGGCAGGGCGTCGCCGCGGCGGATCTCCATCCCGTCCCGCACGCGGGCCATGCAGGCGCGCTGCCCGGTGCGGCCGTCGATGGTGACAAGACAGTCGTGACAGGCGCCCATGCCGCAGAACAGTCCGCGCGGTGCGCCGCTGCGGGCCGTGGACAGCGCCCGTTGCCCCGCCTGGGCCAGCGCGGCGGCAACCGAGAGGCCGGCCGCGACCACGCGCTCGGTCCCGTCGATGCGAATCCGGCAGGTCTGCAGGTCGTGCGGACGGGCGGTCATGGCGTGCGATCAGCCGGCGAAGGACAGGCCGAACTCGGCCACCATCGCCTTGAGCCGGGCATCCGCCTCGGGCGTCACGGGCAGGCGCGGGGGCAGGGGCGTGCCCGCGTCGAAGCCCATGTGGGTCAGCAGCGCCTTGCTGCCGCCGACATAGGCCTGGCCGCCGACCGCGCGGATCACGGGCAGGTAGGCGTGGTAGACCGCCTTGGCGCCCGCCAGGTCACCGGCCATGGTCCGGTCGAAGATCTCGACCATCGCGGCCGGGGCCACGTTGGACGCCACGGCGACCCAGCCCATCGCGCCCTCGACGAAGCTTTCGAACCCCATGATCCCGCCGAACACGGTCATGTCGTCGCCGGCCAGCAGCAGGATGTCCCGGATCCGGGTCACATCCATGGTGCTTTCCTTGATGTAGTCGCAACCCGCGATCCGGGCGATGCGCGCGACGGTTTCGGGCAGCAGGTCGACGTTCGACGTGGCCGGGTTGTTGTAGACCATGACCGGGATGTCGATGGCGCCGGCGATGGCGCTGTAATGCGCGACCAGCTCGTCCTCGGTCGGGGTGGCGTAGAAGGGCGGGATCACCATGACGCCATCGGCGCCCAGGGTCTGAGCCTCCAGGCTGCGGCGCACGACCTCGCGGGTGTCCTCGGCGCCGGTGCCGACCAGCACGGGCACGCGCCCGGCGGCGGTGTCGATCACGCATTTGGCGACGGCGGTGCGGTCGGCATCGTCCAGCGACAGGAATTCGCCGGTGGAGCCAAGGGGAATCAGCCCGTGGATCCCCTGTACGATCTGCCAGTCGGTGAACCGGCGCAGCGCGTCCAGGTTGACGGAACCATCGGGATGGGTGGGCGTGATCATGACGGTGAATACACCCCGGAAGTCTTTAGTCATTCTTGATCCTGTCCTTGGTCCGGTCGTCCGGAGGGGCCCCAGCGGCATCGGATCGCTCCGGTCGCCGTATTGCATTACAGTGGTATCCCATTAGAATGCACAAAGCGCCAGCCGGGGCAACCCCGATGTTTCGGGGTGCTCCTGCGGGGCGGATCAGTAGTTCTTGAGGACGCCGATGCGAACGATTTCAAGGTGGAAGGACATGGCGGCGCGGGCGACCTCGCTTTCACCGCCCTGCAGTGCGTCCAGAATCGCGGCGTGTTCGCGCATGCCCGGCTTGGCCCGGACCACGGGCAACTGGCGTTCGAAGATGGTGGTGAAGCGGCGCAGGTCGCGGATGAAGGACACCATGAAGGGGTTGCCGCTTTGCGCGGCGATATAGCCGTGCAGGCTGTCGTCCAGCGCCCAGACCTCTTCCGGATCCGGGGTGGGGTTGTCCGCAACGCTTTGAAAACGTGCGAAAAGATCCGTCAGCTTTGCCGCGTCCGGAGACTTGCAGGCATTGGCGGCGGCCGTGGGTTCCAGCAACATGCGGATGTCGAGCGCATGCAGGTAATCGGTCAGCGTGACCGTGCGGACCTTGAGCGCGCCGGTCTCGTCGCGTACCAGCAGCCCCTCGCCTTCGAGCCGGCTGAGCGCGGTGCGCATGGGCGACCGCGAGACCTGGTATTCCAGCGCCAGACGCCGCTGCTGGATCGCCATGCCGCCGGGCAGGCGGGCCGACAGGATGTCGTGCAAGAGCGTCTGGTACGTCTCTTCGCCCAGGTTCGAATCGCTCTCCTGCTCGTGGTCGGTCATCGTGCTCCGCTCTTGTGCCCGTTTCGTTTCCGGGTAGAGAATGGACCAGATCCGGCGGGGGCAACAGACGGCAGATGCGCAAAAGATGCCTGTAAATCCAAGATTTTTCCGCCCCTCGGGCGGCTATGACATAGAATGGGACGCAACATCATGACCGATGGGGTCGCCAAGCCTGCCCGCAAGACCGAGCGCCGCGGGGCGCATAGCCTGGCCTCGCTGGCCTACAATTCGGTCTCGGACATGATCCGTCATCGGCAGCTGCGGGGCGGTCAGGTGATCCTCGAGGCGCCGCTTGCCGAAAGTTTGGGCATCTCGCGCACCCCGCTGCGCGAGGCGCTGCAGCGGCTCGAGGGCGAAGGTCGGGTCCAGAAGGGCGAGGGGCGCAACTACGTGGTGCGCAAGGTCGACCTGGGCGAGTACCTGCACAGCCTGCGCTTGCGCCTGCTGATCGAGCCCGAGGCGGCCGCCCTGGCGACGCCGATGATCCCCGGCTCGGTGCTGTCCGAGGTCAGGCGCGAGGTGAACGACCTGATGACCGGCGCCGCCTATCATACTGTTTCCCATTGGGATTCTGACGATCATCTGCATGACATGATCATCGACTACTGCGGCAATGGCGTGATGGGAAAGGTGCTGCGCGAGCTGCGTGTCACCACGCGCCTGTTCGAGATCGACCGCCTGAAAGACCGGCTTCAGCCCGATTCGACCGAACACCTGGCGATACTCCAGGCCATCGAGGCGGGGGATCCCGAGGCGACGCGGCGCGCAGTTGCTGTGCATATAGAAAGCTTGATTGCCTTTGCGCGTCGTAATCTCTGAGCAGGTGCGCGGCGGTCGGTGTCGCATCGCTTGTTCGGTCTGAGCTTTCCTTGAAAACAAGGCCAAATCCCGCGCACGCCGCGTCCTGACCACAGGTGCGCCCCGCGGGCATTTGCGGTCTTTTCTTGTTTTCTGGTGCCTCGGGATCCCGGCCTGCGCCCTGCACAAGGCAGATTTTCCGCAAAGTCGTTTGACACCCGGGGCGAAATCGGTACGTTCGGATAAAAGTGGGATACCAGAAAAATGCAGGGAGTTGCACAGCAATGAAATCCACACTCGACCTCCTCACCGGCACCGCCATCGGCGCCATCGCCCTCGCGGGCCTCACCGCTTTGCCCGCCATGGCCGAGCCCCAAGGCGTTCTTGTCATCGCCGAGAACGAGACGCCCGAGAACCTCGACCCGGCGAACGCCACCAACTCGACCGTCGATCAGCTGCTGCTGGGGGTCTATGACACGCTGGTGCAGTTCACCGCCGGCGATGTCGAAGTGACCCCGCGCATCGCCGACAGCTGGGAGATTTCGGACGACGGGCAGACCTACACCTTCACCCTCAAGCAGGGCGTCACCTTCCACGACGGCAGCGCGCTGACCGCCGAGGACGTGGTGTTCAGCCTCGAACGGCTGGTTGCGGCCAATGCCGGCGTCATGAACAACATGGGCACCTATTCCGGGGCCGAGGCGGTCGATGACTACACCGTCGCCCTGACGCTCGACGCGCCCTTCGGGCCGTTCCTGTCGGCGCTGGCGCGCATCTACATCGTCAGCAAAGACGCGGTCGAACCGCATATGGGCGACGACAACGCCCGCCAGTGGCTGGCCGTGAACGAAGCGGGCTCGGGCCCCTACACCGTCACCGATTACGCCCCGACCGAGGCGGTGACGCTGGAAGCCTTCCCCGACTACTGGGGCGGCTGGGATGGTAACCACGTGGCCGAAGTGATCTTCCGCTACGTGTCGGAACCCTCGACCCAGCTGGCGCTGCTCGAGGCGGGCGAGGTGCATATCGCTCCCGACATCACGGTCGAGGACAAGCTGGCCCTGCAAGGCCGTGACGGCTACATCGTCGACATCGGCTCGGCCGCGACGCCGCTGTATTTCTACATGAACACGGCGTCCGAAGGCCCGATGGGCGACCCGGCCTTCCGCGAGATGATCGCGCAGACCTTCGACCGCCAGCTGCACCTCGACCAGGTGCTGATGGGCTTCGGCACGCTACCCGACGGCCCGCTGCCGGTGGGCTGGATGGGCCACGCCGCAGGGACCGAGCTGCCCTTCGACCTCGACGCCGCGCGCGCCATGGTCGAGGAAAACGGCTGGGCAGGCACCGAGCTGCTGGTCCGCTACCTGCCCGATATCCAGGAAGAGCAGGCCGCCGTCGAGCAGCTGCAATCGAACCTCGGCCAGATCGGCATCACCCTGACCGCCGAGGGCATGACCTGGCCGGCCCAGGCCGCGACCACCGGTTCGGTGGAAACGACCGCCGATCTCAACATGCTCTATTCCTTCCCGAACTTCCCCGACCCCCATGCCGTGCTGAACGGCAACTTCAACGGGGCGCTGACCGGGGCCAAGGGCGGGCTGAACTGGGCGCAATACGAGAACCCAGAGGTGGACGCGCTGCTGAACGCCGCCGCCTCCTCGGCCGATCCGGCGGAACGCGCCGCGCTGTATGCGCAGGTGCAAGAGCTGGTCGGGGCGGATCACGTGGCGATCACCGTGTCGCTGCCCGGCTCGGTCGTCGCGCTGTCTGACAGCGTCGAGGGCTACGTCTACAACGTCGCCCACCACCAGACCTTCAACTACATGGATATCGGCCTGAAGTAAGGCCGGCATCCGCCACCCCTCTCCCCAAGACGAGCACGGCCAGGACCAGACATGACGTACATACTACAGCGTATCGCCTTTTCCCTCCTGTCCCTGTTCGTGCTCGTCCTCATCTCTTTCCTGCTTAGCCACATCGTGCCGGGGGACCCGGCCTACGTGGCGGCAGGGCCCAACGCGGGCGCCGAGAAGATCGCCGAGATCCGCGCCGAGATGGGCCTGGACAAGCCGGTCGCGACGCAGTTCTTCATCTACCTCGGGGACGTGCTGCGCGGCGATTTCGGCACCTCGTGGTTCACCCACCAGCCGATCCTTCAGGACATCGCGCAAGAGCTTCCGCCCTCGCTCGAGCTGGTGCTGGTGGCGATGGTCATCAACCTTGTCGTCTCGCTGCCGGTCGGCCTGCTGACCGCGCGCTTCAACGGCTCGCGTTTCGACGACCTGGTGCGGCTGGTGTCGATCGCCGGGGCCGGGCTGCCGATCTTCTGGACGGCGATCCTGTTGCAGCAGAAGGTCGCCGCCGACTGGAAGCTCTTCCCCGTCGCCGGGCGGCTCAGCTTCGAGCATCGCCGGTTCGAGGGCCAGACCGGGTTCACCCTGCTCGACAGTCTGATGCAGGGGCGGCTCGACGTGTTCTTCGATGCGCTGGCGCACCTGATGCTGCCCGCATTCGCGCTGGCGCTGCTGTTCACCGCCGTGGGCGTGCGCATCACCCGCACCTCGATGATCAGCGAGTTCAAGAAAGATTACGTGACGCTCGCCCGGGCCAAGGGCGCCAGCGAAGGCCGCGTGATGTTCCGCCATGTCTTTCCGAACGGCGCGACGCCCGCGCTCACTGTCTTCGGCATGCAGTTCGGCTGGATGCTGGGCACCACCGTGCTGGTCGAAGAGATCTTCGGCCGCCCCGGCATCGGTCGCTACGCGGTCAAGGCGGTGACCCAGTCCGACATCCATGGCGTCGTGGCCGTGGTCTTCGTGGTCGGGCTGTTCTTCCTTGTCGCGAACCTCGTCGTGGACCTGCTGCTTTACGCCATCAACCCCCGCAAACACCTGGAGGGCTGAGACATGCTGACCACGCCGCGCAGCTACCCCAAATCCTGGGTCGAATGGACGGCCATCGTCATCGCCGCGATCATCGTTCTGACGGCGGTCTTCGGCGGGCTCCTGGCCCCGCATGACCCGCTGGTGATCGACTTCCGCGCCAAGCTGCTGCCGCCTTCGGGCACCCATTGGATGGGCACCGACGGGGCCGGGCGCGACGTGCTCTCGCGCCTGCTGACCGGCGCGCAGCTGACGCTGCTGTCGACCCTGTCGGTGATCGCCGTGGTGCTGGTCATCGGCTGCACCATCGGCATCTTTTCCGCCTTTGTCGGCGGCTGGGTCGACAACCTGCTGATGCGGCTGGCCGACATCTGGCTGGGCTTTCCGCCGCTGATCCTGGCGCTGGGCTTTGCCGCCGCCATGGGTGCTTCGCTTCAGGCGGCGATCTGGGCGCTGGTGTTCTCGTGGTGGCCGACCTATGCGCGGCTCAGCCGGATGATCACAAAGGACATCCTGTCGGCCAAGTACATCGCCGCCGCCGACACCCTGGGCGTGCCGGCCTGGCGCAAGGTGGTGCTGTACGTGCTGCCCAACGCCTTCGACGTGTTGATCATCCAGGTGACGCTGGACATCGCGGCGGTCATGCTGGCGATCTCGGGCCTGTCGTTCATCGGCGTGGGCGCGCAGATCCCGACGCCGGAATGGGGCGCGATGATCGCCGACGGGCGCGACTATGTGCGCAACGGCTGGTGGATCGTCATCTTCCCCGGCCTCGCCATCTTCTTCACCGCGCTCAGCTTCAACATCATCGGCGACATGCTGCGCCGCGAACTCGACCCCACGTCGCAGAGGCGCGCATGATGACCGCACCCGCCCCCGAGATGACGACCGAAACGGACCCCGCCATGACCCCGCTGCTTGACCTTTCGGACGTAACCATCGCGCTGCGCCAGAACGACCGCAAGATGGTCACCGGCGTGTCGCTGTCGGTGATGCCGCGCGAGGTGTTCGGCATCGTCGGCGAAAGCGGGTCTGGCAAGACACTGTTCACCCGCACCGTCTTTGGCCTGCACGAAGACACGTATCTCGCCGGCGGCACCGTCCGCTTCAACGGGCGGGCCCTGCCGCTGAACGGCTACCGCCGCGCGATCAAGAAGATGCTGGGCAAGGAAATCGGCTATATCCCGCAGGACCCGTACTCATCGCTGAACCCGTCGATGCGGGTCGGCCGCCAGCTGACCGAGGCGCTGTACCTGTCCAAGGGCTACCCGATGCGGTCGCAAAAGGCGCAGGACGCCGCCGTGGCCCTGCTGGCCGAGGTCGGCATCCCCGAGCCCGAGCTGGCGTTCCGGCAATACCCCGACCAGTTCTCGGGCGGGATGCGGCAGCGCATCGTCATCGCCATCGCGCTGAGCCAAGACCCCGAGCTGATGATCGCGGACGAGCCGACCACCGCGCTCGACGCCTTCACCCAGCGGCGGATCATGGACCTGATCCTGGAACGCTCGCGCACCCGCGGCCTGGCCGTGCTGCTGATCAGTCACAACCTGGAACTGCTGCGCCAATCCGTCGACCGGCTGGGCGTGCTCTACGGTGGCCAGCTGCTGAACGTGGCCGCCACCGCCGACATCGGCGCGCGCGAGATCCACCCCTACACCCAGGCGCTGTTCGACTGCGTGCCGGGGCGCGACAAGCGCCTGGCCGACATCGCTTCGATCCCCGGTGAGCCGGTGGGCGCAGGCTTTGGCACCACGGGCTGCGCCTTTGCCGGCCGCTGCGCCTTTGCGCAGGACATCTGCCGCAGCGCGCCGCTTGTCACCAACACCGACCGCGGCACCGGCTTTTCGGCCTGCGTGCTGGGAAAGGGGGCCCGTCATGGCTGAGCAACCCGTCATCGAGCTGCTGGAACTGACCAAGAGCTTTTCCAGCGGTGCCTTCGTCCAGAACCGCAGCTTCGCGCTAGGGCCGGTGTCGATCACCGTGAACTCCGGCGAGGTCGTCGGCATCCTGGGCGAATCCGGCTCGGGCAAGTCGACCGTGGCCAATGTCATCATGCGCCTCACGGGCTTTGACGAGGGCAGCTACCACTTTCGCGGCGCCGACGTGCGCGCCTTTACCAAGGCCGACAGCTTTGCGTTCAAGTCCAAGGTGCAGATCATCTTCCAGGACCCTTACGGCTCGCTCAACCCGCGGGCCACGGTGGGCGCCTCGATCCGCGAGGCGCTGATCCTGCACAAGCGTCACCTCAGCCGCGCCCAGATGGACGCCCGGGTGCGCGAGCTGCTGGCCGAGGTCGGCCTCGGCTCCGAGGACCCAGGCCGCTACCCGCACGAGTTCTCGGGCGGGCAGCGCCAGCGCATCGCCATCGCCCGCGCCCTCGCGGTCGAGCCCGAGGTGCTGGTCTGCGACGAGCCGTTGTCATCGCTGGACGTGTCGATCCAGGCGCAGGTGCTCGAGCTGTTCAAATCCCTGATCGAACACAGGAATCTCACGATGGTCTTCATCTCGCATGACCTGAACGTGTCGCGGCTGCTCTGCGACCGGGTCTACGTCATGCACAAGGGAAAGGTCGTCGAAAAGGGCATTGCGCAGGAGGTGCTGACCAACCCGCAGCACGACTACACCCGGCAATTGCTCGAAGCCGTCTACTGAACGAGGAAATAATGGACAAGTACAAGCTCTCGATCGATATCGGCGGGACGTTCATCGACGTCGTGCAATTCGATTTCGACAACAAGAAACTGAGCGCCTTCAAACTGCCCACCACGCCGCATGACCCGGCCGAGGGCGTGATCTCGGCCATTGCGGGGCTGGACGTGCCCGCCGGCCAGGTTTTCGAGTTCATCCACGGCACCACGCTGGGCCTCAACGCGATCCTCGAGCGCAAGGGCACCACGGTCGGCATCATCACCAACGAAGGCTTCCGCGACCTGTTCGAAATCGCCCGCGGCGCGCTGGAATTCCAGGACATGTACCGGTTCGATTTTGACCGACCGCGCCAGATCGTCGAGCGGCGCAACATCCGCGGCGTGCCCGGCCGGATGGACTACCAGGGCAACGAGGTGACGCCGCTGGACGCGGGCGCCGTGATCCAGGCCGCGCGCGAGCTTTACGAGCAGGGCGACTGCAAGGCCATCGCCGTCAGCTTCCTTCATTCCTACGCCAACACCGCCCACGAGGCCGAGGCCGTGCGCCTGATCCGCGAGGCTTTCCCGGGCTGCGAGGTCACATCCGGCGCGCAGCTGGCCAACGAGTACCGCGAATACGAACGCACCTCGACCGCCGTAATGGACGCCTACATCAAGCCTGTCCTCAAGAACTACCTTGGCCGCGTCTCGAGCGGCATGGAGGGGGAGGGGTTCCGGGGCAAGAAATACGTCATGAACTCCTCGGGCGGCGCGCTGACCTTTGGCCTGGCCGAGGCAGAGCCGATCGCCACGGTACTGTCGGGCCCCGCCGGGGGCGTGTCGGGCGCGCTTTACGTCGCCAACGCGACCGAGCGGCCGAACCTGATTTCGGTTGACGTGGGCGGCACCTCGCTGGACGCCTGCCTTGTCGTGGACGGCAAGCCGGTGGACGTGTTCGAGGCGCGGATCGACGAATTCCCGATCCTGCAACCGATCTTCGACCTGCGCACGCTGGGCGCGGGCGGCGGCTCCATCGCTTATGTCGATGACACGCTGCTGCGCGTCGGTCCGCAATCGGCGGGCGCGGTGCCCGGGCCGGCGTCCTACGGGCGGGGCGGCACGGATGCGACCGTGACCGATGCCGCCGTGATGCTGGGCTATATCGACACCACCAACTTCATGGGCGGCAAGATGGACGTGGCGCTGGACGCCGCGGCCGAGGCGATCCGCGTGAACATCAGCGACAAGCTCGGCATCTCGATCGAGGCAGCGGCGCAGGCGATCTTTGACGTGCTGATCTCGCGCACCTCCTCCTCGGTGAAAGAGATGATGCTGGAAAAGGGGCTTGATCCGCGCGACTTCGCCATGCTCGGCTTTGGCGGCTGCGGGCCGCTGTTTGGCCCCATGCTGTTCGAAGAGCTGGACATGGCCGAGCTGGTCGTGCCGCCGCTGCCCTCGGTCTTCTCGGCCTGGGGGATGATGGCGTCCGACCTCAACTTCTCCGACGCCACTTCGGTGATGGAGGAAGTCGGGCCCAGGATGATCGCCGGCCTCAAGACCACGGCCGAGGATCTCGCCACCCGCTCCACCGCCGAGCTGTCGGAAAAGATCGGCGAGCCGGTGGACCCCACGGTCAACTTCTTTGCCCGCATCCGTTTCGTCGGGCAGGAACACACGCTGAACGTCGAATACCACCTCGATGACACGGCCGAGACGCTGTTCCAGCGCTTTTCCGACATGCACGCCGACCGCTTTGGCCACACCTTCGCCAATGCCTGCGAGGTGGTGTCGCTGATGGTCAAGCTGGTGCTGCCGACGCAGAAACCGGATCTTTCGTCCAAGGTTTCGGCCCCGCTGGAGGGCGACGGGTCGGCCGATCACCGCATGTACGACCCCGAGGCCGCGGCCTTTGTCGCCTGCAAGCGCTACAACCGCGACAACCTGGTGTCCGGCACGGACTATCCCGGCCCGGTGCTGATCACCGACGAAGGCTCGTCCCTGCCCATCTTCAAGGGCCAGGTGGCCCGCATCGACCCCTATGGCATGATCGCCATTACCCGACAGGAGGCCCGCGCATGAGCCGCTCCAAACCCACGTCCAAGGCGGCCGAGATCGAGATCATCTCGGGCCTGTTCATCTCTGCCGCCGAGCAGATGCGCCGCACGCTGGTGCGCACCGCCTTCAACCCGGTGATCTACGAGGTGCTCGATTTCGGCATATCGATCGCCGATGCCAAGGGCCGGATGATCGCCGAGGCGGCGGGCATCACCAGCTTCATCGGCGCCAACGACTACGCGCTGGGCAAGCTGATCGAGACGCTCGACCATGACGAGCTGCGGCCGGGCGACGTCATCATGCTGAACACGCCCTACTGGAACTCGGCCCATACCTCGGACGCGCTGCTGGTGACGCCGGTGTTCCTGGGCTCGGGCGGGATCGACATCTGGCTCTGCGTGCGGGCGCACTGGCTCGACATCGGCGCCAAGGATGCGGGCTACGTGCTCGACAGCACCGATGTCCACCAGGAAGGGCTGCTGATGCCCGGTGTCCGCGTCATCAAGGAAGGCAAGCTCGACAAGGAGATCTGGGCGATCCTGCGCGCCAACTCGCGCCTGCCCGACGCGATCGAGGGCGATTTCAACGCCCAGGTCGCCTGCCTGCGCACCGGCGAAAAGGCGGTGGCCGCGATCTTTGCCAAGTTCGGCAAGGACCGGGTCGCGGCTGCGGTCGATGCCTATATCGACTATTCCGATGCCAAGACGCGCGAGGCGCTGGCCGGGTTGCCGCGCGGCACCTGGAGTTCCGAGGAATGGCTGGACGATGACGGCGTGACCGACACGCCGATCAAGATGGTCTGCACGGTGACGATAACCGACGATGAGTTCATCGTCGATTACACCGGCACCGATCCACAGGTCGCGGGCCCGGTGAACATCCCCATCGGCGGGACGATCACCATGGCCAAGACCTATTTCAAGTACCTCACCCAGCCTGGCACCCCGTCGAACCACGGCAGCTATGCGCCGCTGCGGGTCGAGGTGCCGGAGGGCACGCTGTTCTCGGCCACCTATCCGGCGGCGACCTACGTGGGCTGGTCCAAGATGGTCGCCTTCGAGATGATCGCCAAGGCGCTGGCCCCGGTGATCGACTGGATCCCCGCCAGCTCGGGCGGGGACGAGCCGGGCTTCATGGCCGTGGGCAAGCATTACGTCACCGGACGGCCCTTCGTGATCTCGAACAACGAGGGCATCGGCTGGGGCGCGACCCATGTCCATGATGGCGCCAACGCGCTGCAGCACCCCTCGACCTCGACCGTGCGCAACACGCCGATCGAGGTGATGGAGCGGCAGACCAACCTGTTCCACACCCGGCTCGAGCTGGTCGAGAACTCGGGCGGGCTGGGCCAGTACCGCGGCGGGCTCGGCGTGCGCCGCGACGTGCAGATGGCGGGCGACACCGAGATCCTGTCGATGAAGAAAAAGTGCAAGACCCGCACCTGGGCGCTGCATGGCGGGGAACCGTCGCAGTTGATGAACCACATGGTGCTCTGGCCGGATCAGCCGCGCCAGCTCAAGGTCGGCATGTACCGCAAGGTGCTGAAAACCGGCGAATCATTTGCCAACTTCGCGGCCGGCGGCTCGGGCTGGGGCGACCCCGCCAAGCGCGACCCCGCCGCCGCCGCCTATGATCTCGCCAACGGTTATGTCACCGAAAGTGGCCAGATCGAACCGCTCGCCCGACTCGACGAATACTCCGTCCGCACCCTTGGCACGGAAAACGAAGCCGCCCGCAAGGAGGCCGCAGAATGACCCCGACCCACTACGCCCTGACCGATGGCCACATCGTCGATGTCGTCGCCGGAGAGATCCGCGAAGGCCTCGCCCTCGTCGTCAAGGACGGTCGCATCGACAGCCTGACCCCGGCGGCACAGCTGCCCGCCGACATGCCGCAAGTCTCGGTCGCCGGCCGCTACCTGTCGCCCGGCCTCCTGGATGCCCATACCCATGTCTTTATCGGCCAGTTCAACGACGGCGGCGACACGCTGCCCTCCGAGATGACGGCCCGCGCCGGCCAGCAGCTGGCCGAGATGGTCGAGCGCGGCTTCACCACCGTACGCGACGCCGGCGGCGCCGATTACGGGCACAAGAAGGCGGTCGAAAAAGGCATCTTCAAGGGCCCGCGCATGCAGGTCTCGGCCAAGATCCTGTCGCAGACCGGCGGCCACGGCGACCACCGCGCGATGGCCGACTACTGCTCCTGCGCGGCGGCCAATGGCACCGGCACCTCGGTGATCGCCGACGGCGTGGACGCGGTCCGCAAGGCGGTGCGCGAGAACGCGCGCCAGGGCGTCGACCAGATCAAGATCATGGCCGGGGGCGGGGTGTCGTCGCCCGCCGACAAGCTGCACCATCCGCAATATTCGCTGGACGAAATCCGCGCGATCACCGACGAGGCCGACCGCTGCGGCCGCTACGTCATGGCCCATGTCTACGCCGATGCCGGCATCCGCCGCGCGGTCGACTGCGGCGTGCGCTCGATCGAACACGGCAACTTCCTCAGCCCGGAAACCGCGGCCTTCATGGCGGAACGGGGCGCGGTATTGGTGCCGACGCTGATCACCTACGTGGCCGACGGCATCCACGGCATGGATTTCGGCTGGGCGCCCGAGAACCAGGAAAAGAACGCCGAGGTGCTGGCCTATGGCAAGCAATCGCTGCGCATCGCCCATGACGCGGGCGTCACCATCGGCTACGGCACCGACCTCTGCTGGTCGCCCAAGACCTACCAGGGCGACGGCCTGATGATTCACGAGGAGGAGCTCGGCACCGCCGAGGCGCTGCGCTGCGCCACGGTCAACAACGCCAAGGTCCTGCGCCTCGAAGGGCAGGTGGGCGCACTCATCCCCGGCGCCTTCGCCGACGTGCTGGTGCTCGACGCCAACCCGCTGGACGGCCTGTCCTGCTTTTCGCAAACGGGCAATAAGGTGGTCGCCGTGCTCAAGGCCGGCGCCGTCATGCGCGACGACGCCGCGCTGTTCTGATACGCCACAGCTGCGCCGGGCGGTCCTCCCCGCCCGGCGCCCACGGGGCCACGCCGGCCCCTGCCGCCCGCGCCCGCCCTCTTCATTGTTTTGAAAATACCTCGGGGGTTTGGGGGCAGCGCCCCCAAGGCCGTCCCTGTCCCCGAGGCGCCCACCCCGATCCGTCGCGCCCAGGTTTCCCCCTTCCCAAGCCCCGCGTGCTCGGCTATGAGCGCCTTCATGACGAACACGGTTCATATCTCCGCGCGACGCCGACGCGCTGCCTGAGACCTCCGACTTCGGGGGGAGATCCCCCGTGCCCGTCATTCTCCCTTACAAATCGTTGACAGCCTTGCGCCCTTGCGGCACTTCGAAAAGGCTTCTGAGACAAGGACCCATGCCATGATCCCGTCCGTTCTGCCGACCTACAACCGCGCGCCCCTGTCCTTCGCCCGGGGCGAAGGCTCCTGGCTGATCGAGGCGGACGGGCGACGTTTCCTCGACCTCGGCGCCGGCATCGCGGTGAACGCGCTGGGCCATGCGCACCCCGCGCTGGTCGCCGCGCTGACCGAGCAGGCCAGCAAGGTGTGGCATGTCTCGAACCTCTACAAGATCCCCGAGCAGCAGCGGCTGGCCGACAAGCTGGTCGATGCGACCTTTGCCGACACGGTCTTCTTCACCAACTCGGGCACCGAGGCCTGCGAGCTGGCCGTCAAGATGGCGCGCAAGTACCATTACGACAGCGGCGCGCCCGAGCGGGTCGAGATCCTGACCTTCGAGGGCTGTTTCCACGGCCGCTCCTCCGCCGCCATCGCGGCCAGCGGGTCGGAAAAGATGGTCAAGGGCTTCGGGCCGATCCTCGAAGGCTTCGTCCACCTGCCGTGGTTCGATATCGAGGCGGTGAAATCCGCGATCACCGACAAGACCGCCGCCGTGCTGGTCGAGCCGCTGCAGGGCGAAGGCGGCATCCGCCCGCTGCCCGAGGGCGCGCTGAAGGCGCTGCGCGCGCTTTGCGACGAGACCGGCGTGCTGCTGGTCCTTGACGAGGTGCAATGCGGCGTCGGCCGGACCGGCAAGCTCTTTGCCCATGAATGGGCGGGTGTGACGCCCGACATCATGATGGTGGCCAAGGGCATCGGCGGGGGCTTCCCCCTGGGCGCCGTGCTGGCGACGGAAGAGGCCGCCAAGGGCATGGTCGCGGGCACGCACGGCTCGACCTACGGCGGCAACCCGCTGGGCTGCGCCGTGGGCGCGGCGGTGCTGGATCACATCACCGATCACGGCTTCCTGGCCGAGGTGAACCGCAAGGGCGGCCTCTTGCGCCAGAAACTCGAAGGGCTGGTGGCGAGCCACCCGGAGGTCTTTGAAAGCGTCCGTGGCCAGGGCCTGATGCTGGGCCTCAAGTGCAAGGTTGCGCCCGCCGACGTGGTCGCCGCCGGCTATGCCAATGGCGTCATCACCGTGCCGGCCGCCGACAACGTGGTGCGCCTGCTGCCGCCGCTGACCATCAGCGACGAGGATATCGCGACCGCCGTCGAGCTGCTGGACAAGGCCGCCGCGCAGGTGGGCGGCGATGGCTGACTACGGCTTCGCCCCGCTGACGCGCGCCGATTACCCGCTGATGCGGGGCTGGCTGGCCCAGCCGCATGTGCGCGCCTGGTGGGGCGATCCGGACGACGAGATCGCGATGATCGACAGCGACATCGACACCGGCCCCACCGACATGCGCATCGTGACCCATGCCGGGCAGCCCTTTGCCTATGTGCAGGACTACCCGGCCCATCACTGGCCCATGCCGCATTACGCGGACTTCCCCGAAGGCACCCGCGCCATGGATACCTTCCTTGGCGAGCCGTCGATGCTGGGGCAGGGCCATGCCGCCCGCTACCTGCGCGCCCGGGCAAAGGCGCTGCTGGCGCAGGGCGCGGCGGCCGTGGTCATGGACCCGTCGCCGGACAACGCGGGGGCCGTGCGCGCCTACCGCGCGGCGGGCTTCGTGGGTGACGAGATCCGGCAGAGCGAAGAAGACAAACCCGTGCTGGTCCTGGCCTTCCACCCGGACTGAGCGCCTGATTTACGGGCCGAGAGACGCCCGACCGACAAGACGAAAGACGATAGACATGACGCACTTCCTTGACATCAACGCCACCGACGCGGGCGACCTGCGGGCCATCATCGACAGCGCCAAGGCGATGAAGGCCGCCCGGGGTGGCCGCCCCAAGGGCGCGCCCGACGACACCCTGCCGCTGGATGGCCGCATGGTCGCGCTGATCTTCGAAAAGCCCTCGACCCGGACGCGCATTTCCTTCGACGTGGGCGTACGGCAGATGGGCGGGCAGACCATGGTGCTCTCGGGCGCGGACATGCAGCTGGGGCACGGCGAGACCATCGCCGACACCGCCCGCGTGCTGTCGCGCTATGTCGACCTGATCATGATCCGCACCTTCGAAGAGCAGACCCTGCTCGAGATGGCGGAATATGCCGATGTGCCGGTGATCAACGGGCTCACGAACCGGACGCATCCTTGCCAGATCATGGCCGATATCCAGACCTTCGAGGAACATCGCGGCCCGATCGCGGGCAAGAAGGTGACCTGGTGCGGCGATGGCAACAACGTGTTCGCCAGTTTCGCCCATGCCGCCGGGCAGTTCGGGTTCGACCTGACCTTTGCCGGCCCGCCGACGCTGGACCCCGAGATGGTCTTTGTCGAAGAGGCCCGTGCCAAGGGCGTCAAGGTCGAGATCACCCGCGACCCGGTGGCGGCCGTCACCGGCGCCGACCTCGTCGTCACGGACACCTGGGTGTCGATGCACGACCCGCAGAGCGCGCGCGAGCGGCGGCACAACCAGCTGCGGCCCTACCAGGTCAACGCGGCGCTGATGGCCCATGCCAAGCCCAACGCGCTGTTCATGCATTGCCTGCCCGCGCATCGCGACGATGAGGCCACGTCCGAGGTGATGGACGGCCCCGCCTCGGTCATCTTCGACGAGGCCGAGAACCGGCTGCATGCGCAAAAGGCGATCATGCGCCATTGTCTCGGTGTCTGAGGACACGGGGCAGGACGGGCGTTTCTTCACGCCCCGGCCGCCGGCGCCGTTGAACCTGGACCTCGCCAGCCTCTCGGGCGGCGGGGCCTACCCGGCGCAATTCTATGGCGAAACCCATGACGGCCGCGCGGTCTACGTGCGGTATCGGGGTGGCGCGCTGTCGGTGCAGATCGCACCCGAGCCGGGCGAAGACGCGGTGCGGGGAGAGACCGTGCTGGACTGGGACGATGGCCCGCCTTGGGACGGCGAGCTCTCCCGGCGCAGTTCTGCCGCTTGGCCGGGGTCACGATCAACGGCGCGCTGCCCGAGGAAACAGACCCCGACGCGACGCACTATAAAGACCTGAACGGCGGCACGACGCACTGGGTTCTGGGTGCCGAACGGATCACCATCAAGACATCGCGCGCCATCCTGGCCGGGTGCCAGGCCGAATTTCCTGAGTTGCTACTGATTGCGCGGATCCACGGGGAGAACTTCCGCGTTCAGGGCCTGCGCGAGGTGACGCCGAAATCGCTGGACGATCATTTCGTTTCGCTTGTGTTCGGGGTGAAGGACGCGGCATCCGTTGCCTTCACCGCCGATCATGGCGTGGTCAGTTCTGGTCGGCAGATGGCCGTATCCGTCGCATACAATCATTGGAAGCACCCCGAGCCGCTGTATTCAATTTCATATGGTGGGCCGCCCTCGGTCACCGACCAACTGGGGCGGTCCATCTCGATTGCGGGCACGAAGGATGCGCCCGAGAAGGATCTCATCGCGGCCAGCGCGATGACGTTTCGCGCGTCGTTTCCCGCAGGCGACGCTATCCGCCGGGCTCAGTTTGAGCGGATCGGCAAGGTGGTTGATCGCCACCTGCCCGTGACGCGGCTGGCGCGGGTGGACCTCGCCTCCGGCGCGGTGCTGGGGAATCTGGACCGACCGCTCGACCAGGAGCTAACGCGCTGGTGTGAGGCGGACCCGGATCGCTGGATCGCGGTCCATCGCGAACGCCCGGGCCGCCCGTGGATCGGCATCCGGCCCGCCTGAGCCCCTCACACCTCCCAGGCCACCGGCATGGTGATCGGGCCGCGGAAGGCCCAGCCGCCGATCCTGGTCTCTCCGTCCAGCCGCAGGCCGCGCAGCCGGTCGAAGATCATCGGCATCGCAACTTCGGAGATCAGGCAGCGCGAGATCCAGGCCCCGGCGCAGAAATGCGGCCCCGCGCCGAAGGCGAGCGAGGCCGAGGCATCCTGCGTCATGTCGAAGGTATCGGGCCGGGCAAAGACCTCCGCGTCCCGGTTGCCGGCGCCGAACATCAGGAAGACGCGGTCCTCGGGCTCCAGCGTCACGCCGTGCAATTCATACCGCTGCGCCACGCGGCGGGGGGACATGGCGACCGGCGCCATCCAGCGGGTGTATTCGTCGAAGGCATCGGCCCAGGTCTTCTCTCCGCTTTCGATCAGCGCCAGCTGGTCCGGGTGGGTCAGCAGCGCCCAGGTCAGCCCGGCGATCACGTCGCGCGGCTCGTTCTGGCCGCCCGAGATGGCGAGCTTGACGTTGGCGCGGTACTGCTCTTCGCTCATTCCAGCTTGCAGGTGGACAGACAGCAGCGAGTGGTCGGGCGCGGCCTGCAACTCGGGCAGGCGGTCGTCGATATAGCGGTCGATATCGGCGGTGCAGGCGTTGCAGCGCGCCTCCACCTCCGGGTCGCCGGCGTAGTTCGCGCAACCGTCCATCATCCCCTGGCTCACCCTGTCCATCTCGCGCCAGGGCATGTTGGTCAGGCCCGTGACCGCCTTCAGCGCCTCGGCCGAGATGCGCATGGCGATGTCGCGGGCCATGTCGGCGCGGCCCTGCGGGTGGATCTCGTCCAGCGCGGCCTGCGTCTGTTCGACAAACTGCGCCTTCCACACGTCGCGCACCGTGCGGGGCGAGATCGTCGGGAAAACCGCCTTGCGCTCGGCCATATGTGCCGCGCCATCCTTGCGCATCATGTTCTGGCCCATGAGCCGGGTCATCAGCCCCTCGGGCTGGTCCGAGGAAAACACCTCGATCTTCTTTTCGTTGACGAAGATGTCGTCGCGCCGGGTCAGCAGGGTCGCGCCCAGCTGCGGCACGAACGCCACAGGCACCTCGCGCCGCATCCGCGCAAGGTCGGGGTAGGGGTCCTCCCAGAACCTCTTGGGGTCGATCTCGTAGACGGGTGCGTCCGACATGGGCAGTCTCTCCTCCCTGCGCCGGGGCAGGGTGGAGAGCGGCGGTTGATCTGTCAACCGGCCGTCAGAACAGGAAGTCGGCCGCGTCGAGGTTGGCCATGTCGAAGCCCAGCAGCGTGATCGATCCGGTCCCGCCGATGACCGTGAGGTCGATCACCGCATCGCTGCCGGTGTCCGAAAATGCCTCTGCCGTCTCCATGGTGTCGAAATCTGTGCCGAAGGCCGTGAGGTCCAGCAGGTCCTCCGCGTCGGTGAAATCGGTGATCACGTCGGCCCCGTCGGACAGGATGAAATCGAACCTGTCCTGCCCGCCGCCGCCGGTCATCGTGTCGTTGCCAAAGCCGCCGCTGATCTTGTCCCAGCCGCCGCCGGTCGAGACGATCACGTCGTCGCCCGCCCCGCCGAACAGCTTGTCACCACCGTCGCCGCCGGCGAGGATCGTGTCGTCCCCGGCGCCGCCATAGGCCGTGTCCGCGCCCTTGCCCATGTCGATCAGGTCGAAGCCCGAACCGCCCCAGGCGACATCCGCGCCAGCGCCGGCATCGATCGTGTCGCCGCCGAGGCCGCCAAAGACCCGGTCGTTGCCCCAGCTGGACGACAGGCTGTCCGCCCCGTCGCCGCCGTAGATCACGTCGGCCCCGCCGCCGCCTTGGATCCGGTTGTCCTCGGCCCCGCCGCCGATGGTGTCGTTGCCGAGGCCGCCGTCGATCACGCCGTCGATGGACCCTCCTGCGCCGCGATAGATGTCGTCGCCGTCACCCAGCGAGACATGGCCTTCGATATAGCCCCGGTTGCGGACAAAATCGGCGGCGGACGAGCCCGCGATGGCATCCCCGTCCAGTTCTTCGGCCGGGTCCTCCTCGATCAGGATGTGCCCGGAATTCTGCACGACCAGCCGGTCCAGCCCATCGCCCGACGTCACGCCGATGCCGGTGCCCAGGGCCGATATGACGCCGGAGTTGATCACGGTCAGGCGGTCCGCCTGCCCATCGTCCAACCCTTCGACAAGGACGCCGGTAAAGCCAAAGATGCCGCCTTCGGAGTTGATCGTGGTGTTCTTGCCGGTTGTGTGGACGCCGATCAGTTCCCCTTCGGCACTGCCGTCCATTCTGATCCGGATGTCGACATCGTCGCCTTCGGCCATAAGGCCTACGCCATAAAGGTTGGACACCGTTGAAAACAGGTCGATATCCGCGCGGTCGCCCACGACGTGGAGCGCGGGGCCTTCCAGCGCGTATACATTGCCGTCGACAATGATCTGAGCGTCATCCGCCGCGATGTAGATCCCGGAATAATTGATCGCGAATGGGGCGCTGAGGGCCTGCGCGCGAATGACATTGGTCATGTGAAAATCCCTTGAAATGTTTAGTAATAGTTAACGGCGCTGCGCACGCGGCAGTCAAGGGCCGGGCAGGGATGGGCGCGGCGCGGCGCCGGGGTCGTTGCCCGGGGTCAGAAGGCGAAATCGGCCCCGCCGAGGTCGGACAGCGCAAAGCCCAACAGCGTGATCGAGCCCTCGGCGCCGATCACGCCAAGGTCGATCACCGTGCCGCCGACCCCTTCGGAAAACGCCCCGGCGGCGTTCATCGCGGCAAAGCCGGTGCCGAAGACCGTCAGGTCCAGGCTGTCCTCGCCATCGGCGAAATCGGTGATGACGTCATGGCCGGCCGCCTTGTTGAAATGGAACGTGTCCTTGCCGTCGCCGCCGGTCATCGTGTCATTGCCCAGCCCGCCGTGGATCTGGTCTCCGCCCGCGCCGGTCGAGACGATCACGTCGTCGCCCGCGTCACCGAAGAGCACGTCGCCGCCGTCGCCCCCGGCGCGGATCGTGTCGTCGCCCGCGCCGCCATGGGCAGTGTCCTGGCCGCTGCCCATGTCGATCCGGTCGTGCCCCGCGCCGCCCCAGGCCAGGTCGTAGCCGTTGCCGGCGTCGATCGTGTCATCTCCGTCGCCGCCAAAGATCGTGTCGCCGCCCCAGTTGGACGACAGGCTGTCATCGCCCGCGCCTCCATAGATCAGGTCGGCCCCGCCGCCGCCCTCGATCCGGTTGTCCTCGGCCCCGCCGCCGATGGTGTCGTTGCCCGTGCCGCCGTCGATCGTTCCGCTGATCAGCCCCGCGCCGCTGCGGAACGCGTCATTGCCGTCGCCGAGGTCGACGTCACCGTCGATCAGCCCGGTGTTGCGGATGATGTCGGTCGTGCTCGATCCCTGGATGGCCAGCCCGTCCAGGTTCGACACGCTGATGGTGCCGCTGTTGGTCAGGGTCAACCGGTCGCCCGTCTCGCCTGCCTGGAGCTGAACGCCGACGGACCGGCCCTGCACAATGCCGTGGTTGGCAATGTCGATCGGCGCGGCCACAGCGTTGGTCGTGGTCATCACCGAAATCCCGATTTCGCCGATGATCCTGCCGGTATTGGTGATCGACCCGTTGTCGCCGGTCATGTCGATCCCGGTGTCCCGCGCCGTGACAAGGCCGTCGTTTTCGATGATGCCATTGATCCCGACGACAAACAGGCCATGGAAGCCCTGGACCGTCACCTCGCCCGAGTTCGTGATCCGCGCCGAGTCGCCGGTGATCTGGATCCCCGAGGCATTCGAGGCCACTATGCCCGCGTTCATGGCCTCGTTGCTGTCGCCGGACATGAAGATGGCGATGGAGTCGCCCCAGATCGTGCCGGTGTTGACGATGATCGACCCGTTGGACCGGAAATCCACGCCTTCGCCGCTTTGCCCGACGATCGAACCGTGGTTGATGACGGAGTTGCCGAAGGTGTCGCTACCCGGGCCGAAGAACTGGATCCCGTCGCCGCCGCCCATGACGCTGCCGCTGGCGCTGATCGCCACATCGATGTTGTTCGCAGCCCCCGAGGACACGATCCCGTCGTCGCCGGCGATGACGGCGCCGTGGACGAAATACTCGATATTGTCGAAGTCCTGGAAATCGACCGCGTCGACGGTGTTCGACACGAAACGATCCACGAGCGTGACATAGGTGTCGCCGCTGGCCGTGGCGAGGATGCCGGTGGTGGTGCTTGAATGGACGATGACGGCCATGGGGTGATCTCCGGTGAAAAGGTCTGGCGGTAGTCCTGAAACGTAATCGCTCCAATCCGCCTGATCTGCGCGATTCAGGCAAGCCCTATTGCAGGCGCGCGGCAGGCATGGGCGGCGGCGCGCCGATCCGGCGCCCCCACGTCAGGCGCCCCGTGACGTTGCGCCAAACCCCTTGCACCGGGGCGGTTCCGCGCCCAGACTCCGCGACAAGGATGCGTGCGGAGAACCGGCGCAAGGGGAGGACACCACATGACTTTCGCCAGCCGCGAGGATGCCATCGCCATTGCCGCCCAGGTCCCGTGGGACCAGCGACCGGTGCCAACGACCATTCACCAGATGCTGTCCGAGACGGCGGCGGCCTTTCCGAACCGCCCGGCGGTGACCTTCCAGCTGCAATCGGGCGTCGATGACCCCGCCGAGACGCTGACCTGGTCCGAGTTCCTTTCGCAGGTGAACCAGGCCGCGAACCTCTTCCGGTCGCTCAAGATCGGGCCCAAGGACGTGGTGGCGCTGGTGCTGCCCAACACCACCGAGACGGCTGTGGTCACGCTGGCCGCGATGGTCGCGGGCATCGCCAACCCGATCAACCCGCTGCTCGAACCCGAACAGATCGGCGCCATCCTGCGCGAGACCGAGGCGCGCGTCGTCGTGACCCTGCGCAACTTCCCCAAGACCGACATCGCCCAAAAGACGGCCGAGGCGGTGCGCCACGCGCCGCAGGTCCACACGATCCTGACCGTGGACCTCAACCGCTACCTGACGCCGCCCAAGTCCTGGATCGTTCCCTTCATCCGCCCCGCGATCCCCGGCACACACCATGCCGAGGTGAAATCCCTGCGTACCGAGATGAAGAAGCAGCCCAGGACGCTCACCTTCGACGACCCGAAACAGGACCGCGTGGGCGCATATTTCCACACCGGCGGCACCACGGGCATGCCCAAGGTCGCGCAGCACCGCTATTCCGGCATGGTCTACAACGGCTGGATCGGGCACGAGCTGCTGTTCTCGGAAACCGACAGCATCATGTGCCCGCTGCCGCTGTTCCACGTCTTTGCCTGCCACGTGATCCTGATGGCGGCGCTGAAATCCGGCGCGCATGTCGTCTTCCCGACCCCGGCCGGGTATCGCGGCGACGGCGTCTTCGACAATTTCTGGAAGCTCTGCGAACGCTGGAAGACCACCTTCGTCATCACCGTGCCCACGGCCGTCTCTGCGCTGATGCAGCGCAAGGTCGATGCCGATATCTCGACGGTCAAGAACGCGTTCTCGGGCTCGGCGCCCATGCCGCTGGAACTGTTCAACCGCTTCACCTCCGCCACGGGCATGCAGATCATCGAAGGCTACGGCCTGACCGAGGCGACCTGCCTTGTCGCCTGCAACCCGGTGGACGGCGAGAAAAAGGTTGGCAGCGTCGGCGTCGCCTTCCCCTATACCGACATCTCGATCGTGACGGTCAAGGATGGCGCGCCCGTCACCTGCGGCACTGACGAGGTGGGCGAGATCTGCATCTCGAACCCCGGCGTCTGGCCCGGCAACACCTATACCGAGGCAGCCAAGAACGCCGATCTCTACCATTTCCAGAAATACCTGCGCACGGGCGACCTGGGCCGGATCGACGCCGATGGCTACCTCTGGATCACCGGGCGCGCGAAAGACCTCATCATTCGCGGTGGGCACAACATCGACCCGGCCGAGATCGAAGAGGCGCTGCTGACCCACCCCGACGTCGCCTTTGCCGGCGCCATCGGCCAGCCCGACGCCCATGCGGGCGAGGTGCCCTGCGCCTATGTCGAACTGGTCTCGGGCGGCACGGTCACCGGCGACGAGCTGCGCGATTACGCCAAGCGCCACGTCCATGAACGCGCGGCCCATCCCAAGCATGTCGAAGTGCTGGACGAACTGCCCAAGACCGCCGTGGGCAAGGTCTTCAAGCCCGATCTGCGCAAGCGCGCGATCACCCGGATCTACAACGCCGCGCTGGAAGAGGCGGGCGTGAGCCCCCGCGTGACCGAGGTGGTGGACGACAAGAAGCGCGGCCTCGTCGCGCGCCTTGCCCCCCGCGCCGAGGACGAGGCGGTGGCGCAATGCCTCGGCGCCTTCACCCGCCCCTGGGACTGGGCCGAGGGCTGAGCGCGCCCGTTCTGACAAATCCGTGACATGCGACCCGCGTGGGACATGTTGAACTTTGCCGCGGTTGCCCGCATGGTGGTGGGCAACAAAGGACCTCTGCGACTGAGATGGAGGCGGACGAGGCGATGCGGATATTCACGGTTTTTCTGATCCTGGCGGTCCTCGCCAGTTGCGGCGGCACGTCGGGTCCACGCCCGGGCCGCGTGGTCTCGATCTCGGCCAGCGGCCCGATGAGCCGCGCCTGCATGGCCAGCGACCGAAAGGCGCGCAGCGATGCGCTCTGCGGCTGTGTCCAGGCCATGGCGAACCGCCACCTCAGCGCCTCCGAGCAATCCCGCGCCACGAAATTCTGGCGCGACCCGCAACGGGTGCAGGACATGCGCCAGTCGGACAATCCCCGGAACGAGGCGTTCTGGGCCAAGTGGAAGGCCTTCGGCGCCGACGTGGAACAGACCTGCAAGCAGGTCGCCTGAGGGCAAGCGGGCCTGGCTTGGCATGCCCTCGTCCCTGGTCGCATACGGGTACCGGGGATGCCTCCGGCGGGAGTACTTGTGGAATAATGAAAGAACGGGCGCGCCGATCCGCTTTTCATTGTGCCCCTAAACTCCGGGGAGTGTGAGGGGCTGGCCCCTCACGCCTGTGCGATCCACGGACGCCTCCGGCGGGCATATTTGGGGAAAGATGAAGGAAGGGGCGCTCTGAACCCCTTCATTTTTCCAGACATATCCCGGGGAGCGCTAGGGGCAGCGCCCCTCGCCTTCACCTGTTCCGCACCTTTGGCGCGAGGTGCAAATCCCTTTGCATCACGCGTTCCTATTCCGCCGCCCCCGCGTAGGGCACGTGCCGACCGCCGTAGCGCCGGACGCGGATGTTGCATTGCTCGGCATGGCCCGTGAAGCCTTCCAGCAGCGACAGGCGCGCGCCGCGGGCGCCGATCGCGGCCGAGGCGGAGTCGTTGGTGATCCGCTGGTAGCTGTGCGTCTTCAGGAACTTGCCGACCCAGAGCCCGCCCGTATTGCGCCCTGCGCGCCGGGTCGGCAGGATGTGGTTCGTGCCGATCACCTTGTCGCCATAGGCCACGTTGGTGCGCGGCCCGAAGAACAGCGCGCCGTAATTGCGCAGGGTGTCATGGTACCAATCGTCCCGGTCGGTCATGACCTGCACATGCTCGCAGGCCAGGTCATCCGCCACCGCCAGCATCTCGTCGTGGCTGTCGCAGAGGATCACCTCTTCGGAACCCTCCCAGCTGGGCCGCGCGGTGCGGGCGGTCCGCAGGATCGCCAGCAACCGGTCGATCTCGGCCAGCGTCGCCTCGGCCAGGGCGCGCGAATTGGTGACAAGACAGGCCGGGCTGACAAAGCCGTGCTCGGCCTGGCCCAACAGGTCGGTCGCGCAAAGCTCGGCATCCACCGTCTCGTCGGCGATCACCATGGTCTTGGTCGGCCCGGCAACGAGGTCGATGCCGCCGCGGCCGAAGAGTTGGCGCTTTGCCTTGGCCACGTAGGCGTTGCCGGGGCCGACCGGATCGATGCTCTCGGTCCCCAGCGCCAGCGCGCCGACGGCCTGGATGCAGCCCATCAGGTAGATCTCGTCCGCGCCGGCCATGTGCTGGGCGGCGACGACGGCCGGGTGGGGGCCGCCGTTCTGCGGCGGGGCGGCAGCGGCGACGCGGGGCATGCCGGCGACCTTGGCCGTCAGCACCGACATCTGGGCCGAGGCGACCGGCGGGAAATGCCCGCCGGGCAAGGGAGTCGCGTGCCCCGATCGACCCTTGGGGGGAGTTGCCCGTCAGACGCGCAGCGCGGGAAGGCCGATGCCGGTCGAATCGAACCCCCCGTCGACCGCCACGATCTGCCCGGTGACGTAGGAGGCGGCCTCGGAGCACAGGAAACCGATGACGTTGGCCATCTCGTCCTCGGACGCGTAGCGGTTCAGCGGGATCGCGTCGTGGTAGGCGGCGATGATCTCGGGCGAATGGACAGCGATCGACAGCTTGGTCTTGACCGGGCCGGGGGCGACGCAATTGGCGCGGATGCCGTGTTCGCCCAGCTCGGCCGCCTGCTGCTTGGTCAGGTGAATGACGGCCGCCTTTGAGGTGCCATAGGCCACCCGCAGGGTCGAGGCGCGCAACCCGCTGATCGAGGCGATGTTGACGATGGCGCCGCGGGTTTCCTTCAGCGCCGCCGTGCAGGCCTGGCTGACCAGGAAGACACCGTCGAGGTTCGTCTCCATCACGACCCGCCAGCGGGCGAAATCGGTGTCTTCGATGGGGCCGAAATCGGCGACGCCGGCGTTGTTGACGAGGGCGTCGATCCGGCCGGTTTCGGCCAGCACCTCGGCGACCATGCGGTCGACCTGATCGGGCTGCGAGACATCGGCGACGACCGCAAAGGCGCCCTCGAGCGCGGCGGATTCGTCCAGCAGCGCGTCGGCGTCCCGGTCGATCATGGCGACGCGGTAGCCTTGCGCCAGGAAATGCTTCGTCGTGGCCAGTCCTATGCCCCGGGCGGCCCCGGTCACGAGTGCGGTCCTGGTCATGCTTGTTCTCCCCTTGGTATACCAAGTGAAGGTTTGACCGGACCGCACCCGCCGAACAAGATTATTCTCACGAATAATCTTGGGCCCCGGCGCCGCGGAGGAAGATCTTTCGTGAGAAAGATCTTCCGGGACAGGGTGGTGCCGAGCCTCAGGCCACCTTTTCCAGCCGCACGCGCGGGGTCACGCCCAGGGCGTGGCAGACGTCGCGGGTCAGCTCGGGCCGGTTCAGCGTGTAGAAGTGCAGTTTGTCCACGCCGCCCTGGATCAGGTCATCGCAGAGCTCGGCGCAAAGCGCCGTCGCCAGCAGGTCGGCGCGCCCGTCGCGGGTCGCCTTGTCGAAGGCGTCCGAGACCCAGCCCGGGATCTTGGTGCCGCAGCGCTGGGCAAAGTTGCGCGCGCCGGCCCAGTTCTCGATCGGCAGGATGCCCGGCACGATCGGCGCGTCGAGTCCCGCCTTCTCGCAGGCATCGCGAAAGCGGAAGAAGGTCTCGGCTTCGAAGAAGAATTGCGTGATCGCCTCGGACGCGCCGGCGTCGATCTTGCGCTTCAGCCACTCGACATCGGCCTGGCCACTTCCCGCCTCGGGGTGCGGGTCGGGGTAGGCGCCGACGCGGATGTTGAATTTGCCCGTCTCGGCCAGCGCCTCGATCAGCTCGATCGAATTGGCAAAACCCTCGGGATGCGCTTGGAACGCGCCGCTGCCCTTGGGCGGATCGCCCCGCAGCGCGACGATCTCGGTCACGCCGGCGGCGGCGAATTCATCGGCCACGGCAAGGGTTTCTGCGCGGGTCGCGTTCACGCAGGTCAGGTGCGCGGCGACGTTCAGCCCGGCCGCGCGGTGCAGCGCCTTGACCGCGTCGCGGGTCAGGTCGCGCGTGGTGCCGCCAGCGCCATAGGTGACCGATACGAACCGCGGATCAAGCGGCGCCAGCACCTGCACCGTGTCCCACAGGCGGAAGGAGGCTTCGAGGTTTTGCGGCGGGAAGAATTCGAAACTGATTTGCGGGGCGGACATGGGACTCTCCAATCTCTGTTGCCCTCTTGTGGCAAACTGGGTGATGTGAGACAAACTCATAATTCTCAAAATGATCATGAGTCCGACATGAAGATGCATATCGAGTTCCGGCACCTGCGCACGGTCCGGGCGATCCACGAGGCGGGCGGGCTCGCGCGCGCGGCCGAGCTTCTGAACATCACGCAATCGGCGCTGTCGCACCAGATCAAGGGGCTCGAGGACCAGGCGGGCGTCGAGCTTTTCGTACGCAAATCCAAGCCGATGCGCCTGTCGGCCGCCGGCCAGCGCCTGCTGCGCGCGGCCGAAAAGGTGCTGCCCGAGATCGACGCGCTGCAGGCCGAGTTCATGGGGCTGCGCGACGGCTCATCGGGCCGGCTGCACATCGCCATCGAATGCCATGCCTGTTTCGAATGGCTCTTCCCGGTACTCGAGCAGTTCCGCAAGTCCTGGCCGGATGTGGATGTCGACATCCGCCCTGGCCTCGCCTTCGACGCGCTGCCGGCGTTGGTCAAGGAGGACGTGGACGTCGTGATCTCGTCCGATCCCGAAGAGCTGAAGGGCGTCGCCTTCTCGCCGCTCTTCGATTACCAGCCGGTGTTCGTGGCGTCGAAATCGAACCCGCTGGCCGAAAAGGACTGGATCGAGGCCGAGGATTTCCGCGACCAGACGCTGATCACCTACCCGGTGGAACGGTCTCGCCTCGACGTCTTCAGCCAGTTGCTGATGCCGGCCAAGGTCGAGCCCGCCGCGCTGCGACAGGCCGAGTTGACGGCGGTGATCCTGCTGCTGGTCGCGTCGAACCGCGGGGTCAGCGTGCTGCCGGACTGGGTGGTGCGCGAGGTCAAATATTCCTCGGACTACGTGACACGCCCGCTCACGCAGGGCGGCCTGACCCGGCGGCTCTATGCCGCGACCCGGGTCGAGGACCTGGAAAAACCCTTCATGGCCGATCTCATCCGCCTTGCGGGGCAGGAGGCCCGCCGGCTGCAATCGGCCTGAGGGAGAGGTCAGAGCAGCTTGATGTCGCCGGCCAGCTGCCGGCCATCGCGGCCTTCCTGCAGCTCGTAACTGACCTTCTGATTGTCCGCCAGCCCGGTCAACCCGGAGCGCTCGACTGCTGAAATATGCACGAAAACATCCTTGCCACCCTCTTCCGGCGCGATGAATCCGTAGCCCTTGGTAGTGTTGAACCACTTGACGGTGCCGTTGGGCATCGTTGATTTCCTTCTTCGACTTCTCCCGCTAAGGGCGGGTCCTCGACCTGTCGGAAACTCGACCTTTAAGCCGTTGAAATTTGCCGGCTCTTGCGAAAATAACCTTGAGTCGTATGTGAGAGGATTGCACGACGAATGCAAAAATCAAGCGACAGCACAAAATGCCGATTTTCGGAGGGCGCATGATACTTTTTGGTCTGAAGACCTGTGACACATGCCGCAAGGCATTGAAGTCATTGGAAGATGTCGAGTTTCGCGATGTCAGGAATGACGGTGTGCCGGCCGATGTCATGCAGGCAGCTTTTCACGAATTCGGCAACAAGCTGCTCAATCGTTCATCAACCACCTGGAGAGGATTGGCGGAATCCGAGCGGCAGCGTCCGGCGCTCGAGCTCCTGGCCGAGCACCCGACGCTGATGAAACGGCCCCTGATCGTGGACGGCGACGCCATGTGGCTGGGCTGGTCCAAGGACGTGCAGGCGGCGCTGGCGGGCTGACCCCGGATCACGCCGACGCGGGCAAGGCGCGGCCCTGGCGGGCGGTCAGCAGATGGTCGACTGACAGCGCACCCGCGCCCTTGATGACCAGCACCGACAGGCCGAAGACCCAAAAGGCGCGCTGGTCCAGGATCACGCCGTCCGGTGCGCGGTCGAACCAGGCGCCCAGCGTGGCGGCGTGTTCGATGCCGCCATGACCGTAAAGGTCGGTGAGGCTTTGCACCACGACAAAGCCGATCATGCCGAGGCTGGCGAGACGGGTGAAGAGGCCGAGCACGATCAGCAGCGGCAGGATGAACTCGGCCCAGGTGCCCGCGGTGACCACCGCCCAGTGGAAGAGGCCAAGCTGCGAGGCATCGTAGCCGACGGCCTCGAAGGTCTTGGGGAAGATCTGCGCATAGGCGCCTGTCGAGGGCGAGAGGAAGCCGAAGAGGCCGTCGCCCAGCTTGGTCGTGCCCGAGCGCCAGAAGTAGACCAGCAGCACGGCGGCAAACAGGAACCGCGCGGCAATGGGCAAAAGCGCGTCCAGCTTTATGACCTGGCGCACGGCGAAATCATATAGGGATATCAAGGATGTCACGGGCATTCCTCCTCTGACACGTGAACGATGGCGCCGGCCGCGAGCAGGCAGGTGAAGAGCCCGGCAAGATCGGTCTCGCCGCCCCCTTGCAGGGCCGTCTCGACCCGGGCCCCGGACCGCAGCGCGGCGATCGCATCGGCCCCGCCCGGGGGCAGCAGCCAGGGGGCCGGGTCCAGGTCCGGGCGGCCGATCATCACGTCCTGCGCGCCGGCCACCGGTTTCGGGCCGCCCGCCATGTTTAAGGCCCAGATCGCATGGATCGGCCAGGGCGAGCGGATCACCTGAACCGCTGGCGCGAGGCGCAGCCGGGCCGCCATCAGCCGCTCGGGCGGCAGCGCGGCGAGCGTTTCGGGCGCCACGGGTGTCGCATCCTCGGCATGGTAGGCGCGGCGCAGCGCCAACTCGAGCCGCGCGACATCGGCGAGGTAGGGCAGGTGCGCCAGCGGCGCGAAACCCGCCAGGAAGTCCGGCAGGTCCTGCCCGTACTCCATCATCAGCGGCGACCGGGGGGGATGGGCGCGCAGGGCCAGCCCGGCGAATTGGCGGAAGGTCTCCGGCCCCAGCAGCTTGCGCAGGACGGGAAAGCCGGTCTCCAGCGCCTCGGCCAGGCCCACGGCCACGTTGTTGCGATAGACGTCGAACCGGCGTCCGGCGGGACGGCCCGCGCCATCGGTCAACCCGGGCGGCGGGGCCATGTCGGGCGCAAGAAGCGCGGCGCGAAAGTGGGCAACGGTCATGCGGGCACCCGGGCCAGGGCTTCGGCGGCACGCAGGGCCTCGGTCCGCAGCACGGGCCAATCGGGCACGTCCGTGTCCCATTCGATCAGCAGCGGCTTCGGCCCGCTGGCCGCCAGCGTGTGGTCCAGCAGCGCCCAGACCGGGTCCGCAACCTCGCGCCCGTGGCTGTCGATCAGCAGCGGCGCGCCGTGATCGTCGGTGTCCGCATCGTGGCCGCCCAGGTGCATCTCGCCCACCGCGTCCAGCGGGAAGGCGTCGATATAGCCTTGCGGCGAGTAGCCGAGGTTGGTGGCCGAGACGAAGACGTTGTTCACGTCCAGCAGCAGCCCGCAGCCGGTGCGCCGCACAAGCTCGGCCAGGAAATCGGTCTCGGACCAGGTGCTGTCCGCAAAGGCGAGGTAGGAGGAGGGGTTCTCGAGCAGCATCTGCCGGCCCAGCACCTCCTGCACCCGGTCGATGTGATCCGCGACGCGAGCCAGCGTGGTAGAAGTGTATGGCAAAGGCAGCAGGTCGTTCAGGAACTCGGCGCCATGGGTCGACCAGGCAAGGTGTTCGGAAAAGCTGGCCGGCTGGACCGTGTCGCACAGGCGTTTCAGCCGCGCCAGGTGCGCCGCGTCCAGCGGCCCCTCGCCGCCGATCGACAGGCCCACACCGTGGATCGAGACCGGGAACCGCTCCGCAAGGGCGCGCAGCTGCGCCAGCGGGCGACCGCCGCCGCCCATATAGTTCTCGGCATGGATCTCCAGCCAGCCGACCGGGGCCGGGTCGTCCATCAGCGCCGCGAAATGCTGTGGCTTGTAGCCGACGCCGGGGCGCGGCGGCAGGGCGGGGCGATGCTGGTCGAACATGGGCGGGCCTCGTCGGGGCAAGGGATGCGCACGCGCGCCCCGGGATGCCAGGGCGCGCGGCAAGGGGTGATGGATCAGCTGTCCATCGGCAGGTCGCGCTCGAGCGCCTCGAGCGAGCCCATCCGCGCGGTGCCATCGGCCATCGCCGGCAGCTCGATCTCGGCGCAGGTGCCCGACTCGACCAGGGTCCAGGCGTTGCCCTGGTAGTCGACCTTCGAGGTGCCGGCGCAGGTGGTGCCGGGGCCGGCGGCGCAATCGTTCTCGCCGGCCAGCGACACGCCAAAGCATTTCTCCTGCGCCTGGGCGGATGCGGTGGTGACATGGGCGCTCAGCGCGGCGGCGAGGGCGCCGGCAACGGCAGCGGTCTTGAGCGTCTTGGACATGGATTTTCCCTTCAAAGTCAGTTTGTTGTCTGGGTCCGCCCGGTATCGGGCGGTGGCCCCCGAACCGGGTGGCTGAGGCAAGACTAGGCAACGCAAGGTGGCATCAGCCACTCACAGGCCCGTGCATCACGGCGCTGTCATCGGGTGTGAAGACGGAAAGTCCATCTCGGGCCGTATCACTGGGTTAAGCAGGTTTTTGTAACAAAACGCTCCCGTCGCCCGCGCCTCGCGCCGGGCGATCCGTCACAATGTTTCACGCCGCGCCGCCGCATGGCCGCCCGCGTGAGCAACGTTACAGCCCATCCGCCCACCCAGAAACGAAAAGGCCGGATGCTTTCGCGCCCGGCCCCTGCTTCATTGTTTGATAAATACCTCGGGGGGAGCGTCGCCAGAGGCGACGTGGGGGGCAGCGCCCCCCATCCCCGGCCGGCCGCTCAGCGCAGGTCCGGCGGGGTTGCCTCGAGTGCCAGCTGACCGACCACGTCGTCCAGCGTCACCACCTGGGTCTGCTTCTCGCCCAGGCGTCGGACGGTCACCGTCCGCTCCTCGACCTCGCGGTGGCCGACGGCCAGGATCACCGGCACCTTGCCCACCGAATGCTCGCGGACCTTGTAGTTGATCTTCTCGTTGCGCACATCCGCCTCGGCCCGCACGCCTTGCGCCTTCAGCGCCGCGACGACCTCGTGCACATAGTCATCCGCCTCGGACGTGATGGCGGCCACGACCACCTGGCGCGGGGCCAGCCAGAACGGCAGCTTGCCGGCATGTTCCTCGATCAGGATGCCGATGAAGCGCTCGAAGGACCCCAGCGTCGCCCGGTGCAGCATGAAGGGCCGCTTGCGCTCGCCGCTGGCGTCGACATAGCTGGCGTCCAGCCGCTCGGGCAGGTTGGGGTCGACCTGGAAGGTGCCGCATTGCCAGACCCGGCCGATCGCGTCGGTCAGATAGAAATCCAGCTTGGGCCCGTAGAAGGCACCATCGCCGGGTTCCAGCGTATAGTCCCGCCCCACGGCCTTGATCGCGTTCTCCAGCGCGCCCTCGACGTAATCCCAGGCCTCTTCGGTGCCGACACGCTTTTCGGGCCGGGTGGCGAACTTGATCTCGAACTCGGGGAAACCGAGTTCACGATAGATGTCCGCAAGGAAGTCGATGAACCGCGCGCATTCCTCCTGGATCTGCGCCTCGGTGCAAAAGATATGCGCATCGTCCTGCGTGAACCCGCGCACCCGCATGATGCCATGCAGCGCGCCCGAGGGCTCGAACCGCGCGCAGGACCCGAATTCGGCCAGGCGCAGCGGCAGGTCGCGGTAGGACTTGAGGCCCTGGTTGAACACCTGCACGTGGCAGGGGCAGTTCATCGGCTTCAGCGCGTTGATCCGCGTCTGGTCCTTGTTCTTGACCCCTGCGTCATCATCCTCGCCGTCGCGGCTTTCATCCACCTCGACGATGAACATGTGGTGCTGGTACTTGTCCCAGTGCCCCGAGGCTTCCCACAGCTTGCGGTCGACGACCTGCGGCGTGTTGATCTCGTTATACCCGCCGGCGCGCTGCTTGCGGCGCATGTAATCCTGCAGCGTGGTGTAGATGGTCCAGCCGTTCGGGTGCCAGAAGACCTGCCCCGGCGCTTCCTCCTGCATGTGGAACAGGTCCATCTCGCGGCCCAGCTTGCGGTGGTCGCGCTTGGCGGCCTCCTCGAGGAAATTGAGGTATTTCTTCAGGTCGTCGCGGTTGCGGAAGGCCACGCCCTGGATGCGTTGCAGCATCGGGCGCTTGACGTCCCCGAACCAATAGGCGCCCGAGACGCCCATCAGCTTGAAGGCATCGGCGGGCAGCTGTCCGGTGTGTTGCAGGTGCGGACCCCGGCAAAGGTCCTGCCAATCGCCATGCCAGTACATGCGGATGTCCGCGCCCTCGGGGATGCGGTCCACCAGCTCGACCTTGTAGGGCTCGCCGCTGTCCTCGTAGAACTTGCGCGCGCGGGCGCGGTCCCAGACTTCGGTCCTGACCTCGTCGCGGGCGTTGATGATGTCCTTCATCTTGGCCTCGATCTGGCCAAGGTCCTCGGGCGTGAAGGGCTCGGCGCGGTCGAAATCGTAGAACCAGCCGTTCTCGGTCACCGGGCCGATGGTCACTTTCGTGTCGGGCCAGATCTCCTGCACCGCGCGGGCCATGACATGCGCCAGGTCGTGGCGGATCAGCTCGAGCGCGGCATCCTCGTCCTGCATGGTGTTGATGGCGATCTGCGCGTCCGCAGTGATCGGCCAGGCCAGGTCCCAGTGCGCGCCGTCGACTTGGGCCGAGATCGCTTTCTTGGACAGGCTTTTCGAGATGGAGGCCGCGACCTCGGCGGGCGTGACGCCGGCCTCGAACTCACGTGCATTGCCATCGGGGAAGGTGAGGGAAATCTGGGCCATGATCTGGCTCTCCTCGTCGGTTTGGCGCCCACGGAACGCCCGGTTGCGGGTATATGTCGTGCGCGGCTTTTTGGCCCTCGCGCGCAGGGGTGTCAAGCGTCGCGGCACGGCGCTGTTGGCGTGGCGGAAAAGGCGCGATATGTTCGGTGAATGTTCCATTGATCGGGAAGCCACCATGCGTTCCTTCGACGAAATCCTGCAAATTGCCATCGACCGGAAGGGCAGCCGCGAGGCGGTGATGGACGATGTGCCCGCCATCAAGACCCCGGACGAGGTCGCCGCGCTGCCCGACAGCCAGGTGCTGGCCACCATGGCCGAGGGGATCTTTCAGACCGGCCTCGCCTGGACCGTGGTGCGCAACAAGTGGCCGGGCATTCTCGAGGCGTTCCATCACTTCGACGTGGGCCGGGTCGCGATGATGTCCGAGGATTGGTACGACGAGCTCTTGGCCGACACGCGGATCATCCGCTCGGCCCCCAAGGTACGGGCGATCCAGCAGAACGCGGTCTTCATCCAGGAGGTTGCGGCCGAGGCCGGCAGTTTCGGACGCAAGCTGGCCGATTGGCCGGCGACGGATTTCGCGGGCCTGCTGCTCTGGCTCAAGAAGAACGGATCGCGCCTGGGCGGGCAGGTCGGCGCCTATGCGCTGCGGCGGCTGGGGGTGGACAGCTACATCCTGTCGGGCAGCGTGGTCGGGCGCCTGGTGGCCGAGGGCGTGGTGGACAAGGCGCCCAGCTCGCAGCGCGACATGGCGGCGGTGCAGGCGGCGTTCAACACCTGGGCCGCGCAATCTGGGCTGCCGCTGACCACGATCAGCCGGGTGCTGGCCAAGACGGTGGATTGACGCAAGACGGCCCCCGGGGAGACCGGGGGCCGTCTTGTCACGGACTTAGGCGGCGTCGCGCATATGGCGGCCTTCCTCGATCTCTTCGACAATCTTGCCGACGAAATCCTTCAGGTCGTTCGGATTGCGGCTGGTGACGATGCCCTGGTCGGCCACGACTGAACTGTCTTCCCACTTGCCGCCGGCATTGACGACATCGGTCTTGACCGAGGGGTAAGAGGTCACGGCGCGGCCCTTGATGATGCCTGCCTCGACCAGCAGCCAGGGCGCGTGGCAGACGGCGGCGATGACCTTGCCCGCGTCATGGGCGGCACGGATGGTCTCGATCACCGTGTCCTCGACGCGCAAGAGGTCGGGGTTGATCTGGCCACCGGGCAGGACCACGGCGTCGTAGCCCGCGATGTCCACATCGGCCAGCGCCAGGTCGGCCTCGGCCTCGCGGCCCCAGTCCGAGCCCTCCCAGCCCTTGATCGCCTTTCCGTCCAGCGAGGCGACATGCACGGTCGCGCCCTTGACGCGCAGCTGGTCGCGCGGAAATTCCAGTTCGGATTGCTCGAAGCCATGGGTGGCGATGATCAGGATCTTTGCGTCTGCAATGGCAGTCATGGTGCCCTCCTTACATTCTGTGTCGCGGCCGGATCGTCCCGCCGCCTTGCCTCACCAACGGGACAGGCGGGCCGATGTTCCATCGTCTCTGGGGCTGTGACTTTTCCCCTGCTGCCCTATCTTGCAAAAGGTCCCAGCCAGCCCGGAGCCAGCCCATGACCGACAGCCACGCCAGCGAGACCGTGTTCGAGACCCTCAGCGGTGCCGAGGCGACCGACAGCCGGACCGAGGCGCGCAACGGACTGCGTCACATCGCCAGCCTGTCGATGACCAAGATCGCGGACGGGCTGATCAACCCCAAGCTGGTGCTCTCGTGGCTGCTGACCGCGCTGGGCGCACCGGCCTACCTGGTGGGCGCGCTGGTGCCGATCCGCGAGGCCGGGGCGCTGCTGCCGCAGGTCTTCCTGGCCGGCTGGGTCGCGCGGATGCGGCACCGCAAATGGGCCTGGGTGATCGGCTCGGCCGGGCAGGGGATCGCCGCTGCGCTGATCGTGCTGGCCGCGCTGACGCTCACGGGTGCGGCGGCCGGGTGGGCCATCGCAGGGCTCTTGGCGCTGCTGGCGGTCAGCCGCGCCATGGCTTCCGTGTCCTACAAGGAGGTGCTGGGCAAGACGGTGCGGAAGACCCGGCGCGGCGGGGTGACCGGCTTTGCCGCCTCGGCCGCGAGCATCGGCGTGCTGGCCTTTGCCGTGCTGCTGATCTCGGGCCTGGCGCAAAGCCAAGGCGTGGTGATCGGTGCCATCGGGCTGGCGGCGCTCTTGTGGCTGGCCGCCGCCATGCTGTTCTCGACGCTCGAGGAACTGGCGAGCGACCCGGATAGGCAGGGCGGCGGGGTCGACTGGGCGATCCTGCGCGACAACCCCCAGCTGCGCCGCTTCATCCTTGTCCGGGGCCTGCTGGTCTCGACCGCGCTGGCGCCGCCGTACCTCGTCCTGCTGGGCGGGGGTGAGGGCGGCCAGCTCGGCCAACTGGGCGCGCTGGTGCTCGCCTCGGCCGCCGCCTCTCTGGTGTCGTCCTGGATCTGGGGGCGGATGGCCGACCGCTCCTCGCGCCGGGTGCTGATGCTGTCGGGCGCGGTTGGCGCTGTGGCCATGCTGGCCGCGCTGGCGCTCGACCTTGCGGGGCTGGCGGGGGCCGTCTGGGCCATGCCCGCCGTGCTTTTCGTGCTGATGATCGCCTATCACGGCGTGCGGCAGGGCCGGTCGACCTACCTGGTCGACATGGCCCCCGAGGATCGCCGCGCCGCATGGTCGGCCGTCGCCAACACCGTGATCGGGTCGATCCTGCTGGCCGTCGGCGCGCTGGGCGGGGCGGCCGCGCTGCTGGGCCCCGAGGTCGGGCTGCTGCTGTTTGCCGGTCTCGCGGCCCTCGCGCCGGTGGCAGCACTTGGCCTCGACGAGGTCGAACGCTGAGGCATGCTTGCACCCCGGGGCCGGGCTGCTAGGCTCGGCCCAACGCAATTCCCGGGGGTCCAGATGACCGATTTCCTCGAGACGCCGCAGGGCCGGCGCATCGCCTATCACAAGACCGAAGGGCAGGGGCCCACGGTTGTCTTCCTTGGCGGTTTCGCCAGCGACATGGAGGGCACCAAGGCCGTCCACCTCGAGGCCTGGGCGCGCGCGCAGGGCCGTGCTTTCCTGCGGTTCGACTATTCGGGCCACGGGGAAAGCTCGGGCCGCTTCACCGATGGGTGCATCGGCGACTGGGCCACCGACGCGGCCGAGGTGATCGGCGCCACCACATCGGGCCCGCTGGTGCTGGTCGGCTCGTCCATGGGCGGCTGGATCTCGCTGTTGACCACGAAACGCATGGGCGATCGCATCGCCGGCCTCGTCGGCATCGCCGCCGCCCCCGATTTCACCGAAGACGGCTACTGGGCCAGCTTCGACGAGGCGCAGCGCCTTGCCATCGAGATGGTCGGCCATGTCGAGGTGCCCTCGGACTACGGCGACCCCTTCGTCATCACCCGCCGCCTGATCGAGGATGGCCGCAGCCAGTTGGTGCTGCGCGATCCCCTGCCGCTGCCCTTCCCCGTACGCTTCCTTCAAGGGACCGAGGACGAGGCGGTCAGCCGAGCCACCGCGCTGCGCCTGCTTGACCACGTCACCGGCGACGATGTGCGCCTCACCCTGGTCAAAGGCGCCGATCACCGCTTTTCGACGCCCGAATGTTTGGCACTGATCGAGTCCGCACTGGCCGAAGTGCTGCCCTGACCCCGTGAAATAGGCACAATTCTAAGCGTAGGGTTTTTTATTTACCCGGGCGGCGCCAGATGATCGCGGGGGATCATGGGTAGTGACGCATGCACGGGTTGATCAACAGGGCCATACAGAACTTTGTCCGCGACACCTACGGGGAGGCCACGTGGAAACGGGTCGCGGCCGATGCGGCCATCGACACGCCTGATATCGAGGCGATGATGGACTACGACGACGAGGTGACCTGGGCGCTGCTCGAGGCCGTTCAGGCCGCGCTGACGCGTGACCGGGGCGAGGTGCTCGAGAACATCGGCACCTACCTCGTGTCGCATCCCAACGTGGAACGGCTGCGTCGTCTGCTCAGGTTCGGCGGGGTCGATTTCATCGACTTCCTGCATTCGCTCGACGACCTGCCGGGGCGGGCGCGGCTGGCCGTCTCGGACCTCGACCTGCCCGAGATGGAGCTGCGCGAACATGGCGGCGGCCGCTTCTCGCTCACCTGCCGGGGCGGAGAGCCGGGCTGGGGCCATGTCATGATCGGCATCCTGCGGGCGCTGGCCGACGACTACGGCGCGCTTGTGATGCTGGAATTCCGCGACCGGCGCCGCGGGGACGAGATCGTGGATATCGCGCTGGTCGAACACGACTACGCCGAGGGACGCGATTTTCGCCTGGCCGGCAGCGGGGACACTGGCCATGGCTGAACGCTTCAACAGCAGCCTCGACATCCTATGCCCCATGCATGTCCGCCTGTCCGCCTCGGGTCACATCCTGCACGTCGGTCCGACCCTGGCCAAGCTGCGCCCGGGCCGCGCGCTGGTGGGCGAGCGGTTCCTCGAGGTGTTCCGCATCGAGCGGCCGCGCGTGCTGACCTCGGTCGAGGAGCTGCGCCGCGCCGTGGGCAGCAAGCTGCACCTCGAGTTCCGCGACCCGCCGCGCAGCGGGCTCAAGGGCGTCGCGGCCCATGCCGGCGAAGAGCTGGTGGTGAACCTGTCCTTCGGCATCAACATCCTCGACGGGGTCGAGCAGTTCTCGCTGACCTCGGGCGATTTCGCCTCGACCGACCTGACGGTCGAGATGCTCTACCTGATCGAGGCCAAGACCGCCGCCATGGAGGCGATGCGCGACATGTCCCTGCGCATGCAGGGCGCCAAGATCGCTGCCGAGGAACAGGCGTATACCGACACGCTGACCGGTCTCAAGAACCGCCGGGCGATGGATCACGTGCTCGACCGGATGATCCGGTTGGGGCACGAATTCGCGGTGATGCATCTCGACCTCGATTACTTCAAGACCGTCAACGACACCTTTGGCCACGCGGCGGGGGACCACGTGCTGCAACAGGTCGCGCGCATCCTCGTGGACGAGACGCGCGACGACGACACCGTGGCCCGGGTCGGCGGGGACGAATTCGTGCTGATCTTCGACCGGCTGGCGGATCGCGGCCGGCTCGAGTCGATCGCGCAGCGCATGATCAGCCGGCTCGAGAAACCGATCCGCTACCAGGACAACATCTGCCGCATCTCGGCCTCGGCCGGCACGGCACTGTCGTCCTTCTACGATGTGCCCGATGCGGCGCAGATGCTCGATGACGCGGATGCGGCGCTTTACATGTCCAAGCGGCGCGGGCGGGCGCAGCACTGCTTTTTCGACCCCGGCCTGCCGGATCTGGGCGATGGATCGACGACGGCGGCGGAATGATCCGACCTCAGCCCTTGCTGCCCTGGCCGCGGGCGTAGACGTCATCATAGCGGGTGATGTCGTCCTCGCCGAGGTAGGACCCGGTCTGCACCTCGATCAGCACCATCGGCACCTTGCCGGGGTTCTCCAGCCGGTGCTTTGCGCCCAGCGGAATGTAGACCGACTGGTTCTCGGTCACCAGCGTGACGCTGTCGTCGACGGTGACACGGGCCGTGCCCTCGACCACGATCCAGTGCTCGGACCGGTGCACGTGGCTTTGCAGCGACAGCGCCTGGCCGGGCAGCACGTGGATGCGCTTGACCTGGAACCGCTCGCCCACGACAAGGCTTTCGAACCAGCCCCAGGGGCGGTGATCCAGCGGGAATTCCGTGGCTTGCGAGGCGTTCTTTGCCTTGAGGGCGCTGACCGCCAGCTTGACTTGCTGGGCCGAGCCCATGTCGGCCACCAGCACCGCGTCGTTCATCGCGATGACCATGACGTTCTTCAGCCCGATCCCCACCAGTTCGAGCCGCTCGCTGTCCGACCGCAGCAGCGTGTCCTCGCAGTCGATGGCCGTGGCCGCGCCGCCGGTCACGACCCCGTCCGCATCCGGCCCGCTTTCGCGCCAGACCGCGTCCCAGCCGCCCAGGTCCGACCAGCCGGCGTCGAAGGGCACGACACTGAGATTGCCCGCCCGCTCCATCACGGCGTAGTCGATCGAGATATCCTCGGCCCGGGCCCAGGGCCCCGGGGCAAGCCGCAGGAATCCAAGGTCGGGCTCGGCCTGCGCGACCGCGTCGCCCACCGGACGGACAAGACCCGGCGCATGGGTCTCGAAGGCCGCAAGGATGTCGCGGGCGCGGAACAGGAAGATCCCGGCGTTCCACAGGAAATTACCTGCCGCCAGCATGTCCTCGGCCCGCGCGGCATCGGGTTTTTCGACAAAGCGCGACAGGGCCACCGGCGCGCCGCTGCCGTCGGGCGCCGCGGTGAGCTCGAGGTAGCCATAGGCGGTCTCGGCATGGGTGGGCCGGATGCCGAAGGTGACCAGCTGCCCGGCCTCGGCCGCCTCGACCCCGCGCTCGACCGCGGCGTGGAAAGCATGCATGTCAGGCACCACGTGGTCCGAAGGCGCGACCAGCAGCAGGCCATCGGGGTCCTTGGCGGCGATGTACAGCGCGGCGGCCAGAACGGCGGGCGCGGTGTTGCGGCCCTCGGGCTCGATCAGGATGGCGCCCGGCTCGATCCCGGCCGAGGCCAGCTGTTCGACCACGATGAAGCGGAAGTCGGCGTTGGTCAGCACGATCGGCGCGGCGAATCCCTCGCCCGTGAGACGCCGGACCGAGGCCTGGAACAGGGTCTCGGGCCCCGTCAGCTGCACGAACTGCTTGGGAAAGCTCTTGCGCGACAGAGGCCAAAGCCGGGTGCCCGACCCGCCGCAAAGAATAACCGGATAGATCAAGGGTGGTCCCCTTCCATTTTGCGCTGCCGCGACCATGCAGCGACCCGCGCCCGGATCGCCGCGCCAGATGATCCGTACCCGGGACGCCGATGCAAGTCCATCCCGGCCCGGGCGCCGCTTCGCCTGGGGGTTGGGGCATATCTGCCGCAGGCTGTGCGGCGGCCGGAATGGGAACCTATGGGCGAAACTGCCTAGAATTGGCCGCTTTGTTGTCGGTCCCGTTAACAGTTTGTTCAGCGCCTGCGCGCAGTTTTGCAGTTGACGTTGTGTAATCTTGGGTCGGACCGCTCCGTTCGGGTGGGCTGGACCTTTTGAGGGAAAGGGTAACCCGATGACTTCTGTTGCCACGCAGGACCATGCTCCGACGATTGCTCCGGGTGCAGACGGGGCCATGCTTCGGGCGCTCGTGCTCGACGACAACCCGATCGATCGCAAGCGCCTGCGACGGCTGTGCACCAAGGCGGGGCTGCACCTCGATTTCTCCGAGGCGGGCAGCCTGGCCGAAATGCGCGCCCGCATGGACGACGACGCCTTCGACATCGTCTTCATCGATTACCACCTGGGGATGGAGACGGGGCTGGACGCCCTACGCATGCTGCTGGCGCACGAGGACCAAAGCCAGGCGATCCCGATCATGGTGACCAGCTTTGCCCGCCACGACATCGCGGTCGAGGCGATGCGCGAGGGCTGCGCGGACTACCTCATCAAGGAAGAACTCGGCGTCGGCGCGCTGCGCAAGTCGCTGTCCTCGGCCTTCGAACGGCGCATCCTTCTGACGGCGCTGGGCGAGGCCAAGGTGATGCAGGGCAACCTGCGCAAGGCCATGCTGCGGTTCCGGAATTCCTGCGGCCCCGAGATGCGCGGCATCATCGGACACGTGCTGAAATCGACCCGCGACCTGCGCAAGAGGGCCGCCGACGATCCGGATATGTTGTCGAGCCTCACCGCGCTGGAACGGGGCTGCGGCGATCTCACGGTGCTCTTCGACGACCTGATGACGGTGGCCGAAGACCTGGAAAAAAGCGGCACGGCACGCCTCGAAGCGCCCCGTTGGCCGCAGTAGGGCCGGGCTTTAGGCATGGTGTTGCGCTCACTGACGTCCAAGGTCGTTGCCGTGGTCGCCGGGGCGACCGTGGTGACGGCCATCTTCTTTACCGTGTCGAACTACCTGCAGGTGCGGGACCGTGAATATTCGCCGCTGCTCGACCGTCTGCACCTTGCGGCGGATGTCTCGGCCGAGAACATCCGCAACAGTTTCAACCTGCTGGTGGTCGATGCCAACACTCTGGCCGACATCCCGCCGGTCAAGCGGATCCTGCTCGAGGCCACAGAGATCCTGGCCGACGGGATGCCGATAAACCAAGAGAGCCTGCCGCGCGCCCCGCAGCTGGCGGAATACATGCGCGCCGCCATCTCGCGCCGACCGACCTACACGCAGATGCGGATCCTGTCGCGGGAAGGCAACTGGAAAGAGATCCTGCGCATCGACCAGACGGCCGATGGCGTCGAGATGGTCGAATTCGAGCGGTTGCAGACCAAGGGCCACCGCGATTATATCCAGCCGCTCATCGAGAACCCGAACCACAAGCCATACTTCTCGGCCATAAGCGAGAACATCGACCACGGCGTGTCCGATGGCACCATCACGACCCGTTATGTCCGGCCCATCCGCGACGGCGAGGGCGTGTTGCTGGGCGCGGTCATCATCAACGCCGATTACGAGGCGCTGATCCGTCATTCCCTGCCCGAAGCGGCCGAGAAATACGACCTCTTCGTCGTGACAGACAGCCTGGATGTCATGCACCTGAACGTCGGCATGCAAAACCAGGAGATGGTCCTGCACACGGACCCGGCCTGGACGCCGCCGCCCCAGGCCGACCTCGTGGAAACGGGCATCGAATGGGGGCTGAGCGGCATCCGAGACGGCATGGTCTTTGCCATCGTTCCCACCGTGATCGAAGGCCGCGGCGTGCCCTTTGGTGTCAACGTGCTGGCCCAGATCCCCGAAGCCGCGCTCTTGTCCGAGGCCAACGCGGTGCTCTGGGACAACCTCAAGAACGGCATCGTGATGACCGTCCTGGCGGCCATGATGGCCTGGGCCATGGCGCGGCGGCTGATGGCGCCGCTGCTTGGCCTCACCGAATCGATCCGCACGCGCCGGGACTGGACGCAGCCGATCACCGTCAAGACAAACGGCCAGGACGAGGTGTCGGTGCTGGCACAGAATTTCTCGGTCATGTCGAACGAGCTGGTGCGCATTTCGGCCCGTGCCCGTTCTGTCGTCGACGCCGCTGCGGACGGGATCGTCACGATCAACACGGAAGGCCTGATCGAAGAGGTGAATCCCGCCTTTGTCGAGATTTTCGGCTATGCGCGCGAGGAACTCGTGGGGCATCCGCTGGCCATGCTGATGCCGCACGAGATCGGGGTGCTCCACCAGGGTTTCGTCGACAAGTCCGAGATTGACACCGCCGGGAGCATGATGGCACCCGACCGTGACATCTACGGCATCCGCAAGGACGGAACACACGTGCCGCTTGGCATATCGGTCAGCGCCGCGCGCTACGCGGACCGGACCCATTTCATCGGCGTGGTCCGCGACGTGACCGAAGAACGCGCCGCCGAGCGGCAGCGCGAGGCGTTGATCGCCGCGCTGCGCCGTTCGAACGAAGAGCTGGACCAGTTCGCCTATGTCGCCTCGCACGACCTCAAGGCGCCGCTGCGGGTGATCGACAACGCCTCGCGATGGCTCGAGGAGGATCTCGAGCAATACCTCGACGACGACACGCGCGAGAGCATGGAACTGATGCGCAGCCGCGTCCGCCGGATGGAGCGTCTGCTGGACGACCTGCTGAGCCATTCGCGGATCGGCCGGATCGCGCTGCCCGAGGATTTCGTGTCGGGCGACGAGCTGGTCCAGGGCGTGATCGAACTGTTGCCGCAACGCGACGGCATCGAGGTCAGCTTCGACCCCGCCTTTTCGAAGATCACGGTCGATCGGCTGCCGCTGCAGACCGTGCTTGTCAACCTGGTGTCGAATGCCATCCGTCACCACGACAAGCCCGCGGGCGAGGTGCGCGTCGGCGTGACCGAGCAGGGTGACGGGCTGGAGTTCACCGTGGCCGATGACGGGCCGGGAATCGATCCGCGCTACCACGACAAGATCTTCGGCATGTTCCAGACGCTCAAGTCGCGGGACGAGATGGACACGAGCGGCATGGGCCTGGCGATGGTGCGCAAGCATCTCGACCTTGTCGGCGGCGAGATCACGGTGATTTCGGACGGGCAGTCCGGAACGACGTTCCGCCTTGCCTGGCCCACGAACCTCCCGAACGAAGGAAAGCAGGCCGCAGCATGAATGGATCCGACGTCATGACTCCCGGAAACCTCGACAAGTTGCTGCGTGACCCGGCGGACGGCGGTCTGGCCAACATCATCCTGGTCGAAGATGATGACGGCGATGCCAAGGCCGTGCGGCGGGCGCTGCGCAATGCGCGGATCGCCAACCCGGTGCAGCGCGCCCGCAACGGGATCGAGGCGCTTGCGCTCTTGCGTGACCGTGGCGCGCCGCGGCACTACGTCATTCTTCTCGACCTCAAGATGCCGCTGATGGATGGGCATGAATTCCTGCGCGAAGTGCGGGCCGACCCGATCCTGCGCCGGGCCGTCGTCTTTGTCCTGACGACGTCGAACGACGACCGCGACCTGACCGCCGCCTACGAGCACCAGGTTGCCGGCTTCGTGCAAAAGCGCAATGTCGGCCCTGATTTCCTGAACCTTCTCAATACCCTGGGATGGTACTGGCGTGTCATCGACCTGCCCGACATGTACCTGCTGCCCGGCCAGACGCCCAACGCATGAAATCCCTCGCGACCCTGATCATCGACGATGACCGCGGCGATCGGATGTCGCTACGCCGGACCATGCGCCGGCTGGGCATCGCGCGCAATCCGATCGAATGCGCCGATGCGGCCTCGGCCCTGGCGCTGGTCGAGGATCACATGGATCTCATCCTGCTCGACCACCTTCTGCCCGGCGCCAGCGGCACCGAGGCGTTGCAGCCCCTGCGAGCGAAGTGGCCCCAGGCCGGGATCATCCTGCTGACCGGCCACGGCAACGAGGAGATCGCGAAGACCGCGATCAAGAACGGCGCCAACGACTACCTGGCCAAGTCCGCCCTGACCGAGGGGCGGCTCGAGCACGTGATCCAGACCGCCGTCGGGGTGGCGCGCATGCAGTTCCAGCTCGAGGAACAGCGCCATGACCTCGAGATGTTCACCCATGTGCTGCTGCACGACGTCAAGGCGCCGATCCGCAACATCCGTTTCCTGGCCGAAACGCTCAAGGAGGACCTGCTGGACCATGCCGACCCCGAAGTGCAGGACACCATCGCGCTGCTGGACCGCAGCGCCGCGGACCTGTCGCAGCTGGTCGAAAGCCTCGCGGTGCATGTGAACGCGCAAAAGGACGAAACCCGCAAGCTGGTCCGCGCGGCCGAGCTGGTGGACCGCGCCCGCCGCGCCGTGGCGCGCGACCTCGAGCTGACGGGCGGGCGGCTCGAGACAGATATCGCCGAGCTGTCGGTCTGGTGCGAACCGGCCCCGTTGGCGCAAGTGATCCAGAACCTTCTGGCCAATGCCATCAAGTATGGCGGCAAGGACCCGCTGGTCCGGGTCCGGGTCACCGAGGAAATCCCGGGCCAGGCCACGTTTCGCGTGACCGACAGCGGCATCGGCGTACCCGAGGAGTACCGCGAAAAGATCTTTGCCCCCTTCACCCGCGGCGCCAATGCCGGGGACCTTCCGGGCTCGGGCCTGGGGTTGGCGACCTGCCGCAAGATCGTGCGCCGACATGCCGGGCAGATCTGGCATGAACCGGCGCCCTGCGGCGGGTCGACCTTTGTCATGCGCCTGCCCATGGGCGCGGTCGAGGGCGAGCCGGACGCGACCGAGCTGACCGAGGATACAGAGGTGCCTTTCCCGCTGCCCTGAGCCGGGGCCGCGCTTGACCCTGCCGGGCAGGCGCGGTCAACTGTCGGCGCACCCAGCCACAGGACGCCCCATGCCCACGCTTTCCCTGATCGACAGCTATGCCGAAGAGCTCACCGCGATCCGGCGCGACATCCATGCCCACCCCGAGATCGGCTTCGAGGAACATCGCACCGCCGACCTCGTGGCCCGTATGCTCGAAGGTTGGGGGATCACCGTCACCCGCGGCATCGGCGGCACCGGCGTGGTCGGCGTGCTGGACGGGAAGGGGCCGGGCCGCACCATCGGCCTGCGCGCCGACATGGACGCGCTGCCGATGGACGAGCTGACCAACCTGGCCTACGCCTCGCGCACACCCGGTGTCTTTCACGGATGCGGCCATGACGGGCACACCACCATGCTGCTGGGCGCCGCCCGCTACCTGGCCGAGACGCGTGATTTCGACGGCCGCGTCGTCTTTGTCTTCCAACCGGCCGAAGAAGGGTTGGGAGGCGCGCGCCGGATGATCGCCGAGGGGCTGTTCGACCGTTTCCCGGTGGACGAGATCTACGGGTTGCACAATTCGCCCTTCGATGCCCTGGGCGAGGTGCGGGTGAAGCCCGGGCCGGCCATGGCGGGCGCCTCCTTCTTCGACATCACCGTGCAGGGCAAGGGCAGTCATGGCGCCGCGCCGCACATGTCGCGCGACCCGGTCACCATCGGCGCCTCGCTGGTGGGCGAGCTGCAGACCATCGTCTCGCGCAACGTGCCGGCGACCCATGCGGCGGTGCTGTCGGTCACGCAGTTCCATGCCGGCAGCGCCTACAACGTGATCCCGGGCACGGCGACGCTGGCCGGCACCGTGCGCTATTTCGACCGCGCCGACATGGAGCTGATCGGGGAGCGGATGCAGGCGCTCTGCGACGGCTATGCGCTGGCCCATGGCAGCGAGATCACGCTCGATCTGCGCAACGTCTTCGACGTGCTGGAGAATGACCCGGCCCATTGCGAGATGATCAAGGCCGCGGCAAGCGACGTGGTCGGGGCCGAGCATGTGGCCGACAAGAAAGAACCGGCGATGGGCAGCGAGGACATGGCCGACATGCTGGCGCTGGTGCCCGGCGCCTATTTCACCGTGGGCCATGACGGGGACGTGCCGCTGCACAACCCGGGCTACGTCTTCGACGACAAGCTGCTGCCCATCGGCGCCAGCATCTTTTCCCGCCTGGTCGAGCAGCGCGGCGCCGCCTGAACGGAAAGCCCCCGCCGGCGTGTCTCCGGCGGGGGCTTCGCGAGACGCGCAGGGGACCAGCAGCGCGCGGTAGGGTGCGGGCTCAGCCGAGCGCGCTGATATCGAGACAGACGAGGCCAAGTTCGGCCGCCTTGGCGCGAGCGCAGGCGAGGTCGGCATCATTGCCACCCGCGTCCAGCATCGAGCAGATCGCGGCCACCGGCGGCAGCCCGGCGCGGCGCAGCAGCGTGACCGCGCCCTCGGCCTGGCCGGCCGAGCCCGGTTCGGCCACCTGCGGGAAGATGTGGCCGGGCGTGATGACGCTGCGGTCGTCCGCATCCGGCGCTGCGGCGGCGAGGATGGTGGCCGCCCGTTCGGCGGCAGAGATGCCGGTGGTGGTGCCCGCCGCCGCCTCGATCGACAGGGTATAGAGCGGCACCTTGCGGGCCACGTTGCGGCGCTGTTGCAGCGTCAGGCCCAGCTTGGCCGCGTGCTGGAAGGTTATCGCCATGCCCAGCAGGCCCCGCGCATGGGTGGCCAGCAGATTGACCCAGTCGGCGGTGATCGCCCCGGCCGCCATCACCATCACCGGGCCGCCATCGCTGGCGCCGGTCAGCACCACGGGGCGGCCGGCTTGCAGCGCGGCGAGGGCGGCGTCCAGCGGTTGCACGTCGATTTCGTCAGTCATGAAGCCCATCACTCACACCCGCAGCTCGTGAAATTTCCGGCCCCAGTAGGCCGAGGCCGGGGAGTCCTCGGCGGTCTGCACGCCCAGAACCTCGGCAAAGATCACCTCGTGCGTGCCGACGACCTGGCGCAGGCTGACCCGGCAGTCGAAGGACACGACAGCCCCGTCCAGCACCGGCGCGCCCGAGGCGCCGCGCGTCCAGGCGGCCTGGGCGAAACGGTCGTCCATCGGGGTCTTGCCGCCGAACAGCATGGCCAGGTCCTGATGTGCCGGGCCGACGGTGTTGATGCAGATCGCGTCGTTGGCCAGGAAGGCGGGCGCGGCCGACGAGCCGCGGTTGACGCAGACCAGCAGCGTCGGCGGCGTGTCGGTGACCGAGCAGACGGCCGAGGCGGTCAGGCCCGCACGCCCGCCGGGCCCGTCGGTGGTCACGATGTTCACGGCGCCGGCCAGCCGCGCCATGCCGTCGCGAAAGCTGGCCTGGTCGATGAGATCGGCGGCGATCTCGGGCGGGGTCAGGGTCTGGGCAGACATGCCTTGGTCCTTTTCATTCGGGGCCCGGGTCGGGGGCGGTGTCGAAAGCCTACGGATTTGCCGCGGCGCGGCGTAGTGAGAAAGCCGGGCAGGGGGGCTGAGCAAATCTCAGGCCCGCTGCCTTGGCCTTAGGCGACCGCCGCGAGGGGGCGCGAAAATGCCTCGCCCGCCATGCCGGCCACGGCCAGCGCGGTGCGGTCGGTGTAGCGGCGCGTGACGAAGGAAATCCCCAGCGGCATCCCCGCCGGCCCCAGCAGCCCCGGGGCCGAGACGACCGGCACCTGCAGCACCGTCCAGAGCGAGTTCATCGAGGCATCGCCCGTCAACTCGAGCCCCATCGGCGCCTCGCCGCAGGCCGAGGGCGTCATGATCACGTCGACCCCGCGCATCACGTCATCCAGCGCCGCGCGGCAGGCATCGGCCAGCCCATAGGCGGCGCGGGCCTCGGCGGGGGTGATCTGGCGCCGATTCTCGGCCAGGGCGACGAATTCGTCGTGGATACCGGGGGTGTTGCGTACTTCGTTCAGGAAGGCCGTGCGCCCCTCGCGGCCGAGAATCACCGAATGGGCATCCTTGAGGCCGTTGAAGATCTCGGGCAGGTCGAGCGTGATCACCTCGGCCCCCTCGGCGCGCAGGATCATCGCCGCCTGCTCCATCGCGTCGCGCATCGACGGCTCGGTCCGGTCCCAGACCGGGGTGCGGCAGAGCCCGATTCGCAGGCCGCGCAGCGTGTCCGGACGGGGCGCGTCGTCGAGGTCGAAGACATCCGCCAGCAGGTCGAAATCGGCCACGTCCCGGGCATAAAGCCCCAGCGTATCGCAGGTCAGCGAATAAAGCTTCAGCCCCTCGCGCGAGATCGTGTTCCAGGTCGGTTTCCACCCCCAGATCCCGTTGAAGGACGCGGGCCGGATGGTTGACCCGCCGGTCTGCGTGCCGAGCCCGATCGAGGCCATGCCTGCCGCCACCGCCGCCGCCGAGCCCGAGGACGACCCCCCCGGCGTGCGGCGCGGATCAAGCGGGTTGCGCGTCTTGCCGCCCCGGTTGGTGGCGGCGAATTCCGTCGTCACCGCCTTGCCCAGCATGATCGCGCCCGCCTGGCGCAGCGTGTCCACGCAGGCCGCGTCGACGCCGGTCTGGCAGCCCGCGTAGCGCGGCGAATTCTGCCCCGTGGGCATGTCCTTGGTCGCGATCACGTCCTTGACGGCCACCGTCACGCCTGCCAGCGGCCCCTTGGGGGCTGCATCCACGGCGCGGGCCTGGGCGCGCACCAGCGCGGGGTCGAGGTACTCGAACGCCTGCACTTCGGGCTCGCGCGCCGCGGTGATGGCGAGGCAGGCCTCGGCCACCTCGAGTGCGCTGCGGGTGCCGGCCATGACATCGGCCGCGATGGCGCTGGCCGTCAGGCAATCGGCGGGGGTGAGTGGGGCATCGGACATCGCGGTCCTCCTTGGTCTTGTGGGCTTGTCGGCGGGTGCGCCGCCGCATCTGCACCAGCATAAGCACAGGCCTTGCCGCAGTGCAGCGCAGCTTTCCTCACCCGCTCGGGAACTTTTTCTCATTTGCCGTTTCGGCCGCCTCGGGATGACACTTTCCCTACCGAAAACCGCGATTTCGACGGGGTGCCGGCCTGCCTCCCAGGGCTGGCGCCGCGATCGAAAGGGACAACAGAACTGCTTTCCGCAGGGGGAAACATGAAAGATATCAAGCGCAAGACCACCAGCGCCGCCGGAGCAACCAAGCTCTCGCGCCGCTCGCTTCTCAAGACCGGGGCCGCGGCGGCAGCCGCCTCGGCCTTTCCGGCGCCCATGCTTTGGGCACAGAACATCAAGGACATCACGATCACCCATATCGGGCAGTCGTATTCGACGATCCCGAACATCGCCGAGCAAGCGAATGCCGACCTCGGGTTTACCGTCGACATGCAGACGGTTCCGGACAACACGGCCCATATCAACCGCCTGCTGACCCAGCCGCAGACGGTCGACGTGACCGACGTGCCGAACACCAACATGAAGTATTTCGTGGGCCGGGGCGTGCTGATGCCGCTGAACGTGGCCGACTACAAGTACTGGGACAAGACCGTCCCGCTGTTCACCAAGGGCGAATATGCCAGCGGCGAGAAGGCGTCGCTGCAGGGCTATGCCCCGATCAAGGCGCAGTATTACACTGACGAGACCGGCAGCGAATACTCGCTCGAGCCGACCGAATGGCTGGTGGGCGTGCCGCTTTATTACAACGCCGACACGCTGGGCATCCGCCCCGACCTGATCGGCCGCCCGATCGAAAGCTGGGCCGAGCTGCTGAACCCCGAGTTCTCGGGCCGCGTGGCGCTGCAGGACGGCGTCAACGTGGGCGTGCCGGACGCGGCCATGGCGCTCGAGGCGATGGGCGAGGTGTCCTACGTCGACAAGGGCAACATGACCCGGGACGAGATCGACGCCACCGTCGACAAGCTGATCGAGTACAAGCGCGACGGCCATTTCCGCAGCTTCTGGGCCAACTTCGACCAGTCGGTGCAGCTGATGGCGTCGGGCGAGGTGGTGCTGCAATCCATGTGGTCGCCCGCCGTGACCGAGGTTCGCACCCGCGGGATCGAGTGCAAGTACAACGGCATGAAGGAAGGCTACCGTGGCTGGTACATCATGATGATGGGCATGAACCACCTCGAGGGCCTGCAGCGTGACTGCGCCATCGAATACATGAACTGGTACAACTCGGGCTGGGCCGGCGCCTTCATCTCGCGCCAGGGCTTCTACAACTCGGTCCCCGACAACGTGAAGGGCTACATGACCGAGAACGAATACGGCTACTGGTACGAGGGCAAGGAAGCGTCCGAAGACATCCTGAACCCCTTCGGCAAGGTCATGGAAAAGGCCGGGGTCGTGCGCGACGGCGGCTCTCTTTGGGACCGGATGGGCAACATCGGCATCTGGAACACCCTAATGGACGAGGACCGCTATCTCGTCCGCCGCTGGCAGGATTTCATCGCCGCTTGATCCAGCGTCCGGGCAGGGGTTTCCCTGCCCGGGCCTGCCCGGTCGCGATGGTGGCTCCTCTCGCCGCCGCGGCCTTTCCGGACCCCAAGCCCGAAGCCCAAAGGACCCCCATGCGCCTCGCCAACCCGATACCCCCCAGGATCGTGTCGATGATCCAGGTCGCGCCGATGGCGCTGATCTTCACCACCATGGTCCTCTTGCCCCTGGGCCTGATCTTTGTCGTCAGCTTCCTCGATTACGACTTCGCCCGGGTCTTCCCCGAGCTCTACCTTGGCTCGTGGGAGGATGTGCTGACCTCGCAGCTGACCCGCGACCTTTACGCCAAGACCTTCAAGTTCGTGGCCATCGTCTGGGCGGTGACCGCGCTCCTGGGCTTCTGCATCGCCTATTTCCTGGCCTTCCATGTGCGCACCATGACCGTCCGGCTGATGCTGCTGGCGACGGTGGCGATCCCGTTCTGGACCTCGGGCCCGATCCGCGCGGTCAGCTGGGTGCCGCTTCTGGGCCGCGAGGGGCTGGTGAACCAGGCGCTGATGGGCCTTGGCATCACCTCCGAGCCGCTGAGCTGGCTGATGTATTCCGAATTCGCGGTGCTCATCGCCTATGTCCACCTGCTGACCCTGCCGATGATCGTCTGCATGGTGAACTCGATGGGCAAGATCCCGCCCTCGGTCATCCAGGCGGCGCAGGATGCCGGCGCCTCGGAATGGCAGATCATCCGCGACATCATCCTGCCGCTGATCCGGCCGGGCATCGCCATCGGCACGATCTTTGTCGTCACCGCCGTCATGGGCGACGCCTTCATCGTCAAGCAGATGTCGGGCGGGCAGGTCAACACGGCCACCATGGCCATCGTGACCGAGCTCAACGCCTTCATGTACCCGCCGGCCGCCGCGAAGTCCGTGGTGATGCTGGTGATCGTCCTGGCCCTGGTGGGCGTGCTGCTGCGCTTTGCCGATATCCGAAAGGAGCTGCAGCGATGACCGCGCGCCGTCCCCGATCCTTCTACTTTCTCGCCACGCTGCTGGGGCTCTTCATCGTCTTTCTCTACGCGCCCATGGCCTGCGTCTACATCCTGTCGTTCCAGGGCCCGAACGGGGGCATGTCCTTCCCGATGACCGGCTGGTCGACCCATTGGTACGAGGTGCTGTTCGGCGGCACCGGCGGGCAGGGGATGGGCGACATCGCCGCGTCCTTCCGCCGCTCGATCCGCCTGGCGCTGATCGTCGCGGTCATCTCGGCGATCATCGCCGTCTCGGCCGGCATGGCCTACCGGCGCAAGTTCCCGGGGTCGAACTTTGTCTTCTACTCGGCCATCACCTCGATGGTGCTGCCGGGGATCTTCGTCGGCTTCGGCATCGCGCTGACCTTCAACCTGCTGGGCTGGCGGGTGAACTGGTTCACCTCCGGCATCGGCGCGCAGCTGACCTGGACGCTGCCCTTTGGCCTGCTGATCATGTTCATCGTGCTCGGCCGCTTCAACCCCAGCTACGAGGAGGCCGCGACCGACCTTGGCGCCAATGCCCGCCAGCGGTTCACGGATGTGATCGTGCCGATCATCCTGCCCGGGATCATCGGGATCATGATGGCCTCCCTCACCTCGTCCTACGAGGAAACCGCCCGCACCCAGCTGAACGTCGGCACCGGGAACACCATGCCGATGGAGGTGACGGGCCTGCTGACCGCCTCGGCCACGCCGGTGCTGTTCGCGATCGGCACCGTCACCACGCTTTTCTCCTTCACGCTTGTCGGGCTCACGATCTTTGCCCTGAGCCGCCTTGCCAAACGTCGCACCATGAGGACCGCCGCATGAACCTTGCCCTGAAACAGGACCCCGCCGAGATCTCTCCCAAGGCGCCCAAGCTTCAACAGGCCACCATGGGGCATCGCTTCGACGCCGAGCTGGTCGCCGTGACCAAGCGCTACGGGCCGGGCGCGCCGGCGGTGGACGACATTTCGCTGCGCATCCCGCGTGGGTCCTATTGCTGCCTGCTGGGGCCGTCGGGCTGCGGCAAGTCCACCACGCTGCGCATGCTCGCGGGCCACGAGGATGTGACCGAGGGCGCGATCCTGATCCACGGGACCGAGATCACGAACAAGCCGCCGGTCGAACGCGGGACGTCGATGATGTTCCAGGACTACGCGCTGTTTCCGCACCTCTCGGCGCTCGACAACGTGGCGTTCTCGCTGAAAGTGCGGGGCGTGGCCAAGGAAGAGCGGCGCAATCAGGCCCGTGAATACCTCGAGCTGGTGCAGATGGATCACCTGGCCGAACGGCTGCCGAACCAGCTTTCGGGCGGGCAGCAGCAGCGCGTGGCGCTCGCGCGCTCGCTCATCACCCGGCCCAAGGTGCTGCTGCTGGACGAGCCGCTGTCGGCGCTCGACCCGTTCCTGCGCATCCGCATGCGGGCCGAGCTGAAGCGCATCCAGAAGGAGCTGGGGATCAGCTTTATCCACGTGACGCACAGCCAGGACGAGGCGCTGGCGCTGGCCGACCTGATCGTGGTCATGAACGACGCGGTCATCATGCAGGCGGCGCCTGCCCGCGAGGTCTTCGAGACGCCCGCCAACGCCTTTGTCGCACGCTTCCTCGGCGGGCATAACGTGATCCGGTCCGAGGGGCGCGAGGTCTCGGTCCGCGCGGACCAGTGCCGGCTGGGGCGGATGCCGGGGATGCGGGCGCTCGAGGGGGTGATCGGCATGATCGAGTACCAGGGCACGCAGGTGCGGATCACGATCACCAAGGACGACGAGGATTACACCGTGCTGATGGATGCGCCGACCTATTTCGCGCAAAGCCCCGAGATCGGCGAACCCGGCGTAATGAGCTGGGAGGCGTCGGACGAGCACGTGTTGGGGTGAGTTCAGGCGGTTGCGCCCCTGGCTGAGCGCGCCAGGGGCCAGCCCGTCGCCATTGTCTCTCGGACCAATGGCGCGACAATGGCGACCCCTGGAGTTTAAGGGCAAGATGAAGTGGGATCAGGCATCCTCGGTGCCCGATCCGCGTCAATTGGAAAGGCCGCCTCTGAAGGCGGCCTTTGGCATTTGGGGGAAGGCGAAATCAGACCGCGTGGACCAGCTGGTTTGTCCGGACCTTTTCGACCAGCCAGTCCTTGAAGGTCTGGATCGTCGCCTTGGCCTCCTGCCGCCAGGGCGAGAGCATGTAATAGGGCGAGCGGATCGGGTAGGTCTCGGCCACCTGCACCAGCGTGCCGCGGGCGAGGGACTGTTCGATCAGCAGCGACCGGCCAAGGATCACGCCGACGCCGGCCTCGGCCGCCTCGATCGCCGTGACGCCCTGGTTGAAGCGCAGCCCGTGGCTGAGGTCGGCGCGCTGGACGCCGTATTCGGTCAGGTAGCGCGCCCAGTCGGGGTAGGTGCCGTCCAGCGCGTCCTGCGCGCGGTCCACGTGGACCAGCGGGGCCGAGGCGAGGATGTCGCGCGTGTCGCCGCCGAAACGCTCGGCCAGGGCGGGGGCGCAGACGGGAACGATCTCTTCCTCCATCAGCGGTTCGATCTGGCAGTCGAGGTCGCTGTGCCAGTTGCAGATGCGCAGGTCGCTGTCCTGCGCCTCGGCTTCCTTGCGGGTCAGGAAGGTGCGCACGCTCAGGTCGACGTTGGGTGAAAGCTTCACGAAATCGCTGAGGCGTGGCATCAGCCAGAGCGAGGTGACCGAGACCGAGGCCGAGACGGACATGCGGCGTTGCACGTCCTCTTCGGCCTTTTCCAGCGTCAGCACGGCGTCGTTGATGAGATCCAGCGCCTGGCTGATCCGCGCCACGTTGGCGCGGGCGTCCGTGGTCAGCTCGATCCGCGAATTCTTGCGGATGAACAGTTGCACCTGCAGGAAATCCTCGAGCTGCCGAATCTGGTGGCTGACGGCGGTCGGGGTCACGCAAAGCTCGTCGGCGGCCTTGGCGACGGATGCGTTACGGGCGGTGGCTTCGAAGGCGCGAATGGCATTCAGGGGCACGCGTTTGCGCATGGTCAATCCTCATGTCGTCTCCCTCTGGGTCTCATGTCAGCCAAGCCGCGGGTCCCTCGCAAGTGGCGTGCCGCGTTCTTTGGGCGACGACTGGAAAAACCTGAACGCCCGCTGCATTTTTGGGCGAGCGGGGGCGCGGAATGCGCACAACATGTACGGACTTATTCAGCAGAGACGCGCTCTGGTTCAAAAATCACGGCCTGTTTCGCGCCGATCCACAGGGCGATGGCGATTCCCAGGACGCAGAGCACCCCGTTGGTGGCGATGGCGGCCGAGACGGACACGTTCTGCGCGATTCCCCCCGTCATCAGCGCGCCGATGGGCGAGGTGCCGACGATGAGGAACGTCACCATCGCCGCCACCCGGCCGCGCAGGTCGGGCGGGGCGACGAGTTGCAGCGCCGTCTGGACCGAGGTCGAGAAGATCACCGCCGAGGCGCCGACCACGGCGAAAAGCGCGCAGCTCAGCCACATCTCGCCGCTTTGAGCGATGATCATCAGCAGCACGCCAAAGCTGAGGCCCGACAGCAGGATGCGCCGCACCGTGGGCGCGCCGCTGCGTGCGAGCACCAGAATCGCGCAGAGCGAGCCGCCACCCAGGGCCGAGTTCAGCAGGCCGAATTCGGCGGGGGAGGCGTCGAGCAGGTAGGTGGCGACCAGCGGGATCATGGTGGTGAAGTTCTGTCCGAAGACCCCGATGAAGGCCGTGGCGACCAGCACGAAACGCACCGGGTGCGAGGTCATCGCGTAGCGCAGACCGTCGCGGGTGGCGCGGACCAGGCTGACGCGGGCGCCGGCAGGCACGGCGATGACCGGCATGCGGATCGTGGTCAGCAGGGCGGCGCAGACCAGGTAGGTCACGCAGTTGATGGCAAAGGCCGCGGGCACCCCGGCCCAGGCGATCACGAGGCCGGCCAACCCAGGCCCGATCACCCGGCCGACGTTTTGCGACAGCGCCCCCAGCGACATGCCGTGGGCCAGCGCCTCGCGCGGTACGAGGTCGGCGATCATCGCCTGCCGCAGCGGCCCGTCGATGGCGTTGACAAAGCCCAGGATCACCGCAAGTCCGTACAAATGCCATAGCTCGAAATGGCCCGTCGCGACCAGCAGCGCCAGCGCCAGCGTCTGGGCGGCACCCACCAGTTGGGTGGCGATCATCAGCGGCCGCCGCGCCAGCCGGTCAGCCAGCGCGCCGCCCATCAGGGTGAAGAGCAATATCGGCAGGAATTGCAGCGTCGTCATCCAGGCCAGCGCCATCGGGCTGTCATGGACCGTCAGAACCAGCCAGGCCTGCGCGGTGATCTGCATCCAGTTGCCCGGCATCGACACCAGCGAGGCGGCGAAGAACCGGCGAAAGGGCGGATGGGCCAGGGCCGAGGCCTGGCCGTTCCCCGCGAAAAGCCCCATGGCTGTCAGGCCGCGCCGCTCAGCGGTTGCGGCGGAGAGAGGGTGTAGGCGTCTTCCATGCGGTTGATGTCGAAGGCCCAGCGGCCCCGGATGCTGGCCTGCAGGCCCATGTCCACGTGGGCGACGATCACCTCGTCCTCCATCGACTGGCATTGCGCGACGATCTCGCCGGTGGGGGTGCAGATGAAGGACCCGCCGATGTAGGTATGCCCGTTCTCGACCCCTGCCTTGCCGGCGGCGATGGCCCAGGTGCCGTTGGAATAAGCACCACCGCAGATGGCCAGTTCCGACGCGCGGCGGGCGCCGTCCAGCGTCGTGCCTTCCAGCACCGGCGTGTTGTAGCCACAGCAAAACAGCTCTGCCCCGTTCAGCATGAGGGACCGGTAGCTTTCGGGAAAGCGGCGGTCGTAGCAGATGAGGCCGCCCACGCGCACCATGCCGAGGTCATGCGCGGGAAAGCCCAGGTCGCCGGGAGTGAAATAGTGTTTTTCTAGGATGTTCAGCGACTTGGCCGGATCGGGTTTGTGCGTTCCGGGGATGTGGACCTTGCGGAACAGCCCCTTGCGCTGGCCCTGCGCGTCGTAGAAGGCCATCGAATTGTAAAGCCCGCGGCTGTCGTGTTCGGCGTAGGACACGACCACCGCCATCGACAGGTCCGCTGCCCGCGCCGCGATCCGCTCGAGCGCGTCGAGATTGGCGGCGGGCTCGACCCATTGGCTGACGTCCTGGATCTCGGCCGCGAAATAGGGCGACAGGGCCAGTTCCGGCAGCACGGCCAGTTTCGCGCCATGGGCCGCGGCGCGGCTCATGAGCATCTCGATCCGGTCGGTGGTCTCGGCAATCGTGGCCGAGGCCGGCCCGAGCTGGATGGCGGCAGCGGTGAACCCGGTCATGGCGGCCCCCTTCAGGCGGATTTCTTGAGCGCGGCGGGGGCGTCGATGATCTCCAACGCGCGGGCCTCGTCGATCACGTCGCAGATCTTGAACTGCATGTCGAAGAGCGCGGCGGCATGGCTCATCTCGATCCGGTCAAAGACGCCTTCCTCGATCACCTGCATCTTGTAGCCCATCGCCTCGCCATCCACGCAGGTGGCGCGCACGCAGCCCGAGGTCGAATTGCCGACGACGAGGAAGCCGTCGATGCCCTTTTGCTGCGCGATCAGGTGCAGGTTGGTGAAGGCGAAACAGGACGGGGTCTGCTTTTCGACCAGGATCTCGCCTTTTTCCATCGCCACGTAATCGGGGATCTCGGATCGCGGGTCGGTGGCGGAAAAGACGCCGGCCACCGATTGCTTCATCCCGGTATAGCCGTGGAAGATGTGCTTGGAATAGATCACCGGCATCCCGGCGGTGCGGGCGGCGGCCAGCAGGCGCTGCTGCACGGGGATGGATTTCCACGCATGGGGGCCGCAGCTGCCGGGGTACTCGTCCAGCTGGTCAACGATCGGCGCGTCGATGCCGCAGGCGGTGACCTGCATGTCGATCACCAGCAGCGCGTTCACCTTGCCGGGCCCGTGCGGCTCTCGCAGGTTGCGGCGGGCCACAAGTTTCTTGTCGTCTTCGGTCAGGAAGTCATCCCATACGCGGGTCATGGCGCGATCCTTTTTGGTCCTCGTGAGCGTTGAGATGACCATAGGACCGGCCCCGCGCGGCCCGTTACTGCGAAAATCTGCGACAGGGGGCTGAGAAAGGTTCAGCCCGGGGTCCAGGGCCGCGCGGCGACGCGCTTGGGGCCGGGCTGAGAATTCCTTGGGCGCTCTGAAAACTTTTCTCGTTTGAACGTTTGCCGGTCAGCGCAGATGCCAGAGGGTAACAAGGACGAAGGGCCGCACATGCCGCCGACCAAGGAATCCCATCGCATCGCCATCGCGTTCGTCGTGGCCTGCGCGTTTCTCATGCAGGGCGTCGACACGACGCTGCTGACCATCGCCATTCCGCTGATCGCCAGAGACCTGGGCCAGTCGCCCTTGTCGCTGCACCTGCTGATCACCGCCTACCTGCTGAGCCTCGCGGTCTTCATGCCGGTCTCGGGCTGGTTCGCCGACCGCTTCGGCGCGCGGCGGGTGTTCTGCTGGTCGGTGGCGCTGTTCATGACCGCGTCGATGGCCTGTGCGGCCATGCCGGGGCTCTGGACGATGCTGCCTTTGCGGATGCTGCAGGGCTTTGGCGGGGCACTGATGACGCCGGTCGGCCGGATGATCGTGCTGCGCGCCTTCGGGCCGGGGCGGACGCTGGACGGGATGACATGGCTGACGATCCCGGTGTTGATCGGGCCGCTGATCGGCCCGCTGATCGGCGCCACGCTGATCGAATTCGCGCCGTGGAGGACGCTGTTCTTCGTCAACGCGCCGATCTGCCTGGCCGCCATCATCGGCGCGCTGCGGCTGATACCCGCAACTCCGCCCGAGGGGGCAGGGGCCTTTGACCTGGGCGGCTTCGCCCTGGCCGGCCTGTCGCTGGTGTTGTTCCAACTGGGGGTCGAGGCGCTGTCGCATCCCGGCTTCGGCCTGGTCGGCGCCGTGGTGCTGGTCGCCGGTAGCCTCGCCGTCTTCCAGGTCTACCGCCGCCATGCGCGGGGGCTGGACCGGCCGGCGCTGGACCTGCGGCTGTTTTCGAACGCCTCCTACCGCACCGGGGTCATCGCGGGGGGAATCGGGCGGATCGGGATCAACTCCTCGGCCTTCTTGCTGCCGCTCTTCCTGCAACTCGGGCTTGGCTTCCGGCCGATTCACGCGGGGTTGCTGGCGGCCCTGTCGGGGCTGGGCAGCTTTGCCTCGAAACCGCTGCTGAAACGCTGCGTGGCACGGTTCGGCTTCCGCCGGGTTCTGATCGCGATCACGCTGCTGGGCACGCTGAGCCTGCTGGCCTTTGCCGGGGTCTCGACCGCCTGGCCGCTGGGTCTGCTGATCGCGCTGGTGCTGATCACGGGGGCGATCCGGACGCTGTATTTCAACGCGGCCAACACGTTGACCTATACCGACCTGCAGGACGGGGAGCTCAGCCGCGCCGTGTCTTCGGCCGGGGTATTCCAGCAATTGACCATGGGGCTTGGCATCTCGATCTCGGCCGCGCTGCTTGCGGTGATCCAGACGCCCGGCGGGGCGCTGCAAAAGGCGGACTTCCACTGGGCCTTTGCCGCCATGGGGCTGATCCCGCTGCTGTCGCTGCCGGTGCTCTGGCGTTACCGCGACACGGGCGCGGCGCCCGCCGTGGCCGAAGCCCCCGCGACCTTGCCCGTTGCCCCGGCGGCCCCCGTCGCGCCGATGAGAAAAACTCAAGCCCCTCTCCGAAATAAGTCGATTGGCGAACGCCGCGCTGCAGCGGAGACTGATCACGACGCGAACACCGACGTGTCGGGCACCGCTGCCTGACATCAGTAACGGCCCCGCCACCCGGGGCCAGACACCAACAGGAAAGGAACCACCCATGACAGAGATTGGCGTCTTCATCCCGATCGGCAGCCGCGGCTGGCTGATCTCGACCACCTCGCCCAAGACCATGCCCAGCTTCGAGCTGAACAAGATCGTCGTTCAGCAGGCCGAACGCTACGGGCTGGATTTCGCCCTCTCGATGATCAAGCTGCGCGGCTACAACGGTCCGTCGGAATACTGGGTGCACAACCTGGAAAGCTTCACGCTGATGGCCGGCCTGGCCGCCGTCACCAAGAAGATCAAGCTGTTTGCCTCCTGCGCCATGCTGACCCTGCCGCCGGCGCTGACCGCGCGCATGGCCACGACCATCGATTCCATCGCCCCCGGCCGGATCGGCGTGAACATGGTGACCGGCTGGCAGCCCAAGGAATACCAGCAGATGGGGCTGGAACTGACGCCGGAACACTTTGCCCGCCGCTATGACTACGCCTCCGAATACGTGCAGGTCATGCAGGACCTGTGGCGCGACGGCGTGTCGAACTTCAAGGGCGACTTCTTCCAGATGGACGATTGCAAGCTCTCGCCCGGGCCGGCCAAGGGCCGCATCCCGATCGTCGGTGCGGGCCAGTCCGAGAAGGGCATGGAATTCGTCGCCAAGTACGGCGATTACAACTTTGTCGGCGCGGGCGGGGACATCAACGAAACCCAGCAAAGCCGCGAGATGGTCGCCAAGGTGAACAGCTTTGCCGACAAGCACGGCCGCGACACCGGCGCCTTCCTGCTGCTGATGGTCATCGCCGACCGGACCGAGCAGATGGCTTGGGACAAGTGGAACCTCTACAAGGAGGGCACCGACATCGAGGCGCTGGAATGGCAGGCCTCCCAGGCCGGCCAGGACAAGGTGGCCAAGGACGGCTCGACCGCCGCGAACCTGGTGCGCGCGATCAAGAATCCGCAGCCGACCGGCATGCTCAAGCTGATCGGGTCCTACGAGCAGGTCGCCGCCATGCTGGACGAAATCGCCGCGACGCCGGGCCTCAAGGGCATCATGCTGACCTTCGACGATTTCATCATCGGGATCGAGCAGTTCGGCCAGTACATCCAGCCGCTGATGAAGTCGCGCAACCCCGAGCTTGGCAAGCTCGCGGCGGAATGACCTTGCGGGCGCGGGCAGGGATGTCCGCGCCCCTTGCAGCTTGGACTTGCCAGCTGCGGATCACGCCTCTAGACTTGCATAAGTCCAGACTTGAATTGCGTGATAATGGAAGACTTTTCTGATGTTTCCCTAAGCCGGGACGACGGCTCCCCCCTGTATCTCCAGGTTGCCTCCCTTCTTGAAAAAGAGATTTCCGCGGGGCGTTTCCCGGTCGGGTCGCTCTTGCCGACCGAGGCGGACCTTTCGGCCATGCTCAAGGTCTCGCGCCACACCGTCCGGCAGGCCATCGGGCAGATGCGGGCGCGGGGGCGGGTGTCGGCCCGCAAGGGCGTCGGCACCCGGGTTGAGCAGGCGCGCGACGACATGTTCGGCCGCTTCACCACCGAGACGCGGGGCGACCTGTTCGACTTTGCCCGCGAGACCGAGCTGCGGTTCAGCCACCGCGAGGTGATCGAGGCGCGGGGACAGCTGGCCGTGCAGATGGGCTGCCGGCCGGGCCGGAAATACTACCATGCGGCCGGTCTGCGTTTCATCGCCGGAGAGGACAAGCCCATGTGCTGGAACGAAGTTTACCTCGAACCGCGCCTGCGCTCGGTGATCGAAAGCATCGACGTGTTGCGTGTTGCGCTGTTCATGCTGATCGAGAAGGCGACCGGCGAACGCATCCGCGAGATCCACCAGGAGATCCGGGCCATCCCCATGCCGGCCCACGTGGCCCGCGCGCTGGGGCGGGAAGAGGGCGACATCTGCATGCGCCTGTCGCGCCGTTACATCGCCTCGGGCGGGCGGATGCAGGAATTCGCCATGCAGTTCTACCCCGCCGAGTCCTTTGCCTACCAGACCCGAATCCAGTCGACCTGACCGCGTTTTCGCCCTGCTTCCAGCGGGGCAAATGCCGCGCTGCGGCGCGCATTAAACGGGCAAAACCCGAAGTGCGCCGGGTTTTGCATACTGTGCGACCGGAATGTCTCGCTTCCCTCAATGGCGACTGCAAAAGTCCGTACATGTAATCACGTTACAACGGGGAATCGTGACATGGATATGGGTGTCTTCATCCCGATCGGGAACAACGGCTGGCTGATCTCGAAAGCCGCGCCGCAATACATGCCCAGCTTCGAGCTGAACAAGCAGATCGTGCAGAAGGCCGAGGGTTACGGGCTGGATTTTGCCCTCTCGATGATCAAGCTGCGCGGTTTCGGCGGCGAGACGGAGTTCTGGGATCACAACCTGGAAAGCTTCACGCTGATGGCCTCGCTGGCCGCGGTGACGGACAAGATCAAGCTCTTCGCCTCGACCGCGATCCTGACCCTGCCGCCGGCGATCGTCGCGCGCATGGCCTCGACCATCGACAGCGTGGCGCCGGGCCGCTTCGGCGTGAACATCGTGACCGGCTGGGCGCCGGGCGAATACACCCAGATGGGGGTCTGGCCGGGCGACGAGTATTTCGGCTATCGCTATGAGTACGCGACGGAATACGTCACCGTGATGAAAGAGCTCTGGGACACCGGCACCTCGGACTTCAAGGGCAAGCACTTCACCATGGAAGACTGCAAGCTCTCGCCGCCGCCGTCGAGCCCGATCGAGATCGTGGCCGCCGGCCAGTCGGACACCGGCATGGAATTCGCCGCGAACCTCGCGAATTACTCCTTCGTCCTCGGCACCGGGGTCAACACGCCCACGTCGTTCGAGCCGACGTCGAAACGCCTGATGGACGCCGCCGCCAAGACCGGGCGAGACGTCGGCGCCTACGTGCTGTTCATGGTCATCTCGGGCGAGACGGACGAGGAAGCGCAGGCCAAGTGGACCGCCTACCGCGAGGGCGCGGACATGGAGGCGCTGGCCTACATGGGCGTGCAGGGCGCGGCCGACCAGTCAGCGGGCGCGAACTCGACCGCGGCGACGATCAACCTTCCGGAAGGCGCGGTGAACTTCAACATGGGCACGATCATCGGCTCCTACGAAAGCGTCGCCCGGATGCTGGACGAGGCGGCGGCGGTGCCGGGCGTCAAGGGCATCATGATGGTCTTCGACGACTTCCTCGAGGGGCTCGACGCCTTCGGCAAGGAAATCCAGCCGCGCATGAAATCGCGCGAAACGGTCGCTCTGGCCGCGGAATGAGCAGCACGGCTTGACCCGGCGGGCGGCGGGGCGGGGACCCTTGCCGCCCGTTTGCACATGGAAAGGACGGGACGATGAAGGATGTGACGACCGATCTCGCGCGGCTGACCGCGAGCGAGGCGCGGGCCGAGATGCGGGCAGGGCGGCTGACGTCGCTGGACCTCGTGCAAGCCTGTCTGGCGCGCATCGCCGCGCGCGACAAGGAGGTGCGCGCCTGGATCACGCTGAACCCCGAGGCGGAGGCGCAGGCCGCCGCCATCGCCCCGGACGATCCGCGTCCGCTGGCCGGAATTCCCATCGCGATCAAGGACATGATCGACACCGGCGACCTGCCGACCACGCATAACTCGCCGCTTTATGGCACCAACCGCCCCGCCAATGACGCGCCCTGTGTCGAGGTGCTGCGCGCCGCCGGGGCCATTGTGCTGGGCAAGTCCGACACGACCGAATTCGCCGCCGCCGGGCGCTGGGCCGCCACGGCGAATCCCCATGACGTGACGCGCACGCCGGGCGGGTCGTCCTCGGGCACCGCCGCCGCCGTGGGGGATTTCCACGTGCCGCTGGGCCTGGGCACCCAGACCGGCGGGTCGACCATCCGGCCGGCATCCTTCTGCGGCGACGTGGCGCTGAAACCCAGCTGGGGGCTGATCTCGACCGAGGGGGTCAAGCGCTATTCCGTCAGCCTCGACACCATTGGCCTCTTCGCGCGGTCGGTGGAGGACATCGCGCTGCTCGCCGATGTCTACCGCCTGCCCGAGGCGCCCGCGCCGGGTGCGCGGCTGCGGCTGGGCCTGTGCCTGACGCCCTACGCGGACAAGCTGGAGCCGGAGACGCTGGCGCTGTTCGGCACGCTGGCCGAGCGGCTGGCGCCGGTCGCCGACGTGATCCCGTTCGATCTGCCCGAGGACTTTGCCGGCATCGACGACCTGCACCGCTGCGTGATGCACTCCGAAGGGGCGGCGGCTTTCCTCAACCTCGCCGTGACGCGGCCCGCGCTGCTGCACGACGATTTCCACGCACGGGTCGAACGGCGCGCCGGTCACACGCCGCGCCAGATGTTCGAGGCCTATGACGCGCTGGCCCGGCTGCGGATGACGTTCGAGGAGATGTCGAAGGGGTTCGACGCCATCCTCGCCCCCTCGGCCCCAGGCTTTGCACCGCCGGGGAAGGGGCCGGGCAATCCGCTCTTCAATGCCATGTGGACGGCGTTGCAGGTGCCGGTGATGACGCTGCCGGTCTCGGGGCAGGATCTGCCGTTGGGCGTGTCGCTGGTCGGGCGGCGGGCCGAGGATCGCCGCGTGATCGCCGCGGCGCAGCGGGTCGCCCCGCTGCTGTAACCTCATCAACCCCGGCGGCGCGGCGGGCGACCCCGCTGCGCCAACCTCAATCAATCGCTCAGGAATTTCCCGCGGAAGAAGATCAACGGCGCGCCTTCGCCCTTTGCGCGGATGCCCTTGACGGTGCCGATCACGATCGAGATGTCACCGTGTTCCACGACCGTCTCGACCTCGCAATCGAAGACTCCCAGCGCCTCGGTGTAGACCGGCGCGCCGGTGGCGAGCGTGTCCCAGGCGCCGTCCTCGAAGACCTTTTCGCCCTTGCCGCCGAAAGCATTGGCCATCTCGGCGCAGCCTTCGGGCAGGTAGTTGACCGCGAAATGACCGTTCTCGATCACCCCGGCCAGGGCCGAGGTCTTCTTGTCGATCGACACCAGCATGGTCGGCGGGTTCGCCGTCACATGCGCCGCCGACAGGCCAAGAAAGCCCGTGGGGCCATCTGCCGACTGCGCGGTGACCAGCGTGGCGCCGATCGGGCGTTCGCCCAGGGTGCGCCAGAACTTGCCCATGTCGATCTCGCCGCCGGTTGCCTCGATGCCCATTGTGCCTGTGTCCTTCCGAAAGGGTCTGTCTTGGGCCTTAGGTCGCCCGAACGGGCCGGCGAATACAAGCAAGCTTCCTGCATCCGCGGGCTGAGGATTTCTTGACCCGCCTGCGCAAGCCCTTGTCCGCGCGGCGTTTTGCACTGGCGGCCCGGTGCGGGGGCCGGGCGGCCGGGTCCGGCGCTGGCCAAAAGCTGTGCAGACCGGCAGCCTGGGCCGGGCGCGATGCGGGGCCTCATGGGGACGCCAATACCGGTATTCCCCCATAGGACACAGGCCCTGCGGGCTTGCCAGAACGGGTCGGTTCCCGCTAGGTTACCTGCATTCTTAGCTGCTTTGACCGGTCCCCAACGCTTTTCCCCGGCAAGGCCATTTTGCAAGGGTACTTAACGATGAGACGTCGCTGGAGCGGTCGCAGGTCCCAATTGTTCGGGGGCACGTCCTCCGCAGCACTCACGAAGGCATCGGCAAGCTGGAATGGCATCAGGCTGACGCTGCCCGATTCGTCCAAGCCCCGTCGCAAGGCGGTGGCCGGAAAGGCCGCGCCGCGACGCAAGGCCGAGATGGAGGCGCTGGAGCCGCGCATCCTGCTGAACGCCGATCTCACCGGGGACGCGGCGGCGCTGACCGCCGGGGTGCAGGCGCTCGAGACCTGGGCGAGCACGCTTCAATCCCACCAGGCGCTGGCGCAATCCGTGCCCGTCATCAACCGGACTCTGGGGACCGCGGTTGATTTCGGGACCACGGTGCAAACCTACCTGACCGACAAGATCGAAACCTACCTGGCCACCGACATCGACCCGACCGGGGACGAGCTGGTGGCGGCGCTGAACGGCGCCTTCAGCGATGCCTTTGGCGACGTCAGCGTGGTGATCGGGCATACGGGGGCCGACGCGGTCTTTGACGTGGACATCACGCGCACCATCGCGGCCAGCGACACGGCGCTGGACCTGTCGGCCGATGATGGCGGGCTGGGCGTCAGCCTTGACGTGACGGGGCAGGTGAGTACGGCGTTTTCCGCCACGATCCAGCTTGAGCTGGGGATCGACGGTACCGGCTTCTACGTGGCGCCGGCCACGATCAGCGCCTCGGCCACGGGCACCATGACCGACCTCGCGGCAACGGTCGATTTCGGATTCGTGGACTTTGCCGCCGACGTGGACGCGTCCGTCAACGCGACCGCCACGGTCGCCACCACGGGCGCGGCCCTGCGCGTGGCGGACCTGACCGGCGACATCGGCCTCAGCGCCTCGGTCGAGATGTCGGGCGATGCCTCGGTCGACATCACCGGCGATGCGGGCTTCGGCTCGGCCGAGCTGTTCGAGCTGGACTGGCTGGACGACCTGACCAATGCCGACGTCTCGGGCCCGCTGGACGTGCTGGGCGGCTTCGGCGACGTGACCGAGGGGGATTTCACCGGCCTCTTCAGCGCGGCGACCGGGTTCCTCGGCAACCTCAACGCCTCCGACCTGCTGGGCGACCTGCCGTTCTTTGGCGACTCGCTAGCCGGCATGGTCGATCCCGGCGCCTCGATCCAGTCGCTGCTGGACGGGCTGGGCAGCTTCACCGACATCGACGAGCTGCGCGCGGCGGTGCTGAGCCATGCCTCGCTGACCGACCTTGGCCTGCGGCGCGTCGACCTCGACGGCGACGGGCGCGATGACGCGGCGGTGTTCGACGTCGGCTTTTCGACCACGCGCAATGGCGACGTGGACGTGGCCTGGACGCAGTCGGGCGCCATCGACCTCGAGGCCAGCGCGACCGTGGCCGGGGTCAACGCGACCCTGTCGGGCCAGCTGGGTTTTGGCGTGGACGTGCGCGGGGGGACGCCGTCGCTGTTCCTGATGGCGGGCGACGGCGCGCCGGCGATCCGCATCCAGACCTCGCTGACGGGGATCAACGCGGCGGCGCAGGTCGGCTTTCTTGACCTGACCGTGACGGGCGGGTCGGCCAATGCCGACGTGACCCTGCGACTGGCGCAGGGCGACGGAGACCCGACGATCACGCTGCTGGCGCTCAATGGTTCCATCGTCGATGCCGGCGCCTATGCGGAACTTGGCGGCTCGCTCGACCTGACGCTGCCGCTGGACAGCGCCTTCATCCCCGGCCTGCCGCGCGACCTGACCGCCACCTGGTCGGACCTGTCGGACATCGGCACCTTCACCACCAACGCGGCCACCTTCCTTGACGTGACCCAGTGGGAGTCGCTGTCCGAGCAGACGCTGCTTGACGCGCTGAACGCGCTGCCCTCGGCGCTGGCCAAGCTGGCCGAGCGCGGCTTTGCCCGGGGCATCCCCGTCCTTGGCGACGAGTTGGCGCGCATCGCCGATTTCGCGCAGGAAATTCAGGACGCCATCGACACGATCAGCAGCTTCTCGGACCCGGGCAGCCTGCAGGCCGCGTTGCAGGCGCTGTTCGATTCCGCCCTGGTCGAGCTGAACGGTTCCGCGCTCGAGGTTTCGCTGACCGACAGCGCGGCCTTCAACGAGACGCTGAATGTCGGCATCCAGGAAACCCTTGGCGGCGTCGGAGAGATCGACCTTTCAGGCACCGCGCAAGTGCAGGGGCAGGGCGACCTGACGCTGCGCTTCGGCATCCTGATGGACCCGACGCTGGCGTTGCAGGACAGGCTCTACCTCGTGGCCGGCCCGGCCACCTCGCTGGCGCTGGGCGCGCGGGTGACGACGCCCGCGCCCTTCACGGCCGGCGCCTCGCTTGGCCCCCTGCGGGTCGAGGCGCGCAACACGCAAGTCAACATCGCCAAGCGCAACACCGATGGCACGCTCGACCCGGCAACCGACGCGACCTTCACCACGCAGCTGGCCGACCTTGGCACGATCGACGGGCGCACGACCCTGCGCCAGCTGCTCGCGGCCTCCGGGACCAGCGTCTTTTCGACCCCTGTGGTCAACGGCAAGATCGAGGCCAGCACCGAGATCGGCGTCACCGGCGGCGTCGATACCGTGCCCGTCAGCTTTGCCTGGCGGATCGACCAGCCGGCCACGGCGCCGACGATCAACTTTGACCAGACCGACCTGCAGAACCTCTTGCCCAGCGACATCGGCTCGCTGCTCAGCAGCGGCCTGTTGCAGGGCAACCCGCTGGACGCGCTGCGCCAGCTGGGGCCGTGGCTGGACCAGTTCGCGCAATCGGCCAGCCAGACCGCGCTGATGCAGACCGAGCTGCCGCTGGTCGGCAAGACCCTGGCCGAGATCCTCGACCTCGAGAACGGGCTGGGCAGCGCGGCCACCGCGATCACGCAATTCTTCCAGAACCCGACCGCCGCGGCCGAGGATGCCGCGACCCAGGCGGCCGATGCGCTCGAGGCGCTGGCGACCAGCGCGCTGTCGGTCGTGGTGGACCGGGCGAACATGTACGCCGGGATGATCACCGCCGCGCAAGAGCAGACGGCGGACCTGCTGGGCGTGGTCACGAACCGCGACCTTTTCGTCATGCAGATCGGCTTCGAACTCAGCCGCGACCTTGCGGGAGAGGCGATCACCTTTGCCGACGGCACCACCGGTTTCTCGATGGATGCGCAGCTGAACGGCGATGCGACCGTGCAGATGCGGCTGACCATCGGCGTCGACCTTGACGGGCTGCGCGCGGCCGAGGACGCGGTGTTCCTGCGGGTCGATGAATTCAACGCGGGCGTCGACGCCCAGATCGACACCACCGGCGGCAGCTCGCTGCGGCTGGGCGTCGTGGACCTGGCGCTCGGCAACAGCTCGACCCTGTCGCTCGCGGCCGAGGTAACCGGCGGGGTCGCCCAGCCGAACGGCACGCTGCCCGCGCCGCTGACCCTGGCCGAGATGCTGGGCACTTCGGCCGAGGGGCTCTTGAACCTCCAGGCCGGTCCGGCGCAGATCCAGGGCGCCATCGTCGCCACCGCGGGGCTGTCGGGCATCGGTTCGGGCACCGCCGTCTTTACCTTCCAGGGCAACCCGCTGTCGGGCGAGGCGCCCACGATGGTCATGAGCGGAACGCTGGCCAACGAGCTCGGCAATTTCTCGGACCTCGACGGTGACGCGCTGCTGAGCGCGCTCAAGGCCTTCGCCGGCTGGCTCTCGAGCCTGTCGGGCGCCGATTTCATGCAGGCCAAGGTGCCCTTTGCGGATGCCTCGCTGGCCGACCTGCTCGACTGGGGCGTGGCGCTGAACGAGCAGGTGAACGAGCTGCTCGAAGACGCCAGCGGCTTCCGCAACTTTGAATCCCTCGACGACCTGGTCAGCCAGCTGGCGGCCAGCGCGGGTGTGCCGCCGGGCGGGCTGACCTCGACCTATACCTCTTGGAATGACCGGCTGGATTTCGTCCTGACGCTGAACCACACCTTTGCGGGCGTGAATGCCGGGTTCGATTTCGACCAGGATTTCGCGGGGCTTGCCTCGCTCACCTCGGACGGCAGCATCTCGCTGACCGGCACCGGGGCGCTGCAGGTCAGCTTTGGCTTTGATCTGACCAAGGTGACGACGGCGCTGACCGCGCTGGCGGTGCCGCCCGCCAATGGCCGGCTCGACCCTGGCACGCGGGCGCGGTTCTCGCTCGTGCTGGCCGACGACAGCCGGCTCGAGGTCACGCTGGACGCCGACCGCACCTCGACCAACGCGACGGTCGCGGACCTGGCCGCCGACCTGCAGGTCGCCGTCTCGGCCGCGCTCAGCGCCGGGGCGATCCTGCCAGAGGGCGGGCGCGGCCCCGCGCTGTCGCCCGATGCGATCGACGTGGACGTGACCGGCGGCCTGCTGCGCATGACCATGGATTCAAGCCTGGGCGGCCGCATGGCCTTTGCCACCGATGCGACCGACCCGGCCCATACCAAGCTGGGCTTCGGCACCGCGCGCGACCGCACGACCGTCTACCTGACGGGCGACGGCCAGTTGCCGGCCGACGGGCAGCTGGACAACGACGCGGTGCTGCGTATCACCATCGGCGACCGGCCGACGCAGACGGTGACCGTCTCGGCCGCCAGCACCGCGACCAACCTCAACCGGGGCGACCTGGTCGCCGACATCAACCTGGCGCTGCACCCGATGAACGTGGCGCGCCAGGCGGCGGGCCTGTCGACCGTCATCGCCAATGCCGGCACCGATGGCGTGCTGAGCCTGATGATCACCGACGACATCGACCTCTTTGTCATCGAACCGGCGCCCACGGACGCCGGCGGCGCCGCCGAGATCGGCTTTGGCACCCGGCAGGAGGTCGGCGCCCCGCAGGCGCTGCAGATCGCCACCTCGAGCATCCTCGACGGGCTCTACGTGGACGACCTGCTGGGCACCGCCACCATCGCCGTGGATGGCGCGCTGAGCGCCGCGGCCGAGCTGGGCATCGTCAACCTCGAGCTGACCAACGGCGTGCTCGATTTCGACGGCGCGGTGACGCTGGACCTCGTGTCCGGCACCCATTACCTGCGCGACATCACCGCCAACCCCAGCGAGCTTTACACGCTGTTCACCGGATCGGACGGGCTCAGCACCTCGGTCGCGGGCTCCTTCACCGCCGACGTGGGACTTTCGGGACCGGCGGCGACGCTGTTCTCGCTCTCGGGCAGCGAAACCTTCGGGATCACCGCGCCGGACCTCTTCGATCCCGGCAACTGGGACGTGACCTTCCCCGACCTCGGGGACCTGGCCGATATCCGCAACCTCTCGGCCGACGACGTGGCCGATGCGCTGATCGAGCTGGGCCAGATGCTGGTCGCCTGGTTCGAGGATTCGGGCTTTGGCGCCAAGATCCCGGTGATCGGGGATTCGCTGAAGGACCTGGTGGCGCTGGCCGACCAGTTCTTGGCCGCGGCCGAGACGTTCCGGGCCGACCCGGCGGCGGGGCTCGCCGATCTCGAGACCAAGCTCGAGGACATCCTGATCAACCAGATCGGCATCCTCGCCGATGCCTCGCAGCTGAACCTGACCTGGGACAGCCTGAACGCGGCGCTGGTCTTTGACATCACCCTGCAGGCACAATCGGCCGCCAGCACGACCTTTGGCGTGGACCTGGGCGATCTGGGCGTCAGCTCGCTGGGCGGGCTGAACAACATCAGCGACCTCGTGGACGCCAATGCCTCGCTCGACCTCAGCTACGACGCGGTGGCCGAGGCGAACCTGCAATTCGGCATCGAGCTCTCGGGCGGCACGCCGCGCAGCTTCCTGGGCGGCGGCTCGGGGATCGAGCTGGGCCTCTGGGCCGGCGGCACCAACCTCGACTTCGAACTGGCAATCGGCCCGCTGGGCGTCTTCGTGCGCGACGGCGAGGCGCGGATCAGCCGCGCGGCCTACGATTCCGGCGCCAGCGACGCGGCCAATCGCGGCACGCTGGAATTCGGGCTGAACCCGGCCACCACGCGGCACTACATCGACACGCTGATCGCCAGCGGCACGGCCCTGCGCAACGCGTTGCAGATGACCAGCGACGTGGTCTTTGTCGTTGATCTTCCAGTGGATTTCCCGCTTGAAGGCAACAACATCGGCGCCATCCACATCGAAACGGGCGACCTGGGCGAGATCCTGCGCAAGCTGGCCGCCGGCACCAACGTTTCCGGCTCCGATTTCACCATCACTGCGCCGAACTTTGCCGCCGAAGTGGCGAACATGAACCTGCTGGGGTCCTTCGCGGGCATCCAGGCGGGCATCGACCTGGCGCTGAAGACGATCGAGGACATCCTGCGTGGTGAGCTGCTGGGCATCGACCTGCCGCTGATCGGCGACCAGCTGGGGGATGCGGCCAATTTCATCGCCCAGTTCCGCGCCAATGTGAACCAGATCCTGGGCGGGTCGAACGGCGCCGATCCGGGTTTTGACGCGCTGATCGACGCGATGAACACCGTCTTCGGCATCGCGCCCGCCGCCATCGACCTCGAGTACACCGAGGGCGCGACCGTCCACGCCTGGACCTATGGCGACACCTTCACCGGCAACGTGCTGGACATCAACGACGTCAACCTCGTGCTGCACCTGGCCGGGGTCGAAAACCTCGCCTCGGGCGAGATCGACCTGGACCTCGGCATGGATTGGCTGGGGCTCGAGATCGGCGGCGACAACGGCGAGGATGCGTCCATCGACGTCAACCTCGACTGGGCGCTCGACTTCGGCTTTGGCCTGTCGCGCAACTCGGGCTTCTACCTGCTCTCGGACGCCGGCGAGGGCGACCCGGAGTTCGAGGCGACCCTAAGCGCGACCCTGTCCGAGAATTTCGAGGCGACGGGGCGGCTTGGCTTCCTCGAGGCGACGATCTCGACCGGGGAGGGCACGACCGAGGTCAACGGCTCGACCCACACCAAGGACCCGACCGGCATCTCGGGCAGCATCGGGCTGGACATCGGCGGGGCTCCGCGGGTCAACCTCAGCAGCTTCGGCTCGGCCACGATCACGCCGATCTGGAACCTGACGGCCAATGCCGACCTCGACCTCGTGGTCGGCTTCGGCGATTACGCGGCCTTCCCGTCGCTCACGGCGGAGCTGGCGGCCGACTGGTCCATCGGCTCGGCCAATGTCGACCCGGCCTCGATCGCGCTGAACAACATCCAGCTCGACCTCGGCGGTTTCATCCGCGACACGCTGCTGCCGATCTTCGAGCCGGTGCTGGATTTCCTCGAACCAATCGAGCCGCTGCTCGAGATCCTGAACAAGCCGCTGCCGCTGCTGTCGGATGTCTTCGGCCGGCCGGTCACGCTGATCGACCTTGCGGGGATTCTGTTCGGCGACAACGAGGTGGTCGACTTCATCGCCTCGACCGTGCGCGTGCTGAACATCGTCAACGAGGCGCGGTCCATCGCCAATGCGGGCTACATCACCCTGGCGGAATCGATCAACCTGTCGGGCGCCAACATGAACGCCGGCTCGTCCAAGGACGCCTTCGGCAGCTTCTTCACCGGCGACAATTTCGACGTGACCAAGCTGGACGCGGGCGCCATCCTGTCGTCCAAGGCCAACCTGCAAAGCCAGATGAGCAGCGCCGGCGCCGGGGGCCTGTCGCGCGAACTCCAGGGCGCGGACGAGATCCCGACCGGCACGCTGTCCTTCCCGATCCTCGACAACCCGGCCTCGGCGCTGGGGCTGCTGTTCGGGCAGGACGTCACGCTGATCCACTACAACATGCCGACGCTCTCGGTCGGTTTCGAATACCGCCAGTCGATCCCCGTCTGGTACGCGCCGCCCATCAACCTGGTGTTCGGCGGCGGCCTTTACGCCGGTGTGGACCTCGCGTTCGGCTACGACACCTACGGTGCGCGCCGCTTCATCGAGGCCGGGGGCGGGGTCGAGAACCTCGACCTGCTGGCATCGGGTTTCTACTTCGACGACCGCAACGGCGGGTCCGAGGACGTGCCCGAGGCCTGGCTCAAGGGCAAGCTCTTCGGCGGCGCCTCGGTCGGCTTCCCCGGCCTCAGCGTCGGCGCCGAGGCGGGGGTCAGCGCGACCATCAACTTCGACCTGCACGACGGGATCAAGCATCTAGACCCCGGCCAGGAACAGCCCGAGGGCACGGGCGACGGCAAGGTCCGCTTCGGCGAGATCGCGGCCAACATCGCCCACGGCGGGCCGCTGTGCTTCCTCGATGTGTCGGGGCGCTTCGCCTTCTACCTCGACATCGTCTTCGAATACATCTTCTCGAGCTCCAGCATCAACGTGCTGGACATCACCCTGCTCGACTTCGACATCCCGACCTGCATCGAGATCGATCCGCCGGAACTGGCCACGATCGAGGGCACTGACCTTGTCCTCAACGTGGGCACAAGGGGCCAGACCCACCGGGGCGGCGATTTCACCGGGATCACCGAAGAGGAATACAAGGTCACCGCCCTGCCCAGCGGCGAATACAAGGTCGAGGCCTTCGGGATCATCCAGACCTACGGCGGAGAAGGCACCAACATCACCCGCATCATCGGCGATTTCGGCAGCGGAAACGACACGCTGGCGATGATCGGCGATTTTGCCTTCGAGGGCGGCGGCCAGGTCGCGATCAGCATCCACGGCGGCGACGGCGACGACATCCTGCGCGGCTCCGAAGTGGCGGATTCCATCATCGGCGGCCTTGGCAACGACACGATCATCGGCGGGTCGGGCAACGACACGCTGTCGGGCAACGGCGTGAACGGCGCCGGCGAGAACGAGATCGACGGCGGCTCGGGCAACGACCTGATCATCGGCGCCAACAACGCCGACGTGCTGCGCGGCGGGGCCGACAACGACACGATCTGGGGCGGCGGCGGCCGGGACGTGCTGTATGGCCAGACCGGCAACGACCAGCTTCTGGGCGGCGCGGACGAGGATGTGATCTTTGGCGAGGACGGGCTCGACAAGCTCTGGGGCGGCGAAGGCGACGATATCCTGATCGGCGGCAGCGAGAACGACACCATCATCGGCGGCTACGACGCCGGCGTGTCGCCGACCCCGCCGCTGCCGGGGCAGGCGTCCTTCCTTGATGCCGAGGGCGCGGATGGCGACGACTTCATCGTCGGCGACGCGGCGCTGAACCCGTTCCGCGAGGGGCAGAAGAACCTCAACGACGATTTCTTCGCGGCCTACAAGAGTGCGGCGAACTACCAGCCGGATGTCGATTACACCTTCCTCGAAACGGCCCTGCCGGGCATCTCGGACGGCGCTGACATCATCGTCGGCGGTGTCGGCAACGACTATGTCGCCGGCCAGGGCGGCAACGATTCCATCCTGGGCGAAGGCGGCAACGACGTGGTGCTCGGCGGGGCCGGGGCGGACACGATCCGCGGGGCCGCGGGCGCCGACAGCATCGACGCGGGCTCGGGCAACGACCTGGTCGAGGGTGGCGCGCTGAACGACACCATCGTCGGCGGCGCGGGGGCTGACCTGCTGTATGGCCAGGACGGCAACGACACCATGGACGGGGGCGACGACAACGACACGATGTACGGCGGTCTCGGCGCCGATAGCATGCTGGGCGGGCGCGGCAACGACACGCTTTACGGCGAGGACGACAACGACACCCTGCGCGGGCAGGAGGGCGAGGACCTGGTCCTCGGCGCGGCCGGCAACGACAACCTCGCGGGCGACGCGGGCAACGACACGGTCTGGGGCGATGTCGGGGACGACACGATCACCGGCGGCTCGGGCGAGGACAGCCTCTTCGGCGAGGACGGCGCGGACCGGATCGGCGGCGGCTCGGGCGCAGACACGATCACCGGCGGCGCGCAGGGCGACACGATCCTGGGCGACGGCGGCAACGATTCGATCGAAGGCAACGCGGGCGCGGATTCGATCCATGGCGGCGACGACCAGGACCACATCTTCGGTGGCGTCGGCAACGACACGATCCTGGGCGACCGGGGCCATGACACGATCCTCGGCGAAGCCGGGGCGGACCAGATCCAGGGCAACGACGGCGACGACCTGATCCGCGCGGGCGATGACAACGACAGCGTCTCGGGCGGCGCGGGCCAGGACGAGGTCTACGGCGGCACCGGCGACGACGCGATCCACGGCGATGCGGGCGACGACGTGATCTACGCCGAGGCGGGCGCCGACACGGTGATCGGCGACGATGGCCGCGACGTGATCCGCGGCGGCGCGGGCGACGACGTGCTCGCGGGCAGCGCCGGCGAAGACCTGGTGCTGGGCGAGGCGGGCAACGACAGCCTGACCGGCGGCGATGACGCCGACGTGCTGGACGGGGCCGAAGGGGACGATTCCCTTTACGGCGGCGCCGATGACGACACGCTGCTGGGCCGCGCCGGGACCGACCGGCTGGAAGGCGACGACGGCGACGACGTGCTGCGCGCGGGCAGCGGCATGCAGAACGTGCTGATCGGCGGCGCGGGCGGCGACCTGATGTTCGGTGCGGACGTGGTGGCGGGCACGGGCCTTGGCGATTCCATCGTCGGCGATGCGGGCGACGACACCGCCTATGGCCTGGCGGGCGACGACACGATCCACCTGGGCGAAGGCGACAACCTGGGCTACGGCGGGCGCGGTAACGACAGCCTCACCAGCCTCACCGGCCGCGACAGCCTGCATGGCGAGTTGGGCGATGACAGCCTCTCGGGCGGCGACGGCATCGACAGCCTGTTCGGCAACGAAGGCGACGACGAGATCTTCGGCGGCGCGGGCGAGGACCATGCCGATGGCGGTCTCGGCGCCGACCTCGTGCAGGGCGACGCGGGCGACGATTACCTCTACGCGGGCGGCGGCACGGGCGACACGGTCCGGGGCAACGACGGCGAAGACGTGCTGATCGGCTCGAACGACGGCCATGACGTTCTGATCGGCGGCGCGGATGCGGACCGGATCGAGGGCCTGGGCGGCAACGACACGATCCAGGGCAACGCCGGCGACGACGTGATCGACGGCGGCGAAGGCGACGACGAGATCGAGGCCGGCTTTGGCCGCGACATCGTCGATGGCGGCGCCGATGACGACCTGATCTTCGGCACCACCAGCGGCAACGACGGCGCGACGGACGAGGTCGACCGGATCTTCGGCGGCACCGGCGACGACCAGCTCTTCGGCGGGGCCGGCAACGACCTGATCTTCGGCGAGGCCGGGGATGACGACATCATCGCGGGCCCCGGCGCGGGCGACGTGGTGGATTACGGCGGCAACGGTGACGGCGCGGGCCTTGGCGCCGGCAGCGCCGACCCGGTGCTGACGCCCGAGGTGCCGGAGGCCCCCGTGGCCCAGGCCCTGCCAGGCCGCGTGGTCGAGGGCGGCGGCTGGTCGACCCTGTCGGGCCTTCCGGGGCTGGAGCTGACCGGCGCCAATGCGCTGGCCGACAGCAGCACCGCCACGGCGCAGGCCAATGACGGGCGGCGCTTTGCCGCTTGGCTCGACCCGCGGGACGGGGGCGGAGTCCGTCTTGCGCGTCTCCTCGGGGACACATGGGTGGAAATGGACGGCTCGGTCACCGGCGCCGGCCTGGCCGTGGCGGGCAATGCCACGCTGTCGAACCTGTCGATGGCCATCAACAACAACGGCCGGCCGGTGCTGGCCTGGATCGAGACGGTGGGCGGCAACGACAGGCTGGTCGCACGCGAATGGAACGGCACGGGCTGGGATGCGCTGGGCAGCGGCGTGACGCTGGGCACCGCCGGTGCCGTGCGCGACCTGCAGGTCGTGGTGGACGGGGCGAACGACCCGCTGGTGGTCTATTCGACCAGCGCGGGCGTGCTGTCGCAGGTCTTCACCGGCAGCTGGTCGGCGGGGCCGGTTTCGGCCGCGAATCCCGGTGGCGTGGCCAGCTTCGACGTGGCCGTGGACAGCTCGGGCGACCTGGCGCTGGTCTACTCGACGGGCCTGGGCAATGACGCCCAGGTGCGTCTTGTCACCGACCTTGGCGGCAGCTGGTCGAACCGGGGCCTGGTGCTGAACGCACCGGCCCATTCGGCAAGCGTCGCCTGGCTGAACGGCGACATCCTGGTTGCCTACACCGAGGACAACGGCGAAGACGGCGTGCCCGACACCATCGGCGTGAGCCGTTACACCGGCGTCGGCTTTACCGCCCAGACCGTTACCGGCCAGGCGCCCGACGCCATCGCCGCCACGCCGCAGATCGCGGCCAAGAACGGCGCCGCGCACCTGGTCTGGCAGACCATCCGCACCGAGGGCGCCGGCAGCTCGGTCGAACTGCAGCACCGCGTGCTTCAGAGCAGCAGCTGGATCAGCCTGATCCCCGGCGGCATACTGAACCCCGAAAGCCTGCCGCAGACCGACCTCGTGACCGACCTCGACCTGTCGCTGAGCAATTCCGGCACGCCCTATGTCGGCTTCAGCACCGGCCAGTCGGCCGGGGAAGGCGTGCTGCATCGCGGCCTCGTGACCTTTTCGGGGCAGATGCCGGGCGCCATCGTCACCGTCGGGTCCGTCTCGGCGGCGCAGCTGGCGATCAACACCGCCTCGGCCGGAACGGTCGTGGTGTTGTCCGAGGGCAGCCATGCGGGCAACCTGACCATCGGCACCGCGGGCGTCACGCTGATCGCGGCCGGGCAGGGCACCGAGATCGCCGGCACGGTCACCGTGACCGCCAATGGCGTCACCCTGTCGGGCTTTGCGGCCAACGACGTTACCGCCTCGGGCGTCAGCGATCTTGTCCTGCGCGACCTGGAGCTGGGCGGGCTCGACCTGAGCGGCAATACCGGCACCGCCATCACCCGCGTCACCGTCACCGGCGCCACCACGCTAGGCGGCGAGAGCGGCCTGACCCTGCGCGGAAGCGAGCTGCTGGGCGGGACCCAGATCGACGCGGCGCTCGACGGCTGGATCGAGGGCAACCATTTTGGCGGCACGACCGCCCTGTCGATCCAGGCCGCTGTGACCGGCGCGATCACCGGCAACCGCATCGCGGGGTCGTCCATCGGCCTCTATTACGACGCGGCAGCGGTGATCTATGGCAACACGATCAGCGGCGCGACCGGCGTCACCTCGACCGTCATGGCCGAGGCGGATGCCTTTGGCGCCACAGGGCGCAACAGCGTCTATGGCGCTTCGGTCGGGGTGCAGCTGTCGAACGCGCGGCTTGTGAACACCGACGTGGAAAGCCCCAACATCGCGGTCAGCGGCTCGGGCCTTGTCACCGGCGCGGACCTGTCGGACGGCGTGCATGTCCGCAGCAGCGGCACCGGGGTCAGCGGCATCTTCAGCCGCATCATGCACCTCAGCGTGTTCGACAGCGGGATCGGCGTGCAAGCCAACGGCGGGGTCGAGATCCTGCGCTCGGTCTTCCAGCGGACTTCCGTGGCCGCCATCGACGTCTCTGGCAAGGTCGAGGTGCAGATCGAGGCGGTCACCATCGACGCGCCGCAGGGCGACGGCATCCGGCTGCGCAACGGCACCTCCGAGGTCGAGATCCTGTCCTCGGTCATCTCGGTCGAAAGCGGCACCGGGATCTACGTGGAGGATTCGTCGCAAGCCGGGTTCTTCAGCGATTACAACGTGCTGCATGCCGAAGGTGGCGCCGACCTGGTCTATTGGACCAAGGGGTACGACGACATCCTCGACTGGCAGATGGACCTTGCGCTTTACGATCTGCATTCGACGGGCACGACGGTCATCAACCCCTTGGGCGCGCAGCCGGTCTTTGCCGACCGTGGCGCGGGCGACCTGTCGCTGATGACCACGCTGCGCGGGCAGCGCATCTCGAGCCCCGGGGCCGAGGCGGGCGACCCGGCCCTGCTGGCCGACCGCGACGGGTTTGTCCCGAACCTGCTGGTCAACGCCGGGTTCGAAACGGGCCTCACCGGCTGGACGGTCAACGCGACCGGCACCCAGACCCCGACGGACGGCTTCCAGGGCGGCGGCCAGTTCACGCCCGGCTCGAGCGCGCTGGGCTTTGCCGAGCAGACCGTGACACTGGACCTGAGCGAATTCAGCGCGGCCGAGATCGACGCGGGCCTCGTGGACCTCGTCTTTGGCGGGCGCATGCGGTCGGACGGGCTTGGGCCCTTTGCGGATGCAGGTGCGATCCTGCTAACCTTCCGCGACGCGGGCGGCGTGCAGATCGGGTCGGTCCAGCGGATCGACAGCACCAACCCGGCGGATCGCTGGGAACGGCTGGCCGACCGGGTGGAAATCCCGGCCGGCGTGCGCCAGGTCACCTTCCGCTTCGAGGCGGCGCGGGACGGCACGGGCGTTAACCAAGCACGGCTGGATGCGGCCTTTGCCTTCATGACCTCGTCGCGCCACGGGCTCGACGCGGGCGCGGTGCCGGAAACCGCGCGTCTCGGCGCCGGCACCGAGGATTTGCCGCGCCTGCAACTGACCTGGCCCACGCTTTACACCGACTGGGAAAAGGCCGAACCGCTGGCGATCACCTGGGAAAGCTTCGGCGACACTGCCGGATCGCCCGTGCGGATCGAGCTGTGGCAGGACACGGCCGATGGCCCGGCCTTCCTGACCACCATCGCGGCGACCACGCCGAACGATGGCGAATACATCTGGATCCCCGAAACCTCGGGCATCGATTTCGGCACCTACGGGCTGCGCATCCAGATCGCGCTGGCCGACCAGCCCAAGGTCTACGACCGGGCCGAAGAGGCCTTTACCGTGCCCGAGGACGGCACGACCTATTGGGTCGACGACGCCAGCAACGCGGGCGACACCTTTACCCCCGGCGCCGTGGGCGACAACCGCAACACAGGCAAGCTGGCCAGCGCGCCCAAGGCCTCGCCCATCAACCTGCTGCGCGCCTATGACCTGGGCGCCGGGTCGATCCTGCATGTGGACACGGGCGATTACCCGCTGCTCGCGCCCTTCATCGTCTCGGGCACCCATGACTTCGGCCTCGGCCTCGACGAAGGTTTTACCCTGCGCGGCTCGACCGTCGGCACGACCCTGCTGCGCCCGGTCCTGGGCCAGCAAAGCGGCATGCACGGGATCGAGCTTTACGATGCCGACTTCATCTCGATCGAGAACATCTCGATCCAGGATGTCGACCGCGGGCTCTGGGTGCATTCCGGCTCGACGGACCTGACCGTCGACGGGCTGAGCGTCACCAACGCGCTGCAAGAGGGCCTGCGGATCACCGAAGGCCTGCCGAACGGCGTGCTGAACAACCTGGTGCTGACCGACATCGGCGGCGACGGCGTCTACCTGCGCGGCGCGGTCAGCGAGATCGACACCGCCACGCTGACGGGCATCGGCGGCGACGGCATCAACATCGACGGCCGCATCGCGCTGATCGACAACGTCACCATGGACGGCATCGGCGATTACGGCTTCGTGCTGAACAATGTCGGCGACGGCGTGATGACCAATTCCAGCGTCACCAATGCCGAATATGGCGCCAGCGTCACCAACTCGGTCGGCAGCACGATGTTCACCATCGGCGACAGCGACCTGAGCCTGGCGCTCGGGCTCGAGATGACGAACATCCAGCGGCGCGGGATCTACGCCGCCTACAACGTGTCGGTCGAAGGCTCGAGCTTCCACAACATCGGCACGCTGAACACCAGCTACGCGATCGAGCTTTATTACGGCGCCGATGCCTATGCCAACGTGGTCTCGGGCAGCTATCGCGGCATCTACGCCTACTCGAACAACGGCCAGATCGTGGGCAACCGCGTCTACGACAACCGCGGCTACGGGATCTACGCGGCGCGTGACGCGGATGTCATCGGCAACGTGGTTTACGGCAACGTCAACGGCGTCTTCGTGGAAAGCAGCATCGCGCTCGACGTGCTGAACAACCTGATCTACGACAATGCCGGCATCGGCCTCAGGGTCAACGTCTCGGGCGGCTCGACCGTGCGGTCGAACACGGTGCTGCAGAACGACGGCGGCGTCGCCGTCGAGATCGAGCAGTCGGGCGTCAACGCCACCTTCCGCGACAACATCGTGGTGGCCGACGGGCTCGGCACTGTCGGGATCGAGGTGCACCCAAGCGCGCAGGTCGGGTTCGACAGCGATTTCAACCTGTTCCACGTCACCAACAACGCGGATGTGGGCCGCTGGCAGGGGGTCACCCGCGACACGCTTGCCGCCTGGCGCGCGGCCAGCTTCGGCGACAGCGAGAGCCTGACAGGCGATCCGCTCTTCGTCGACATCTTCGGCGCGGACGGGGTGCTGGGCTACAACGGCGCGGGCAGCCTTGACGGGCGGGACGACAATTTCCACCTGCAAAGCCTTTACAGCCAGGAAATGACCGCCGACCTCGCGCCGGTGCGCGACGCGGTGACCGGGTTGCCGGTCTGGCTGGCCTCGCTGCGGACGGCGGGCGCGGCGCAATCGCCGGGCATCGACCGGGCCGACCCGGTGGCGCTCGTGGGCGCCGAGCCGGTCGAGAACGGCGGCTTCCGCAACCTCGGCGCCTATGGCGGCACCGACCAGGCGTCGGAAAGCCCGGCGCAATACGTGCTGGTCACCAGCCCGGTCCTGGGCGACACGATCCAGCGCGGCGACGACGTCGAGATCACCTGGCGCGCGGCCGGTTTCGCCGGCAATGTCGACATCGCCGTGTCACAGAACGGTGGCGCCTTCGTCGATCTCGCCGTGGGCGAGGCGAACGACGGCAGCTTCACCTGGTCGGTTCCGGCCGGGCAGGCGGTCGACAGTTACACGATCCGTGTGCGGTCGACCGACACGCCGGCGCTCGAGGACGTGAGCGACCCGTTCGGCATCGTGCTGCCGATCACCGCCTATTACGTCAACGATTCCAGTACCGTGGGCGACCAGTACACCACGGCGGCGGGCAATTCGGCCAACGATGGCCTCTCGGCCGCGACGCCGATGGATTCCGTGCGCCTCGTGCTTGAGACCTATGACCTGGGCGCGGGCGACATCATCTATGTCGACACCGGCGACTATGCGCTGACCGCAAACATCGTCATCGACGACAGCGATTCCGGCAGCGGCACCGGCGCGGGCGAACGGCTGATCATCCGCGGGCCCGACATGGCCGGGGCCATTGCCTCGTTCGACCGGGGCTCGACCTCGGGCGGCGCCTTCGGCTTCGAGATCACCGGCGATTTCATCCAGGTCGAGAACCTCGAAGTCCGGTCGGGCTACCACTCGATCTACCTCAGCGGCACCTCGCAGGACGTCATCCTGCGCGATCTCGACATCATCGATCCGCTTTATTCCGGGATCGAGGCCGACAACGGCAGCCACGACCACCTGTTCGAGGACATCCATGCCATGCTGGCGTCCGACGGCATCCGGGTGCGCGGCGACAACACCATCGTCCGCGGCGGCATCTTCGAGCGCAACACCTCCTACGGCGTGCAGGTCGAAAACGGCAACAACAGCATCGAGGGCGGCCGCTACTTCACCAACCAGAGCGGCATCTACATGGATTCCGGCACGATCACCGACTCGATCGTCTACGAGAATTCCACGCGCGGGATCTACGCGTCCAATTACTCGGTCGTCACCGACGTGGACGTCTACAACCACTACTCGAACGAGGGGGTCTACCTCTATACCGGCTCGCGCGCGATCGGCGGCACCTTCCATCACAACCTGATGGGAATCGAAGCAGTCTACGGCGCCCATGTCATGGGCGCCACGATCTACAACAACGGCACCGGGGTCGAACTGGGCGGCAACTGGCAGAACACCATACTGGCGGACAGCCGGATCTTCGACAACACGACGCGGAACGTGACGCTGAACCTCAGCTCTTCGGGCGGCGCGCGGGTCTACAACAACCTGATCTACGGCGACGCGCCGGTGGGGATCCAGATCAACGGCGACAACTACCTGACCATCGCCAACAACACCTTCCTGCTGGACGGCGTGGCGATCCAGACCTCGACCGTGGGCGCGGTCGACATCAATTCGAACATCTTCGCGATGGACGGGGCGGATGCCACCGCCTTCGTGGTGGACGAAGGCTCGCAGGCCGGGTTCCAGAGCGATTACAACCTCTTCCACCTGACCACCGGGGCCGGGCTGGCGAACTGGGGCGGGCTTGATACCGAAGACCTGACGGCCTGGTTCTATGCCACCGGCCGCGACGCCAGCTCGCGCGTGGGCGATCCGGGCTTTGCCGACCCCGACGGGGCGGACGACATCCTGGGCTTCGACGGCGAGACGATCCTGTCGTCCCAGGTGGTCGACAACACCGACGCAGGCTTTGCCACGACCGGCACCACGACGCTCGACGCGGCCCGGGGCCGCGGCGGCTCGCAGGTGACGGTGGATCCGGGCGGCAGCGCGACCTGGACGGCGACCGGCCTGACCGCCGGCGCGACCTACCGCATCTGGGCGACCTGGGACGAGGTCTCGAGCGCCAGCTTCACCGCGCGCTACACCGTGACCGACGACGGGCTTGACGTGATCACGTCGCACAAGGACCAGCGCTACGATCCCGGTGCCATCATCGACGGCGAAACGGTGCCGTGGCGCCTGGTCGGTTACGCGACCATCTCGACCGACACGCTGACCGTGACCGCGACCGCGCTGGACGGCCGGCCGCTGCTGGCCGATGCCGTCCGCTTCGAAGAGATCGCGGGCGACCGCTCGGCCGATGACGATTTCACCATCGGCGCGGGCAGCCCGGCGCTTGACGGTGCCTCGCTGTTCCGGCCCTGGATCGGCGAAGGCGCGTCCTCGGGCGGGCGCGCCAATATCGGCGCCTGGGGCGGCACCGACCAGGCGGCGGGCTCGGCCGCGCAGGTCATGCAGGTCTACGGCCCGAACCAGTTCAACAAGATCGAGGTGGGCGAACCCACCACCGTCCAGATCCGCACCGACGGCCTGGGCGACGCGGCGCCGGTTCAGCTCATCAACCTGGGCTACATTTCCCAGGCCGTCCCTGTCTACGAGCCCGGCAAGGGCGTCTGGAACGGCGCGGTCGAGACCCCGTGGAACGGGGCCAGCACCGGCACACGGACCTCGTCGGGCATCGACCAGACCAACCCCGACGCGGGGCCGGACGCGATCTACGGCACCTACTTGTACGGGGACAACATCAACCTCTACTTCCCCGAGCTGGCCGACGGCACCTACACGATCCGCCTGCACGCCTATTCCAGCCAGTCCAACCCGGTGAACGACACCTTCTCGGTCTTTGCCAACGGGGTCGAGGTTCTGACCGACGCGACCCCGGCGGGCGCGACCGGCGGCAGCAACCGCGCGGCGGCCTTCGACGTGACCGTCACCGTGGCGGGCGGCGAGGGGCTGACGCTGACCCTCAGCGAGACCTCGATCTCGACGGTCTATTACGCGGGTCTCGAGATCATGCGCCCGGTGGCGGGCGGCGTGGCCGCGCCGACCGTGGCGCTGCAGGCCTCGTCCGATGGCGGCACGACCTGGACCACCGTGGGCTCGGGCATCGCGCTTGACCGCTACGGCATGGCCCAGTTCGACTGGACGCCCGACGCGGGCTTTGCCGATACCGCGACACGCCTGCGCGTGGTGGCCGAGCAGGGCGGCGCCCTGGGCGAGGCGACCGGCCCGATCCAGATCGGCAACAACGGACGGGACTTCTTTATCAACGACGGCAGTCTGGTGGGCGACCAGTACACCACCGCGGTGGGCAACGACGCCAATACCGGAAAATCGGCAGATGCGCCCATGGCGTCGCTGGCCAACCTGCTTGACGCCTACGACCTCGAGCCGGGCGACCGGATCTTCATCGACGCCGGCACCTACCTGATGACCCGCGACATCGTCATCGGGGCCGAGGATGCGGGCGACGCGTCGCAATACCTCGACATCATCGGCCCGACCACGCCGGGTGCTGTGGCCCTGTTCGACCGTGACAGCCGCGTGTCCGACGCGGATGTCTTCGTCATCTCGGGTGCCGATTACATCCGCATGAGCGATCTTTCGATCACCAACGGCGACCGCGGCATCCGGGTGCTCAACTCGGATTTCGTCGAGCTGACGCGCATCACCGCGACCGATTTCGACTACGAGGCGATCCTGTACGACAACAGCAGCCATGACGGCATCGTCACCGACATGGCGGTGACCAACGGGTCCGAGGCCAGCGGCTATGCCGTCAACCTGCGCGGCGACCGTGTCCAGGTGCTGGGCGGCAGCATCGATGCCAGCGGCTACGGGCTTTACATCGGGTCCGAGGCGGCCAGCGCCCTGGTCGACGGGCTAACCGTGGCCGACAGCCGCTTTACCGCGCTCACCTCCTATTCGGGCGAGGTGCGCAACGTGACCGTCACCGGCACGCAGGGATCGACCTCGACCATCGCGATCGACCTCAACTCGGTCTACGGCAGCAACATCACCTCGATGGACAACACCGGCGTCGGCATCCGGTCGTCCTTCGGCGTGCTCGAGAACAGCTTTGTCAGCGGCAACAACACCGGCATCCAGGCCAGCTACAACGCGCGCATCCGCGACAACGTCGCAGTCGACAACACCTATGCCGGCATCGGCTTCGGCACGCAGCCCTACGGCGTGATCGAGCGCAACCGCATCTCGGGGTCCGAGTTCGGCATCCGCCTGACGCCCTATTACAGCAATGCCGTCTTCGTTCAGAACAACGTCATCTTCGGCGATGCGATCCGCACCGGGATCTACGTCGGCGAAGGCAACGGCCACATGATCGAGAACAACACGATCGTGATGGGCGGCCTGGGCGAGATCGGCATCCACCTGACCGGTGGCGCCACCAATGCACATGTGCGCAACAACCTGGTGCAGATGCCCGCGGGCACGGCAGTCCAGGTCGGGAATGCCGCGCAGTTCGGCTACCGGTCGGATTACAACCAGTACGACCTCAGCGGCAGCGCCGTGGCCCTGACCTGGGCCGGGGTCGGCTATGCCGATGCCGAGACGGTGCATTACCAGACCGGCCGCGACGAACATTCCTTCGAGGCGGCGGCGCAGTTCGTCGATGCCGCCGGGCTCGACTTCCACCTCCTCGCGGCGGCCGCGGGGGTGGATGCGGGCGATCCGGGATCGCTCTTCGCGCGCGAGCCGGGCCAGAACGGCGGCCGGGCCAATATCGGCGCCTATGGCAACACGGGCGAGGCGACGGAATCGGGCGGCGCGGTGCTGCAGGTGCTGTCGCCCAACGGCGGCGAAAAGCTCGAGGAGGGCGAGACCTACCGCCTTGGCTTCCACGCCGGCGACCTGATGGCGCAAGAGCTTGTGCTGGCCATGCGCGCCACCTCGGGCACCGTGCTGGCCGAGGACGGGGTCGAGTTCCGCTCGCCCGCGACCTATGTCTCGGGCGGGACCGAGTACAACACCTATACCTACATGACCGGCGGCGCCTATGCCGAGATCCCGGATGGCGTCTTTGCCCTGACGCGGCAGATCAACTCCAACACGCTGCGCTACGACCTGCCGGTCGCGGATGGCACCTACAGGCTGCGGCTGCACGGCATGTCCGCGTCGAACACGGTGGACAGCTTCTCGGTGCTGGTGAACGGGGTCGAGGTTGCGACGAACCAATCGTTCCGCACCCTGGCGGGGCAGACCTATTTCGGCACCGCCATCGATCTGTCGGGCGTGACCGCCGTGGACGGCGTGATGACGGTCGAGCTGATCCGCGACGACGGCAATTTCGGCTCTCCGCAGCTGGGCGCGATCGAGCTCTACCGGGCGAACCCGGGCGGGGCCGCCTCGCCGCAGTTCGACCTCGAGCTGTCGACCAACAACGGCGCCAGCTGGACGCCGATCGCCGGGGCCGTGACGGTCAACCGCGCGGGCTTTGGCTATGTCGACTGGACCGCCTCGCCGGAAACGGTGGGCGAGACCGCGCTGCTGCGCGTCACCCAGGTTGGCGGCGGGCTGACGGACGTGTCCGACAACGGCTTCCGCATCGTCAACGGCGGGCGGGATTTCTACATCAACGACGACGACTTGACCGGCGATGTCTATACCACCGCGGTGGGCGACAACGCCAATTCGGGCAAGTCGGCCGATGCGCCGATGGCCGACCTTGGCGCGCTGGTGCGCGCCTACGACCTCGAGGCGGGCGACCGCATCTGGATCGACAGCGGCAATTACGTCATCGCCCAGGACATCTTCCTCGGGATCGAGGACAGCGGCGCCGAGGGCAACCCGGTCGAGATCATCGGCGCGGGCGCGGGCCTGACCACGCTGACCCGCAACAGCACCGCAAACGGCGCGGACGGCATCGAGTTCACCGGCGCCGACCACGTCACCATCTCGGACCTGACGCTGACCGGCGGCTATCGCGGCGTGCACATGGACACGGGCGCGGGCAGCGAATTCATCACGCTCGACGCGGTGACCATCGTCGGCACCCAGGGCGAGGGCCTCCGGGCGCTGACCGGCAACACGGACCTCACGTTCATCGATCTCGACATCAGCCAGACCGGCCTCAACTCGACCAGCTACGCCGCCTACATCACGGCCGAGCGGGTGCAGATGACCGGCGGCGTCTTCTACGACAACGACTATGCGCTCTATGTCGACGACAACGATTCGGCGGGGCCGGGGTCGGTCTACGAGGGCTTCGAGGCCTATGGCAGCACCAGCACTTCGGCGGCGGTCAGCGTCCGCGGCGAGGTGACGGTTCGCGACGCGATCATCCGCGACAACAGCGGCGACGGCGTCTACCTCAGCGAAGCCAATTCGCGCATCGAGGACAGCACCGTCTTCGGCAACAGCGACGTCAACATCGAGGTCTATAACGGCACCGCGGTGAACAACATCGTCTACGGCGGCGCGACAGGCATCCGGTCGAGCTATGCGCTGGTCGAGGGCAACCGCGTCTTCGGCAACACGCTGGGCCTGTCGGGATCGAGCTCGGGCAGCGCGACCTTCCTGCGTAACAAGGTCTATTCCAACGCGACCGGCGTGCAGATGGACAGCGGCACCTACACCGCCCACACGCTGCGCCAGAACGTCATCTACGACAACACCAACGTCGGCGTGCTGCACCAGGGCAACGGCTACACCCGCATCATCGGCAACACGATCTACCAGTCGGTGGGCACGGCGCTGGACATCACGGCCTCGACGCCCAACGTGTTCCTGCGCAACAACATCCTGCAATCGGACCAGGGCAGCGTGATCCGCGTCACCGGCACCGGCGGCACGGTCAATTCGGATTACAACCTGTTCTTCCGCGGCACCGGCGTGGCCGATGTGGGCACCTGGGGCGCCATCGTGCAGACCGACCTCGCGGCCTGGCGCGCCGCCTCGGGCGAGGGGCTGGGCAGCGTCGAGGGCGATCCGGTCTTCCTCGACATCGACGGGGCCGACAACGTGCTGGGCGGGCTCGACAGCGCGCTGGGCGGCGGGGCCGACGACAACTTCAACCTCGACGCGGGAAGCCTGGCGATCGACAGCGGCACGGCCTACGGCGCGTTGCTGCACGATTTCTTCGGCCGCGTGCGGTCGGACGACCCGACCACCGCCAACACCGGCGACGGGTTCGAGCTTTTCATCGAAACACCCGGCACCGGCAGCTTTGCCTATGACGGGGCCGAGATCGGCCTGCGCACGACCAACAGCTACCGCGACGAGGCGCTGCCGTTCAGCTTCTACTACCAGGGCCAGGAATACACCTCGGTCCGCGTGGTCAGCGACGGCTACCTGCAATTCGGCACGCAAAGCCCGAACTACCCCAACACCGAGGAAAACTTCCTGTCCCGGCCGATCATCGCGCCCTTCTGGACCGAGATGCGGACCTACACGAGCGGCACCGACGGGGTGTTCCGCAGCCAGGCCGTCGATGACAGCTGGGTCAAGTTCCGCTGGGCGGGCACGACCGAAGGGTTGCCGACCACCGAGCAGCTTAACTTTGCCGTGATCCTGCATGACGACGGAACGGTCGAATTCGAATACGGCGCCGGCAACAATGACAGCCGCGCCCGCGTCGGTCTGTCGGCCGGCAATGGCGAGACCTTCGTCTATTCGAACCTGAACGGGGCGATCCCGACCGATGGCGCGACCCGCGACTGGGCGCGCGCGCCGGGGCTGAACTACTTCGACATCGGCGCGCTGGAATTCCAGGGCGACTCGGGCGACGTGACCCCGCCGACGGTGGTGTCGATCCCCGCGCTGCCGGCGCCCGGCGGCACGACCGACCTTGCCTTCACCTCGATCTCGATCGAGACGAGCGAGGCGCTGGAACTGGTCTCGGCCCGGAGCCCTGCCAACTACGAGCTGCGCGGCGCCGGGGTGGACGGCATCTTCGACACCGGCGACGACGTGGTCGTGGCGGTGACTCCGTCCTATTCCTTCCCCGAAACCGACCTGGTGCTGGGCTTCGACGCCCCGCTGGCCGATGGTATGTGGCGCCTGACCCTGTCGGGCACGCTGGCGATCTACGACACCGCCGGCAACCGGCTGGACGGCGACGACAACGGCACCGAGGGCGGCGATTACGTCCATATCTTCGAGGTCGACCGGTCGTCGAACACCGCGCCGGTGGCCACCCCGGTGGTCACAAACGTGACAGAGGACGGCAGCGTCCTGATCGCCCTGACCGCCAGCGACGTGGACGGGGACGACCTGGTCTACACGATCACCAGCGCGCCGCAGCACGGCACGCTCGAGAATTTCGACCCCGTCGCCGGCACGGTCACCTACCGCCCCGACGCGGATTCGACGCAAGGAGATACCTTCGGCTTCGTGGTCGACGACGGCAAGCTGGGTACCGCCTCGGCCACCGTGTCGATCAGCGTGATCCCGGTGAACGACGCCCCCACCGCGACCGCCCAGACGGTCGAGGTGACCGGCGGCGTGACCACCACGCTGGTGCTCTCGGGCACCGACCTCGAGACCCCGGCCGCCAACCTGCGGGCCGAGATCACGACCCCGCCGGCCACCGGCACGCTGACCCGCATCAGCGACCTGGTGTTCGAATACCTCGCCCCTGCGACCTTCTCGGGCCAGGTGACCTTCGAATTCAACGTGACCGACACCGGCGATCCGGCGGGCTCGACCGGCAATGCGCTCACCTCCTCCACGGCCATCGTGACGCTGAACGTGACCGAGGGGAACATCGCGCCGGTCATGTCCTTCATCCCGGTGCAGGACATGTTCGCGGGCGAGACCTTCCAGATCGACCTTGCCGCGATCTCGAGCGATGCCAACGGCGATCCGCTGACCTATGAGCTGCGCGGCGGTCCGGCCGGCGCGACGCTGGATCCGGTGACGGGCCTCTTCAGCTGGACCGCGCCCGTGGACCAGCCGACCGACCGCGTCGTGTTCGACGTGGCGGTCGTGGATGACGAGGGGCTCGACCACGAGCGGACCCTGCGCATCGACGTGACCAACCGCAACCCGAGCTGGACCTACATCACCCCGGTCGCCACCGACGCCGGACAAGAGGCGGTCGTGGATGTCGCGGCCTATGTCTTCGACCCCGAGGGCGGCGCGCTGGGCTACACGCTGATCAGCGGCCCGGCGGGCGCGGCCATCGACCCGGTCACCGGCCAGTTCACCTGGACGCCGCCGCTGGATGCCGCCACCGACCGCTACGAGTTCACGGTCGAGGCCATGGACAACGTTGGCAATGCCAACACCCGGATCGTGCGCATCGATGTGACCAACGCGGCACCGGTCTGGACCAACACGCCGCCGGTGCGGCAGGCGACGGCGGGCACGACCTTCTCGATGGCCTTCGGCTGGCGCGTCGAGGACCCCGAGGGCGGCGCCATCACGTTCGAGCTGCGCAGCGGCCCGGCGGGTGCCACCCTGACCCCGGCCGGAGAGCTGACCTGGGCCGTGCCGCTGGACCAGCCGGACGGGCTTGTCCAGCTCGAGATCGCGGCGATCGATGCCGCGGGCAACGAGACGCTGCAATCGGCCGCGCTTGACGTCACCAACGCCGCACCCGTCTGGGTCAATGCACCGCCGGTGCAATCGGTGGATGCCGGCAGCGACTTCCGCCTCTTCACGGCGTTCCGCGCCGAAGACCCCGAGGGCGGCGCGCTGACCTTCGCGCTGGTCGACGGCCCGGCGGGTGTCACTGTGAACGAAGGCGGCCGGATCGACTGGGCCGTTCCGGCGAGCATGCCGAACGGCGCGGTCGACATCACCCTTGCCGCCATCGACGCGGCGGGCAACGCATCCGAGCTGACGGTTACGGTCAATGTCGCGAACGCGGCGCCGGTCTGGGATGCGGTTCCCGACCAGCCGGCCAATGCGGGCGAGGATTTCCGCATGTTCCTGGCCTGGCGGGCGACCGACCCCGAGGGCACGGATCTGACGTTCGAGCTGCGCAGCGGCCCGGCCGGGGCCACGGTCGATGCCGGCGGACGGCTGGACTGGTCGATCCCGGGCGACACGCTCTCCGGGCCGGTCAGCTTTACCGTGGCGGCCATCGATGCCGCCGGGGTCGAGACGACGGCAAGCTTCGACGTGGTGGTAACCAATGCCGCGCCCGACTGGCTGGTGATCCCTCCGATGGACGCGAACGAAGGCGAGACGGTCACGCTTGACCTCACCGCCTTTGCCAGCGACCCCGAAGGCGGCGTGCTGGCCTACGAACTGCGCGGCGGACCGGGCACGGGCGCGCTGGACGGGGCCACCGGCCTCTTTACCTGGGACCTGCCGGTCTGGGTGTCCACCGGGATCAAGACCTTCACCGTGGCGGCCATCGACGCGGCCGGGAACGAGACCGAGAACTCCTTTACCATCGACATCAACCTCGCGCCCAAGATATGGGAGCTGCCGGTGCCGCAGGTCTTTGCGGGCGGTGCGCTCAGCTTCGACGCCTCGGCCTTCGTCAACGATGTCGAGGGGGACGCGGTCACCTACGGCCTGGTCGGCGCGCCCGGCAGCGCCTCGATCGACGCCACGACGGGTGTCATCAGCTGGACCCCGCGCCTGGGCAAGCCCAGCGAGATCGTCACCTGGACACTGACCGCGACGGATGAACACGGCGTGCAGGCCAGCTCGGACCTCGATATCGAGGTCATCAACCGGGCGCCGGTCTGGACCAACACGCCGCCCGTTCAGACGGCGGATGCGGGCGACAACTTCCGCATCTTCCTCAAGTGGCGGGTCGAGGACCCGGATGGCGGCAACATCAGTCTTGCCTTGCGCGATGGCCCGGCGGGCGCCACGCTGAACGCCAAGGGGCGTCTCAGCTGGGATGTGCCGCTGGATCAGCCGTCGGGCCCGGTCACCTTCGACGTGGCCGCCATCGACGCCGCAGGCCTCGAGACGGTGCAGACCATCACGCTCGAGGTGACCAACGCGGCACCAGTCTGGACCGATCCGATCCCGAACCAGGCGGCCGATGCGGGCGATGCCATCCGCCTGTTCCTGGGCTGGCGCGTGACCGATCCCGAGGGCACGGACGTGACCTTCGAGATGCGCTCGGGTCCCGCCGGGGCCAGCGTCAATGCCGGCGGCCGGTTCGACTGGACCGTGCCGCTGAGCCAGCCGACCGGCCCGGTCGAGGTGGTGATCGCCGCCATCGACGCACTGGGCGCCGAGACGCTGGAAACGCTGCGCATCGACGTGACCAACAGCGCGCCCGAATGGGCCGCCATCCCGCCGCGCGATGCGAACGAAGGCGACGTGGTCACCATCGACCTCACCGCCTTTGCCAGTGACCCCGAGGGCGGCGTGCTGGCCTACGAGCTGCGCGGCGGCCCCGGCACGGGCGCGCTGGACGGCGCGACGGGCCTCTTCACCTGGGACCTGCCGGTCTGGGTGTCCACGGGCCTCAAGACCTTCACCGTGGCGGCCATCGACGCGGCGGGGACCGAGACCGAGACGTCCTTTACCATCGACGTCAACCTCGCGCCGCGGGTGAACGGCCTGCCCACGCCGCAGGTCTTCGCGGGCGGCCTGCTGACCTTCGACGCCTCGGCCCATGTCAACGATGTCGAGGGCGACGCCGTGACATACGGCCTCGACGGGGCGCCGGGCCAGGCGTCCATCGACGCCGCGACCGGGGAAATCACCTGGTCGCCCTGGTACGGCAAGCCGACCGAGACGATCAGCTGGACGCTGAACGTGACGGACGAACACGGCGCGACCACCAGCACCCCGCTGCTGATCGACGTGGTGAACCGGGCCCCGGTCTGGACCAACACGCCGCCGGCGCAGAACGTGACGGCAGGCGAGACGCTCACCCTGTTCCTCGGCTGGCGGGCCGAGGACCCGGACGGCGGCGCGCTGACGTTCGAAAAACGGTCCGGGCCGGGCCTGCTGACCGTCTCTCCGACGGGCCGGGTCGACTGGTCCGTGCCTGCGGGCGCAAGCACCGGGGTGCGGGTCTTCGAGGTGGCGGCCATCGACCAGGGCGGCTACGAGACGCTGCTGTCGGTGACGGTCAACGTGACCGCCGCGCCCGCAGCCCCGTCGCAAACCGTCGACTGGGGCGCTCCGGGCGAGGCGACGACCAGCCCGCTGGTGCTGTCCGAGCCGATCCGCATCTGGCAGCCCACGCTGTCGGTCGAGCGGTCGGGCTTTGGCACTGCCCCCGGCGGCTGGGACCGGGCCGAATTCGTGGTGCGGCTTGACCGTGCCGCGACCGAGCCTGTGTCCTTCCTCTACACGATCGAGTCCGCCTCGGGCGTGCTGGAAGAGGGCGAGGCCTTCATCCCCACGGGCCGGCGCATGGCCTTCCTGGCCAAGGCGCTGGACCTGGCCGAGGGCGACGTCACGCTGCGCATCTACGGCGCGCGGGGGGCCATCCTGGCCGGCGGCACCTTCGCGCTCGAGGAAACCGTGCTGTCGATAGATACCGGCGCGGGCGACGAGACGGGGCTTGCGGATCAGATGCTGCTGGCGCACCCTCAGGCGGCGATCGACTGGAGCTGAGGCCGCTTCGGCCTCGGCTCTGCCGGAACGCGTGACACCTAACCGATTATTATGTCAGGATATTGAGATGACCGAGACCAAGGACAAGGCCAAGGCCACGCCCAAGGACGACGCGGCCGAGGCCAAGGCCGAGACCAGCGCGCCGCAGATGCCCCCCTTGGGGACCGCCGTCCCGCGCGTGCGCTGGGACGACAGCGACATGGGCTCGTCCTTTGCCAACGTGGTCAACGTGCTGGCCACGCGCGAGGAAATGACGCTGCTCTTCGGCACCAACCAGACCTGGAACGCCACCGGCCAGGAAGAGCTGGTCGTGCGCCTTTCGGACCGCATCGTGCTCTCGCCCTACGCGGCCAAGCGCCTGTCCCTCCTGCTCGATCGGCGCGTCAAGGAATATGAACAGCTTTTCGGCAAACTCGACGTCTGAACCGGCCGCGCCGCTGTCTGCCCATGTGCTCTTTGCCATGGGCTGGACGGCGGGCCAGGCCCGCGAGTTGGGAGAGGGCGCCTCGGTCCTCCTGCTCGTGCGCGAACCCGACGGGGTTCTGCGCCCTCAGGGCCGTGCGCCGTCGGACTGGGACCCGTCCGAGCCGGTGCGCGCCGCCGTGGGCGCCGTGGCCGAACATGGCAAGCCCGCCCTGCGCCAGGCCGGGCCGGGGCGCGTGGCCGTCGCCATGGCGATCAACGCGGGCGGCACCCTCGCTGTTGCAGCGGCCGAGATCCCGGCCGAGACGCCCGAGGCCGGCACCCGCGCGCTGACCCGCCTGCAGTGGGGCGCGGCGGGGGTCGAGGCGCATCTGCACCGCCAGTCCCTGCGCGACCTGCCCGTGGCACCCCAGGCGACTCGCGATGACGGCCCGATCCGCGCCCTGCGCCTGCTGGCCCGGGCGCTGGAAACACGCGGCTACAAGGACGCCGCCCGCACCGCCGCGACCGAGCTGGCGCTGGCCTTCGGCGCCGATCGTGTCGCCATCGCCCGCGCAAGGCGGCGGGGGGCGAAGATCGAGGCGATGAGCCATGTGGCCGACACCGCCGGCCGCTCCCGCGCGCTCGACCTGCTGACCGCCGCCGCCGACGAGGCGCTGGACCAGCGCGACGCCGTCACCTGGCCCGCGGGCGACGATGCCGCCGCCCTGTCGCGCCGCCAGTCCGAGGCGCTGGCCCGGGCCAGCGGCAGCGGCTCGGTCGCGGCGCTACCCATCGGCGACATCCAGGACCCCTGGGGCGTGATCCTGGCCGAATTCGCCGACCCGGACGCCGCCGCCCGCCACCTTGCCGCGCTCGACATCGCCGGCGACGCGCTGGCGCCCCTGCTTGAGGTCAAGCGCCGCGACGATCGCTTCTGGATCACCCGGGCTTTCGAGGGCATCGCCCATGCGCTTGGCCAGGTCCTTGGCCCCAAGGCGCTGGGCTGGAAGCTGGCCGCGCTGGTGCTGATCGGGCTGGTGATCGCCGGGGCCACCGTCACAGCGCCCGCGCGCGTGACGGCGGATGCCGAGATCACCTCGGACGGCCGCGTCGTCATCTCGGCCCCCTTCGACGGCTTCCTCGACGAACGCCTCGTGCGCGTGGGCGACCGGGTGGTGCAGGGGCAGGAACTCGCCCGCCTCGACGAACAGGAGCTGCAGCTCGACCGCCTGCGGCAGGAGGCGACCCGCCGCCAGAAGGAGATCGAGCGCGACGCGGCCGTGGCCCAGAACGACCGCGCCGCCCTGTCGGTCCTGACCGCCGAGATCGCCGAAATCGACGCCCAGCTCGCGCTGGTCAATGCCCAGCTCGAGGCGGGGCGGATGCGCGCGCCCTTCGACGGCACGGTCACGCTGGACCAGACCGAGGGCAAGGTCGGCGCCCCCGTCGCGCGCGGGGCCGAGCTGATGGTGCTGGCCCCGCTGGAACGGCGCAGCCTGACGCTGCACGTGCCCGACGCCGCCATCGACCGCGTCGCCGTGGGGCAGGCGGGCACGCTGCGCCTCTCGGCCATGCCGGACCGCGCGCTGCCCTTCGAGGTCACGCAGGTGACCCCGCTGACCGAGGCGCGGGATGGCGAAAACACCTTCCGCGTCAACGCCGAGCTGACGGGCGAGGTGCCCCCCGACCTCGGCCTCGGGATGGAGGGCGTCGCCAAGGTCGTCACCGGCCGCGACCTCTGGGTGCTGACCTGGGCCAAACCCTATGCCGAAAGCCTGCGCCTCAAGCTCTGGAGCCTCTGGCCATGAGCGCGCCCACCCAGGACGCGCCGCTCTTTTCGCCCTATTGGTACAAGGTCGAGGGCATCGCGCCGCGCCTGCGCCCCGGCGTTCGTGTGACGCGGCGGGTGGAACAGGGCGAGGTCTGGCACATCCTGTCGGCCCCCGAGACCAACCGCTTTTTTCGCCTGGATGCGGCGAGTTACGCGATCATCGGCGCCTTTGACGGGCGGCAGACGCTGGATGCGATCTGGCGCCGGGTGCTCGACCGCTTCGGCGACGGCGCGCCGGGGCAGGACGAAACGATCCGGCTGCTGGGCCAGCTGCACCAGGCCGATGCGCTGAACGCCGGCACCGCGCCCAGCCTGGCCGAATTCGGCCACCGCGCCCGGCGGATGCAGCGCCAGAAGATCGTGCAAAAGCTGAAATCCCCGCTCTTCATCCGGGTGCCGCTATTCGATCCCGTCCGCATCATAAACGCCACCTATCCCTTTGTGCGGCCGCTGTTTTCCTGGGTCGGCCTGCTGCTCTGGCTGATGGCCGTCACATGGCTTGCCGTGCAGGCCGTGACCCATTGGGACACCTTGAGCGGCGCGATCATCGACCGCGCGCTGGCGGCCGACAACCTGCTGGTGGCGGCGCTGGTCTTCCCCTTCGCCAAGGCCCTGCACGAGATGGCCCACGGCTGGGCCGTGCGCCATTGGGGCGGGCAGGTGCGCGAATTCGGCATCATGTTCCTGGTCTTCCTGCCCGCGCCCTACGTCGACGCGTCCGAGGCCGCCGCCTTCCGCTCGCGCCGGGCGCGGCTGGTGGTGGGCGGCGCCGGCATGATGGCCGAGGCGCTGCTGGCCACGCTCGCCATGTTCGTCTGGCTGAACGCCGAGACGGGTGCGGCGACGGCCATCGCCTTCAACACGCTGCTGATCGCGGGGGTCTCGACCTTCCTCTTCAACGGCAATCCGCTGCTCCGTTTCGACGCCTATTTCATGCTGTCGGACCTCATCGGCGTGCAGAACCTGGCCGGGCGCAGCCAGAAATGGTGGGGCTGGCTGCTGCACGCCAAGCTCTACGGCATGGACAGCTGGGAGAATCCCGCCCGCACCCGGTCCGAGACCTGGTGGTTCGCGCTTTATCATCCGCTTTCCTATGCTTACCGGATCTTCCTCACCCTCTCGATCGCACTGTTTGTGGCGCAGACTTACCGCGTCGTCGGGCTGGCGCTGGCGACCTGGTCGGTGACCTCGACCATCGTGCTGCCCATCGCGCAAGGGGTCTGGCACCTGGTCACCAACCCGCGGCTGACGACCAACCGGCGCAAGGCCTGGGGCGTAACCCTGCTGTTGGTCGGCATCCCGGCCGCGCTGCTGACACTGGTGCCGCTGCCCCATGGCACCGTCGCGCCGGCTACCGTGGTCGCGCCTGACTCTGCCCGAATCGCGGCGCCGGTGCAGGCGCTGATCACAACGCGTGCCGTCCCCTCGGGCGCGCATGTGGATGGCGGCGCGGTTCTCGCCCGCCTCGGCGCGCCGCTGGCTGAAAACCAGCTGGCCGTGGTCGAAGCACGGCTGGAGACCGCGAACGCGCGGCTCGCCCGGTTCGAGGCGGACGCCGCCACCGGCGACCAGGCCGCACGGACCCGGGCCGAGATCGGCTACCTGGCCGAGGAGCAGGCCGAGCTGCAGGCCGACCTTGCTCGCCTTGCCGTCGCGGCGGATGCGCCCGGCCGCTTCCTTGCCCGGCCCGAGATCTTCGTGCCCGGCCGGGGCCTGTCGGAAGGGGCCGAGCTGGGCTTCCTTCTGCCCGATGCCGCGCGGGTCGACCTGCGGGCGGCCGTGCCTGCCTCCCGCATCGACCTTGTCAGCGCCGCGCCTGCCGCCGTTACCCTGCTGATCCCCGGCCGGGGCTTCGACGCGCTGCCTGCAACGCTCACCGCTCTGGCGCCCGAGGCGACGCGGCAGCTGGACCACCCGGGCCTCTCGCAGGCCGCTGGCGGGCCCCTGGTCATGGACCCCTCGGACGAGAATGCCCGCCGCACCGCGCAGCCCTTCCACCTGGCCGAGATCACCACCGACCTCGCCTTTTCCGACGTGGCAGTGGGCCAGCTGGTCTGGGTCCGCTTCGACCATGGCCTCACGCCGCTGGCGCCGCGCATCTGGCGGGCGATCCGCCAGACCTTCCTGTCGCGGCTCGCGCTATGAGCCTGCAACGCGCCCTGCCGCCGTTCCCGGATCACATCCGGACCGCTGCGCCGAAACGTGACGGGTTCGACCTGGGCCAATTTGCGCGCGGTGCCCTGGCCCCAGTCGCCACGAAACTGCGCGCGCGGGACGCCTGGACGCAGGCGCGCGGGGCCGAGCGGCATGCCGCGCCATGCGCCGGGCTGGACGACGCCGCGCTGAAATCGGAATGGCTGGCGCTGTCCTCTGCCGCCCGTCGCGGCGCGGGCGATCCGCCCAAACGCCTCGCCGCCCTGCGCGAGGTCACCCGCCGCGCCACCGGCCTTTTTCCGCACCCGGTCCAGCTGGTCGCCGCCACCGCCTTGTCGAACCGCACCGGCGTCGAGATGGCGACCGGCGAGGGCAAGACACTGGTGACGATTATGGCTGCCGCGCTTCAGGCGGCCGAGGGCTGGCCCGTCCACGTCATCACCGCCAACGATTACCTCGCGCTGCGCGACCTCGAGGAAGGGCGCGCGCTGTTCGACTGGCTGGGCCTCACCTGCGGCGGGATCGACCCCGACGCGACCCCGCCCGACCGGCGCGAGATCTACGCCTGCGACATCGTCTATGCCTCGTCCAAGGAAATCGCCTTTGACCACCTCAAGGACCGGATCGCCCATGGCGATGCCTCGACCCTGGGGCTGAAGCTGGACGCGCAATGGGGCCGGGGCGAGGCGCCGATCATGCGCGGGCTCTGGTCCGCCATCGTGGACGAGGCCGACAGCGTGATGATCGACGAGGCGCGCACGCCGCTGGTGATCTCGGCCCCCTCGGGCAATGCAGAGATGGCGACGGTGGCGAAGCAGGCGGTCTGGCTGGCGCGGCTGCTGGGCGAAGGCACCGACTACACGCTCGCCCCCGGCAGCGACCGGCCCGTGTCGCTGACCGAGGAGGGCGAGGCGGTGGTCGCCGGCACCTCCGAAGACCTGGGCGGCGTCTGGTCCGGCCGCCGTCGCGCGCGCGAGCTGGCGGAACGTGCGCTTTACGCGCTGCACATCCTGACGCGCGACGTGCATTACATCTTGCGCGAGGGCAAGGTCGAGATCGTGGACGAGAACACCGGCCGCGTCATGCCCGACCGCACTTGGTCCGAGGGGCTGCACCAGATGGTCGAGGTCAAGGAGGGGCTGCCCCCGGGAGAGGAACGCGCGACGCTGGGCCGGTTGACCTTCCAGCGGTTCTTTCGCCGTTACCTGCGGCTCTCGGGCCTGTCGGGCACGCTGGCCGAAACCGCGCGCGAGCTGCGGGCGACCTATGACCTGACGGTCATGCCCGTGCCGACACACCGCCCCAGCCAGCGCCGCCAGGGGCGGGTGGAGATCCTGCCGGACCTCGCGGCCAAGTGGGTCCGCGTGGCCGAACTGGCCGCCGAGCACCGGGCCGAGGCTCGCCCCGTGCTGATCGGCACCCGCACCGTCGAGGCGGCGGAGGAGGCCAGTGCGGCGCTGACCGCCCATGGCCTGCCGCACCGGGTCCTCTCGGCCCGGCAGGACGCCGAAGAGGCCGAGATCATCGCCGGCGCGGGCATCGCGGGCACGATCACGGTGGCGACCAACATGGCGGGGCGGGGGGCGGACATCCGGCTGGATGAGGCCGCCCGCGCGGCCGGGGGGCTGACCGTCCTGTTGACTGAACGGCACGAGGCGGGGCGGATCGACCGCCAGCTGATCGGCCGCTGCGCGCGACAGGGCGATCCGGGGCTTTACGAATACCTGCTCTCGGCCGAGGATCCGATCCTGGGGCAGGACCCGCCGGCGCGCCCGACGGTGCGGGATTTCGACCGCGCACAAGCGCGGGTCGAGGCGGTCCATGCCCGCCAGCGCGCCGATCTGAACCGGATGGAGGATGGCTTGGACGACATGATGGCATTTGCCGGGGGGCTGGAATGAAACGGTTTGCGTTCTTGGCCCTGTTGGCTGCATCGCCGGTGGCTGGGCAGGAGGCGATCAGCTGCATCCTGCGCCCTGCCGACGAGCTCGAGATCGCGCCGCCCGTGGCGGGGCTGCTCGAAGAGATGAGCGTCGACCGCGGCGACCGGGTCGAGGCCGGGCAAGTGCTGGGCCGCATCGAGAGCCGGGTGCAGGAGGCGCAGCTGGCCGCCGCTCGCCACCGATCGGAAAGCATGGCCGCGATCCTCGCCCGGCAGGCGCAGCTGGCCGATGCCGAGCGGCGGCTGGCGCAGCTGCAATCGCTGTCGGACCGCGGCGTGGCCTCGCAGAACCAGCTGAACGAAGTGCTGGCCGAAACGGAAGTCGCCCGCGCCCAGCTGGCCGAAGCCGAGGATGCGCAGTTCGCCTCGCGCATCGAAGTCGAGGCCGCCGAGGCCGCGCTGGCCCTGCGCACCATCGTGGCACCGGTGTCGGGCCGCGTCCTCGCGCGCCATGTGGACCCGGGCGAATACGCGGCCGCCGACGAGCCGATGCTGGAAATCGTCAACGTCTCCACGCTGTACGCCGAGGCGCTGCTGCCCGCTGCCGCCTACGGAGAGGTCGCGCGGGGCGACGCCGTCACGGTCGTGGATGCCGACCGCGACACGTCGCGTGCGGGCGAGGTCACGGCCGTGGACCCGGTGATCGACGCCGCCTCGCGCAGCTTCGGGTTGCGGGTGCGGATCGACAATGCCGACGGCGCCTTTACCGCCGGCACGCGCTGCCTTTTGGGGTTCGAACAGGGGTAGGAACCGCGGAGGCTACGCGCGGGGGTGGCGTCGGGAAAGCCAACGTTTACGCGGGGTTGTGCGGCTGTCGTGGGGCATTCCCTCAAAAGTTGTTCCAAAAGCGGTTTCATGATACCATTGCGAATGTTTTTCAAGCCATTGGATGTCGAATCATGCCCGCAAGATTGATGATAGCCGCTGCGGCTGCTCTCGCCCTGGCCTTCGGCTTTGCCATTTCGGCACCGGACGAGGTCGAGGCAGGGCCCTGCAACCCGTCCGTTCAAGAATGCGTCTGACGCCACCGCGTCGCCCCTGACATGAACGGGAACGTGGACCAGTGGATCTACGTTGGCGTTGTCATCCTCGGCGCCTGCACCCTGCTGGTCGAAGCCAACCGCAACTTTTCGCGGGTCGGCCAGAACGACCCCTTTGCCGTCTTTCCGATCCTGCGTGATGCGCGCGTGTCCGATCTGTGCTCGGGCCGGGAATGGATCGCGGGATACCTGCTGTACTCGCTGCTTTACATCCTCGCCTACGCGGTGCTGCTCAGCTGGGCCGAGCTGCTCGAGCTGGTCACGAGGGCCGAGTTCGCGCGCGGCCAGGTGGGCGCGACGGGCGGGGTGCTGAACCCGGTCACCGACCCGTTCAACCTGTCCGAGCTGGGCTATGGCAAGCCGATCTTCATCTCGGCCTTCCTGATCTCGCTGTTCTCGATCAACGCCATGCGCCCGGTCGAGGAAACCCTGCGCGGCCTCGCGCAGCGGCTGGCCGGCATCCCGCATGGCATCTTCCGGGTGATCCACGACCTGTCGGGCATCCGCTGGCAGACCTTCCTGCAAGAAGCCGAAGAGGCACGGGTCGAACGCGAGAAGCTGCGCAAGCGCCGCAAGGGGCGCGCCGCCGCCCGCATCCCCGCGCAGCCCGACAAGATCAAGTGCAACGTGCCGACCCCGCTGCTGAGCGAGTTCACCCAGGTCGAGGCCGGCTGGGACCCGGCGATCCATGCCCGGATCGAGGACCGGATCGACATGAACCAGGCCCGCGACGCGCTTTACGCGGTCGATTTCCTGGCGCCTTCGGTGAGCGGCGCGGTCAGCCAGCTGTACTTTCCCGCCCAGACCCTGGCCAAGGTGGACACCCTGGTCCAGACCTTCGAGGCCGAGAGGGACAAGCTGCGCGCCCGGCTCAAGGGGCTGCGCGAGCCCGGCGATTTCGACAGCGTGGACGAGTTCGAAGGCGCGATGTCGGATTTCCAGCAGCGCGCGCTTCTGCTCAAGAACAGCGCCTCGGCCCTGTTCGCGGTGCATTACATCCGCAACAACCGCTCGATCAAGGAGACCCGCAGCGACGACCCCTACGGCGTGCTGCAGGACCATATCCAGCGCGAATACAACGCCGAGCACAATTCCTTTGCCATGTCGGTCTTCCTCGCGATGCTCTGCGGGTTCCTCCTGAGCCTCGGCGCCTACATGCTGTGCGATTGGCGCCTGCCCAGCTCGGCCAACACGGCCGGGCTGGACCCGCAGATCGAGACGCGGGTCGACCGGCACGCGGCCGGCGCGACCACGGAATCCGCGCGGGCCGCCGCGCAACAGGCGGACTGGGTGACCATCTGCACTGCCTTCTGGGTGCAGGACGCGGGCGCGGTGCCGCTTGAATGCCGGGCGGGCTGGGCGACCGATTCCGGAACCGGCGAACGGGTCGCCGTGGCGCTGGGCTACGACCAGTCCAGGGGGCTCGTCGCCGTCAGCGAACGGCCCTCGGCCTTTACCCTGCTGGCGCCTCGGCCCGCGACCGTCCGGACCTGCGCGGCCCTGCCGGCGGGCGGCGACGCCGCCACGATCTGCGCCGGAATCGTCCGCGACGCCAAGAAGGCGATGATCAACGCGCGGCTCGGGATCTACGCGAAATCGGCGCTGTGGACGGTGCTGAAATGGGGCGTCGCGGTCTTCATGGCGGTCTCGGCCGCGCTGCTGATGTGGGAAATGCGCAAGGATGCCAATTCCTGGAAGCCGTGGGATTTCAAGCGCTTTCCCTTCATCCGCTTCTTTGCCATCTCGATCCTGCCGTCGCCTTGCTGTTCGTGGGGCTGGGGCTGGTGGATTTCGTCAACCTCTGGATCGCCAGCGGGCTGACCGTCAGCAAGGCCGAGATCATCTTTTTCGTGCGCGGCAACGGCCCCTACCTGATGTCGATGATGCTGAGCGGCTTCGTCCTGTGCTTCGGTGCCATCGCGATGATGGACCAGCACGACAACTGGAGCGCCCGGCGCACCATGTTCGCGGCCTTCACCTGCATCGCGATCTTCGTCTTGCTGGCCGCCTTCCTGATCCGCATGACCTTTGGCCAGGGGCCCTATTACCTGGTCGAAGGCGAGTTCTTCGACCGCTTCACCCGCGAGGTCGTGTCGGAAAGCGCCGTCGTGATCTGGTTCCTGTTCTTCTTCGGCCTGTTCCTCGAGGGGTCCGAGACCCCCGAGGAGGTGTTCGACGCGGATCCTGCGCCGGGGCGGCTGAAGCGCGGCATGCAATGGATGCGCGAGACCGGCGGCCGGATGACCCGCGGCTCGCAGGAGGTCGCGGGAGAATGATGCGTCCAGGCCCGTTTGCGCTGATCCTGGCCCTGGCCCTTGCGACGCCGGGGGGCGCGGCCGACGGGCCCGGGGCGGGCGGCGATGCGGCGCGGGCCACGCTCGACGCTGCCGGGCAGGACAGCTGCCGCGCGCAGGGCAAGAAGCTTTGCGTCGGCGTGCGCAGTCATTCGCGGCCCTTCTCCTACCGGTCCGAGCGGATGATAGACGTGGCCACCCATGCCGCGCTCGGGCCCCTGGGGCGCGACCGCTACACCGGCTACGTGATCAAGATCTGCGATGCCGTGCTGACCGAGATGGTATCCGCCGACCCCGAGCTTGGCATCGACGACATCGGCGTCTTCGACATCGACGAGGCGCGACGGAACGGGCGGGCCGCGGGCGGGGACATCCGCTTTACCGGTCTCGGGGCCGAATTCGACATCCTCTGCGATCCGGCCACGATCACTAACGAGCGCCGCGTCGACCTCGTGGTGTCGGCGCCGATCTACCTGACCGGGATCTCCTACATCACCCCGCGGGATTTCGGGCCGCCGCAATCGGCCTGCGGCACCCGGGGGCTGATCGGCATGGTCGGGCAGACCACCGCGCAATCCTACGGCCTGTCCGCGCTGATCGAAGCGCAGGAATTGCCGGCCTACAAGAGCGTGCTGGTGGCCACCCAGCGCGGAACCGTCGTCTGCGCGCAGGAAGGCGACCCCTACGAGGAACTGCAAGCGGCCCTCGACAAGGTGGTTGCCGAGACGGCGGCGGCGGCCAGGGTCGCGGCTGGCAAGGACGAGGCCACCGAGGAGGCACCCGAGCCCACCGCCCCGGCCAACCTGGCGCAGCTGCCCGACATCCGGCCGGTGCGCATCTACGACAGCCACGACGCGGCCGCGCGGGATTTCTGCAGCAAGCAGTTCCACTACTACCTCGGCGATCGCGAGATCATCCGCGAGCAGGCCGATGCCATCCCCGGCTGCGAATTCGACGGCGGGGTCGAGACCTATACCGAGGATCGCTATGCCATCTTCGGCAAGGCCATGCAGGACGTGGCGGTCTGTTCGCGGGTGTCGAAATGGCAGGCACGGGCGCTTGCCGTGCTGACGCCCAGCGCTTTCGAGAGCCTCGCCGCCGCCTTCGGCACCGAGGGCAAGGCGACCTGCGAGGCGGGTGCGGCCATCGACATCGAACGGCGGCTGCGGGTGGCGAGTTTCTTCGAGATCCTGGCGCGCAAGACGCTGGGCTACCCGTCGCTGCTGGACCAGGCCTACGAGGAGACCTTCCAGGACACGCCGAAAAGCGACAAGCTCAAGACCTTCTTCCGCAACGTGCGGGGCACGCCGCGCAACCGCTAGTCGCGGGGGCCGAGGGCCTGCACCAGGTGGTCGAGCTCATCCAGCAGCGCCTGCACCCGGTCGGGGCCGATGGCGGCCTCGATGCGGGCGTAGATCTCGGCGCTTTGCGGGGCGACCTGGTGCAGGAAATCGGTGCCCTCGGGCGTCAGGCAGATCAGCTGGCGCCGCCCGTCGTCCGGGTCGCGTCGCACGGTCAGGAACCCGCGCGTCTCGAGCGTCTTGAGCATCCGCGTCAGCGACGGAGGCAGGATGCAGGCGTGGGCGGCCAGCTGGCTGGCGTCGGTCTCGCCCGTCTCCTGCAGCACGCGCAACACGCGCCATTGCTGCTCGGTCACGCCGACGCTGCCCAGCATGGGGCGGAACCGTTCCATCACCGTCTCGCGCGCGCGCAAGAGCGCGATGGCCAGTGTGCGCTGCGTATCCGCCAGCTCGAACCCGTCCCGGTGGTCTGCCATGCGCCTCTGTTCCCGTTCCTCCGATCCGTTCCCCTTGCGGCAGAACGGGTCGGTTTACAAGGAAAACGTCACATGAGCCCGGGCAGGAACAGCACCAGCGCGGGAAAGCCGATGGCAAGTGCCACCACGACGATATCGGCCACGAGGAAGGGGATCACGCCCTTGAAGACCTGCGTCGTCGTCACGTAGTCCGAGGCGACGTTCCGGATGACGAAGACGTTCAGCCCCACGGGCGGCGTGATCATCCCGATCTCGAGCAGCTTGACCACCAGCACGCCGAACCACACGAGCGAGATGTCCTGCGCCTCGAGCACCGGCAGGAAGACCGGCAGGGTCACCAGCATGGCGCCGAAGGGCTCCATGAAGGTGCCGAGGATCAGGTAGATCACCACGATGACCAGCATCAGGCTGAGATAGCTGAGGTCGGCCCCGGCCACGGCCAGAGCGATGAAATTCTGCACGCCCGAAAGGCCGAGGAAGCGGGTGAACATGGTCGCGCCGATGCCGATGATCAGCAACGAGCCGGTGGTCGTCACCGTTTCGATCAGCGAACGCGAAATCGCGGTGCGGGTCAGCCGGCCGGTGACGGCGGCGATGATAACGGTGCCCAGCGCGCCGACCGCGCCCGCCTCGGTCGCGGTGAAGAGCCCCGAGAAGAGCCCGCCGAAGACCAGCAGGACCAGCGCGCCGATGGGCAGCAGCTGGACGAAGACGCGGGCACCTTCGCCGGGGGCGACGGGGGCGCGGGGCGGGATCACGTCGGGGCGGGCGTAGCTGATCGCCAACACGACCACGGCGTAGGAGATGGCGGTCAGGATGCCGATGGTCAGCCCGCCGACAAAGACCTGCGTGACCGAGGTTTCGGCGATGATGCCGTAGATGATCATCAGGATCGACGGCGGGATCAGCGCGCCGATGGTGCCGCCCGCGGCGATCGAGCCGGCGGCGATCGACGGACGGTAGCCGGCCTGCACCATCTCGGGGATGGCGATGCGGCCCATGGCGGCGGCGGTCGCGACCGACGAGCCCGAGACGCTGGCAAAGGCCGAGCAGGCGAAGATCGACGAGATCGCGAGCCCCCCGGGCAGCCGGGCGAGGAAGACCTTGGCCGCCTCGAACAGCCCGGCCGTGAGGCCGGTGTGGAAGGCGACGAAGCCCATCAGCAGGAACATGGGCACCGCGCTCATGGTCCAGCTGGCGACAAAGGAATAGGGGGTGTTGGTCAGGATGCCCATGGCCGGACGCAACCCGATCATCGCCCAGATCCCCGAGAAGGACACGATGATCAGCGCCAGTGCCACCGGCAGGCGCAGCAACAGAAGCACTCCCAGCGCGGCGACGCCCCAAAGACCGATTTCGACGCTCATTTCGCGGCCTCTTCAAGCGGGGTGCCGATATAGGGGTGCAGGCGGCCGATGGACAGCAGGGCGCAGATCAGCGCCGCCAGGGTAAAGCCCACGGCCGGGAAATAGAACGAATGCCAGACCGGCATCTTGTAGGTGGCGATCTCGACCAGCGTGCCGGTCCGGGTCTCGGCCAGGGCCTTGCCCCAGTTGGTCCAGGCCAGCAGGGCATAGACCACCGTGGCCACGACCATCACCAGGAAATCCGACACGCGGCGGGTGCCGGGGGTCAGGGCGAAATCGAGCAGCTCGACGGAAATCATGTCGCGGCGGATCTCGAGCCAGGCCAGTGGCAGAAAGGCCAGGGCGGTCATGTAGTAGCGGGCAACGATCTCGGGCACGGTGTCGAGAGACACCCGGAACGCGTTGCGCAGGACCACGTCGAGGCAGATGTGCAGCATCATCGCCACGACGGCGAGCGCGCTGAGATAGCCCATGACCTTGGCCACTTGGGCGGCGAATGTGACGAGGCGTGCCATGTCGGTCTTTCTTGATGAAGGACGACCCGCCCCCGCGCAGGGGGCGGGCCGACACAAGAGGATCACATCCCGTAGGTTTCGAAATCGACCTTCGCCCAGATCTCGTCCCAGGCGCGGGCGGCCAGGGCTTCGGGGTCGTTGCCGATCTCGTCCACGATGGCGGTCCACTTTTCGACCAGCTCGGCGAACTGGGCCGATTCCGCGCTTTCGGCGGCGCGGGCGGCGGCGTCCTCTTCGGCGAAGGCGTTCGAGGCGGCCAGGAAGTCCTCGGCGGGCTCGATCACCTCGATGTCGGTGCCAGCGACGGCTTCACGCGCGGCGGCGGGCAGCTGGAAGCCCCAGCGGTCGGTCAGCTGCGGGTTGCCGCGGTTGGCGGCGCGGGCCAGCTTCATTCGCTGGTCGGCCGAAAGGCCCTTCCAGACGTCGGCCGAGATCGTGAAGTTGCTGGTGACGTGATAGGTGCCGAGCGGCACGTTGGTCACGTACTTGGCCACGTCCACGAGGCGATAGGACAGCATGTCGACGATCGACGCCATGGTGCCGTCGATGGTGCCCTGGCTCATCGCCTCGAAGGTGTCGCCCACCGGCAGGTTCACCGGGGTCGCGCCGAAATGCTCGGCCCAGCGCGAGTAGGGCGCACCGCCCGACCGCAGGCGCATCCCCTTGAGGTCATCGAGGGTGCGGATCGGCTTGGTGGTCAGCAGCACGTAGACGTCCGAAGAGCCCGAGCCCATGAACACGGCGCCGAACTTCTTGTACTCGTCCTGGCAGGGCGCGCAGGTGACGCCGAACTCGGTCATCGCCCAGCCCATCGCGTGCGAGCTGCGGCCCAGCAGCGCGAGGTCCCCGGCCTTGCCGGTCAGCGGGAAATCGGCGGCAAAGTACAGCGGCAGCGAGTTGCCGACCTGCGCCAGGCCGGTCTGCAGCGCGTCCTTCATCTGCGGCAGCGACACAACTTCCGGCCCGATGATGGTGCCGGTGAAGGCGCCGTCCGTTTCCTCGGACAGGAAACCGGCGAATTTTTCGTACATGTAATGTGCCGGGTGCGGGCCCGGTGCGGCAGGGGCCAGCATCAGGTTCTCGGCCTGGGCCGCGGTCCAGGCCATCCCGGCCGCAAGGGCCAGCCCGGTCAGTTTCAGAGCTTTCTTCATCTCATGTCCTCCCATGATGCGCCCTTCAGAGGTTCAGCAACCTCTTTGCGTTTTCTTTCAGGATGAGCGGGCGAACCTCATCCCGGAACGGTGCAGCCTCGAAATCCTTGAGCCAGCGGTCCGGCGTGATCGCCGGCCAGTCGCTGCCGAACAGCATCTTGTGTCGCAGCATCGTGTTGGAATAACGGATCAGGATTTCGGGAAAATACTTGGGCGACCAGCCGCTGAGGTCGATGTAGACGTTGGGCTTGTGCTGGGCGACCGCCAGTGCTTCCTCCTGCCAGGGGAAGGCGGGGTGCGCCATGATGATCTTGAGATCGGGGAAATCGACGGCCACGTCGTCGATGGCCATGGGGTTGGAATATTTCAACCGCATCCCCATTCCGCCGCGCATGCCGCTGCCCACGCCGGTCTGGCCGGTGTGGAACAGGGCGACGACGCCCTCTTCCTCGAGCACCTCGTAGAACGGATAGGCCATGCGGTCATTGGGCCAGAAGCCCTGGAAGGTCGGGTGGAACTTGAAGCCACGCACGCCGAAATCCTTGATCAGGCGCCGCGCCTCGCGGGCGGCCATCTTGCCTTTCCACGGGTCGATGCTGGCAAAGGGGATCAGGATGTCGTCATTCTCGGCGCAGATGGTCGCGACTTCCTCATTGGAATAGCGGCGAAAGCCCGTCTCGCGCTCGGCGTCGACGGGGAAGATCACCGCGCCGATCCTGCGCTCGCGGAAATACTGCGCCGTTTCCTGCACCGTGGGCAGCATCCCCTCGGCCCCGGCCGGGTTCTTGAAATACCGGGCCATCCCGGCCTGGAACTCGTTGTAGCCATCGTCGCGATGGGTGCAGCAGGGTTCTTCGGCGTGGGTGTGGACGTCGATGGCAATCAGGTCGTCGAGATTCAGCGGCATGTGTCTTCCTTTTCCAGCCCGGTAAAGCGGCGCAACAGGCCGGTCAGGGCGTCGAAATCCTCGGGGGACAGCAGGTCCCGTTCGCGGGTGTGAAAGGCCATGAAGGCCGGCTTGTGGCGGGCCACGAAATCCGTCCCCTCGGGTGTCAGGGACAGGTCCACCACGCGGCGGTCTTCGCGCGACGGGGCCCGCTGCACGAGACCCGCCTTGACCAGCCGGCTGACCAGCTTGGTCATATGCGCGGGCTTGATCGACAGCACGCGGGCGAGGCTCCCCTGCGCCAGCGAGCCGTTCAGCGACAGCACCCAGAGCAGGGTGAATTCGCCCGGCTTGATTCCTTCGCCGGCGAGGTCCTCGAAGAACGCATCGAACACCCGGACCTGCGCGAGGCGCAGCAGGAACCCCAGCGACCCCGAAAGCGAGCCCAGCTCGATCTCGGCCTCGGCCGTGGTCGTCCGCGCGACCTGGTTCATCAGCTTTCGCCCGGCCGCGCGACCTTGCCGGCCTTCTTGCTGAGGAATGCGTTCAGGCGCGCCTCGGCTTCGGGGCTGGTGGCGGTGAAACTTGAGACGAAGCTTTCGACGAAGAGGCCGTCGTCGGTGGCCATGTCGTTGATCCGGGGCAGGGCGTTGATGATCGCGTAGTTCGAGATCTCGGCATTGGTCGCGGCCTGTGCGGCCAGGGCCACGGCCTTTTCGACCGCTTCGCCCTCGGGGACCACGTATTGCACGAGGTTCCAGCGCTCGGCCGTGTCCGCATCGACGGTGCGGCCGGTCAGCATCATGTCCTGCATCCGCGCCACGCCCATCAGGCGGGCGCTGCGCACCGAGGCGCCGCCGCCGACGAAGATGCCGCGCTGCCCCTCGGGCAGGCCAAAAAACGCCGTGGAGTCAGCGACCCGGACGTGGACAGAGGAGGCCAGCTCCAGACCGCCGCCGACCACCGCACCATGCAGCGCGGCGAACCAGGGCAGCTTGCCCTTCTGGATCCACCCAAAGACCTCGTGCCAGCGGCGCGAGCCGTGCACGCCTTCGAACGGGGTCTTCTTGACATGCTCGGCCAGGTCCAGCCCGGCGCAGAAATGAGGGCCGTGCCCGTAGATGACGCCGGCCTTGGCAGTGTCCTCGGCCCAGCGGATCGCGGTCGCAAGCTCTTCCACAAACCGGTCGGAAATGGCATTCCTCTTCTCGGGACGATTCAGACCGATCACGGCAACATCGCCGCGCAATTCCTGCGTCAGGTACTCCATTCGGTGATTTTCCTCCCTTGTGCGACTCGGGGTCGCCTGCCAAACATTATCCGTGGAAAACATTTCCGCGTAAACTATTTTGTCGAGTGGGAGGCACGACATGACCGACGCACCGATCCGTCCGGTCCGGCTTTGGCAGCCGGATGTGAAATGGGAAAAGCGCAGCGACGGCTCGATCATCGTCTGGCAGGAGGGCGAGCTGCTGACCTACCCGGCGCGGATCGCCGACCGGGTCCGGTTCTGGGCCGATTACGATGCCAAGCGGCTGTGGATGGCCGAGCGGGACGCCACGGGGGCCTGGGCCGGCGTCACCTATGGCGAGCTTTACCTCAAGATGTACGCCATCGGCCAGGTGCTGCTGGACCTCAAGCTCTCGGTCGAGCGGCCGCTGGTGATCCTGTCCGGCAACTCGGTCGCCCATGGCATGATGGCGCTGGCCGCGCAGTTCGTCGGCATCCCCTCGGCCGCCATCGCACCGGCCTATTCGCTGGTCTCCAAGGATTTCGAAAAGCTGAAATCGGTGCGTGACCAGATCACGCCGGGCGCCGTCTTTGCCGAGAACATGGACGACTACGCCGCAGCGGTCGAGGCGGTCTTCCCGGACCTGCCGCGGCTGGGCAAGTCGGGCGCGGGGCTGCACATCAGCTGGCAGGACATGCTGGCCACCGAGGCCTCGGACCGGGTCGAAGCCGTGCGCACCGCGGTCGCCCCGAAAAGCGTGGCCAAGTTTCTCTTTACCTCGGGGACCACGGGCTCGCCCAAGGCGGTCATCCAGACGCACCTCATGCTTTGTGCGAACATGGAGATGATGACCGATTGCTATGACTACCTGCGGGACGAGCCGCCGATCATCCTCGATTGGGCGCCCTGGAACCACGTGGCGGCCGGCAACCTGGTGTTCAACGCGGCGGTCTACAACGGCGGAACCTTCTACATCGACGGCGGGCGGCCCACCCGGGACGGCATGGCCGAGACGATCCGCAACCTGCGCGAGATCAACACCAACTGGTACTGGAACGTGCCGGCGGGCTACGAGATGCTGCTCGAGGCGATGCGTGACGATGCGGAGCTGGCCCAGGCCTTCTTCAGGGATCTCAAGCTGATGTACTATGCCGGGGCGGCGATGGCGCAGCACACCTGGGACGAGCTCGAGGAGATGTCGATCAAGACCACAGGGCAGCGGGTGATCCTGGCGACCGGCCTTGGCGCCACGGAAACCGCGCCCTTTGCGCTGTTCAACACCGATCCGGCGGCCGGGCCGGGCAACGTTGGCGTGCCGGCGAAAGAGCTGCAGCTGAAGCTGGTCCCGAACGAGGGCAAGTGGGAGGCGCGGGTCAAGGGCCCGTCGGTCACTCCGGGCTACTGGCGCAACAAGGCGCTGAGCGAGGAGGCGTTCGACAAGGACGGGTTCTACTGCCTGGGCGATGCGCTGCGCTTTGCCGATCCGGAGGACCCGTCCAAGGGGTTCTTCTTTGACGGGCGGGTGGCCGAGAACTTCAAGCTGGGGACCGGCACCTGGGTCGCCGTGGGCGCGCTGCGCGCGACGCTGACCAATGCGCTGGGCGGGCTGGCGCGCGACGTGGTCGTGGTGGGCGAGGGGCATGACGAACTGGCCGCGCTGCTGGTGCCGTTCCGTCCCGCGCTCGAGGCGGCGGTCGCGGGCGGGGCCGAGATGTCCGACGCCGAGCTGATTGCCCATCCCGAGATCCGCGGCAAGGTGGCCGAGCGGCTGGCGGCCTACAATGCCAAGGCGACCGGGTCCTCGCTGCGGGTGCCACGGGCGATGTTCCTGGTCGATCCGCTCGACCTCGACAAGGGCGAGGTGACGGACAAGGGCTCGGTCAACCAGCGCGCCGTGCTGCGCCACCGCGCGGCACTGACCGAAGTGCTGTATACCGACGATCCCGCGGTGATCGTCTCGGACGCGCCGCAGACCGCCTGAACCATCTGCCGATGACAGGAGACACCCGCGCCGGTCCCGGCGCGGGTGTTTTGGTTTCAGGCGGTGGGCAGGGGGGCCGCGCCGCCCCTTGCCGGCTCAGGCCGCGCGGGAGCTGTGCCGGGCCCGATCCTGCGCCCCGTCGAGCTGGAAGCGCGACACCAGCTCCATCAGCTGCTTCGCCTCGGAGGTCAGGTTGTGGGTCGAATTGGCCGTCTGTTCGGCCATGTGGGCATTGCTCTGGGTCACCTGGTCCAGCTCGCCCATGCCCGAGTTGATCTCGGTCAGGCCCGAGGATTGCTCTCGCGCGCTGATGGCGATTCCGCTGACGAGGTTCGCGATCTCGGTGATCCGGTCGCTGATCGACTGGAAGGTGTCGCCGGCCTTGCCGGCCAGCACCACGCCTTCCTCGACCTGGCGCGAGGATCCGGCGATCAGCTGGCCGATCTGCCGCGCCGCGTCCGAGCTGCGCTGCGCCAGCGCGCGCACCTCGCTGGCGACCACGGCAAAGCCCTTGCCCGCGTCCCCGGCGCGCGCCGCCTCCACGCCCGCGTTCAGCGCCAGCAGGTTGGTCTGGAAGGCGATGTCGTCGATCAGGCTGATGATGTCCTTGACCTGGTTCGAACTCTTGCCGATCTCGATCATCGCCTCGACGGCGCTGCGCACCACCGCGCTGCTGGTGTGGGCCGCGTTGCGGGCGTCATCGACCTGGGTCGCGACCTCGGTAGCCCCGTTCGAAGTCGAGGCGACGTTGGTCGAGAGCTCTTCCAGCGCGGCGGCGGTCTCCTCCAGCGTGGCTGATTGCGCTTCCGTCCGGCGCGACAGGTCGTCCGAGGACTGGCTGAGGTCCTGCGCCCCCGACAGGATCGTCCCGGCCGAGACCTGCACGTCGCGGATCACGTCGAGCATGTTGTCCACGGCCAGGTTGAAGTCGCTGCGGATCGCCTCGTAGGTCGGCGGAAAGGGCGTGTCGATGCGGCAGGCGAGGTTGCCATAGGCCATTGCCGTCAACCCGACACTGAGCGTCTGCACCACGTGGTTCTGTTCCTCGTGCGACTTCTCTGTCTCGCGCTCGGCCGCGCGAGCGGCCTGCAGCTTGGCCAGCAGCGTCTCCAGGTTGCGCGAGATGTCGCCGATCTCGTCCGACCGGGCCGAGGTCGGCACGTTCAGGTCATAGGTCCCCTCGGATGCGGCGGCGATCGCCTCCGACACGCCTTGCAGCGGCTTGCTGAGCATGACGCGCAGCAGCAGGGTCGATAGGGTGGTCAACACCGCAAAGATCGCCAGGGTGGTCAGCAATTGCTGCGTGCTCTGGCGCGAGATGTCGGCCATGACGCGGTCGGCCGTCCATTCGATCACGACACTGCCAAGGACGTTCTCACCCTTCAGGATCGGCTCGGCCATGATCATCCCGTCCGGGCTGGTCACGGAGGCCGCCTGCGCCAGAGCCGCCCGCCCGGCGTCCTGGACTGCCTGAGAGACGCTGCCGCCGGAGTTCGTCAGCACCACCCCCCCGGCGTCGAGCACAAGCGCCGAGACGGTCACGCTGGCATTCGCCTCGAGAGTCGAGGCGATCAGCGCCTCGACCCGATCGGCCGCCTTGAAGGCGACCGGCGCGGCCAGGTCCTCGGCCGCGGTGCGCGTTGACTGGGCAGCGAGGGACAGGATGCCGCCGACCGCGATCTGCCGGGTGTGCCGCATCTCCTGGACCATCATGACCAGCGCGACGATCAGGGTGGTCGCGGCCATGAGCGCCGTGCACTTCAGGAAGACCGACGCGGCAAGGCCCGTGCGACGGGTGGCGGGGCGGGTGTTCTGTCGCGCCATGAGCGGCTCCTGTCCTTCGGGTCCTTACATCAGCGCTTCGGCATTCAGGCCGACGGTCATGGCGCCGATGGCATCTCCGGTCTCGGGATCGCGGATGGTGATCGACAGCTGGGCCTGGAAGCGCTGGCTCGATTCGTCGAACTCGACCTCGCCGAAATGCACGGCATCGGGTCCGACGCCGAAGGTCTGCTGGAACTTGTCCTCGTCGCCCTGCCAGTAGTCCGAGGTGATGCCCGACGCGGCGGCGTTCATCCCATGTGCATCCATCACGAAGATCTCGGAGATGATGCCGACCGACCCGTCGACATGGTCGCGCAGGAAATCTGAGGCGGCGTTGTTCACCACCGGGTCTATGGTCGGGGTCGCGGCTGCGCCGACCTCCTTGCGCCATTGCGCATCCATCGCGTCGATCGCGGCCTGGTCAAGCGACGCATGTGCCGTGTTCTGTTCCTTGATCCGCGCGACGATCACCGGGTCCATGGCCCAGGTCAGCACCTCGGTCTCGAGGTAGCTGCGCATGGCCGGTTCGAATTCGTTTGCCTGCAGGGTGGTGGCGCCGAGCATCAGTGCGGCGGCTACGAACGGAAGGGTTCGTTTCATGGCGGTTTACTCCTCAGTACTTGCGGCCCGCCGGTGCGGCGGGACGAATGGCCGGAGCACCTTATGCGCACGTGGCTTTCAGAGGAGTTAAGATGCGTGAGTCACGCGGGTTTGCGAGCGACGAAGTCGATCAGCGCAGAACGCCCGGATTGGCCCGCGCCCGCGGCCAGATCGGCCTCGTAGGCGCGGCAGTCCCGCACCTCCCAGCCGACAAAGGCGGCGCGCAGGATCGTTTCGGTATACATGTTCTCGACCCGGCCCGGCCCGCCGGTGCCGCGCCCGACCTGGTCGGGCGTGTAGCCGTGCAGCAAGGCCGTGCCGCCGGGCGCCGTCGCGCCCTTGATTCGGTCGAAGATCTTGCGCCGCCCCTCGGGGCCGACGAACTGGATGAAGATCCCGGCCACCAGGTCATAGGTGCCCGGCCAGTCCCCGGCCAGCACGTCGCAGGTCCGGAAATCGACCGTCACCCCGCGCTCTGCGGCCAGTTTGCGCGCCTTGGCGATGGCCGAGGGCGCGTAGTCCAGCGCCGTCACCTGCATGCCGCGCTCGGCCATGAAGACCGAGTTGCGCCCCTCGCCATCGGCCACGGCCAGCGCGGTCCCGCCGGCAACCAGCAGGTCCTCATGTGTGCGCAGCACCTGGCTTGGCGCTTTGCCGTAAAGGTAGTCGCTGCCCTTGTACCGGTCTTCCCACATCCGCGCGCGATCGCTTGCGGTGAAACGCAGACGCCCCGCAAGCCGGGCTGCGGGGCGTCGAATTGTCGGCGGTCGCGTCAACGATCCCGGCCGGTGGTCACTTGCTGACCGGGCCGATCATCATGACCATCTGGCGGCCTTCCATCTTCGGCATGTTCTCGATCTTGCCGATTTCCTTCACGTCCTCCGCGACGCGTTCCAGCAGTTCGCGGCCAAGGTTCTGGTGCGCCATCTCGCGGCCGCGGAACCGCAGGGTCACCTTGACCTTGTCGCCGCCTTCGAGGAACCGGAAGACGTTGCGCATCTTCACTTCGTAATCATGGGTGTCGGTGTTGGGGCGGAACTTCACCTCCTTCACCTCGATGATCTTCTGCTTCTTGCGCGCTTCGGATTCGCGCTTCTGCTGTTCGTACTTGAACTTGCCGTAATCCATGATCTTGCAGACCGGCGGGTTCGCGTTGGGCGAAATCTCGACCAGGTCCAGCCCGACCTGCTCGGCCGCGGCAAGCGCCTTGGCCGGGGCGATCAGGCCGACGTTCTCGCCGTTCGGGCCGATCAGACGGATTTCAGTGGCCTTGATCCGCTCGTTCACGCGGGGGCCGGTTTCGCGCGTCGGGGGCGCGTTATGGGGGCGGCGGGCTATGGTGTCGTTCCTTTTATAGCCTTGGATTTTGAGCGCAGAAGGTAGTCTTTGCGGGCCTTCTGTTCAAGCGGCAAATCGGCTGGAAACCGCTTGATCGTCGGGGATTCGACTTGCGGTGGGCCGGGCGGCGGGATCAAAGGGCGCAAAGGCGGGGCCGGCCGTCGGACCCGCGGCGAACCGAGTCGAGGTTTCACATGAAGAACGCATGGATTGCAGGGGGCGCAGCGGTTGTCGTGGCCGTCGGGCTGACGCTGGTGCTGCGCGACGGGCAGGCGCCCGCGCCGGTCGAACCGGTTGCCGAAGAGCCCGTGACCGAGGCTGCCCCCGCGGCGCCCGTGTCGGCCGTGGATGAGGCGGCGGATGCCGTCGAGGGCGCGATGGAAGAGCTGACCGAAGGCGCGGCCGAGGCCGGCGCGGCCGTTCAGGAGGCGCTGGAGGACCTGGGCCAGGCGACGGACGAGGCGATGACCTCGGCCGAGGATCAGGCCGCCGAGGCCGTGGACGATGCCGGGGCCGCGGCCGAGCAGGCGGGCGACAGCGTGGCCGAGGCGGTCGGCGCGGCGGTGGAGGCCACCGGCGAGGCGGTCTCGGAGGCTGCGGCCGACGCGGCCGAGACCACGAGCGAGGCGCTGCAGGCGATCGGCGACATGACCCGGCCGGCGGGCGAGGATCATGCCACGGCCGAGGACATCGCCGATGCGCAGGCCGAGATCGCGGCGGCCGAAGCGGCCGTCGAAGAGGCGGCCACCGCCGAAGCTGCCGCCGCTGGCGCCGAAAGCGAGGCCGCGACGACCGGGGAAGCCGGGGCCGACGCGTCCGCGGATGCAACTGCCGGGGCCGCCGACCCGCTGGCCGAGGCGCTGACCGTCGAAGGCTTTGATCTTGACCGCGTCATCGAGGCGCTGGATGCCTCCGACCTCGGCATGGCCGAGAAGACGCTGCTGCAGACCGCGCTGCGCCAGGTGCAGGACAATCCCGAACTGCTCGAGGATACCCTGGCCCGCGTGCGCGAGGCGCTGGGGCTCTGAGCCTTCCAGGCGGCTGAAACGAAAGAAGGCCGCGCCTTGCCGGGCGCGGCCTTCGTCGTTCGGGGGCGGGCCTGCCGTCAGTCGAGGAAGGCCTTTTCCACCACGTAATGCTTGGGGTCCGAATTGGCGCCCTCTTCCAGCCCGTAACCTTCGAGCATCTCCTTGATCTCGAGGTTGAAGGCGAGGTTGCCGCAGACCATGGCGCGGTCGGTCTCGGGGTTCAGCGCCTCGGTGCCCAGATCGCGGAACGCCTCGCCCGAGCGCATCAGGTCGGTGATGCGGCCCATCTTGGCGCTCTCTTCGCGGGTCGTGGTCGGGTAGTACTTGATCTTCTTCCAGAAGCCCTCGCCGATCACCTCGCCCAGCAACTCGTCGGTCTTCAGCCCCTCGATCAGCTCACGGCCATAGGTCAGCTCGCCGGCCTCGCGGCAGGTGTGGGTGATGATGACCTCGTCGTAATCCTCGTAGGTCTGGGGCTCGCGCAGCAGGGAGGCAAAGGGCGCAAAACCGGTGCCGGTGGCAAAGAACCAGATCCGCTTGCCGGGCAGCAGCGCGTCATGGACCAGCGTGCCGACAGGCTTGGGGCGCAGGATGATCTCGTCCCCCACCTGGATATGCTGGAGCCGGCTGGTCAGCGGGCCGTCCTGCACCTTGATCGAGTAGAACTCGAGCTCTTCGTCCCAGGACGGGGAGGCGATGGAATAGGCGCGCAGCAGCGGCTTTTCCCGGCCGGTCTTTTCGTCGGTCTGCATCAGGCCGATCATCACGAACTCGCCCGAGCGGAAGCGCATCGAGGCCGGCCGCGTGCAGCGGAACGAGAACAGCCGGTCCGTCCAGTGCCTGACCTCGGTCACGCGCTGCGCGTCGGGCAGGGCCTTGGCTTTCGGGGCGGGCTTGGCTGTCGTCTCGGTCACGGGGCTCATCTCGGTCATGGTCACTGTTCACCGGCTGCTACAACCGATGCCTCTGATTTATCTATGATGCAGATCAGGTGAAAGGGGGCGCGTCGCCGCGCCGCCGGACGGCGACGCGGGGCGCTGCTGCCGCGCTCAGGCGCTGGCGCGCAGACGCGACTGGTAGTCGTGGGCCTGCCAGTCGGCGCGGAACACCCAGTCGCCTTCGGGCTGACGGGCGGCCAGCTCTTCGCTGATCTCGACCTCGTCGAACCCCGACCGGCGCGCCATGGCGTATTGGTCGGCGATCACGTGGCCCCGGGCCCGCAGGCGACCCTTGTAGCCGGCCAGACGCAGCCGTCGTGCGAGGGTGAACCCCCGCCCGTCGGCAAAGCTGGGGAAATCCACCCGGATCATCGCCAGGAGCGGCGCGGCCGCCAGCAGCGGCAGCGGATCCTGGTCCGAGGCGACGTCGAGCGCGGCTGTCTCGGCGCTGATGGTCTCGGCGGTGTCGAAGGCGCCGGTCCAGGTCTCGGGGCCAAAGCCCTTGTCGGTCACGATCACGCTCATCTGGCGTCTCCTTCTCTGATCATCCGGCCGTCCACGAGGTGGATGCCGCATTCGGTCTTGTCGCGCCCGCGCCAGCGTCCGGCCCGGGGGTCTTCGCCTTCGGCCACCTTGCTGGTGCAGGGGGCGCAGCCGATGGACGGATAGCCCTGGGCCACCAGCGGATGGCGCGGCAGGTTGTTCTGCGCCATGTACTCGGCCACGTCGCCGGGGCGCCAATGGGCCAGCGGGTTGACCTTGATCCGGCCATCGGGGTCGAGCTCGAAGAACTCCATCTGGGCCCGCTTGCCGCCCTGGAACCGCTTGCGGCCGGTGATCCAGCCGGCGAAATCCGCCAAGGCATTGTCCAGCGGTTCGGTCTTGCGCAGGGTGCAGCACAGGTCCTGGTCGCTGAACTTGAGTGCGCCGTAGGGGTCCCGCTCGGCCAGCCGGGCGGGGTCGGCCTTGATGGTGCGCACGTCCGTCAACTCGAGCCGCTCGGCCACGGTCTGCTGGTACTCCAGCGTCTCGGGGAACAGCAGCTCGGTGTCGATGAAGAGCACCGGCGTGCCGGGATCGACCGTCGATACGAGATGCAGCAGCGCCACCGATTCCGCGCCGAAGGACGAGACCATTGCGATCTCGCCAAAGGCCTTGTCGCGCAGGGCCACCTTCAGCACCGAGGTCGCCCCGTGGTGCCGGAACCTCGCGTTCAGCTCGGCCACGCGCGCCGCCTGGCGCGCATGTTCTTCGGCCCGTGGGTCGGGCTGGATCTGGGGGGCGGGTTGCGCGGTCATCAGATCACGCAGCCCGTTTCGACTTGCCGGCGCTCTCGCCGTAAAGCGCGACCTTGAAAGGCTCCATCCCCAGGCGGTCGAAAGCCTGGGCAAAGGTTTCCTCTTCGCCCGTGCGCAGGTCGAGATAGGCCAGGATCAGCCGCTCGATGGCAGGCACGATTTCCTCGGCCGGGAAGCCCGGACCGGTGCGCTGGCCGATGGCCGCGTTCTCGGTCGCGTCGCCACCCAGGGTGATCTGGTAGTTCTCGACGCCCGCGCGGTCGAGGCCAAGGATGCCGATATGGCCCACGTGGTGGTGTCCGCAGGCGTTGATGCAGCCCGAGATCTTGATCTTCAGCGCGCCGACTTCGTGCTCGATCTTGAGCGCGTCGATGCGGGTCGCGATGTCCTGCGCGATCGGGATCGAGCGGGCAGTGGCGAGGGCGCAGTAATCCATGCCGGGGCAGGCGATGATGTCCGAGGCGAGCCCGACGTTGGCCGTGGCCAGAGCATGGTCGCGCAACGCGGCATGCAGTGCGGGCAGGTCGGCCTTGGCCACATGCGGCAGGATCACGTTCTGCTCGTGGCTGATGCGCAGCTCGCCCAGGGAATAGCGATCCGCCAGGTCCGCGAGGGCGCGCATCTGGTCGGAGGTCGCATCGCCCGGCGTCTGGCCATGGGCCTTAAGGCTGACCGTTACGATGGCGTGATCGGCGTGGAAGTGATCCGACAGGTTGGTGTCGGACCAGCTGCGGAACACCGGATCGGCCGCACGCGCGGCATCATAGGCAGTGGTGTCCCGGGCGCCGAGCGCGGGGCGCGGGAAATGTGCCTTGATCTCGGCCAGCAGCGCCTGGTCGGCGCCGCCGAAGGTCGGGCGGATCTGGGCAAACCGCTCCTCGACCAGGGCCTGGATGTTCTCCAGCCCGTTCTCGTGGACGGTGATCTTGATCCGCGCCTTGTACTTGTTGTCGCGCCGGCCCAGCAGGTTGTAGACGCTGACGATCGCCTCGAGATAGGGCAGCAGGTCCGCCTTGGGCAGGAAGTCGCGGATGACCTTGCCGATCATCGGCGTGCGGCCAAGGCCGCCGCCCACGATGACCTCGAACCCGACTTCGCCGCCGCGTTCCACCATGCGCAGGCCGATGTCATGCGCCTTGACGACCGCGCGGTCGTTCGGGCTGCCGCTGACGGCGACCTTGAACTTGCGCGGCAGGAACTGGAACTCCGGGTGGTCGGTGGACCACTGGCGGATCAACTCGGCATAGGGGCGGGGGTCTTCCAGCTCATCGGCCGCGGCACCGGCGAAATGATCGGCGGTCACGTTGCGGATGGTGTTGCCGGAGGTCTGGATGGCATGCATCTGCACCGCGCCCAGCGCGTCCAAGATATCGGGCACGTCGGGCAGCTTGGGCCAGTTGTACTGGATGTTCTGCCGCGTGGTGAAATGGCCATAGCCCTTGTCCCACTTGTCCGCGATATGGGCCAGCTGGCGCATCTGGCCAGCGTTCAGCGTGCCATAGGGGATCGCGACCCGCAGCATGTAGGCATGCAGTTGCAGGTAGAGACCGTTCATCAGGCGCAGCGGCTTGAACTCGTCCTCGGTCAGCGCGCCCGAGACGCGACGCTCGACCTGGGCACGGAACTGGCGGTTGCGCTCGGCGACGAAGGCGGCGTCGAAATCGGAATAGTTATACATCTGCGCGGGCCTCCTGTTTGCCGTGGGCGTAGTTCGAGGGGCCGGTGCGGCGGAAATCCTCGCGGAAATGCACAGGCTCGGGGCCATGCGCGCCGACCTTCACGTCGGCGAGGTAGACGCCAACCGCCTCGCCCGGGCGCCGCTCGGCGTCGAGCAGACGCAGCTGGGCCACGGCCTCGTCGGTCAGCACCTCGGCGGCGCACAGGTCACGGACCCAGGTGTCGTCGGCGGCGAGATACACCACGTCGCCTTCGATCAGGGCGTTGGCGGTGATGACCTTGGGGGTAAAGGCCGTCATGGCGGGGACTCCTGCATGGGGTTTCTTGAGGTTCTATATAGAATTTCGTCCCTGTTTCTGGCCATGGGGCTGGACAAATAAGGACTTCTGTTCTTCCCTGCGGGCGAGGCGGGACAGGAATTCCGCATCGGCAGGGAGAAGGCGAATGACGATCCGCATAGACGACACCGACAGGAAGATCCTTGCGGCCCTGCAGGCGGATGCCAGCCGCTCGCTGGACGAAATCGCGCGCGAAGTGGGGTCTTCGAAGACCCCGGTGTGGAATCGCATCCGCAAGATGCGCGAGGCCGGGGTGATCGGCCAGCAGACCGTGGTGCTGGATGCGGAGGCGCTGGGGTTCGAGGCCTGCTTCTTCGTCCTCATCCGCACCTCCGAGCACGAGGCCGAGTGGCAGGCCCGGTTCCTTGCCGCGCTGCAATCGCGCCCCGAGGTGCAGGAGGCGCACCGGCTGGCGGGCGACATCGACTACATCCTCAAGGTGCGGGTCAGGAACGCCCGCGCCTACGACGCCTTCTACCAGGCGCTGATATCCGAGGTGCGGGTGCACAATGTCACCGCGCTTCTGTCGATGGAGGAGATCAAGTCGACGACAGCGCTGCCCTTGTGACCCGTCAGGAGGGGGCCAGCCCCCTCGGCCTGCGGCCTCACCCCCGGAGTTTATCGGCAAGATGAAGAACGGATCGGATCCCCTGCTTCATTGTGCCAATAAACTCCCGCCGGAGGCATAGTCTCTTTCATCCGGTCCTGACCATCAGGCGCTCCAGCCCGTGGAAATGGTAGACATTGGCGTAGCGCGGCGGCTCGGTCAGCCTGAGGCCCGGGTGGCGGGCGAAGAGGATGGGCAGGGCGATCTGCAGTTCGAGCCGGGCGAGCGGGGCGCCGACGCAGAAATGCAGCCCGGCGCCCAGCGAGGTGTTGGTCTTGATCGGGCGGGTCGGATCGAAGGTCTCGGGGTCTTCCCAGACGGAAGGGTCACGGTTGGCCGAGGCGAGCAACAGCCCGACCTCGTCGCCGCGCTTGAAGCTGTGGCCGAAAGCCTCGACATCCTCGTAGGCGTAGCGCGAGAACATGTGGAGAGGCGGGTCGTAGCGCAGGACTTCCTCGACCGTGGTCTCGATGTGGTCGGGGGAAAGGGCCTGCGCCGGCAGCCCGCGTTCGAGGAAGAGTTTCACCGCGTTGCCCATGGTGTGCACCGTCGCCTCGTGCCCGGCGTTCAGCAGCAGGATGCAGGTGCCGATCAGTTCAGCGGTCGAGAGTTTCTCGCCCGCTTCCTCGGCCTGGATCAGCTGGGTGATCAGGTCGTCGGCGGGGCGCGCGCGGCGTTCGTCCACGTAGCCCTGCATGAAGGCGGTGAACTCGGTCGAGGCCGTGGCGGCCGCATCCTCGACGGCGCGGTCGCGGCGGGCCTGGTACATGGCGACCATGGCGTTCGACCAGGCCAGAAGCTGGTCGGCCATGTCCTCGGGCACGCCGAGCAGGCGGCAGATCACCAGCACCGGGATGCGGTTGCAATAGGCGGGGATCAGGTCGAATTCGCCCGCGGGGAAGGTTTCGACCAGCGCCTGCGACATCTGCGTGATCTCGGGCGCCATGGCCGCGATCCGGCGCGAGGTGAAAGCGCGCAGCACCAGCCCGCGCAGGCGGGTGTGGCTGGGCGGCTCGAGCGAGAGCATCGAGGTGCGTTCCAGCGCGTCGAAGGGCAGCAGGTGCGCAGGCGCAGGCTGCGCCATCTCGGCCGGGACCTCGCGGCCGAAGCGACGGTCCTTCAGCAGCGCCGAGACGGCGGCATGGCTGAAGGCGCAGGGCTTGCCGTAGTTGGTCCAGACATGGATGTCCCCGCGCGCGCGGGCGGCGGCGTAGAACGGGTAGGGTTTCTGGACGAAATCGGGATCGGTCGGGGATTGGGTCAGGTCGGTCATGGCATCGCTCTTTCCGGGTCTGGTCACATGACGTGAGCACAGGGTAGATTGCAACGCATGTCCTCGCGTTCGGCCATCATAACCGCCATGCTTGCCCTCGTCCTGGCCGTTGGAATCGGCGTCTGGCGGCTGGGCTACGTGCAGGCCGTGGGGCAGGTGGCGCAGCGGGGCCAGGCCGACCTCGCGCTCGCCTCGGACCGGCTGATCGCGCAACTGCGGCGCTACCAGGAGGCGGCGGTGCTGATCGCGGGCCATCCGGTACTGGGGCAGCTGGCGCGCGGTGAGGGCGGCGCGGTGCAGGCGACGGACCTGCTGATCTCGGTCTCGGACAAGACTTCGGCGCTGGGGCTGGCCTTCGTCGCCCCGGACGGCACGGTGCTGGCGCAAAGTTCGCCCGCGGTGCCCGGAGGGCTGGGGCAGATCGAGGCTTTCGGACGGGCGATGGACGGGGCACTGGGCAGTGGCCATGGCCGCGCCGGGCCGGAGCGGCAGCGGGTCTTCTACTACGCCGCGCCCAGCTACGCGGCGGATGGCCACGTGCAGGGCGCGCTGATCGTCATCGCCGATCTGGAAACGGTGGAGTTCAACTGGCGCATCCCGCAGCCGGCCGTCTATTTCGCCGATGCTGGCGGGCAGGTCTTCATCTCGAACCGGCCCGAGCTGCGGCGGCGGCCGGGGATCGACGGGGCGCCCGCGCCCTCGGTCGCCGATCCGGCGGTGGCCGCGCACGACGTCGCGGGCTACGAGACCTGGCGGCTGGACCTTGGCCCCTACCTGCCGACCCGCGCGCTGCACCTGGTGCAGGACCTGCCGGTCATCGGCATGCAGGGCGAAGCGCTGGTCGACCTGGCCCCGGCACGGCGCATCGCGATGCTGCAGGCCAGCGTCGCGGGCGCGATCCTGCTGTTCTTCGGCGCACTTCTGGTGCTGGCGACCGAGCGGCGCCGCACCCTGGCCGAGGCGAACGCCGTGCTCGAAGCCCGCGTCGCCGCCCGGACCGAGGCGCTGAGCGCCGCCAACACCAGCCTGCGCCACGAGGTGGCCGAGCGGCTCGAGGCCGAGGCGCGGCTGCGGCGCGCGCAGGAGGAGCTGGTGCAGGCCGCCAAGCTTTCCGCCCTTGGCCGGATGAGCGCGGGCATCAGCCACGAGCTGAACCAACCGCTGATGGCGATCCGGCAATATGCGGTGAACGGCGCGGCTTTCCTGGGTCGCGACAAGCCCGAGCGGGCGGGCGAGAACCTGGGCCGGATTTCCGACCTTGCCGACCGCATGGCGCGGATCATCCGCAACCTGCGCGCCTTTGCCCGCAACGAGAGCGAACCGATGGGCCGCGTCGACATGGTCGCCGTGCTGAACAGCGCGCTGGAACTGGTCGCCGCCCGGCTCGACCGTGACGGCATCGCCGTGACCTGCGACCTGCCGGACGGTCCGGTCTGGGTGCGCGGCGGCGAGGTGCGTCTGGGGCAGGTGGTCGTCAACCTCATCACCAATGCCGCCGATGCCATGACCGGACGCGAGGATCGGCGGCTGGGCGTCACGCTCGATGCGGGCGACCGGGTGCGCCTCGCGATCAGCGACACGGGCCCGGGGATCGAGGACCCCGCGCGCCTGTTCGAGCCATTCTACACCACCAAGAAGGTCGGCGCGGCCGAGGGGCTGGGGCTGGGGCTGTCGATCTCTTACGGGTTGGTTCAAAGCTTTGGCGGCGACATCCGGGGCGAAAACCTCGCCACGGGCGGGGCGCGCTTTACCGTGGAGCTGACCCCGTGGCAGGACGAGGCGCAGGCGGCATGAGCGATCCGATCCGCGTGCTTGTCGTCGACGACGACCGCCCCGTGCGCGAGGCGCTTGCCCAGACGCTCGAGCTGGCCGATTTCGACCCGCTGCCGGTGTCGAGCTTCATCGAGGCCAAGGACCACATCGCCCCCGATTTCGCCGGCGTGGTCCTGTCGGACATCCGCATGCCGGGTCGCGACGGGTTCCACCTGCTGGCCCATGCGCAAGGGATCGACAGCGACCTGCCGGTGATCCTGCTGACCGGCGAAGGCGACATCCCCATGGCCGTGCGCGCCATGGGGCAGGGCGCCTTTGGCTTCCTTGAAAAACCCTGCGCGCCCGAGGAGTTGACGGCCGTCATCGAACGCGCCCTGCGCACCCGCGCCATGGTGCTGGAAAACCGCCGTCTCAAGGCCGAGGCCGAGACCGGCGATGCCGCCGCGCGGATGATCTTTGGCCATTCCAGCCTCAGCGAAGAGCTGCGCGACCGGGTCCGCGCCGCCGCCCGGCTGGCCGAGCCGGTGCTGGTGACCGGCGCGCCGGGCACGGGGATTTCCAAGGTGGCCGAAGTGGTGCACTTGTCGTCGGCCCTCGCGAAACGCGCCTTCGTCAAGCGGGCCGGGGCGGGGCTGTCGCGCACGGATCTCGCCGCCGCGCTGGGCGAGGCGCGGGGCGGCACGCTTTACATCGACGAGGTGGCGGCGATGCCGCGCGACAGCCAGCTGGCGCTGGTCGACCACCTCGACGGCGCGAACGAGGCGCGGGTGATCGGCGGCGCGGCGGGCGACCTGAGCGCGGGCCTGACGGACGACCGTTTCTACCCCGAGCTCTACTACCGCCTCTCAACGGTCGCGATCCGCATCCCGTCGCTGGCCGAACGGCCCGAGGACATCCCGATCCTGTTTCGCAAGTACGTCGCGCAGGCCAGCGAGCAGGCTGGCCTGCGCCCGCCCGAGATCACGCCCGACCTGATCGCGGCACTGATGGCGCAGGACTGGCCTGGCAATGCACGCTCGCTCATGTCCGCCGCCATGCGGTTCGTTCTGGGGATGCCCGAAGAGATCACCCGCGCCCGCGACCTTGGCCTGACCGAGCAGATGGCGCAGGTCGAACGGTCGATCCTCGTGGCGGCGCTGGGCCGGGCCAATGGCCGCGCGAGCGAGGCGGCGCAGGCGCTGAAACTGCCGCGCAAGACCTTCTACGACAAGCTGTCCAAATACGGCATCAAGCCCGAGACCTACCGCCGCGACGGCGCCTGAGCGAATCGGCCCTGTCGCTGATTCGCGGATGTTGTGCGGATTTCCGCACAAGGCCGTCGCGCGCTGTGCGGGATTTCGCACATGCTGCATGTGCATTGCCGCCATGCGCTTTGAGCATGGACACGTAAACTATTGGCAAACCAGTCTTTAGCGCTCTCATCTCGGCCCGGTCACGCGCCCGTGTTGAGCGCCCCTCGCGCCTTGGTAGGACTAACCCGTCGCCGGTCGGAGGAACCTGGCCGGCCGAAACAGATCCAACGGGAGGATGACCCATGAAATTCCTGACCTCTGCCGCCATGGCAATGGCCCTGGCCGTCACCGCGAACACCGCTGTCGCCGCCTGCGACGATGGCGAGATCGTCATCAAGTTCAGCCACGTGACCAACACCGACCGTCACCCCAAGGGCATCGCCGCGACCCTGCTGCAGGAACGCGTGAACGAAGAGATGAACGGCGTGGCCTGCATGGAGGTCTACCCGAACTCGACCCTCTACAACGACGACCAGGTGCTGGAAGCGATGCTGCAGGGCGACGTGCAGCTGGCCGCGCCCTCGCTGTCGAAATTCGAGCAGTTCACCAAGGTGTTCCGCATCTACGACCTGCCCTTCATGTTCAAGAACATCGAGGCGGTCGATGCCTTCCAGGCCTCCGAGACCGGCACGGCGATGAAGGAATCCATGGTGCGCCGCGGCCTGCTGGGCCTCGAGTTCTGGCACAACGGCATGACGCAGATCTCGGCCAACAAGCCGCTGATCTCGCCGGACGATGCAAAGGGCCTGAACTTCCGCGTGCAGCCCTCCGAAGTGCTGAAGGCCAACATGGAAGCGCTGGGCGCCTCGCCGCAGCCGATGGCCTTCTCGGAAGTCTACGGCGCGCTGCAGACCGGCGTGGTCGACGGGCAGGAGAACACCTGGTCGAACATCTACGGCCAGAAGTTCTTTGAAGTGCAGGACGGCACGACCGAGACCAACCACGGCGTTCTCGACTACCTGGTCGTGACCAACATCGACTGGTGGGAAAGCCTGGATGCGCCGGTGCGCGACCAGCTGGCCACCATCCTGAACGAAGTCACCACCGAGCGGAACGCCGCCGTAGGCGAAGTCGACGCGCAGGCCCGCCAGGCCATCCTGGACGCCGGCGGCGAAATCCGCGAGCTGACGACCGAGCAGCGCCAGGCCTGGGTAGATGCCCTGAAGCCGGTGTGGCAGCAGTTCGCCGAGGAAGTCGGCCAGGACAACATCGACGCGGCGCAGTCGATCAACGCGATGTACTGATCCAGGCCACGGCCTGACTTTTCGGCCCGGCCCCTCCCGCAAGGTGGGGCCGGGCTTTCTATAACCGGGATCGGAAGGAGCGGGGGCATGTCGGCCCATTACGAACCCAGGACGACGCTGGGACGCGTCGTGAACGAGATCGAGGAGACCGCCATCGCGCTGATCCTCGGCGCGATGACGCTGATCACCTTCACCAACGTGGTGCTGCGCTACGGCTTCAGCACCGGGCTCATCTGGGGGCTGGAGGCGACGACCTTCCTGTTCGCCTGGCTGGTGCTGTTCGGCATTTCCTACGCGGTCAAGACCACGGCCCACCTTGGCGTGGACGCGATCATCAACCTCTTTGGCCCGGCCGTCCGGCGCGGGCTGGCGATCACCGTGGGGGTGATCTGCATCATCTACGCCTTCCTGCTGTTCAAGGGCGCCTGGGATTACTGGGCCAACTTCGCCAACCTGCCGCAGACCACCGGGCGTTGGTTCCCGACGGGGCTCGAAGAGATGGGCCGCACCTCGTATCGCGGCTGGTACGAGACCATCGACATCCCGTTCCCCGAATGGCTGCGCTGGATCGAGCCGATCATGAACGAGGGCGAGCATTACGAGAAGCTGCCCCGCTTCATCCCCTACGTGATCCTGCCCTTCGGCATGGGGCTGCTGCTGTTCCGCTTCATCCAGGCCACCGTGCGGATCTGGAAGGGCGAGGGCGAAAGCCTGATCGTCAGCCACGAAGCCGAAGACGCCGTCGCCGACGTGCGCCACATGAATTACGAGGACTAAGTCATGGCCGTTGCAGTCCTTTTCCTCATGGTGATCGGGTTGATGCTGCTGGGCGTGCCGATCGCGGTCAGCCTTGGCCTCAGCTCGATCCTGTTCCTGCTGGCGCTGGGTGACACCTCGCTTGCCTCCATCGCGCAGACCTTCTTCCAGGCGATGGCGGGGCATTACACCCTGCTGGCGATCCCCTTCTTCATCCTCGCGTCGTCCTTCATGTCGACGGGCGGGGTGGCGAAACGGATCATCCGCTTTTCCATCGCCTGCGTCGGCCACCTGCGCGGCGGCCTCGCCATCTCGGGCGTCTTCGCCTGCATGCTCTTCGCCGCGCTGTCGGGGTCTTCTCCGGCCACCGTGGTCGCCATCGGCTCCATCGTCATCGCGGCGATGCGGCAGGCGGGCTATACCAAGGAATTCGCGGCGGGCGTCATCGCCAACGCGGGCACCCTGGGCATCCTGATCCCGCCGTCGATCGTGATGGTGGTCTATGCCTCGGCCACCGATGTCAGCGTGGGCCGGATGTTCCTGGCGGGCATCATTCCGGGCCTCATGGCCGGCCTCATGCTGATGATCACGATCTACATCATGGCGCGGCTCAAGGGCATGCCCAAGGGCGAATGGAAGGGCTGGGGCGAGGTCATGGCCAGCTTTTCCGACGCCTTCTGGGGCCTGATGCTGATCGTCATCATCATGGTCGGAATCTACGGCGTGCCCGGCGTCTTCCCGGCGGCCTTCACGCCCACCGAAGCGGCGGCCGTGGCCTCGGTCTATGCCTTCATCGTCGCGGTCTTCGTCTACCGCGACATGGGGCCTCTGGCGCGCCCCGAGGGCGAGCGGAACCTGACCCTGCTCGACAAGCCCATCGCGCTGGTCACGGCGTTCTTTCACAAGGACACCCGCGACACGCTGTTCGAGGCGGGCAAGCTGACGGTCACGCTGATGTTCATCATCGCCAACGCGCTGATCCTCAAGCATGTCCTGACGGACGAGCAGATCCCGCAGCAGATCGCCAGCGCCATGCTGTCGGCGGGCTTCGGGCCGATCATGTTCCTGGTGATCGTCAACGTGATCCTGCTGATCGGCGGCCAGTTCATGGAGCCATCGGGCCTGATCGTCATCGTCGCGCCGCTGGTCTTCCCGATCGCGCTGCAGCTGGGGATCGACCCGATCCACCTGGGCATCATCATGGTCGTGAACATGGAAATCGGCATGATCACCCCGCCGGTCGGCCTGAACCTGTTCGTCACCTCGGGCGTGGCGGGGATGCCGATGATGCGGGTGGTCAAGGCGGCGCTGCCCTTCCTGGCCGTGCTCTTCGTCTTCCTCATCATGGTGACCTACATCCCCGGCCTGTCGACGACGATCCCCGACAACGTCATGGGGCCGCAGATCAACTGCGCGGGCTCGGCGACGAACCAGCTGGAACAGGCCTATTGCGACGCGCAATGACCTGATGGCCCGGCGCCGCATCGGCGCCGGGTCGATCCAATTGTCTGCTACCGCAGGCTTCTAATCAACGAGCCGAGAGGCGACGCAGATCCCCGCGGCCGGTTCCGGTGGCGGGGGTTTCGCGTTTTGCTGAGACGCGGTTCAGGGGCAGGTCTGCCAGAGACGCGCCTCGTCCGGCGTGATGCGGCCCGTCCCCGCGTCAAGGCGCTTCGCCCGGCTGCGCCGGCGCGCGGCGCGCGGCCTTGACCCGGGGCCGGGCCGCGCGGGTTTGTCTCTTTTCGGGGGCAGGGGGATGGGCTACGAGGATGACCATGTTGGTCAAAGCATCCGATCTTGCCATCGCGCGCGGCGGCGTGCCCGTCCTCGAAGGGCTCAGCTTTGCGCTCGGGGCCGGAGAGGCGCTGATCCTGCGCGGGCCGAACGGGGCCGGCAAGACGACGCTCTTGCGCACGGTTGCGGGGTTGCAGCCGGCGCTGTCGGGCACGCTCGAGGTGGCCGAGGAGTCTGTCGCCTATGCCGCTCATGCCGACGGGCTGAAATCCATGCTGACGGTCACCGAGAACCTGTCGTTCTGGGCCAGCGTCTTTGGCCAGTCCAGCATCGAGGCGGCGCTGGACCGGTTCAACCTCCGCAGCCTTGCCGACCGCCAGGCCGGCACGCTCAGCGCCGGGCAGAAGCGGCGGCTGGGGCTTGCGCGGCTGCTGGTCACCGGCCGGCCGCTCTGGGTGCTGGACGAACCGACCGTGTCGCTCGATACCGCCTCGGTCCAGCTTTTCGCCGCCGCGGTGCGGGCCCATCTCGCGGGCGGAGGCGCGGCGCTGATCGCGACCCATATCGACCTCGGCCTTGAGGCGCGGGTGCTGGACGTGACGTCGCACAAGGCGGTGCATCGCGACATTCCCGGCGGGTTCGAAGAGGCCTTCCTGTGATCGCCCTGCTGCGCCGTGACCTTGCGCTGGCCGTGCGGGCCGGGGGCGGTTTCGGCCTGGGCCTTGCGTTCTTCCTGATCGTCGTGGTGCTGGTGCCCTTTGGCGTCGGCCCGGAAACGCCGCTGCTGACGGCCATCGCGCCAGGCGTGCTTTGGCTCGGGGCCTTGCTCGCCTGTCTCTTGTCGCTCGACCGCATCCTCGCGCTGGACTGGGAGGACGGATCGCTCGACCTCATGGCGACCTCGCCGCTGCCGCTTGAAGGGGTGGTGACCATCAAGGCGCTGGCGCATTGGGTCACCACCGGGCTGCCGCTGGTGCTGGCCGCGCCGGTGCTGGGCGTGCTCCTGAACCTGCCGGGCCCGGGCTATCCCTGGCTGACGCTGTCATTGGCGCTGGGCACGCCGGCGCTGTCGGTGCTGGGCACCTTCGGCGCCGCGCTCACGGTCGGCCTCAAGCGCGGCGGGCTGCTGCTGTCGCTGCTGGTCCTGCCGCTTTACGTGCCCACGCTGATCTTCGGCGCCGAGGTGGCGCGGCGCGGGGCCGCCGGGCTCGACCCGATGACGCCGCTTCTGATGCTCGCCGGGATCACCTGCGGCACTATCGCGCTTTTGCCCTTTGCCTCGGCTGCGGTACTACGGATGAACCTGCGCTAAGTTGAATTGATGAGAGGCCGGCGAAAGGGTAGGGGAGAACTCATGTCGCTTTGGGAATATGCCAATCCGAAGAAGTTCCTGGCCCTGTCGGGCAAGGTGCTGCCCTGGGTTTCCGGGCTGGCCCTCGCGTGCCTCGTGATCGGGCTGGTCTGGGGCTTCTTCTTCACGCCCGAGGATTACCGCCAGGGGGCCACGGTCAAGATCATCTACCTGCACGTGCCCGCGGCGCTGATGGCGATCAACTCCTGGCTGATGATGCTGGTCGCCTCGCTGATCTGGATCGTGCGGCGGCACCATGTCAGCGCGCTGGCCGCCAAGGCCGCCGCACCGGTGGGCATGGTCATGACCGTCATCGCGCTGGTGACCGGGGCGATCTGGGGCCAGCCGATGTGGGGCACCTGGTGGGCCTGGGACCCGCGGCTCACGTCCTTCCTGATTCTGTTCCTGTTCTACCTGGGTTACATGGCCCTGTGGGACGCGATCGAGAACCCGGACACGGCGGCTGACCTCACCTCGATCCTCTGCCTCGTCGGCTCGGTCTTTGCCGTGCTCAGCCGCTACGCGGTCCTCTTCTGGAACCAGGGCCTGCACCAGGGCGCGTCCCTGTCCATGGATGCCGAGGAAAACGTAGCCGATGTCTTCTGGTACCCGCTGCTGGTCTGCATGGCCGGGTTCGTCCTGCTGTTCCTGGCGCTGGTGCTGCTGCGCACCCGCACGGAAATCCGCGCGCGCCGGATCAAGGCCATCCTCGCACGGGAGCGCGCCGCATGATGCCCGACCTTGGAAAATACGCGGATACGGTCCTGTCGGCCTATGCCGCCTCTCTCGTACTTTTGATCGCGCTGGTCTGGTGGTCGATCCGCCGCGCCGCCAAGGTCAAGGCCGAACTGGAAGACATCGAGGCACGCCGCAATGGCAAGACTTAACCCGCTGATGATCCTGCCGCCCGCGCTGTTTGCCGGGCTGGCCGGGCTATTCTTTTTCGGCATGTACCGCGAGGATCCGCAGGGGCTGCCCTCGACCTTCATCGGCCAGGTGGCGCCGGTGCTGCCGGACGAGACCCTGCCGGGCGAAACCCTGCTGACCGCCGAGACGCTAGCGGGCGGAGAGGTGTCAATCGTGAACTTCTGGGCCTCGTGGTGCCCGCCCTGCCGGGCCGAGCATCCGACGCTGCTGGATCTCGACGCGCAGGGCCTGCCCGTCTACGGCGTGAACTTCAAGGACGAGCTGGCGCAGGCGCAGAAATACCTTGCCGATTACGAGAACCCCTTCGGCGCGCTGGGCTTCGACCCGCGCGGGCGATTTGCCATCGAATGGGGCGTGACCGCGCCGCCCGAGACCTTCATCATCGACGGTGACGGCACGGTGCTGTTCAAGTTCGCCGGCCCGCTGGTGGGCTCCGACTACGAACAGCGCTTCCTGCCCGCCCTGCAAGAGGCCCTGGCGGCGGCCGGCAGCTGACCGCTGGTGGCGGCTGCTGACAGCAGCCTGTCAGCCGGGGCTTGCCGGGCATGGCGCCCGCGGACATGTTGGCCGCGATTTCAAAGCGCCCAGGAGCCATTGCCATGCTGACCTTCTACCACGCCCCCCGCAGCCGTTCGACCACCGTACTGGCGCTGCTGCACGCGATGGACGCGCTGGACCGCGTCAGCCTGCAGATCGTCGACATCCCGCGCCGCGACGGCTCGGGCCAGCGCGACCCGGCCAACCCGCACCCCGAGGGCAAGGTGCCCGTGCTGGTGCACGACGGAGAGCTGATCCGCGAGACCAACGCGATCCTCGTCTACCTGACGGACTTCTTCCAAAGCCCGCTGGGCCGCCAGGTCGGCCAGCCGGGGCGGGGCGACTACCTGTCGCTGATGGCCTGGTACGGCAACGTGGTCGAGCCGGTGCTGGTGGCGCAGGTGGCGGGCGTGGCCGACAACCCGGCGGTGCAGACCACTTTTCGCGGCGTGCCCGAGATGCTGGAGGTGATCGAAAGCCGCCTGGCCAAGGGCCCCTGGCTTCTGGGCGAGGACTACTCGGCCGTGGACCTGCTGGTTTCGGCCCCGTTCCAACTGTTCAAGGACATGCTGCCCCTTGGCCCCGCAACCCTGGACTGGGCGGCCCGCAGCGGCGCGCACCCAAGCCTGGCCTGGGCGGCGACGCAGGACGGCCCGCCCCCGGCCTGAGCCTTGCTCAGGCCGCTTCGGTCTGCGCCCCGAGACGGGCGCTGACCTGCCGCATGCCCGTGGCGCGGGGATAGGGCGCCGGGGCGATGTCGGTCTCGGGCCCGTAAAGCGCGGTATACTCGGCGAAATTTTCGAAAGCGCGGCGCGAGACATTGGTGACGAAGCTTTCCGAGGCCGCGCCATTGGCCAGCAGAATCTCCTGCGTCTCGGTCTCGACATGGTAGGTGGTGAAACCCTGACCCAGTTCGTCGTCGCGCATCACGCGGATGCCCGTGGCCCCGACCAGCGCCCCGGCATGGACCAGGACGCCGTCCAGCAGCAGCGCGTGGCCGGCGGTCAGGCGCAGCGTGCTGTGCGGCAGCCCGTCCCCCAATGCGCCAGGTGCGATCTCGACAATGCGGTTGCGCTCGGGCAGGCACAGGATCGGCTTCAGCGTCTGGATGGCCAACCAGCGGACGGGCACGTCGCGGCCATCCTCGAGCGTGACCAGGTCGCCGATCGCCAGCGCCTCGACCGCGACTTCGCCTGCGGGCGTGGCGATCATCGTGCCGGCGGCAAAGCAGGTCGCGACCTCGGCGGTCTCGTCATGGGGCACGGGGACGGACTGGAGGGAGTCCCGGGCCGCGTCCGGGACATCGGCGGCGGAAAGCGGGTGGTCGCTGCTTGAATGGGGGATGTGGGAACCGCCCGACCCGTCGGTGACGAGCGCATCGGCGATGCCGTTCACGTCGATCGTGATGCCCGGGCAGGCGGTGCTGCCGTCTTGGGTGTCGCCCGGGCTGACGGCGACATCGTCGTCCTTGGCGTGGACGGTCTGGGTGCCGCCGGACTGGGCGTGGCCCTGGTCGCTGAACGTGCCGTCCATTCTTCTGCCGCCCCGGAAATGGAGGGCGCGGTGCATGTCGGTTTTCGCCATTGATCTGTCCTCGTTAACTCAAGACCCGCGCGGCCGGCACTGCGTCGCTGCGGGCCCGTCCAACATGGGCGGCTCCGCAGCCTGTGGCGAGATGCGCTTCGCAGACCTTGGCTAGAGGGCGCCTAAATCGATTTCAATACGTGCGATGCGCACATTTTTCTGCATTGCAGCGTGGCAGCTTGTCGCGACCTGACCAGGATACATTCGAAATCTCAAAGGGTTGAGAATGCAGGAGCGTGGTCCTGCCCACCTATGCTCGGATGGCGCGACATGGATGACGTTACGCAACCTGCCATGCCTGGTGGCAGGACGTCGTCAGAGGAAAGAGGGACCGAAACGCCGGATCAGGCCGAGGCGCGGATGTCCCGGTTCAACCGGGCGCGCAGGGCCATCGGCACCTGGCGCGCGCTCATGGCGCGGGGATAGTCGGCCTCGGTCAGCGGTTGGTCTTTTCCGTACATCGCGAGGTATTCGTCGTGGTTGTCGAAGGCGCTGCGCGGCACGTTGTCGATGAAGGTCTCGGAGGGCGCACCGTTCGACAGCAGCACGGCGTGGCTCTCGGTCTCGACATGGTAGACGGTGAAGCGCTCGGGCAATTCGTGGTCGGGCAGCATGCGGATCGTGTCGCCGTTGATCAGGGCCCCGGCATGGACGAGCACGCCATCGAGCAGCAGCGCGTGATCCGAGGTCAGGCGCAGGGTGCTGTGCGGCACCCCGTCCCCCAGCGCGCCGGGGGCGACCTCGACGATGCGGTTGCGCTCGGGCAGGCCGAAGACGGGCATCAGCGCCTGCCGGGCGACCCAGCGGACCGGGGCGGCGCTGCCATCGGTCAGGGTGATCTCGTCGCCCGGCTGCAGGTCCTGCACGGCGACCTCGCCCCGGGGGGTGGCGATCATCGTGTCGGCCATGAAGCAGTTGGCGACGCTGGCTTGTGCCTCGGCAGTAACCGAAATCGATGTGCCAGGGAAATCCGAGGGCTGCAAAGGATAGGTGGTGGAATAGGGAATGTACGCAAAGCCGCTCTTGAAAAAGATTGCAAAGTCGATGCCATCAATTTCGACTGTGTAGCCATGATACGGGGCGTCCACCACGGTCATGTAATCGCTAGTGTTCATTACCCCCTGCGGGTTTCCATCCACTACCGTAACGGTCGCATTGATGTTTGTGGGACTGCCGGACCAACTCATTGTGTTTGAGCCGAACGTTGCACCTGAAAAACGCAGAAGGCTGTTGAAAGTGACGTTTGCCATGATCTTCCCCCGAAGACCCGCGGCCCCGCCGCCGGATCCTTGTAAACACCGCTGCGGACGCATCTTTCTCGGCACCCGCGTTTCGCCGCGCTGCGAGGGATCGGAGGTGAGGTATCACACCGTTCGGAGCGCAAGCGTTCTTGCCCCGTGATGCGCGGAATTTAGTTAACAAACGGTTAACAACTACCGTTTCAGAAACGAAGGTTTCTCCTTTCCGAACAGATACATCTGACGCGGGAAAATCAGGTGGCGGAACGCGCGAAAAAAGGGCAGCGACCGAGGGGGTGACTGCCTGGAAAGAGTCTAGGCTCCGTGCTGGATTCGGTCCGCTCAGGCGGCTGAAGAGGCCGCAAGGCGGGCGCGGATCGACGCCGGCAGCTGCCGCGCGGTCTGGGCCCGGGGCAGGGGCAGGTCCTGCACAGGGGCGGGATCCGGGCCGAAGCGCGCGGCGTGTTCTGCGTGGTTGTCAAAGGCCTGCCGGCCCATGTTGTCGACAAAGGTCTCGGCCGGGCAACCCTCGGCCAGGATCACCTCCTGCACCTCGGTCTCAAGGTGGTAGACCGTGTACCTGTCCCCGAACTGCGCGGGCGGCACCCGGGTAATCGTGCGGCCGTTGACCAGCGCGGCGGCGTGGCAGATGACGCCGTCGATGATGATCCCGTGATCTGCGGTGACCCGCAGGTCCCGGCGCGGCACGCCTTCGCCCAGCGCGCCGGCGGCCAGCTGGACCGGCAGCAGCCGGGTGGCCAGCCCGAAGCGGGTCGACACGGCGCGGCGACCGACCCATCGCAGCGCCACGGCGCGGCCCTCGGCGGTAAGCACCCTGTCGCCCGGCGCCAGCGTCTCGATCCTGCGGGGGCCGTCCGGCGTATCGATCCGCGTGCCGGCCAGGAAGCAGGGGGCGTAATCCTCGGCCACGACAGTGAAACTGTCGGTGTCAGGCAATTGCGCGGCGGTGGCCGTGAGGCCCAGGATGGTCACGGTGCTCGCCGATTGCAGGACCGGGTAGGCCGTGCCAAGATAGGTCATCGTGCCGATGTAGGTGCCGGTGTTCGCGCCGAAGGTCAGGGTGTCGCCCAGGTCGAAGACCGCGTCCGACTCGCCGTCGGTCACCGGGAAGGAGGCGCCGAAGCTGCGACCCGACCAGGCCCCCGTACTTGTGTCAAAGAAGGTGCGGGCGTTGAAGTCAAATGTTGCCAAGTTCTGCGTCCTCCCTCGGGATCAACGGCGCGGCATGCCCGGGTGGGCAGCCACGCGCCTGCCGTGCCCGGGCCTCAGGCGGCGCCGCGCCGGGCGAGGCGGCGGCGCAGCGCGGGCGGCACCTGCCGCGCGACCTGGGCGCGGGGCAGCGGCAACTCGGCCATCGGCGCCGGATCGTCGCCGTAAAGCGCGGCGAACTCGGCGTAATTGTCAAAGCCCCGTCGCGCGACGTTGTCGATGAAGGTCTCGGCCGGGGCGCCGTTGGCGAGGATGATCTGCTGCCGCTCGGTTTCCACGTGGTAGACGGTGCAGCCGGGATCGGCGGGCACCTTGCGGATCGTGTCGCGGTTCACCAGGGCCGCGGCATGGCAGATCACGCCATCGATGAGGATCCCGTGATCGGCGGTCACGCGCAGCGGGCTGTGCGGCATGTCCGGGCCAAGCGCGCCGGCCGCGATCTCGATCAGCGACCGGTCCTTGCCGCGCCAGAACGGCAAGGCAAGGCTTTGCCGCCCCAGCCAGCGCACCGGCACGGACGCCCCGTCGATGTCGGTCACCAGGTCCCCGATGGCCAGGCTTTCGACCGGGCGCTCGCCGTGCGGCGTGGCGATCCGCGTGCCCTGGGCGAAACAATAGACGTAGATGGCCGTGTAATCCGGGGTGAAGGTCGTGCCGACCAGCCCGTGGGTGTTGGAGGGGATGTAGAGGAAGGCGTTGCCGCCGCCGTAATCGACGTAAATGATCGGATCGCCATTGTCGGTCTGGCCCCAGTAGCGGGTCGGTGTGCCGCCGCTTTGCGTGATCGACCACAGAATCGGCTGACCGGGCAGGGTCTGGCCGTTCAGGCCATCCGCATCCGAGCCGTCGGTCAGGGTATTCATCGTGGGCGCAACGCTCTCGTAGGTCGTGCCGGAAAGCGTCTTGAAATAGAAATGCGTGTAAGTCTCGGTCGTCGGCATGATGTTCCCCCGCCATGTCCGCGCGTGGCGGGTCGGCAGAGACGATGCCACGGCCCGCCGAAAACGAAACGGCGGCCAAGGGGCGGGTCAGGGGCCGCCCGAGGAGGATAGCGAAAAGTCTGCCTTGCGGCAACAATGGCTGCCCGCGCGCGGTCTCGGCGCAGGCAGCCGGTGTGGATCAGGCGGCGGCGACGGGCGCCAGACGGGCCCGCAGCGCCGGCGGCACCTGCCGGGCCACATGGGCGCGGGGCAGGGGCAGTTCGACCATCGGCGCCGGGTCGTCGCCATAGAGCGCGACGAACTCGGCGTAATTGTCGAAGGCGCTGCGGGCGACGTTGTCGATAAAGGTCTCCGAGGCCGCGCCATTGGCGAGGATGATCTCGTGCGCCTCGGTCTCGACGTGGTAGACCGTGTAGGTCTCGGCCACCGGGGCCTTGGTGATCGTGGTCCCGTTCACCAGAGCGCCGGCGTGGCAGATCACGCCTTCCAGCACCATGCCATGATCGGCGGTAACCACCAGGTCGCCCTGCGGCAAGCCGCGGCCCAGGGCCCCGTTGGCGATGCGGATCAGCTGCAGCCGCGCGGCCGGAACAAAGCGCGGGTCGACGGCCTGGCGGCCGATCCACTTGACCGGCACGTTACGCCCGTCCGCGGTCAGCACGCTGTCGCCGATGGCGAGCGTTTCGACCGCGACCTCGCCCGCCGGGGTGGCGATGCGGGTGCCGGCGGCAAAGCAGACCACCATCGGTTCGGTGCTCAGCGCGCCAAGGTCGACCGTGCCGGGGATGTCAACGTCGGTGGGGTAGGTGCCCAATGGCAGTTCGATGACCGTCAGCGACGCGGTGACGATGACCGGTGCGACGACCGTGCCACCGGCCGTGAGGGTCAGCGTGATCTGGCCGTAATAGCTGGCGCCGCTCTCGAAGAGGTCGGTGTCGCCGCTTTCCCACGTATTGTCCGTGTCGCCGTCCGAGGCCGTGGATTCTTCGACAAAGCTGTTCTGGTAGCTGACCGTGCCGCTGGTGCCGTTGTAGACCAAGCCGCCCTGGCGGGTAAATGTGCCCATGTTCCTGTGCCCGTATTCTGGTTGCAATGTTCAGGTTCGATCGACCCACACCCGCCGCCATGTCCCCTTGGCTGCGCGCGATGCTCCCTGACGGCAACTTTAATTAACGCCCCACGTCGGGCAAGCGCCGTGCCCGGCATGGCGCACATTTCCGCCAGGCGCGGCAAAAGCGTCACGCGTGACGGGCAAACGAAGAAGGGGCGCCCGAAGGCGCCCCTGGTCCGATCGCGTGGAAGGCGCGCTTACGACGCCGCGAGGTTGCGCAGCACGTAATGCAGCACGCCGCCGTGTTCGATGTACTCGATCTCGATCGCGGTATCGATCCGGCACTTGAGCGTGATCTCCTTGGTCGAGCCGTCGCCCATGGTGATCGTGCAGGGCACTTCCTGCAGCGGCTTGATCGTGTCGAGGCCCGAGATGGACACCGTTTCGTCGCCCTTGAGGCCAAGGGACTTGCGGGTGTCGCCGCCGGTGAACTCGAACGGGATGACGCCCATGCCGACGAGGTTCGAACGGTGGATCCGCTCGAAGTTCTCGGCGATCACGGCCTTGACGCCCAGCAGCGCCGTGCCCTTGGCCGCCCAGTCGCGCGACGAACCCGCGCCGTACTGCTCGCCACCGAAGATCACCAGCGGGGTGCCGGCCTCCTGGTAGGCCATCGAGGCGTCGTAGATCGAGGTCTGTTCGCCCGAGGGCGACAGGGTGTAGCCGCCCTCGACGCCATCCAGCATCTCGTTCTTGATGCGGATGTTGGCGAAGGTGCCGCGCATCATCACTTCGTGGTTGCCGCGACGCGACCCGTACGAGTTGAACTCGCGCACCGGCACCTGGCGCTCGGTCAGGTACTTGCCGGCGGGCGTGGTGTCCTTGAACGAACCCGCGGGCGAGATGTGGTCGGTGGTGACCATGTCGCCGAGGATCGCCAGCACGCGCGCGTTCTCGAGGTTCGAGATCGTGCCCGGTTCCTTGGACATGTTCTTGAAGTAGGGCGGGTTCTGCACGTAGGTCGACGCCGCCGGCCAGTCGTAGGTCTCACCGCCGGTGACCTCCACGCCCTGCCACTTCTCGTCGCCCTTGAACACGTCCGCGTACTTGGACTGGAACTGCTCGCGGGTCACGGTCTGCTCGACCAACTCGGCCACTTCCTGCGTGGTCGGCCAGATGTCTTTCAGGAAGACGTCCTTGCCGTCCGGCGTCTGGGCGATCGGGTCGTTGGCGATGTCGATGTTCATATCGCCGGCCAGCGCATAGGCCACGACCAGCGGCGGCGAGGCAAGGTAGTTGGCGCGTACGTCGGGGCTGATGCGCCCTTCGAAGTTGCGGTTGCCCGACAGGACCGAGGTGGCGATCAGGTCGTTCTCGTTGATCGACTTCGAGATTTCCGGCTGCAGCGGCCCCGAGTTGCCGATGCAGGTGGTGCAGCCGTAACCCACGAGGTTGAAGCCGACCGCGTCCAGGTCTTCCTGCAGCCCGGCGGCCTCGAGATAGGCCGAGACGACCTGGCTACCGGGCGCCAGCGAGGTCTTGACCCAGGGCTTGCGGTTCAGGCCAAGCGCGCGCGCCTTGCGGGCGACAAGGCCCGCGCCGATCATCACGTAGGGGTTCGAGGTGTTGGTGCAGGAGGTGATCGAGGCGATCACGACCGAGCCGTCCTTCAGCTCGTAGTCCTCGCCTTCCACCTTGGCGGTCTTGCCGATCGACACCGGCTTGGTGGCGACGGGGCCTTCGTCCGCCATGTCCTTGGCGGCCTCGGACATGTCGATGCCGCGATACTCGGCCACGACCTTTTCAAAGGATGCGGCTGCGGCATCCAGCGCCACGTAATCCTGCGGACGCTTGGGGCCCGAGATGGCGGGCACGATGGTGCCCATGTCGAGCTCGAGCGTGTCGGTGTAGACCGGGTTGTAGCCGGCGTCGCGCCAGAAGCCGTTTTCCTTGGCATAGGCTTCGACCAGCTGCACGCGGGCCTCTTCGCGGCCGGTGTTGCGCAGGTAGCGCAGCGTCTCGTCGTCGATCGGGAAGAAGCCGCAGGTGGCGCCGTATTCGGGCGCCATGTTGGCAATCGTCGCGCGGTCGGCCAGCGGCAGGGTGTCGAGGCCTTCGCCGTAGAATTCCACGAACTTGCCGACCACGCCCTTCTTGCGCAGCATCTCGACGACCTTCAGCACCAGGTCGGTGCCGGTGGTGCCTTCCATCATCGCGCCGGTCAGCTTGAAGCCGACGACCTCGGGGATCAGCATGGAAATCGGCTGGCCCAGCATCGCGGCCTCGGCCTCGATCCCGCCGACGCCCCAACCCAGGACGGCCGCGCCGTTGACCATCGTCGTATGCGAGTCGGTGCCGACCAGCGTGTCGGGGTAGGCAACCTCTTCACCGTTCTGGTCCTTGTCGGTCCAGACCGTCTGCGCGAGGTACTCGAGGTTCACCTGGTGGCAGATGCCGGTGCCCGGGGGCACGACGCGGAAGTTGTTGAACGCGGTCTGGCCCCACTTGAGGAACTCGTAGCGCTCCATGTTGCGCTCGTATTCGCGGTCGACGTTCATCTGGAACGCGCGCGGGTTGCCGAATTCGTCGATCATGACGCTGTGGTCGATGACCAGGTCGACCGGGTTCAGCGGGTTGATCTTCTGCGGATCGCCGCCCAGGGCCTTGATGCCGTCGCGCATGGCGGCCAGGTCGACCACGGCCGGAACGCCGGTGAAGTCCTGCATCAGCACGCGGGCCGGGCGATAGGCGATCTCGCGCGGGTTCTTGCCGCCAAGGGTCGCCCATTCGGCAAAGGCCTTGATGTCGTCGGTGGTGACTGTCTTGCCATCCTCGAACCGCAGCATGTTCTCGAGCACGACCTTCAGCGCGGCCGGCAGCTTCGAGAAATCGCCGAGGCCGGCGGCCTCTGCGGCGGGAATCGAGTAATAGGCGAAGCTGGCGCCTCCGGCGGAAAGGGTCTTCCGTGTCTTCGAGGTGTCCTGTCCAACGACGATTGGCATGGGTGGGGTGCTCCCTGGTGGCTTGACGTTGCGAGGGGTGGTGTCTCGCTGCTTTTGAACCATACGCGCGCCCTGATCAAGAGGGATGCCGGGTTTATGTATACTATTGCACACAAAAGCGGCCACCGCCTCGCGTGCCGCCCCGAGTTGCGGCAGCGCATCGCTCGCGATCTCTCGCAAAACCTTGATTGGTGTTACGATGAACACCCGCCTAAGACGGGATGTGACACAAGGACACGGGAATGCACATGCGATCCAGGATCGGAGCCGTCGCCGGGCTGGCCCTTGCACTGGCCGGGGCAATAGTCGGGGGGGCAGGCGCCACCGAACGCGGGGTCGTGGTGGAGCTTTACACCTCGCAGGGCTGTTCCTCTTGCCCGCCGGCCGACGAGCTGCTGGCGCGGCTGTCGGAAAAGGACGGGGTGATCCCGCTGGCGCTGCATGTCGACTACTGGGATTACATCGGCTGGACCGACATCTTCGGCGATCCGCGCTTTACCAAGCGGCAGAAGAAATACGCCCATGTGGCCGGGCGGCGCATGATCTACACGCCGCAGATGATCGTTTCGGGCACCGATCACGTGGTCGGCACGCATCCGATGGACCTGGCCGACCTGATCGACATGCACGAGGAACGCCCGGTGCCCGTCTCGCTCGAGCTGACGCGGGACGGCGATGCGCTGACCATCACGCTCGAAACGGTCGCGCCGCTGGGGCCGACGATGGTGCAACTGGTGCGCTACCTGCCGTCCAAAGAGGTCAAGATCAAGCGTGGCGAGAACGCCGGCAAGACGCTGACCTACACCAACATCGTCACCGATTGGCAGGCGCTGGGTGACTGGGACGGCGAAGGGCGCGACGCGATCGAGGCGCAGGTGACCGGGGACCTGCCCATCGTGGTGATCGTGCAAAAGCCGGGGCCGGGCGAGATCGTCGCAGCGGGACGGCTGCGCTGAGAAAGTCCTGACCGGGCGGTTGCGCTGAAAAGTCGTGGCGCGGAGGCTGCGCCAAGCTGCCCCTTTGGCCCGAACGCGCCTGACGGCAGCCTGTCCGGACCGACGGCCTGAAACCCTGCGCTGAAAATTGAGGCGGTCCTTTGGGTCGTCCGGCCAGGAAAGCAGCGCGTCGCGAACGCGGCACCTCACGTCTTCGGGGCGTCCTTGCCCACCTTCCAGCGGCGGTGAATCCAGAACCACTGGTGCATGTTCTCGCGCACCAGCGCCTCGAGCCCGTCGTTGACCGCCTGGGTCATGGTCTCGGGGTCGGAATGGGGGATCGGCGCCTGCACCACGATCTCGAAATCCAGCCCGTTGTCCTTGCGCCGCGCGTAGACCGGGATCAGCTGGGCCCCGAATTTCAGCGCCAGCTCGGCCGTGACCGGAGAGGTCAGAGCGGGCTTGCCGAAAAAGCGCGTGGTCGTCCCGCGCGCATGCAGGTCGGTGAGGATGCCCAGCACGCCGCCGCCCTTCACGTGGCGGACCATCTGGCTCATCCCCTTGCGGCCCTGTTCGAACATCGGCGCGCCGATGGCGGTGATCGCGCGCACGTAATGGGCGTTGAACCAGGGGTTGGCCATCGGGCGGTAAAGCGCGCCCATGTTGTGCCCCCGCGCGATCAGCGCGGCGCGGGCGGCGTCGTAATTGCCGAAATGGCCGGTAACCAGGATCACGGGCCGGCCTTCGTCCCGCGCCGCGTCGATGGCGGCAAGGCCGGGTCCAGTGAACGTGGCCTGCCGCGCCCGGGCGACGAATTCGGCGCCCGAGTAGATCTCGATCAGCGTGCGGCCCGCGTTGTCGGGTACGGCGCGGCAAAGGCGCTGCACCTCGGCCTCGGGCAGATCGGGCATCACGTAGGCGAGGTTGGCGCGGATGCGGCGGCGAAAGCCGGTGAAGGGCGCCACCAGCGTGGTCACGATCCAGCCCATCATCGGCACGCGCCAGCGGTAGGGCACCTGCAGCGCCAGCCAGATCAGCGCCCGAAAGATGGCATTCGACAGCCAGTAGCGTGCGAGCGTCAGCCGGCCCGGTCCCGTCGTCTTGTCGCCAGCCTCGGCCATGCCCGTTCCTTTGCGGTTCGGGCGCAGACATAAGGCGGGCGGGCCGGGGCGGCAAGCGCGCTCGGACCCGCAACGTCGCGGCCCTCAGCGCGGGCGGGCGTTCCAGGCGGCGGCGCGCTGGCGTTCCTGCCCCAGCGCCTCGGGCAGGGGATGGCCGAGGCCGGCGTCGATCAGGCCCTTCATCGCGCGCAGCACGTCCGGCGCCCATTGCGCGACGTCGCGGGCCAGCGCCTGCGCGGCCGCGCCCAGATCCTCGTCGGCGACGACGCGGGTGACGAGGCCCAGCCGCGCCGCCTCGTCCGAGGGGATGCGGCGCGCGGTCAGGCTGATCTCCTTGGCGCGGGCCGGGCCGACAAGGCGCGCCAGCCGCACCGACAGGCCCATGGCCGGCAGGTAGCCGATCTTGACATGGCCATCCTGGAACCAGGCCGATTGCCCGGCGATCAGCATGTCGCAGGCCAGCGCGATCTCGAAGCCGCCGGTGACCGCGAGGCCGTTGATCGCGCCGATGATGGGGGTCTCGAGCCCGGCCATCACCTCGCCGATCCCCGGACCCTCGGGCGCCGGGTCCTCCGCGGTCGCCGGCCCCTCGCGCAGGTCGATGCCGGGGCAGAAGGCGCGGCCGGTCCCGGTCAGCACCATCACCTTCACGTCGTCCCGCGCATCGAGCGCGGTCAGCGCGGCGACAAGCGCCCGTCGCAGCCGCCGCGACAGCGCGTTCAGCGCCTCGGGCCGGTTCAGCGTCAGCGTCGCGACGCCCTCGCTCACCTTGATCAGAAGGACGTCACCATCCTGCGCCTTGTCCATCCCGGCCCCCTTTCGCCAACGCCCCAAGCTGGCGCGCCCCGGGGGCCGGGGTCAAGGGCCGCGATCGGCGGGCTGGCGCCAAAGCGCCAGACATGGCACTCGCAAGCGCCGTCGGTTCTGCTAAATCCCTGTCATGGACATCATCCTCGTCACCACGGTCATCGCATCGCTCTTCCTTGTCATCGGCGTGGCCGAGCCCTTTGCCGCGCGCGTGCGCATGCCCTACAGCGTGATCCTTGCCGTGCTGGGCACGTTGATCGCGGTGGCGGCGACATTCTTTCTGCGCACCGAGCTGACCGATGCGCTGAACCCGGTGGCCGAGGCGATCCTGGGCCTGCCGATCCGGTCCAACGTCTTCCTCTACGTCTTCCTGCCGACGCTGCTGTTCCAGGCCACGCTCGAGATGAACCTGCGGCGGATGCTTGACGACTGGGTGCCGATCCTCGTGCTGGCCGTGGTCGCGGTGGTCGTGGCGACCGTCTCGGTCGGCTATGCGCTCTACTGGGCCAGCGCGCTGCCGCTGGCCGCCTGCCTGCTGATCGGGTCGATCGTGTCGACCACGGACCCCTCGGCGGTGGTGTCGATCTTCCGCTCGATCTCGGCCCCGCGCCGCCTTGCGCGGATCATCGAGGGCGAGAGCCTCTTGAACGACGCCGCCGCGATCTCTCTCTTCGGGCTCTTCATGGGCTTCGTCATGCTGGGCATTCCCGACCCCGAGCTGGGCGAGGCGATGGGCCGCTTCCCGGTGCTGATCGCGGGCGGGGCGCTGACCGGCTGGCTGGCGGCGCGGGCGGCGGTCTGGATCATGGGGTTGTTCGCCCGGCACGAACTGGCGCTGATCTCGATCTCGGTCGCGCTGCCCTATCTTGCCTATATCGTGGCCGAACAGAGCATTGGCGCTTCGGGCGTGATCGCCGTGGTGGTCGCGGGCATGACGCTGAACCTCACCGCGCCGGGCCGGCTGCCGCCGCAATCCTGGGCCAACATGCGCGAGCTTTGGGGCGTGCTGTCGCACTGGGCCGGGGCGCTTATCTTCATCCTCGCCGCGCTGCTGATCCCGCGCCTGCTGGAAGAGGTACGGTGGAGCGATTTCGCGCTGGTCGGCGTGGTCGTTCTGGCCGCCGTGGCCGCCCGCGCGGCGGTGCTGTTCGTGCTGCTGCCGCTGCTGACCCGCGCGCGGCTGTCGCCGGCGGTCGAGCGGCCTTACCGCGTCGCGATCCTGTGGGGCGGCTTGCGCGGCGCGGTGACGCTGGCGCTGGCGCTGGCGGTGACCGAAAGCTTCCGCGTGCCCGACGGCATCCAGCGCGTCGTCGGCATCCTCGCCACCGGCTTCACGCTGTTCACCCTGCTGGTGCAGGGGACGACGCTGCGCTGGGTGATCGGGCGGCTGGGCCTCGACCGGCTGTCGCCCATCGACGAGGCGCTGTCGCGGCAGGTGGTCGCCGTGGCCCTGCAGACCGTGCGCGAGGATGTGGCCCGCACCACCGGCAATTACGACCTGAACCACGACACCGTCCGGTCCGAGGCGAAACGCTTTGGCGAACGGTTGGACGCCGCCGTGAAACGGGCCGAGGAAAACGCCGACATCCTCGACCGCGACCGGATCGCGCTGGGGCTGATCGCGCTGGCGGGGCATGAACGCGACACGATCCTTGTCCGCGTGCGTGAACGGACGATCTCGGCCCGGATGGCCGAAGTCGTGCTGTCCGACGCCGACCGGCTGATCGAGGGCGCGCGGACCCAGGGCCGCACCGGCTACCAGCGCGCCGCCCGCCGGACGCTGGCGTATGGCCGCGGCTTCCGCGCGGCGGTCTGGCTGCATGGGCGGATCGGGCTGTCGGGGCCGCTGGCCCGGCTGACCGCCGACCGGTTCGAACACCTGCTGTCGCAGCGGCTGATCCTGCGCGACCTTGGCGCCTTCATCGACGGGCGCATCCGGCGCATCCACGGCCGCCGCGTGGCGGACTTGCTGCACGAATTGCTCACCCGCCGGATCGAGGCGGTCGAGACCGCGCTGGAAGGCATGCAGCTGCAATACCCCGGCTATGCCGAAGAGCTCGAGCGCCGCTTCATCCGCCGCACCGCGCTGCGGCTCGAGGAACGCGAATACGTCGCCATGCGCGAGGACGGGCTGATCGGGGCCGAGGTCTATACCGCGCTCATGCAGGGCCTCGCCGCGCGGCGCATCAAGGCCGAAGATCGCCCGCGCCTCGACGTGGCCGTGCAGCGCGAGTTCTTCGTGCAGCAATTCCCGCTGTTTGCCGAGCTGGACGAACGGTCGTGGAAACGGCTGGGCCGGTCGCTGATGACCCGCTATGTCAACCCGGGAGAAGAGGTGCAGCGCAAGGAATCGGCCTTTCGCAGCGTGTTCTTCATCGCCTCGGGCGCGGTCGAGCTGGAAAGCGCCAACCAGACCTGGCGGCTGGGGCGGGGAGAGATGTTCGGCCAGATGGCGATCCTGATGAGCAAGGCGCGCCGGGCCGACGTGCGTGCCATCGCGCCGACCACGCTGCTGGTGCTGGACGAGGAACGCTTTCGCAAGCTGCTGGCGCGCAGCAAGTCGCTGCGCACCGCCGTCCGCGCCAGCGCCGAAAAGCGCGGGATCGACCCCGACGTGCTGCTCCCGGTCGAAGAGGTGGCGGCCGAGTGACCGACGCCTCCAGTCGCGCTGGTGGCCCAAAAGCGCGCGATAATCGACCGTCCGCGCTATAAACCGAGATTTCGGCAGAATCGAACTGGACCTCCGCGGCGCCTGCCCGCATCATCCCGGGGCCCGCCCCCGGATCGGAGAGCCCCTTGCCCCCATCAGCCCCCCTTGTCGTGCAGGCCCGTCCGCTGACGGCCGAGGATTTCGCGCCCTACGGCTCGGTCGCGCGGCCGGGCGCGGGCGCGGTCAAGGCGATCCGGGACGGCCAGGTGCGGCTCAGCAAGAGCCCGGCCGGCTTCGAACATGCGGCAGGGGCACCCCGGCTGGCGCTCGATTTCTACGAGGTCGCGGCGACGGCGCCCCGGCTTTCGGCGCAGCAGGTCGAACGGCATCCGCTTTCGACGCAGATGTTCAGCCCGATGCGGGCCACCCGCTGGCTTGTCGCCGTCTGGCCCGATGGCCCGGACGGCCAGGTCGAGGCCTTCGTCGCCGGCCCGGAAGAGGTCGTGACCTATGACCCCGGCGTCTGGCACCACGGCGTCGTCGCGCTGGACAGCACGGCGACATTCACCTCGCTGATGTTCAAGACGCCGGACGGGCAGGGCGACACCGAATTCGCCGCGCTGCCCGCCCCGGTGCTGATCGACTGGCCCGCCGCATGAGCACGCATCTCGCCGTCGATTTCGGCGCCAGCTTTGCCGATTTCGTCGCCTGGGACGGGCAGGGCCTGTGCAGTTGCAAGGTGCCGACCGGGCCGGATATCGCCGCGGTGACCCGGCAGGGCGTGGCGGCGCTGGGCCTCGCGGGGCCGGCGCTTGAGACTGTTCGGATGGTCACCACCGCGCCGCTGAACGCGCTGCTGGACCGGGCCGGGGCGGGCGTCGCGCTGCTGACCACGCGCGGCTTTGCCGACACGCTGCGGCTGGGGCGGCAGAACCGAGTCTCGCTCTACGATCCCGTTGCACGCTCACCCGCGCCGTCGTTCCTCGTGGAGCCGGACGACATCCACGAGATCGGCGGCCGGAACGATGCCTCGGGCGCCGAGGTCACGCCGCTGGACGCGGGCGACATCGACGCCGCCATCGCCGCCATTCGCGCGCGGGGCAACCCGGCCGTGGCGGTGTGCCTGCTGTTCTCGCATCTCGCGCCGGCACACGAGCTGGCCCTGGCCGAGCGGCTGCGGGCGGCCTTTCCCGGGCTTGCCATCAGCCTCTCGCACGTCGTCGACCCGGCGCCGCGGGAATACGACCGCACGGTTTCCGCCGCGCTTGACGCCTGGGTCGCGGCGCGGGCGACGGCGGATCTTGCCGCCTTCCGCGCGGGCCTGCCCGATGGCTTTGCCGGAGACCTGCTGCTCGGCGAAGGTCGCGGCGTGCTGGTCCCTGAGGGTAGCTTTGCCCGCCAGCGCGCGGTGCTGCTGACCGGCGCCCCTGCCGCCGCGGCGCGGGCCGGGGCGGCGGCCGTGGGTGGGACGCAGGACGCCCTGGTCATCGACATCGGCTCGCAAAGCGCCGACATCGCGCTGGTCCGGGGCGGCGACCCGGTGGCTGTCGATTACGGCCGCTATGCCGGTGTCGACATACGCGCCCCGATGGTCGACATGGTCAGCGTGCCGCTGGGCGGCGCCCGCCGGGTGCGGGTCGAAGCCGGCGCCGTGACCTTCGACGGGGAGGCCGATGCGCCGACCCTCGACGACGCGCTCACCGCGCTGGGCCGCCTGCCGGGGCCTATGTCTCTGGCCCGGGCCGAGGCGCAGCAGATCGTGTCCGCCGCCGCCGCGCAGCTGGCGATGGCACTGATCCGCTTTGCCACGCGGCGCAACGTGGACCCGGCCCGCACAGGGCTGTACGTCATGGGCGGGACCGGCCCGCTGATCGCGACCGAGATCGCGACGGCGATGGGGCTGGGCGCGGTCACCGTGCCCCGTGCCCCCGCCGTTGCCGGGGCGATGGGGCTGGCCATGGCGCCGCGCCGGACCGAGGCGACAGCCCGCGTCGATCGCGCGCTGGATGACCTGACCGATGCCGCCCTGGCTGACCAGCTCGACCGGCTCGACGCCGAGGTCGGCTGGGCGCAGGTCTTGACCCTCACCCTCTCGGCCCGCGCGCAGATGCATCCGGTGCAGCTGGCCCTGACCGCACGTCCCGGTACGGTGGCCGAGGTTCGCGCCGCACTGAGCCGCGCCTATGCCGACCAGTTCGGCGTGGCACCGCCCGGGCCCGGGCACCTCTTTGCCATCCGGGCGCACCGGGACGCGCGGACGGCCCTGCCGCCACTGGCCAGACGCGATGCGCCGAAGCGCGACGCGCTGGGCCTCGTCGCGACCGAGGCCGGTGCGATCCATCTGCCCGATGGCTGGCGCATCGCCGAAGACACGGCCGCACATGTCCTGACGAAGGTCACCTTATGAGCGATGATCTGAAGATCCTGCAACTGCGGCTAGACGGGCTGGCCGAGACCATGCAGCAGACCTTGCTGCGCTGCGCCGTCTCGCCGGTGGTGCGCGAGGGGGCAGATGCCTCCTGCGCGCTCTTCTCGTCGGCCGGAGAGGTCCTGGCTCTGGCCGAGGCGATCCCGCTGTTGCTGGGCGCGCTGCCCGGTTCGGTCGGTGCGATCCTCGAGGCCTACCCGGCAGAGGGGATGCAGCCGGGCGACATCTACCTCACCAACGACCCCTTTTCCGGCGGCACGCACCTGCCCGACATCGCGGTTGTGCAGCCGATCTTTGCCGGCGACACGCTGGTCGCCCTGTCGGCCAGCCTCTTGCACCACCAGGACATCGGCAGCACCCGCGCGGGATCGGTCCCGCCCGATGCGACCGAGATCTTCCACGAGGGGCTGCGCCTGCCGCCGATCCTTGCGGGGCGGGACGGCGCCTTCGATCCGGCGATCCTGCGGCTGATCCGGGCGTCGTCGCGGGTGCCGGACGTGGTGACCGGGGATCTAGAGACGCAGCTGGCGGCGGGGTTCCGCGCCGCCTCGGGCGTGGCCCGGCTGGCGGACGAGCGGGGCGCCGCCGGGTTCGTGTCCGCCTGCAACGCCATGCTCGCCAGGGCCGAGGCCGAGACCCGCGCGCGGCTTGCGGGCCTGCCCGCTGGCCCGTTCCATGGCGCCGATGCGCTCGACCCTGTACCGGGGCTTGGCCCCTGCGCGGCCGAGGTCGCGGTAAAGTTCCAGGACGGCGGCATGATCGCCGACTTCCACGGCTCCTCACGCCAGGTGGCCGCACCAGTGAACTGCGTCCGCTCCGGGCCCCTTTCAGCCAGCTTCTACGGGTTGCTGACCCTGCTGGACGACGACGCCTTGCGCAACGGCGGCGTGCTGCGCTGCCTCGAGCTGCGCCTGCCCGAAGCGAGCGTGGTCAACGCATCGCCCCCGGCCGCTGTCAATGCGCGGATGAACATGGTGCGCTGCATCACCTCGGCCCTCTTGCAGGCCCTGTCCCAGGCCGATGGCGCGCGGATGCCGGCGCCGAACTCGGGCATGTCCTTTGTCATCGCCTTTTCCGGCACCGACGCCACTGGCCAGCGCTTCCTGTCGACCGAGATCGTCGCCGGCGGTGCGGGCGGCGGGCCTGACGCGGACGGTGCGCCCGCGATCTCGACCGACGTGGGCAACGCCATGAACATCTCGGCCGAGGCGCTCGAGGCGTCGGTGCCCATGCGGCTGGTGTCGGCCGAAGTGCGGCGCGGCTCGGGCGGGTCCGGGCGGTTCAAGGGCGGCGACGGGGTGCGGCGGACATACGAGGCGCTGGCCGATGGCATCGCCGCCTCGATCCGAGGCGAACGGTTCGCCCGCGTGGCGCAGGGCGCCCATGGCGGCGGCGCGCCGAAGGGCTCGGCCGTCACGGTCCTGCGGGCGGATGGCGCGCGCGAAGAGCTGACCGCGCGCTCGGCCATCACGCTGAACAAAGGCGACCGGGTGGTGGTGGAAAGTTCGGGCGGGGCCGGCTTTGGGGCGCCCTAATCCTCGGCCACGGCGCCGGGTTTCTGGCGCAGCAGACGCGCCCGCAGGCCGGGCAGGAAGACCGAGGCCAGGAACAGGACGCTCAGTCCCATGAACACCGCGCTGATCGGGTTGGTGAAGAACACCGTCGCATCCCCGCGCGACAAGAGCATGGCGCGCCGGAAATGTTCCTCGAGCAAGGGCCCGAGGATGAAGCCCAGCAGCACCGGCGTCGCCGGGAAGCCATAGCGCCGCATCAGCGTGCCCAGCACGCCGAAGCCCAGCACCACGAAGATATCGAAGACGTTGTTGTCGGCCGAATAGACCCCGACGCAGACAAAGACCAGGATCGCGGGGTAGAGCAAGTTGTAAGGCAGGCTCAGCAGCTTGACCCACATACCGATCAGCGGGATGTTCAGCACCAGCAGCATCAGGTTGCCGATCCAGAAGCTCATGATCAGGCCCCAGAACATCTGCGGCTCGGAATTGATGAGGTTGGGCCCCGGGGTGATCCCGTGCAGGATCATCGCGCCCATCAGCACCGCCACCACCGCGTCGCCCGGAATGCCGAGGCTGAGCATGGGGATGAAGGCCGATTGCACGCTGGCGTTGTTTGCGGCCTCGGGGGCAGAGATCCCTTCCAGCGCGCCGTGGCCGAAACGTTCGGGCGTCTTCGAAATCCGTTTCTCGGTCGCGTAAGCCATGAGCGAGGCGATGCCCGGCCCGGTCCCCGGCAGCGCACCGACGAAGGACCCGATGCCGGCGCCGCGCAGGGTGGGGCGCACGATCTGCCGCCATTCCGCCCGGGTCGGCAGCATGTCGGCCATGCGGATGCGGCCCACGTCCCGGATCACCGATTGCGGCTGCCCGATGTTCGAGATGATCTCGGCCACGCCGAAAAGGCCCATGGCCACGGCGACGATGCTGAACCCGTCCGCCAGCTCGAAAAGACCAAAGGTATAGCGGAACTGGCCGGTGTTCACATCCGTGCCGACCATGCCCAGCAGCAGGCCGAAGACCACCATGGACAGCGCCTTGAAGGGCGAGCCGATGGTCAGGGTCGAGGCCGCGACAAGGCCCAGCAGCATGACCGAGAAATACTCGGGCGCGCCGAATTCCAGCGCGAATTCCGCGATGGCCGGGGCGAAGCCCATGACCAGGATGATAGCGATTGACGAGCCGACGAAGCTGTTGATCGCGGTGACAAATATGGCCAACGGTGCCTTGCCCTGCTGCGCCATCGGGTAGCCGTCGAGGCAGGTGATGGCGGCGGTCGCGGTGCCCGGCAGGTTCAGCAGGATCGACGCGGTCGAGCCGCCGTATTGTGCGCCGTAGAATATGCCGGCGAGCATGATCAGCGCGTCCGTAGGGTCGAGGTAATAGGTCAGCGGCAGTGCCAGCGAGATCGCGGCCAGCGCGCCGATCCCCGGCAGCACGCCGACGAAGGTGCCGATCGTGACACCGATGAAGCAATACATCAGCGTATGCCAGGTCAGCGCCGTGGCAAGGCCGGTCTGGAAGCCCGCGAGTAGGTCCATCACGCGCCTCCGAAGGCCGCGAGCGGAAGGCCCAGGCCCCAGAGGAACACGGCCGTGCCGAGGGCCGAGATGATCGCCGCCGTCAGCGCCAGCCGCTTCCAGTCACGGAAGCGCTCGAACACCGCGCAGATGGCAAAAAGGAGCAACGTGGCGGGGATGTAGCCGATATGTTCGACCGTGAGGCCGAAGGCGAGGATGCTCAGCACGACCCCTGCCAGCGCGCCCCAGGCAAAGGGCTCGGGCGGCGCGGCATCGCTGCCCCGCGCCTCGATCACGACGCCCAGGCCGGTGGCCATCAGAAGGCCCGCGAGGCCGAGGGGAAAGAACCCCGGCCCGGGGCGAAAGACCGACCCAAGCGGGTAGGTCAGCGCGCCTGCGCCGATGGCCGCGCCGGCAAGGATGATCGTGATGCCGGGCAGCAGCGAAGTCGCGGGGGATCGGGCCAAGGGATGCGTCCTGAACGGGGTCTTGGGGGCGGCGGGCAGGCGCCGCCCCGGTCATGCTATCACTGCTTGAGGCCGGCCGCATTCACCACTTCGGTCCATTTCTCGACCTCGCTGGCGATGAAGGCCTTCGAGTCGGTCGGCGTCATGCCTTCGACCAGGAAGCCGCGTTCGCGGAAGATGGCCTGCATCTCTTCGCCGCCCAGCGCCTCGGAGACGGCGCCGTACAGCGCGTCCAGCGCCTCGGGCGGGGTGCCGGCGGGGGCGAAGAGGCCCTGCCAGGAGAAGGCCGCGTAGCCGTCAAGGCCCGCCTCGGCGATGGTCGGCACGCCCTCGAGCAGGAAGTGTTCCTGCGTGCCGGTCACGCCCAGCGCCTTCAGCCGGCCCGAGGCGATGTATTCCGAGGTCACGAGGATATCGCCGAACATGGCGTCGATCCGTCCGCCCAGCAGGTCCTGCAGGGCCGCGGCGCTGCCGGTGTAGGGGACGTGCAGCAGCTTGGTCTCGGATTCGAGGCCGAAGAGCTCGCCCGCCATGTGCATCGAGGTGCCGACGCCCGGCGTGCCATGGGTGAAGGTCTCGGGATTAGCGGCGGCGTAGTCGAGCACGTCCTGGACCGAGGTGAAGTCGCTTTCGGCATTCACCACCAGCGCCAGCGGCGACGAGATGACGATGCTGACCGGGTCGAAATCGGTGACCGGGTTGTAGGGCAGGTCGTCACGCAGCGCGGCCGAGATGGCGTTCGAGCCGGTGACGCCCATCAGCAGCGTGTAGCCATCGGCATCGGACTTGGCGACGTAGTTGGCGCCGACCGTGCCGCCGGCGCCGCCGCGGTTCTCGACCACCACGGGCTGGCCGAGCTGGGCCGAGATCGATTCGCCCAGCTTGCGCGCCAGCAGGTCGGTCGAGCCGCCCGGCGGGAAGGGGACGACGATGGTGATCGGCCCCTCGGGGTAGCTTTGCGCGGCCAGGGGGCTGGCCAGTGCAGCGGCAAGGGCGGCCGCGCTGGCGGCCAGGAAAGAACGTCTGAACATGATGTTACCTCGTCTCTGTCGGGTTGGGGGCGGCCCGTTTGGCGGGCCTCTTCTGGTTATGGGCGGGGCTCATGCGAAGAGCCCTTGTTTGAAGCGGGTCGGGGCAAAGGGCGCAAGGTCGATCTCGGGCGCGCGGCCCGCGACCAGGTTGGCGATCTCGCGCCCCGTGGTGGCGCCGCCGCACATGCCGACGTGGCCATGGCCGAACCCCAGCCAGGCGTTGTCGACCTTCGGCGCCGCGCCGATCACGGGCATGGAATCGGGCATGCAAGGGCGGTGACCCATCCACTTGGTATGACGCTCGGTGCGCATGCTGGGGAACATCTCCTGGCCCACGCGCAGGAGCGAGTCGGCCCGGCCATAGTTCGGCGCAGCTTTCAGCCCCGCCAGTTCCACCGTGCCGGCCAGGCGCAGGCCCATGGCCATCGGGTTGACCATGATGTTCTGCTCGACCGCCATCACGTTGCGATTGAGGTGGATGCCCGGCCCCTCGACCGTCACATGATAGCCGCGCTGGCTTTCCAGCGGCACCTTCGCGCCCAGCTGGCCGCTCAGCCGCGCCGACCAGGCGCCGGCGGCGATCACCACGGCGTCCAGCTCCACCGCCTCGCCCGAGGCAAGCCGCACCGCGCGGACGCTGCCGCCGGTGATGTCGAACCCGGCCACCTCTTCGCGCAGATGCGACGCGCCGTCAGTGACCGCCTGGTCATAGAGCGCCTTGACCAGCGCCGAGGGGTCGGGGGTCGAGCCGTTGTCGGGCGCGTATTGCCCGAAGCCGAAGGACCCGCGCAGGTCGGGCTCCAGCTCGAACAGCGCCTCGGCGTCCAGCTCCTGCATCTCGACCCCGAGGCCGCGGCGCAGGTTGGCGCCCCAGGACCATTTCTGCGCCATCTCGCGGGTGGAGTAGACGTAAAGACAGCCGTTGCGGCGCACCATCGACATGGCGCCGGCGCGTTGCAACAGCGGCGTGTAGGCGTCGAAGACCGGGGCCAGCAGCCCGCGCATAGCCGACGCGATCCGCGTCACCTCGGCCTCCGACGAATGGCGCAGGAACCGCATGAGCCAGGGCAGCACCACGGGCAGGTAATGGCTGCGGATCACCAGCGGACCATCGGGATCAAGCAGCCATTTCGGCACCCTCTTCCACATCCCCGGCATCGCCACGGGCAGGACGGCACTGGGCGAGATCGACCCGGCATTGCCAAACGAACAGGCCTCGCCGGCCTCGCGCGGGTCGAGGAAGACGACCTCGTGCCCGTCCCGTTGCAGCCACCCGGCGGTGGCGACACCGACGATGCCGGTTCCGATGATCCCGATCCGCATATGGGTCGTTCTTTCCTGTTCGCTGGTCTTGCCCCGATTGTTGTTGTGAAGAATCCACAATACAAACAAAATGATTTTGCAAATCCATCAGGAAACCTTATGCCCCTGTCCCTGCGCCAGCTGCGCGCCTTCCTCGCCGTGGCCGAGGCCGAAAGTTTCACCGGCGCCGCCGAGCGCATGAACCTGACCCAATCGGCGGTCAGCATGCTGGTGCGGCAGATGGAGGAGGATCTGCGCCTTCCGCTTTTCGTCCGGTCGGGCCGGGGGGCGACGCTGACCGAGTTCGGCGCCTCGATCCGGCCCACGGCGGCGCGCGTACTGGCGGACGTGGACAATATCGCGGATGCGGCGGCCGACCTGCGGTCGCTCCAGCGCGGGCAGTTGCGGATCGCGGTGCCGCAGCTGCTGGGTACCTGCTGGCTGCCCGATGTGCTGACCCGGTTTCGTGCCGCCTACCCGGAGGTGCAGGTCAGCGTGCTCGAGGCGGCGGGCGACACGGTGACGGATGCGGTGGCGCAGGGAGAGGTCGAGATCGGGATCGGCCCCGAACGCCCCATCGCCAGCGGGGTCTCGGCCGATTTCCTCTGGACCGTGCCGATGCAATTGGTGGTCCCGGCCAGCGCGGCGGCCGAGGTCGGCCAGGCCCATTCGGCGCGCGATCTGCGGCAGATGCAGTGGATCAACTACTCGGACGAATACACCGCCATGCTGCACCGCGTCCTACTGGGATCGCCCGAAAGCGCGCGGCCGCAGGACATGCGCGTGCTGGGGCTGATGAGCGCCATGGCGATGATCGGGCGGGGGACTTACGTGACCGTCGCGCCTGCCTATGCGAGCCTTTTTGCAGACGCCTTCGGGGTGCGCTTCCTGCCGCTGGAAGGGCCGGCCAGCCGGCGGCGGTTCCTGTCCTACGCCCGCGCGCGTCATGACCTGTCGCCGGCGGCGGCGGCCTTCCTCGAGATGGCGCGGGACGCGGGGCCGGTGGGGTCGGACCGCGACCCCGAAGGTTAACGCAGGGCGGCCGCGATCTCGGGGACGTGGCGTTGCAGGATGCCGGTGAGGCGCGGATACTCTGACGGTGGCACGACAGTCATCGGTTCCGAGAGCCCCAGCGCCGCCTCGGCCCGGCCGAGCGCGCCGATGGGCACGGCGATGCCGACCGCGCCGGCCTCGAACTCGCCCTCGACGATGGACACGCCCGTGTCGCGGATGCGCCGGACCGCGTCGGCGATAAGGGTACGGTCGGTCAGCGTCTCGGGGGTAAAGCGCTCGACCGGCAGGGTGGCGATCATCTCCTCGGCCCAGGCGTCGTCGCCCCAGGCCAGCAGCATGCGCCCGATGGCGGTCGCCAGCAGCGGCAAGCGGCTGCCGACCGTGAAGCCGAAGGTGTAGCGCGCGTTCTGTTGCGTCGATTGCGCCACGTAGACCGCCGCATTGCCGTCGCGCATGGTCAGCCCGACGCTGTAGCCCAGCTCGCGCGCGCAAAGCTCCATCAGCGGCTGCACCCGGCGACCGAACTGGTTGCCGCGCAAGAACCCGCTGCCCAGCACCAGCACGCGCGGGGTCAGCGAATAGCGGTTCTCGTCCTTGTGGACATAGCCGAGGTGCACCAGCGTCAGCACCAGCCGCCGCACCGCCGCGCGTTCGATCCCCGTCAGGCGCGCGATCTCGGCCAGGGTCAGGTGGCTGTGCGCGTCGTCAAAGGCCCGCAGCACCGACATGCCCTTCATGAAGGTCAGGGAAATGTCCTTGGTCGGGATGTCCGGCTGCACGTTGCGCTCCTCCTGCGGCGCCCATTAATCCGGCAGGCACCTGTCTTGGTGGTTGTAATGCCGGTGAAAAGCCCCTGCGGCAAGCGTTACCTGTCTTGACTCTCGGAACATGTATTTACCATGCGGTATATTATCGATCATAATGAAACCTGAGCGACTGGTCGGTGCTCCTCCACCGCCTTTCGCCGCCAACAGCGGAGTCCCGTCCCCATGTTCCGACCCCTTGCCACCTCTGCCCTGGTTCTTGCGCTTGCCACCGGCGCAGCCCAGGCAGAAACGCTGCGCTATGCGCATTTCATGTCGGCGACCAGCTGGCAGAACCAGACCATCTTTGAAGACTGGGCCACGGCGGTCGAAGAGGCCGCGGGCACCGATCTCGACGTGCAGATCTACCCGTCGCAGACGCTGGGCAAGGCGGTCGCGGGCTATGACAACGCGGTCATGGGCATCGCCGACATCGCCTGGACGGTGCCGGGCTACACCGCCGGCCGCTTCCCCCTCAGCCAGATCGTCGAGCTGCCGGGCCTGTTCGACACGGGCGCCGTGGGCTCCTGCGCCTTCCAGATGCTCTACGATTCCGGCGCGCTGGATGCGGAGTACGCGGACACGCATGTTCTGTTCGTGCACACCCATGACGCGGGGCATCTGCACACCGGCTCCAAGCCGGTCAATGACCTCGACGACATGAAGGGGCTGAAACTGCGCCGCCCGACTCAGGTCGTCGGCAACCTGCTGGAAGAACTCGGCGCTGAACCTGTCGGCATGCCCGCCCCTAACACCTACGAGGCGCTGCAGCGCGGGGCCATCGACGGCTACATGCTGCCTTGGGAAAGCGTCGAAAGCTTCCGCCTGGACGAGCTGACCGAATACCACACCGTCTTCGGCTTCTACGCGCTGGCCTTCGTCACCACGATGAACAAGGCCAAGTACGAGGGGCTGTCGCCCGAGGCGAAGGCCGCCGTGGACGCCAATTCCGGCATGGTCTGGGCCGTGACCGCGGGCCGTGGCTATGACGAGGCGGGCGCCAAGGTGCTGGAGGGGCTGCGCGAGACCTCGACCGTGATCGAGCTGAGCCCCGAGGAACGCGCCAAGTGGGACGCGGCCGCCGAATCCGCCCGCGCCGCCTATATCGCCGAGCTCGACGGCATGGGCCTGCCGGGGACCGAGACCTATGCCGCCGTGCAGGGCTACGTCACCGAATGCCAGGCGCAGCTGAACTGAGCCTTGCGTTGATCCCCGGACGGGCCGCCATCCGCGCGGCCCGTCTTGCATGAACAGACCAATGGACCCGACCATGATGACAGTTCTGATCCGCCGGATCGCCGGGGTGATGGAGGCAGGCAGCCTGATCCTCGGCGCGCTCGGCCTTTTGTACATGGTCGGCGTGGTCGGCCTGAACGTCGCGGCGCGCATCGTCTTTGACCTGACCGATACGGGGGTGAACCTGATGATCCCCGGCGCGATCGAGCAGGTGTCCTACATCCTCGGCATCGTCGCGCTGGCCGGACTGGCGGCGTCGATGTCGCAGGGCATGATCCTGGTCGATTTCCTTGTCGCGCGCCTGCCGGAGCTGGCCCGCACGCTGGTCGCGCGCTTCTGGTTCGCGGGGCTGGTGGCGCTGGCGCTGGTGCTGGGCTGGCTGTTCACCGAGGACATGCTGGCCACCTACCGTCGCGGAGAGGCCACGCAGGATCTGCGCCTGCCGATGTTCCTGATCTACGGGCTCTACGCGCTGCAAAGCCTCGCCCTCGCCGTGGTCGCCCTGCGCGAGGCCCTGACCAACCAAGGCGCACAGGGAGAGATCGCATGACCCCGCTCATGATCGGTTACGCCTCGATCGCGGCGATGTTCGTGATCCTGATGCTGGGCGCGCCCATCGGGCTGGCCATGATCACCGTGGGCTTCGTGGGCTTCTCGGCCATCATCGGCTTGGCGCCCGCGCTTGGCGTGCTGAAGACCGCCACATTCGAGACGATCACCAGCTATTCCTTCACCCTGATCCCGCTGTTCCTGTTGATGGGCAACCTCGTCTCGCGCTCGGGCATCGCGGCGGACCTGTTTCGCGGCGCGTTGCGGCTGACACGGGGCTGGTCGGGCGGGTTGGCGGCGGCGGGGATGACCGCCTCGGCAATCTTCTCGACCGTGTCGGGGTCGTCGCTGGCGACCGCCTCGACCATGACGCGGGTGGCGTATCCCGAGATGCAGGCGCATGGCTACGATCCGCGTCTTGCCACCGGATCGCTCGCCGCTGGCGGGACGCTGGGCATCCTCATTCCGCCGTCGATCGCGCTGATGCTCTACGCGCTCATCACCGAACAATCGGTGGGCACGATGTTCCTTGCCGGGATCCTGCCGGGTGTGCTGGCCTTTGTCCTCTACACGATCACCATCCTGCTGATGGCGCGCATCTGGCCGCCCGATGCCACCCTCGCGCCGGTGGCCGAGGTGGAACCTGCCGGCCGCTTCGAGACCCTGCGCCTTTTCGCCCCCGCCATCCTGCTTTTCGGCCTCGTCATGGGTGGGCTTTACGGCAACTTTTTCACCCCGACCGAGGCGGGCGGGGTTGGCGCCGCGCTGGCGCTGGTTTTTGCCCTCTGGCGCCGGGTGCCAAGCGCCGAGCTGGTCGCCGCCTTTACCGAGACCATCGTCACCTGCGGGTCGATCTTCCTGATCCTGATCGGGGCCGAGGTCTTCGGCTTTGTCCTGTCGACCTCGCAACTGTCGACCGCCCTGGTCGATTTCCTGAACGGCAGCGGCTTCGGCCCCTGGCAGGTGCTGCTGGCGATCCTCGTCTTCTACGTGATCCTCGGCTGCTTCATGGAGAGCCTGGCGATGATCCTGCTGACGGTGCCGATCTTTTTCCCGGTGATCCTCGCCAACGGGTTCGACCCGATCTGGTTCGGCGTGATCGCCGTCGTCACGGTGGAACTCGGCATGATCACCCCGCCCGTGGGCATGAACCTCTTCATGGTCAAAAGCGCCTCTCGGGGCACGCCGCTGACGACCATCATGGCGGGGGTTGTGCCCTTCGTGGTAACGGATGTCATTCGGCTGGGCATCCTGCTGGCCTTCCCGGCCATCTCGCTGCTGCTCACCGGGCGGCTTTGACGCAAATTCCCCGGCCCCTTGCTGGCCGGACCTGACAAGACGAAAGGCCCTTGGCATGAGTTCATCCATAAACGACCGGATCGCAGAGGGGCGCCTCGCGCGCCAAGGCCTGCTGTCGGCCGAGGCCGTGGCGCAGGCCGCCGACCTGGTGGAACGGGTCGAGGCGGGCGATCTCGAAACGGTGCGCGTGGTCTTTGCCGACCAGCACGGGCTCTTGCGCGGCAAGACGGTCACGGCGCGCAGCCTTGCGTCGATCTTCCGCTCGGGGCTGAACCTGCCGGGCACGCTGCTGCTCAAGGACACCTCGAACCGCACGGTGTTCCCGATCTGGGACGGCCAGTCGCCCGGCGTCATGGCGACCATGGCCGGGGCAGGGGACATGCTGCTCGTGCCCGATCCGAGTACGTTCCGCGCGCTGCCCTGGGCGCCGCATTCGGCCTGGCTGATGTGCGATCCTTTCGCCCGCGACGGCAGAGCGCTGCCCTTTGCCCCGCGCCCGGTGCTGCGCCGCGCGGTCGAGGCGCTGGCTGAAAAGGGCCTGACGCTGACCGTGGGGCTCGAGGTCGAATTCCACGTCTTCGCCCGCACCGCCGCCGGGCTGGAGCATAGCGACGCCGGCATGCCCGGCACGCCGCCCGCGACCGCGCTGCTCGACCAGGGGTACCAGTACCTGTCCGAGGCCAATTACGACCGGCTCGAGCCGGTGATGGACATGCTGCGCCGCCACGCCGAGGCGCTGGACCTGCCCGTCCGCTCGACCGAGGTCGAGATGGGGCCCAGCCAGTTCGAATTCACCTTCGAGCCTGCCGATGCCCTGACCCATGCCGACAACATGATCATGTTCCGCACCATGGTTAAGGAGGTCTGCGCCCGCGAAGGGATGCACGCCACCTTCATGTGCCGTCCCAAGGCGCCCGGCAGCGCCTCGAGCGGCTGGCACCTGCACCAATCACTGGTCGATGGGACGGGCCGGAACCTCTTTGTGCCCGAGACCGAGGGCGCGCTGACCCCCGAGGCCAGCGCCTGGATCGCGGGCCTTCTGGCCCATGCCACCGAAAGCTGCCTGCTGACCACGCCCACGGTCAACGGCTACAAGCGCTACCAGCCGTTCCAGCTGGCCCCCGACCGGATCGAATGGGGCTATGACAATCGCGGCGCCATGGTGCGCGCGCTGATGGCTCCCGGCGATCCCGCCAGCCGGGTCGAGAACCGCGTGGCCGAGCCCGCCGCGAACCCCTATTTCTACTTTGCCTCGCAGGTGCTGTCGGGGCTGGCGGGGCTGGACGCCACCATGACCGCCCCCGATCCGGTCGAGACGCCCTATGACAACGACGCCACCGCCCTGCCGCCCAGCCTCATCGCCGCGATCGAGGCCTTCGAGGCGGGCGATCTCTACCGCCGCACGCTGGGCGCGGACTTCGTCGATTACATGTCGGTGCTGAAACGGGCGGAGTGGAAGCGGTACCTCGCCACCGTCTCGGAATGGGAACATGCCGAGTATTTCGGGATCTTCTGAGCCATGCCGCACGTGGTGATCGAGTATTTCTCAGAGGGCGGCATCGACCGCCCGGCGGTCCTGTCGGCTGCGCTGGACGCCGCCGCAGGCAGCGGCGTGATGGCGCGCGAGGACATCAAGGTGCGCCTGCTGCCGTCCGAAGCGATCCTCTTCGGCGACGGGCGGCGCACGTTCATCCACGTGACGATTTCGCTGCTGGCGGGGCGCGGCCCCGAGGCCAAGCTGGCCCTGTCCCAGGCCATGACCGCCGCGCTGCGCAAAACCTGTCCGGAGATCGCGGCGATCAGCTGCGACATCCGGGACATGGACCCGTTCCCTTACAAGAAATCGCTGGTCTAGGCCGAAAACGGCCGGAAACCCGGGCCGTCGCTGACCAGTGTGGCGGCGACCGTCAGGATCTCTCCCGCCTCGATCCGGCGGGCATTGGGCCGGGAGGACAGGCCAAAGCCCATCACGTAGGCCGGCTCGGCCAGCCGGATATCGGCGGGCAGGGCGGCGTCGCCGCGCCCGTCCAGCCAGCGCCAGTCGCCCGAACCGGTGAGCGAGATGTCATGCTCGCCCGTCGCATCGCAGTAAAGCACGGTCACGAACAGCGCGTCGATCACACCGGCATGGCCGTCGCGCAGGTGCAGCGGCACGGGGGCGTCGGGGGCAAGGCCCGCGATCTCCATAACCGGGGCGTGGCTCAGCACCAGCCAAGCCCAGGACAACTGGTGGCGCGCCATCAGTTGGCGCACCGATTCCTTCAAGGTGAAATAGCCGTCGAGGATGTCGTCGAACGGCTCGGCCCCCTGGCCCGCGCGGCTTGTGATCAAACCGTCGCGTCCCAAGGCGCCGCGCGGCGCCGCTCCATGTCCGCCGCGACCGAGGCCGCCAGCCAGTCGTCGCTGTCCGCGATCGCGTCGTTCGACAGCGGCCCGATGATCTGCGGCGTCTCCTGCCGGTCCTGCATGGGCAGCCGGTCGAGCTTGCCGGTCTGCACCGCCTTGATCGCGCGGCGCAGCAGCAGCCGGTAGCGGATGATCGCCGCATCGCCGCGGCCCAGGTGTTCGCGCGTGCGGTCCTGGATGGCGCCCATGCTCTCGACCGCCCATTGGTCATGCACGTTGATGTCGAGCCCCATGCCCGTGTAGGTCAGGCTCGCCTGCTCTTCGGGGTCGTAATGGTAATCGTTGGCGCGGTTCTTGAGCGGGGCGTAATCGGGCAGGCGATGCTCCTTGAGGCGCTGCGCGCGCATCAGCTCCTTGTTCACCGGTTTGTCGAAGCTGGTGAACATCGTGTACCAGTAGCAATTTTCGTCGTCGATCGGGACGTGCCACTGGGTGATGATCATCTCGCGGCTCATCGGGATGCAGATGGCCGAGGGGAAGATCTGGTTGGTCACCCGCACGTGAGTCAGGTCATTCGCCATGTGCCGCAACGCGGTGATTTTGAGGCCAAACTCGGTCTCATCCACCTCGATGTCGGGACGCGGGTAGTCGCGCAGCACCTGGGTCATCGGCATGTCGGTGTTGGCCGCCTTGTCGCGGAACTGCTTGCCGTAGCTGTCGGCCGGGTCCTCGTCCTCGAGGAACCGGTGCAGGAAGGACGCGTGGCTCGGGTCGATGCCGATCTCGAGCGCCTGCAGCCAGTTGCATTCCCACAGGCCCTTGAAGGCAAAGACATGGGTGTCCGGCGCGCGGAAACAGTCGAAGTTCGGAAAGGCGGGCGGGGTTCCGTCGCCAAGATAGGCGAAACAGATGCCGTTCTTCTCGACGACGGGGTAGGTCGCGCCGCCTTGCACCAGCCTGATGTCCTCGCGCGCGGGGTGATGCGCCGGCGGCTCATCGGCGCTGGCCTCGCGCTGTGCCAGGACAAGCGCGCCATCAGCGCCGCGCATCAGCACCAGCCGCTCGCCCAGCAGGTTGACGGGCAGCAGCGGGTCAGCGTCCAGCTCGTCCGTCAGGGCGGCGGGCTGCCAGTACATGCGATGCACCGCGCCGGCATCCGTGCCGGGTCCGATGCGGGTGATCTGGTCGTTCAGCTTTTGCGTGATCATTCGGTAACCTCTTCGAGGGTGGCGGGCGCGGTCGCGGCAAACCAGGCCAGGATCTCTTCGCCGCGCTGGGTCACGGGGAAACTGGGCTGGCGGATCGCCTTGTACATGGTGGAATCCTCGGGCTCGGCCGGCTGTTCGGTGCATTGCCCGGTGCGGTCGAAATGCCAGCCGTGGAACGGGCAGCGGATGCCGTTGTTCTCGTGCCGGCCAAAGCACAGGTCGGCGCCGCGATGCGGGCAGTAGCGGCCGATCAGGCCCAACTGCCCCTCTTCGTCGCGAAACAGCACCAGCTTGTGGCCATGGGCCGTGACCGGGATCACCGGGCGCTTGCCAGCCAGGTCCGAGGTCGCGGCGATGCGCACCCAGGCCTCGGGCGGGGCGTCGGTTGGGGGCGTGTCGGTCATCCTTTGTCCTCTCCCTCCCGCGGCGGTGGCCCGGGCGTCCTGGTGTTTGGTCGAATATCGACCAGGTGCGCTTTATTCAAACTTCGCAAAGTTTTTGCCCTGGGTCAATGGGCAGCCGCCGGTCGGGCCGGAAAAGCGCCAACCGGGCGCGGGATCGCCCAACATCTTGCCGAACTGGAGGGGGTAGGCGGCGCGAAGGCATCCGCACCTGCCCCGGGGCAGTGCCAGCTTGACTATTCGTCGTCGTCGTCCTCGCCGGTGGACAGCACCAGGTCGCCGGCCGTCACGAGGTCACGGATGCCGGTGACGAGGCGGTTCATGTAGACCTCGCCATCCTTGGACTTGATCTTGCCGGCCTCGCCGATGGATTCGCGCAACTGCTCGGCCATGCGGCGCGAGATGTTGGCGAGGATGTAGTCGACCACGTCGCCGTAGCCCGCCTGTTCGCCCGACGCGAGGGCCAGCACGAAATCCTGCTGGTCGATGGCGCGGATGAGCTTGGAGCAGTCCTTTTCGTCGACGCGGTCCTTGATGTGCTCGAAGGTGAAGATCGCGCGGCGCACGGCGTCGGCGAATTCCTTGTCCTCTTCCTCGAGCCCCTCGAGCACGCTTTCGCGGATCGGCTGGAGCGAGACGTTGAGGATCTCGCCCACCCGCGCATCGGGCCCGGCCGCGAAGGCGATGTCCGGCCGGCCGTCGAGCTGCATGATGATCGACAGCCCGATCCGGTCGACGGCATCGGGGGTCACGGCCTTGGTCTGCTGCACCGCATAGGCGATCTTGCGCGCCCGGTCGCCGGGCAGCAGCGCCAACAGGTCGGCGGCCACGGTGGTGCGCAGCTTGGACAGCAGGACCGCCGACACCTCCACGCTTTCGGTGGTGGCGAAATCGACGAGATCCTTCGCCTCCATGTCGCGGATGCGGTCCCAGGGGTCGCCCGACTGGCGCACGCCCGCCTCTTTGCGCAGCCGCGCGGCGGTCCGGGGGCTGATCTTGCCGTCCAGCACCGACAGCGCGCCGGCCATGCCGCCGGGAAAGGCCAGGCCGATGGCGTCCAACTCGCTCGCGAATTCCTGCACCACTTGTTTCAGCACGTCGCGGTTGACGTAGCGCAGGCTGCCCATCTGCTGGGTCAGGTCGGCCTGCATGTCTTCGGGCAGGGCGCCGACGGGCACCTCGGCCCCCTCGTTTAGCAGCAGGCGCACGATAATCGCCGCCTTCTGCTTGCGCGTCAGGTTGACTGGCGTGCGCCCGCGCTTGGGCGCTGGCAGGCGATCTAGCTGGTTTGGTGTCATCCCTTGCGGCTCCGAGACCTCGCGCTGGCACCTTAGGGCCGGAAGGGTGAACAAAGTCTCAATTGCTGCGGGACACAAAGAAAAAAGGCGACCCCGGAAGGGCCGCCTTTGATCGATGGTGATCCTGGGGCCGTCAGCCCGAAAGTTGCTGCACGCAGGCCTTGGCCACGCTGTCGTAGACGAAGCCCTCGGCGCAGGACATGACATGGCGTTCGCCGCTGCACTGGGCATAACCGGCCGAGGCCGACGTGACGGCCAACAGGGCCGCAACGAGAAGTCTGGTCTTGGTCATGACGTCACTCCATCTGAGGTGACGTGAGGGTAGCATGGAATCCGGGAATCACCTAATGCGTGTTCCTGGTTCACGCATAGAATGAAGATATGCCTGCAACCCATTGAATCAAAAAGGCCATGCAGGGTTCATCCCGCATGGCCTCACGGCGATGTGAAAGCACCTCAGCCGAAGACGCGCTTGAAGATCGTATCCACGTGCTTGGTGTGATAGCCCATGTCAAACTTCTCGTTGATGCCGTCGACACCCAGCGCCTTGACCACGTCTTCGTCGGCCAGCAGCTCTTCGCGGAAGTCGGTGCGGTGCTCCCAGACCTTCAGCGCGTTGCGCTGGACCATCGTATAGGCATCCTCGCGGCTGACGCCCGCCTGGGTCAGCGCCAGCAGCACGCGCTGGGACATGACGAGTCCGGGGAACTTGTTCATGTTGTCCAGCATGTTCTGCGGGTAGATGATCATCTTGTCGACGACACCGGCAAGGCGATGCAGCGCGAAATCCAGCGTGATCGTCGCATCCGGGCCGATGCCGCGTTCGACCGAACTGTGCGAGATGTCGCGCTCGTGCCAGAGCGCCACGTTCTCCATCGCCGGGATCACGGTCATGCGGACAAGACGGGCGAGGCCGGTCAGGTTCTCGGTCAGCACCGGGTTCTTCTTGTGCGGCATGGCCGAAGACCCCTTCTGCCCCATCGAGAAGAACTCGGCCCCCTCCAGCACCTCGGTGCGCTGCATGTGGCGAATCTCGATCGCGATGTTCTCGATGCTCGAGGCGATGACGCCCAGCGTGGCAAAGAACATGGCGTGGCGGTCGCGCGGGATCACCTGCGTCGAGATCGGCTCGGGCCGCAGGCCGAGCTTTTCGCAGACATGCTCCTCGACCGCCGGGTCGATGTTGGCAAAGGTGCCGACCGCGCCGGAAATCGCGCCGGTGGCAATCTCCCACTTGGCCTTTTCCAGGCGGTTCTTGTTGCGGTCCATCTCGGCATAGAACCGGGCAAAGGTCAGGCCCATCGTGGTCGGTTCGGCATGGATGCCGTGGCTGCGGCCGACGCGGACGGTGTCCTTGTGCTCGAACGCGCGTTTCTTGAGCGCTTCCAATACCTTGTCGACGCCCACCAGCAGCAGGTCGGCGGCGCGTACCAGTTGCACGTTCAGCGTGGTGTCCAGCACGTCGGACGAGGTCATGCCCTGGTGGACGAACCGCGCCTCTTCGCTGCCCACATGCTCGGCCAGGTGCGTGAGGAAGGCGATGACGTCATGCTTGGTCACGGCCTCGATCTCGTCGATGCGGGCCACGTCGAATTCCACGTCCTTCGCCTTCCACACCGCTTCCGCATTCTCGCGCGGGATCACGCCCAGATCGGCCATGGCGTCGCAGGCATGGGCCTCGATCTCGTACCAGATCTTGAACTTGGTCGCGGGTTCCCAGATGTCGGTCATTTCCTTGCGGGCATAGCGGGGGATCATCGGCAGCTCCTGTCTGAGGTTGGGCAGGCTTTACTGCCAAGGGCCGCGTATCTCAAGCGGGGGCGGCGATTTGCGGCGGGACGGGGGCCTGTGGCGCGGAATCCGCACTTTTCACGAGGGCGTGAAAGCTGCCACTTTTTCGCCCCATTGTTTCCCGATCAAGAACGCAACACGAAGGACGGAAAGGCGTGAGCGGCGCCGGTCGCCGTCAAACCGCAACAGGTCCTTCGTCGGGAGATACGCGCCATTTCACCGCTCGGCGCGACACTTGCCGTCCGGAAGACCCCTTCCGGACGGCTTTTTCTTGGGGCGCGGGGCGCGGCCGCGATGCGATGGCCGGCATCCGCCGCAGGGCGGGTGGACCGGTTGCAGGCAGCGGCGCGGCGCGGATAGGGTCGGGCGCGAGGCAGAACGGGAATCGAAGATGCGGGTCATTGCGGTCATCGTGGTGGTGCTGCTGGGGCTGGCGCTGGCAGGGTCTTACGGCGGGGTGTTGCACCCGCTGGGGGATTCGCTGGCCGTGTTCCGGCTGGGCATCGCGGGGGTCTTTGCGCTCTGGGTCATCTGGACGCCCTGGAGCGCGGCGATCCGCTGGCCGCTGGCGGGCTTGGGCATCGCGGCGATGGCGGGCGTGCTGTCGTGGAAACTGCCGGGCGAGGCGACACCGGGCGCCGTCACCGTCTACCAGAAGAACCTCTATTTCGGCCGGCAGGGCGACGAGACGCTGGTCGCCGACATCATCGCGCGCGGGGTCGAGATCGTGACCCTGCAAGAGGTGACGGATGGCACCGCCTCGGTCCTCGCGGCGCTGGAAGACAGCCACCCGGGCCAGCACCGCTGCCCCTTTGCGGGCGTAGGCGGGCCGGCCATCGCGACGTCGTGGCCGGTGGTCGAGGGGTCGCGCATCTGCCCCGAACCCGGCGGCATGGCGGCGATGCAGGTCGAGGCGCCGGATGGCACCCGGGTCTGGGTCGTGTCGCTGCACCTGCACTGGCCCTGGCCGGAGGGGCAGGCGGCGCAGCGCGACCGGCTGCTGCCGGTGATGGCGGCGCTGAGCGGGCCGATCGTGCTGGGCGGCGATTTCAACATGGTGCCCTGGTCCGAGACCTTTGCCTCGATTGCCGAGGCGGTCGAGGGCCAGCGCGTGCGCCCCGTCGGCCCGACCCTGCGCGCGCGCGGCGTGCCCCTGCCTATCGACCACGTTCTGGCGCCGGGCGGCGGCACGGCCGAGTTGCTGCCCACCCTGGGCTCGGACCACAACGGGGTGCTGGCACGGGTGCATCTTGCGCCATGACCACGCCGCCGCCGCTGCAATCGGCCATTCCTTATCCGCTCGCGCCGCGCGCGCTGCCGGGCATCCAGCCGCTGGACCCGGCCGACTGGCTGCTGGTCGATGACGCCTATGCCGGCCAGCTGGCCGAGCGGCGGCTGCTGCTGAGGGCGCGGCGGGCCGATGTCCTGCAGGTCCTGCCCGGTGCCGAACCGGCCGCGGAGGAGCTGCGCACTGTGGTCCTGGAGCACCTGCGTGCCCGCGCTGATTTCGACATCGACGCCGGCTCCGTGCGCTGCCCGGACGGCCATGTCGTGCCGCTCACCGATGATCCGCTGGGCGACCTGGGCGCGATGGTGCAGGAAGATTTTTGCCTGATGGAAAAACCCGAGGGCGCCGGGGAACACGTGCTGACCGCCGCCGTGCTCTGCTTTCCCTCGCGCTGGACCCTGGCGCAAAAGATCGGCCGGCCGCTGATGCGCATCCACGCGCCGGTCGCGCCCTATGACGACGACATCGGCAAGCGGGTGCAGCGGCTGTTTGACGGGGTGCGCGCGGGCCGGCCGCTGTGGCGGTCGAACCTGATCCGCAACGCGGGCACGGCGCTCTTCAACCCCGCGCCCGAGTTCCATGGCCAGCCGACGATCCCGTCGCCCTACCTGCGGTCGGAACGGCAATGCATCCTGCGCCTGCCGGCCACCGGCGCGGTGGTCTTTTCGATCCACACTTTCCTGGTGCGCGCGGGCTCAGAAATCGTCGGGCGTTGACATCTCGGGGCGGGCGGTCACCAGTGGGGCGCTGAGCCCGAAGGGCATGTCCCAGACGGCAAAGAGGACAAGCTGCGCCAGCACCACCACCGCAATCAGCGCGGCCTGCAACGTATCCAGGCGGACCAGCTCGCGCAGGCGCTGCCAAGGCACGCGATCCCCTGGGCGGATCGACGCCGGGCCGCCGCGGGCCCGGGCCACCTCGCGCTGCCGCAGCGAGATGATGCCGGCGGGATGCGCCGCCGTGCCGGGCTGCAGCGAGACCTCGATCGGCGGCGCGCCCTCGGCGCCAAAGATCGCGCGATTGCGAGGCAGGCGGCCCGCGTAGCGGCAGGCATCGACAAAGGTCAGAACGGCCAGGTAGCTTTGCTGCATGTCCTGCGGATGCGGCTCGAACCGGACGTGCTGGCCGATGAGATGCGCGGCACCAAGGGCCTCGACCCCCGTGGCGTAAGAGCCGTTCACGCGGCGGCCATCGGAAAAGAACCCCGGCTGCACGAACAGCGCCAGCGGGAAGGGATCGGCGGCAAGGCCGATGAACTCGGCCCCGAGGAACAGCTGGTGCGATTGCGCCCAGTGGACGGTGCCGGGCCCCATGGCGCGGGTCAGCGTGGCGGCCAGGGCAGCGGTCACCAGAAGGCGCCGGTCAAAGGCGGCCTGGTCCTCGGGCGGCAGGCCGTCGCGCCGTGCCACCTCGACCAGCGCAGCAGCGCGGTGGGCGCGGACCTGCGCGGCCAGCTCGGGCCGCAGGCGGGTGTAGAGTGCATGGCCCAGCTCTGTCGCAAAGCCCGGCAAGGGCAGGGGCGTGTCATGCAGAACCACACGGGCAGTCAGCTCGGACGTGGTCAGGCGCGCCTCGAAACTGCCGGGCGGGCCGTGGTGCAGTGCGAGTTCGGGGCCGACATGGGCCGGATGCAGGTTTACCGCCTCGGCCAGCAGGTCCCAGTCGGGCACACGCTGCCCGGGCGCGCCCGGATCGTCGAACAAAAGCGCCGCCTGCAGCGGCTGCACGGGAAAACTGGCCACCTTTTGTGGATCCCCTGGCATGGTCAGGTCACACCATGCCGGGGGATTGTGGCGTCATTTCAACCCGTGCGGGACCTTTTCCGCGCCTAGAACTGGCTGGCTGCGTAGGCGATGGCACGCTGGTAATTGCCGCTGTCGTTCCAGGCCGACAGCACGTTGAAGTTATGCGTGCCGGGGCCGAAGGGCTGCCCGGCCTTCCAGCCGTTCATCCGCAGCATGTTCGCGGCCGAGGCCAGCGCATCCACGGCGCTGTAGGGATCTGCCTTGCCGTCGCCGGTGGCGTCCACGCCGTAGCGGATCCAGTTGCCGGCCAGGAACTGCATATGCCCCAGCTCGCCCGAGGGGCCGCCCTGGGTCGAACTGGAAATGAGCCCGCGATCCACCAGTTGCAGCGCGGCGATGGCATGGGGTTCGAACTTGGGATGGCGCCGGCAGTACGAGGACAGCGTGACCGCGCCGCCCACCACGGGCGTCTTGCCCAGGTAGCCGCCCCAGGAGGTCTCGAGCCCCCAGATCGTCGCCAGGATCGAGCCGGGCACGCCAAAGCTCCGCTCGATCGAGGCAAAGGTGTTGGCATTGGCGTCCCGCTTGGACTTGGCGCGGCTGATGAAGGCGGCGGCCGAGCTGCCCGAGCGCTTGGCCAGGAACTGGCCCGGATCGCCGTAGGAGGTGCCGGTCTGGCTCGAGGGTTGCGATTCGAATTTCCAGGTGATGCCCGACAGCTGCGCCGTGCCAAGTGCCTGCATGCCGCGCTGGCCCACGCCCGCGGCGGCAGCCTCGCGCCCCAGCGCGTCCTTGTAGCCGGCAAAGGCGCCCTGGCTGGTGATGCAGGGGGCGGCAAGGGCCCCGGTGGTGATGCCGGCGCCCAGCAGGCAGGCCGCGGCGAACGCTTTGAAATTCATGCCTCTCTCCCAATTTGATCGAGCAATTGGGAAAGAAGCTAGCCCGCCGCGCCGCTGGCGCAAAGTCTTTTCACGGATCGATCAGAAGTAGAGCACGCCCTGGCCCGGAACCGGCATGCCCGCCCGGCTGGCGACCATGAACAGCCCCAGCACCGCCATGGCCCGGCTGGCGGTGCGCAGGTTCTCGCCCCGCAGCAGGTGCATCACGAACAGCGCCCCGGCCAGCGGCAGCGAGAACAGCGCGATGCTGAGCGACACGAACCAGGTCGCCAGCCGCATCCGGTCGCGCGAGCCCTTGGTGCTGACCGCGTGGGGCGAGACGCACATGTCATCGGCAAAGGCCTGGTCCAGCAGCGTCTCTTCGCAGTCCTTGAGCGGGGGCAGGTCGCCGGCCTTGCTGCGCCGTTTCGGACGCGGGGTGTCGATGATCTCGATCACCGGCTCGGCCGGGGCCTCCTCGGTCAGGAATTCGCGCCGCAGCCGCATTTCGGGCGTCAGGCACAGCGGGCGCTTTTCCAGCTGCACCAGGCTCTCGAGGAACAGCTGGACCGAGAAGTCCTCGGGCGGCTGGCGCCAGTGGATGAAATCTGCGGCCAAGGCCTCGGCCGCCACGTAGGCGGACCAGGCCAGCAGGCGCCGCGCGTCGCTTTCGAGCAGGGGGCAGCCGCCTTCGGGCAGGGACACCGACAGCACCAGGATGCCGCGCGCGCAGTCGAAGGTGTCTTCATCCTCGGCCGCGATCCGCGGCATGTGCAGGAAGCTGTCGCGCGACGCGCTGTCGCCGATGGCGCGCGGCTGGTAGAGACCGAGATGCAGCTCGAGCCCGTTGGCCAGAAACATCGCCTCGTGGTCGCGGTCCATCACGACTTCGGACACTTCGTAGCTTTCGTCCCGGATCGCCTGCGTCAACCCGTTCGCCACGTCGATCAGGTCGAAGTCCAGTGTATCGAGGAAAACCAGCCCCGCTCTCAATGTCTGCCTGCTCGTCATGTCGAAGTACCTTGCTTCGTTTCGTGTTAAGAAACGTTAACGCGCGAACTTGGACAGAATTTGGCCGAAATTCGCTTTATCTGAGACCGGTTTCGCCGGAAGGTGGCGGTCGGGGGCGACAATCGCGGGTCTCCTCGCGGAATGGGATCGCGGCGCCGACAGGGTCGGGTCGGCGCCGCTATGGCGACGCGCGGGAAACCGGGTCAGACCCCGAGCGCGCCGACCACCTGGGCAATCGCGCCGGTCGAGCCGAGCACGAGCATGAAACCGGTCAGGGCCGCCGCATGGGCGGTGTGGCGCAGGTCTTCGCCGCGCAGCAGGTTGTAGACCGCCAGCGACGAGGCGACCGGCAGCGAGAAGGCCGCGATGGACAGCGACACGGACCAGGCGGCCAGCCGCTCGCTGGTCGAGGCGGTCGCGGCCTCGGCCTCGACGTTGATCTCGATGGGCGCGGTCAGGGCGATGCGGGCCCGGGCGTGGCGCAGGGCCAGGGTTTCCTCGTCCTCGATCGGTGCAGAGCGGCGGCCGAGACTGGAAAGGTCGAAGGCCGGGGCCGGCCGGGCCGTGCGGGCGCGCAGGCCGGGCATCAAGCGGCGCGGGGTGACCGGCGACAGGGTGACCGGCGCCTCGTGCGTATCGTCCAGCACCTCGAGGAACTGCGCGCCGGTGGTCCAGCTTGCGGGCTTGAGCCATTGCAGCGCGGCGGGCCGGGCCACGCGGGCCAGGGCGCAGGCGGCGCCGGCCAGCAGCGGTGCCGCCAGCTCGTCCGAGCGCAGCGCCTTGTCCGAGGCGGCCACCGAGATCGCCAGTTGCAGCACCACGCGGCTGTCGCGCTCGATCCGGGACGGGCGGATCGGCCCGCCCCAGAACGCCGACTGGGCCGCGCCGATGGCGTCGCCCTCGATCCGGCGCAGGGTCAGCAGGACCGGCCCGCAATGGATCTCGACCGCGCCGGTCTCCGAGACGCGCGGCGCGGCGGTGGCCCCGCCGGTCTGCTCGAGAAAGGCATGCAGTCGCTCGGCCAGGGCGGCCGTGCCCTCGGGGGCGGCATCGGTTTCGAGATAGTGCAGAACGGTCCGCGCGGCAGCGACTTGAGAGGGCATGGCTGAGGTCCTGATCCAGTGGTTTCGGTGACTTGGTTCCGTGTGTGACAGGATCAGGTTGGGTGTGGATTGGGCCGGATTCGCGGCAGCTTGTGTCTTACCCGGGATGTAAATTGGGAGATTTCGAGGAATGGCCACGGACCGCGCACAATCCCTGTACGGGGCCATCTACAGTTTACCATTTCACGCGAGGTGCCCCGGCCGGGAGCTGTCTCAAGTCACAGTACAGGGTGTGCCGTGGCTTCGTGGCCGGATTGGGGCAGGGGTTCGCCGACCGCGCGAACATTGTGGGGAATTTTCATCATCATTTTCGGGCACCAATGGGGCAGGGCTTCGGGCGCCCATGGGGCGCGACGCGCTGACCTCACCGCGCCTGGCCCCGGGCGGGAACAAGATAGGGCGGAGATTTCGGGCCGCCCTCGCAACATCTTGATGGTCGGTGCCAGGGCGGCTCAGCTCTTGGCGGCCTGCTTGGCCGCGTGGCGCAGCATGATCCGCCCCAGGGTGCCGCTGACCTCGCGCGGCTTGAAACAGGCCGGTTCCTTGCGCAGCGGGGCGGTCTTGTCGGTGCAGGCGCTCAGGTCGCCGAACACGTCCTCTCCGCCGAACCAGGTCTCGCAGGTGCGGGCGTTGGACTCGGCGAACATCTCGCGCACGTTGGCGCGGATGTTGGGGGTCAGGTACTGGCGCTTGAACACCTCGGCATTGCGCAGCTTGGGGCTGGACCGCACCGTCGTGTCGATCAGCTTGCGCAGCGCAAAGGCGTCGTCGAAGGAATAGCCGTCGCGGTAGCACTGGCGCACGATCTCGTAGCAGATCGACGGGGTCGAGGCGTTCCACTGCCGCTCTTCCGCGGTCACGAGGCCCGGCGTGCCCAGCACCATGTCGAGAAAGCCCTGCATCAGCCCGCCGCTGCGCTTGTCCTTGTCGTAGGAGCGCACCAGCATGCCCTCGCGACCAAAGACCGCGGCCCAGCGGTCCAGCGCCGCATCGTAATGGATGCGGTTCCAGTGCCCGCCCAGGATGAAATGCGCAAAGTCGCGCTGCGGGCCGGTCTTGATCGACTGGTGGTAGAAGGACTGCAGGAACTCGTCCTGCCGCCGCAGCACAGCCACCACGCGCACGTCGAAATGATCGTTCAGCACGTCCATCGCCTCGATCACCTTGGGGCCCATGCCGCTGAAGCTTTCCTCGCTCAGGATCGCGGCGGGGCAGCCCGCGGCCTCGATCTCTTCGACATAGGGGGCGAAGATGCTGCGCAGGGCGGCGCGCAGGTCGCCGCCTTCCTTGTGGGCGGCACTGATCTGCGAATAGAGATGCAGGTGCTTGCCGTGGTAATTCCGCGTCTCGTCGCGCTGCGTTTCCGGGTAATACAGTCCGGCGTGGGCAAGCTGCTGGCGATTCTGGTCCATCCAGGTCTGCACCGAGGTGGAGCCGGTCTTGTGGTACCCGATATGCAGGTACAGCGTCTTCTTGGTCATCGAAATCGCTCTTCTGACGGATGCGGTCCGCGGCCGCTTTGCCTTTCCTGACTACCTGCAGCGCGGGGGCAGGGAAAGGGGAATGGTCCACGAAAAGAGGCGGCCCCGGGGGCCGCCTCCTTGGTCTTCGTCCGGGTGGCCGCGATCAGCAGCTGTAGTACATGGCGAACTCGACCGGGTGCGGAGTCATCTCGTAGTTCTCGAGCTCTTCCTTCTTCAGGTCGATGTAGCCTTCGATCTGCGACTTGGTGAACACGTCACCGGCCAGCAGGTAGTCCATGTCGGCCGCCAGCTCGTCCAGCGCTTCGCGCAGCGACCCGCAGACGGTCGGGATGCCGGCCAGCTCCTCGGGGGGCAGGTCGTACAGGTTCTTGTCCATGGCTTCGCCCGGATCGATCTTGTTCTTGATCCCGTCGAGACCGGCCATCAGCAGGGCGGCAAAGCACAGGTACGGATTCGCGGCCGGATCGGGGAAGCGGGCTTCGACGCGCTTGGCTTTCGGCGAGTCGGTCCACGGGATCCGGACGCAGCCCGACCGGTTCGAGGCCGAGTAGGCGCGCAGAACGGGCGCTTCGTAGCCGGGGACCAGGCGCTTGTAGCTGTTGGTCGACGGGTTGGTGAAGGCGTTCAGCGACTTGGCGTGCTTGAGAATGCCGCCGATGAAGTACAGCGCTTCCTGGCTGAGGTCGGCGTACTTGTCGCCGGCGAACAGCGGCTTGCCGTCCTTCCAGATCGACATGTTCACGTGCATGCCCGAGCCGTTGTCGCCCTTGATCGGCTTCGGCATGAAGGTGGCCGAACGGCCATAGGCCTGTGCCACGTTGTGGATGACGTACTTGTACTTCTGCAGGTGGTCGGCCTGCTCGGTCAGCGAACCGAACACCAGGCCCAGCTCGTGCTGCGAGGTCGCCACTTCGTGGTGGTGCTTGTCGACCTTCATGCCGATGTTCTTCATCGTGGTCAGCATTTCCGACCGGATGTCCTGGCCGTCGTCCATCGGGTTGACCGGGAAATAGCCGCCCTTGTAGGTCGGACGGTGGCCCAGGTTGCCCATCTCGAAGTCGGTGTCGGTGTTCCAGGCGGCGTGGTCGGCGTCGACCTCGTAGGACACCTTGTGCGGCGTGACCGAGTACTTGACGTCGTCGAACAGGAAGAATTCGGCTTCGGGACCGAAGTACGAGATGTCACCGATGCCCGAGGATTTCAGGTAGGCTTCGGCCTTCTGCGCGGTGCCGCGCGGGTCGCGGTCATAGGGTTCGCCCGTGTCGGGCTCGACGACCGAGCAATGAATCGCCAGCGTCTTTTCCGCGTAGAACGGGTCGATGTAAACGCTGCCTGCGTCGGGCATCAGCTTCATGTCGGAGGCTTCGATCGACTTCCAGCCGGCGATCGACGAGCCGTCGAACATGAAGCCCTCTTCCAGGAAGTCCTCGTCGACCAGGTCGGCCATGACGGTGACGTGCTGGAGCTTGCCGCGCGGGTCCGTGAAGCGGATGTCGACGTATGCGACGTCCTCGTCCTTCATCAGCTTCAGAACGCTTTCGTTGCTCATATTGGTCCCTTTCCGATTTTTTCAGGGGTCTGAATTCTGGTGGATATACGTGTCGCCGGGCAGCGGATCAGAGCGCGTCCGAGCCGGATTCGCCGGTGCGGATGCGGATCGCCTGTTCGACGGTCGACACGAAGATCTTGCCGTCGCCGATCTTGTCGGTCTTGGCCGCGTCGATGATCGCCGCGATGGCGGCATCGACCTGGTCGTCGTCCAGGACGACCTCGAGTTTCACCTTGGGCAGGAAATCGACGACGTATTCTGCGCCGCGATACAGCTCGGTGTGGCCTTTCTGGCGACCGAAGCCCTTCACTTCGATCACAGACAGGCCCTGGACACCGACCTCCTGGATCGCCTCCTTCACCTCATCCAGTTTGAAGGGCTTGATGATCGCTTCGATCTTTTTCATGGAGGTCCTCCTTCCACTCTGTCGTCTGGCGACAGACCACTTCCCCAAGGGCTGCACAATTGGTTAGCATTCCCCGGGACCACGCCCCAAGAGGGGGCAGGCTGGCTTGCCGCTATTTTGTGCGATTTGCCTAATGAATGAGCGGAATTGAATCAAGCGGAGATGAGGATGGCTGAATTGCTGGGCGCCAGCGAGATGCGCGCGGTGGAAACCGCCGCCATCGAGTCGGGATCCGTCTCGGGCGCGACGCTGATGGAGCGCGCGGGGCAGGGCGTGGTGGACGCGATTCTCGCCGCCACGACCGGTTGGACGGCGGCCGCGCGGCGCGCCATCGTGCTGTGCGGGCCGGGCAACAACGGCGGCGACGGCTTTGTCATTGCGCGCCTTCTGGCGGGCGGGGGCTGGGACGTCGAGGTCGCGCTGCTGGGCGATCCCGCGCGCCTGCCCGCCGATGCCAGGGCGAACCATGACCGCTGGAACGGGCAGGTGGTGCCGCTGCCCTTCACCAACAAGCCGCGCCTCGGGGACGGGCAGGGCGTGCTGGTCGATGCTCTGTTCGGCACCGGGCTCGGCCGCGGCCTCGGGGCCGAGATCGCGGGCGTGCTGATGACCTTCGACCAGGTGGACTACCACGATTGGATGCGGGTGGCGGTCGACCTGCCCTCGGGGCTGTGTTCCGACAGCGGCCGGGTGCTGACCGACGCGCAGGGCCGTGGTCCGGCCTTTCGCGCGGACCTGACGGTGAGTTTCCATGCGATGAAACGCGGCCATGTGCTGGCGGAGGGCCCGCACCATTGCGGCGCGGTGCAGGTGGTCGACATCGGCCTTGGCGCCTGGTGCCGCGCGGCTGGCCCGGAGGTCTTGCACGAGGTGCAGGCGGCCGACATGGGCTTTGCGCTCAAGCAGGCCGGTCACAAGTACGATCACGGCCATGCGCTGGTGCTCTCGGGCCCGCCCGGGCGCGGCGGCGCCGCACGGCTGGCGGCGCGGGCAGCGCTGCGGGTCGGCGCCGGGCTGGTGACGCTGGCCGCGCCGCTCAGGGCCGTGGGCGAACATGCCGCGCGGCTCGACGCGATCATGCTGCTCGGGCTCGACGGCCCGCCGGGCCTGTCGGAACTGCTCGAGGACGGGCGGATCACCGCCATCTGCCTTGGCCCCGGCCTGGGTCTGGGCCCCGCCACGGCCGAGCTGGCGCGCGTCGCCCTGCAATCGGGCCGCGCCGTGGTGCTGGATGCCGACGCGCTGTCGCGGTTCAACCGGCAGCCGCAGGCGCTGTTCGACCTCACGGTCGGGCGGGACGCGGTGCTGACGCCCCATGACGGAGAGTTCCGGCGCCTCTTTCCCGACCTCGCCGCGGGGCTTTCCGACCCTCCCGTGTCGGGCCCCGCGTTCTCCCGCGTCGACGCCGCGCGCGCAGCAGCCGAGCGGGCGGGCTGCACCGTCCTGCTCAAGGGGCCGGACACGGTGATCGCCGCGCCCGATGGCGCCGTGGCCGTCAACGCCGCCGTCTACGGCCGCGCGGCGCCCTGGCTGGCGACGGCCGGGGCGGGGGACGTGCTGGCCGGGCTCATCGCCGGGTTGCTGGCGCGGGGCAATCCGACCTTCGCCGCTGCGGCGGCCGGCGCCTGGCTGCACGTGGAGGCGGCCCGCGCCTTCGGTCCCGGCCTCATCGCCGAGGACATCCCCGAGGCGCTGCCGTCCGTCTTCCGCTCGCTCATGGCCTGACGGCGGGCGCAGGCCGTCCACTGGTCAGGCGAGGCGGGTGGGCACAGGCCCACCCCATCGCTCAGGCGACGTTGCGCGCCGCCTCTTCCGAGATGTAGCTCGCCACTTCCAGCCCGTCGGCATAGATCACGTGCGGCTCGCCGAAATCGAGCTCGTAGACCCGCACCAGCCGCCGCCCCTCGGGCAGGATGGTCTGGTTGTCGACGAGGTCGCGGGCGGCAACCATGGCCGTGGCGCGGCCAAAGCCCAGCCGGGCGCGGCGGTCCCGCACCAGCACCTGCTGGCTGGCCAGCAGCCGCAGGATCTGGCCCGACTTGCGTTGCCCCAGCGCCCCGGCCCGCATGCGAATGCACTCGGTCTGCAGCAGGTGCATGCGGATGTCGCGCAGGGTGACCATGCCGGCGTCGCGGGTGATCAGGCGATCCCCGGGCACAAGGTAGTCGACCGGCAGTTCGCCGTCCTGCGCATAGACGCAGCTGCCCGAGAGCAGCGCGTTGATGCAGGGGCCGGTGCCGACCGTCTGCCCTGGGTCCGGGCGCGGCACGGGCAGGCGCCCAAGCTCCGGTTCGGGTTGCGAATATCCGGCATGGCCGGGGCGGTCGGTCTGGAGAATCCGCTCGCGATCAGGCTCTGCCCCGGTGGGGAGTCCCGTCTCGCGCCCGGCCGTGTTCGGCTTCATGGGCGTCATCCTGTTCTGTACTGCCTCGTTTTTTCATTGAATACGACAAGATGCGGTTAATGTCCTTGGTTTTTCGGCCACAGGTCGCGGATATTTCCTCTCGCCAGCGGGCGGCGGCTTTGGTAATCCACGCTCCGAAGTGCGGGTGTGGCGGAATTGGTAGACGCACCAGATTTAGGTTCTGGCGCCTTTGGCGTGGGGGTTCGAGTCCCTTCACCCGCACCAAGTATTTCTGTTAAGGCATTGAAATATTGCACATAAGATCGGGTGGAGAGTTTGTCGGCCACCCCTGGGTTCCTCCCGCAAGGGCGGCGCGCCGATCACGGATGCGCGCTGCCGGGCACACGCAAGGCGCAGGCCAAAGCAGGTCTTCGACCGCGACAGATCCGAGATCGACGCCGAGGGCCTTCGCTGGATCGCCGAGCCATACCGCATCGAGGCCGAGATCCAAAGCATGGGACAGGGCCATCGCCTTTCCGCCAGTCAGGCTCGCAGCGTGCCCCTCGTGGTCGAGTTCGGGGACTGGCTGCAGGCACAGCGTCTACCTGCCTCGGCCAAGTCGCGCCGCGGCGAGAAGCTGACCTACATCCATCGCCAGTGGGCCGAACATCCTGCCAGCCGGGTTGACGATCTCCGGTCGTCGAACTTCCAGCCGTCAAGCTGATCCCGCGTGAGGCCGAGACACCGCTTGCACTGAACTCCACCGATGTCCTGAACGCCCTGACGGACCTGTTCATCCAGCGCGGACCGCTGCGGTTTATCGGGTGCGACAACTGCGCGGCGTTGATCGCGCAGAAGGTGCGCGACTGGATCGCGCTGGTAGGGGCGAGTGCTGCGTGCGTCGAGCCGGGGTCACCTTGGGAGAACGGCTATTGCGAAAGCTTCAACGGCAGGTTCAGGGACCAGCTGCGGAATGGCGAAGTTTCCTGCACCTTGAGGGAGGCGCACAACCTCATCGAAAGATCGCGCAAACACCACGACTTGGACCGGCCGCATGGTGCCCCCGGATATCGGGTGCCGGCGCCCGAGGTCTTCATTCTGGTAGATCGAAGGCCGACCATGCATGAGCGCTTGATCCGGACCACTCGATGAGGGACAGAAACTCCTCCCTTGTCGAGACGGGCTGGAATGCGTCTGACACCACGACGCGAGGCGCATACGGCAGGCGGCAAAGAGGGCAGTCGAGACTGCACCTGGGGCCTGTCGGGGCGCAAAGCCCGCCTCATCGGACTTGAGCTTCCGTTCCCACTCTTGCGGCCGGGGCGGACCTTGGATCAGATCAAGAGGATGTTGTCCAAAAGACCGGCATTGTCAGACCACCCGTCAAGCGTAATCGATTGTCCATTCCCGAAATCCAACACCAAGGTACCCGATGACACATCGGACAGCGCCTCCAGCCGCGCCTGTCCCAGGGCACCGCCCCACAGCGCAGTGTCGATTGCAAGGACGTCCGCAGCGTCGCTGAAGTCGGTGACGGTGACGGCCTCGACCGTGGCGGCGAACTCGAACCGGTCGGCGCCCGATCCACCGGTCAATGTATCGTCACCGCCCGCACTGTGCAGCGTGTCGGCCCCATGGCCGCCGTACACCCTGTCCGCCCCGTGCAGTCCCAGCTGAACGGTGTCGTGCGCCACGTCATTACCCTCACCCAGGTACACCAGGTCACGGCCCTTGCCGCCGATGGCCGTATCGTCTCCGGTGCCACTGTAGATCTTGTCGTATTGCGCACCGCCATCCAGGCGGTCGTCCCCGTCGCCGCCTGCCAGCGTATCGCTGCCGTAATGGCCGCGGAAGTCGTCGTTGCCGCCGGCCTGACCGCCCTGGACCGCACCGATCTGATCGTTGCCGCGGCCGCCATTCACGGTGTCGTCGCCGAAGTCTGCCTGCGCAGTGTCGAGGAACAGGTCGTCCCCCGTACCAAGCCAGGCGAGGTCCCGTCCGTCCCCGCCATCTACTGTGTCGTTCCCGTCACCGCCTGTCAGCCTGTCGTCGCCCGCATCACCTTCGAGGCTGTCGTCGCCATTCTCACCACGCAGGCGGTCGTTCCCGGAGCCACCGAGCAGGATGTCGTCGCCTCCGCCCGCGCGGATCGTGTCATCGCCGGAAAATCCTGCGAGAATCTCTGCAATTGTAGAGGTCGGCACCCCCGTCCCCAGGTCGTCGTCGCCGGATGTCCCGGCTTCGAGGACGAAAGTCCCGTCCACGGTTTCGGTATCACCATCGACAAAGCTGAGCCGGGCGGACCCGAGGATCAAGTCGTGTCCGTCGGGGCCAATCACAAGAACGCCTGTATCCGTGGCTTCGAAGCGATACGCCTGCTTGAGGCCGGACAGATCGGCAAGACCAAATGACGGCGTGGCGCGGAAATCCAGCAGGTCGTCTCCCGTGCCGCCGGTCATCCAGTGGATGCCGTCGTTGGATGCGACCAGCGTGTCGTTGCCGGCGCCCCCCAGAAGGCTGCTGTTGCCGCCTTGGCCGTCGAGGTAATCGTCACCCTCTCCGCCATCCAGAAGGTCGAAAGATTCCCCGCCCAACAGCGTGTCCGATCCCCCGCCGCCGGAGATCGTGTCACTGCCGTCGTGACCGACGATGAAATCGTGACTGATCCGGGCGGTTTGACCTTCCTGTCCATCAACGACGCCGGCCTTCACGAAATCGCCGTCGATCGATCCGCTGAGTGCAGAGGCCTGGTAAATGTTTACCGTTGCGTCGTCGAAGTACAGGCGTTCAACGTCTTGCAGGACGTCGGCCTCCCCATCGCGACCGACGTGGATCTCGACCGAGGATCCATCGACTTCGAAGCCCAGGACATAGCTGCTGCGATCCCCGAAGAACCGGGCGACGTCGCGCCCGTCGCCGCCGTTCAGCGTGTCGTTGCCCTCGCCACCTTCGAGCCAGTCGTCGCCACCGTCACCGAGCAGCAGGTCATCGCCGTCCTCTCCGTAGAGGCGGTCTTCGCCTTCGCCGCCCTCAAGGGTATCGCGGCCGCCGCCGGCCCGGATCACGTCGGCATCGCCGAGGCCCGAGAGACTGTCGTCGCCGCCCACGCCGACGAGAAGGTCGTTCCCTTCGGACCCGACCAACGTGCCGTCGTCCGACGCGCCGACCTGCGGTCTCAGGACCTTTTCGACCCCGTCGCTGAGGCTGCGGTAGAGCGTTGCCAGGTCCAGCAGGTTCTCACCGTTGTCGCCAAGCGCGATGTCCCGGAGCACGACGTTCTCGAGCATGTACTCGAAGGCTCTTGCCACCTGGGACCATTGGTCCTGGCCGGAATCGTTGTTGATGTCCCGACGATCGACCCAGACACCTAAGGGACTCAGGTTCAGCGCGTCGCGGACCTCCTGGGTGATGCCAAGATCATCCCAATTCGCAAAGCGCCCCTGGAAATTGAGTTCCAGCTTGTAGGGCTGGCTGTAGCCCGTGTCGCCTTCTTCCACGATGAGCTGGTTGTAATAGTCGTCGAGATCGAGATCGCCGGTGTTCAGCGTCACGGTCAGCGTGCCGCCCGGGTTCACCACGAATTGCCCGGATTCCGGGTCGAATATGTCGGGATTCGGGATCCAGGTATAAGTCCCGGTCATGGCCCCACGGTAGAAGCCTGTCGCATTCTCGAAGAATGCGGCCGAATCCGAGAACTGGCGCTGGATCTTCTCTGACCCGATCTCGTTGCGCTCGAGAAGCAAGGCGACCTCGCCCCGGACGGCCAGCGCCACGGCGACGGAAGAGACCGCCGCCGACACCTGCGCGAGCGTGGGCTCGTAGCTGTCGGTGCTGGTCGCGATGGCTGTCGCCTGGGCCAGCGTGTCCCGCAAGCCGCGGGACGCGTCCGATATGATCTCTGACCGGGTCACGTCGTCCGGGCTGGCATCGTAGCTGTAAAGCAGGTCCCGCGCGCTGAGCGATCGCGACAGGGCGCCGGCCAGGGACTGAAGCCGTGCGCCGCCCACGGCATCCGCGATCTCGGCCGACAATTGCGCGCCCAGATCGTCGATGGCGCTTTGCATGTCGTCAAAGCCGTTGAGGATCGTGGTTTCAAGCTCCTGGAGCAGGTCGACCGGATCGGGTCCGGGATCTGCCGCCTCGGCGATCTGCGTGATCCAGCCGACGACCGTACCGACCGCCCCCAATGCACCGGTTGCAAAGGCAAAACCGCCTGAGCCGCCGATACTGCTTAACTTGCCGCCATCGATAAAGGAATTGACCACTGATAGCGCAGCCGAAGAAAGAAAAAATGCCATGCGTTATCCCAAGAAATTGAATCAGTTCAAGGTTCATTAACGACACAAAGTGACGGTTTTTCAAGTTTTGCCGACCTCCGGCGCATCCGGTCCCGGCATTTGGTGGTTCGGATTTACGGTCCGTAATGCCCGGGCGTGAACCTGCGGGTCAGTTTCGATGCCGAGGCGGGCGCGTTCGGGATGGGTGGAGAGCTTTGGCTCGACCGCGTGGGATTCGGACTGACGGCCGAGCTTGGTTTTCTGCATGCGGGCGGCGTGTTCCGCCCGGATGCTGTCTCACTCCGTATCGCTTATGACGACGGTTTCGCGGATGCCCGACATGACGGCCGGCACCTGTACAGTCCTTGCGGATCTCATCGACGAAGGCATCTTCCCGACGCGGATGGACACCGGGATGCGCCTCGAGGTGGCGCCGCCGCCCGATATCGTGCTTACTGCCGTCCCGTTTCAGGAAAGCCTGCACATCGGCGCGACGGTGACGCTGTTCTTCGACCTGCTGAACCGCGATGCCAGTGCCGCGACGGATTTCGCGCTATCGGTCGATGGCGGTGGGCTGATCGGCCTGATCGCCAAGTGCGTTGGCACGATCGAGGCGGGCCTGGTCCGGATCGGGGATCTCGCAGCAGGAGTGACGCGCACCGTCGCGTTAACCTTCGCCGGGGATGAGGCGGTCGGAAATGGCGCGCTGTCCGTGCAGCCTATGCAGGGCGACCGGCCGGTGGGGGCGGCGCATGACCTGCCGGTGATCCAACGCGACGCGATCCACGTGCTGGATGGAACCGACGCGGACGACCTGCTGAGCGTGCCGACATTCGACGGCAATCTCCGGGGCGGCAACGGTGCCGACACCCTGTGCGGTGCGGATGACCGCGACCTTCTGGAAGGCGACGCCGGGGCCGACCTTCTGGAAGGCGACGCCGGGGCCGACCTGCTGGTCGGTGGCGCCGGGGCTGACACGCTGGACGGTGGCGCCGGCAACGACACGTTGCATGCCGAGGATCTTGTTGGGCCGGGAGCGGCCCTTGCCCAGGATCTTTTGCGGGGCGGCGACGGCGACGATCTATTCGTAGTGATCGGACCCTATGGTGGCGTAGAGAGCGGGGATACCGTCTATGGCAACGCCGGGTCCGCCACGTTGCATTTCGTCGAGACCGGTGAGGATGGCGATCCCGGCTCCTATGGCCATGTGAACCTGCGGCAGGGATATGCCTACATCCGCCCGACGTTCCGGTTTCCCGTGGACGACATGCTCACGCTGGCCAGCATCGAGAACGTCACCTGGAGCGGCGGGCGCGCCGACATCTTCGGCTCTCCGTCGGCAAACCGGCTGGTGCTCGACGACAGTCCGACGGCCGGCCTGAACGCCTACGGCAAGCTGGATGGCCGGGCCGGTGCGGACACGCTGACCGGTGCGCAGGGCGATGACACGCTGTTGGGCGGGCAGGGGGCGGATGATCTGCAGGGTGGCGACGGCGCTGATGTTCTGTCTGGTGGCAAGAGCGACACGAGCTGGCCCCGCGTCCGGTCCGAGACCGCGCGCCGAAGCCGGGGATTCTCCTGCTCAAACGCCTTCACCCGATTGAGCTGATCAGGGTCCATGCCGCCACGATCATGTCCCCTGCGGCGGTTGGCCGGCTGTTTCAGGCCGATCTGCGGAACCGCGCCCGCGATCTTCGCGCCCTGACCCCGCGGCACCGCGACCTGCCGCAACTGGGTCATGGCCTCTTCGGGCTTTTCCCGCTGGCCTGCATCGTCGCAGACCCCGGTGATACGGGGTAAGCCATCCCGAGGTGTGGGCCTCTGCGGAACAAGCCCCCGCGGCATCGGCCCCAATGCCGTGATCGGCTGGCAGGAACGCGCCATGGCCGACGAACTGGCCAAATGCCGTTACTGCGCTTGCGACGCCTCGCGGGCCGCCTTCATCTCGGCTTTCATCTCGGCCTCCCACGACTCGAGGTGGTCGCGCACAAGCCGGGAATAGTCGCTGTCCGCGCTGTGCGGATCCTCGCTTTGCAGGTAGGCCTGCGCGGTCTCGATCATGGTGCGGCGGTCCCAGTCCTCGAAGACGCCAAGCAGCCGCTCGGCCTCGGGGCGCGCATGGCCCATGGCCTCGAAGACCGACCGGGCCGCGCGGATCGAGCTGTCGTAGGTCTCGCGGATGATGTCGCGGCACCCGGCTTCCCACAGCTCGTAGACATGCCAGCGGTCGATGGCACGGGCCACCACGTGCACATGCGGGTGATGCTCGTGCATGTAGCGCGCAAGCTCGGTCGCGGCGTCCTTGTTGTCGATGGCGATGACGAGGATGCGCGCCTCGTCGATGCCGGCGGCATGCAGCAGGTCGGGGCGCGTGGCATCTCCGAAATAGGCGCTGATGCCGAAACGGCGCAGCATCGCCAGCTGCTCGTTGCTGTAGTCGATGACGGTGGTCGGGTAGTCGGCGGCTTGCAGCGCCCGGTTGACGATGCCGCCGAACCGGCCATGCCCGGCGATGATGATCTTGCCGCCTGGCGCGATTTCGTCCGCCGCGCGGTCCTGCTGGCGCGAATAGCGCGGGGCGATGACCCGGTCGTAGAGGATGAAGAGCGCCGGCGTCAGCAGCATCGACAGGGCGACGATCAGCAGCAGCAGGTCTGCGACCGGCCCCGGGATCACCGCATTGGCCACGGTGAAGGACACCAGCACGAAGCCGAATTCCCCCGCTTGCGCAAGGCCCAGCCCGAACAGCCACTTGTCGCCGCCGGCCAGCCGGAACACCCGGCCCAGCACCAGCATGACGCCGCATTTCAACACGATCAGCCCCAGCGTGAGGCCGACCACCAGCAAGAGGTTTTCGCCCAGAAGGGCAAAGTCGATGCTGGCCCCCACGGTGATGAAGAAGACGCCAAGGAAGATGCCCTTGAACGGGTCGATGTCGCTTTCCAGCTCGTGCCGGTATTCGCTGTTGGCCATGACAACCCCGGCCAGGAAGGTGCCAAGCGCGGGCGACAGGCCCACCATGGTCATCAGGAGCGCGATGGCGAGCACCATCATCAGCGCGGTGCTGACGAAGAGCTCGCGCAGCCGCGCCTTGGCGACGTAGCGAAAGATCGGGCCGGTCAGGTAGCGCCCGGCGACGATGACAAGGCCGATGGCGGCCAGCGTGGCCAGCGCGACCTGCCAGCCGGGCAGGCCTTCGACCAGGTTCAGGTTCAGCGCCGCTTCGCCATGCCCGCCGCCGTGGTCGTCGCCGTGGTGCAGCGCCTCGGACAGCTCGGGCAGGGCCAGCAGGGGGATCAGTGCCAGCATCGGGATCACGGCGATGTCCTGGAACAGCAGGACGGAAAAGCTGGCCTGCCCGCCGTCGCTGCGCATCAGGCCCTTTTCGTTCAGCGTCTGCGTGACGATGGCGGTGGACGACAGGGCAAAGACCAGCCCGATGGCCAGGGCGATGGTCCAGGACTGGCCCAGCAGCATCGCCACCGCCATGACCGCAAGCGCGGTCAGTCCGACCTGAAGCCCGCCCATGACAAAGATCCGCGCCCGCATGGCCCAGAGCACCTGGGGCTGCATCTCGAGCCCGATGACGAACAGCATCATGACCACCCCGAACTCGGTGAAGTGCTGCAGGGCAACGACATCGACACCGGCCCAGTGCAGGACCGGCCCGATCACGATCCCCGCGATGAGGTAGCCAAGGACCGACCCGAGGCCGAAGCGAGACGCCAGCGGGACGGCGATCATCCCGGCAAGGAAGATCGTGAAGGTGATGAACATGAAGTCGGCGGTCATGTCGGTCCTTTCCGGGCCTGAAGTCGCCCGGCAGGGGGCGTGTCGGGTGCTGCGGACATGAGCCTATCAGGAAAGACCCGCGCGGACAGGCAAAAGGGCGCGCGGCGATCTCGGTTGTCACGGCGCCCGCGACGTGTAGCCTGCGCCGTGATCGGAAACGGGCAAAGGGGCAGGGCCATGCAGGTGACAAGCGACAGCATCTTGGCGCGCGAGGCGATTCGGGATTGCCTCTATCGCTACGCGCGCGGGATCGACCGCGCGGACGAGGCGGCGCTGATGTCGGCCTACTGGCCGGGTGCCTACGATTGCCACGGCGCGACCTCGGGCCCGGTCGAGGAGTTCTACGAACGCGTGCGAGGGGCCTGGGCGCGGGGGGCGCGGAACATCCACCACATCACCAACGTGCTGATCGAATTCCGGGGCGAGGCCGAAGCTGCCGTGGAGAGCTATTTCCACGCGCTCCAGCGCGGCGCGGGCCCCGACGGGGTCGAGCGGCAGGTGATGCTGTCCGGGCGCTACTGCGACCTCTTCGAACGGCGCGGCGACGAGTGGCGGATCGCCGAGCGCACCGTGGTCTATGACTGGGTCGATCCGCAGGAGGTGCCCGAGGGATCCGAGGCCGAGCGGTTCGGTGTCCGCGTGCCCATCGGCGGGGTGTTCCCGCATGACCCGGTCTATGCCATCGGTCGCCGGGAGGGTTGAGCGCAACGGGCGGCCCGGGGAACCCGGACCGCCCGCATGGTGGTCTGAACGTGTCTGCTGGGTGGCCCGAGCCCGGCGCGCCGGGCGGGGAGATCAGGCCGCCCAGGTGCCTTGCCGCAGCGCGCCGTTGTAGTTCAGCAGCGCGCCGTCATCTTCGCCCGACCGGGCCGCGATGACGCGGCCGATCAGCACCGTGTGGCTGCCCGAGGCATGCTGCGCCTCGGCGGTGCAGACCAGCGCGTGATGCGCCGTGCGCAGCACAGGCGCGCCGGAAAGATCCAGCCAGTCGGCATCGAAGCGATCGGCCCCGTGCCGGCCACGCTGGCCGGCGAACAGCATCGCCTGCTCTTCCTGGCTGGCGCTCAGGATATTGACGCTGAAGGTGCCCGCACCGGTCACGCAGTCATGCGATGCGGCGCTGCGGTTCAGGCAGACGAGGATCATCGGCGGCTCGGCCGAGACCGAGGTAAAGGCCGAGACGGTCATGCCGCAACGCGCCGCGCCCTGGCCGGCGGCCACGATGCAGACGCCCGAGGCAAAGCGGCGCATGGCGTCGCGAAAGGCCCCGACCTCGACCGGCGGATGGGCGGCCAGCGGTTCGACATGGGCGCGGATTTCGCCGCGCGCGTTGGTCCAGCCGTGCTTGGCCGCCAACCCGATCATGGTTTCGAGCCCCGTGCGCCAGCCCGCGTCGCCTGCCAGCGGCGACAGCGCCCGCAGGGCGTCGGGGCGGACCCAGACGTGGGCCTCGTCCGCCATGTCGCCGATGGCCGCCGTCGCGGTGGCGAGGTCGTCCATCAGGATCGGGTCCACCGCCACCGAGAAGCGCTTGAAATCCGCCGCGCCCTCGAGCCGGGGCAGGGCACCGGGGGTGAGAACGATGCGCATCCCCGTTACTCCGCCGCGACCAGCTTGGTGCCGGCGCCGACCTCTTTCTGGATCGCCGGGATGATCTTGTCGCCCCAGACTTCCATCTGCCGCAGCATCCGGCTTTGCGAGAAGTCGCCCAGCTGGGTCTGCAGCGCGATGTGGTCGGGCTTGAGGATCTCGATCTCGGCCAGCATCCTGTCGATCACCTGGTTGACCGAGCCCACGGGCAGGTTGGCACGCAGCTCTTCGATGGTCGGGTCGGTGTCGGTCGGCACCTCTTTCATCAGGTAGCCGTCGTCGGTCTGCTGCGTCCGGGCCTTGAGGCTGAACGACAGGCGGCGCTGGAACAGCGCATTCTCGAGGTAATGGTCGATCTCGGCCTGGTCGTCCGAGGCATAGGCGACGCGCAGGAAGCCAAGGCGCGACTTCGACCCGTCGGTGCCCGAGTTCTCGATGGCCTCGTCGACCTGGCCGCGTGTGCGCTTGATCGCGTCAAGGCCACCCAGCAGGGCCGTGACGAACAGGTTGTGCCCCTCGCGGAAGGCGCGTTCGCGCAGGCGCGGGTTGCCGGTGGTGATCCACAGCGGCGGCATCGGGTCCTGCATCGGCCGCGTCGCGATCGACGAGGGCGGGATGTCCAGATGCTCGGAATGGTGTTCGAAGATCTTGTTCTTGAACGCTTTCGGCAGCACGTCGAGATATTCTTCGAAGATCTTGCCGCTGTCTTCCAGGTTGGTGCCGAAGCGCTGGAATTCGAAATCCTGGTAGCCCGAGCCGATGCCCAGCTCCAGCCGGCCACCCGACAGCGAGTCGACCAGGCCGACTTCGCCCAGGAAGCGGGGCGCGTGGTACAGCGGCAGGATGCAGACGGCCGAGCCAAGGCGGATCGTCTTGGTCAGGCCGGCCGTATGCGCCACCATCATCAGCGGCGAGGGCGACAGCGAGTAGTTGTTGAAATGGTGCTCGGCATACCAGGCGTTGCTGAAACCGCATTGCTCGGCGTGGACGGTCTGTTCGACCGAGTTCGCGATGACCTCGTGCGAGGTCTGGTGATAGCCGCGCTGCTGCGCGAGAATGAAGGCTCCGAAGTCCATGACGCTTCCTCCCTGTTTCATGTTCCCTGTCAGAATAGATTATTGCGCCCTGCGGGATAACGGGGTCTATTTGCATTTGAGTTTTTCATTTCGTGAAAAGGTGGGACATGGACAAGTTTCGCGCCATGGCGCTGTTCGTGGCGACGGCCGAGACGGGCAGCTTTTCCGCGGCGGGGCGGCTTTACGGTCTGTCCCCGGCCAGCGTGTCGCGCCACGTCAACGAGCTGGAAGAGAGCCTGGGCGTCACGTTGCTGCACCGGTCCACCCGCGCGCTGGGCCTCACCGAGAGCGGCGAGACCTACCTGCGCGATGCGCGCGAGATCCTGGCCAGCGTCAAGGCGGCCGAGACGGCGGCCAGCGCGCAGCAGGACATCGCGCGGGGGCTCTTGCGCGTGCATTCGCGCACCATGTTCGGCGTCTCGGTGCTGGCGCGGCTGCAACCGGTGTTCCAGGAGCTGCACCCGGATCTCGTGGTCGACCTGAACCTTTCCGAACAGCCCGTGCGGCTGCGCGAGGACGGGTTCGACCTGGATTTCCGCATCGCCCCGCCCGAGGAAAGCGGCCTGGTCCGCCGCCGCCTGTTCCAGAGCCGCCGCATCCTGGTGGCCGCGCCCGACTACCTTGCGTTGGCGCCGCCGCTTCAGGCGCCGGCCGACATCCTGGGCCACGCCTGCCTTGTCTACTGGCTCAGCCACGAGCCGGTCTACTGGCGCTTCCAGGTGGGCGAGGGGGTCGAGGAATACATGGTTCCGGCGCGGTTCGTGTCGAACAACGGCCTCGTGCTGCTCGAGATGGCGCGGGCGGGGCGGGGCATCGCCCTGCTCGACGAATACACCGTGGCGGCCGACATCGCCTCGGGCCGGCTGGTCGAGTTGCTGCCGAGCACGCGGGTCACGAATGCCACCTTCGACGAGGGCATCTTCGTCACTTATGTGCAGGCGCCCTACGTGCCCGCCAAGTTGCGGATCTACATCGATTTCGTCGTGGCGCACTGGGGCGATGTCTGCCGGCGTGGGGCCGCTTGACCGCACGGTCAGTCCTATGCGAACAATGTGCAGATGCGGCAAACGGGCAGGGTGCATGGAAGATCAGACCACAGACGGCGACGTGGCGGATGAGGAAAGCGTCCTGAGCGAGCGGATGCAGTCGATCCTCGACATCGGCACGGCGCTGTTCGCCGAAAAGGGCTACGACGCGACGTCGATGCGCGACATTGCCCAGGCGGCCGGAGTGTCCAAGGCGCTGCTCTATCACCACTTTGTCAGCAAGGAAGACATCTACGCCCGCATCGCCTTTTCCGCGACCAAGAACCTGAACGATTTCGTGCGCAGCCGCATCCCCGCGGATGGCAGTTCGGCGGACAAGCTGCGCGCCTTCATGGTCGCCGCGGCCCGGTTCTTTGCCGAGCACCGGTCTGCCTGGGTGGCGGCCAGCAATGCCTTCTGGTCCGATCCCGACCGCCACCGGATGGAGCGTCGCCTGGCCCGCCGGCGCGAGTTCGAGCGGATGCTGCGTGACATCATCAAGGACGGGATCGCCAGCGGAGAATTCAACGACGTGGACCCGGCCATGACCGGGCGGCTGGTGCTGTCGGGCATCAACTGGATGCACCGCTGGCACGACCCGGGTCAGGCGCTGACGCCCGAGCAGATCGTGGACCAATATGCCGACATCCTGCTGGGCGGGGTGGTCGCCAGGTAGGTGCCCCCGTCCCGGGGCGCTGAGCAAGGCACAACGAAAAAGCCCCGGCCAGACGACCGGGGCTTTCGCAATCCGACGGGGAGCGCGGATCACTCGAGCGTGATGCCGTTCTCGGTGATGACCGTGCCCCAGAAGTCCTTGTCCCAGTCCAGCTGGGCCTGCATGGCCTCCTGGCCGCCGACCTCGGGGGTCATGCCGACGTTGTTCATCTTTGCTTGCAGGTCCGCGTTCTGCATCGCGTTTTGCAGGGCGGTCGAGACGCGGGCGATCTCGGCCTCGGGCGTGCCCTTGGGGGCCAGCACGCCGAACCAGAAGGACGAAACCAGCTCGGGGTAGCCCAACTCGGTCGTGGTCGGCAGGTTCGGGAATTTCTCGTGCCGCTCGGGCGAAGAGATGGCGAGCATCTTCAGGTCGCCGGCTTCCTCGTGCTTGACCAGCGAGATCGGGGTCGAGAAGTTCAGGTCGTTCAGCCCGCCGATCAGGTCGACCACGGCCGAGGGGTTGTCGGCATAGGCCACGTCGACCATTTCAACGTCCAGCTTGTCCTGCAGGACCTTGCCGAACAGGTGCGTCACCGAGCCCGGTCCAAGCGTCGCGTAGCGCAGCGGCTGGCCCAGTTCGTCGGCATAGGCCTTGAGCTCGTCCAGGTCGTTGACGCCCATCGAGGCGGGCACGGTCACCGTCAGCGGGCCGCTCATCATCGTGCCGACCGGCTCGAAGCTGTCGAGGTCGTAGGTCAGACCGTCGCGCAGCAGCACGTTCAGCGACAGCGGGCCGGTGGCGCCGATGAAATAGGTCAGCCCGTCCGGCTTGGCCGCGGCGGCCAGCGTCGCGCCGATGATTCCGTTCGATCCGGGCTTGTTCTCGACCACGACCGGCTGGTCCAGTTCTTGGGACATCATGTCGCCGATCTCGCGCACGAGGCCGTCGATCAGGCCGCCGCCGCCATAGGGCACGATCAGGTGAATCGGCTGGCCGGATTGTGCCAGCGCGCCCATCGGCGTCAGTACGGTTGCGGCTGCGAGGCCGGCTGCTGCCATGAGGCTGCGGCGGGTGAATTGGGTCATTGCAAGTCTCCTCCCTTGGGTTGACCGACCGGTTGGTTGGTCCGAGTCACGGGAAAGCTAGGGGGTGACCGGTCGGTCAGTCAAGAGGAAATTCCACGCAGAAAAGGATTGCGGAACCGGGCAAGGCTGGTCTATGCCTGAGTCGTGACTGACCGACCGGTCAGGGGCCTTTCGCCGGGCCGAGGAGACAATGCGAGGGAGGGTGCCGTCGATGATGGGCAAGGAAAACGTGCGGGTCGAGATGCACGGGATGGTGGCGCTGGTGACGCTGGCGCGGCCGCCGGTGAACGCGTTGAACCGCAAGATGCGGCACGAGATCGTCGAGATCTTCGACGAGATTTCCCAGCGTGACGACATCCGCGCCGCCGTGCTGACCGCCGAGGGCAAGGTGTTCTGCGCAGGCGCCGATCTCAAGGACCGGCCCGACTCGTCCAATCCGGGCGATTTCCTCGAACACAACCGCATCACGCGCGAGACCGGCAATTCGATCCGCGAATGCGCCAAGCCCGTGGTCGCCGCCGTGAATGGCACCGCGCTGGGGGCGGGGCTGGGGCTGATGGCATCCTGCGACATCTACTATGCCTCGGAAAACGCGGTCTTCGGCATGCCCGAGATCAACGTCGGCCTGGCCGGCGGGGCCTCGATGCTGAATTCGCTCTTCGGCCGCTCCACCACGCGGCTGATGTTCTTCACCGGCAAGCGCATGACCGCGCAGGAGCTGCTGGACCGCTCGATCATCGAGGCGGTCACCAAGCCCGAGGACCTGCTCGACACCGCCATGACGACCGCGCAGGAGATCGCGTCGAAGGCGCCGCTGGCGATCAAATACGCCAAGGAAGCCGCCAACATGGTCGAGAACATGCCCCAGCGCGACGCCTACCGGCTGGAGCAGAACTACACCATGGCGCTCAGCAAGACCGAGGACGCGAAGGAGGCCCGCATGGCTTTCCTCGAAAAGCGCCCGCCCGTCTTCAAGGGGCGCTGAGATGAGCCAGTCTGCCAAGGGCCTCGACGCGCTGTTCGAGCCGCGCTCCATCGCCATCGTCGGCGCCTCGACCGATCCGAACAAGACCGGCGGGCGCCCGGTGCACATGCTCAAGACGCATGGTTATGCCGGGGCGATCTACCCGGTGAACCCCAAGGCGGACGAGGTTCAGGGGCTGAAATCCTACGCCGGGCTGCCCGACCTGCCCGAGGTGCCTGACCTGGTGCTCGTGCTGGTGCCCGGCGCGGCCGCGCTGGCGGCGCTCGAGCTGGCGGCCGGGCTGGGCGTCGGCGCGGCCATCGTGCTCTCGGCTGGCTTTGCCGAGAACGGGGCCGAGGGGCTGGCGTTGCAGGCCCGCGTCACTGCGCTGGCCGCCAGCAGCGGGATGCGGATCGTGGGGCCGAACTGCCTGGGGTCGGTCAGCGTGAAAAGCCGCGCCATCGGGACCTTTTCCATCGCGCTGGAACGCGAGATGCCGCAGACCGGCGGCATTTCGATCGCGTCGCAAAGCGGCAACGTGGGCAGCGCCGCGCTGAACATGCTGACCAAGGCGGGGGCGGGCATCGCGCGCTTCATCGCCACCGGCAACGAAGCCGACGTGCAGTCTGCCGACGCGGTCGCCTGGATGGCGACGGACCCCGAGACGCGGGTGATCCTGCTGGTGCTGGAAACCTGCCGCGACGGCGCCCGGCTGACCGAGGCGCTGGACGCCGCCCGCGCCGCCGGCAAGCCGGTGGTGGTGATGAAGATCGGCACCTCGGAGGCGGGCCAGAAAGCGGCCCTGTCGCATACCGGCGGGCTTGCCGGCAGTGACAAGGTCTTCGACGCGGTCTTTGACCGGCATGGCGCCGTGCGGGTGCATTCCCTGGAAACGCTGGTGCAGGTCGGCATCGCCGCCGACGCGCTTGGCGCGCGGCGGATTGGCCCCAGACCCTCGGCCGCCATGGTCGCGGCTTCGGGCGGATTCGGCGTGATGATGGCGGATGCTGCGGCGGCGAACGGCGTGGCGGTGAACCCGCTGGGCCAGCCCGCGCAGGACCGGATCAAGGCGCGCCTGCCGCTCGCCTCGGCCGTGAACCCGATCGACGCCACCGCCCAGATGTCCGCCGCGCCCGAGATCTTCGGCGAGCTGGTGGATGCCGCCCTCAGCGACGACGCCAATTCCACCGTCTGCCTGATGCTCGCCATGGGCATGTCCCTGCCGCGCCTGCGCCGGGTCTATACCGAGGCGCTGGCCCGCGTGACCGCCGATCATCCGGAAAAGGCGCTGGTCGCCTGCATTTCCGGCCCGGCGGATGCCGTGGCCGAGCTGCGCGCCATGGGCATCGCCTGTTTCCCCAGTATCGACGCGACCATGGCCGGCATCGCCGCGCTGGCGCGGATGGAGGCGCTGGCCGCCCGCGCCGCCGAGCCGGTGGCCGAGATCGCGCCCGCGCCGCTGACCCCCGGTGCCACGCGGAACGAGGCGACGGCGAAACAGGCCCTGCGGGCCGCCGGCCTGCCGTTCCCGCAGGAATTCACCGCCACCAGCCCTGACGAGGCCGCCGCCGCGGCCGACCAGATCGGCGGCGCAGTGGCGATGAAGATCCTGTCGCCCGACATCCAGCACAAGTCCGACATCGGCGGCGTCGTGCTGGGCGTGACCGGGGCCGAAGCCGCTCGCGCCGCCTACCGGCGCATCCTGCTGGCGGCCGAGCTGCATGCGCCGGATGCGCAGATCGACGGCGTGCTGATCGCGCCCATGACCTCGGGCGGGACCGAGCTGATCCTTGGCACCACCACCGATGCCACCTTTGGCCCCGTGGTCATGGTCGGGTTGGGCGGCGTCTTTACCGAGATCTTCGAGGACACCGCGCTGGCGCTCGCCCCGGTGACCGAGGCCAAGGCGCTCGAGATGGTGCGCAGCCTCAAGGGCTTTGCGCTGCTCGACGGCGCACGGGGGCGGGACAAGGCCGACCTTGCCGCGCTCACGCAGGCGATCACCGACCTGTCCCAGTTTGCCCTGCGCCACGCCGGTGAGGTGGCCGAGATCGACATCAACCCGCTGCTCGTCCGGGCCGCGGGGCAGGGGGTGGTTGCGCTCGACGCGCTCATCATCCCCCATGACATTCAGGACGCGGAGGCCGCCGAATGACCAGCCAGGAGCCCATCGGGACGCAATCGCCCGACACAGGAGCCTACGCCGCATCGGCGCGGGCCTGGATCAGGGGCAACCTGACCGACGCGTTGCGCACCGACCGCGCGCATGTGCCGGGCGCGAGCCTCGGCGACAAGATCGCCTTCGAGGCGGCGCAGCACCGCGCGGGCCTGGTCGGGATCACCTGGCCCAAGGACTACGGCGGCCATGGGCTGACCCTGCGCGAACATCTCGAGGCCAATCGCGAGATCGGCCTTGCGCCCATGCCCAACGCCGTGAACTCGATCGGCAAGGAACTGGCCGGGCCGATCATCATGGCCGTGGGCCGCGAGGACCAGAAGCTGGACCTGCTGCCCAAGATCTTGAAGATGGACCACATCTGGTGCCAGGGCTTTTCCGAACCCGGTGCCGGGTCGGACCTGGCCGGGCTGCGCACCCGGGCCGAACGCACGGCCGACGGCTGGCGCGTCAACGGGCAGAAGATCTGGACCTCGGGCGCGTCCAAGTCGCAGATGTGCCTGCTGCTGGCGCGGTCCGGTACGGCCGAGGACCGGCACAAGGGCCTGATGCTGTTCGCCGTGCCGATGGACAGTCCCGGCATCGACGTGCGCGAGATCGTGTCGATCGACGGCGCGCGGTCGTTCTGCGAGGTCTTCTTCAACGACGTGATCGTGGATGAGGCGAACATGCTGGGCGCCCCGGACGAGGGCTGGGCCGCCGCCACGCGCGTGCTCTCGATCGAGCGGGCGACCAACCGCATGTACCGCGCCTGGCGCTTCCAGAGCGAGATCGACCACCTCGTCGCCGCCTGCCGCTCGGACCTGCGCGCTTTTGCCATCCTCAGCGAATACAAGCGCGACATCGCCGAGGCGCGGATCGCGGTCGAGAACCTGAAAGGCCATGTGGAAACGCTGGTGGGCGACCTGCTGGCCGGCCAGCAGATCGGCCCGCGCGGCTCCTTCCCCAAGCTCTACTGGTCCGAGGCGCACCAGCGCTTTGCCCAGGTCGCCTACGAGATCGTGTCGCGCTTGCCCGCAAATGCAGGCCAGCCGTTGGCAGACCTCAAGGCGCGGATGGAGCTGCTGTATTTCTCGTCCCGCGCCGAAACCATCTATGCCGGCACGACCGAGATCCAGCTGGATATCATCGCCAAGCGCATCCTCAACCTCAGAAAGGCGGGCTGACATGTTCGACGATCTCGACCCGAAAGAGTTCGAAGACACGGCGCGGACCGTGGTGGAGGGCTGCGCGGATCTCGCCGATGCCTCCGCACGCGCCGCCATGCTGGGTGAGGCCGGGCTGATCGGCGTCTCGGCGCCCGAAAGCGTCGGCGGGCTGGCCCTGCCGCTTGATTTCGCGGTGCCCGTGGTGGCCGCTGCGGGCGCGGGCCTGCTGGGCTTTCCGCTGATCGAATCCATGGTACTGGCCAAGGCGCTGGCCGGGGTGAACGACGCGCTGGCGGGCGAGATCGCGGCCGGCGAGACCGTGGCAACCATCGCGTGGGTAGGCGTGGCCGAGGATGGCGTGGTCGGCGGTGCCCCCATGGCGGCCGAGGCCGCGCGGGTGCTGGTCTTCCGCGCCGACGGCTCGGCCGTGCTGGCGCCGCTGGGCAATGGCGTGACGGCCGAGGTCACGGCCCCACTCGACGTCGACGCGCCCGAGGCGCGGATCACGCTGAACGGCCCGGTCGAGGGCATCGTGCTGTCGGCCGAAGTCGTCGCCACCCTGCGCGCCGATGCGACGCTGCTGCGCACGGGGTTCGTGCGCGGTTCGGCCGAACGCTGCCTGTCGCTGGCCGCGGACTACGCGCAGGATCGCAGCCAGTTCGGCAAGCCGTTGTCGGCCAACCAGGTGATCCGCCACCGCCTGTCGCGCGACCGGCTGGCGATCGAGACCATGCGCTGCGGGCTGACCCGCGCGCTGGGTCCGGTGCCGGGCGGCGACGCGGCTCTGGCGCGGGACACCGCGTGGCTGTCGAGCGCCAAGGCCGGGATCGCGGTGGCCGAAAGCGCCATCCAGGTCTTTGGCGGCATGGGGTTCACATGGGAGGTGCCGCTGCACCGCCACCTGCGCCAGATGCGCGCGCAGGCGAGCTATGGCGCGGCGGCCGAAGGAACTGAGGCGCTTGGCGCCCGCGTCCTGGCCGGGCGCGACAACGACTGGTACGGGGAGATCGCGCATGTCGTCTAGGAAATCGGTGCTCATCACCGGCGCGGGCCACGGGATCGGTGCCGCGACGGCCAGGCTGATGGCGTCGCGCGGCTGGTCCGTGGGCGTCAACGACATCAAGGCAGAGTTCGCGGAAGAGGCCGTCGCGGCGATCACCGCAGCGGGCGGCGATGCCTTCCCGGTGGTGCAGAACGCGGGCACGAAAGAGGGGATCGAGGCCGCCGTGGCCGCCGTGGTCGACCGGACCGGGCGCCTGGACGGGCTGGTGAACAACGCCGCCTGGGTCCGCTACCAGGCGATCCCCGACATCATGCCCGAAACGGTCGAGCGGATGCTGAACGTCGGGTTCTCGGGCATCATCTGGTCGACGCAGGCGGCCGCCGCCGCGATGACAAATGGCGGGGCCATCGTCAACGTGGCTTCGGCGGCGGCCTTCCGGTCGGCGCGCAACTCGATGGTCTATTCGGGGATCAAGGCGGGCGTCACGGGCTTGACCCGCGCCGCCGCCTCCGAACTGGGCGACCTGGGGATCCGCGTGAACGCCGTGGCGCCCTCGGCCATTCCGACCGAAGGCACGGCGCGCAACCGCAATGCCGAGCGTGACGCCAAGCGCGTGGCCGACACGCCCATGGGGCGGCTCGGCACCGTGGACGATATCGCCCATGCGATAGGCTACCTGCTGGGCGAGGACAGCGCCTTTGTCACCGGCCAGGTGCTGTCGGTCGACGGCGGCATCGGGATCGCGATCCGCTGATGGCGGCGGGGGCGATCCCCCTTGGCGCGCGCCGCGCGCTGGTCACCGGCGGGGCCGGGGGCATCGGCTGGGCCATCGCCCGGGCGCTGGCCTCGGGCGGCTGCCGGGTGGCCATTGCCGACCTCGACGGGGCGGCCGCCACCACCCGCGCGACCGAACTGGGCGCCGGGCATGTCGCCCTGCCCGTGGACCTGACCGCGCTCGGCGCGGCCCGGGCGCTGGTAGGCCAGGCGGCCAATGCGCTGGGTGGCCTCGATATCGTGGTGAACAACGCCGGGATGACCGACAGTTCGGGCGGGGCGCTGCATGACTTGCCGGCCGAGCGCTTCGACGCGCTGGTCGCACTGAACCTGACCGCCGTGGCCGAGGTTTGCGACGCCGCGCTTGGCCTGCTGTCGCGCGGCGGGGCGGTGGTGAACCTCGCCTCGGGCGCGTCGTTCAAGCCGCTGGCGCTGCGCGGGCCCTATTCGGCCACCAAGGCGGGCGTCGCCGAGTTGACATGGGCATTGGGCCCCGAGGCCCGCGCCAAGGGCATCAACGTCACGGCCGTCGCGCCGGGTTACACCCGCACCCCGCTGGTTGACGAGCTGGTGCGCCAGGGCCGCGTGGACCTCGAGGCCGTGGCCGCGTCGATCCCCATGGGCCGCATCGCGACGCCCGAGGACATCGCCGAGGCCGTCACGTTCTGCACGTCGCCAGATGCCGCCGCGCTGGCGGGCGAGACGCTGCTGGTCGATGGCGGCGGTCGTCTCGGCGCACCTGCCGCCGGCAGCGCCCCCACGCCGGGGCAGGGCGAGGGCGGGCACCTGCTGCTGGGCGATCCCGCGCTGGCCACGGCGCTTGGGGCCGAGACCAGCCAAGGCGCGCGCCTTGCCGCGCTGACCGATGCGCGTCTGCTGGGCGCGGGGCTGGACATGGCCGCCACCTTGCGGCACCTGCGGGACCTCGCCACCCGCTGCGCCACGCAGCTGGATCGCGCGTCCCAATTCGCGCTGACCATCGTTCTGCCTGCCGGCCGCAGCGCCACCGAGCGCGCGGCAACGGCGGCAGCGGCGATGCTGACCCGCACGCTGGCCCGCGAATGGGCGCCTGCGCACCTGCGCGTCAACGCCATCGAATGGCGCGGCGACACAAAGGACGGCCTCGCGCCGATCTGCGACTTTCTGGCGGGCCTCCGGGCCGCGCTGGTCACCGGCACGGTACTCCGCGCCGGCCATGACTGAACCATACGGACCCGCTCGGGTCCGGCGAGAACAAGAACCGGGATGCATCCGATCCAGAGGGAGGAGACCATGCGCTTCGTGTTAAGCAGGACCGAGGACATCATCGCCGCCGTGGTCACGGCCGGCGTTGGCAGCTTCATCGTCATCGAGGCCGGCGGCTACCGCATGGGCACGCTGACCAGCATGGGGCCGGGATATTTCCCGACCATTCTCGGCTGGACCATGATCGCGCTTGCCGCGCTGATCCTCGTGACCTCGCGCCCGACCGAGGTGCTGCGCCTGCCCGGCCACCGCGAGCTGCGCGGCATGCTGCTGGTCGCGGCCTCCTTCGGGGGCTTCGCGCTGACCATCGAACGCTTCGGCATGATCCCGGCGGTGACGCTGGCGGTCTTCCTGGCCGCGCTGGCAAGCGAGCGCAACAAGCTCTGGATGGCGGCCGCGCTGGGGCTTGGCTCTGCCATCACCTGCGCGCTGATCTTCCGCGTGGGCCTTGGCCTGCAAATCGAGGCGTTCTGACCATGTCCACCCTGCTTTCCGATCTCGCCCTCGGCATCTCGATCGCGGTCTCGTTCTCGGGGCTGTTCTACTGTTTCCTTGGTGTCTTCCTGGGCACGCTGGTGGGCGTGCTGCCGGGCATCGGCATCATGGCGACGCTGGCGATGCTGATGCCGATCACCTTCCACCTCGAGCCTACGCTGGCGCTGATCATGCTGGGTGGCATCTACTACGGCGCCTCCTACGGCGGGTCGACCGCGTCGATCCTGATGAACCTGCCGGGCACGGCCACCAGTGCCGTCACCGGCCTGGACGGCTACCCGATGGCCAAGCAGGGCCGGGCGGGGCAGGCGCTGTTCATGACCGCCATCGCGTCCTTTTACGGGTCCATTTTCGGGGTGATCCTGCTGGCGGGCTTTTCCGTTCCGCTCAGCCGCGTTGCGCTGAAATTCGGCCCGCATGAATACGTGGCGCTGATGCTGCTGGGGCTGATTGCCGCCTCGGTGATCGGCTCGGGCCGCTCGATCCGGTCGCTGATCGCGGTCTCGCTGGGGCTGGCTCTGGGCCTCATCGGGCTCGACCTCAACTCGGGCGTGGCGCGGTTCACCTTCGGCCAGACGGTGCTGTTCGACGGGCTGCCGCTGGTCGCGGTGGCCATCGGCCTTTTCGGCCTGCCCGAGATCATCGCCTCCGCCGGCCGCAGCGTCATGCCCAAGGTCGACGACCAGAAGATCCGCCTGCGCGACATGATGCCGACGCGCGAGGACTGGCGCCGGTCGTGGATGCCGATGCTGCGCGGGTCGGGCATCGGCGGCTTTTTCGGCGCGCTGCCGGGCACCGGCGGGCTGGTCGCCACCTTCGTCAGCTACGCGGTCGAGCGGAAGGTCTCGAAGCACCCAGAGGAGTTCGGCAAGGGCGCGATCGAGGGCGTCGCCGCCCCCGAGGCCGCCAACAACGCGGCGGTGCAGGCGGCCTTCATCCCGACGCTGAGCCTTGGCATTCCGGGCGATCCGGTCATGGCGATCATGCTGGGCGTGATGATGGTGCACGGGATCATCCCGGGGCCCACCGTGATCCAGGAAAGCCCCGACCTGTTCTGGGGCCTGATCGTCAGTTTCGTCGTCGGCAACCTGATGCTGCTGGTGCTGAACCTGCCGCTGGTGGGCATGTGGGTGAAGATCCTCAAGATCCCCTACAACCTGCTGTTCCCGGTGATCGTCGCCTTTACCTGCATCGGCATCTACTCGGTCAATTACCAGATCTTCGACATCTTCGTGCTGCTGGCCTTCGGTTTTCTCGGCCTTGGCATGCGGGCGCTCAAGTTCGAGGTGGCGCCGCTGCTGCTGGGCTTTGTCCTTGGCCCGATGATCGAGGAATATTTCCGCCGCGCGCTGATCGTGTCGCGGGGTGATATCACGTCCTTCTTCGACCGGCCGATCGCGGGGACGATCCTGGTGATCACCTTCCTGATCCTGCTCTGGGCCATCGGCTCGAAGGTCTGGGTCGGCCTGCGCGCCCGCCGCGCCGCGCGCGAGGCCGCCAATGCCTGACGGGCTGGACGGTCTGACGATCCGGCGGCTGGACACCGGGTTCGACGCCCTGGGCGAAAGCCCGGTCTGGGACGCCGAGAGCGGCGCGCTGTGGTGGATCGACGGCGTGGCCGGGCGGGTGCGCCGCCTTGCCGGAGGGGAGGTGTTGGGCTTTGACCTTGGGGGCCATATCGGCGCCATCGCGCTGGCGACGGGCGGCATCGTCGCCACGCTGGGCGCGGCCTTGCTGCACCTCGACCCGGCGACCGGCGCGGTGCGCGAGATCGCCCGCGCCGATGTGGACCTGGCCGGAGGGCGCCTGAACGACGGCAAGCTCGACCGGCAGGGGCGCTTCGTCTCCGCCGGGATGGGGGCCGGCGCCGCGCCCACCGGCGCGCTGCACAGCTTCGGCCCCCAAGGCCACCGACTGCTGGCGACGCCCGGTCTGGCCGTCGGCAACGGCGTCTGCTTCAGCCCCGATGGCGGCACGCTTTATGTCTCGGACACGCGGGCGCGGATGTGCTGGGCCTGCGACTACGACACCGCCGCCGGCACCATCGGCCCGCTGCGCGACCATATCGACGGCGGCCCGCTGGGGTCGGGCATCGATGGCGCCACGGTGGACGCGGCCGGCAACATGTGGGCGGCGCTGATCCACACGTCCGAGATCGCCTGCTTCGCCCCGGACGGAACTCTGCTGCGCCGCATCCCGGCGCCGGTGGACCTGCCCAGCAGCCTCGCCTTTGGCGGGCCGGACATGGCGACGCTTTACCTCACATCGATCCGCGATTCCGGCACCGGCCGCGCGGTCAGCCAACATCCCGACGGCGGCGGCCTCTTCGCCATCGACGGGCTCAAGACCACCGGGATCCCCGAATTCCGGTTCAAGGGAGACGACCAATGACCACCCCCAAGGCAGACACATTCGGCCCGCTGAAGGGCCTCAAGGTGCTGGACATCGCGACCATCATCGCCGCGCCCTTCGCCGCGTCGCTGCTGGCCGATTTCGGCGCCGAGGTGACCAAGTTCGAGATGCCGGGCAAGGGCGACGGCCTGCGCGCCTTCCCGCCTTTCCGGGACGACAAGCCGCTGTGGTGGAAGGTCACCAATCGCGGCAAGCGCTACGGCACGCTCGACTTGCGCCGGCCCGAGGGGCTGGAAATCATGAAGCAGCTTGTCGCCGATCATGACGTGCTGGTCGAGAACTTCCGCCCCGGCACCCTCGCCAAGTGGGGCCTCGACCGCGACACGCTCTGGGCGATCAACCCCGACCTGGTGATCCTGCGCGTCTCGGCCTTTGGCCAGACCGGGCCCAAGGCGCGGCAGGGCGGCTTTGCCCGCATCTTCGAAGCGATGGGTGGGCTGACCTACATCTCCGGCATGAAGGAAAGCGCCCCGGTGCATCCGGGCTACCCCATCGCCGATGCCTTCGGCGGCGTCTTCGGCGCCTTCGCGATCATGGCCGCGCTTTACGGCATCAAGGCCAACGGCACGCGGGGCGAGGAGATCGACCTCGCGCTGACCGAGGCGACCTTTCGCCTGCTGGAAAACCTCGCCATCGAATACGACCAACTGGGCCAGGTGCGCGAACGGGACGGCAACAACAACCAGTACACCGCCCCGGCCAATGTCTTCCGCACCAGCGACGGGCGCTACGTGACCGTCACCGGATCGACCGACAGCATGTTCGCCGCCAACATGCGCGCCATCGGCCGGGCCGAGCTGATCGACGATCCGCGCTTTGCCGGCAACCGCGCCCGCATGGCGCAGCGGGACGCGCTGGACGCGATCTTTGCCGACTACATGACCAGCCACACGCTGGACGAAACGCTCGAGGCCTTCGCGCGCGAGGGCGGCGCCATCGGCCCGATCTACTCGGTCGAGCAGATCTTCGAGGATGCGCAGGTGCAGGCGCGCGAGGTGGTGACCCCGGTTCCCGATGACGATTTCGGCACGGTGCGGATGCAGAACGTCGTCCCGCGCCTGACAAACAACCCCGGCCGCGTGCGCTGGTCGGCCAAGGATCTGGGCGCCGATACCGACGCGATCCTTGGGGATCTTGGCTTTGACGCCGCGCAGATCGACAAGCTGCGCGGCGCGGGCATCATCTGAGGGGGCTGGCCATGAGCAATCCGACGGAACTCCGCAGCACGCGGCAGGGCGCCGTGCTGGTGCTGACCCTCGACGGGACGACGACGAAAAACTCCATCGGCCGCGATCAATACGACGCGCTGCGCGCGGCGCTGGTCGATGCCGGGGCCGACGCCAGCATCGGCGCGGTGGTGCTGACCGGGGCGGGGGGCTTTTTCTCCTCTGGCGGCAATGTCGCGACCTTGCGCGAAAGCCGCCAGATGCCGCTGTCCGAAGTGTCGCGCAACACCGATGTTCTGTTGGCGATGATCCTGGCCCTGCGCAACTGCCCCAAGCCGGTCATCGGCGCGGTCGAGGGCGGCGCGGCGGGCCTTGGCCTGTCGCTGGCATTGGGCTGCGACATGCTGGTGGCCGCCACGGGAGCCAAATTCACCGCCGCCTATGTCAAGATCGGCCTCACGCCTGACGGCGGCGCGACCTACTTCCTGCGCGAGGCCCTGCCGCGCCAGCTGGTGTCGGAACTCTGCATGCTGGGCCGTACGGTCGAGGCCGAACGCCTGCACGCCGCCGGAGCCATCAACGCGCTCTGCGAGGCGGGCCGGGCGCTGGACACGGCGCTTGAGCTGGCCAGTGCCTGCGCCGACGGGGCCCGCAGCGCCATCGCCGCGATCAAGGCCGAGATCGCGAGCGCTGACCGCAATGCGCTGGCCGACCACGTCGAGATGGAGGGGCGCAACATCAACGCCCATCGCTTCGGGGACGAGGCGGGCGAGGGGCTCGCCGCCTTTCTCGAGAAACGCAAACCCGTCTTCGGAGGTGCCGCATGATCCGCGACAAGGCCCGGCTCGACGCCCTGTTGGCAGATGTTCATGAGTGGGTCCGCAGCACCGCCCACCCGGCCGAGGAGCGCGTGGCCGCCGAAGACCGCGTCCCGGACGAGATCGTCGCCGACATGGCCGCGCGCGGCTATTTCGGCTGGTCGATCCCCGAGGCATACGGCGGCCTTGGCCTGACCACCGAAGAGCTGGTCATGGGCGCGATGGAGCTGAGCCAATGCGCCGTCGCCTTCCGCGCCCGGGTCGGCACCAACACCGGCATCGGGTCCGAAGCGCTGGTGGCCGACGGCACCGAAGCGCAGAAACGCGACTACCTGCCGCGCCTGGCGAGCGGAGAGATCACCGGCTCCTTCGCCCTGACCGAACCCGATGCGGGGTCCGACGCCTCGGCGCTCAAGACCTCGGCCCGGCGCGACGGGGGCGATTACATCCTCAGCGGGATGAAATGCTACATCACCAACGCGCCCATCGCCGATGTCTTCACCGTCATGGCGCGCACCGATCCCGATACGTCCGGCGCGCGGGGCGTGTCGGCCTTCATCGTCGACCGGGACATGGCGGGGCTGACGACCTCGGCGCCCTACAGTATGATGGGCCAGGCCGGATCGCCGGTGGGCGAGGTGCATTTCGACAATGTGCGCGTGCCCGCGGACCGGCTGATCGGCGGCGTCGAGGGGCAGGGCTTCCGCACCGCGATGAAGGTGCTGAACAAGCAGCGTATCCACCTGGCCGCGCTTTGTACCGGGCCGTCGATCCGCATGCTCGACCTGGCCATGGACCATGCCGAGACGCGCGAGCAATCGGGCAGCAAGATCATCGACTTCCAGCTGGTCGCGGCCCTTCTGGCCGATTGCCGCGTCGATATCGAGGCGGCGCGCGCGCTGGTCCTGCAAACCGCACGCGCGCGGGACGAAGGCCGCGACATCGCGCTCGAGGCGTCGATCTGCAAGTACTTTGCATCGGAGGCCGCGGGCCGCGTGGCCGACCGCTGCGTGCAGGTCTTCGGCGGCGCCGGCTACGTCGCCGACCATGCGCCGATCGAGCGCTACTACCGCGACGTGCGCCTCTTCCGCCTCTACGAGGGCACCAGCCAGATCCACCAGCTGAACATCACCAAGCAGGCCCGGCGCCTCCGCGCGAAAGAGGCCCGGACATGAGCGATTTCGACGTCATCATCGTAGGCGGCGGCTCGGCCGGGGCGACCCTTGCGGGCCAGCTCAGCGAAGATCCGAAGCTGCGCGTCCTGCTGCTCGAGGCGGGGCGGCGCGATGTCAGCCCCTGGATCCACATCCCCGCCACCTTCTTCAAGATCATGCACAAGGGCCGCGACGCGGTGATGATCGAGGGCGAGCCAGAGGCGCAGCTGGACGGCCGCCCCTTTGTCGTGCCGCAGGGCCGGGTGCTGGGCGGGGGCTCGTCGGTCAACGCCATGCTCTACCTGCGCGGCCAGCCCGCCGATTACGACGGCTGGGCCGCGATGGGCGCGGACGGCTGGGGCTGGGACGAGGTGCTGCCGGTGTTCCGTGCGCTGGAATCGAACGACACCTTTGACGACGCCTACCACGGCACGGACGGGCCCTTGTCCGTCTCGGCCCCGCGCCACCGCCATCCGCTGTCCGAGGCCTTCGTCGCCGCCGGGGCCGAGGCGCAGATCCGCCCCAACCCCGATTTCAACGGCGCGCGGCAGGAAGGCATCGGGTTCTTCCAGACCACGACGCGCAAGGGGCGGCGCTGCTCGTCCGCGCGCGCCTTCCTGGCCCCGGCGCGGCAGCGGCCGAACCTGACCATCATGACCAATGCCCCGGTCGACCGGGTGACGATCGAGAACAGCCGCGCCACCGGCGTGCGGCTCGCGGATGGGCGCGAGATCACCGCCCGGCGCGAGGTCGTGCTGTCGGGCGGCGCCTTTGCCACGCCGCTGATGCTGATGCGCTCGGGCCTCGGGCCACGCGATCAGCTGGACGCGCATGGCATCCCGGTGATCCGCGACCTGCCCGGCGTGGGCGAGAATTTCCAGGACCACGCCATCGTGCCGATCGAGGTCAAGACCCGGCAGCCGGTCTCGGTCGTCGGCGAAGACCGGATGCCGCGCGGCGCGCTGCACATGCTGCGCTACCTCTGGGACCGCGGCGGCCTGTTGTCGTCGAACATGGTCGAGGCGGGCGGTTTCGTGGACGTGGGCGGCGAGGGGCGTCCCAACGTGCAGCTGCATTTCATGCCCGGCTACAACGCGGCCAAGGGCGTGATGCAGATCGAGGGGCACGGCGTCACCTATTCCGTCTGCGTGCTGCGGCCCAGGTCGCGCGGCACGGTCAAGCTGCGCAGCTCCGACCCGGCCGAGCGCGGCATCTTCCGCAGCGGCGTGTTGAGCCACCCGGACGACCTGGCGCTGTCGCTCAAGGCGTTGCGCATGGGCCTGTCGCTGCTGGACCAGCCCGCGCTGACGGCCGTGCTGGGCGACCGCAAGCGCCCCGCGCCAGGGCCCGACAGCGACGAGAGCCTGACCGACTACATCCGCAGCCATGCCAAGACCGTCTACCACCCGGCGGGCACGGCGCGGATGGGCGCGGCCGATGACCCCGAGGCCGTGGTCGGCGCGGACCTGCGGGTGCGGGGCGTGGGCGGGCTCCGGGTGGCCGATGCGTCGGTCATGCCCTGCCTGCCCTCGGGTAACACCAACGCGCCGACGATCATGATCGGCGCGCGGGCGGCCCGGTTCATCCAGGAGCAGGCCTAGTCCGCCCATCCGCGCACAGGCCGGAAATCTCTCTGCGCGGCCAAGAGGCCGCACGGCCTGGTCCTGCCATGGGGCGCCCCCCGCGCCTGTCGCATGGCCCGGATCCGGGGGGGGATTCGGGCGGACTGCTGGTGTAGGGTCGGACGTCGACGTGCCGGGATGGCAGAGGGACAAGAGGCCGGGATGTCGACGGCCGATGCCTGCCGCAGACGTGAGATCGCGGGGCCGATGCCTTGCGACGACAAGGCGCGGTCGGGTGGCCCCGAGATGTCGGATGCCCGCCGGTTCAAGGCGCTGGAAGAGGCGCATGCCAAGCCAAAGGAGTGGTTGGCCAAAGCGATGCTGGACAGCGCAATCCTGAAGAATGTCGCGCGCCAACGCGGTAATCCGCCTCTTCATGCTTGGCGGTACCCACGTGTTTCCCTGTCCGCCGGCCACTTCAGGGCGTCACTGACAGACCGGCGGCGTCCGTGATGCCCTTGAGAGGCTGAAGGTCCCTGTCGCCTGCGAGGACATCAGGACGTCGATCAGCGCGAAGCGCTGGCTCAGGTCGCCCGATCGCCTTGATCTCGGCGGCGAAGCCGATGACTGCAACCGGCCTCACGTCGACCTTCCCCCTTCGCGCCTTCAGGCGACCCCCAAGGTCACCCCTTCGCGCTCCAATTCCGGGTCCAGATGCATCACGGGGCAGGGGGTAAGCGCTTTTCATTCGGCACAATCAGCCTGCCCGACGTCGTCCGAACTACGGCCAAGCCGCAGCGGGAGGCGCGAGAGTGCCTGCGACGCGGCGGCCCTAGCGACCGGGCACGACACGCCCGGGTGTCCCGCGCGTGATCGCGCGTCAACCGCTTCCCGGTGGCGCGTCAGAAATGCAGGTCGAATTCCATCCCGGGAAGACCACCCAGCAGCGTCGTCGGGGCCTTGGCGACGGTCGGGACCAAGGCCGCCCAGGCATCGGGTTCGGTTTGGAAACTGCCCGCGATCTTCACCTCGGCGCCATCCGCGACGCCCAGCTCTCCGGTCAACATGGTCGCGGGGTCCCTTTCGTACTGGCCAAGGGCGACGATCAGCGCCGCGACATGCGTCCTGGCCAGGGCCGGGCCGTGGTCCCTGGCGGGCACGGTCTGGCGCAGGTCGATATCGACCTGGCCTTTGTCCGTGCCGAGGGCAAGGCCGGGGCTCCAGAAGGACCGGGGCACGGTGATCCGGACCTCGTAGCCGGTCGAAGAGGCAAGCAGCGCCATGCGCACATCCGCGGGGCGGGGCAGCCCGGCCACGAGATCAACCGCCGCGCGGAACCGCCTCTCGCGCGCCGACCAGGCGGGCGAGTCCTCGGTCACCCTGTGCCGGGCGACCGTCTCGGTCCATTGTGCGAGCCAGGGCCCGTAGTCGCGCCGCCAGCTCTGCCGGTCGACGCCGCGCGCCGGCATGGCGGGCCCCGAGGCAGGCAGGAACCGGCGCGGGGCCGCGGGCACGCGGGCCTGCAGGTCGGTCAGCCCGGCGACGGCGGCATTCACCTCGGTGCAGCGCGCGACCAGCGCCGCCACGTGGCGTTGCGATGGCGCGCCCTTGCGAGGCTTGCCCAGCGCATCCACCCAGGCGTTCTGCCCGACATCAAAGGTGTCCGCGGCCTGGAACCAGAACCGGGGCGGGCAGGTCAGCGGCCCGAAGGCCGACACCGCATCCTCGCGGTCCGAGGTCGTCACCTTGCGGCGCGGATGCCGGAAGCGGATGACGCCGTTGGCGGGCAGCAGAAGGTCGCACAGAAGCTCGGGCATCACGGGGCGCTCGCCAGCAGGGTGTTGCGTTGGCCGATGGTCAGGACGCCGGTCTGGTCGGCGCCGATCGCCGCCTGGAAGGCCCTGACGGCGCGGTCGGTGCCGGGGCCATGCAGGCCGTCGATGCGCAGTCGGTAGAACCCCCGGGCCTGGAGCGCCGTCTGAACCCGGGTGATCTCGTCCCTGCTGAGCGTGTCGAAGGGCAGCGGGTTGCCCGACGGGTCCGGCCGGGGCGCGGGACTGGTCGGCGGGGTGACCGCGACCGCCGGGTTCGCGGGGGCCTCTGCCGCGCCGGGGGCCGGCGGCGCGCCGGGCGCGGGGGAAGGCGGTGGCGGTGCCGATGGCGGCTCGGTCCCGGCGGCCGGGGGAGCGGGTGCGGGCGGCGGGGCGGGGACGGGCCTGGTCTCGGCCAGCTGGCTGAGCGCCGCATCCACGTCGAGCTGGTACACCTCGGTGTCGTAGACGACCAGCATGGTCCGTCCGTCCGCCGCGGGCAGCAGGGCAAGCAGGGTGCCCGGCGTCTCGGCGGCGCGCAGCGGCGTCGCGCGCCCGCGGCCATCGGTCAGCAGCAGCCGCGCGTCGGTCGTCGCCTGCAGCCGCAGCAGCCCGGTCGACTGGTCCAGCGGTCGCAGTTGGGCCTGGTAGCGGGCGCGCCCGGCCACGTCCATGTCGCGGCGCTGGTGCTCGATCCGCGCGCCGTCGCAATCCAGCGTCACCGCGCCGGGCAGCGGCGTGCCGGGCGCATGGACCCGGGCATGGAGCAGACCGTCGCGCAGCTCGACCTCGGGCAGGCGGACATCGCCCACGGCCAGCAGGTCGCCAAGGGCGGTGCAGTCGGCGAGCGGCGCCAGCGCCGGGTCCAGCGGCAGGCGGCCGGCGCCGGTGATGGCGATGGCGGTGCCGTCCTCGGACAGGTAGGCGCCCCGCGGGTCGTCGAACTGGTGATAGGCCTCGATGCTGCCGTCCCGGCGCATGGTCAGGGTGCCACGCCCGGTGGGAATGACCAGCCGGTCCCCGGCGGCGCGGGGCAGACCGATGGCCACGAGGTCAAGGAACCGCCCGCCGCCGATGGCGCGCGCCATGAGCGGGCCGTTGGCGGCCTGCCCGGTGGCGATCGCGGCACCGTCCAGCGGGGCACGGTAGTGCCAGACGCCGGCCTGGCCCTGCCACTGCGCGCAGGCCTCGACGCGCCGCAGCGCGGCCTGCGCCGAGCGCAGGATCGCGCCGCCCGGCGCCGCGGTGCACAGCACGGCGGAGGACGTGCCATCCTCGGCCGTCGCCCGGTCGGCGGTCACGGCGGTGACGGCCCGGGCCGCCCGGTCGCCCCCGGGGCGCGCGCCGTCGGCAAGGGCGAGGCCGCCCGCGTAGCTGCGCCAGCCATCGGCCGTCACCAGGTCGACCCGGCCGGCAAAGGGCGCGGCCAGCGACGCGAAGCTGTCGATGGGCAGGCGCCCGGCGGTGACCGGCATCGGCTCGCCCCGGAAGCTGGCGCCAACCACGGGGGGACCGGCCGGGTCCGGCTGGTCCAGCGTCCAGACCCAGCCCCCGGCGTCGATCAGCCGCCGCGTGGCAAAGGCATCGGCCGGCGCCGGCTGCAAGGCGCCGATGTCGCGCGCGCCGGGCTCGCCCATGTAGCTGACGCCGTCGCGGCACAGGATCGACAGCCGGTCCTGCGCGCGGGCCGGCACCGCGTGCTGCCGGCCGTCCGCGATCTCGATCCGCGCGGGCTGGCAGCCGGCGAGACCATCGAAGCTGTCGGCGACGCCCGGCAGGTAGGTCCGAGGGTCGACCCCGAGGCCCGAGGCGCGGATGTCCTGCGTCACCAGCCCCGCCGGTGTCACCCGCACCAACCGGTCCCCCAGCGCCGCGATGCCGCGCGTCCGGTCAAGCGCGGGCAGGCCCTCGGACCAGTCCAGCGCGCGCCAGGCGTCCGCGGCGGTGCGATGCTCCCAGGCGCCCTCGGCGCGGCCGAGGCGCAGCCGCAGGCGGCCGGCGTCCAGGGCCAGGCGGCCGCGGGCCCGGTCTTCGAGCGCCGCGATCCGGTCGCCCGGCACCGGCTGCAGCCGGCCGCCGGGCCCCGAGGCCAGCGGTTGCGCGCCGGTGACGTAAAGCCCGCTCTCGAGTTGCAGGCCCCCGCCCAGCTCGGCCTCGGCCGGCTGGCAATGCAGGTCGCGGCTGCCGGCGGGCAGCACGAGGCTCACGCCGTCCTGGCGCAGGATGTCGCCCTCCTGCCAAAGCTCGCTGTGCCCCGGTGCGCATTCGGCCCAGGCGGCCAGGTCGTCATGGGCCCAGCGACCGGACGCGGTCATCCGGACGGGACGGGTGCCGGGGCTGCCCTGGTCGCGGACCGGGTAGGTGCCGATCGGCCCGCCGTCGGTCTGCACCCAGGACCACAGGGGCGCGGCCAGAACGAAGCGCCGGTCCAGCGTCTCGCCTGCGGGACAGGCGGCCGAAAGCCCGCCACCGGTCAGCGCGGCGCAATCGCCGGCCCGTGACAGGGCCAGCAGCCGGTCCGGGGCGCTGTCGGGGCGCCCAAGCCGGGTGACCGCCGCGGGCCGGCCGCCGCCCGCCGAGCCGGGCGCGAGGTCGAAGAGATCGCCTCGCGGGCTGCCATCGGCGCCGAACCGCCGCAGCCCCATCCCGGTGCCGATCCAGAGCGCGTCGGCCTCGGCCGCTATGACCCGGGCGATGTCGAAGGGAAAGCGGTCGCCCCGCGACCAGGTGAAATCGACCCATCGGGTGGCGCCGGTCATGCCGGTGACCGCGCGGCTGGCCTGCAGCGCGCCGCTGGCCAGGTCGATCCGCATCAGGGGCGTCTCCGCGGCGCGGCGCTGCACCCAGGGCGGAGCCCCGGTGACCGGGCGCCAGCCATTGGCCCCGGTCCATTCGCGGCGTGCCCCGCTGCCCTCGTAGATGGCCTCCTGGCCCGGCCGGGCGGCATGGGCGACCAGCGGCAGCGCCGGGACCGGGGCTTGGGGCGCACCCAGCCGGGTCAGCCCCGCGCCGCCGGACGCCACGTGGGTGCCCAGCGCCGTGACCACGACCACCTGGCCCGGTGCGCCCGCCATCGACAGGAGCCGGTCGCTGGCAAAGGTCAGCCCGTCGCGCACCGCGCGCCAGGGCTCGGCCGAGGTGATCTCGAGCCCGCCGGCCGTGACCGTCCAGTCGCGCGCGCCGATCGTGCCCAGCCGGCGCGGCACCAGGGGCGAGGCTGCGGCGGCCCAGGTCCCAGGTCCCTGCCGGGTCAGCCAGCTGCCGCCGGGCATCTCGGCATGAAGCCCGCCCTGGGTCACCAGCCGCTGCGGGACCTGCCCGCCGGGCAGCGCCTCGACCCCGGTCAACTGCCCCGTGGCCGGCACCAGCCCCACGGGGGTGACGGTCACCAGGGCGGTGCCGACATGACCCAGTCCGCGCCGGTCGTCATGCAGGAAGCCGCGCGCGGCAAAGGCGGGCAGAGGCGCGCCGCCGGTCCGGGAGAGGGTCGCGGTGACCGCCTGCGTCCGGGCGTCGGCCGCGACAGTCAGCGCGCCAAGCGACAGGCGCTGGGCGCCGGTGCCGTCCGTGGGCGCGCCGCTGTCTGCCAGCTGCGCATCGGTGCCGGGAAAGAGAAACCGCAGGCCCTGCTGGGCGACCGGCGCCGGCCGCGGATCGCGCGTGACCAGCGTCGGGCCGGGGGCGCCCGGCAGGTGATGCCACAGTGCCTCGGGGGTGCGCCAGGCAAAGCCCCCTTGTCCGGGCTGGCCCGGCAGCCCCGGCAGGGGCAGCGCGCGGCCGGGCCGTGCGGGCAGCAGCCGGCCGTCGACGATGGCCGCGGCGGGCGGCACCGATACTGGCCCCGACGGGCCCGAAAAGACAAAGGCCCCGGCCGCGCGGTCCCATTTCATCCAGCCGAGGTCGAGCGCCTCCCAGGGCCGCATCGGCCGCGCCAGCACCTCGTCCCCCTGCCGCCGTCGCAGCGTGCTGGACTCGATCACTGCCGGGGCCAGCTCGTCCCGGCCGTGCAGGTTTCGGATCGCGGCCCGGAAATCGCTGGTGTTGAGCATGGCGTTGCCGCGGCCCGCGTCGAGCACCGGCGTGGCGGGCCGCGGATCGACCTCAGGCCGGCCTTCGCGGTCAAGCTGCAGGCTGCCGCGCTCGAAGACCAGAAGCGGCCCGACCGTGGTCGCCGCGAGGCCGGTCAGCCGCCCCAGCCCGCGGTCCGCGACGGGCAGCGTCCCGGCATCGGCCAGGCAGGGCCGGCTGGCGCCGGGGTGCACGCCGGTCTCGCAGGTTCCGGGCTCGAGCCGCTGCACGACGCCGGTGCGGCGCTGGACGTAGACCACGCCGCCCCGCCCGCCCAGCACGGCCACGACGCTGTCCGGCGCGGGGACGGGCAGCGGGCTGCGCGCCGCGCCGGCAAGATCGACCACCAGCCCCTCCGGCGAGAGCGCCGAGAAGGCGCCGGTCTGCCAGTCGTAGCTGCGGGCGCGGCTGCCCTCGGGCCAGTCGGGCTGGCGCAGGGTGCCGGAGGGGTCCAGCAGCGTCACCGTACCCCCGGTATCGAGGACGACCGCCTCGCCCTCGGCCCGCAGCTGGCGCAGGTCCCGCGCCACCGGCTCGGCCCGGCTGCCCGAGATGCGCCAGAGCGTGCCGCCCGGCCGCTCGAGCAGCAGCGAGACGCCGCGCTGGGTGAGGACGCGGGCCCCGTCAGCGACCACAGGCCCTGCGACGGGTGTCAGCCGGCGCCAGCTGTCGTCGATCGTGAACAGGTCCGTTCCGATGCCGATGTACTGGGTCGACTCGTGCCGCCAGGCGGTGGTGATGTCGTCCCGGGACAGCGCGAGGGGGGCGGCCAGGATCTCGGCGCAGCCGGTGTCCGACCGGCCCCCCGCGCGGATCGCGCATTCAAGCAGGCGGCCATTCGCGGCGATGCGCCAGAGGCGGCGGCCGTCGGTCGACAGGCCGTGGCCACGGTCGTCTCCGGGCCGGTAGACAAAGCCGATGCGGCCGCTTTCGCCACCGCCGCCGCCTGGCGCAGGGCCGGGGGGCAGGATGGTCAGCGCGGTCGGGCGCGCGGCCGGGCCGGCGACCAGGACAAGGCTGTCGGCCCAGGTGTAGGGGGTCGCGGCCTCGCCCTCGGTCAGGGTCAGGATGGTGGACAGGCGCGCGTCGGTCGCCCGGCCCAGGGCGATGCGGTCGCCCGAGCCAAGCGCCCATGTGCCGTCCCTGGCCGACAGGTCGGTCACCGTGGCGGCGGGCAGGGGCATCCCGGGCAGCTCCGGCGGGCCAAGCTCGGTGAGCTCGACCCGTTCGGCGGGGGCGGCCAGCACGCCGCGGTAGCTTTGGCCGGCGCGAGTCCAGATCGACAGCGTCGCGCTGCCCGGCGTCACCTCGGCGAAAGAGACCGAGGCGACGCCCGTCAGCGTCCGGTCAAAGGCCGCGCGGGTCCAGTTGCGGCCATAGGTGTCGTAGCGCCAGACCGCGTCCCGCGTGGCAAAGAGCAGCGCGTTGCCCTGGGTCGCGGCGGCAAGGAACAGGCTGGGATCGGGCGCGGCGCCCGGCGCGGCGCGCAGGCGCGTGACCGTGCCGGATTGCCATTCGGAAATCGCCCCGTCATCGGCCAGCAGCGCAATCGCCCCAGTGGTCGGATCCAGCGCCGCGGCGCGGCCGGACTGCGTAAAGGTCCAGCCCAGCGACAGGCGCGGCGGGGCGCAGCTGTCGATCGGCGCCAAGGCCTGGCCGGGCAGGGCGCGGACCCCGGTCGGGGACAGGGCGACCAGCGCGCCGCCGGCAAGGACCAGGCGTTCCCCGGCCCGCAGGGCGGGCAACGCGACCTCGATCCAGCGCCGGAACCGGGCATCGTGGATGCCGTAGCCCGCGGTCGTGGCGACCAGCACGCGGTCGCTGTCCAGCGCGATCGCGTCAAGCACCGTGCCGCCCGGCGCCGGGGCCGACAGGAAGGTGCAGGTCGGCACCGCGCCCGGCTCGGGGTAATGGACCGCGTGGCTGCCATGCGCGCCGCCGCGCCGCTCGGCGAGAAAGCCGTCGCCGGTGGCCCAGGCATCGCGCAGGCTGTCGGTGACCAACTCGCTGCCGTGGAACAAGCGGCCCGCGCTGGTCCAGACCGGCGCTCCGCCCGCGCGCGGGCCATCGGGCGGGGCAACGATGCGGACCGCCCCCGCGCCGCCCTCGTAGCGCCGTGTGAACCGCCCGGCGACTGTGTCGTAGGCCTGCAGCTTGCCGGCGCCGGCGAACAGGACTTGGCGGCCGGAGCCGGCGGCGTCGCTCAGCTCGGCTGCGCCGATCTCGGCACCGGGCCCGCCCAGCACCTCGGCCCAGCCGGTGTCGCGCAGCGCCGCGACGCTGCCGCGATCCGTGACCGCAAAGACGGCCCGGCCGTTGAAGCCGAGGTCGGTGAACCGGGTGCCGGCCGGCGGCGGCACCGCCTGCGACCAGCCGCGGTCGGCGGTGCCATAGCGGGCCAGGGCCGTGGGAGAGGCGAGGAACAGCACATCGCCGTTGCCCGCCGCGAAGCGCAGCGGCCCCGACATCGCAGGCATGGCGTTGCCGATGCGCGGGCGCGGCTCGGCGCCGCGCAGGTAGTGCCAGGCGCGCCCCGTGGCATCGACCAGGGCCAGCCGGCGCCCGTCGGACGTGACCGAGCGCAGCGGCGCGGGCAGGCGCGTTTCGGTCTCGGCGGTGGCGATGGCCTGGCCCGGCCAATCCCCGGTGATCTCGACCGCATGCAGCTGGCCGCTGGCCGGGTCGACAAGCGCAAAGCCGGTGCCGATCCCGAACAGGCGGACACCCGGGCGCATCAGCGGGCGCGCGCCGGCCAGCTCCTGCGGGGTCAGCCAGTTGAAGCGCCGCTCCTCCACGTCGTGCAGCAGAGCGCCCTCGGGACCGGCCATCAGCACCAGGGGGCCCAGCGCGGCGCCGGTCTCGAATCGCGCGCCGGGGGGCAGCGGTTCCTGCGGCTCGGCGATGGCGGTGTTGCTGGCGAGGTTGCGGATGGCGCCGTCCTGCCCCAGGCCCAGCCGCATCGCGCCGGCGAGCAGCACCTGGCGGAAGGGGCCGCCGTCGACCTGCGCGCTCCAGCTGACCTCGGCCCCCCGGACCAGGCTGACCGTACCGGCCGATGCGACCAGCAACTGCCCGTCCGCCGCCGCGAAGGCGCTGTCGATCCGGCCGGCCACCAGCTGGCGCCAACTGCGGCCCTCGGGGTCATAGGCATGCACGCCGGCGGCGCCGGTGGTGACGATCTGCCCGTCCTGCATCATCGCATGGGACAGGCTGGCCTGGTCGAGGTCGGCAAAGCGGTCGCGATCCCCCACGAGGCGCACCAGCTGGTCTATCCCGTCGAGGCGCGACAGGGTCAGGCAGCCGGGCTGGTCACCGGGCGCGCAGGGCCCCGCGACGATGGCCAGCCGGCGCCCGTCCGGCGCAATGGCAAGGTCCTGCACGGCAAGGTCGGTGTCGGCCGACCAGGACAGCTGGCCGCGTTCGACCAGCCCGTAGCCGCGGGCGCTGATGATCCAGCTGCGCGGTCCGTCCGGCACCAGCCGCACCGGCCCGGCCTCGACTGCGGCCAGCAGGGCCGACTGGCCGGGCGGAACCTGCCAGCGGCCGGTGCGGCTGTCATGGATCCCGAGCCCCTGCGCCCCGGCCAGCACCACCGTGCTGCCGCCGTCTCCGGTGGCGGCCCAGGCGGTGACCTCGGCCTGCTCGACCGGCGTGCCGGCCTGGCCGATCCAGGCGGAATCGTCCAGCAGCACGCGCCAGGACAGCCCGCCGATCCGCTGCTCGGCGCGCAGGATGCCGCCGGCCTCGGACAGGACCGACAGGGCCCCCGGATCGCTGCAGGCCGCGGCCTCATCGGGCAGGCCCGGGCAGCTGGCCGCCATGGCGACCGGCGGCGTGGACAGGCCCGCACCCTCCGGCGGCAGCGCATCGTCCGCGATCAGCCCGGTGCGCGGGTCGAGCACGGCCACCCGCCCGTCGGCGCGCAGCAGCACGGCATCGCTGTCCCCGAGGTTGGTCGCGGCAACAAAGGGCGCGCGGCTGTCCCGCAGGTTCGACAGGATGCGGTCATCGGGCAGCGGGCGCAGGATCGCGGGGTCGAGCACCGCGTTGCGGTCGAGGTAGCCGGCCAGCAGCCAGCCCGCCGCGACGGTGGTGCCCAGCCCGATCGCCACCAGCGCGGCCAGCGGCAGGTCCAGCCGGTCGCGCAGGCGGGCGTCCTTCAGCGCCCTGCGGTCGCGCATCGCGCGGCGGCGTTCGGCGGCGTCGCGGGCGGCGGTCCAGGGGTGGGTCATGGCAGCCTGCCCTCGGCGGCAAAGATCTCGGCCCCGTCCGGGTAGCGCGAGAACCCGGCCAGCCAGCCCCCGGCCGCGCGCGGCGTCGCGCCCCGTTCGGCCTGGCCGGCCCAGAGCGGCATATCCACGAGGGCCATCGCGGTGTCGATCTCGGCGGCCTCGGACAGGGTCTCGGCCGTGGGCGCGGGCAGGGCGGCGGCGATCCGGCGCGTGGCGAGGCCGTCGAACCAGTGCTGCGCCGGGGCGGCGCGCCCGGGCGCACGCCCCGCGGCCCATCCCAGCGCGATGCAGGCGGCGGCGAGGGCCAGTCGGTCGGGCAGGGCCTGGCCGGGCACGATCCGCGCCTGATGCAGGGTGCAGGCGCGCACAAGGTCACCGGGCGCCGGCGCGGGGTCGGTCGCGATCGCCTCGGCCAGCCGCCCGAGCAGCTCGAAGGCCGGGGGGGTGGTGTCCTGCGCCCCGCGTCCGGCCACAAGCGCGTCGTGCAGGGCCCGGGCGAGGGCCACGCCCTCGGGGCCGGGCAGCAGCGCCATGCTCTCGGCCAGGGCCAGGACCGCGCGGGGGTCGGCCGGCGACAGGCGCAGAAAGGTGACGGCCATCTCGGCCATCCTGCGGGCGTCCTGTGGGGCGATCTCGGCGCCGTCGAGGTGGCGCCGGCGCGCCGCGCGCCAGCAGCCCTGCCACTCGTTGCGGGCGACACGGGCCCGGAATCCATGGCGGATATCGGCGCGACGGGGCGCGGCATCGTCGGGGCCGGGACCGGCCAGCACCCGCGGGTCAATTGGCGGCAGGGCGTGGCCCGGCCGCGCGCCGAGGCGGTGCCACAGCAGCACGGCCCGGCGATGCAGCCGGGTGGTGCCGGCCGGCGTCAGCCATTCGACCAGCGCGATGCCCGACAGGACCACCAGCGGGATCAGCCAGGCCAGCGCCTGGGGAAAAAGCGCGGTCCACAAGTGGCCGCGCAGGGTCAGCCAGGCCCGGTCATGCAGCGTGTAGAGCAGCGACAGCGGCCCCGTCATCGGCAGCAGCCGGGCCTCGACCAGGTAGACCGGCCCCCCGATCGCCAGCCCCGCCCCGATCGCCGCGATCCAGCGCCCGAGGTAGGGACGGCGGCGGCCGCGGTGGTCCAGCCGGCCCCGCCGCAGGGTCGAGCGGCCCGGCACGCCGCCATCGAGCAGGTCATGCGTCACGGGCGCACCTCCGGCGATGGCGGCGCATCCGGTGCGGCCGGGACGGGCGCGCCCGGTGACGGGGCGCCGCCGGTGGCGGGCGGCGATGGGGCCGGCGCCGGCGGCGGCTGGCTGCCCGACGCCGGCGGGAGGGGCAGGGGTGTCGTTTGCGGCGCCGCCTGCGCCGGAGGCGCCGGTGCATCCGCCTGCGGCCCGCCGGCGGCATCGGCCGGGGGGGGGCGCAGGACCTCCAGGATCTCGGGCAGCCGGATGGCGGCGTAGACGACCAGGCCCACCAAGGCCGCCACGGCCAGACCCGTCAGCAGGTAGGGCAGCGCGATGCGCAGCCGCAGGATCAGGATCCGGCGCCGCAGCCGCGTCTCGACCGCCTCGATCTGCTGGTGGATCGTCTCGACCTCGGCGGCGATCTGCGCCCGGGCGGCCTTGTCCTCTTCGAGGATCCGCGACGGCGCCAGCTTGAAGGCCGCAAGCGCGCGGCGCCAGTCCTGCACCCGTCGCATCAGGCGCTGGCGCGCGGCCCGGTGCCCGCGCCAACGCGCGCCCCGTGTCGCCGGGATCGCCGGCGGGGCCAGGTCCAGCGCGTCGAAACGCGCGGCAGCGGCACCCAGCGACGTCTCGCGGCCCGGTGTCGACTCGGTCGTCACCTGCGCCACCTCGACAGCTCCTCGAACCGCGCATGCAGCGTCGCCAGCCGCCGTTCGGCCGCCGCGATCCGGTCGGTGCCCCTGGCCAGCTCGTGGTCCATCGCCTCGGAGAAGGTCTCGGCGGCGGCGCGGATGGTCTTGTCCTTGCCCTGCAACACCGCCTCGACCTCGGCCCGGCCCTGCAAGGCGCCGGCGGCGATCTGCATCAGCTCTTCCAGCCCGGCCAGCTCGGCCTCGGCGCCGCGCAGGTAGGCATGGGCCTGGGCGATCCTGCGGGTGACGCCCTCCAGCTCGTCCACATGGGCGTCCAGCAGGGCCGCCGCATCCGCCCGTACCCGGTCGAGCGCCGCGTCCCAGTCGCGGGTGGCCGCGGCGACCTGGTCGCACACGCCCTTGCGGACCTCCTCGACAAAGGCGCCCTCGTACAGCTCTTCGGCCACCGCCTGCAGCGTCTCGGGCGCAACCACGTTGGGGCCGCGCACCTGGAGGTAGTCGTTCATCCAGCCGATCTGCTGCTGCACCGGCGCGAAAAGCGCGCCATCCACCACCTCGACCTCCAGGATCGCCGGGTCATCCGTCCGCGGCGAAAAGACGAAGTAGGGCTGCCGGTCCGGGTCGCTGGCCAGGTCGCCCAGCGAGACGAAGAGCGACCCCAGCACCAGCTTGAGCGTGCCGTCCACGTCGCCGCCGAAATGCGCGAGCGAGGGTGAGAGCATGTGCCGGTCGGGCACGAAGACCCGGGTGTTGGTCGGCGCGGCCAGCTGCGCCTCGGCCACGAAAGGCTCGAGCCAGTAGGACATCGGGCGCGACTCGGTCCGCGATTGCCAGAGCGATTGCGGAAAGCGCAGGTGCAGGGCGGTGGCGTCGTACAGCAGGAAATGCGCCGGTTCGGCGCGGCCTTCGGAATGGCCGGCCGCATAGAGCAGCGAGCCGTCGCGCAGCGCCTCGGGCGGCAGGCTGCGCAGGGCATCGACCATCGCCGGCAGCTGCGCGTCGCTGAACCGCAGCAGGCGCTGCTGCGGCGCGCCCAACGCCTTGACCTGGGCAATGCGCAGCCGCAGGTCCTCGATCTGCTCGAGCAGCGGCTCCACGTCCATGCCCCGGCCGACGCCGGGCGGTACAGGGTGCAGGCGGATGCGGTAACCGATCCGGTCCGCATGGCGCAGGATCTCCTGCGACAGGGCCCGGGCCGCCTCGGGCGCGTCGACGTAGGTCAGCGTCCTGATGTCGAAGACCTGCAGCGGCTCCTGGTCCGGGGCAAGCGCATCGGCGACCCGGGCCGCCTCGGCCGGGGCGGGCAGGACGTGGATCTCGAAACCGACGCCGTTCGGCGCGCGCAGGCAGGCGACATCGGGCGGCGGCGCGCCGGGCGGGCGGTCGCCCATGGCCTCGCGGATCCGGCCCAGGGCCTGCAGGGTGCCGGGCGCGGGCGTGCCAAGATCGAGCGGCAGCCAGAGCGTGCCGCGCCCCGCCGACCAGGGCCTGAGCGCGACCAGGTCGGGCGGCAGGTCGCCGCGGCCCAGCATGTCCGAGACGGTGCCGTAACTCTCGGCCGAGTTCTCGACGAGGATCGCGACGCGGCCTGCCTCCCCGGTCATGATGCGCGCGTCGCGGCCCTTGCGAATGACGCTGGTGATCGCCCCGGTGTCGCCGGTGCGGCTGGCCACGACCAGCAGCTCTGCGGGCGGGGTCTCGGGCGCCGTGGCGCGCTCGGCCGCCTCGGCGGTGATGACCACCGCGCCGGCGCCGGGGGCGAACAGGCCCTCGGTGGCATGGGGGGCGGCCTGCTGGCTGCCGCGCCCGATCGTCGCCGCCCCGGCCACGGCCTGCACGGCGCCCACCAGGTCCTGGTGCAGCCGGGCGCCGGCGCCCGAGCGGTCTCGGTCGCGCCGGGCGGGCAGGTACAGCACGTACCAGCCGGGTTCGGTCTGCCCGAGGCGCAGCCCGGCGGCGTCGAGATCGCCATGGGCCTCGGCCACCTGGGCCAGCACCTCGAGCACCTGCGCCGCGCGCAGCCGCGGAAAGCGGAACATCTCGAGCAGGGGCGGTGTCGTGTCAGCCGGCATGGATCGCCTGCATCACCTGGCCGATCATCCAGTCCGACAGGGTGCCGATCAGCTCGGCCAGCCCCTGGGAGGGCGTCTCGGCCCCGGTCGGGATGTCGATGTGAAACGCCTGGGGCGCGATGTCGGTCGCCGCCGACAGCCGCGCGCCGGGCACGATGGCGCGGGGCAGCAGGATCTCGCCCAGCACGGCCCTGGCGCGGGTCTGCAGCCCGGTCTCGCGCAGGATCCGCGCCCGGTCGCGCGGCCAGTCGATGTCGCGGACCGGCGCGGCCGGGCCGTCGCCCGCCGCAAGCGGGGCGATGCGCAGCAGCATCACGAGGCCGTAGTCCGAGACGTCGCGCAGCGGCGCGGTGGCGGCGCCTTGTCCCGGGCGGGCGGCGGCCCGGGCGGCGAGGGCCGCCGCATTCTGGCATTCGGCCGTCAGCTCCTGCAGGGCGCGGCGCAGGCGCTGGTCGGCGGGCAGGTCGCGCCCGTCTTGGCGCGGCACGGCCGAGAAGGCGGCCGGCACCAGCGAGGATTTCGACACCATGCCGCGGCGCAGTTCGCCGGACAGCGCCGCCGCCGCGGCCGCGCCCGAGATCGCGAGCTGCGCGTCGCGGTCCAGCGCCTCGAGCGACAGCGCGGCGGGGATCGTGCCGTCCGCCGTCACGTCGGTCCAGCCGACCTCGGTCTGCAGCATCTGCGCCTGCTTCAGCAGCATCGACAGGCGCAGGGTGGCATCGGTCCAGGCGGCCTTGACCACCGAGGCGGGGCCGTCCTCGATCCCGGCATCATTGAGCACTAGCAGCAACAGGTCGCGCCTGGGCTTCTTGCGCGGGGGGCGGTGGGTGATGAGAAAGCCTTCCTCCATCAGCCGCGGCACCAGCAGGTCAGGCGGATAGGCAAAGGTCGCGCTGAGCGCGGCGTCCACGTCTTCCAGCCGGCGGGTGTGGATCACCCCGGTGACGCCGCCCTCGCGCGGGCGGCGGCCGGCGCGCTGGACATGCGAGGTCAGCGTCGCCTTCTGCTGGCGGCGCTGCCATTCGGAACCGGCGGGCAGCTCGGGTTCGACGTCGTAGACCAGCCGCGCCAGCATGGCCTGCACCCGGGTCGGGCGCGACCGGGCCTGCCGGCTCTCTGCCGTGCGCTGCCGCGCGGCCGAGAGCAGCGCGAGGCCGGCATGGCTCCAGAAGCCGTCGGGCATGGCCGCGGGCACGGACAGCAGGCGCCCGACCTCGGCCTCGAGCGCGGCGCAGGCCGCCGCCGCGCCTTCGCGGTCGCCGGGCCGGGGCGGGGCATCGCCATGCTGGGTGACCAGCGCGCGGCCCAGGTTGACCGCGGCCTGGCGCAGCAGGGGCTCGGCCAGCACGGCGACGAACTGATCGGTCATCTCGGCCCAGAGCGCGCTGCGCCCGAAGCGCCCCGACAGGCCGATGGCCGCGCCGGCCCGTTCGTAGGCCTGGCCCCAGGGCGGCACCGCGGCCGGCTCGGACGCCGCGCGCATTTGGCGCAGCGCCCGCGTCAGCCGCGGCGTCACCGGCACGTGCCGCTCCTGCAGCGCATCGAACAGCAGCCGGTCGCCGGGGTCGGCCAGGGCGCCGTCCTCCAGCGCGGTGACGGGAAAAAGCTCGGCCGCGACGTGTCCGGTCATGCCGGGATCCCCAGGTCCTGGCGGATCCGGTCGATCGCAGAGGGATCGTCGCGGTCCAGCGAATAGCGCAGCAGCACGTCGAAATCGGCCGGGCGGATGTCGATGTCGTCCTCGCCGGCGCGCGCCGCGCGCAGCATCCGCATCGACAGCACCAGCCCGCTCATCTTGACCACGCGGCGGTTCGACATGTCCGACAGCTCGGAGTTGACCATGGACGACACCAGTTCGGTCAGGATCGGCAGCGTCGGGTGGGCCGGGTCGATCGCCAGCGCACCCGAGGCGGTCATGGCGTTGACGTCGTCGCGGTAGTCCCCGGTCAGGTCGAGGAACCGGTCCCAGCCCTCGGTCGCGCCGGTGTCGGGCGCATGGGTCTCGCGCCAGGCGGCCTGCAGCAGGTCGGTCAACGCCTCCTGCGCCAGCCCGACCCGCGCCGTGTTGCGCATCCGGCAGCGCAGCAGGAACCGGTCGTAGACCGCCTCGAGCCCGGCCTCGCGCGGGGGGTGGTTGGTGGCCGAGACCAGCAGCTTGAGCGGCGTCGGGATCGACTGGCCGCGGTTGTGGAAGCGCCGTTCGTTCATGAAAGTCAGCAGCGCGTTGAGGATCGCGCTCGAGGCGTTGAAGACCTCGTCGAGAAAGACGATCTTGGCCTTCTGCATCATGCCGTCGTCCATCAGCCGGTAGCGGCCGCCCTGCAGCTCGGGGATGTCGATGTAGCCGAACAGCTCGCTGGGCTCGGTGAACTCGGTCAGCAGGTATTCGAAATAGGCGTCGTCCTTGGCAGTGTCGCCGCCCTCGCCGGTCAGGGTTTCCCGGGGCAGCAGGCCGATCAGGTTGCAGAAGGCGCGGATCAGCCGCGACTTGGCCGTGCCGGGCGGGCCGATCATCACCATCGCCTCGCCCGAGAGGGCGGCGATGAGCAGGCAGTCGATCGCCTCGTCCATGTCGTAGAACCGGCCGCGCAGGGCCTCGCCGATGGCCGCGGCCATGGCAAAGGTCTCGCGGTGCCGTTCGTAAAGGGTGTTCAGGCCAGCAGGTGCAAACATCGGTGTCAGATCCGTCCTTCAAGGTAGTGCAGCGCCCAGGCGGGGGCCTCGGCGCGCCAGTGCGCGCGGGTCGTCACGGGGTCGGTGGCCGGGTCGGCTGTCAGCGCCGCCGGCCCCAGGCGGACCAGCGGCAGCGTGCCGAGCGGGCCCGGCGGGGCGCCAAGCGCCCGGCGCAGGTCGTGCAGCAGCGCCTGGTCCCAGAACCCCGCCCAGCCGGGCGCCGCGGCACGGGCGGCGGCGATCTCGGTGCAGGCCGGGCGCAGCCCGTCCGGGGCCTCGGCCGAGGCGAGCAGGTGCCACCAGATCGCGTCGTCCAGCACCAGCCCGGCGGGCAGCGGCGGCGACAGCAGGACACGCTGGCGCAGGTCCCGGCGCAGCAGCGCCGCCACCGCGCGGCGAAAGCCAAGCGCGGCCCAGGCGCTGGCGCCCAGCGCGGGCAGCAGGTGCGGCGCCTCGGTTGGCGCAGGGCGCGGGACCACGCGGTCGACCAGCCGGGCCATGCCCCGCCGCAGTGGCGGAACGAGCGCCTCGGCCGGCAGCAGCGACATCTGGTAGGGCGACCACTCCGCCGGCCGATCCAGCACGAAGTTGCCCCGCGCCCGCCGGGCGGCACTGCGCGCCAGCGCGCCGGCCTGGTCGGCGCGCGCCAGGTGCGGTTGCAGCGGCGCCAGCGCGCCGGCATCAATGCGCGGCGGATGGCCGGACAGCGCCTGCGCCAGCACGTCCAGCGCGAGGTGGCGGAGCGTCGCCACCACGTCGGGCGCGGCAAGGGCGGCAAGGTCGCGGGTCGCGGTCATCGCCGCGCCCCGCCCAGCCAGAGCCCCGCCGCCAGCAGCGCGAGCGCCAGCGCCGCAAGGGCGGGCCAGGTCGCGACCGGCTCGGGCCGGGCGAGGCCGGGGCTGCGACCGGGCGCCGTCCGGGCCAGGTCCACGCCGCCGGTCTGTGCCAGGATTCGGGCAAGCAGGTCCGAGTTCACGCCGAGGCTGTCCTTTTCTCGCGCCGTGCCCCGGGACGTCCCGGTCTCGCGCGCAGGTAGTCTGATCGGGACCAACTGTGCACGCCCCTCGCCGGTCTGCAAGGACAGGATGGCGCTTTCCACCGTTGCCCCAAGGTCAAGCGCGGCGCTGCCCGCGTAGGTCCCGGGCTCGGCGCCGGGGGCCAGCACGAAGGGCACGGCCCGCCCGTCCGCGCGGCGCAGCGACAGCGACAGGCTGCGGGGCAGGGGCCAGCCCTCAGCCGTGGCGACCTGCGCGACCAGGCGCCCCGGCTCGCGCCGCAGGCGCAGGTCGAAGCGATCCGGCTCGGACCAGCCGGCCAGCCGGTCGAGCATCGCCAGCAGCGTCGGCTCCGGCAGGGTCTGCGCCAGGTCGCCCATGAAGACGCCGCTGCGCAGGGCGGGGTTGCGCGGGTCCTCGCGGAACACCAGCGCCGGGTCGGGGGGCGGGATGTCGGGGATCAGCACGACCTCGGATTCGGGGCGGGCATAGGCCAGCGCCAGGCCGCCCACGGCACCGCCGGCCGCGAAGGGGCCGGGCGTGTCGACCGGGCGCAGGGCCAGCGGGCCGGCACGCCAGAATTCCTGCCGCGGCTCGGGTTCGAAGGTCTCGAAGCGCACGTTGCCCAGTTGCCGGCCGCGTCCCAGCGGGACCTGCTGCCCCCAGCGCGTGTCGAATCCGGGCAGCGGGGTGCCTTCGACCCCGATGGCGGTTGTGCGGCAGATCGGGCTGGTGTTCACTTGGCCGCTTTCGTAGCCGCCGTCACCGATCACGAAGAGATCGCAGTTGGTGCCGCGCAGCCGGGCGGCGGCGGTGATGGCGGTGCGCATGTTGGTGCCGCCGCCGATCACCAGCCCGTCGATATAGGCATGGGCCGCGCGCAGCCGCGCCGCGGGCAGCGAGGCGGCGCGGAACGGCGCCCCGACCCCGTCCGAGAAGGGCAGGATGGTCAGGCTGTCCTGCGGGCGCAGGTACTCGAGGATCCTGTGCGCCGCCTGCCGGGCCCGGGTGTCATTGCCGCCGCCAGCCATCGAGCCCGAGGTGTCGATGATGATCAGCACCACGCGGGGCGGCGGGTCCTCGACGATGTAGTCGGGGTCGCTGTCGACCGGCAGGATCGGCCCCAGCGCCGTCTCTTCCCAATCGGCAAGGCGCTGCGGCTGGGTGACGTCGCCCCGCTGCGGCCCGTTGACCAGCAGCAGGCCGGTGCCGCCCTGGGCGGCGGCCAGTGCCGCCTCGGGGAAGGTCGGCGCGAAGACATCGGGCGCGAGCCCGTCCAGCGCGACGATGTCGAAATCGGGCAGGGAGAGGTCGTCCCCCGGCGCCGCACGCGTCACCTGGAACCGTTCGGACGGCAGCCCCTCGGCCCAGGCGCCCTCGCCGTAGACCAGCAGGCGGGCCGGGCCGCGCACCAGCGTGAACAGGGTCGCGCCGCGGCCGGGCGCGCCGTCGACCGCATGGGCCAGCGACAGGTGCGAAAAGCCGCGCGCCGGGAACTCGAGCGGCAGCCGCAGCGGCTGGACCCCGGGGCCGCCGGGCAGGGCCACGGGCGCGCCTTCGATGCCGTCGATGCGCCACGAGACCGTGCCGGGGCCACGGGTGACCAGCCGCGCCACGGCCGGACGGCCCACCAGTTGCTCGGGGCCGAGATCCCAAGCGATCAGCCCCTCGGCCGCGCCCTCGGCGCCGTAGGCCAGCACGTGGATCGGCAGGCCGCGCCCCGCCGCGCGGGCGATGACTGGTGCCGGATCGGCCTCGGTGAACCAGCCATCGCTCAGAAGGTAAAGCGCGCCCGGCCCGGGGCCCCCGGCGATCCAGTCGATGGCCTCGGACAGGCCCGCGGCAAGGTCGCTGGCCGCCCCCGGCGGGTTGAGCGCGAGGCCGCGGGTGGCGGTCGCCAGGCGGTCGGCGGGCATGGCCTGGCCCAGCGCCTGCCGGCCGGCGGCAAAGCCGAAGAGCCGCCCCTCCCAGTCGGCGGCGTCGGGCGTGCCCGCGTCGATCCGGCGGGCCAGCAGGTCCCGGGCCGCGTCGAACCGGGCGTCGCCGGCGCGGCGCAGGCTCTCGGAGAGGTCGATCACCACGGCGATCCGGCCGCCGGTGGCCGGACCGCCGACCGGGGTGGCGACCGGGACGCCGGCGGCGAGCGCCACCGCCAGGGCGGACAGTGCGACCAGCAGGCCGCCGCCCCGGTGCAGCGGGGTCTGCGCCCGGGTCAGCGTCCAGGCCAGCGACAGCAGAAGCGCCAGCAGCGCGGCCCCTTGGGCCATCTGCACGGGCAGGCCGGTGGCCTGGCAGGCCAGCGCATGGCCGGGGACCGGCAGCAGCGGGAGCAGGCCGCAGATCATGCGCGCGCCCTCCAGCCCAGGCCCAGCACCCGCTCGGCCAGCAGGGCCAGCGCGGCCAGCAGCATCAGCCAGGGCACCCAGCCGGCATCGTGCTGCGCGCGCCCGGCCGCGGCCGGATCCGGAGCCGAGCGGGTCAGCGGCGCCAGGTCCGGCGGCGGCGCCAGGTCGCGGAAGGTGTCGCTTTCCCAAAGCGGATCGGCGATCTCGTCCCCGGCGGCGTCCAGCCGCGTGACGGGCAGGCCCTCGGGCCTCGCCTCGGGGGACAGGACGTGGCGCAGCGCGTTGCCGAGCATCAGCAGGCCCAGCGCGCGGGCCTGGGATTCGGTCGCGGTGGGGGCGGGCAGGATGACCCCAGGCGGATCGCTGCGAACGGCAAGCACGGCCCGGCCGCCATCGCGGCTGGTCATCAGCACGGGCTGGAAGCCCGGCGGCAGCGCCGCGAGGCCGCGCGGCAACCGCGGCTCGAGCACGTCGAGGTTCACGAGGTCGAGCAGCGGGTGATCCTGCACGAAGGCGCCGATCGCGGCCCCGGCATCGCGCTGGTCCCAGCCGTCATGGAACAGGATGACCGGGCGATCCGTCGGCACGCCGGGCAGGGCGTCAAGCCGGGCCACCAGCGGGTCGGCCGTGCCGCCCGCGTCAAAGGCGGCGGGGCGCGGCAGGTCCGGGGCCTGCCAGTCCACCGCGATGCGGCCGAGGTCGGGCAGGGTGGCGCGCAAGCGGTCGTCGCCGGAATAGGCTCCGCCATCCAGCAGGGTCACGGTCAGCGGGCCGGGACCGGGATAGGGCAGGATGGCCTGCCAGCCGCCGGCGCGTGCCAGGTCCCTCTGCATCGTGACCTCGGCCCGCGCGGCGCCGCGCGCGACCGCCAGCCGCGGCGCGGTGCCGCCCGCGCCGTGGACATGGGCCGAGACCTCGATCCGTGGCGCGACGCCGGCGAGGCCACCGCCCACCAGGCGCAGACCGCCGAGCGCGGCATTCTCGAGCGGGGCGCCGACCTGCCACCAGGCCACCGGCCCGGCAAAGAGCGTCTCGGAAACCTGCATGGCCGGCACGTCGCTGACGATGGCGGCATGGGTGACCGGGCCGGGGCAATCGGGCGCGGCGGCCGTGCCCGCCAGCGCCGCCAGCAGCGCCTGCGCCGCGACCCCGTCCCGTGCCGGGACGGCCCGGTCCAGGTGGGCCGCAACCATCGCGCCGGGCACCAGCACCGAGGCGGCGCCGACATGGACCAGGTCGAAACAGGCGCCGGGATGGGCGGCCAGCACCGTGGCCGAGAGGGTCTCGACCGCCGCGCGCGCATCGGCGGCGCGCGTCCCCAGCGCCATCGAGGGCGAGCCATCGAGCACGATCCTCAGATGGGTCGGCGTCGCGCCGCCCGGCGTCGGCGGCGGGGGGAGAAGGTGGCTCCAGAGCGCGAAGGTGATCGCGCCGAGGATGACCATGCGGGCCAGGAACGGCAGGCTGCGCAACGGCAGCTTCCATTGGAAACGGTTGCGGCGGGCCTGGCTCTGGTCGAACTCGGGCAGGAACTCGGCGGCCGAGATCCGCAGGTCGCGGAAGTTCGGTCGCACCATGTGCCAGGCCAGCAGCGCGGCGCCGGCGAGCAGGACGAGGGGGCCGATCCAGCCGGTCATGACGCCCGTGACCAGAGCGCGGGCAAGGCGCCGGCCGACAGGAAGGCCGCCTGGAACCAGGCGGCGATCGCGGCGGGGTCCGGGGCCGGGTCCGCCGGCCAGCGGATCGGCCGGTCCGGCCAGGCAAGGCCCGGCCCGCGGAAGGCCAGGCGCAGCCGGTGCCGATGCGCCGCAAGGCGCGCCTCGGCCTCGGCCAGCTGCGCCGCGCTGGCCTCGCGCAGGGCCGCCGAACCGCCGCTGCGCCCCAGCGCGCCCAGGCGGAACGGGCCTCGGGACAGCATCGCCCGCTCCATCGGCCAGGCGTCCAGCTCGACCAGGTGCAGGCTGCGGTAGCTGCGCTGGGCGGCCTGTGCCAGCGCGACAAGGCCCGGCGCCTCGATCGGGAACAGCGCGTCCGAGATCAGCACCACCGCCGAGGCCGGGGTGAACAGCCGCGAGATCGCGGCCACCGCCAGCTCGCCCGTGCCCTGCCAGTCCGCCTCGGCCCGTGGCGCGGCATCGCGCAGCGCCTGGCCCAGCGCGATCATCTCCTGCTGGCCGCGCCGGGGCCGCAGGGTCATCGGCGCGCCGTCGCGCGGCCCGAAGAGGGTCGAGACGATCACCCGGTCGCCCTCGGCCTGGGCGGCAAGCGCCAGGGCCTGGGCGATCCAGGTGGCGATGGTCAGCTTGTCGGCGCCTTCGGGCAGGTACATGGTCGGGCGACAGTCGAGCAGCAGGAACAGGGTGCGCCGTTCCTCGGCCTCGAAGGTGCGCACGACCCGGCGCGCCATCCGGTGGCTCGCCGCCCAGTCGATCATGCGCGCATCGTCGCCGCGCTGGTAGTCGCGGAATTCGCGGAACTCGAGCGACTGGCCCATGCGCCGGTGCCGGTGCGGGCCGATGCCCTCGGTCGGGACCGTGCGGCGCAGGGCCAGCCGGCGGCGGTTCAGCACCGACGCCGGGATCGGGATCTCGAGCGGAAGGGGGGCCGGGCCGCGCGCCATCAGAGTTGCGGTGCCTCCGCCGCCGCGGTCAGTCGCGCGTCGAAGGCGCTGGCCATGTCGTCCGGGCAGCAGGCGCGGGCAAAGTCCCGCACGCGGGCATCGTGCCGGTCCTGCGGGTCCGCGTCCGCGTCGCCGGTGGAGGGGGCAAAGGCCGCGCCTTCGAATTTCATCCGGTGGCGCAGGGTCGGCACGACCACGGCGGCCAGCGCCTCGGGGGTCGAGGCGACGATCTGCTCGGGTTCCTCGGCCCGCGCGACCTGGATGGCGGCCCAGCCGGTCGTGGCCAAGGTCAGCGCCACCGCGGCGCGGGGGCCGAGCGGGTAGTCCACCTCGGCCTGGCAGAAGTCGCGCAGCGCGGCGATGCGCCGGCCGGACAGGCCGACGAGCTGGTCGAACTTGCCCACGCTGGCCATGACCATGTTGAGGATATGCGCCTGCACCGGCGCGGCCGCGGCCAGCGCCCGCAGCCCCGTGCCCAGCCGGTGCAGCCGCACCAGCGTCTCGACCGGGTCCGGGCGGCTGGCGGCGGTGCCGCGCCCCGCCCGGCGCACGTCCTTGTCGATGATCCTGGACAGCGTGTCGCGGCTGGGAAAGGGCATGCGCACCTTCATCAGGAACCGGTCCAGCTGCGCCTCGGGCAGCGGGTTCGTGCCCTCCTGCTCGACCGGGTTCTGGGTGGCGAGCACCAGGAACGGCGTCTCGATCTCGTAGGAGAGCAGGCTGCCGTGGTCGTCGTGGCGCAGGCTCTGGCGCTGCACCAGCGGGTGGGTCTGGCCCAGCACCGTGACCTGGAACTCGGCCATCGCCTCGAGCATGGCCGATTGCGTCTTGGGCGTGGCCCGGTTGATCTCGTCCGCGAGCAAGAGGTTGGCAAAGACCGGGCCCGGCTCGAACACCAGCCGGTTGTCGTTGTCCGGCAGCTTGGTGCCGGTGATGTCCGAGGGCATCAGGTCGGGCGTGAACTGGATGCGGCCGACGGCCTTGCGGGCGCAGCTGCCGACCGGCTCCGCGAGGCCCAGTGCCTGGGCCAGGGCCCGCACCAGGGCGGTCTTGCCAAGGCCGGGATTGCCCTCGAGCAGCACGTGGCCACGCATGACCAGCGCGATGATCAGCGCGTTGACCACCCCGTCGATGCCGAACATCTCCTGTTCGTCGCGGACATGCGCCCGCAGGTCATGGGCGAACATCAGGTCGTCGCGGGTGAGGTCAGTCATCGGGGGCTCCTGCGCCTGGGGCGATGAGGTCGGCGATCCAGCCGGGCAGTTTCTGCCTGACCGGGGGCATGTCGAGGTCGCCGGGGTCCCGGGGGGCCGCGGCGCCGGTGATCGGCGTGGCCTCGATCGTGTCGGCCAGGGTGCCGGGGCTGGCCAGCAGGACCGGGGTCTCGTGCCGGATGTCGATATCGTCCCCGACGCTCGCGGCGTCCGGCAGGACAAAGACGCCCTCGACCTCGGGGGTGCCCGGGGGCGGGGTTCCCGGCTCTGCCGTGGCGATGCGCGCCGATCCGCCCGGGTCGGTCGCGCCCTCGGCCGGTCCCCCGGGCACGGGGGACGGATCGCCCGCCGGGGGCTCGGCCGGCTGTCCCGGGCCGCTGCCCGGGCCGGCGTCTCCGGGTGCCGCGCCTTGGCGCGCGGATGGCTCCGGTCGGCCGCCCGGCTGCGCAGAGGCGGGATCAGCAGAGGTCACGGCCTCGCGCTCCGTCGCGCCCGCCCCGGGATCGGAGCCGCCCTGCGGGGCGGTCACCGGATCGCCTTGCGCCGCCGCCGCCGTGGCGCCGGGCGCGCCTTCGGCCGCCGGTCTGTCGCCCGCATCGGTGCCGCCTTGCTTCGCGGCGGCTTGCGGCTGCGCCTGGTCCGTGCCGGCTGCGCCGGTCCCGGCCTGTTCGGCGCCCTCGACCCCCTGGCCGGTCTGCGCCCCGCCTTGCCCGGTGCCCTGCGCACCGCTGTCGCCGGTTTCCGCACCGCCGGGCTGTGCGCCGCTGTCTGTGCCTTGATCGCTCTGCGCCTGGCCTTGCCCCGAGCCCTGTGCTCTGCTGCCGCCGGTTTCCGCACCGCCGGGCTGGCCTTCGCCGTCCGTGCCCTGATTGCCCTGCGCCTGACCAGGGCTGGAAGGTCCGCCGCCACCGGTCTCCGGCGCGCCGTCCTGGCCGGCACCTGCGGGCTGGTCGCCTGACGGCTCGGGCGTGTCGGTCTCGTCTTGCCCGGAGCCGCCGGCGAGGTAATCCAGCGCGGCCACGGGACCGGGGAGGGCTGGCCAGTAGGGGAAGGGGCCGATCAGCGCGATCGCCAGCGCCAGCAGCGCCGAGGCCCCGGCCGGCCCGAGGCAGGAGCGGAGCAGTGTCGCCCGCGACCGCAGGCGCGCGCGGAACCCGTGGCCCCCTGCCTCTGCCAGGTCCGGCCAGTAGGCGCTGTCGTGATCCCCCAACATCAGGATCTCGCGCGCGGCCCGGCCCGCCTCGCCCGGGCGGTTCGCGATGACCATCGCCGCCTGTGCCTCGGCATCGAGGCGCGCGGCGCGGGCGGCCTCGAACGGGGCCAGGCGCGGGAAAGCCTGTGCCGGCACGAAGGCGGTCACGGCCAGCCGCCGCCGGTCGGGGCCGGGCACCACCGGCCAGGTCAGCAGGGCAAAGGTCAGCAGCGCGGCGGCCGTGGCCGCGGCGGCGACGGGGTGACCCTTGCGGGCCAGCGCGATGCCAACAAGGCCCAGGGCATTCCCGGCGGCCAGAACCAGCGTCGCGGCCCGGATCTGCCGGGCCTGGACGGCGGACAGACGGTAGAGGTCGTCGCGCCCGCGCAGGTCCAAGGCGGCCTGGCGGCGGGCGAGCCGCGCAAACCCGAGGCGAGAGAGCGCCGCCTGGCCAAGACCGGCCAGCAGCGCGCAACCCGCGCCAAGCGCCATCCAGTCAAGCGCGCTGCCGTGCCGTGTCGCGATGATCCAGCCCAGCACCGCCGGGGCCGCGACCAGGACGGTTTCGGCCATCCACCGCCGGGCCGGCACCCTGGACATCGAGGCCTCTGGAAACGTCATGGTGTTGGAAATCGACCTTGTTGGCAAAGGAGTTGGCAGCACTGACAGGGGGCCAGCTTATCGCAGGTTGCGGGCAAGACAATCGCGAAGTGCAGGCCGGGGCGGATAACCGCGGGTCCGGGGCGCTGGCCCGGCCGCTCGGTCCCGTGCCGGATGTCGGTGCGGTGAGCCGCGCGCCAGGTCGGAACGTCCGCCCCGCGCCGGCCGGATCAGCACGGCACCGGGTTCGTCGCGAGCGCCGCCAGGTCGGTGATGCCGTCCAGCGTCACGCGGTCGCCGCCGCCGAGGTCGAGCCGGGTGTCGCCTGCCACCACCGAGGCATGGACGGCGACGACCCACGCCCTGGTCTTGCCGCCGCCCCGCTGTCAACTTGGCCCCTGATGGTGACCATGTTTCTGCCCCTGGAATGACTGTCTCCGCCCTAAGGCGCGGGGGCGCGTCCCGGCCATGTGTCATGGGCAGCAGGGGTGACGGGAACGGCGCAGGTCGAAGGACTGCGGTCACGGGCACCGGCCCGGGCGCGGATCGGCCCTGCGCCGGACGTTGATCGCGCCGGCAAAGTGGCTAGGCTGGGCGCAGCCGTGCAGCAAGGGGGACCGAGGATGGAGACGAGGCCGATCAGGGATGCCGCCGAGCTTGAGCAGGTGATCGAATGGGCCGCGGCCGAGGGCTGGAACCCCGGGCTGGACGATGCCGCGGCCTTCCTCGCGGCCGATCCTGATGGCTTTTTCGTCACGCTTGTGGATGGCCAGCCCGTGGCGGCGGTGTCGGTGGTCAACCACGACCCGCGTCATGCCTTCCTAGGGCTTTACATCTGCCACCCGGACTGGCGCGGGCGCGGGGTCGGGATGGCCACATGGACCGCCGGCCTCGCCCATGCCGGGGACCGCTCGGTCGGGCTGGACGGCGTGCCGGCGCAGGAGGCGAATTACCGCGCCTCGGGGTTCAAACGCGTCGGCGCCAGTCTGCGCCACGAAGGGCGGCTTGAAGGCCGCGCCTCGGGCGCGGTGCGGGCGGCGGTTCCGGCCGACGACGCGGCGCTGCTGGCGCTGGATGCGCAGGCCAATGGGCAGGGCCGTGTCGCCTTCATGACCGCCTGGCTGCGGGATGCAGGCGGCACCCGGGACAGCCGCGTGCTTGAGCGGGGCGGAGAGATCGCGGGCTTTGCCACTTGGCGGGCCTGCCAGAACGGCACCAAGATCGGGCCGGTGATCGCGCCGGACAGCGCCGCCGCGCTCGAGCTGATCCGCGACATTGCCTTGCTGCGCCCCGAAGGGCCGCTGGTCATCGACCTGCCCGAAGCCAATACCCAACTGCGCCGCGCGCTGGAGGCGGAGGGGTTCACCGTGCCGTTCTCGACCGCGCGGATGTATCGCGGCGCGGTGCCGGCGACGCAGCCCAGCCTGCAGGCCATCGCGACGATGGAGCTGGGCTAGATCAGGGCCGCCGCTGGAACAGGATCACCAGCAGCGCCAGCAGCGACGAGCCCAGCATCAGCAGCAGCGAGACCGCGTTCAAAAGTGGGGTCGAGCCTTCCTTGAGCCGGTCGAACATGGCGATGGTCAGCGGCGCGTCGGAGCCCACCAGCATCAGCGTGGTGTTGAAGTTCTCGAAGCTCATGAGGAAGGCCACGACGACCGCGCCGACCATCGCCGGGGCGAGGAAGGGCAGCGTGATCGTGCGCACCGCCGTCAGCCGATCGGCGCCGAGGTTCAGCGCGGCCTCTTCCAGCGTACGGTCGAATTTCTGCAGCCGGGCCGAGATCACCAGAGTGGCGATGGTGGTGATGAAGCTGAACTGCCCGAGGATCACCAGCAAAAGCCCCGGCCGCAGCGCCTGGATGTCCATCTGCGCCAGATCCCAGATCCCGTTCGCCAGCGTGGACGAAAAGATCAGGATCGAGATGCCCAGCACGATGCCGGGGATCACCAGCGGCAGCAGCATCAGCACGTAAAGCAGCCCCTTGCCGCGGAACTCGTACCGGTTGAAGAGGAAGGCGTTGGTCGTGCCGACCGCCACCGACAGCACCGCCACGCAACCCGCGACAAAGGCCGAGGTGCCGACGGCGCGCAGGATGCCGCGTTCGTGGAAGACACCGATCTGGGGGCGCTCGGTGCCGAAGAACCAGGCCCAGGTGAACCCATCCCACGGCAGGGACGGGAACTGGCTGTCGTTGAAGGCAAAGACCGCCACCACCGTCAGCGGCAGCGCGAGGTAGAGGAAGAACAGCGCGACATAGGCGCCGTAGGTCAGCCTGAAGGCGCGCGAGGTGGGGATCGTCGGGATCATCCCATCGTCTCCTTCAACGTGCGGCCGGTGAGCGCCAGCATGCCCCAGACGATCACGGACGACAGCACCAGCAGCATGAAGCCGAAGGCCGCGCCCAGTTCCCAGTTCGAGCGGACGATGAACTGGTTGTAGATCATTTCCGTGAACCACAGGCTGTCCTTGCCGCCCAGCATGGTGGGGGTCAGGTAGTTGCCAAGCGACAGCATGAAGACCACGATGCAGCCCGAGACGATCCCGGGCATGGCATGGGGGATGATGATCTCTCGCAACACGGAAAAGCCATTGCCGCCAAGGTCGTAGCCCGCCTCGATCACGCTGTCGTCGAGGCTTTCCAGCGTCGTGACCAGAGGCACGACCATGAACAGCATCGAGGTGTAGACGAGGCCCACCATCATGGTGGCGTCGGTATAGAGCAGCTCGACCGGCTGATCCGCCAGCCCGGTCCATTGCAGCAGGTTGGACACGATCCCGGTCTCGCGCAGCAGGATCATCCAGCCGAAGGTGCGCACCAGCTCCGAGACGTAGAACGGGATCAGGCAGAGCAGGAACAGCACCTGTTGCAACCGCCCCTTGGCCATCTTGGCGATGTAATAGGCGACCGGGAAGGCGATGATCAGCGTGATCGCCGTGGCGAGGATCGACATCACCGCCGTGCGCGCGAAGGTGCGCAGATAAAGCGGTTCGGTCAGGGCCTTTTCGTATTGCAGCAGGCTCCGGTCGTAGACACCAAAGCTGATGCGTTCCCTGAGCGAGATCAGCAGCATGTCGATATGCGGGATCACGATCAGCAGGCCCAGCCACAGCACCAGCGGCGTCAGCAGCAGGTAAAAGGCGATGCGGGACTGGCTGCGCATCAGCCGGCCCCGAAGCAGGTGGCTTGCCCCGCGCCCCAGCCGATATGCACCGCGTCGCCGCGTTTCAGCGCGGAAAATTCGCCGGACTGGGGCAGGGTGACCTCGAGCGTCTCGCCCACGTCATCCTCGACCAGAACGCGGGAGGCGGCGCCGTTGAACAGCAGGCTTGTGACGGTGCCCTGCAGGCGGTTGTCGAAACCCGACAGCGCATCCTCGCTGCTGGCCAGCCGGATGGATTCGGGCCGGACAAAGATCTCGGCTCGCGCGCCCTGCGCCAGCCCCGCGCCGGTCGCCCGCATGGCGAGGCCGCTCTCGGTACGCAGTTGCACCTGGCCGCCGTCGACGGCCTCGATCCGGCCCTTCCAGCGGTTCGACTCGCCGATGAACCCGGCGACAAAGGGCGTGTCGGGGCGGTAGTAGAGGTCTTGGCCCGTGCCCACCTGCTCGAACCGGCCGGCGTTCATCACGGCGATCTGGTCGGACATGACCAGCGCCTCGGACTGGTCGTGGGTGATGTAGACGAACGTGGTGTCGAACGCGGCTTGCAGCGCCTTCAGCTCGACCTTCATGTGTTCGCGCAGCTTGAGGTCCAGCGCGCCCAACGGTTCGTCCAGCAGCAGCACGTCGGGCTCAAGCACCATGCAGCGGGCGATGGCCACGCGCTGCTTTTGCCCGCCCGACAGCTCATCCACCTTGCGCGCGCCGATGCCCGGCAGGCCGATCCGGTCAAGCGCCTCGTCGACCTTGCGGGCGATCTCGGCCTTGCCCATGCCGCGCCGGCGCAGGCCATATCCGATGTTCTCGGCAATCGTCATCATGGGGAATAGGGCCAGATGCTGGAACACCATGTTCACCGGCCGCTTGTTCGGCGGGGTATCCAGCACCGAGCCGCCCTTGATCCGGATATCGCCCGAGGTCGGGTCGAGAAAGCCCGCGATCATCCGCATGATCGTCGTCTTGCCGCAGCCCGAGGGCCCGAGGATCGAAAAGAAGCTGCCCGGCGGCACCGAGAAGGACACGTTGTCGACAGCCGTCGTATCGCCGAACCGCTTGACGAGGCCGACGCATTCCAGATCAGGGGTCATGTGATATCCGTGAGGTTGGGCGGCCCCCCGCGGGAGCCGCCCGTCAGCATCAGTTGGCGGCCTGGACGCGGTCCAGCACTTCGCCCTCGATGGCCTCCAGCCCCGCGGGGACGGGCGGATACCACTTGATGTTGTCCACCGCTTCTGGCGGGAAGCTGGCCTGGTACTTGGCCTTCAGCCCCGCTTCGGCGAACTCGTCCGCCCCGGCCGAGGCGGTGAAGTTGCCGGCCGCCGCGGTGATCTTGGCCGCCACCTCGGGCTGCATGACAAAGTTGATCCAGGCATAGGCCGCGTCATCGGACTGGCCCTTGGCAGGCAGCACGAAGGTGTCGATCCAGCCCAGCGCGCCCGAGGCCGGGGCCACGAAGGTGATGTCGGCATTGTCGTCGTTCAGCTTCCAGCCGCCGGTGTCCCAGGCCATGGAGGCGGTGACCTCGCCCGACCGCACCAGGTTCATCAGCTCGTCGCCGCCACCCCAGTAGGTCTTCACGTTGGCCTTGCACTCGGTCAGCTTGGCCTCGACCTTTTCCATGATCTCGCGGTACTTGGCCTCGTCGCCATAGGCGGCAAACGGGTCCTCGCCCATGGCGAAGGCGAACCCGATCAGCGTCGGACGCTTGAGGCGGTAGGACACCTTGCCCGCCACTTCCGGCGCGCAGAGGTCGGTGTAATCCTTGACCACGTCGCCCGCCTCTGCCGTGTTCAGTACGAGACCCGAGGTGCCCCAGACATGCGGGACGCCATAGACGTCGCCGTTCACGGTGGTGTTGGCCATGGTCGCCTTCAGCATCGACGGGATGAAGAGGTCCTGGTTCAGCTTGCTGACGTCCATCGGCTTGTAGATGCCGAATTCCATCTGCGGGCCCATCACCCGGTCCTGGCTGGGCTGGGCGAGGTCGAACCCGCCGCCGCCGGTGGCGCGCAGCTTGGCGATCATTTCCTCGTTGTTGGACAAGGTCACCTCGACCGTGTGGCCGGTCTCTGCCTCGAACATCGCCACCACGTCCTCGGGCGCGTAGCCGCCCCAGGTCAGCAGCCGCAGCGTGTCGGCCTGCGCGGCCCCGGCAAGGCCGGCCAGCAGGGTGCTGGCCATCAGAAGGGTCTTGGTCATGTGAATATCCTCTCTGTCATGTCGTCTTGTTTCGGCCAGAATGCGCGTGTCTGACCAAATGGTCAAATTCTAGTTCGACACGAAACGCCCCTTGATGACGCGCGAATGCGAAACCACCGTGACAGTTTGGAAACTTGTCCAAGGCGGGGGCGCCGGCGGTGCGGCGCCCCCCGGGCCGTAGCCTAGCGCAAGAGGCCGAGCGCGCCGAAATCGGCGCCCTGGGCCTCGGCCAGCGACTCGATGGAATCGTACAGCAATTCAAGCGCATAGGGCGCATTGTGCACGTGGATCCCGGGGTCGGCCGTCACGACCTTCCAGTTGTAGGCCGCACGCAGCAGGGTCGGGGTCCAGCCGTTGTAGGCGACAGGGCGGCCCTCGGCCTCGTCGATGACCCCGTCCATGTTGGCATCGGCAAAGAAATAGGGGTAGCGCCCGCCGTCATAGACCATCCCGATGCCCGCGACGCTGGCGGCGTAGCTGGTCATCTGGTCCATCAGCAGGCCCGCGTTGGCCATGATGTCGGCGGCGATCCCCTTGGCGGTGTCGCCGCTGCCATCGTAGCTTTGCCGCGCGATGCGGATCTCTTCGGGCGTGCCGGTCTGGTGGCAGGTCAGGCAGACCGCCTCGTTCACGCTCAGCGCGTGCGGGTCGTGGCAGGCCAGGCAGGTGGCCACCGGCTTGGCATGCAGGAAGCGGCCCGAGTAGGTCTTGCCCGGGTAGTGGTAGCCGATGCCGCCGTACCCACCCAGCCAGGTCGCCCCGGCCACCTTGTAATGCGGGTTGATAAACCGCAGCTCGGCGTTCACCGCGTCCGGGTCCATGTCCGCCGTCGCCGCCGTCACCTGCGCGCCCGAGGACCGGCCGGTGTGGCAGGTCAGGCACGGCACCTCGGCCGCCTCGGCCGGGTGCTGCACGCCCGAGGGCAGGGCGATCATGTCGATCTCGGCAAGGCCCCGGCTGTGGCAAGTCTCGCAATCGACCACGCCGCCCACCGGGATCGGCGATTCGAGCGGCCCGGGTGTGCTGCCGTCGAGCCCGTGGAAGGCGCGGAAGCCTGCGCCCGAGTGGCAGACGGCACAGGTGCCGGGGATCTCGCCTTCGGCATTCCAATGGGCAAAGGCCTCGGCCGAGGCATCCGCATGGGCCGAGCGCGCCCAGCCCTCGATCTGCCGCGCATTGCCGATCACGATCGCCTCGGGCGTGTAGGGCCCGGCCTTGGGGAAGACATAGGTTGACAACTGCTCGGCCAGTTCCTCGATCTCGGCCGGCGCTTCGGCGGGGGTGTCCGACTGGGCCAGCGCCGGGCTGGCAGCAAGACAGGCAAGGACAGCGGCCGCCGCAGCGCGACGAAACCCCCGTCCGGTATTCCTGAGCATAAGATGCATGAATTAATCCTACGAAATGAACGGGTTGTGCAAAGCCGACTCTACATCGAATTTGGCTTTGCCACAAATTTTCGATAGCATCGCTGTGACGATTTCGCGCCGAAGGAGCTTCACGTGGCGTCAGAAGAAGCCATCGGACCGCGCGCGCAAGAGGGGCTGCGCCCAATGGGCACAGGCCCTGCCGGCGCGGGCGGGTCGGCACATACCGAGACGCGAATCACCGCCGAGGCGTCGATCCGGTCGCCCTTTCGCGGCGACTTCCGGGTCGAGCTGCTGGTCGCGCCGGGCGATGTCGTGGCGCAGGGGCAGCCGGTTCTGCGGGCGACCAAGGCCCATGCCTTCACGATCACCGCGCCGATGCCTGCAAAAGTGGCGTCCATCGACATGGACAGGGGGCAGCGGCTGAAGTCCATGCTGTTCTACCACGAGCCCGGGGCGGGGCGGCATGTCTTTGACGTGCCGGATGCCATGGACGGCCCCGTGATCTGGCGGCTGCTGGCCAACACCGGCCTGTGGCGCGCCTTCCGCCAGCGCCCCGGTGCCTCCCCTGCGTTCGGAGACATCCGGCCCGCCGCGATCCTCGTGATGGCCCATGACACGCGCCCCGGGGCAGGGCGGCCGCTGGACTGGGTGAGGAGCCGCGGCGCCGAGATCGAGGCGGGGCTCGAGGCGCTGACCCGGCTGACCGATGGCCCCGTGCTGATGGTCCGCCCGCGCGGGGCCGAGGTCGACCAGCGCCATGCCACCGGCCGCGTGACCCTGATCGATGCGCCCGACGTGCACCCTCTGGGCCTGGCCGGCCCGCATGTGCTGCGCCACGCGCCCGCCAGTTTCGACCGCCCGGTCTGGGACATCCATATCGAGGCGGTGGCCGATATCGGCGCGCTGATCCGCACGGGGATGATCCCGGCGACCAAGACCGTCGCCCTGACTGGCCCGGGGATGCGCACGCCGCTGTTGCAGCGCGTGCAGGCCGGGGCGGATGTGCGCGAACTGCTGCTGGGAAAGGTCGTGCCCGGCAACCACCTGGTCCTCGGCGGCTCGGCCATCGACGGCGCGCCCGCGCGCTGGGTCCGCTGGGGCAGTCACCAGGTGACGGTGCTGATGGCCCCGCCGCCGGAAAAGCCGCCGCATTGGCTGCGCGCCGCCCTCAGCCGGACCGCGCGGCCGCTGCCGGTGATCCCGACCGCCGGGCTCGACCGGGCGCTGGGCGGGGTCGTCCCGGTCATGCCGCTGATCCGCGCCATTTCGGCCGGGGACACCGAGACCGCCACGGCGCTGGGCGCCCTGTCGCTGGTCGAGGAAGACCTCGCCCTCGTCGACTACCTCACCGGGGCCGAGCCGCGCATCGCCCGCCAGCTGCGTGCCCTGATCGACCGGGCCGCCGTCGAGGAGGGCGTGGCATGATCCGGGGTCTGTGGTCGCGCGAGACGGTGGCGCTGGTGCTCGTGCTCGCAATGGCGCCACTGGCCGCGACCTGGCTGATGGCCATGCGCGGCGACGGCCTGTTGCGGCTTTTGTCCGCACTGGCCGTGGTTTACGGCTGGCAGCTCATCTTCCTCATGATCCGCGCACAGCCGCCCTCGCTGGCAGGCATCGTCACGGCACTCGCCATCGCCATGCTCGCCCCAACCGGCCTTGGCCCCGTCGCATTTGTCCTTGGCGCCAGCTTCGGCGTGGTGATCGGAGAGCTGGTGTTCGGCGGCTGGGGCCGCAACATCCTGCATCCGGCGACGGTCGCCGTGGCCTTCCTCGGCTTCGGCTACCCCGCCGCGCCCTGGCCGGATCTCGCGATCCCCGCGGCCTGGGGCGCGCTGGGCACGCTGGTCGTGGCGCTCGCCTTCGGTCTCTACTCCATGCGCCTCATCGGCGGCGCGGCCATCGCGCTGACCTTCGCCGCGCTGGCTGGGCTGCCGGTGCTCGACCCCTTTGTGGCGCCTGCGATCCTCGCGCCGATGGCACTGCTGGTCTGCGATCCGGTCACATCCGCTTCGACCCAATCCGGCCGCTGGGGACAGGGGCTGCTTTACGGTGGGCTGGTCGCGCTGTTCCTGGGCGCCTGGACCAGCGCCAGCGCCTTGCAGGTCGCGCTCAGCGCCGCGCTGCTGGCCAACCTTGCCGCCCCCCTGCTGGACGAACTCGCGCTGCTTGCGTGGCGCAGCCGACGGAGACGACACCATGGCTGACCGCTCCCCCCTCGCGCTCTGGCGCGGCTTCCTTGCCCGGCCGAACGACGACCGGGGCAAGACGATCTTCGTCGCGATGCTCGTCGCCGCGGTCTGCTCGGTCTTCGTGACCGGCGCGACGGTCGTCCTGCGCCCGATCCAGGCCGCCAACCGCGCGGCCGAAACCCAGCTGCGGCTTGAGGCGCTGGTCAGCGCCATCCCCGGCATGCGTGATCTGCTGGCTACGGGCGGAGACCTGGCGACCGTCGTCGTCGACCTCGAGACCGGCATGGCCGCGCGGGACGTGACGCCCGAGACGCTGGACGCCGCCTTGCAGGACCCGGCCAATTACATCGCGCTCGACCCCGAGACCGACATCGCCGGGATCGGCGCCCGCCCGCGCTACGTGCAGGTCTACATCGTGCGCCGCGAGGGCCGGGTGGAAACGGTGATCTTCCCCCTGATCGGCGCCGGCTACAACGGCCCGCTTGAGGCGATGATCGCCCTTTCGGGTGACATGAACACCATCGCCGGCCTCACCGTGACGCGGCAATCCGAGACCCCCGGCCTTGGCGCCCGGATCGAGGAAGAGGCCTGGCAATCGGGCTGGGCCGGGACCGAGGTCCGCGACCCCGCCGGCACGATGAAATTCGCCGTGGCGCGCGGGCCGTCCGTATCGCCCTACGAGGTCGACGGCATCACCGGCGCCAGCCGCACCGGGCGCGGGGTCACGCAGATGGTGCGCTTCTGGCTGGGCGATAACGGCTACGGCGCGGTCATCGACGCGATCCGGCGGCAGGAGTTCTGACCCATGCGTCCCCCGCTGCGCCAGACCTTCCTGACCCCGCTGATCCACGAGAACCCGGTGACGCTGCAGATCCTCGGCATCTGCTCGGCGCTCGCCGTCACCACCTCGCTCGACACGGCGCTGACCATGTCGGTGTCGCTGACCGTGGTGCTGGTGCTCTCGGCGGCGGCCATCAGCCTGATCCGCCAGCATATTCCGGTCAGCATCCGGCTGATCGTGCAGATCCTCATCGTTGCCTCTCTGGTGATCGTGATCGACCAGGTGTTGCAGGCGTATCTCTTCGACATCAGCCAGCGGCTGTCGGTCTTCGTCAGCCTGATCACCACAAACTGCCTCGTCCTTGGCCGGACCGAAAGTTTTGCGCGCAGCAATCCAGTGCTGCCCTCCGTGGTCGATGCGGCCGGCAATGGCTTCGGCTATTCGCTGATCCTGGTCGTGATCGGGTCCATCCGCGAGATCTTTGGCAAGGGCAGCCTGATGGGCTGGCCGGTGCTGCCGACGGTGGAGACCGGCGGCTGGTACACGCCCCTGAACCTCATGCTGCTGGCCCCCAGCGCCTTCTTCCTCTTGGGCCTCGCCGTCTGGGCGATCCGCACGATCCTCCCCGAGCAGGCCGAGCCACTCTCCCACCAGCCCCCCGACCACCCGGAGGCGGCGGAATGAGCGATCTGTTCGCCCTTTTCCTGCGGTCGATGTTCGTCGAGAACATGCCGCTGTCGTTCTTCCTGGGCCTCTGCACATTCCTTGCGCTGTCGCGGCGGGTCGAGACGGCGCTGGGCCTCGGCGTGGCCGTGACCTTTGTCATGGGGCTGACCGTGCCGCTGAACCGGCTGGTCTACGACCTGCTGCTGGCCCCCGGCGCCTGGGGCTGGGCGGGCTACCCGGCGATCGACCTCAGCTACCTCGCGCTGCTGGCCTTCATCGGCGTGATCGCGGCGACGGTGCAATTGCTGGAAATCCTGCTGCAACGCTTCGTGCCGACGATCCACGCGGCCTTCGGGTCCTTCCTGCCTCTCTTGACCGTGCAATGCGCGATCCTGGCCGGCAGCCTCTTCATGGTCGAGCGGCGCTATGACCTGGCCGAAAGCACCGTCTTCGGCCTCGGCGCCGGGGCCGGCTTCGCGCTGGCCGTGGTCCTGCTGGCCGCGATCCGCACGCGGCTGGCCTATGCCGACTTGCCGGCGGGGCTGCGGGGTCTCGGCGTCGCCTTCCTGCTCACGGGCATGCTGGCGCTGGGCTTTTCCGCCTTTGCGCAGATGGGGGCGTCATGACCGAGATCCTCATCGGCTCAGGCATCATGATCGCGCTGGTGCTGCTGCTCAGCCTCGGGCTACTGGCGGCCCGCGCCGCCTGGGCGCCGCGCGGGGCCAGCGCGGTCACGGTCAACGACGGCCCGCCGATCACCGCGCGGCAGGGAGAGACGCTGCTGTCCACGCTGCACAGCGCGGGCCTGCCGATCCCGGCGGGCTGCGGCGGCAGCGGCACCTGCGGGCTCTGCCGCGTCACGGCGACGGGGCCGGGCTGCAACGCGCTGCAACCGACCGAGAGGGGGCTGCTCTCGGCCGCCGAGCGCCGCGCCAACCTGCGCCTCGCGTGTCAGCTGGTGCTGGGCGGAGACGTCGCGGTCACCGTCCCCGGCGACATTCTCGCGGCCGAGACCTTCCCCTGCGAGGTGGTGTCGAACCGCATGATGGCGCCGCTCATTCGCGAGCTGGTGCTGCGCCCGACCGCGCCGCGCGAGATCCCGTTCCGCGCCGGCGGCTTCATGCAGCTGACTGCCCCGGCCTATGACATTGCCTTCCGGGACATCGCCATCGACCCGGCCCATGCGCTGGCCTGGGACCATGCCGGCTGGGCGGGGCTGACGGCCCGCTCGGACGCGCCGGTGACCCGCGCCTATTCCGTCGCCAACCGGCCCGAGGATGCGGGCACGCTCGTCTTCAACATCCGCCTCGCGGTGCCGCCGGCGGGGCAGGAACGGACGGTGCCGCCGGGCCTCGTGTCGTCCTGGCTGTTCTCGCGCACGCCCGGCGACCGGGTCGAGGTCTCGGGCCCCTTCGGCGAGTTCCACGTACAGGACACCGCCCGCGATATCGTGCTGGTGGGCGGCGGCGTCGGCATGGCGCCGCTACGGTCGATGGTGCACGAGCAGGTTGGCCTCGGCACCGGCCGCAAGATCACCTACTTTTACGGCGCGCGCACGGTGGCGGACCTGTTCTATGTCGAGGAGTTCGAGGCCATCCACGCGGCCCATCCGAACTTCACCTGGGTGCCAGCGCTGTCGGACCCGGGTCCGGGCGACCGATGGCAGGGGCCGACCGGCTTCATCCATTCGGTGCTGGAACGGCACATGGCCGGCCATCCCGCGCCCGAGGCCTGCGAATACTACCTGTGCGGCCCGCCGCTGATGATCTCGGCGGTGATTTCGACCCTGCGCAAGCTGGGGGTGGAACGGCACATGATCTATAACGACGATTTCGGAGGGTGAGGCGATGAGACACCAGACGACCTTTTCAAGGCGCCGCATGCTGGCCTTGGGCGGCGCGCTGGCGCTGACCCCCGTGATCGGGCGGGCGGCGCCGCTGGTGCGCGCCTCGGGCCTTGCCTTCGGCACAAGCTGGACGGCGAGCTTGCCGGACAATGTGGTGCCGGACGCCTTCGCCGCGCAGGCTGCGGACCTGCTCGCGGGCCTTGACGCCGCGCTATCGCCCTGGCGCGCGGACAGCAGTGTCAGCGCCTTCAACCGCGCGGCCGGGGAGGTCGCGGCTGGCCCGGACCTTACGGCGGTCGCGCAATCGGCGTTGAAAATCGCTGAGGCGAGCGGCGGCCAGTTCGACCCCACGGTGGGACCGCTGGTGGCACGCTACGGGTTCGGGCCGATCACCGAGGGCTCGGACCGGCCCGACTGGCGGCAGGTCGGCCTCGACGGCGCGCGGCTGGTCAAGGCGGTATCCGGCGCGACCTTCGACCCCTGCGGGATCGCCAAGGGCTACGCGCTGGACAGGCTCGCCACGTTGGCGCAGGGACACGGGGTCGCGTCGGGATTCATCGAGTTCGGCGGAGAGGTCACCGCCTGGGGCCGCCACCCCGAGGGCCGTGCCTGGCGCGCCGGGGTCGAGGACCCGCGCGCCGGAGGCACGGGCCTCCTGGCCGTTCTCAGAATAGACGGCGCCCTCGCCACCTCGGGCAACAAGGTGAACGGCTACGATTTCGCCGACCGGACCTACGGCCACATCATCGCGCCGGACGCCGCCGGACCACGGGCCAGCGCGCTGCTGTCGGTCACGTTGCGGGCGGACACGGCGATGGAGGCGGACGGCTGGGCCACCGCGCTGATGGCGGCGGGGGCCGACGGCGCGCGGGGGCTGGCCGAGGCGCATGACCTCGACGCGCTCCTGATCCTCGCCGGCAGCGATGCGCCCAAGCTGGTCGCCACGGGGCTGATGCCCGACCTGATCGAAAGGACCTGAGCGATGGAACTGCTGTTGGTCTTCGCCCTGTTCCTGCTGGCCATCGGCGGCCTCGCCCTTGGCCTGATGCTCACCGGCCGGCCGCCCAGCGACAGCTGCGGCGGGCTTGCCTCCTGCGCCGGCGCATGCGAGGTCTGCCCGCGCCGCCAGAAGGCCAAGACCCATGGCTGAGCGCGAGATCGCCGCCATCCTGACCCGCGATGTGCTGCGGCTGGCGCCGGAGACGCCGATGCGCGAGGCCATCGCGCGGCTCACCGCCTCTGGCCAGCCGCTGGCCTGCATCTGCGACGGGACGGGAGAGCTTTTGGGAGTCCTGTCGCCCAAGGATTGCTTTGGCGCGGCCCTGAACGCCAGCTACTACCGCCAATGGTCGGGCACGGTGCAGGACCACATGAGCCAGGCCGTGGTCGGCCTGCCCGCCGATCTCGACATCATCGCGGCGGCCGAGACCTTCCAGTCGCAGCCCTTCCGTGCCTACCCGGTGACCGAGGCGGGGCGGCTTGTCGGCCTGCTGACGCGCGAAGACCTGCTGCGCGCCTTCCTCGACCTCGGCTAGGCCGGGGTTGCCCCGCGCCGCAGAACACGGCGCAGGGCAGAGGGCATTCAGCCCATCTTTTCGGACGAATAGCTGCCGGGCGAGGCCGGGAAAACCACCGTCTTGTTGCCATTGAGGAAGGCCCGGTGATGGGCATGGGCATGGATCGCCCGTGCCAGCACCTGCGCCTCAACATCCCGGCCAAGCGACACGTAATCGTCGTTGCTTTGCGCATGGGTGACGCGGATGATGTCCTGCTCGATGATCGGGCCCTCGTCGAGGTCGGCGGTCACGTAATGCGAGGTCGCGCCGATCAGCTTGACCCCGCGCGCATAGGCCTGCTTGTAGGGGTTCGCGCCCTTGAAGCTGGGCAGGAAGGAATGGTGGATGTTGATGATCCGGCCGGACATCTTCTGGCACATCTCGTCCGAAAGGATCTGCATGTAACGCGCCAGCACCACCAGCTCGGCCCCGGTATCCGTCACCACCTGCATGATCGCCGCCTCGGCCTGGGGCTTGTTCTCTTTCGTGACCTTGATGTTGTAGTACGGAATGTCGTGGTTCACGACGACCTTCTGGTAATCCATGTGGTTGCTGATCACGGCCACGATCTCGATCGGCAGGGCGCCGATGCGCCAGCGGTAGAGCAGGTCGTTCAGGCAGTGGCCAAAACGGCTGACCATGATCACGACCTTCATCTTGGTCGCCTCGTCATGGAAGGCATAGTCGAGGTCCAGCGGCTTGGCGGCCTCGGCGAATTTCTCGTCCAGCTCGGCCAGCGCGGCGCCGGTTTCCGGCACGAAGCTCACACGCATGAAGAAGTTGCCGGTCTCGGGGTCATCGAACTGGGCCGAGTCGGTGATGTTGCAGCCGTTGTTGCTGAGGAAGGTCGAGACGGCGGCGACGATGCCGCGCTTTGAGGGGCAGGTGACGGTGAGGCAGAACTTGGTCATCGGGGATCCTTGGTGGTCGGGGGCAGCCGGCGCGCGGCGCGGGAGAGGGATTGCAGGTCCGCCCGGCCAGGGGGCCGGCGCGGTCGATGTGTCAAAGGCGTCCGAGGGTCGTCTCGAGTCCGTGCCAGACGCTAGCCGCGGCGGACCGCATGCCAAGCAGAGTCACGCGGCCCGGCGCGGGACGCAAGATGAAAACCGACATGTGCTCAAATCCTGTGCGCGTGCCGCAACCGGGGGCGACGGCCTCGGGGCGCAGGTTCACCAGGCGTTCCAGCAGGGCTGCGATCCCCGCCTCGGGTCCGGCGATGTCGAAGGCGGCGAACCCGTCCGTCTGCTCGGTGATCCGCGCGCCCGACGCCTCGGCGGCGAGGGCGGCGGCAAAGTCGGTCTCGGCCAGGCCTTCGCCCGACACCATCCAACTGTCCGGGCCCATCCAGAAGGCGCCATAGGGCGGGGCCGCGACCAGCCTGCCCGGGCCGGGCAGGGCCAGGCCGAAAGGCGCGGGCGGGGCGGCCCCGCGCGGCATCGACAGCGAGGCCAGCGCGAGCCCGGCGTTTTCGCTGAGGGTCATGTCGGCGAACCGGGCGATGCGCGGGGCCGAACCGCCAAGGGCGGTGATGGGGGTCAGGTCAGTCACGAAGACGCGCTCCTTCCGGGTCGACGAAATGGGCCGAGACGACGCGCATCGCGACGCTTTGGCCTTCCAGCGGATTGGCGGCGATGATTTGCTGCCCCATGCGGGTGTCGCCATCTTCCAGATAGGCCAGCCCGATCGCGTGGCCGAGATGGGGCGAGTAGCAGGCCGAGGTGATCCACCCGGCGTCGTGGGCCAGGTCGACCGGATCGCCGGGGGCGACGAGGTGCGACCCGGCCACGACGGGATCGCGCGGCTGCAAGGGGACCAGCCCGACCAGCCTGCGGCGATCCCCGGACAGCCCCTCGCGGCGGGACATGACCGCGCCGATGCTGTCCTTTTTCCGCGACACCATGCGGCCGAGGCCGAGCATCGTCGCGGTGGTCTGGCCGTTCAGCTCGTTGCCGGCGGCATGGCCCTTCTCGATGCGCAGCACGCCCAGCGCCTCGGTGCCGTAGGGGGTGACGCCAAGGTCCGCGCCTTGCTCCATCAGCCGCTGCATCAGCGCGGCGCCGTAACGGGCCGGCACGGCGATCTCATAGGCCAGCTCACCCGAGAAGGAGATGCGGAAGAGCCGCGCCCTCAGGCCGCCGCAGACCGTCATGTCGGCGCAGGCCATGAAGGGGAAGGCCTCGTTCGACAGGTCGAATCCGTCCACGACCCGTTCCAGCAATTCGCGCGATTTCGGCCCCGCCACGGCGATCTGCGCCCAGGCGTCGGTGGTCGAAATCAGCGTCACGTCGAGGTCGGGCCAGAGGCATTGGCGCGCGAATTCCATCCGCTGGTAGACCAGCCCGGCATTCGCGGTCGTGGTGGTAACGACAAAATGCGTCTCGCCCATCCGAGCGCAGGTGCCGTCGTCATAAGCATGCCCGTCCTCGCGCAGCATCAGGCCATAGCGGACGCGGCCCACCGGCAGCGTCGCCATCATGTTGGCGTAGATGCGGTTCAGGAACTCGCCCGCGTCCTTGCCCTGTACGTCGATCTTGCCCAGCGTGGTCACGTCGCAGATCCCGACGCCCGCGCGCACGGCCAGCGCCTCGCGGTCCACGGTCTCGCGCCAATGGGTCTCGCCGGCCCGCGGGAAGTACTGCGCCCGCATCCAGGGGCCGACCTCGACAAAGACCGCGCCCTGCGCCTCGGCCCAGTGATGGGTGGGAGTCAGGCGACGGGGACGGAAGTGTGCGCCGGTGTCGCCGCCGCCCAGCACACCCATCGAGACGGGCGTGTAGGGCGGGCGGAAGATGGTCGAGCCGGTCTCGGGGATGGTCTTGCCGGTCAGCTCGGCCATCACGGCCAGGGCGGTGACGTTGGCCGTCTTGCCCTGGTCGGTGGCCATGCCGAGCGTGGTCCAGCGCTTGAGATGCTCGACCGGGCGCATGTTCTCCTGGTGGGCGAGCTTGATGTCCTTGACGGTCACGTCGTTCTGGAAATCCACCCAGGCGCGGCCCTTGCCGGGGACGTGCCAGAAGGGCTCGATCCCGGCGGGCTCGTCCGAGGCGCGGGGTAGCGGTTCCTCCGCCGCCGCGCGGCCCAGGTCGCTGAGCACTGCGCGGGCGGCGGCGGCGCCATCAGCCAGCGCAAGGGCGGTCGAGCCGTGCCCCCGCGCCGCGCCCGCAATCCGCAGGCCGGTGGGGCCATCGGTGCCGGGGACGAAGGTGAGCCGCTCAGCATCCCACACCGGCCGCCCCCGGTGGTGCGAGGCGAGGTGCACGTTCGGGTTCCATCCGCCGGCAACCCCCAGCGCGCCGCATTCCAGCCATTCCGACTGGCCGTCGCGGGTCAGCTCGATGCTGCTGATCCCGTGGCGGCCGCGCGTGCCGGTGACAGTCGCCCCGGCAAAGGTCTGGTAGCCGCCGAGGCCCTTCGCCCCGGCGCGGCTGTCGATCACGCCCAGCAGCGGAACGCCCTTGGCGGCCAACGCCTGTGCCGTCCGGTGGCCGTCGTCATTGTTGGTGAAGATCGCGACAAGGTCGCCCTCCTTCCGTTGAGGTCCCACGGCCCAGCGGTTGGCATAGGCGCGCATCGCGCCCGACAGCATGATCCCGGGCCGGTCGTTGTCGCGGAACGGGATATGCCGCTCGGTCGCGCCCGAGGCGAGTACGGCGCGTTTCGCGGTGATCCGCCAGAGGGTCTGGCGCACGCGGCCCCCTGCGTCCTTCAGGTGATCCGACACCCGCTCGACCGCGCCAAAGATTCCGTGGTCATAGACGCCGAAGACGGTGGTGCGGGTCATGATCCGCACGTTGGGAAGGCTTTGCAGCTCGGCCACCGCCTCGGCCACCCAGTCGGGCGCGGGGCGGTCGTCGATGGTGCCACCCTCGGCCAGCGTCCGACCACCGAGGCGGCTGTCCTCGTCCGCCAGCACGACGCTGGCGCCCGCGCGGCTCGCGGTCAGGGCAGCCATCAGGCCCGCCGCACCGCCGCCGATCACCAGCAGGTCGGGATGCAGGTAGCCACGATCATAGGCGGCACTGTCCGCCTCCATCGACAGCTCACCCAGACCCGCCGCGCGGCGGATCGCCGGTTCATAGAGCTTTTCCCAGAAGGCGCGGGGCCACATGAAGGTCTTGTAGTAGAACCCCGCCGCGAAGAAGGGCGCGAACAGGTCATTCACCGCCAGGAGGTCACGCCCCAGCGGGCCGACATGGTTCTGGCTGCGCGCCTCGAGCCCGTCGAAGAGTTCCACGACCGTGGCGCGGCTGTTCGGCTCCTGCGTGGCGCCCTGGCCCAGGGTCACCAGCGCGTTCGGCTCCTCGGACCCGGCGGAAAAGATCCCGCGCGGGCGGTGGTACTTGAAGCTGCGCCCGACCAGCTGCACGCCGTTTGCCATCAGCGCCGAGGCAAGCGTGTCGCCCGCGAGCCCCGTCAACCGCTTGCCATTGAAGGTGAACATCAGCGGTTTGCTGCGGTCGATCAGACCGCCATCGAGACGTCTCATGCGCGGGCTCCCGCCACGTCGGTCGCCAGTTCCGCGCCGAGGATTTCATGGGTGGTGGTGTCGCGCGTGACGACCAGCCAGGACCGGTCGCCCTGTTCGTGGTACCACAGCTCGCGGTGCATGCCGGCCGGGTTGTCGCGCAGGAAGACATAGTCGGCAAAGCGCGCCTCGGCGTCCTCGGCCGCAGGGTCGGGGCGGTTGATCAGCGCAGCGTCGCCGAGGTAGGTGAATTCCTGCGCGTCGCGCAGGCCAAGCAGGGGGTGCGGGATCAGCATGGCAGGCCCTTCAATGCAGGTTCGGTTGGGCGCCAACGCCCTTTTCATCGATCACATGCCCGCGCGCAAAGCGGTCCATGCGGAAGGCGGTCGCGGTCTCGTGCGGCTGCCCCGTCGCCAGCAGGTGGGCAAAGACGTAGCCCGAAGCGGGCGTCGCCTTGAAGCCGCCGTAGCACCAGCCGCCGTTGAAGAAGAGCCCGTCCACGCCGGTGCGGTCGATGATCGGCGAGCCGTCCATCGACATGTCCATGACCCCGCCCCAGCTGCGCAGCAGGCGCGCGCGGCCGAGCATGGGCATCAGGGCCATGCCGCCTTCGATCACGTCCTCGACCACCGGCAGGTTGCCGCGCTGGGCGTAGGAATTGTAGCCGTCGATGTCGCCGCCAAAGACCAGCCCTCCCTTGTCGGACTGGCTGACATAGAAATGCCCCGCGCCAAAGGTGATGACGCCGGGGATGACCGGCTTCAGCCCTTCGCTGACGAAGGCCTGGAGTACATGGCTTTCGATCGGCAGGCGCATCCCGGCCTTCTCCATCACGCGCGAGGACGAGCCCGCCACCGCCACGCCGACCTTGCCTGCGCCGATATAGCCGCGCGAGGTCTCGACGCCCTTGATGGTGCCGTTCTCGATCCGGAAGCCGGTGACCTCGCAGTTCTGGATGATGTCCACGCCCAGCCGGTCGGCGGCGCGGGCATAGCCCCAGGCGACCCCGTCGTGGCGCGCGGTGCCGGCGCGTTCCTGCCGCAGCCCGCCCTTGATCGGGAAACGGGCGTTGTCGAAATTGAGGAACGGCGCGATCTCGCGCAGCTGGGCCTGGCTCAGCAGCGTGCCGCCCGCGCCGGTCATGTGCATCGCGTTGCCGCGCCGCCGGTAGGCATCGCGCTGGCCGTCGCTGTGGAACAGGTTGATGATCGTGCGCTGCGAGACCATGGCGTTGAAGTTCAGGTCCTGCTCCATGCTCTCCCACAGCTTCATGGAGAATTCGTAGAACGGCTGGTTGCCGGGCAGCAGGTAGTTCGACCGGATGATCGTCGTGTTGCGGCCGATGTTGCCCGAGCCCAGCCAGCCCTTTTCCAGCACCGCGATGCGCGCCTGGCCGAAGGTTTTCGCCAGGTGATACGCGGTCGCAAGGCCATGCCCGCCGCCGCCGACGATGATGATGTCATAGGCGGGTTGAGGGTCGGGGTTGCGCCACAGCGCGCCCCATCCCTTGTGACCTGTCAGGGCCTCCTTGATGACCCTGAGACCTGAAAAGCCCCCGAAAACGCCCATGCCGTGCTCCGATCCTTGTTGCCCTTGTGATAGCCGCTGCAACGCGGCATGGTCTGTCGGAAACGGGACTTTGATTATCGGAATCACGACATGCGGCGGATCGGCTTTGTCCTGATCGAGGGATACGCGATGATGAGCACCGCCGCGGCGCTGGAGCCGTTGCGGGCGGCGAACCTGTTCCTGGGCCGTCCGCAGTACGACATCGTGCCGCTGTCGGTCACGGGCGGGCCGGTGCGGTCGTCGCTGCCCGCCTCGCTGGACACCGTCGCGCTGGCCGACGCCGGGTACGCGTTCGACCTGGTCTTCGTCGTGGCCGGGGGCGATCCGCTGGCGGTGCGGGATGCGACGCTCTTTGCCTGGCTGCGCGAACTCGACCGGCGCGGCGTACCGCTGGGCGGCATCTCGGGCGGCGGGGCTGTGCTGGTGCGCGCGGGGCTGATGGAGAGCCGGCGGATGACCGTCCACTGGCACCACCTCGACGCGCTGCGCGAGATCGCGGGCGGCACGATGCTGGAACGGCGGCTCTACGTGATCGACCGCGACCGCTATACCTGCGCCGGGGGGACCGCACCGCTTGACATGATGCACGCGATCCTGTCGGCCGAGCAGGGGGCGGCATTCGCGGCCCAGGTCAGCGACTGGTTCATCCAGACCGAGATCCGCGTGGCCGACGCGCCGCAACAGGCCAGCGTCGCCGCCCGCTATGGCCCCCTGCCGCGCCCGGTGGCCGAAGCGCTCGAGCTGATGGAGAGCCACATCGCCGACCCGCTGGCGCTGGGGCAGCTGGCCGGGCTGATCGGCCTATCGCCCCGGCAGCTGGAACGGCAGTTCCAGGCCGCGCTGGGCGTCAGCGTCATGCAGAAATACCGAAGCCTGCGGCTCGGGACCGCGCGCGAGATGCTGGCGCGCTCCCGCCTGCCGGTCTCCGAGATCGCGGCGATGACGGGTTTCGCCGCGCAGGCCCATTTCGCCGACCGCTACCGCGCCGAGTTCGGCGAGACGCCCAGCCAGACGCGCCGGGAGGCGCAGGACCGGGCCTGAGCGCCACGGATTGGCCACATCTCGTGAATCACTAAAACTTTCAGCAAATTCCGCGCTTTACGCCTCCGGGTATCGGAGACAATCCGGCAGCAATGCCCGGTATTGTCCCGATTTCGGAAACGATGCCCCGATCTTACCGAAATCCGGTCGCGCATCCGCTGCGCTTGGCCTGCACAAGGACCCCCAACGATCAGAACGGTCGGTTTCCAACCTGAAACCCAAGGACCCAACCGATGATCGTATTCCGTCCCCTGTTCACCCTGTTGCCCATGGCCTTTTCGGCCGGGCTGGTGCTGGCGCCCGACACCGGGGCCCATGCGGCCACGATGGCAACACATCCCACCTTCTCGTGCCCCAGCGCCGCCCCGGCCGCGCTTTGCGGCGCCTTCGAGGCGCAGCTGCGCAAGGCCGACCCGGCGCTTCGGGTGCGGCTCGATGCGCTGCGGGTGACGCCGGTCGGCCTTTCGGCGCGACTGGTCTGGAGCCGCGGCGACGGCGCGCCCGAAACCGGGCCCATCCTCGACATGGTGATGAGCGACCGCCCGCTCGACGCCTCGTTCTTCCAAGATTTCGCGGCCGAGCTGCTGCGCGTTTCCAACCTGCCGCGCTAAGCCCGGCCCTTCCAAGGTACTCTCCTCATGTGCATCATGTGCCAAACGCTCGATCCCTCGAACACGAGCTATGACAGCCACCTCGGCCAGACCGGCTCCACCGCTGTCAGCAGCGTCTCGGCCACCCTGCCGACCTATACGCTGGACCAGGTCGCCCTGCAGCTGACCGATGGCTACTGGCAGTCGAACGGCTATTCGGCCCGCAGTTTCGACATCCAGACCGGCGACACGCTGACCTACAACATCTCGGGCCTCAACCTCGACGGCAAGGCCGTGGTGGTGCAGGCGCTGGACGCCTGGACGGCGGTCTCGGGGATCAATTTCCAGCTGACCACCGGCACCGCGGACCTGACCTTCGACGACAACTACGCCGGCGCCTATGCGCAAAGCTGGACCATCGGCGAGACGATCACCCAGTCGACCATCAACGTCCACAAGTCCTGGGTGAATTACGGCGGCTATTACCTGCAGACCTACATCCACGAGATCGGACATGCGCTGGGTCTGGGCCATGCCGGCAATTACAACGGCAGCGCCAACTTCGGCACCGATGCGCATTATGCCAACGACAGCTGGCACACCACGGTGATGAGCTACTTCAGCCAGACCGACAACACCTACGACAGCTCGAGCTGGAACTACCTGGCGACGGCGCAGCTGGCCGACATCCTGGCGATCCAGAACCTCTACGGCACGCTGACCAACACCAACCTTGGCGACACCGTCTACGGCCAGAACACCAACACGGCGCAGTTCGGCATGGACCTGAATGCCGACTGGGCCGTGGCAATCCACGACAGCGACGGCACCGACACGATCGACGTGGGCGGCACCGGCGCCAACCAGCGCCTGAGCCTGCTGGCCGAGACCTGGTCCGACATCCGCGGCGAGGTCGGCAACCTGTCGATCGCCCGCGGCACCGTGATCGAGAACGCGGCCACCGGCTGGGGCGATGACACGATCACCGGCAACGGTGCGGACAACGAGATCCAGGCGCGCGGCGGGGCCGACCTGGTCGATGGCGGGGCCGGAGACGACACGATCAGCGGCGGCGTCGGGGCGGACACGCTCACCGGCGGCAGCGGATCGGACGTCTTTGCCTATGCCGCGCTGGATGAGGCGGGCGACATGATCACCGACTTCTCGGTCGCGGGCGGGGATCTCGTGGACCTCTCGGCCCTGCTGGCCGCGCTGGGCATCGCCGAAAGCGACGCGCTGTCGGGCGGCCACGTGGTGCTGGCCTCGGGCACCGGCGGCAGCTGGCTGAACGTCTACGAAAACAACCCGGGCGTCGCCACGCAGCTGGCCTTCCTTGCCGGGGTCAACGCCTCGGTCGGCGTCGGCGCCGTGACCGGGCTGGGCAACACCGGCGGCACGGGCGGCACCGGAGACACGGGCGGGACGGGTGACACGGGGGGCACCGGCGGCACCGGCGGCTCGATCGGCTCGGGCGTGGGCGACACCACCTATGTCTACACCGACGCCTTCGCCGACAACTGGGACTTCGCGTCGAGCGTTCTCGAAGATGTCGACGGCGGGCATGACACGCTCGATCTCAGCGCCCTGACCTACAAGGCGCGGATCTACCTCGACGGCACGCAGATCGGCCGCATCGACACCGAGGATTTCTCGATCGCGGCGGGCACGGTGATCGAAGACGTGGTGCTGGGCGCCGGCAATGACACGGTTTACGGCAACGAGGCCGACAACGCCGTGACCGGCAATGCCGGCAGCGACCGGGTCTACGGCTACGGCGGCAACGACACCTTCGACGGCGGCGAGGGCGACGACCGCTTCTACGGCGGGGCCGGCGCGGACGAGATGATCGGCGGCTTCGGCAACGACCGGTTCTACGGCGACGAGGGCGACGATGTCTTCGACGGCGGCATGGGGCGCGATTCGGCCCGTGGCGACGAGGGCAACGACCGGCTCAACGGTGGCATGGACCGCGACAACCTGCGCGGCGGGGCCGGCGACGACACGCTCGACGGCGGCATGGACAACGATGCGCTGCGCGGCGAGGACGGCAACGACCTGCTGATCGGCGGCATGGGCAATGACAACCTGCGCGGCGACGATGGCGACGACACGCTCGACGGCGGGCTCGGGGACGACAAGGCCAATGGCGGTGACGGCAACGACATGATCACCACCGGCGCGGGCGACGACCGCCTGCGCGGCGACGACGGCGACGACACGCTGGATGCGGGCGAGGGCGACGACCGGCTGGATGGGAAGAACGGCAACGACGTGCTGCTGGGCGGCGACGGCATCGACACGCTGCGGGGCCAGAACGACGATGACGTGCTGGTCGGCGGCGGCGGCGTGGACCGGCTCGAGGGTGGCAGCGGGGCGGACCTGTTCGTCTTCGGCGCGATGGCCGATGCCGGCGACGAGATCCGCGACTTCGACCTCGGCGAAGGCGACCTGATCGACATGTCCGACATCCTGGCGGCGCGCAGCACGACGGCGCAGGCGGCGATCGACACCGGCTGGCTGGTGCTCACCCAGGGCGAGGACGGTGCCTGGCTGCAATTCGACAGCGACGGCGACACCGTGCTTGAGGACGTGGCGCATATCTTCAGGTGGGACATCGTCGAGGACGGCGCCCTCACCGCGGACTGGTTCGCCTGATCCAGCGGAATGCGCGTCCCGCGCATGCAGGTTCAGCGCCTTGCGGCGCCAGGAAAGCGGCCCCAGTTCGGGGCCGCTTTCGCGCATGTGGAGAGCGCCGCGCCCCCTCCTTCATTGTTTTCCAAATACCTCGGGGAGCGCGAGGGGCTGGCCCCTCGCTTTTTCGTGTTGCGCCTCCGGCGCGAGGAACTGCGCCCCTCGCTTTTCCTGCACCGCGCCTCCGGCGCGAGGGGCTGGGCCCCTCGCTCTTGCTGTCCCGCGCCTCCGGCGCGAGGGGTTGGCGCCTCGTTTCGGGCGTTTCCAGCATGTGATGAGGGTGGATGTGAGGGGCCAGCCCCTCACGCTCCCCGGAGTTTAGAGGCACAATGAAGAGCGGATCAGAGATCCGTCCAGGCCGCGTCCTTCGATGAGCTGTCGATGCAGGCGGCGATGAAGCGCATGCCAAGTAGGCCATCCTCGATGTCCGGCGTGTGCACGCCTTCGGGCAGGGGGGTGCCGTCATTGGCATGGCGGACGAGGGCCGCCGCCTCGGCGTAGATCGTGGCGAAGCCTTCGAGGTAGCCCTCGGGGTGGCCGCCCGGCGTGCGGGTGCCGCGCAGGCCGGCGGGGGTGGCGCCGGCGCCGGCGCGGGTGAGCATCTGCCTGGGTTCGCCGTAGCGGGTGAAGGTCATCACGTTGGGGTTTTCCTGCGCCCAGTCGATCCCGCCTTTCGTGCCGTGGACGCGCAGGCGCAGGGCGTTCTCGTTCCCCACGGCGACCTGGCTGGCCCAAAGCATCCCCTTGGCCCCGCCCTTGAAGCGCAAGAGCACCTGGACGTTGTCATCCACCTTGCGGCCGGGCACGAAGGCGTCGAGGTCGGCCGCCAGCCGTTCCGTTTCCAGCCCCGTCACGTAGGAGGCGAGGTTGAAGGCATGGGTGCCGATGTCGCCCACGCAGCCGCCCGCGCCGGACCGCGCGGGGTCGGTGCGCCAGTCGGCCTGCTTGTTGTCGGGGTCCGTCTCTTCGGCCAGCCAGTCCTGCACGTATTCGACATGGACGAGGCGCAGGTCGCCGAGATCGCCCTTCGCGATCATCTCGCGCGCTTGCCGGATCAGCGGGTAGCCGGTGTAGTTATGCGTCAGGATGAAGAGCTTGCCGCTGTCGCGGGCGGCCTGCGCGATCTCTTCGGCCTGCGCCATGGTCGCGGCGAGGGGCTTGTCGCAGATGACGTGGATGCCGGCGTGCAGGAAGGCCACGGCGGGCCCCGCATGCATGTGGTTCGGGGTGACGATGGCCACCGCGTCGATGCCGTCCGCGCGGGCGGCCTCGGCTGCCGCCATCTCTTCGTAGCTGGTGTAGGTGCGGGCGGGGTCCAGCCCCAGCTCCGCGCCCGAGGCACGCGCCTTGTCGGGCGACGCGGACAGCGCCCCTGCCACCAGCTCCCACTGCCCGTCGATGCGGGCCGCGATGCGGTGAACCCCGCCGATGAAGGCGCCCTGGCCGCCGCCGACCATCCCAAGTCTCAACTTGCGCATCAGGCGATCCCCAGCATCTTGCGGATGGCGCCCAGGTCGGTCTCGCCCCCGGCGAAATCGTCGAAGGCCTTGTCCGTCACCTCGATGATGTGCCCGGCAATGAAGGGAGCGCCTTCAGCCGCGCCTTGCTCGGGCGATTTCAGACAGCATTCCCATTCCAGCACCGCCCAGCTGTCGTAGCCATGGGTGGCGAGGCGCGAGAAGATGCCCTTGAAATCCACCTGCCCGTCGCCGAGCGACCGGAAGCGCCCGGCGCGGTTCAGCCAGGGCTGGTAGCCCGAGTAGACGCCTTGCCGGCCATCCGGGTTGAACTCGGCGTCCTTGACGTGGAAGGCGCAGATCCGCTCGTGGTAGATGTCGATGAACGACAGATAGTCCATGCCCTGCAGCAGGAAATGCGACGGGTCGTAGTTGATGCGCGCACGGGGGTGATCGCGGCAGGCGTCCTGGAACATCTCCCATGTCGCGCCGTCGAAGACGTCTTCGCCGGGGTGGATTTCAAAGCCGATGTCGACGCCGTTTTCGTCGTAATGGTCGAAGATCGGGACCCAGCGGCGGGCGAGCTCGGCAAAGGTTTCCTCGATCAGCCCGGCGGGGCGCTGCGGCCAGGGGTAGAGGTAGGGAAAGGCGAGCGAGCCTGTGAAGCTGACGGTGGTCGACAAACCCAGGCGGCGGGAGGCCACGGCGGCCTTCTTGACCTGGTCGACGGCCCATTCCTGGCGCGCCTTGGGGTTTCCATGGACAGATGCGGGCGCAAAGGCGTCGAAGGCCGTGTCATAGGCCGGGTTCACCGCGACTAGTTGGCCCTGCAGGTGGGTCGAGAGCTCGGTGATCTCGACGCCCGCATCGGCGCAGATCCCCTTGATTTCGTCGCAATAGGTGTCGCTGTCCGCCGCCTTGTCGAGGTCGAACAGGGACCCGACGAAGGTCGGGATCTGCACGCCCTTGTAGCCAAGGCCCGCGGCCCATTTGGTGATGTTCTCGAGGCTGTCGAACGGCGCTTGGTCACCCGCGAACTGGGCGAGGAAAAGGGCCGGTCCCTTGATCATGCCGGGCATTGTGATCCTCCGGGGGTCATGTGTCTGAATATCGCACGTAGGCGAAGTGGCGGGCATCGGGCGAACAGCAGGGCACGTTGATCGTGCCCTGGCCGCCGAAGAGGTCGATGAGGATGCGGGGGCTTCCACCCGAGGCCGGCATCAGCCGCAGCTGGACGTTGCGGTTGGGCGGGTGGCCTTCAGTCCCCTCCTCGTAGGCGAGGTAGAGGATGTGCTGCCCGTCGGGCGAGGGGTGGGGGAACCAGTTGACCCGGTCGTCTTCGGTCATCTGCTGCGCGTCGCTGCCATCGGGGCGGACGCGCCAGAGCTCCATCGAGCTGCCGCGGTCCGAGTTGAACCAGATCCACTCGCCACCCGGCGTGTAATCCGGCCCGTCGTAATGGCCGCCGCCCTTGAGAACGCAGGTCTCGGGGCCGCCACCCGTGGGGATGGTCCAGATGCCCCAGTCCTCTCCGCGCTTGGCCGTATAGGCGAGCGTTTCGCCGTCAGGCGACCAGCCGTGCCACCAGCTGGGCGTCTCGGCGGTGACACGGCTAGGCGTGCCGCCCGCGATCGGAAGAGTGTAAATGCACGAGGTGAAGGGCTGCGCCGACTGGCTGACCACCAGCGTCGTGCCGTCCGGGGAAATCCCGTGGTCGTTGTTCAGCCGCTGCAAATCGCCGGTGTCGATCCGGTGCAGCGCGGGCGCGTCCAGCGGCACCCGGTAGAGGAGCCCGCCGCCGTTGACGATCAGCGCCGTGCCGTCCGGTGTCCAGTTGGGCGCCTCGACATGGCCCTCGTGGACCAGCACCGAGGTCGCGAGGCCGGTCTCGATGTCATATGTCTCGATATGCGATCTCATGCGCCCACCGGGTGGTAGTCGAAGCGGGCGAAATCGGCCGTGCGGCCCAGCCCGGTGGTGTCGAAGCACAGCATGCCGACGAAGGCGCCGGTGAAGGACCCATGCTCGCCCCGGCCGCCTTCGTCCGAGATGACGGCGGCGTCGAGTTCGGGCCCCAGCGGGTTCCAGTCCTGTCCCTGCCGCCACCAGAATTGCTGGGTGGCGCCGGTGACGATGACGGCGAGGTCGACGGGGCCTTCGTTGATGGGGCGCGGCTGCATCGGGTAGCTCATCTGCCCGTCCGGCCACATGCCCGGGCACGACAGGATGAACAGGCTCAGCCCCGCCTCTGGGTGTTTCGTGACGCCGGCAAAGTGGAACTTGTGGCGGTTGTAATAGGTCGTGAGGCCGGCCATCTGCTGGTAGCTTTGGGGGCGGAAATCGACAACGGTTTCCGCGCGGTAGCTCAGGTGCTCCTGCCGGCGGGCGACGAGGGATTGTTCGAACCAGCTGCCGACGCTTTCGCGGCCCGTCAGGCGCAGGGCCTTGCCGGTGAGGGTGAACAGCCGCTCGGGCTGCGGGGTGCGCAGCCATTGGAACTCGGGCGGCAGGGTCCTGGTGTTGAAGGTCCGGCAGACCGGGCGCGTGGGGCGCGGCTGGGCGTCTGTGAGGCCCGGCACCTCGACCTGCGGCACCGGCCCGTGCTTGGCGTAAAGCCAGCCGTCGTCCCGCCATTCGCATTCCTGGATCGCGGTTTCGCGCCCGAGCGGAGAGAAGCGTTTCTCGAGCCCCGGCAGGGGGCGCGAGCAGAGATGCGTGTGGTAGGTGCGCCCGTCCGGCGTCTCGACGATCTGGCCGTGGCCGGCGCGTTGCAAGGGCGCGTCGGGCGCGTCCTTGGCGGTGATCAGGTGCGTGTCGGGGTGCAGCGCGTAGGGCCCCCAGATGTCGCGCGACCGGGCCATTGTCACGGCATGGTCGTAGCCCGTGCCGCCCTCGGCCACGGTGAGGTAGTACCAGCCGTCGCGCTTCGATAGGTGCGGCCCCTCGGTCAGGCCCAGTTTCGAGCCGTGCGAGATGACCTTGATGGGGCCGATGAGGCCGTCCCGTTCGCTCCATTCCTGGCACAGGATGCCGTCGAAGGCGCGGTGCTTGGGGTTGCCGCCGACCGAGTTCGAGATGTGGTTCCAGCGCAGCACCAGCCAGTATTTCCGGCCATTGTCGTCGTGGAACAGCGACGGGTCGAAGCCGTGCGAGCTGACGAAGGTCGGGTCGGACCAGTCGCCGTCGATGGTGTCGCAGGTGACGATGTAATTGTGCGCGTCCTTGAAGTTGCCTTCGTTGCGCTTGACGTCGGTGTAGACCAGCCAGAATTTCTCGCCGTCATGGCTGAGGCAGGGGGCCCAGATGCCGCAGCTGTCGGGATTGCCCCGCATGTCCAGCTGGCTGGCGCGGTTCAGGGGCCGTGCCACGAGGTCCCAGTTCACCAGGTCGGTCGAGCGGTGGATCTGCACGCCGGGGTACCATTCGAAGGTCGAGGTGGCGATGAAGTACTCGTCACCCACGCGGCAGATCGAGGGGTCGGGGTTGAAGCCGGGCAGGATCGGGTTGCGGATCATGGGGTGGGGCTTTCGGGGGTGGTGAAGGAGGCGGGCAAGGCGCCGGTCCTCGGTGCGAGGGCTTTGGCGCGAGGGTCGACGGGAGCGGTAAGGGCAGCGCCCGACCCTGGGGGGGCGCATCGGAACAGTGAATGAGCGCGGGCCAGTGCCATAAACGGTACGCAAGCGCCTGTTGAAACGATGCAATAGCGCCCTCCCGGGGGGAGGGGTGAAGGCTGGTCGGAAATGGTCCAGTGGACCATTTCAGGCCTGAACGGGCGGAGCCCCGGCGGGCGCTGCCCGGCGTGCCGCCGGGGGGGACCGTCAATAGGCGCGCGCATCAACGAGGAGTTTCGCGCCTGTGGGGATGAAGCGGGGTGACAGGCCATCATGCCCCCTCCGCCGCCCATTCCGCGAACTTTTTCTCGTCCGCAAGCCGGTCGATCTCGGCCAACTCTTCGGGCGTGAACGCGAGGTTCCCGATGGCGCCCACGCAATCGGTGATCTGCGACGGCTTCGACGCGCCGATCAGCGCCGAGGTCACGCCGCCGCGCAGCACCCAGGCGATGGCCATCTGCGCCAGCGTCTGGCCGCGCGCCGCCGCGATCTCGTTCAGGGTGTTCAGCGCCTCGACCGCGCGAGGCGAGACCATCGCGGGGTTCAGCGACTTGCCCTGCGTGGCACGCGACCCCTCGGCCAGCCCGCCCAGGTACTTGCCAGTCAGCAGTCCCTGCGCCAGCGGCATGAAGGCGATGCAGCCCACGCCCGACGCGTCCAGCGTATCCAGCAGACCGTCCCGTTCGACCCAGCGGTTCAGCATGTTGTAGCTTGGCTGGTGGATCAGGCAGGGCGTGCCGAGGTCCTTAAGGATCGCCGCCGCCGCCCGCGTCTGCGCGGCATTGTACGACGAGATCCCGGCATAAAGCGCCTTTCCCGACCGCACGATCTGGTCAAGTGCGCCCATGGTTTCCTCGAGCGGCGTGTCGGGGTCGAAGCGATGCGAATAGAAGATATCGACGTAATCGAGCCCCATGCGCTTGAGCGACTGGTCACAGGACGCGATCAGGTACTTGCGCGAGCCCCACTCGCCATAGGGGCCCGGCCACATGTCGTAGCCCGCCTTGGACGAAATGATCAGCTCGTCCCGGTAGGGCCGGAAATCCTCGGCCATCAGCCGGCCAAAGGCAGTTTCCGCCGCGCCGTACTCGGGCCCGTAATTGTTGGCGAGGTCGAAATGCGTGATCCCGTGATCAAAGGCCGTCCGCGCCATGGCCCGCTTGACCGCGTGCGGGGTGTCGTCGCCGAAATTGTGCCAGAGTCCAAGGCTGATCGCCGGCAGCTTGAGGCCGGAACGGCCGCAGCGGCGATAGACCATGCGGTCGTAGCGGTCAGGGGCGGCAGAGTAGGGCATGGGGCGGTCCGTGAGTGATGGGATGCGCCCCGGGAGCCAGCGCCCCCGGGGCATAAGGCGTCACGCGAGCAGGGCGCGCGCGGCCTCGGGGTCGAGCGCTTCGGGGCGCGTGCAGGTGGTGGCGATGTCGACCGCGTTGCCGGTCTCGCCTGCCTTCAGGATCGCGGTCATCACGTCCACCACGTGCAGCGCGAACTCCAGCCCGCAGCGGTGCGGCCGCCCGTCGAGGATCGCGGCCCCCATGTCCGCCAGCCCCGCGCAGCGGTAGTTCGCGCTGGGCGTGCCGCGCCCGTCGACGCCGTTGGCGACCGCAAAGGGATGATCCCAGCCCGGCGCGTTCACATAGGCGGACTTCTGCGTCATCCGCACCTCGCCACCAAAGAAGTTCGGGTCGGGCACATGCAGGGTGCCGTTCAGCCCGTAAAGCTCCATGTTGGAGTGGCCGTGCTGCCAGACGTCCCAGCTTGCGCAATAGGTGACCTGTGCGCCGCTTTCGAACTGGAGGATGGCGTGGATCGTGGTCGGGGTCTCGACCTTGATCTTCTCGCCATGGCGCGGCTGCGAGGTGATGGTGCGATACTCCTGCGCGCTCGACGACATGGCCGTCACGCGTTTGACCGGCCCCAGCAGCTGCACCAGGTTCGACACGTAGTAGGGGCCCAGGTCCAGGATCGGGCCGCCACCGGGCTGGAAGAAGAAATCGGGGTTGGGGTGCCACATCTCCATCCCCGGGGATTGCACGAAACAGGTGCCGGACTTGATCTCACCCACCGCGCCTTCGTCCACCAGCTTGCGCGCCAGCTGGTGCGCGCCGCCAAGGAAGGTGTCGGGGGCCGAGCCCACGCGCAGGCCCTTTTCGTCGGCGACCTTGCGCAGGGCCTCGCCCTCTTCGGCGCTCAGCACGAAGGGCTTTTCCGAATAGACGTGCTTGCCCGCCTCCAGCACCCGGCTAGAGACCTCGAAATGCGCGTTGGGAACGGTCAGGTTGACGACGATGTCCACGTCATCGGCGGCCAGCAGGTCGTCGATGCTCAGCGCCTTCAGGCCGAATTCCTCGGCCCGGGTCTTGGCGGCCTCTGCGCTGATGTCGGCGCAGGCACGCATCTCGATGCCGCGGAACAGGGGGGCGAGGCGCATGTAGGCGGCGGAAATGTTGCCGCAGCCGATCACGCCGATGCCAAGTGTGTTGCTCATGGGATACCTCAGAATGTCTTGAACGACGCGATGGAGCGGGTGGCGAAGCGCGTCGCATCGGAGGGCTTGTCATGCTCCATCACGAACAGGTCCGCGCCGACGCCGCGCAGCGCGGCCATGATCGCCGGCCAGTCCATGGTGCCGGTGCCGACATCGGCCCATCCATCCTCGTCCGCGCAGTCCCCCTCAGGGGCGATGTCCTTGACATGGGCGGTGGTGATGCGATCCGCGTGGCTCTTGATCCAGTCAAGCGGATCGGCCCCGCCGCGCACGACCCAGGCCACGTCCATTTCCCACTCGATCGAGGGCGCGTGCTCGAGGATCAGCTCCATCGCGATCTCGCCGCCCGCAAGGGGCATGAATTCCCAGTGGTGGTTGTGCCAGCCAAAGCGCAGGCCGGCATCCTGCACCCGCTTGGCCGCCGTTTCCAGCCGTTTGGCAAGCTGGATCCAGGCGGCGGCATCGGCGCCGTTGCGGTACTCATCCGTGGGAGCGGGGCAGAACACCCGCTCCATCCCCAGCTGCTTGGCGGCGGCCATCGAGGTCGTGAAATCATCCTCGAACGAGGTGATCGGGAAGAAATGCCCGGATGGCATGGTCAACCCGTTCTGGTCCAGCAGCGCCTTGAAGGCCGCCGGGTCGGTGTAGACCCCGCCGAAGCCTTCGACCTGGGTGTAGCCCAGCCCGGCGATCATCTGCAGCACGTCCTCCCAGGGGGTGAACTCGCGCGCGGAATAGAGTTGGAAGGAGACGTCCATGTCTCTGTCCTTTCGTTATTGGCCGTTACAGCCGCGTTTCGGTGGTCTTGTCGAAGATATGCGTCAGTGCCGGGTCGAACCCGATGGCCAGTGGATCGCCGGACCGGATCTGCACCTGCCCGTCCAGCCGCACCCAAAGCGAGCGGCCGGCGACGTTCACCCGCACCAACGTGTCCGAACCCAGCGGCTCGACCAGCTCGACCCGGCTGTCCAGGCGCACCGGCATGGCGGCCGCGGCCTCCATCGCCGCGATATGCTCGGGGCGGATGCCCAGCACCACGGGGCCGGCCGTCGCGGGGCCGGCAAAGTCGTAGCCGGTGGTGGCGAAATCGACGCCGGTGCCGGTGAAATGGCCCGCGCCGTCCAACTGCCCCTCGAAAAAGTTCATCGTGGGCGAGCCGATAAACCCGGCGACGTACAGGTTCGAGGGCCGGTTGTAGATCTCGTGCGGGGAGGCCAGCTGCTGCACCAGCCCCGAGCGCATGATCGCGATCCGGTCGGCCAGGGTCATCGCCTCGATCTGGTCATGGGTGACGTAGATCATCGTGTTGCCCAGCGTCTGGTGCAGCTGCTTGATCTCGACCCTGAGGTCCGCGCGCAGCTTGGCGTCGAGGTTCGACAAGGGCTCGTCGAACAGGAACACGTCCACGTCGCGCACCAGTGCCCGGCCGATTGCGACCCGCTGGCGCTGCCCGCCCGACAGCGCGGCGGGTTTGCGCTTGAGCAGCGGCTCGATCTGCAACACCTCGGCGGCGCGGGCGACGCGCTGCGCGATCTCGGCCTTGCTCATCCCGGCGTTCTTGAGGCCGAAGCTCAGGTTCCCCTCGACCGTCATCTGCGGATACAGCGCGTAGGACTGGAACACCATGCCGATGCCGCGCTCGCTTGGCTCGGCCCAGGTGACGTTCTTGCCGCCGATCCAGATCTGCCCGTCGGTGACGTCCAGCAGCCCGGCGATGCAGTTCAGCAGGGTGGACTTGCCGCAGCCGGACGAACCCAGCAGGACAAGGAATTCCCCCTTGGCGATCGTCAGGTTCAGGTCCTTCAGCACCTGCACCGCGCCAAAGCTGAGGTGCAGGTTCTTGATCTCGATGCTTGGATCACTGGTGGTCATCGGTTCGGCCCCATGTGTGTCTTTGTGCGGCGGGCGCCACCTTGGGCGGCCCCCCCTGCTTCATTGTTTTCCATATACCTCGGGGTCCGGGGCAGCGCCCCGGTCCGGCGGGGCGGCCTGGTGCGCCAGCTGTCATGTCCCGCCCGGCGGCCCGCCGGGCAGCGCCGGCCCGCCCCGTCGCACTGGAGGTGCGCCGATCCGGGAGGGCATGCTCTCGGCGTGACGGGGCGGCGCTTTACGACCCCCCGGGGGCCGGCGCTGCCCCTGGCGCCTGAAATCGAAGGGAAGGCGACTGAAGAGGTCAAGACCGTCATCCCTTCACCGCCCCAGCGGCGATCCCGCGCACGAACAGCTTGCCCGAGACGAAGTAGATCACCAGCGGCACCAGCCCTGTTAGCAGGGTCGCGGCCATGTTGACGTTGTATTCCTTGACCCCCTGGACCGAGTTGACGATGTTGTTCAGCTGCACCGTCATCGGGTAGAGGTCGGGCTTGGTGTAGACCACGCCGAACAGGAAATCGTTCCAGATCCCCGTGACCTGCAGGATCATCGCGACCACGAAGATCGGCAGCGACATCGGCAGCATGATCTGGAAGTAGATCCGCCAGAACCCGGCCCCGTCCACCCGTGCGGCCTTGAACAGCTCTTCGGGCAGCGAGGTGAAGTAGTTGCGGAACAAGAGCGTCAGGATCGGCATCCCGAAGACCGAGTGCACGATCACAAGGCCCCAGAGCGTGCCGTAAAGGCCGATCTCGCGCAGCATGATCACGATCGGGTACAGCATCACCTGGTAGGGGATGAAGGCGCCGAAGATCAGGATGGTGAAAAACGCATCCGCCCCCTTGAACCGCCAGTTGGCCAGCGCATAGCCGTTCACCGATGCGATCGCGATCGACAGGATCACCGAGGGGATCGTGATGCGCACCGAGTTCCAGAAGCCCCGGCTCAGCCCGTCGCAATTGAGACCCGTGCAGGCCTGGGACCAGGCCTTGACCCAGGGCTCGAAGGTGATCTCGACCGGCGGGGAAAAGATGTTGCCCATCCGGATCTCGGGCATCCCCTTGAGCGAGGTGACGATCATGACATAGAGCGGCAACAGGTAGTAAAGCGCCACCACGATCAGCGTGCCGTAGATAAAGATGTTCTGGCGCGAGAAGCGTTTGCGGGGCTTTGGCCCGCGCGGTCCGTCAAGCTGGCCGGCGATCATGCCGGCGCTGGCGCCCGCCGCGTTGAGTGAAGCGGGATCAGACACGTTTCTTGCCTCCGAATTCAAGCATGGCCCAGGGGATGACGACGACCAGCACCGCCAGCAGCATCATGGTCGATGCGGCAAAGCCCTGGCCGAGGTTCTGCGCCCCGAAGAGGTAGTCGTAGACATATTTGGCCGGCATCTCGGTCGACAGGCCGGGACCGCCGCCGGTCTGGGCCACGATCAGGTCGTAGACCTTGACGATGGACGAGGCGATCAGCACCAGGGTGGTGATGAAGACGGGTTTCATCATCGGGATGATTATGAAGACATAGGTCTTCCACGCCGGGATCCCGTCCACGCGGGAGGCCTTCCAGATCTCCTGGTCGATGCCGCGCAGGCCCGCCAGCATCAGCACCATGATCAGCCCCGACCCCTGCCACAGCCCGGCGATCATGACGCCGTAAAGCGCGATGTCGGCGGTATAGAGCGGGTCGAAAGTGAAATTTTCGAACCCGAGGCTGCGCACGATGTGCTGCACGCCGAAGTCAGGGTTGAGTATCCATTGCCAGACCAGCCCCGTCACGATGAAGCTCAGCGCAAAGGGGTAAAGCATGATGGTGCGGAACGTGTTCTCGAACCGGATCTTCTGGTCCATCAGCGCGGCCAGGACAAAGCCGATGACAAAGCTCAGCACCAGCATGAACAGGCCATAGAGGAACAGGTTCTCGATCGAGACCAGCCAGCGTCGGCTGTCCCAGAGGCGTTCGTACTGGTCAAGGCCGACCAGCTTCCAGCGTGGCAACAGTTTCGAATTGGTAAAGCTGTAGGCTACCGTCCAGATCGTGCCACCGACAAAGACCACCATGGCGGTCAGGATCATCGGGATCGCGGCAATCTTGGCGGACTTGTTCCGGAACAGCCGATTGGGTCGTGAAGCGGACATGTCGCCTCCCGTCATGACATGAGCGGTTGTGCCGGACCCCCGGTCGGGGGCCCGGCTGTCGCGATCAGTCTGCGTCTGCGATGATGTCGGCGTAACGCGCCTGCGCGTCTTCCGGCGTGATTGATGCGTCGGCGAAGAACTCGACAAAGAGCTCCTCGATCTGCACCCGTGTGTCGGACGAGATCAGGATGTTCACGTCAGGCAGCGCATCGCCCGAGGCCAGGATCTCGAGGCCCTTCTTCATGCAGTCGTTGGCCGCCTCGAGGTCGACGTCGCCGCGCACCGGCAGCGAGCCTTTCTTGAGGTTGAAGGCCACCTGGGTTTCCGGCTCGAGCAGCAGCGCGGCCAGCTCGCCTTGCGCGGCAGTCAGCTCTTCGTCGTCGAGTACGGGGAAATAGAAGGCATCGCCACCGGCCTGCAGCGTCTTGTTGACGCCGAGCCCGGGCAGGCAGGTGTAATCCTCGCCCGCGGTCATGCCGGCCACCTGGAATTCACCCTGCGCCCAGTCGCCCATGATCTGCCCGCCAGCCTGGCCGGTGATCACCAGGTTGGTGGCCTGGTTCCAGTCCTGCACGTTCGAATCCTTGGACATCTCGCGCGCGGCGGCCGCGGCGGCAAAGATCCTGGCCACTTCCGGCCCGGCGGCGATCTCGGCATTCTTGTCCTGGTAGACGCCCAGGTAGACCTCGGGCGGCAGCAGCGACAGGATCATGACGTTGAAGGCGCCCGATTGCTGCCAGCCCTGCTTGCCCATGGCCATCGGGATCTTGCCCGCTTCGGCCAGCGCCGGGGCCGCGGCGACGAATTCGTCCCAGGTGGTCGGGACCGGGATGCCGGCGTCCTCGTAGGCTTTGTGGCTCAGCCACAGCCATTGCCACGAATGGATGTTGAGCGGGGCGCAATAGACCCGGCCGTCCACGGTGCAGGCGTCCAGCAGCGACGGCGGGTTGATCACCTCGCGCCACTTGCCGGCCTCGGCGATGTCGGTCAGGTCGCGCATCAGGCCGGCCTCGACCAGTTCCTCGGCCTGGCGGCCATGGTTGAACTGGGTGGCCGCCATCGGGTCGCCCCCGGTGATGCGGCTGATCATGATCGGACGCGCCGTGCTGCCCGAACCTGCAATGGCGCCGTCGACCCAGGTGTGCTCGGTCTTTGCGTCAAAGGCCTTGGCCAACTCGGCCACCGCGGCCGCCTCGCCGCCCGAGGTCCACCAATGGGTCACTTCGAGATCGGCCGCCTGGGCCGCGCCGGCCACGCAAAGCGCCGTGGTCGCGCCCAGGATGGTACGAATGTGTGTCATGTCTTCCTCCCTTCGGGCCATCTGATGCGGCCCGTCAATCCATGGCGTCAGCGCGCCTTGAAATCGTTTACATGCGAAGGGGTCATCCTCTTGCCCTTGCATGAAAACGATTACATTTCTAATATTCACCTTGCGTGCCTGTCAACGAAGAAAATTCGGTGCTACAGGTCGGGCGGCCTTTGAAGGACGGGACCGTTGGTTCAGAAAAGCACGAGTATCAAGGATGTCGCGCGCGAGGCGGGGGTCTCGACGGCCACGGTCAGCCGCGCGCTGTCGAATCCCGAATTGCTGACCGACAGCACCCGCGAGGCGGTGTTCGAGGCGATTCGCGTCACCGGCTACCGGGTCAACCAGGCCGCCCGGAACCTGCGCAAGCGGCGCGCGGGGGCGGTGCTGGTGCTGGTGCCGAACCTTGGCAACCATTTCTTCAGCCAGATCATCGCCGGCATCAGCGCCGAACTGCGCGACAGCGATTACTCGGTGCTGATCACCGACACGGCCGGGCAACATGACAAGGGCCGCGTGGTCGTGGATTATTTCCTCGATGGACGGATCGACGGGATGATCTCTCTCGACGGCGGCATGTCGCAGGCGGATCTTGCGCTGCTGGCCGAGAACGAGGTCGAGGACCAGATCGTCTTTGCCTGCGAATGGGTGCACGAGGCGGGCTTTCCCAAGGTCTGCAGCGACAATTTCGACGGGGCGCAACAGGCGATCCGGCACCTCTACGATCTCGGGCACCGCAAGATCGCCCACGTGACAGGCCCCAAGGGCAACGTTCTGACCCGCGTGCGGCGCGAAGGCATGCTGGCCGCCCGCGCCGCGCTGGACCTGCCGGCCCGGGACGACTGGATCATCCGCGGCGACTTCTCGCTGGAATCGGGCGCCGAGGCCGCGCGCCGCATCCTGGCGATGGAGGACCGCCCGACGGCGGTCTTCTGCGCCTCCGACCTCGTCGCCTTCGGGTTGATCTCGACGCTCACGGCGGCGGGGGTGGAGGTGCCGGGCGACATCTCGGTGGTCGGCTTCGACGACATCGAGATGTCGGGCTACTACGTGCCCGCGCTGACGACTGTGCGCCAGGACCGCCGGCGGCTGGGGCAGGAGGCGGCCTCGCTGCTGCTCGAACAGCTGCGCGGCGGCTCGCGCCGGGCCGCCGGCAACCGCAAGGTCGGGGTCGAACTGATCGTGCGCGATTCGACCTCGCGGCCGAAAACCGGACTGAAATCAGTGGTCTGACGGACGGACTTCATACGACGCTTTAGGCCATTGTCCGGTGTCGGATGCGAGGGGCCAGCCCCTCGCGCTCCCCGAGGTATTTGAGAAACAATGAAGGAAAGGGGCGCGCGCCCGGGACTTCATTGTTTTCCAAATACCTCGGGGGGCGTCACCAAAGGTGACGGGGGGCAGCGCCCCCACCAACGGTCGCGTCCAGGCTCACGCCCGGGCGTGGAGGATCCGGCCGATGGTGTTCAGCAGCAGCTGCGCGGCCAGGATCGAGGTGCTGCCGGTCGGGTCGTAGTCCGGCGCGACCTCGACCAGGTCGATGCCGACGATGCGGTGGCGTTTCGCCAGCAGGGCGATGAGTTCCAGCACCTCGTAGTAGAGAAACCCGCCGTGGCTGGGCGTGCCGGTGCCCGGCGCGATCGATGGATCGAAGCCGTCGATGTCGATGGTGAGGTAGAGATCGGCGCCGGCCGGCACACGGTCGGCGGCGGCCGCGACTCCCATGGCGCGGACCTGCCGCACCGACTGGATGTCCGAGCCGAAGCGGCGCGCGTCCTCGTAGCCTTCGCGGGCCGTGGAGGACACATTGCGGATGCCGAGTTGTGTGAGCCCGGTCACGTAGTCCTTTTCTGCCGCCCGGCGCATCGGGTTGCCGTGGCCGCGCGTGACGCCGTGGCGTGCGTCGACGAAATCGAGATGGGCGTCGATCTGCACGATATGCAGCGGGCCGTGGCCGGCAAAGGCCTCGATACAGGGGATGTTGACCGAATGATCGCCCCCCAGCACCACCGGCAGCGCCCCGGCCGCGAGGATCCTGCGCACGCCGTGGGCGATATTGGCGTGGCTCTGGACGGTGTCCGTGTGGATGATGTCAGCATCGCCAAGGTCAACGATCCGCGCGCCGTCGAGGTAGGTCACGTCGTCCTCGTGGTCATAGGCGCCCGCATGGCCAAAGCTGAACAGGGTCGAGGCCTCGCGGATCCCGCGCGGCCCGAACCGCGCCCCGGCCCGCCATTGCGTGCCCGCATCGAAGGGTGCGCCCAGGATGCAGACATCGGCGTCGATCGCGTCCCAGTCGGGCTGGTAGGGATACTTGCCGAAGGTGGCGATGCCGGTGAAGGGCAGGTTCAGGCGGCCGGTCTCGTAGCCATGGGACATGTGGTTCTCCGGATGATTGCGTGCAGCCAAGCGCGGGGGCGGGGCGGGGTCAAGGCCGGCTCTCGACATTCGCGGCATGATGGGGGACGGTGCCGGCAAGGACCCGAGGGGAGGAGTGGGGACATGACCGATACCGAAGCGCGCATCACGGCAGGCGGCGCGATCTTTCCGCGGCTCAAGGCGCTGGGCGTCGACGTGGTCTTTGCCAATTCCGGCACGGATTTTCCGCCCATCATCGAGGGGCTCGCGCAGGCTGCCGCCGAGGGGATAGAGCTGCCGCGCGCCCTGGTCATGCCGCATGAACATGCCGCGCTGGGGATGGCGCATGGGTATTACCTGGCGACGGGCCGGCCGCAGGCGGTGATGCTGCACACCAACGTAGGGCTGGCCAACGGCGCCATCGGCGCGATCAACGCGGCCTGCGAGCATGTGCCGATGATCCTGATGTCGGGCCGCACCCCGGTGACCGAGCAGGGCCGGTTTGGCGCCCGCACCGTGCCCATCGGCTGGGGGCAGGAGATGCGCGACCAGGCGGCGCTCGTGCGCGAGTCCGCCAAATGGGAGTACGAGCTGAAGTTCCCCGAGCAGGTGCCCGAGCTGCTGGACCGCGCCCACGCCATCGCGTCCTCGACCCCCAAGGGGCCGGTCTACCTGTCGATCCCGCGCGAGGTGCTGTGCGAGGAGATCGGGACCGAAGGCCTTGGCGCCGCCCCGACGATGCGCCCGGCCGAGGCGGCGCCCAACCCGGACGCCATCGCCACGCTGGCGAGCTGGCTGGCCGGGGCCGAGGCGCCGCTGGTCATCGCGCAGCGCGGGGCGGGGGATGCGGCGAGCTTTGCGGCTTTCGCGAATTGGGCCGAGGACTGGGGGATTGCCGTCTGTTCCTGGTGGGCGACGCATCTCGCGATCCCGACCGATCACCCCTGTCATGTCGGGGCCGATCCGGGGCCGTGGCTGGCCGAGGCCGACGCGGTGCTGGTGCTCGACTGCATCGCACCCTGGATGCCGGATGCCCATGCGCCGAAACCCGGCGCCCGGGTCGCGCATATGGGGCCGGACCCGCTGTTCTCGCGCACCCCGGTGCGGAATTTCCGGTCGGACCTGTCGATCACCGGCGAAAGCGCGCGGACGATCCCGGCGTTGATTGCCGCGATGACCGACCTGCCGCGGGACGAGGCGCAGCTGGCCGCCCGCCGCGCAAGGCTGGCGGAGGCGAGCGGGCGCGAACGGGACCGGATCACGGCAAGCGCCCAGCCGAGGGGCGACGCGATGACCAAGCCCTTCGTCAGCCGGGTGCTGTCGGAGGCGCTGGCGGGGCGCCGAGCGCGGGTGTTCTCGGAACTCGGGGGCGTGCTGGGGGCCTGCGAGCGTCATGAGCATGGCTCCTGGTTCCAGGAACCGCATTCCGGCGGGCTCGGCTGGTCCTTTCCCGCCGCGCTGGGGGCGCAATTGGCCGACCCGGAACGGCTTTGCGTCGCGGTGCCCGGGGACGGCAGCTACATGTTCGCCAACCCCGTCGCCTGCCACCAGATTGCCGAGGCGTTGGCGCTGCCGATCCTCATCGTCGTGGTGAACAACGGCGAATGGGGGGCGGTGCGGGCCTCGGTCGCCGGGCTCTACCCGGACGGGGCGGCGGCGAAGGCGAACCAGATGCCGCTGACGGGCCTCAGCCCGGTGCCGGATTTCTGCAAGGTGGCCGAGGCGAGCCGCGCCTGGGCGCGGGCGGTCGAGCGGCCCGAGGACCTGGCCGGGGCCATCGAAGACGCACTGCAGGTGATCGGGACCGAGCGGCGCTGTGCGCTGTTGAACGTCAAGGTGGTGTGAGGCGGCGGGCGTCGGATTTGAGTATTTGCGGAATAATGAAAGGCAGGGGGGCGCGTACCGCGAGCGGGGTGCCCCGTGGCTGCGTTGCATGTGCATATTTTCTGAAAGATGAAAGCATGGGCGCAAGAAGCTGATGTTGCGCGCTTTTGCGGGCGGGGGCTTGGAGTGCGGCGTGTGCGCGGCTAGCGTCGCGGGATGAGTGACGCCGCTTTCCCGACACTTCTGTTGATCCACGGGGCCTGGGCCGGGCCCTGGGTCTGGGATGACCTCGTGCCCGCCTTGGCGGCGCGGGGGATCGCGGCGCGGGCATTGGCCTTGCCGGGGGATGGGCATCACGCAGTGCCAGTGAGCGCGGTCACGCCGGAGGACTTTCGCGCCTGCCTCGCCGATGCCATGGAGGCGTTGGACGGCCCGGTCGCGCTGGTCGGGCACTCCGGGGGCGGGATGCTGGTGACGTCGGGGGCGACCTGGTTCCCGGACCGGGTGAGCCACGGCATCTGGATCGCCGGGATGCTGCTGCCGGGCGGAGAGACCTTCGACGACATCCAGCAGCGGATCGCCGGGCCGGGGCGGCGGATCGGGGTCACGCCGCATGTGCTGCATGCAGAAGGCGGGCGCAGCAGCAGCGTGCCCGAAGCGGCTGCCATGGCGCATTTCTTTCAGGACCTGCCCGAGGATGTCGCGCGCGCGGCGGCGCGGAGGCTGACGCCGCAACCCGCTGCCGGCTACCGGATCGCCACGCCGGCTGGTCCGGGGTTCGCCACGCTTCCCAAGCTTTATGTCCGAGCCGGGCGCGACCGGTCGGTCCTGCCCGAGGCGCAGGACATGATGTGCGACGGGATTCCCGCGCTCGAGGTGATGCGGATGGACACCGGTCATGTACCGCAGGTCGCCGACCCCGAGGGGCTGGCGCGGGGCATCGCCGCCTGGCTGGGCCGTCACCCTGTGACGGGCGGGGCGTAGACCAGGTCGACGGGGCCCATCGTCTCTCGCACGAAGCGGGCGTTGGGCAGGTCGTTCCCCTCGGCCCGGGCGCGGGCGGCGTCGGGGTCCATCCCGTGGTCCAGCCAGCGCTGCACCAGCCGCGATTCCAGCACGTCCATCGGCACGTCCAGCGCCACGCGCAGGTCGAAGAGCGGTGCAAGCCCGGCCCAGGGGCCGTCGGTGGAGAGCAGGTAATTGCCTTCGACCAGGCAGAGCCGCTGCGCCGGGCCGATCTCGACCACGCCGGCGATGGCCTTGTCGAGCGTGCGGTCGAAGGCCGGCAGGATCACGTGATCTTCCCCGCGCAATCGCCTGATCGCATGGGAAATCCCGGCGGCGTCGAAGGTCTGCGGCGCGCCCTTGCGGGGCCGCAGCCCGCGCGCATCGAGCAGGACATTGTCGAGGTGAAAGCCATCCATCGGCACCACCGCCGCCTCGGGACCGAGCCGGGCCACGAGGTCTTCGGCAAGGGTCGACTTGCCCGCGCCCGGCGGGCCGGCAAAGGCGATCAGCTGGCGGCCGGTGCCGGGCAGGGCGCGGATCTGCGCGGCCAACGCCTCGGGGTCGATTACCCGGGGCGCGTGCTGGGTCTGGGGCATGGCGGGTCCTCCTTGGTTCATGCATAGCGCCGCGCGGGGGCGGGCCGCAACCAGGCGTCGCCGGGCTTGCCGCGGGGGCAGCGGCGCGGCTAGCATGGGGCCAGTCACCTGCCGGATTACCCGACCCATGCGCAGAACGCTCCTGCTTGTCCTCTCTCTCATGCTGACCGCCCCCCAGAGCCGCGCCGAAGAGGCCGAGGCGCTGGCCGGCCGCGCCTTTGAAGGCGCGCAATGGGTGCTGGCGACGCAGGCGGCCCGCGCCGTGGCGCAGGTCGGGGTGCGGGCGGCGGCCGGGGACGGACCGCTGGGGACGCGCATCCGGGCGCGCCAGGCGGCCGAAGCCGACCTCGCCCGGCTGACGCGCGCCCTGGCCGACCCGGGCGCAAACGCGGATTCGACACGGGCCGAAATCCGCCGCCTGTCGGACGAGGTCGAGGCGCTGGATGCCGAGATCCGCCGCGATTTCCCCGATTACGCCGAGATGGCGAGCCCGCGGCCGCTGTCCTATGCCGAGGTGCAGGCGCTGCTGGCCCCCGGCGAGGCGCTGCTGCTGATCCTGTCGTCCAATGCCGCAACCTATGTCTGGGCCGTGAGCCCCGATGCCACCGCCTGGCACCGGTCGGACATGGGCGCGGCGGAGGTCGAGGCGGCGGTCCGCGCGCTCAGGGCCGATCTCGACCCGACCGGCCCGTCGCGCGGGGCGGCGGCGCTCGAGGACGATACCCCGGCCGAGGCGGCGTTCGACACAGGCACCGCCCATGCGCTGTATGCCGCGCTGATCGCGCCGGTCGCGGGGGCGCTTGGGGGGGCCGACAGCCTGTTCGTGGTCAAGGACGGCCCGCTGTCGAGCCTGCCGCTGTCGGTCCTGCTGACCGCGCCCCACAATGGCCCGCTGGCCGAGGCACCCTGGCTGGCCCGGCGCTATGCCACGACGACGCTGCCGGCGGTGGCGAGCCTGGGGTCGATCCGGGCGGGCATCGCGGCGGCCCCGCGCGTACCGCGCTTTGCGGGGTTCGGCGATCCGGTCTTCGGCGGGGCCGAGGCGCCGCTACAGGTCGCCTCGCGGTCGATTGGTGATTTCTTCGGCGACACGGGCACGCAGCTGGACGCGATCCGGCAATTGCCCTCTTTGCCCGGCACCGCGCGCGAACTGCGCCGGATCGCGCAGCTGTTCCCCGGCGCGGCCGAGCTGCGGCTCGGGCCCGAGGCGTCGGAGGCATCGGTCAAGGCGGCGGACCTCACGGGCGTCACGGTGCTGTCCTTTGCCACGCACGGGCTGATCACCGGCGACATCTCGGGGCTGGCCGAGCCGGCGCTGGCCTTTACCCCGCCAAAGGTGGCCTGCGCGGCCGATGACGGGTTGCTGACCGCCTCCGAGGCCTCGGCGCTGACGCTCGATGCCGACTGGGTGATCCTGTCGGCCTGCAACACGGCCGCCGGGGATGGCACGCCGGGGGCCGAGGGGCTGTCGGGGCTGGCGCGGGCCTTCCTGTTTGCAGGCGCGCGGGCGATCCTCGTGTCGCACTGGCCCGTGCGCGACGACGTGGCGGCGCGGCTTACGGCCGACACGCTGGCGCGGCTGGCCGAGGACCCTGGCCTGGGACGGGCCGAGGCACTGCGCCGCGCGACGCTGGCGCTGATGGCAGATGGCGTCGATCCGAGCCTTGCGCATCCTTCGGCCTGGGCGCCCTTCGTGGTGGTGGGCGAAGGCGGGGCGCCGCGGGGTGGTTAGCGCAGGGTTATCGGCGCGCCGGGTGGCGGGCTTCCGTTTGAGCGTTCAGTCGCGCAATTCCATCTGCGCGCTTAGTCGCGCATCTCCATCGGCGCGCTTAGTAGCGCATTTCCATCGGCGCGCTTAGTAGCGCATTTCCATCGGCGCGCTTAGTAGCGCGACACCACCAGCATTTCCTCCGGCGCCTGGCCCGAGAGCCGCGCCCAGGCGATGTCGACGAACAGAAGGTACCGCCAGCGGTCGCGTTCCAGCAGCTGCAAGGTGCCGCCCCCGGCGCCGCCCGCGCCCTCGAAACTCAGCGTGGCGGCGATGCGCGCGGCGCGGTTCATCAGATCGAACGCCACCCCGGTGTCGCCGCCCCGCGCGAAGGTAAAGGCCATCTGCCACAGCGTCTGCGCATCGACATAGGCGCCGTTCGCCTCGGCCCCGAGGGCGACCCAGCGGTAGCCCGTCATCAGCGCGGCGGCAGCCTCGTAATTGCCTCGGTCGCGGAAGTCGATCAGGTGGCGGATCTTGTCGTAGCTCGAATTGCTGGAGAAGCCGCCCGAGCTGTCGGCAAAGCCCTGGTCATGCTCGGGCCCGACGCGGGCAGGCAGCGGTGCCCAGGTCGCGGGCATCCAGTCGACCGGGCCGCCAAGCGCGCGCAGGCGGGCGGCGGCCAGCGGCTGGCCGGCGGCCTCGCGATAGGCTGCCTCCTGCCAGGCGAGCCCGCGCATGTCCCAGAACCGGGCATAGACCGGGCCGAGGTCGGGGGGCACCGCGCCTTCGGTCGCCGCTGCCGCGCGGGCCAGCAGCGCCACGTGATCGTCCAGCCGTCCGTGCTGCAACGCCACTTCGGCCCGGGCCGTGAAACGCCCCGCCGCCACCTCGCGCGAGCCGGTGCCGCCGGCCTCGCGCGCGCGCCGTTCGGCCAGGATCAGCTCGGCCGCTTCCTCGAGCCGGCCCTGCCGGGCGCGCAGCCGGGCCCGCATCTCACGCGAGGGCGCCTTGTCGAGCGCCCGATCCAGAAGGTCCGTGTAGGAGGTGTCCATGAGGTCGAGCAGGAGGCTCTCTCCCACCGAGAGATCGATAGCGCGGGCGTAGTAGGTTTCGGCCCGTGGCTGTCCCAGACGCTGCGCGGCGCGGCCACGGATGCGCCAGAACCAGGCGGCATCGGGGTCGGCCAGAACGGGGCTGCCTTCGGGCAGGCGGTCGAGGGTGCGGTCGCCCACGTCCGCCGCATCGGCATAGCGCCCGGCATAGATCAGCGTGTCCATCGCGGCCGCGGCGCGGTCGCGCAGGGTGGCGGGGGCGATGCCCTCGGCCCGCAGCGCGTAGTTGATGGAAATCAGCGCGTTGCGGGCGGAATCCATCGGCCGGTCCTGGGAGTTTCCGGCGCGGTAGAGCTCGGACAGGACAAGGAGGTCGCCTGGAAAGATCCGCTCGATCTCGGGCGCCTGGAAGGCCGCCGCCTTGTCCTGCGGCAGCCCGACGGGGCCGGGGGTCGGCAGGTCGAACGGCGGCTCGAAGACCCGCGCCACGAGGTCCTCGGGGCAGGGGGCGTCGAGGCAGGGGGCAAACCGCGCCCAGGCCTCCTGCGCCAGTGCGTCGCGGCCCAGCATCCGCGCCAGCGCCCAGGCATCGGCGTGAAAGGCGGCCAGCGTCGTGTCGCCGTGACCTGCATCGCGTCCGGCGGCGATCAGCCCGATGACCTGCGCCAGAGCGTCCTCGGTGTGGCCCATGCCGGCGCGCAACCGCGCCTCCATCAGCCCCGCCACCAGCGCGTGACCCGGCCCGTCCGAGCCGCGCAACAGCGGCATCAGCATCGGGAAGGTCTCGAGCGCATTGGTGATGCGCAACGCGGTGTCGTCAAAGATCGTGTCCTCCACCACCTCGTCAACGGGCATCATCGCGCCGCGCTCTGCCCGGCCGCGCAGCTCGTTCAGCACGCCGTAATAGGTCATCGCCATTCGGGCCCGCTGGTCGGCCGAGACCAGCCGTTCGGCCATCTGGCGCAGCTCGGCCGGGGTGCCGCCCCGGGTCAGCGCGGCGCTCAGCAGCGCCGGGCCGCCGCCGGTCGCGAACGCGTGCTCGCGGCGCAGGGCCGCCATCATCCCGTTCTGGTCTGCGTAGATCAGCGGCACATGCGCCTCGGCCGCGGCCAGCAGTACGGCCGGGTCGGGCCGCAGTCCTTCGCGCGGCTCGGCGTCAAGGTAGCCCTGGCCCCAGCCCTGCACCACGTCGGCCGCGCAGGGCATCTCGCCGCAGGTCTTTGCGCGGGCAAAGTAGCCCTCCGCCGCCTCGATCTGCCCCGCGCGAAACGCCAGCACGGCGGCATCGGCCAGCAGCGACGTGAGCGAAGGGTCGTCCCAGCCCAGCTCCGCCGGGGCGAGGCTGTCGAGGATGGTCTGCACGTCGGCCCAGGCGTCCGCCTCCTGCCCGGCGCGCCAGCGCAGGCGGTATTCGATGTGCCAGGCCAGCACCACGTCGCTGCCGCGCCCCATCTCGTGCAGGATGTCGATGACACGGCCCATCGGGTAATGCAGCATGGCCGCCGTCAGCCGGTTCCCGGCCGAGGGCGCGTAGGCCGCGGGCAATGCGGCCAGCTCGGCCACCGTGTCGACGTCCCCGAGGTGCTCGGCATAGCCATGGCGCAGGATCAGCCGGGCGGCGTCCTCGCCCATGTCCCCGGCGGTGAGGGCGACCAGCTCGTCATAGAGCGAGGCGTCGACCTCCTGCGCGCGCGGGGCCGTGGCAAGCAGCGCGAGCGCGCAGGCGAAAAGGCAGATGAGATGGCGCATCACGGCTCCTTCTGTCCCATCCGGCGCCAGGTCAGAAGCACGGCGGCCAGCGCCAGCGTCGCCAGCGCCAGGCCCCAGTGCTGGGTGCCGACATACCAGCCGACCGCAAGCGTCGTGACCAGCGCGGCGCCCACCGCATGGCCCAGCTGCGCCGCGCCCCCGCCCTGGACGTAGAACGCCAGGATCAGCGGGAGCCACAGCGCCAGCTGCACGCCGACCAGCCCGGCCAGAATCCAGGGCAGGGCGCGGCGCAGCTCGCGCGGCGTGGACCCGGCCCAGACGGCCGCGAAAAGCGCCAGCGACAGCGGCACCAACAGCGCGGGCCAGGCCGCGCCGAGGCCCGTGATCCAGGTGCCGAAGGCGCCGGCGAGGGCGGCACCGGCAAGCGCCATGAACAGGCGGCGCGGGGGGATATCGGATGTCTTGCTCATGCCCCGATGCTAGCGTGGCGCCGCGCGGGGCGGCAAATGAACTCTGCCGTCATGTTGCAGGGCGGGGCCTTGGAGGATAGAGAATCTCTATTGAAATCGCGCAGCCCGAAGGGATATTCGCATGATTGCCAAGCTCGAGATGTTCCTTGCCCTCGCCAAGGAGCAGCATTTCGGCCGCGCGGCGCACAGCCTCGGGATCACCCAGCCGACGCTCTCGACCGGGATCCGGCAGCTCGAGGAGACGCTGGGCGTGCAACTGGTGCGGCGCGGGTCGCGCTACGGCGGGTTGACGCCCGAGGGGCAGCGCGCGCTGGAACGCGCCCGGCAGATCGTCGGCGACACGCGGCGGCTGCGCGACGAGATGCGCGCCTCGCACGCCGGGATGTCGGGGCATTTGCGGCTCGCGGTGATCCCCACCGCGCTGACCCAGGCGGCGCGGCTGACGTCGCGTTTCGTCACCGCGCATCCGAACGTCAGCTTCACCATGCTGTCGCGGTCGTCGATCGAGATTCTCGAGATGATCGAGAACCTCGACGCCGACGCCGGGGTGACCTATCTCGACAACGAGCCGCTGGGGCGGATGACCACGCAGCCGCTTTACCGCGAACGCTACCGGCTGGTGACACGGCGGGACGGGCCCTTTGCCGGACGCAGCCATGTCGGCTGGGACGAGGTGGCGGCGGTGCCCCTGTGCCTGCTGACGCCCGACATGCAGAACCGCCGCATCATCAATCGCCAGTTCATGGACGCCGGGGTCAGCCCGACCCCGCTGGTCGAGGCCAATTCCACCATCGCCCTCGTCACCCACGTGATCGAGGGCGGGCTTTGCACGATCCTGCCCGATGCCATGGCCGCGTTCCTGGCCGCGGGGCATGACCTGGATCTGCTGCCGCTCGACGCGGGGGGGCGGGCGCCGGCGGTCGGGGTGGTGACGCTGCACCAGGATCCGCAGACCCCGGTGCTGAGCGCCTTCTTGCGAGCCGCGCAGGAGGCCGAGGTGCCCGAGCAGTGACGGGCAAACGGGCGGCCCCGAGGGGCCGCCCCGTCGATCTGTCCGACCGCCGTCAGGCCGCTTCGGTCAGGCCCAGCATGCGGCGCGCGGCCAGCGGCAGTTGGCGCGGGCTCATGGCGCGGGGCAGGTCAAGCTCCTGGACCGGAGCACCCTTGCCGTAGAGCGCAACGAACTGGTCGTAATTGTCGAAGGCCGAGCGGTCCATGTTGTCGACAAAGCTCTCCGCGATCGCGCCGTTCGCCAGGATGAGTTCCTGGTGCTCGGTCTCGATGTGGTAGACGGTGTAGGTCTGACCAAGCTCTGCCAGCGGAACCGAGGTGATCGAGGTCCCGTTCACCAGTGCGCCCGCATGGGCCAGGATGCCGACGACCAGCATCGCGTGGTCGGCGGTGACCATCAGGTCGCTGTGCGGCAGGCCGTTGCCCAGCGATCCCGCGGCAAAGCGGACCGGGCGCAGACGCTCGGCCGGACCAAAGCGCGTGTCGATGACGCGGGTGCCGATCCACAGGATCGGACGCAGGTCGCCGTCGGCGGTCTTCACCATGTCGCCGATCGCCAGGTCCTCGACCGCGACTTCACCCTTGTCGGTGGCGATCAGGGTGCCGGTGAGGAAGCAGGGGGTGACGGGATCGGTCGAAACCACCGATTGCTGGAACGACGTGCCGAAAGTAGACAACGCCGTCGTCTGGTCGAGCGAGGAATACAGGCGGTAGTCGTTTCCGTTGCCCTTCACCAGGACAGCCGTGACCCCGCCGACCGTCACAGTGCCGACATAGTCATAGCCGGCAAGGAGTTCTTCGTTCAGCTCGAACGTGCTGCCGTCGCCCAGGCCACCGTCGCTGAGTGTTCCGGTTGCGTTGGTCGAACTCGCGGCCTGGTAGTTGTAGGTTGTGCTGCTGGTTTTGTAGCTAAGGTAAGAAGAAAAATCGAAGGTGGCCATGGTAAGGTGCCCCACTGTTGAAACTACGGGTGTCCGCGAATGCTTCGCGTTACTGATCGACCAATTGGTGTGTAAAGGCTGGCGCTGTCAATCGCCTCGTTGGCCGGGCAGGGTCTGATTTTTCAAGCAACCACAGGTTGTTACGCTTCGCGCATTTGAAGTTGTTCAGATGTTAATCAATTGTAAGGACAGCGATTTTCCTGCGCACACCTCATTGGGGCCAAATGCGTGCTGGCGGCAGAAAAAATTTGCAACGTATTGAAAAATAACATAAAAGCGCTCATCGGCTCCGACGGCGCTGGATGCGAAAGTTAACGCAACGTCATGTGTGAATATGTCGACATCTGGGCGGAAGCGAGGCAGTCGTGTGACGCATTGTTGCTGCTTTTTTAGGCTCTCTCGCTGTCCGACACCGGACTGTTGCTGTCAGGGCAACGGCCGGTGGGCGGTCTGCGCGCTCTTGAACAGCGCCACCCCTGCCACCGTCAGGGCCGCCACGCCTGCCGCGACTGCCAGGCCAAGGCTCCCGTCGCCGGCATTGGCCGCGGCTACGCCGGCAAGCGCCCAGGTCACCGCGGCGCCATAGCCCGGCGCATCCGGCCGGGACCACTGGACGGGCAGGGCGATGGCGAGGATGAGCAGCAGCGCGACAACGGCAGAGGTCTGCGGGCCCAGCACACCGTAGCCGCCAAGGGCAAGCCCGACGCTGACACTTGCGGCGGCGGTCAGCCATCCGGCATAGATCGACACCGGCCAGCGTTGCATCCAGCGGTTCCGGTCGGCGGCGTTGAACAGGGCCGCAATCGCCGTGACGGCCATCCACCAGATCAGCGCGGTCGCCCAGAGGAAGGAGGCCTGGGCGAGTTCGAGCCAGAACACGCCGGGCAGCAGCGAGGCGAGCAGCCAGGGCCAAAGGCGTGCCCAATCCGGGTGGCCGGCGCGCCGGAAAGCCCCGTAGGCCGTCCCGAGGATGAGCCAGATGTAGATCAGCCCCCAGATCGCAAAGGCCCAGCCCGCCGGTTGCACGGGCGGGTTGTCCTGCGGCACGGGGAACTGGTCGGGGCGGAACCCGGCGAAGTTCTCGGCAAGGAAGGGCGCGAGCGCGAAGGCCAGCGCCGACAGGAAGGTGAGAAGGGGCAGGGTGCGGTTCATGGCATCCAAACGCCCGGAGCTTGCGTCCGGTTCCCGCTCCGACTGGTCCCGGGCAGAATTTTCTGACGAAAATTCTGCGGGCGGGGCGGCCGTGCAAGATCCTTCGTCAGAAGGATCTTGGGGGTCTCACGCAAGCGTGCCGTCTGCCGCGAGGCGGGTCTTGCCGCCGAGGTAGGGGTAAAGCGCCGCGGGCAGGTCGACCGAGCCGTCTTCCTGCTGGCCGTTCTCGAGCACCGCGATCAGCGCCCGGCCCACGGCCAGGCCCGAGCCGTTCAGCGTGTGCAGGAACTCGGGCTTGCCACCGCCTTCGGGCTTGAACCGCGCGTTCATCCGACGCGCCTGGTAATCGCCGCAGGTCGAGACCGAGGAGATCTCGCGATAGGTATCCTGCCCCGGCAGCCAGACCTCGATGTCATGGGTCCGCCGCGCGCCGGCGCCCATGTCGCCGGTGCAGAGCACAACCGTGCGGTAGGGCAGGCCCAGCTTTTCCAGGATCCCCTCGGCGCAGGCGGTCATGCGCTTGTGCTCGTCGTCGGAGGCATCGGGATGGGTGACCGAGACCATCTCGACCTTCTCGAACTGGTGCTGGCGCAGCATGCCGGACGTGTCCTTGCCCGCGCTGCCCGCCTCGGACCGGAAGCATTGCGTATGGGCCACGTAGCGGCGGGGCAGATAGGATTCCTCGACCGTGGAGCCGTTGACGATGTTGGTCAGCGTCACCTCGGCCGTGGGCACCAGCCACCAGCCTTCGCGCGTCAGATAGCTGTCCTCGCCGAATTTCGGCAGCTGGCCGGTGCCGACCATCATCTCTTCGCGCACCAGCACGGGGGTCCAGGTCTCCGACAGCCCGTTTTCCTCGACATGCGTATCCAGCATGAATTGCGCCAGCGCCCGGTGGATGCGCACCACCCCGCCCGAGAGCACGACAAAGCGCGAGCCGGAAAGCTTGGCCGCCGTCTCGAAATCCATGCCCGGCTTCACGCCTTCCAGCTCGTAATGCTCTTTCGGCTGGAAATCGAAGTCGCGCGGCGTGCCCCAGCGCTTGATCTCGACGTTATCCGCCTCGTCCTTGCCATCGGGCACGTCATCATAGGGCAGGTTGGGCAGGCCCAGCAGCAGGTCGGTCAGCTCGGCGTCAAGCTCCTTGGCGCGGGCGTTCATCGCGGCGACCTCGGCCTTCTTGTCGGCGACCAGCGCGCGCAACCGCTCGAACTCGGCCTCGTCACCCTTGGCCTTGGCGGCGCCCACGGACTTGGAGGCCTTGTTCTGCTCGGCCTGCGCGGTCTCGGCGGCGAGGATCGCGGCGCGGCGCTCGGCGTCCAGCGCCAGCAGCGCGGGCGATTGCGGCGAGAGGCCCCGGCGGGCGAGGGCCGCGTCGAAGGCGGCGGGATTCTCGCGAATGGCGCGGATGTCGTGCATGGAGGGCCTCCCCTAGGGTCGTCGGATTCGTCGCGGACGGTACTACGGCATGGTTAAGGGAAAGGGTAGGGGGCTACTCGGTCGGCGGAACGTATGTCTTTCCGGTCTCGAGGGAGCGTTGCCACTTGCGCCATTCATGGGTGAAGCGGAAGACGCGTTCGCCGTCGATTTCTACCCAGCCGTCTAGGTCGATCTTCGGCCAATGCGGAGGCCAGTCAGTGCTGTCCGGTCCCCCGTCGTCAGGCAGCGTGACCGAGGCGTCGCCGAACATATCCGGGACATGCGCCGAAATTTGTGGTACGGATGTACAATCCACCGACCTCAGCGCGGCACCTCGGAGAGTAGCCGCGCTGAGGTCGGTGGCGGAGTCGATCTCCGCCCTGCCGAGGTCCGCCCCCTGCATCTCCGCCACGCGGAGGACCGCCCCCTGCATCTCCGCCCTGCCGAGGTCCGCCCCCTGCATCTCCGCCCCGCCGAGGTAAGCCCCCTGCAGGTTCAGTTTGGACAGGTCGTAGCCCTGAAGGTTGCAGCGCCGCAGGTCGAGCCGGTAGCCTTGGTACGAGCGGAACGTGCTGCGCCACGAGGCAAGCTGCGATTTCCACTCGGCAAGAGCCGGGCGGCGCTCAGTCTGTTCGGCCGGCAGGTCAGGAAAGGGCGGCACCGGCTGCGCAAAGACAAAGCTGCCGTTGCCGCCATGTGCCCGTGCTTCGGCGTCGCGTTGATCGTGATTACGGCGTCCGATGACCTCAAGCGCGGTCTGGATGTCGGCGCGGGGCGTCAGGGTCGCTGCCCATTGGCGCAGCGTTGCCCGTTGCGACATCCGCCATTCATCCCAGTCCGTCTGCGCTGCGGAGTCTTCCCAACCATTCGGCATGGGCAGGTCTGGCAAGTCTTGCGCAGACTCCAGCGGGCTGTTCTGCCGGATATAGGCGCAGAGGATCTGCATGATCTGCACGTGGAAATCGAGGTTCTCGCGGGCGATGCGGCCAAGGGCGTGGATGGCGCCGATGCGGACTTCGAGGTTGGGGACGGATTCCGAGAAGACCTGCCAGTCGCCTTGCTCTGCGACCACCACTTCGGGCGCCGGCGTGAAGGGTTCGCCTTGGTACTCGATTTGAGTTTCAGTCTTTTCAAAAGTTTCGAATGAAATTCCCCACTTAGTTGCGAGGATTTCGCCATTTTCGGACTCTTCACTGGCCTGCCATCTACTTGTTTCCCGACTTGCAGACGGAAGTTCGAAGGTCGGGCTCGCCAGACCTTCGACTATGTGTGGGCTCACTTCGCCGCTCAGGATCGTGACAGGTCGCCCAATACGGCTGACGGTCTTCTCGCTGCCCAAACCTTCGACAGCCTTATTTATCCTATCAGTTACGAGGCCCTGTTCAGTTGCGTCCGTTTGTCTGGCTGAGTGAGCGACCCGAATCAAAGTGAAGGGCAGCGCAATCACGGCCCCGAGGACCGTCGTCAGCGCAGCAATCTGGGCCAGCCTGTAACGAAAATTCCATTCCGGACTGTCGGCATCACTGGTGACATTGCTCCAAAGCTGCGCGATCGGTGAAGGCGGCGTATCCGGCATCGGGTACCAGAGCACATCGAAGATCAGACCCAGCAAGCCGAAAAGGAGGATGCCTGCGACGACGATCCAGACACCAGCGAAAAGGCGGAAGAGACCGGGGGCGAAACGCTCCATCCCGAGGTCCTTCTGGAGCGTCGAGGGTTGCTGTTTGTCCATGCGCCCTGCCAGCGCGAGAAGTCCGCCGATCACCAGCGTGACCAGAGCGATGACGCCGAGCGCGGCAAGGGCGCGGAACGTCTCGGGCGGGATCGGCAGGGTGATCGTGGTTTCCATCAGGTGCAAATCCCGGCGTTCGACTTGCGCAGACATTGCCCAACACCCCCGCCCCGCACAACCCAAAGCCGTCCTCCACCCCCTCCTCGCCCGCCCGCACCCCCCATTTCCCGCAAAACCCGACGCGCGCCGCCTTGCACATCCGCCCCCCCGCGCATAGGTTCCGCCGAAATCCGCGGGCTCCCATGGGGCCGCAACAACGCGTAGCAACGCATCAAAGAGGTGTCCCATGGAAGGTGGCGCAATCGCCCAGTTCATCCCGCTCATCCTGATCTTCGCGATCATGTATTTCCTGCTGATCCGGCCGCAGCAGAAAAAGATGAAGGATCACCAGAACATGGTCAGCTCGCTCCGGCGCGGCGACCAGGTGGTCACCCAGGGCGGGATCATCGGCAAGGTCGTGAAAGTGCGCGACAACGGCGAGCTCGAGGTCGAGATCGCCGAGGGCGTGAAGGTCCGGGTGGTGCAGAGCACCATTGCCCAGGTGACCTCCAAGACCGAACCCGCCGAAAGCTGATCCGAAAGGCCCCGCGCCATGATGCAGATCGACCTCTGGAAGCGCGTGGTGATCTGGGGCATCGTCGCCCTGGGCCTGTTCTACGCGGCGCCAAACCTGTTCTACGGCCGTGTCGAGGGCCATAACGACGCCATCCAGGCCATCGAGATGCAGGGCGCCAACGACGCCCTGACCGCGCAGGCCGAGGCCTGGCCGGAGTGGCTGCCCTCGGGGCTGGTGAACCTTGGCCTCGACCTGCGGGGCGGGGCGCACCTGCTGGCCGAGGTCGAGGTGACCGACGTCTACGAGGCGCGGATGACCGCGCTTTGGCCCGAGCTGCGCGATGCGCTGCGGCCCGAGCGGGACACCGTCGGCGCGATCCGGCGGCAGAATGCCGAGCCGGGCGTGCTGCGGGTGCAGATCGGCGAGCCTTCGGGCATGGCGCGGGCGCTGGAAGTGGCGCGCGGGCTGGCACAGCCGGTGGTCTCGCTCACAGGCGGCGCCACGACCGACATCGTGGTCACGGGCGAGGGCGACGTGCTGACCGTGCAGCTGTCCGAGGCCGAGATGATCGCCAGCGACGACCGCACCGTGCGGCAATCGCTGGAAATCATCCGCCGCCGCATCGACGAGGTCGGCACGCGCGAGCCGACGATCCAGCGCCAGGGCAGCGACCGCATCCTGATCCAGGTGCCGGGCATCGGCTCGGCCTCGGAACTGAAAGAGATCATCGGCACCACGGCGCAGCTGACCTTCCAGCCGGTGGTCAGCCGCAGCTCGAACCCCGACGAACGGCCCGGCATCGGCAACGAGGTCCTGCCCTCGCTCGACGAAGAGGGCGTTTATTACATCCTGGAGGAAGCCCCGGTCGTGACCGGCGAGGACCTGGTGGATGCGCAGCCCTCGTTCGACCAGAACGGGCGGCCGGCGGTGACCTTCCGCTTTGGCGCCTCGGGCGCGCGGCGCTTTGGCGATTACACGGCCGAGAATATCGGCAACCCCTTTGCCATCGTGCTCGATGACGAGGTGATTTCGGCCCCCGTGATCCAGAGCCACATCCCCGGCGGGTCGGGCATCATCACCGGCAATTTCACCGTCGAGGAAAGCACCCAGCTGGCCGTGCTGCTGCGCGCCGGGGCCCTGCCGGCCGAGCTGTCGTTCCTCGAGGAACGGACCATCGGGCCGGAACTGGGCGCGGACAGCATCGAGGCGGGCAAGATCGCCTGCATCGTCGCCTTTGCCGCCGTCATGCTGTTCATGGGGCTCAGCTACGGGCTTTTCGGCATCTTCGCCAACATTGCCCTGCTGGTGAACGTCGCGCTGATCTTCGGACTTCTGTCGATCATCGGCGGCACCCTGACGCTGCCGGGCATCGCGGGGATCGTGCTGACCATCGGCATGGCGGTCGACGCCAACGTGCTGGTGTTCGAACGCATCCGCGAAGAGCTGAAGACCGCCCGCGGCCCCAGCCGCGCGATCCAACTGGGCTATGACAAGGCACTCTCGGCCATCCTCGACGCCAACATCACCACCTTCATCGTGGCGGTGATCCTTTTCGCCCTGGGCTCCGGCCCGGTGCGCGGCTTTGCCATCACGCTCGGCCTCGGCATCATGACATCTGTCTTCACGGCGATCTTCGTGACGCGCCTGCTGATCGTCATGTGGTTCGAACGCCGCCGCCCCAAGACGCTGGAGGTCTGAGATGCGCCTGCGCCTCGTCCCCGAGAACACCAACTGGGATTTCTTCCGCTACGCGCGCTACACGCTGGGGGCGTCCATCCTGGCCGTGGTCCTGTCGCTGGCGGCCTGGGCCTTCATCGGTCTGAACTTCGGCATCGACTTCCGCGGCGGCACGACGATCCGCACGGAAAGCGCGCAGGCAATCGACATCGGCACCTATCGCGACGCGCTGCAACCGCTCGAGCTGGGGGATGTATCGATCACCCAGGTGTTCGATCCGGGCTTCGGCGCGGATCGCAACGTGGCGATGATCCGCATCCAGGCCCAGGAAGGCGAGGAAAGCGTGGCCGCGGACCTCGTGGCGAATGTCGAGGCCGCGCTGCAAACGGTAGCACCGGACATCCGGTTCACCAGCGTCGAAAGCGTCGGGCCGAAAGTGTCCGGAGAGCTGATCCTGACCGCGATCTACGCCCTGGGCGCGGCCATCGCGGCGATCCTGTTCTACATCTGGCTGCGCTTCGAATGGCAGTTCTCGGTCGGCGCCGTGGCCGCATTGATGCATGACGTGATCCTGACCATCGGGGTCTTTTCCGTCCTGCAGATCCGGTTCGACCTCGCCACCATCGCGGCGCTGCTGACCATCGTCGGCTATTCGATCAACGACACGGTGGTGATCTTCGACCGGCTGCGCGAGAACCTCATCAAGTACCGCAAGATGGAGCTGCGGGACCTGATGAACCTCACCGTGAACGAAACGCTGAGCCGGACCCTGATGACATCCGGCACCACGCTGGTCGCGCTGATCGCGTTGCTGGTGCTGGGCGGAGACGTCATCCGCGGCTTCGTCTTTGCCATCACCTGGGGCATCGTGGTCGGCACCTATTCGTCGGTCTACGTGGCCAAGAACATCGTGCTGATGCTGGGCGTGAAACGTGACTGGTCGCGGCCCGACAAGACCACGGCCGGGACGCAATTCACCACGTCGGGCGACGATGCCTGACCTCTGGGCCGGCCTCGCGGAGGTCGGCCTGACCCCCTTGCAGCTCGTGGTCCTCGTGCTGGCGGGCACCGTTGCCGGCCTCGTGCGCGGCTTTGCGGGCTTTGGCACGGCGATGGTCTACCTGCCCATCGCGGGGCAGATCCTGCCGCCGATCTGGGCGCTGGTGACGCTGGTCATCATGGATTTCTTCGGCCCCATTCCCAACCTGCCGCGTGGCTGGCGCGACGCCGACCGGCCCGACCTGGTGCGGCTGATCACCGGCATGGTGGCGACGCTGCCCGTGGGCGTGGCGCTGCTGGCGGTGCTGGAGCCCGAGGTGATCCGCTACGTGATCTCGGTGCTGGCGCTGGTGCTGACGGTGCTGCTGGTCTCGGGCTTTCGTTATCGCGGGCCGATGACGCGGCCGCTGGTGATCGGCACCGGCGCGGTGGGCGGCATCACCGGGGGGGTGGCGGGCATTCCGGGGCCGCCGGTGATCCTGCTTTACATGGCCAGCGGCAAGCCGGCGCAGGTGGTGCGGGCCAACAACCTGGTCTACCTTTTCGTCTTCGACATCTTCTTCATGGGGCTGGTCGCCTGGCGCGGCTGGATGGAACTGGTGCCGGTGGTGCTGGGGCTCGTGGTCGTGCTGCCGAACCTGCTGGGCAACATGGCCGGGGCGGCGATGTTCCGCCCCGAGCGGGAGCGGGTCTACCGCTGGGCCGCCTATGGCATGATCGCCGCCTCGGCCCTGTCGGGCCTGCCGCTCTGGGACTAGGGCCGCGCCCATGCTATGGCGCCGCAAAGGAGTGACGCGATGCGACTGACCGAAATCGAATACAACGACAGCCTGCCGGTCGACGGCTACGGGCCGGGGTTCTTCCGCATCGGCGGCAAGGTGGTCGAGGGCGCGATCTGCCTTGGCCCCGACGGGCTGACCGCCTGGGGCGGGCTCGAGGACGTGGACACGCTGCTGGCGCTGGTGGGCAAGGTCGACGTGCTGTTCGTTGGCATGGGCGCCGAGATCGCGCACCTGCCGGCGGCCCTGCGCCAGCGGCTCGAGGCGGAGGGGCTGGCGGCGGACCCGATGGGCTCGCCTTCGGCCTGCCGGACCTACAACGTGCTCTTGAGCGAGGGGCGGCGCGTGGCCGTGGCGGCGCTGCCGGTCTGAGGCTGGCGATTGTTGTGGGCGGGGAAGGGGGGCCAGCCCCCCGTCGCCATGGGCGACTCCCCCCGAGGTATTTTTGAAACAATGAAGCAGGGGGGCGGCGAACGCGGCATCCGGGCTGCGTAGCCGGGGGCTGTTGGCCCCGCTCAGCCGCGGGTGCCGACGACGCCGCGGGCGACGAGATCCGACAACTCGGCCTCGGAATAGCCGAGGCCGCGGGCCAGAACCTCGGCGCTGTCCTGGCCGAGCAGGCTGGGCGCCCGGGCCGGCGCGGGCCCCTGCCCGTCGAACCGGATCGGGCCGCGCACCATGCGCATGGCGCCCTCGGTCGGGTGCTCGGTGGTTTCCAGCAGGCCGCGCGCCGCGACATGGGGCTGTTCGAGCGCGTCGCCGATCGACAGGATCGGCGCGTTCGGCACGTCGAAGGCGGTCAGCCGGTCGAGCCAGTAGGCGGTGCTGTCGCGGGTCATCCGCGCCTCGATCAGCGCCTGCAGCGCCGCGCGATTGGCCAGCCGCTGGTCGTAGAGCGCGAAGCGCGGGTCCTCGATCAGCGCGTCATGGCCGAGGCAGCGCGCGAAATTCTGCCAGAACCGGTCGGTCAGGCAGGCGACGATCACGTGGCCGTCCGAGGTGGGAAAGGACCCATAGGGCACGATGCTGGGATGCTGTGTGCCGACCGGCTGCGGGCTTTGACCGGTGACGAAGTAGATCTGCGACAGGTAACCTTGCAGCGCGATCAGGCTGTCGAGCATCGCGACCTCGACGTGGCGGCCCCGGCCGGTGGCATTGCGTTCGTGCAACGCGGCCAGCAGGCCGAAGACGGAAAAGATGCTGCCCGCCATGTCGCCCAGCGGCACGCCCAGCTTGTTCGGCGCCTGGCCGGGTTCGCAGTTGACGCTCATGACGCCCGACAGGGCCTGCGCCACGATGTCGAAGGCCGGCTTGTCGCCCAGCGGGCTGTCCGCGCCGAAGCCGGTGATCGAGCAGTAGAGCAGCCGCGGGTTGTCCCCCGCCAGCGTCCCGTATCCGAGGCCGAGGCGGTCCATGACGCCGGGGCGGAAGTTCTCGAGCAGGATGTCGGATTGCGCGGCCAGGTCGCGGGCGATCTGCACGCCTTCGGGTGACTTGAGGTTCAGCGCCAGGCTTTGCTTGGAGCGGTTCAGCGCGATGTAGTAGTGGCTGAGCTGGCCTTGGAAGGGCGGGAAATTGCGCGTCTCGTCGCCCGTGTCCATCGGTTCGATCTTGATCACCTCGGCGCCGAGATCGGCCAGCACCATGCTGGCATAGGGCCCCGAAAGGATGCGCGAGAAGTCGAGCACCTTGATCCCGGCCAGCGGGCCGGTGCGATGCGTGTCGGTGTCGGTGTCGGTCATGCGGATGTTCCTGCCTGTCTCGAGATTTTCATGATCGCCGAGGCGCTGGCGATCGGCTGGTGCTTGCAGGTGATCTCCGCGTCGACAAAAATCAGCGACCGCGTGACATGGCGGATGCGCGCCTGCGCCGCCAGGAAATCGCCCGCCCGGGCAGCGCCCAGGAACCGCGTGTCCATCTGCACCGTCACGGTCGGCTGCCGGTCGGCCGCGTTCCAGGCCACAAGGGCCATCACCTGGTCGAGCAGGCTGGTCAGCACACCGCCATGCACGAGGCCGATATGGTTCTGGTGCATCTCGGTCGTCTGCAGCCCGTAGTGGCTGCTGTCCGTCACCGAGGCCAGGACCGGCCCGATCTGGTCCATGAACCCGGCCGTGCGCAGGGGCTTCCACCCCTCGGGCAGGCTGTCTGTCGCTGTCATTCCTCAACTCCCTGTTTCGATCTGCAGGTCCTGGATGTGGTCACGGACCTTCTGCATGGCGCTGGCAAGCCGCGGGACTTCCTTGTCCTTGAGCCGCTCCGAGATGCCTATGGCGACGATCGACCGGACCATGCGGCCGCTGCTGCCAAAGACCGGCACGGCCACGACCGTGACGCCCGAGATGTAGCTGCCCTGGTCGACCGAGTAGCCGCGCGTCCGCGCCTCGCGCACTTCCTCGAGCCAGGTATCGAAGGCCGGCGGGTGGTCCCAGACCAGCTTGTCGAACCCCGCCCGCAGCGCGGCTTCGTCGGTGACGTTGAAGGCCGCGAACAGCCGCCCGGTCGCGCTGATCAGCGCGGGAAAGCGGCTGCCAAGGTCGACCTGCAACCGGAAGGGCAGGGTCGATTGCGACAGGGCAACAACGATCATCTGGTTCGGCTCGGCCAGCTGCGTGGCGATGCTGGTGACGCCGAACCGGGTCGACAGGTCCGACAGCTGCGGCTGGATCAGGGTCGAGAACGAGTTGCGCTGAAGCGCGGCCCGGGCCAGCGGCAGGATGCCGATTCCGATCGTGTAGCGCTTGGTCTGCGAATCAAAATCCACCAGCCCCTCGTCCTGAAGGGTGCGCAGGATGTGCATGCAGGTGCTGGGCACCAGGTCCAGCTCGCGCGCCATCGGATTGACCCCGACCGGTTCGCTCGACCTGGCCAGAAACCGCAGTATTGCAAGGGCGCGGGCCACGGCGGGCACCTGTCGTTTCGCCGCGGATGATGTCTGTTCACTGTCCATTTCGGTCACCTGTTTGGCCTGATTTCATTGCATATATACAATGATATTGGCGTATTGACAATGATTGATCTCAATCTCTACCGTTGTCAACGAGACGGGTGACGCCCAAGCGGCGCCCCGAGACAAGGGAATGGGAGGCAGACGGAATGACCCGCTTGACGGAATTCACGTCCTACGCAGATGCGCAAAAGCACTACTCGAAAGAGGGTCTGTGGGCGCTGTTCGACGGCACCACCGAGCGGTTCAACATCGCCCACGAATGCATCGACCGGCACGCGGACGGCGATGCCGTCGCCCTGCGGATCGCCCATGCGGACGGGGCCGACGAAATCGTCACCTTCGAAGAGATCGCCCGCCGCTCATCGCAGATCGCGCATTTCCTGGTGGCGCGCGGCATCGCCAAGGGCGACCGCGTGGCGGTCATGATCGACCCGTCGCTTGCGTTCTACTGCGCGCTTTTCGGGGTCATCAAGGCGGGGGCGGTGGCGGTGCCGCTGTTCTCGCTGTTCGGGCCCGAGGGCATCCGGCTGCGGGTCGGCGATTGCCAGCCCAAGATCTTCTTTACCAATGCCGAGAAGGCCCCCGAGGCCGTGGAAGGCGGCGCCTCGGACGTGATCGTGGTGGACGCGGCGTTCCTGGGCAGCCTCGACGATCTGCCCGAGCGGTTCGACTGGGATACCACGGGGCGCGACCTGGCGGTTTTGCAATACACCTCGGGCACGACCCGGGCGCTGCCGGCGGCTGTGCAGCATTCGCACCAGTCCATCGTGACGCTGATGGTGGCCGCGCTTTACGCCACCGGCATCCGCCCTGGCGACCGGTTCTTCTGCCCGTCCTCGCCGGCCTGGGGGCATGGCCTCTGGCATGGCACGCTGGCGCCGCTGGCCATGGGCGTGTCGACCGGCACCTTCAGCGGCAAGTTCGACCCGGTGCGGCTGCTGCGCGCGCTGCAGGATTTCGGCATCACCAACCTGACCGCCGCCGCGACCCATTACCGGATGATGCGCAATTCCGGCGCGGCCGAGCAGTTCACCTACCGGTTCGACAAGCTGTCCTTTACCGGAGAGCCGATCGACAGCGAGACCGCGCAGTATGTGGAGCGGGTCTTTGGCACCAAGGTGCGGTCGATGTACGGCACGACCGAGATCGGTGTCATCATCTCGAACTACCCCGGGGCCGATGACCTCGAGGTGCGCGACGGCGCCATGGGCAAGGCCGTGCCGGGGGTCGAGGTGCAGGTCCAGCGGCCCGACGGCAGCCCCGCCGATCCCGGCGAAACGGGCGAGCTGATGGTGCGCAAGCGCGGCGCGTGGTTCCCGACCAAGGACCTCGGTCGGGTCGATGCGGATGGCTATTTCTACCACGGCGGCCGGGCGGACGACGTCATCATCTCGGCCGGCTGGACCATCGGCGCGGTCGAGGTCGAGGATGCGGTGCTCAGCCACCCGGCCGTCGCCGAATGCGGCGTGATCGGCGCGCCCGATGCGGTGCGCGGTCTGGTGGTCAAGGCCTTCATCATTCTCAAGACCGACGAGACCGAGGGCCTGGTGCAGGACATCCAGGACCATGTCCGCGCCCGCCTCGCCCGCCATGAATACCCGCGCCAGGTCGAGTTCGTGACCGAGCTGCCCAAGACCCCCGCCGGCAAGGTCAACCGCAAGATCCTGCGCGACCGCGAAGCCGCGAAATTCGAAGCCGCGGACTGATCCGCGCGCCCGTCACACCTTCTGAGGAGAGAAGACAGATGAACGACATGACCCACAAGAAATTCCCCAAGATCACGCAGGAGGGGCTGGACGATCTGCGCCAGCGCATCGGCGTGAAGGTCGAGAAGACGGTCGAGCCCTGGTGCTACGAGGCGACCCGCGACAACATTCGCCACTACGCCCATGGCATCGGCGACGACAACCCGCTGTGGTGCGACCCCGACTATGCCAAGGGCACCAAGTACGGCGACGTGATCGCGCTGCCGAGCTTCCTGTTCGCGACCAACCGCATCATCTCGGGCTATGTCGGCGGATTGCCGGGCGTCCATGCCATGTGGTCGGGCGCCAACTGGAACTGGCACAAGACCATCACCCGCAACATGGAATTCCGCACCGAGGCGGTGCTGAAGGACCTGATCGAGCACAACACCCGCTTTGCCGGCCGCGCCGTGCAGCAGATCTACCACGTGGATTTCTACGACGCCGCCACGGGCGAGCTGGTGGCCGATGCCGACAGCTGGTGTTTCCGCACCGACCGCGACCAGGCGCGCGAGAACGGCACCAAGTACACCGAGGCCAAGGCCAAGGGGCGCCGCGTCTGGACCGACGAAGAGCTGCAGGCCTACTACAAGTACTACGAGCAGGAAGAGATCCGCGGCGCCGAGACCCGCTACTGGGACGACGTGACCGAAGGTCAGGAGCTGCCGACCATGGTCAAGGGGCCGATGACGGCCACCGGCTTCATCGCCTATGCGCAGGGCTGGGGCGGGCTTTACATCCGCGCCAACAAGCTGGCCTGGCAGCTTCAGCAGAAACACCCCAGCGCCGGGCCCAAGAACCGCTACGGCATTCCCGACTGCCCCGAGCGGGTGCATTGGGAAGAGGAATTCGCGCTCGAGGTCGGTGCCCCCGGCGCCTATGACTACGGCCCCGAGCGGACGTCCTGGCTGACCCACCAGGTCACCAACTGGATGGGCGACGACGGCTTCCTGCGCCAGGCCAAGTGCCAGGTGCGCCGGCACAACCCCGAGGGCGACATCATCCTGATCCACGGCACCGTGGTGCGAAAGTTCGAAGAGGATGGCCGCTTCCTGGTCGAGATCCGGCAGCGCGCCGAGCAGCAGGACGGCGAGCAATCGGCCATGGGTTCGGCCATCGTCGAGCTGCCCAAGCGCTGACGCGACCGGCCCCGCAACGGCACGGAGGAGGCAAGGCCGATGCTTGAGAAGATCCTGAGCAAGATCGAGGACATCCTGCACCTTGCAGGCTGCCTCAGCCTTGTCGCCGTGGCGGCGCTGATCAACGCGGACATCCTGTTGCGATTGTTCGCCAACCGGCCGGTGCAGATCCAGTTCGAACTGACCGAGCTGTACCTGATGCCGGCCCTTGCAACCCTGTCGCTGTCGCGGGTCTTTCGCGACGGCGGCCACCTGGCGCTGGAATTCACGCCCGAACACATGCGCGGCGTCTTCGGCGCGCTGGTGTCCCGGCTGCGCCTGCTGTTGCCCGCGGCCTTCTTTGCCGCGGTCACTGTGAAATCGGGCATGTTCGCCTATCACGCCATCGCCCACGGGGACGTGGAATACGGGGTGATCGACTGGCCGCTCGGCTGGGCCTATGCCGCCATCCCGCTGGGATGCGGCGTGCTGGTCCTGCGGCTGCTGCACGACGCGCTGCAAAGGCGCGCGCCGGCAGCGACCTGAACCAACGATCTTAGGGAGGAGAAACCAATGAAAGTCATGACACGTTGTATCGGCACCCTGGCCGCCGCGCTGGCGCTGGCCGGTGTCGCCCAGGCCGAGACCCTGCGCCTGGGGGATTTCCAGTCGACCAGCCACATCGTCTCGGTCGAGGGGACGTCGAAATGGATGGCCGCCGTGCAGGAGGCCACGGGCGGAGAGATCACCTTTGAACACTTCCCGTCGCAGCAGGCCGCCAAGTCCAAGGCGCAGCTCGACGCGGTGAAAAGCGGCATCCTCGATGCGGCGCTGCTGGGCACGCCCTACCACGCCGACGTGCTGCCGCTGAACTCGGTTGTCGCGCTGCCGGGCTTTTACGGCTCGGCCGAGCAGGGGACCCGCGCGCTGCAGGCGATGATCAAGGACGGCCCGCTGCGCGACGAGATCCTGGCCACCGGGGTCACGCCGGTCTTCGGCTTCGTGCTGCCGCCCTACCAGGTGCTGGCCAGGACGCGGCTGGGCAAGCCGTCTGACTGGACCTCGCTTGACGTGCGCACCTCGGGGTCGACCCAGGCGATGACGGCGCGGGCGCTGGGCGGGGTCGGCATCTCGATCCCCGGGCCCGAGGTCTACACGGCCGTCGAACGCGGCCGACTGGACGCGGTACTGTTCCCGCTGGCCTCGGTGCCCGGCTACAAGCTGAACGAGGTGGTCAGCCACATTTCGACCAACGGCTCCTTTGGCGGCTACAGCTTTGTCATGGTGGTGCGCAGCGACCTGTTCGACGCCTTGCCGGCCGAAACGCAGGCCGAGATGATCCGCCTTGGCGACGAGACGGCGCTGCATGTTGCGCAGGCGCAGGACGCCTCGGTCTCGGAGCTGGTGGCGCAGTGGAAGGCCGAGGGCATCGACACCTACAGCTTTACCGACGAAGAGCTGGCCGAGGTCACGCATGAGCTCGAGTTGGTCAGCACCGATTGGCTGGAACGGCTGGGCAACGATAAGGCGCAGGCCGTGCTCGACAGTTACCGGGCTCTGACCAGCCAGTAAGGCCGCCAACCCACGCAAGGCGATGAAAGCCGCCCCTCGCGGCGGCTTTCCCACACTCAAATTTTTGGCGGGCCACTCATGCTGACCTTTCTTGCCATTGTCGTCGTCATGGCCGCGCTCATGGCCTTCCGCGTGCCCATCGCCTTTGCGATGGGGATCGCGGGGACCCTGGGGCTGGCCGCGCAGCTGGGCCCGCGCCCGGCGCTCGCGGTGCTCGAGCGGACCTTCTTCGACAGTTCGGCGTCCTTCATCCTTGTCGCCATCCCGCTGTTCATCCTGATGGCCGAGCTGCTGACGGCGGGCGACGTCACCCGGCGGGCGATCATCGCCTGCCAATCCTGGATCGGCCACGTCAAGGGCGGGCTGGCCATGGCCACTGTGGCCGCCTCGGTGCTGCTGGCGGCGCTGGTCGGCAGCTCGACCGCCTCGACGGCGGCGATGGCGGCCTCGGCCTATCCGCAGATGCGGGCGCACAACTATTCCGACCGGCTGGCGGCGGCCGTGGTCAGCGTCGGCGGCACGCTGGCGGTGGTGGTGCCGCCCTCGATCGTGCTGGTGGTCTACGGCGTGCTGACCGAGACCTCGATCGGCAAGCTGTTCATCGCCGGGATCATCCCCGGCCTGCTGACCGCGATCGGCCTCGCGGTGGTCATCAAGATCGTCGCCGAAACGACCGACCAGGCGCCCAAGGGCGACCCCTTCGTGCTGAAGACGGCGGTGCGCGAAAGCCGCCACGTGATCCCGATGGTTCTGCTGATGATCGCCGTGATCGGCGCGATCTACGGCGGCATCGCCTCGCCCTCCGAGGCGGCGGCGCTGGGGGTCATGGGCTCGCTGCTGATCGTGCTGGCGCAGCGCACGCTGAGCTTTGCGCAGTTCAACCGCTCGGTCAGCGGGGCAGTGCGGGCGACGGTGATGATCGTCGCCATCGTCGCCTGCTCGGCGATCTTTTCCAACTACCTGGCCTTTACGCGCATCACCCACGGGATGCTCGAATGGGTCGCGGTGACCGAGCTGCCGCGCGCGGTGATCATGGGGCTGATCATCCTGCTGCTGCTCATCATGGGTATGTTCATGGACCAGCTCGCGATCCTGTCGCTGGCCATGCCGCTGGCCTTTCCCACCGCGATGGCGCTGGATTATGACCCGGTCTGGTTCGGCATCGTCGTCACCAAGACGGTCGAGATCGGCCTTCTGACCCCGCCGCTTGGCCTCAACGCCTATGTCGCGGCGGCGCAGACCCGAGTGCCGCTGGGCACCATCTTTCGCGGCATCCTGCCCTTCCTGGGGATGGAGATCGTGGTGCTGATCCTGCTGCTCAGCATCCCCGAGATCACCCTGTTCCTGCCCGACCTCATGTCCCGCTGACACCGCGCCCAACCCGCAGCCGTCCAGCGCCCCCGCCGCCGCGGGCCGGGAGAGCTGCGCCCAAGACCGAACGGAGACCGAACCAGATGAGCATCCTGACCAGCAGCCTGGGCCCGACTGCCCCCGGCTTTGCCGAGAACGCCGCCGCGATGCAGGCGCACTGCGCCGAGATCGAAGAGACCGCGGCGCGGATCATGCAGGGCGGGTCCGACAGCGCGCGCCAGCGGCACGAGGCGCGGGGCAAGCTGCTGCCGCGCGACCGGATCGCCGGGCTGCTCGACCCCGGCTCGCCCTTCCTCGAGGTCGGCCTTTTCGCCGCGACGGGCATGTACGGGGACGAAGTGCCCTCGGCCGGGGCCATCGCCGGGATCGGCCGGGTCGAGGGGCGCGACTGCATGATCCTGTGCAACGATGCCACGGTGAAGGGCGGCACCTACTTTCCGATGACGGTCAAGAAACACCTGCGCGCGCAGGAGATCGCCGAGGAAAACCATCTGCCTTGCATCTACCTGGTCGACAGCGGCGGCGCCAACCTCAACAACCAGGACGAGGTCTTTCCCGACCGCGATCACTTCGGCCGCATCTTCTTTAACCAGGCGCGGATGTCGGCCATGGGCATCGCCCAGATCGCGGTGGTCATGGGGTCGTGCACGGCGGGCGGCGCCTACGTGCCGGCGATGAGCGACCAGACCATCATCGTGCGCGAACAGGGGACGATCTTCCTGGCCGGGCCGCCGCTGGTCAAGGTCGCTACGGGCGAGATCGTCGATGCCGAAACGCTGGGCGGCGGCGACACCCATACGCGGCTGTCGGGCGTGGCCGATTACCTGGCCGATGACGATGGCCACGCGCTGGCCCTGGCGCGCGAGATCGTCAGCCACCTCGGCCCCGCGCCGCGCCCGGACGTGGATTTTCGCGCCCCGCGTGCGCCGCTGTACGATCCGGACGAGGTCATGGGCATCGTGCCGGCCAGTGAAAAGACGCCCTATGACGCGCGCGAGCTGATCGCGCGGCTGGTGGACGGGTCGGACTTTGCCGAGTTCAAGCCGCGCTACGGCACCACGCTGGTCACCGGATTTGCGCATGTCGACGGCGTGCCGGTCGGGATCATCGCCAACAACGGGGTGCTCTTCTCCGAAAGCTCGACCAAGGGCGCGCATTTCATCGAGCTGTGCTGCCAGCGCAAGATCCCGCTGCTGTTCCTGCAGAACATCACCGGCTTCATGGTCGGCTCGAAATACGAGGCCGGCGGGATCGCCAAGGACGGCGCCAAGCTGGTCACCGCCGTCTCGACCGCCTCGGTGCCCAAGGTGACGGTGATCGTCGGCGGATCCTACGGGGCGGGGAACTACGGCATGTGCGGGCGCGCCTTCGGGCCACGCTTTGTCTGGATGTGGCCCAATGCGCGGATCGCGGTGATGGGCGGGGCGCAGGCCTCGGGCGTGCTGGCCGACGTGCGCCGCGCCGCGATCGAGGCAAAGGGCGGCAGCTGGTCCGAAAGCGAGGAGGCCGCCTTCAAGCAGCCCACGCTCGACATGTTCGAGCGGCAGTCGAAACCGCTCTACGGCTCGGCCCGGCTTTGGGACGACGGGATCATCGACCCGCGCAAGACCCGCGACGTGGTCGCCCTGTCGCTGCGCGCGGCGCTGAACGCGCCGATCGCGGATACGAAATTCGGCCTGTTCAGGATGTGATGATGACCCCGACTTTCTCCAAGATACTGATCGCGAACCGGGGCGAAATCGCCTGCCGGATCATCCGCACCGCCCGCGCCATGGGGATCGCCACCGTCGCGGTGCATTCCGACGCCGATGCCGGGGCGCTGCACGTGGCGCTGGCCGACGAGGCGGTGCCTATCGGTCCCTCGCCGGCCTCCGAAAGCTACCTGGTGGCCGAGCGCATCATCGCCGCCGCCCGTGCCACCGGCGCGCAGGCGGTCCATCCCGGCTACGGGTTCCTGTCCGAGAACCCCGCCTTCGTCGAGGCGGTCGAGGCGGCGGGGCTGACCTTCATCGGCCCCTCGGCGCAGGCGATCCGCGCCATGGGCCTCAAGGACGCGGCCAAGGCGCTGATGGAGCAGGCCGGCGTGCCGGTGGTGCCGGGCTATCACGGAGAGGGCCAGGACCCGGACCTGCTGGCCGCCGAGGCCGCGCGCATCGGCTACCCGGTGCTGATCAAGGCCCGCGCCGGGGGCGGCGGCAAGGGGATGCGCAAGGTCGACCGGCCCGCCGAGTTCGCCGAGGCGCTCGCCTCGGCCCGGCGCGAGGGGCAGGCGTCGTTCGGCGATCCGCACGTGCTGATCGAGAAATACATCACCGCCCCGCGCCACATCGAGGTGCAGGTCTTTGGCGACAGCCACGGCACGGTGGTTCATCTTTTCGAGCGGGACTGTTCGCTGCAACGCCGCCACCAGAAGGTGATCGAGGAAGCGCCGGCGCCCGGCATGACCGAAGACGTCCGCCGCGCCATGACCGAGGCGGCGGTCCGGGCCGCCGAGGCCATCGACTACACCGGCGCGGGCACGATCGAGTTCATCGCCGACGGCTCGGGCCCGCTGCGCGCCGACGGCTTCTGGTTCATGGAGATGAACACCCGCCTGCAGGTCGAGCACCCGGTGACCGAGGCGATCACCGGTGTCGATCTGGTCGAATGGCAGATCCGCGTCGCGGCCGGTGAGCCTTTGCCCCTGCGGCAGGCGGACATCTCGATCACCGGCCATGCGATCGAGGCGCGGCTGTACGCCGAGGACCCGGCCCGCGGATTCCTGCCCGCGACCGGCCGGATCGCGCAGCTTGGCTTCGGCACCGGGGCGCGCATCGACACCGGCGTGCGCAGCGGCGATGCGATCAGCCCGTTCTACGACCCGATGATTGCCAAGATCATCACCCACGGGCCCGATCGCGACACCGCCCGGCTGGCGCTGCTCGGGGCGCTGCGCGGCACCCAGGTGGTGGGCACCGCCACCAATGTCGAGTTCCTGGCGGCGTTGGCGGGCCATGCGGGCTTTGCCGCCGGGCAGTTCGACACCGGCCTCATCGCGCGCGACCTCGCGGCGCTGACGGCAGAGGACCCGCCCGGCGACCTGCACCTGGCCTTTGCCGCCATCGCGGCGCTGGGCATCGACCCGGCGGCGCCGCATCTTGGCTGGCGCAGCTGGGGCCGGGCCAGCCATGCGCTGACTTTCCTGTGGCAGGGCACGCCGCTGGCCTGCCGGCTGACGCTCGAACCCGGCGGCAGGATCGGCTTTCAGCTGGGCGGCGGCGCGCCGCTCGAGCTGGCCGGGCTGACCCGCGACGGCGCCCGGATCGCGCTGCGCGCCGGCCCGACGCGGGCGCGGGCCGAGGCCACGGTGCACGTGGCGCCGCGCGACGGCGGCCGCCTTCTGTCGGTCCTGGCGGGGGGTGTGACGCGCGAGCTGCTGCTGCCCGACGCCCGTGCGGGCAGCGCGGCGCTGGTCGATACCAGCGACAGCGTGCTGGCGCCGATGACCGGCGTGATCGTCACGCTGGACGTGGCCGTGGGCGACGCGGTGACCGGGGGCGCGCGCCTTGGCGTCATGGAGGCGATGAAGATGGAGACCGCGCTGCTGGCCCCGCGCGACGGGACGGTGGCCGAGGTGCGCTGCACCCGCGGCGAGGCGGTCGAGGGCGGCAGCGTGCTGGTCACGCTCGCGGCGGTGCCGGCATGACCCGCGCCGTCCGCATCTTCGAGGTCGGCCCGCGGGACGGCTTGCAGAACGAGTCCACCCCGATCCCCACGGCCGACAAGATTGCGCTGGTCGACCTGCTGTCCGCCGCCAAGATCGAAAGGATCGAGGCGACCAGTTTCGTGTCGCCGAAATGGGTGCCGCAACTGGCCGACGCAGCCGAGGTGATGGCCGGCATCGCCCGCGCCCCCGGCACCCGCTACGCGGTGCTGACGCCGAACCTCAGGGGGGTCGAGGCGGCGATGGCAGCGGGCGCGGACGAGGTGGCGGTCTTTGCCTCCGCCTCCGAGGCGTTCAGCGCCCGGAATATCAACTGCAGCATAGACGAGAGCCTCGCGCGCTTTGCCCCGCTGATGGCGGCCGCCCGCGCCGCGGGACTGCCGGTGCGGGGCTATGTCTCCTGCGCGGTCGACTGCCCCTACACGGGGCCGGTGGACCCGGGCGCGGTGCGCGGCGTGGCCAGCGCATTGGACCGGATGGGCTGCTACGAGATCTCGCTGGCCGACACGATCGGCCGCGCCACGCCCGAAGCGACCCGGGCCATGATCGAGGCGGTGCTGGACCTTGTCCCGGCCGCGCGGCTGGCGGGGCATTTCCACGACACCGGCGGCCGGGCGCTGGCAAACGTGGCCGTGGCGCTGGACCTTGGCCTGCGCGTCTTCGACAGCGCGGTCGGCGGCCTTGGCGGCTGCCCCTACGCGCCGGGCGCCCCGGGCAACCTGTCCACCACCGCGCTGGTCGAGATGCTCGAGGGGCAGGGCCTTGCCACCGGCATCGACCGCGCCGCCCTTGCCGCGGCCGAACGGTTCGTCGCCGGGCTCTCGCGGCGCTCGACCCCCCGCACGACGGAGACATCCGCATGACCGACCAGACCATTCGCATGGAGCGTGACGCGCGCGGCGTCGTCACGGTCACCCTGTCGCGGCCCGAAAAGCACAACGCCATGAACGCGGCCATGATCGCCGAGATGACCGCGGCGGCCGAGGCGCTGGCCGCGGACGACACCCTGCGCGCCGTGGTGCTGGCCGGCGCCGGGCCCAGCTTTTGCGCTGGCGGGGACCTTGGCTGGATGCGCGCCCAGGCCGATGCCGACCGGGCCGGCAAGATGCGCGAGGCGATGACGCTGGCGCGGATGCTGGGCCTGTGGAACGCGCTGCCGCACCCGGTCATCGGGCGGGTGCACGGGGCGGCCTATGGCGGCGGCATCGGCCTGGTCGCGGTCTGCGACATCGTCATCGCCGAAGAGTCCACGCGCTTTGCCCTGACCGAGACGCGGCTGGGCCTGATCCCGGCCACCATCGGCCCTTTCGTGGTCGCCCGCCTGGGCGAAGCCTTTGCGCGGCAGGTCTTCTTCACCGCGCGGCCCTTCGACACCGCCTTCCTGCAGCGCGCGGGGCTGGTGGCGCGGATCTGCCCGGCCGAGGGGCTGGACGCCGCCATCGAAGAAGAGATCGCCGCCGTGCTGGACTGCGCGCCGGGGGCGGTCTCGGCGGCCAAGGCGCTCTGCCGGACGCTGGCCGGGACAGACCCCGTCGCCGCAGCCGGGCTCACGGCGGCGGCCCTCGCGGACCGCTGGGAAACCCGCGAGGCGCAGGAGGGCATCGCCGCCTTCTTTGCCCGCGAAACCCCGGCCTGGCGCCGGCGCGCATGACCGCATCGGGCCGCGCGGAAGGGTGAGGGGGGCGGGATGACCGTGGTAGGCCCGGCAGGACTTGAACCCGCAACCAAGGCGTTATGAGCGCCCTGCTCTAACCAATTGAGCTACAGGCCCGCCGACCGTTTCACTACCAGACGGGCCGGGGCCGTCAAGGCAGAAGGGCGAGCGCGCCGCGCAGCAAGGCATAGGCGAGCGGGGCGCCGAGGATGAGCACGACGAGGCTGGCACGGATGCGCGCGCGGACGAGGCCGCCGCGGATGGCGCGGACCTGCGCGTTGGCCTTGGCGGTGGAAGGGCCGCCTCTTGGGCCTGGGTCCGGCGCTGGAGGTCTTGCCTCAGCCTGCGATGAGGAGGGGCAGGGAGGCGCGTTTCTTCACTTTGGCGCACAACGGCAAGATGCCATGTCAGGGGATGAGCACGGTCACGCCAATCAGCAAGATCGACGCGACGATCCCAACCAGGCCCATCAAGGCTCGGGTCTCCTGCGACCAGGGAAAATAGCGCCCGCGACGTCCTGGCCGCTGCGGCCAATGTCTCTGTGTCCACGCCGGCGCCAATCCCCTGTCATCCCGCCGGCCAGACTGGCAGCGGGGCCCGGCGGCGCAACTGGCCGATGCGCCGCGCCCGCGCGCCCGCCAATTCCGCCCGGCGCGCACATTTGCCCGCGCGCGCCCTCTGGTCATGCGGCCCGCCTTGCGCTAAGCGGGGCGCGATTTCAGCGGCGAGGATCGGCGGATGAGCGACGGCAAGAAAGGCATCACCTACGCGGATGCGGGTGTGGATATCGACGCGGGCAATGCGCTGGTCGACCGGATCAAGCCCGCCGCCAAGCGGACGACCCGTCCCGGCGTCATGTCCGGGCTCGGCGGTTTCGGCGCGCTTTTCGATCTGAAGGACGCAGGCTACCTCGACCCGGTGCTGGTCGCGGCGACCGACGGGGTGGGCACCAAGCTGCGCATCGCCATCGACACCGGCAATGTCGCCACCATCGGCATCGACCTTGTCGCCATGTGCGTCAACGACCTGGTCTGCCAGGGGGCGGAGCCGCTGTTTTTTCTCGATTACTTCGCCACCGGCAAGCTCGCGACCGAGCAAGCGGCCACGATCATCGAGGGCATCGCCGAGGGTTGCGTGCAGTCCGGCTGCGCGCTGATCGGCGGTGAGACGGCCGAGATGCCGGGCATGTACCACGCGGGCGATTTCGACCTTGCGGGCTTTGCCGTCGGCGCGATGGAACGGGGCGAGGACCTGCCCAAGGGCGTGAGCGAGGGCGACGTGCTGCTGGGCCTCGGGTCCAACGGCGTGCATTCCAACGGCTATTCCCTCGTGCGCAAGCTGGTCGAGATCTCGGGCCTTGGCTGGGACGCCGATTGCCCCTGGGGCGAGGGCACGCTGGGCGCGGCCCTGCTGGCGCCCACGCGGCTGTATGTCCGACAGGCGCTGGACGCGGTCCGCGCGGGCGGCGTGCACGCGCTGGCCCATATCACCGGCGGCGGGTTGACCGAGAACCTGCCGCGTGTCCTGCCCGAAGGCATGGGCGCGACCATCGACCTGGGCGCGTGGCAGCTGCCGGGCGTCTTCGGCTGGCTGCAACAGGTCGGCGGGATCGCCGAGGGCGAGATGCTCAAGACCTTCAACTGCGGCATCGGCATGATCCTCGTGGTCGAGCCTGCCCGCGCCGAGGCGCTGGCCGCGCTGCTGCGGGAGGCGGGCGAAGAGGTCTGCACCCTCGGCACCGTCACGGGCGGTGAAGGCGTCAGCTACACGGGCGCGCTCAAGTGACGATCCGCGTCGCGATCCTGGTCTCGGGCGGGGGGTCCAACATGGTCTCGCTGGCCGAGAGCATGGTGGGCGACCACCCCGGCCGGCCCTGCCTCGTGCTGTCGAACAACGCGGATGCCGGCGGGCTCGCCCGTGCCGCCGCCATGGGCATCCCGACGGCAGTGGTGGATCACCGGCCCTACAAGGGCGACCGACCGGCATTCGAGGCGGCGCTGCAGGACGAGATCCTCAAGCATTCCCCCGATGTCATCTGCCTGGCCGGGTTCATGCGCGTCCTGACCGAAGGGTTTACCAGCCAATGGGACGGGCGGATGCTGAACATCCACCCCTCTCTGCTGCCCAAGTACCGCGGGCTGCACACCCATGCCCGCGCCATAGAGGCCGGCGAGACCGAGGCGGGCTGCACCGTCCACCTCGTGACGCCCAGGCTTGACGACGGCCCGATCCTGGGTCAGCGCCGCGTTCCCATCCTGCCCAGCGACACGCCCGAGACCCTCGCGGCCCGTGTGTTGACCGAGGAACATATCCTCTACCCGGAATGCCTGCGTGCCTTCTGCGGCTCTGTACAACCCCGGCTCTAGGCAATATTACGATCCCGTGACGGCCAAGGCCGTCCCGGCAAAGGGGAGTGCCGGACCACTCACAGATGCCCGAGGCCAGTTTGAAGATCATCACCACGACCGAAGAATTCGCCGCCTTCTGCCAGAAGGCGCATGATGCTGAATACGTGACGATCGACACGGAATTCCTGCGCGAACGCACCTATTATTCCAAGCTTTGCCTGATCCAGATGGCCCTGCCGGGCGATGACGGAGAGGCCGTGCTGATCGACCCGATCGAGGGCGACGTGTCGATGGAGCCGCTTTACGCGCTCTTCCGCGATACCTCGGTGGTCAAGGTCTTCCACGCCGCGCGGCAGGATCTCGAGATCTTCTACGTCGATGCCGCGGTTTTCCCTGATCCGCTGTTCGACACCCAGGTGGCGGCGATGGTCTGCGGCTTTGGCGAACAGGTCGGCTACGAGACGCTGGTGCGCAAGATCGCCAAGCAATCGCTCGACAAATCCTCGCGGTTTACCGACTGGTCGCGGCGCCCGCTGACCGAGGCCCAGCAGAAATACGCGCTGGCCGACGTGACGCATCTGCGCGACATCTACGAATTCCTGTCGCAGGCGCTGGCCGACAATGGCCGCGCCCGTTGGGTGCAGGAGGAACTGGGGATCCTGACCGACCCCGAGACCTATGCCACCCGCCCTGAGGAGGCCTGGAAGCGGGTCAAGACCCGCACCAATTCGCCCCGGTTCCTGGCCATCGTGCGCGAACTCGCGGCCTTCCGCGAGCGCTACGCGCAATCGCGCGACGTGCCGCGCAACCGGGTGTTCAAGGACGACGCACTGGTCGAGCTGGCCTCGACCAAGCCGATGAACCTGAACGATCTGGGCCGTTCGCGGCTGCTCTTGCGCGAGGCGCGCAAGGGCGACATCGCCGAGGGGATCATGGAGGCGGTGAAGGTCGGGGTGAACTGCCCCAAGTCCGAGCTGCCCGAGATCGATCGCCGGCAGGAAAAGCTGCAGGTAAACCCGGCACTGGCGGACCTGCTGCGCGTGCTGCTGAAGGCCAAGACCGAGGACGCGGGCGTCGCGCCGCGGCTGGTCGCCTCGGCCGCCGATCTCGATGCCATCGCGGGCGGAGAGCGTGACGCGCCCGCGCTGACCGGCTGGCGCCGCGAGCTTTTCGGCAACGACGCGCTGCGGCTGTGCGAGGGCAAGATCGCGCTCTCGGCCAAGGGCAGCTCGGTCACGGTGATCGAGGTCTGAGCGGACCCGACGCGCGATCCCGCGCGCCGGGTGTTGCAAATCGCCGGGCCGCTTCGGGGTAATTTGCGCGACACGTCCGACTGTCCGCCGCAGCACTGTCCGCATCAACACTGTCCGACCAGGCGCGGACCTGTTCCGGTGGTGGGGGCCGCTTGTGCCCTCTGGCAAACCCCGCTCCAAGCGCCTACCTTCCCCCCATGACCCTGCATCTCCCCTTCGACAATTCCTATGCCCGCCTGCCGGGCGTTTTCTACGCGCGGCTCGACCCGACCCCGGTCAAGGCGCCGGGGCTGCTGGCCTTCAACACCGCGCTGGCGGCCGAACTGGGCGTGTCCCCCGGCGAGGCGCTCGAGCAGGCGCAGGTCTTTTCCGGCAATGCCGTGCCCGAGGGGGCCGAGCCGCTGGCGCAGCTTTATGCCGGGCACCAGTTCGGCAACTGGAACCCGCAGTTGGGCGACGGCCGCGCGATCCTGCTGGGAGAGGTCGTGGACGGGCAGGGGCGTCGCCGCGACGTCCAGCTCAAGGGCTCGGGCCCCACGCCGTTCTCGCGCAATGGCGACGGTCGGGCCTGGCTAGGCCCGGTGCTGCGCGAATACGTGGTGAGCGAGGCGATGCATGCGCTCGGCATCCCCACGACCCGGGCGCTCGCGGCCGTGGCGACGGGCGAAGAGATCCGCCGCGAGACCTGGCTGCCCGGCGCCGTGCTGACCCGCGTCGCCGCCAGCCATATCCGCGTCGGCACCTTCCAGGTCTTTGCCGCACGCGGCCAGAAGGACGCTGTCCAGCGGCTCACCCATTACACCATCGACCGGCATTACCCCGAGGCCGACGGCCCGCGCGGGCTGCTTGTCGCGGTGGCCCGCGCGCAGGCGGAACTGGTCGCGGCCTGGATGTCGGTCGGCTTTATCCACGGGGTCATGAACACCGACAATTGCGCGCTCTCGGGCGAGACGATCGACTATGGCCCCTGTGCCTTTCTGGACCGGTTTCACCCGATGCGGGTCTATTCCTCGATCGACCGGATGGGGCGCTATGCCTATGGAAACCAACCCAATATCGCGGTCTGGAACGTGGCGCAGCTGGCCACCGCGCTGATCACCCTGGCCGATGACCAGGACGCGGCGGTGGAGGAGTATACCCAGATCGTGCAGGGCATGGGCGAGACGCTGCGCGCGGCCTGGCTGCGGCGGTTCCGGGCCAAGCTGGGGCTGAGCCGTGAAGAGCCCGGCGATGCCGCGCTGATCGGCGATCTGATGGACCGCATGGCCGAGAACCAAGCCGATTTCACCAACACCTTCCGGGCCTTGGCCACGGGCGCGGCGCGGGACCAGTTCCTCGATCCCGCGGCTTTCGATGAGTGGGAGGCCGGTTGGCGGCGCCGGCTCGAGGGGGAGCCCGACCCCGAGGTGGTGATGCGGGCGGCCAACCCCGCCTTCATCCCCCGCAACCACCGGATGGAAGAGATGATCGCCGCCGCCGTCGCCGGCGACATGGCTCCGTTCGAACGGCTGATGTCGGTGCTCGCGCGGCCCTACGAGGACCAGTCCGAGGCCGCCGACCTGATGCGCCCGCCGACCGAGGACGAAGAGGTCCCGGCCACGTTCTGCGGGACGTGAGGGCGGCGGTGCCGAGGCAGGTCAGTTCCTGAAGATCGTCCCGAGCATCTCAGAACAAACCGCCATCGCCATTTTGGACCCAGCGCGGAATCAAGGCCGCAAGGCCGCCGCGCATTGCCGGGCCGCACCCACGGCGCGGCGATTTGATGGGGTTGGGCGCTCCGCTCACGTGTCTTTCGGACGTGGCTGGGATAAAGTGCCCAATACAACCGTTGGATCGCCGCACCGCGGCCCGACGATGCGCGTCTCCGTGCCTGGCGCCTGTGGTGATCCCGAGCGTGTGTTGCTGAGCGCGTTCCACGACCGTGAATAATGAAATGGAGCGGGGTTTGTGGGGACCGGACATCCACCCACGCGGGTCATGTCGCCCTCCCGGCCCCCTACCGCCGCCGCAACTCGGCTGCCGCCGCATCGTCCAGCGCCCAGGCCTGCAACCCCGCGACGACCCCGGCGGTGAACTTCGCCCGCCAGTCCGGGTCGGTCAGCCGCTTGCGGTCGGCCTCGGTCGACAGGAACCCCGCCTCGACCAGCACCGAGGGGATATCGGCCGCCTTCAGCACCGAGAACCCGGCGCTGCGCAGCGCACGGCGGTTCACGTGGCCGGTCGAGGCCTCGATGCTGGTCAGCAAGGCTTTTGCCAGCGCCAGCGAGCGCGGGCTGGTGTCCTGTCGCGCGAGGTCCATCAGGATGCCGGCCACCACGTCATCCGCCCCCGACAGGTCCAGCCCGGCGAGGATGTCGTCGCGGTCATGCCGCTCGGCCAGCGCGGCCGAGGCCTTGTCGGAGGCGCCTTGCGACAGCGTATAGACGGTGGTGCCCCGCGCCACCCCCTGGTCGACGATATCGGCATGGAGCGACACGAAGATGTCGGCCCGCGCCTCGTGCCCGATGGCCACGCGCCGCTCGAGCGAGACAAAGCTGTCGTCGTCGCGGGTCAGAACGACTTCGAAGCCGCCGGCGCGGCGCAGGGCCTCGCGCAGCTCGCGCGCCAGCTGCAGCATCAACTCGGCTTCGACCACGCCGCCGGCCTCGGCGCCCGGGTCGATGCCACCATGGCCGGGGTCGAGCACGACGACCAGCGGCCGCCCGTCGGCGGGCCGGGCGCGGGGGCTGCTGGTCTGCAGGGCAGGCGGCAGGTCCCAGCGCGGATCATGCGGCGCGCCGGCGGCGGCGTCGAAGCCCGCGCGGTCGGTAGGGGCCAGCACCACGGTGAGCCGCGCGCCTGAGCCGTCGGCTGCCACCTGCATCCCGGCCTCGGCCACCACCATGGGCTGGGCCAGGTCGGCCACCATCCGCGACCAGCCCGGGCGGAAGGCCCCGGTGCGCAGGGTCGCGATGCGGGCGCTTCGGTCAAGGCCCTGGGGCGTGGTGCCTGACCAGTCGACCTCGCGGAAATCGACCACCAGGCGATCCGGCTCCGACAGGGTGAAGAGCCGCCAGGGCACGCCCTGGCTCAGCCCCAGCTCGATCCGCAGGCCATCGCCGTCGTCGGTGACGCCGCTGGTCGCGGGATCGACCCGGGCGAGCCCGCTGAAATCCTGCTGCTGCGCCGCAAGGGGCGCGGACAGCAGGACTGCCGTGAGAAAAATCAGGACCGCTCGCATCGGGGTCATCCCCTGTTGTTTGGCGGCAGGGTAAAGCGCAAACGGAAAAGTGGGAACCGGTTTTCCGATCACTTTGCGCGGCAACGACGCTTGGCGATCCGCGCCCGGAGAAACCGGTTCCGCGGGCACGATGCCGGGCGGCGCCTCAGGCCGCCGTGGCGGCGGTTTCGCGAATGCGTTCGATCATCGCGCGTAGCCCGTTGGACCGCTGCGCCGAGAGGTGATCGTTGAGACCCAGCCGCGCCATCTCGGCCCGGGCGTCGACCTCGAGCACCTCGGAAAGCGACAGCCCGTTGTACAGGTGGCGCAGCAGGGCGATCAGCCCGTTCACGATCATCGCGTCGCTTTCGCCGTCGAACCGGAAGGTCGCGCCCTCGATCACCGGGTGCAGCCAGACCTGGCTGGCGCAACCGTTCACCTTGGTCGCCGGGACCTTCAACGCATCGGGCAGGGGCTCCATCTTCTTCCCCTCCTCGATGACATAGCGGTAGCGGTCCTCCCAATCCTCGAGGAACTCGAAATCTTCCACGATGGTTTCAAAGGTCTCGCTGGCCATGGGCGGTGTCTCCTGCGGTTTCCCTGCACCTAAGGCCCGCCGCGTCCAAGGTCCAGAGGGCCGCCGGTGCTTTTCAAAGTCCGCGTGGTGCGTTATCCCGGTCGCACGAGCAGCAAGAGGGCAGAGCATGCGCATATCCGTCATCCGGCGACCCGCGATCGGGGCCCTCGTGCTGGCGCTTGGCCTCTCGGGCTGCGGCTACATCCGCGACAGCGCGATCAATCCGGCGAACTGGTTCGGCCGTGGCCAGGTGACCGAGGTCGACGGCGAGGCGCGCAACCCGCTGCTGCCGCGGCTGGGTGCCTTTTCGCGCCGGGATGAGGTCTATCCCGGCAATGCCATCGCCCAGATCACCGACATGGGGATCGACCGGCTGCCCGGCGGCGCCGTGGTGCGGGTGACGGGCGTGTCGGACCGGCAGGGGCCCTATGATGCGCGGATCGTGCAGGACGAAGAGGCGTCAAGCGCCGATACGCTGGTCTACACCTTCGAGGTGGTGACGCCCCGGCGCGCGCCGGCCACGGGCTCGGTCGCCTCGCGCACCGTGACAGCGGCGCTGTATCTCGACCTCGAGGCGCTGGAGGGCGTGCGCCGGGTCACCGTGCGGGGCCGGGGCAACGAGGCCAGCGCCCGCCGCTGAACGCTCAGAGCTTGCGCGTCATCAGGCAATAGCCGTCGCGCAGCCGGAAATGGTTGCGCGTATAGAGCTTTTGCGCCGCCGCATCCTCGCGTTTGACCTCGAGATGCAGCGCCTTGACGCCATGCTGCCCCAGCGCGGGCCCGAGGTCGGCCAGCACCTCCGACCCCATGCCCCGGCCGCGCACGGCGGGGCGGATCCAGAACTCGTCGATGAAGGCCTCGATCCCACCCAGTTCGATCGCGTAGCCGAAGGTGATGACGATATAGCCGACCGGGCTGCGGCGCGGGCCGATCAGGTAGGCGACGCCGTGGGGGATGCCGTCGAGCAGGGGGCCCAGCACCTCGGCGCGTTGGGCGTCGCTGCGCTCGATCCCCATCTCGACGTGAAAGGCCGCGATCATCGGCAGCAGCCGGTCCACATCCTCGGGCGTGGCGATGTGGAGCGCGGTCACAGCCGGCCCAGCCTTTCGGTCAGCAGGGCAAAGAACCCGTCCGCGTCGAGATCGCCGATGAAGGTCGCGTTCTTGGCCCGGTCGGTGATGCCCCACCAATCGGCAACGGTCATGCCCAGGGTCAGTTCGGAGACCGTCTCGATCTCGACGTTGATGTGGCGACCGGAGAAGAGCTCGGGCTTGAGCAGATAGGCGGTGACGCAGGGGTCGTGCAGCGGGGCGCCGTCGCTGCCGTATTTCTCCTTGTCGAAACGTTCGAAGAAATCCGTCATGGCGGCGACGGCCTCGCCCGCCGGGGTGCCAAGCGCGCGGAACGCGATGTTGCGCGGCCCCGTCACCAGCGCCTTGTGCGTCACGTCGAGCGGCAGGACGACGATGTCGATGCCGGATTCAAAGACGATGGCCGCGGCCTCGGGGTCGACGTAGATGTTGAACTCGGCCGCCGGCGTGATGTTGCCGACCTCGAAATAAGCGCCGCCCATCAGCACGATCTGCTGCACCCGGTCGACGATGTCCGGCGCGGTGGCAAAGGCCGTCGCGATGTTCGTCAGCGGTCCGAGCGGACAAAGCGTCACGGTTCCCGGCGGTTCGCTGCGCAGCGTTTCGATGATGAAATCGACGCCGTGCTTGTCCTGCAGCGGCATGGTCGGGTCGGGCAGGCTGGGGCCGTCGAGGCCGGTCTTGCCATGCACATGCTCGGCCGTGACCAGCGGGCGCTTCATCGGCGCGTCGCATCCGGCGAACACGGGAATATCGGTGCGCCCGGCCAGTTCCAGCACGATGCGGGCGTTCTTCTGGGTCAGCGGCAGCGGCACGTTGCCCGCCACGGCCGTGATGCCGAGCACCTCGAGCTCGTCCGGGCTGGCCAGCGCCATCAGGATGGCGACGGCGTCGTCCTGCCCCGGATCGGTGTCGATGATGATCTTGCGCGGAGCCATGTCGTGCCCTTCCCATGTTCTGCCAGTGTCCGGATGTCCCAGGTCCGCCCGGGCAAACAGGCCCGGGTTCCACGGTCCTGACATTTTGGTCCATGGCGATCAAGGAGAATGCACGTAACGGGTTACGCGACCCTGCGTTGCAATTCCGGTATGGCGGAAAAAGACGCGGGCCGCGCCCGTCAAGGCACGGCCCGCATAATCGGCGAGCGGGATGCGTGGAGCCCGCCGAATTCAGGTCAGTTGTCGAAGTCGATCTCTTCGGTGATGCGCAGCGCGTCGGGGCGGTGCCCGGCGAGCGTCATCAGGTTGGTCGGATCGGCGGTGAACTCCCCCCAGCCTTCGACCAGCGGATCGGCCGGCGTGCCGGGCGCGATCGGGTATTCGTAGTTCGCCTTGGCATAGATCTGCTGCGCCGTGGGCGAGGTCAGGAATTCCATGAACTTCAGCGCGTTCTCGGGATGCGGCGCCGATTTCACCATGGCCACGCCCGAGATGTTCACATGGGTGCCGCCGGCCTCGAATTCCGGGAACAGCACGTTGACCGAGTTGGCCCATTCCTGCTCTTCGGTATCCTCGAGCATCTTGCCCATGTAATAGGTGTTGCCGATGGCGATGTCGCATTCGCCCGACCAGATCGCCTTGACCTGGGCGCGGTCGTTGCCCTGCGGCTTGCGGGCCAGGTTGTCCTTGATGCCCTGCAGCCAGGTCTTCGCGCCTTCCTCGCCCAGGTGCTCGATCACGGCCGAGGTCAGGGCGACGTTGTAGGCATGGGTCCCCGACCGGGTGCAGATGCGGCCCTTCCACTTCTCGGATGCGAGATCCTCGTAGGTGGTGATCTCGGACGGGTCCACGCGGTCTTTCGAGGCATAGACGATCCGGGCGCGGGTCGTCAGGCCCCACCAGTGGCCCTCGGGATCGCGGTACTGCTCGGGCACGTTGGCGGCCATGACCTCGCTGGTGACCGGCTGGGTCACGCCTGCGTTCACCACGGCGGCCAGGCGCGAGATGTCGACGGTCAGCACCACGTCGGCGGGCGAGCGGTCGCCCTCGGCGGTCAGGCGCTCGACCATGCCCTTGTCCAGGTAAGCGACGTTCACCGTGATGCCGGTCTCGGCGGTGAACTCATCGGTCAGCGGCTTGATCAGCTCGGGCTGGCGATAGGAATAGACGTTGACCTCTTCGGCAACGGCGGTGGTGGCCAACAGCGCGGCAAGGCCGGCCAGGGCGAAACGTTGAGACATGGTGTCCTCCTTCGAATTTGAGGGAGGTATCCCTGAGTCTTTTGGTCAGGTCAATACCTGAATAATTTACTCGGACTTCTCGGCGTCCGCCTTGTCCCGCGCCCGGACCTCGTTCCAAAGCGCGTCCATCTCGGCCAGGTCCGACTGGGCCGGCGTCTTGCCGCGCGCGGCAAGTTCGGCCTCTATGTGGCTGAAACGGCGGGTGAACTTGGCATTGGCGGCGCGCAGGGCGGCCTCGGGTTCGACCCCCAGATGGCGCGACAGGTTGGCCATCACGAACAGCAGGTCGCCCATTTCCTCGGCCACCTGGGCCTCGGTCAAATTTTCGCGGGCCTCGACCAGCTCGCCCGCTTCCTCGGCGATCTTGTCCAGCACCTGGGTCACCTCGGGCCAGTCAAAGCCCACCCGCGCAGCCCGCTTTTGCAGCTTGTAGGCGCGCAGAAGCGCCGGCAGGCCCACCGCGACACCGTCCAGCACGCCGGTCTGGGCCTTGGCGGCCCGTTCCGCGGCCTTGACCTTTTCCCAGTCGACGGTCTGCTGCTCGGCCGACTTGTCGCGGCTTTCCTCGCCGAAGACATGCGGGTGGCGGCTGACCATCTTGTCGCTGATGTCGCGCACCACGTCCTCGAAATCGAAAAGGCCGGCGTCCTCGGCCATCTGGGCGTGGAACACGGACTGGAACAGCAGGTCGCCCAGCTCTCCGCGCAGCTCGTCCCAGGCCTTGCGCTCGATCGCGTCGGCGACCTCGTAGGCTTCCTCGATCGTGTAGGGGGCGATGGTGGCGAAATCCTGTTCGATATCCCAGGGGCAGCCGGTCTCGGGGTCGCGCAGCCGGCGCATGATCTCGCGCAGCCGCTCCATGCCGCCGCTCGAATCGTGGATCAGCTCGTCTCGCATTGCATCTTGCCTCGTCTGGTGATCATGCTGACCCTGACCGAGCCGCCCAAAGGAGTCCAGCCGATGCCCATCGTCAACCGCATTGCCGGCTATGCCGACGAGATGAAGGAATGGCGCCGCCATATCCATCAGCACCCGGAACTGGGCCTCAACTGCCACAAGACCGCGGCTTTCGTGGTCGAGCGTCTCAAGGAATTCGGCGTGGACGAGATCCACGAGGGGATAGCCAACAGCGGCGTCGTGGCGATCATCGAGGGCAAGGCTCCGGGCCGCACCATCGGGCTGCGCGCCGACATGGACGCCCTGCCGATGGAGGATCTGTCGGGCACCGACTGGTCCTCGACCGTTCCGGGGCTGGCGCATACCTGCGGCCATGACGGCCACACCACCATGCTGCTGGGCGCGGCCAAGTACCTGGCCGAGACGCGCAATTTCGCCGGCCGCGTGGCGCTGATTTTCCAGCCGGCCGAAGAGAACGACGGCGGCGGCCGGATCATGGTCGAAGAGGGGATCATGGACCGGTTCGACGTGGCCGAGGTCTACGGCGTGCACAACACGCCGCAGGACCCCGAGGGGCATATCCTCGTGAACCCCGGCGCCATGATGGCCGCCGTGGACGAGTTCAAGATCACGGTGAAAGGCCGGGGCGGTCACGCCGCCATGCCCTACCAGGCCAAGGACCCGGTGATGACCGCCGTGGCCATCGTGCAGGGGCTGCAGACCATCGTCAGCCGCAACGTGGATGCGCTGGACCAGCTGGTGGTCAGCGTCACCTCGATCCATTGCGGGACGGCCTTCAACATCGTGCCCGAGACGGCGGTGATCGGCGGTACGGTGCGCAGTTTCGCGCCCGAGGTGCGGGACCTGGCCGAGCGGCGCATGCGTCAGATCGTGAAAAGCACGGCCGAAGCCTATGACATGACGGCCGAGGTGAGCTATGAGCGCGGCTACCCGCCGACCATCAACCACCCCGAACAGGCAGCCTTTGCCGCCGAGGTGGCGCGCGGTGTGGTCGGCCCCGACAAGGTCGACGACAACCGCCGCCCGGTCATGGCCGGAGAGGATTTTTCCTACATGCTCGAGGCGCGGCCCGGTGCCTACCTGAATGTCGGCCAGGGCGACACGCCAGGCTGCCACCACCCGGCCTATGATTTCAACGACGAGATCGCGCCGGTGGGCGCGTCCTTCTTTGCGCGGCTGATCGAGACCGCGCTGCCGGCGGAGTGATCCATGTCGCTTGAAGACGCGAAAAATACGGCGGACGAAGCGTTTACGCGGCAAAGCTTGCGTGGCCCGAGCTACGAGAACACCTTTGCCGGCGCCACGTCCTTCCTGCGGCGGCGCTATACCAAGGACCTTGCGGGCGTCGATATCGCCGTGACCGGCATCCCCTTCGACCAATCGGTGACGAACCGGCCCGGCACGCGGCTCGGGCCCCGAGAGATCCGCGCGGCGAGCGCGCTGCAAAGCCCCGATGCGCCCTATGGCTGGGGCTACGATCCGATGTCGGAATTCGACATCGTGGATTACGGCGACATGCCCTTTGACTACGCCCATACGCCCGATGTCCCGGCGCGGATCGAGCGCCACGTGGGCGGCATTCTCGAGGCCGGTGCGGCCTCGGTCTGCCTTGGGGGCGATCATTCGATTACGCTCCCGATCCTGCGCGCTTACGCGGCGAAGTTCGGCAAGCTCTCGGTGGTGCAATTCGACGCCCATGGCGACACCTGGGCCGATGACGACCGCAGCCGCATCGACCACGGCACCTTCATGTACAAGGCCGTCAAGGAAGGCTTGGTGGACCCGGCCCGCAGCGTCCAGGTCGGCATCCGCACCGACAACCCCGAACCGCTGGATTTCCACATCATCGACGCGCCGGAATGCCATGCCATCGGCCCGCAGGCCGTGGCGCGCAGAATCCGTGATATCACGGAGGGTTACGGCGTATACCTCACCTTTGACATCGATTGTCTCGATCCCGCCTTCGCCCCCGGCACCGGCACGCCGGTCTGGGGCGGGCTGAGCAGCTGGCAGGCCGCCGCGATCCTGCGCGGCATGGCCGGGACAGAGGTTCTGGGCGGCGACGTGGTCGAGGTCTCTCCGCCTTTCGACAGCGCCAACATCACCAGCGTCGCCGGGGCGCATGTGGCAGTCGAGATCATCAGCCTTTGGGGCTGGACACGGCGGCAGGCGGGCTAGGTTCTGCTTTGCAGCAAGGAAAGGCGGTTGGCATGTGGGGTTTCTTTGGCGTTCTCGTTCTCATCATGGTGGCGAGTTTCGCGCTCTGGGTGCGGATCGCGCCCAGCGACCCGGAGCGCTGGCACATCCCGCTGACCTTCGACGGCAATCGCGACCTCGAGGGCGGCGCCATGCGCATCCTGCGTGGCCAGGCGGACCGGCTGGCCGAACTGGACGCCATCGCGCAGGCGACCGAGCGCACAGAGGCGCTCGCCGGCACGGTCGAGGAGGGGCGGATCACCTACGTGACCCGCTCACAGCTTTGGGGGTTTCCCGATTACACCACGGTCGACACGAGCGGCGGCGACCTGCGCCTTTTCGCGCGCCTGCGCTTCGGAAAAGGCGACATGGGCGTGAACAAGGCGCGCCTTGACGGATGGATCGCGGCCCTCAAGGCTTGAAGAGGCGCAGCCCTCGTTTAGCTCGCGCCACATCGGCACGTTCAGCGACATCTGGCATTGCGCGGTGAAGATGCGCCCGCCGACGCTGAGGCAGATGACCTCTCCCAATTCGATCCGGGCGCCCTGGCTGTCGGTGCAGTAGCAGTCGATCACCTTGCCGCCCATGGTGCCATCGGCAAGGGCGGGACTGGTGGCAAGAACTGCGAGACAGGCGAGACGGGTCAGCATGGCGCAATCCTAGCACGACCTTTTCGCCCTGCGAAGCACCTGCCGCATCGCCGGGCGGGGTCTTGCGCATCCGCCGGTGCCAGGTTGCGGGAAAGCCGGTTTTCACGGCGCGCGGGGCGGCGTAGGGTTCGCCCGACATGTGAATTCGCGGGCGAAGGAGGCGAGCAATGGCAAAGGTGGCATTCCTGGGACTGGGCGTGATGGGCTACCCGATGGCGGGGCACCTGGCGGCCAAGGGGCACGAGGTGACGGTCTACAACCGCACCGCGGCCAAGGCGGAGAAATGGGCCGCAGAGCATGGCGGCGCGGCAGCGGCGACCCCGCGCGAGGCGGCGCAAGGGGCCGAAATCGTGTTTTCCTGCGTCGGCAACGATGACGATCTGCGGGCAGTCTGCCTTGGGGAGGATGGCGCCTTTGCCGGGATGGACGCGGGCGCGGCCTTTGTCGATCACACCACCGTCTCTGCATTGGTCACGCGCGAGCTTTACGGTGCCGCCAAGGAGGCCGGGATCGGCTTTGTCGACGCGCCGATCTCGGGCGGGCAGGCGGGGGCCGAGAACGGCGTGCTGTCGGTCATGTGCGGCGGGGACGAAGGCGTCTTCGACAGGGTCGCGCCGGTGATCGACGCCTATGCCCGCATCTGCCGGCGGTTGGGCGAAAGCGGCGCCGGGCAGATCACCAAGATGTGCAACCAGATCGCCATTGCGGGGCTGGTGCAGGGGCTCAGCGAGGCGCTGCATTTCGCCGAGAAATCGGGCATGGACGGGCGCAAGGTGGTCGAGGTGATCAGCCAGGGCGCGGCCGGGTCGTGGCAGATGTCGAACCGCTACGAGACCATGCTGGACGATCATTTCGAGCATGGCTTTGCCGTGGACTGGATGCGCAAGGACCTTGGCATCTGCCTCGAGGAAGCCAACGAGAACGGCGCCAGCCTGCCGGTGACGGCCCTCGTGGACCAGTTTTACAAGGAGGTGCAGAAGCTGGGCGGTGGGCGCTGGGATACCTCGAGCCTGATCAAGCGGTTGCGGGCCTTCGACGGCTGAGGGCGGCGCGTGAGCGCGCCACGCCCAAAACCGGTCGGGGCGGGCCCCGACCGGTGCCTCCGGCGGGAGTATTTGCGGAATAATGAAAGGGCAGGCGGGCGCCCTGTCCTGTGCGGCGCGAAATGGGACGCATTGAATATTGGCCATTGTATTTGGCCGCGCCTCTCCCTTATGTTGAAAGACAGGTTTGGCGACGCGACACGTCCGCGAAACCTGTGAGAGATTCGCTGTCATCTGCTGGTGCAGGCGCTGAACGCCCCCGTCGGATGACAGACCGATTTGGAGCCTTTCGGGGCTCCACCCGAATGCCCGGACCGCCACGTGCGACGGGCCGCTAATGGGTCGACCGGCGGAACCACCGCCCGGGACGGCCGGAGAAGAAACGCGATGAGGCGCGCGGAACACGTTGTCGGCAGGTACAGGGGCCTCAAAGCCCCCCGCCGCATTGCGCCCTCGATCGCCATTGACAGACATCGCCGCCACCTTCCCGCAGGTCCTTCGGGGCCCGGGGATGGCGCGCGCGATGCATTAGGACATCATGGCAAAGAAGATGCTCATCGACGCCACCCACGCGGAAGAAACCCGCGTCGTGGTGGTGGACGGCAACAAGGTCGAGGAATTCGACTTTGAATCGGACAACAAGCGGCAGCTCGCCGGCAACATCTACCTCGCAAAGGTAACGCGGGTCGAACCCAGCCTTCAGGCCGCCTTTGTCGATTACGGCGGCAACCGGCACGGGTTCCTCGCCTTTTCCGAGATCCACCCGGATTACTACCAGATCCCCGTCGCGGATCGCGAAGCGCTCATGGAAGAAGAGCGCGCCTATGCCGAGGCCATGAAGGCCCGGGACGAGGCCGAGGAAAAGAAACCGTCGCGGTCGCGGCGGCGTTCGTCCTCGCGCTCGAAGGCGGCCAGGACCGACGTGAAGGACGCGGTGGAAACGAAGGTCCCCGCCGGGATGGAGACCATCGAGCTCGAGGGCGATGACGCCGTCGAGGGGTTGGACGACGCCGAGGGCCTGTCGCCGATGGAGACGGTCGCGGCCGTTCCGGTCGAGGAAGGCGTGGAAAGCGCGGAGGCCCCGGTCGCAGCCGAGGCCGACGAGGACATGGCTGACGAGGCCCCCGCCCGGGCGGCCGAGTTCAGCACGGATGACGAGGAGGATGGCGACGACGAGGACGACGCCGCCTCTGAGATCGAATCCGTCGCCGAGGAAGACGACGAGGAGGACATCCGTCCGCCGCGCAAGCCGCGTCCGCGCAAGTACAAGATCCAGGAAGTCATCAAGGTCCGGCAGATCCTGCTGGTGCAGGTCGTCAAGGAAGAGCGGGGCAACAAGGGCGCCGCGCTGACCACCTACCTGAGCCTGGCCGGCCGCTACTGCGTGCTGATGCCCAACACCGCCCGTGGCGGTGGCATCAGCCGCAAGATCACCAATGCCGCCGATCGCAAGAAACTGAAAGAGATCGCCGCCGAGATCGACGTGCCGACCGGCGCGGGCCTGATCGTGCGCACCGCCGGGGCCAAGCGGACCAAGACCGAGATCAAGCGCGACTACGAGTACCTGCAGCGGCTCTGGGAACAGATCCGCGAGCTGACGCTCAAGTCGATCGCACCGGCCAAGATCTACGAGGAAGGCGACCTCATCAAGCGCTCGATCCGCGATCTCTACAGCCGCGAGATCGACGAGGTGCTGGTGGAAGGCGAGCGGGGCTACCGCAACGCCAAGGACTTCATGAAGATGATCATGCCGTCCCACGCCAAGAACGTGAAGAACTACCAGGAAGCGATGCCGCTGTTTGCGCGCTACCAGGTGGAATCCTACCTGTCGGGCATGTTCAACCCGACCGTGCAGCTGAAATCCGGCGGCTACATCGTGATCGGCGTGACCGAGGCGCTGGTCGCCATCGACGTGAACTCCGGACGGGCCACCAAGGAAGGCTCGATCGAGGAGACCGCGCTCAAGACCAACCTGGAGGCGGCCGAGGAGGTCGCGCGCCAGCTGCGTCTGCGCGACCTTGCGGGCCTCATCGTCATCGACTTCATCGACATGGACGAGCGCAAGAACAACGCCGCCGTCGAGAAGAAGCTGAAGGACAAGCTCAAGACCGACCGCGCCCGCATCCAGGTGGGCCGGATTTCGGGCTTTGGCCTGCTCGAGATGTCGCGCCAGCGCCTGCGCCCCGGCATGATCGAGGCGACGACCCAGCCGTGCCCGGCCTGCCACGGCACCGGCCTGATCCGGTCGGACGACAACATGGCGTTGAACATCCTGCGCCAGATCGAGGAGGAAGGCACCCGCCGCCGGTCGCGCGAAGTGCTGGTCAAGTGCCCGGTCGGCATTGCCAACTACCTGATGAACCAGAAGCGCGAGCATGTCGCCCAGATCGAGCTGCGCTACGGCATGTCCGTGCGGATCGAGGGTGAGCCGCACCTGGTGTCGCCCGACTTCACCATGGAGAAGTTCAAGACCGCGACCCGGTCCGTGCCCGAGGCGACGGCGCCCGTGGTGTCGGTAAACGCGCTCGTGGCCGAGGATTTCGACGAGCCGGAGATCGAAGAGGACGAGATCGAGGAGGCCGAAGAGGCCGAAACGACGTCGGCCCCCGAGACCCCGGAGGGCGACGAGGAACAGAAGCCCAAGAAGCGGCGCCGTCGGCGTCGGCGGCGGAAATCGTCGTCGGGCAATGGCGATGCAGAGACCGGCGATCAGGGCGACGAGTCGTCCGATGACGATGGCTCGGACGAGGCCGAAGACAGCGCGGCCGAAGCCGAGGCTGACGCCGAAGCCGCCGCCGGCGGGGCAGATGCCGAAGTCGAGGCCGAGGCCGAGGAAAAGCCCAAGAAGTCGTCGCGCTCCCGGTCGCGGTCGCGCTCCCGGTCGAAGAAATCCACCGAGGGCGAAGGCGAGGCCCAGCCCGAGGCGGAGGCCGAGGCAACGGGTGCGACCAAGGCTGAACCCGAGGCCGCCGAAGCAGAGCCGAAGCCCAAGGCGCCGCGCAAGCGGACGGTGTCTCGCAAGAAGAAGACCGAGGATGCCCCGGTCGCGGAGGCTGGCCCCGAGGCGGCGTCTGCCGATCAGAACGCACCCGAGGTAAAGGCGCCCGTGGCCGCCGAGGACGCGGCCGAGCAGCCGGCCGATCTGGTCGCCGAAGCAGGCGACAGCGCCGGCAGCGCCGCGCCGCTCTCCGAGGAAGCCGGCGCAACCACGCCGGTCGCCGAGGCCGAGCCGGAGGTGCCCGAGACCGACGTGACGGCCGCCGAGGCCGCGCCGGTGGCAGAGGCGGAAACAACGCCCGAGCCGCAGGACGAGACGGTCGCGGCCGCCGAAGAGGCAGCCGAGCCGGTGGCCGAAGAGACTGCGCCGACCGAAGAGGCACCCGCCGAGCCGGCCGTCGAGGAGACCGCCGAGGCTCCGGCCGAGCCGCAGCCCGAGCCGGTTGGCGCGGGGGGCGAGGCCGAAGAGGACGACGACAAGCCCAAGCGCCGTGGCTGGTGGTCCATCGGGCGCTGAGCGCCTTGATGACAGGATGAGGGAAAGGCCCGGCCGGATGTGCCGGGCCTTTTTCGTTGCGCCGGGGGCTTGTCCGCCCTAATGGGCGGCCGCGCGAAAGGGGGGGCGGCGAGGTCAGTCCTCGCCGTCACCGAGCACGGCAGCACGTCAGAGCGCGAAGAGATCGGAGTCACGCAGGTCGACAACGCGGCTGTGCAGGTGGGCGACTACGGCCCGGGTGTGGCTTGAGCGTTCCTGTAGGCTTGCTGAAAGGCAGCTTGGGCTTCGGTCTTACGCCCGAGTTGCCACAACGCGATGCCGCGCTCGAGATGCAGGATCGAGTTCCGCGCCCGTTCCCGTGCGCTGACAAGGGGCATCCAGGCCCCGGCCGTGAGGGAGATCGTGCAGACGCGCAGTTTCCTCTGGCCGTTATTGCGGTCTTTTTGGCAGGCACTGGCCATCAGGCTGGCGGTCATGCCGCTCAGCCAAACAGACAAGAAAAGAACGGACCAGGTCCGGATCAGCCGGCGTTTCAGGACGTTGCCCAAGGCGACGCTCAGCGCTTCTTCTTCCCGCCCTTGCCGCCTTTGCCGGCCATCAGTACGGCGGCCTGGGCCGCGGCGCGGATTTCGTCCGCGATTTCCTCGGCCTCTTCGGGGGTGAAATCCATCGGGATCTCGAACGACCCGGCGTCGATGAAGAGACGCACCATGCCCTGGTCGGTCGGGCCGATCTGCAGGTTGGCCTCGATGTCGCGTTCGTCGTTGATACCCATGGGGCGCCCTCGTCATCCGGTGCTGGCATCCGCGATAGCGCGATTGGCCGGCGAAAGGCAAGAGGGCCCTAGCCGGGGATCAGCACCACCTTGCCCTGCACCTTGCGGTCCTGCATCAGGCTCAGCGCCTCGGCCGCCCGGTCGAGCGGGAAGCGGTCGAGGATGCGGGGCCGCACCTGGCCCGCCGCGTAAAGGCGCATGAGGTCCGCCATGTTGGCCGCATGGCCCGCCGGATCGCGCCGCACCGCGTCGCCCCAGAAGACGCCGAGGATCTGGCAGCCCTTGAGCAGGGTCAGGTTCAGCGGAATGCTGGGAATACCGGCCGGAAAGCCCACGACCAGAAAGCGCCCCTTCCAGGCCAGCGCCCGGATCGCCGGTTCGGCGTAATCGCCGCCCACCGCGTCGTAGACCACGTCGACTCCGGTGCCGCCCGTCAACGCCTTGATCCGGTCCGACAGGGCGCGTTGCGCGGCGCGGTCCATCTCGCGCGGGTAGGTGACGGTCTCGTCCGCCCCGACCTCGCGGCAGAAGGCGGCCTTTTCCTCGGACGATACCGCCGCGATGACCCGCGCGCCCATGGCCTTTCCCAGCTCGATCGCCGCGACGCCCACGCCGCCGGCCGCCCCGAGGATCAGCAGCGACTCGCCCGGCTGCAGGGCCGCCCGGTCCTTGAGCGCGTGGTACGAGGTGCCGTAGGTGAAGACAAAGCACGCGGCCTCGTCATAGGGCATGGCGTCGGGGATCTTCACGATCCGGGCGAAATCGGCCAGCACATGGGTGGCAAAGCCGCCAAAGCCGGTGATGGCCAGCACCCGGTCGCCGACGGCCAAGCCGGTGACGCCTTCGCCCAGGGCCTCGACCTGGCCCGAGACCTCGCCGCCGGGGGCAAAGGGGCGGGGCGGCTTCATCTGGTAGAGGTCGCGGATGATCAGCGTGTCGGGAAAATTCAGCCCCGCCGCATGGACCCGCAGGCGCACCTGGCCGGGGCCGGGCTCGGGCGTCGGCAGCTCGGTCAATTCCAGGGTCTCGGGCCCGCCGGGGGCTTTGCTCAGCATGGCTTTCATCGTCCACTCCTCCGTCCTTGGCGCCACTAGGACGCGCCGGGCGGCGCCTGTCAACCATGCGCGGAACCATGTTCCGGCGGGCGGAAATTGCCGGCTGCTGCGCGCCGTGGCGGCTGCCCGCACCGCTTTGTCACAAACGCTCTTGCAAACCCTTCCGGGGCTGTGCTAGTGGCCTCCCACGCTTGACGGGGCAGCGATCCTGCGGGTCTGAACCTGCGAATTTCGCCACGCACCGCCAAGTCAGAGTGCCGCCTTAGCTCAGTTGGTTAGAGCGCTGGATTGTGGATCCAGAGGTCCCCTGTTCAAGCCAGGGAGGCGGTACCATAAAATCAAAACACTCAGTGGAAGATGTCGTGTGAGCGTGCCTGTCGCTGCTGCGAAGGGTGAAATGCGGCGATCAAAGCCCCGGTGGTTGGATGCATTTCATCTCACGGACCAAGGTGGCGCAGCGCCATGGTTGCAAGCTGTTTGTCCAACGCGTGAAGACGCTCAGGCACTCGCGACCCGATCGTCAACATGACCGACGTGCTGAAGGACCGATGATGTCCCGGTACGCGTGAGGCGTCCCACATCGCATCGAACCTGAACAGGGCAGACCTACGAGCGTGGGCTCCCAGGAGCGTGGGCCCGAGACGGCTTTGCTTGGTCGGATTGATCGCCGGCCCGGATCATCTGCCGAGCCTGGGCCGACGCAATCAGACGAAGGCCTGGCCATTCATTCGGGGGCGAACTGCGGTTCCGCAGTTCCGGATGCCTGCACGCGCGCATCCGAGGTACCAGATCCAACGGATTGGGCCAGGATCCCCGAGCCCGGCCAGGTGTTTCCGCGCCAAGCGATATGCTGATCCGGCCGGATGAGGGTCATGTCAGTTCCGTATCGTGCAGAAAGCGCCTCGGTCTGCATGTCCAGGATCTTGAGTGGTATGCCCAGTCGCAAGGCATCTTGCGCTGCGGCCCTGCGGCCGCTTTCGTGACCGCCTCTGGTCACCAGAAGCGTAAAGCCGTCGCCGAAATGATCATACAGTGAGCTGCCGTCAGACAACCAGTGGTGCGGCGCGATGCAGCCGGGTATGGCGCGCGGGGCGTAGTCCACGGTCGGCACCCATTCTTCCTGGGATCCGTCGTCGATGACGATATCCGATCCCCTGTAGCAATAGCCCAGCACGACGCCTCGGGCGTAGAATTCGGCCCGTTTGGCGCGTTCGATCAAGCCGCACAGGTCGGCCCGGGTCCGGGCGCCTTCGGAAGACGCTGCTTCGATGTTGGGACGGATCAGATCGTTGGCAAGAGTGCCATGGTTCGATTCGGCCGCGTCCAGGACGATCTCGTGGGCTTGCCGGCGCTCTGTCGCGTAGCTGTCCAGCAGCGCCGGGCCGGCCCAGCCCCCCAGCGTGGCGGCGAGTTTCCACCCGAGGTCGACCGCGTCGCTCACCCCGAGGTTCATGCCGAAACCTCCGAACGGCGGATGAAGATGGCAGGCGTCTCCGATCAGGAAAGCCCGTCCATTCCGGTATCGGTCCGCGAGAAACCGGCTTGCGACCCATTCGTCGGAACTCAGCACTTCGTAATCAACATCCAAACCCGTGGACAGGCGAATGAGCTGTTCGGCATCGGCCGCAGACAGCGTGACGTCCGTGCCGACGTTGGTCGGCATGAAGAACCAAAGGTCGTCCTGATCCATGGGTCCGATGAGACTGGGCACCTCTGCGTTGATCTGCCAATACATGATGCCGGGCCCGTGGGGATGCGCCTGTGCAAGCCCGCGCGACCGGAAGATCACGTTGTAATTGCGCGACAAACCGTAGGTTCCGACCATTCTTGCCCCGATGGCATCGCGCACCGAACTGCGTGCGCCATCGGCGCCCACCAGGTAGGATGCCGACATGGTCTCGACCGCGCCGGTGGTCGTGTCCTTGAGGTGGATCTGGACCGCATCGCTATCCTGATCGAGCCCGAGAAACTCGCATCCGTTGCGAATGGAGACCGTGTCGAGGCTGCGGGCATGGGTCAGCAGCACCTCTTCGAGCTTGTATTGTGGTATCCATTGACCGTGTTCCGAATAGTCTTCGTTGCGGTCCGGCCGACAATCCAGCGCGTGTTCGAATTTCTTGAGCAGATAGCCGCCCATGCGGGTCACGAACAGGATGTGACAGGGATAGTCGACCCCGAAAGGCGAGGCCTCGGCAAGTTTGTCTGCAATGCCCCAGCGGCGCATGTGTTCGCGGGTCCGGCTGTGCGTCGTCTTTGCGCGCGGCGCCCATCCGCGCCGGTCGTCGCGTTCGACGATCAGACACCGGACGCCGCGCATTCCCAGTTCGATGGCAAGGGAAAGTCCGGCTGGACCGGCTCCGACGATGACGACTTCAGGGGTCATTTCGGGACGCAGCATTTGGGGACACTTTCGTATGCTTGAGGAGTCATGGAGGCCCCGATGTGCCGGGGCCTCGGCACCGGGTCAGCCGGGAAGGCGGATGTCGCCGGGAACGTCGGGCAGGTATTCGCCCTTGCGGGACCGCACGAGGATCTCCTTGACGGGGACGCCTTCGGCCAGGGCCAGGGCCATCTTGGGCGGGTCTACTTCCACGCCGATGGGTTCGCGGGCGAACTCTTCGGAGGTCCGCATGAACTCGGTGGACTTGGCCCAGTCCCCGAAATTGTCGCTTTGAAGCTCCACGCTGTTCCCGTCGGGATCGACGTAATAGAATGACATGGTCAGCCCGTGATCGAGGCAGATATGCGGAACGATGCCCCCATCCGCGAGACGCGAATAATTCGCCATCAGGTCTTCGAAGGACGGGAATTCGAACGCGGTGTGGTGCAGGCCCGCGTGTTCTAGCTTGCCGGGGTCATCGCTGATCTTGGGGGTCTGCAGGAACGCGAGGCGGTGGTTGGCGGCGTCGTTCGTGGTCCAGGACCCGCCTTCGAACTTGAAGTTCGGTGTGCAGCCGATCACGGCTTCGTACCATGCCAGCATTTCATCCAGACGCGTCGTCTTGAACGTGACGTGATGCAGGACGGGCTTTACCCCGATTTCAGGGACGTCTTTCATGTTTCTCCTCCTTGGACGTTTGGGCCGCGGCGCAACGTGCCGCCGGTCACGGACACTATGGCCGTGCCGCGCAACGGGTTTCAGATGGCAACTTGGGGGGTGTGATGCTGACCCGGCATCACTGGGATCAGGGCAAAAAAGACCGCCTGGCGCAGGGCACCGGCGGTCTTGTCGATCTGTCCAGATCTGTCCGGACGGGTCAGAGGTCTGTCAGCGTCCCCTCGCGGGCCTCGGCCGCGAAGCCGAGCGTTTCCGAGAGTGTCGGATGTGGGTGCACGGACAGCGCGAGATCGGCGGCATCGGCCCCCATTTCGATCGCGAGGACGCCCTCGGCGATCAACTCGCCCGCATGTGCGCCGGTGATCCCGACGCCAAGAACCCGGCCGGACGCGCGGTCAGTGATCAGGCGCGTCACGCCGGTCGCGTCGCCCATGGACATCGCACGACCCGACGCGGCCCACGGAAAGGACGAGATGTCGATCTCGATGCCCTGCGCCTTGGCTTCGGTCTCTGTCAACCCGGCCCAGGCCACTTCCGGGGCGGTGTAGGCGACCGACGGGATCGTGACCGGGTCGAAATGGCTGCGCAGGCCGCATATGGCCTCGGCGGCGGTCTTGCCCTGATGGGCCGCCTTGTGCGCCAGCATGGGCCCATCCGCGATGTCGCCAATCGCGTAGATGTGCGGGACCTGTGTTTGCATCCGGCTGTTCACTGGCAGAAAGCCCTGGCGGTCCGGGGACAGGCCCGCCTGCGCGATCGCAAGCGCCGACAAATCGGGCCTTCGGCCCACCGCGACAAGAAGGGCATCGCAGCGGATGTCCGTCTCTCCCTCGGGGCCGGACAGGAACAGCTGCAGGTCGTCCTTGTGGGCCTGGGCCGCCTTGAGCGTGGTTCCCAGGCGCATGTCGTAGCGCCGGCCGATGCGGTCCGCCAGCGGTTTGACAAGTGCCGCGTCCGCGCTCGGGATGATCTGGGTTGCCATCTCGACGATCGTGATCCGACTGCCCAGGGCCTGGTAGACCTGCGCCATTTCCAGCCCGATGACCCCGCCGCCCAGGATGACCAGGTGGTCAGGAACCCTGGCGATCGCGAGCGCGCCGGTGCTGTCGATGATCCGTGGATCCTTCGGAAGAAAGGGCAACGTGACCGGGACCGATCCGGTCGCGATGATTGCGTCGTCAAATGTCACGCGGTGCACGCCGTCCGGACCCGAGACCGTGACCTCGCGGTCTGACATGAATGCGGCCTCGCCCTGCAGGACATCGACTTTTCGGCGCCGCGCGAGGCCCGCAAGGCCTTGGGTCAGCCGGGTGATGACGCCGTCTTTCCAGTCGCGCAACGCGTCGAGGTCGACGCTTGGCTTGCCAAAGGACACTCCGAAGGCGGACGCGTCGGATGCGTCCGCGACGGATTGCGCGGCGTGAAGCAGGGCCTTGGACGGGATGCATCCGACATTCAGGCAGACGCCGCCAAGGGTCGCCCGGCGGTCGACGAGGGTCACGGATTTGCCAAGGTCCGCTGCGCGGAACGCGGCGGCGTAGCCACCGGGGCCTGCGCCGATCACAAGCAGCGCGGTGTGTTTCGCCGAAGGGGTGGTCGTTGCGGTCATGGCCATCCCCTCAAAGGCTGATGCGTCGGAAATCCGACAGCAGGGTCTTGAGGTGAACGAGGAATTTCGCCGCGGCGACGCCGTCGACCGCCCTGTGATCCCAGGACAGGGACAGCGGCTGGATCAGGCGTGGCGCAAAGCCTTGCCCGTCCCAGACCGGTTGGATCGCGGCGCGGGTCATCCCGAGGATGGCGACTTCGGGTGCGTTTATGATCGGCGTGAAGTTCGTCCCGCCGATGCCGCCAAGCGACGAGATCGTGAAGGTCGCACCCAGCATCTTTTCGGGGCGCAGTTTCCCGGCACGGGCCTCTGCGGCAAGCGCCGCCATCTCACGGGCGATGGCGCCCACGCTTTTTGTGTCCGCTGCCGTCACGACCGGAACGACAAGTCCCTCGGTGGTGTCGGTCGCCACACCGATGTTGATGTATTTCTTGAGGACGAGATGGGCGCCGTCGACCGACGCGTTGAATCGCGGGTGGGCGCCGAGCGTGTGCGCGACCGCCTTCACGACAAAGGGCAGCAGGCTCAGTTTCGTCTCGGCGCCTTCGGCATTCAGCGATGCCCGGAACGCGTCCAGGTCGGTCACATCGGCCACCTCGAAATTGGTGACATGCGGAATGACCATCGCGTTCCGTGCGAGCGCAGGTCCGGAAATCCGTGCGATCCGTGACAGTTCGATGCGCTCGATCTCGCCGTATTTCGCATGGTCGACCTTGGGCCAGTCGGGCAAGCCGGACAGGGCGCCCTTGTCGGAACCCTGTTCCTGCCGGGACAGCGCCGTCCGCACATGTCCGTGCAGATCGTCTGGCGTGATACGCCCTTTGCGGCCGGTACCCGACACGCAGCTGACGTCGACGCCAAGGTCGCGGGCGAGCTTGCGCACGGACGGGGACGCGTGGCTGCCGGTCGACGCTTTGCGCTGGTGCGGCTTGGGGTCGGGGGGCCGGGCGACGGCAATGTCCCGTGCCACTTCGGGCGCCGGGACGGCCGGGGTCGGGGTCGGGGGCGGGGGCGGGGACGGGGTCGGGGTTGCCGGGGGCTTTTCTGCGGCGGCAGTGCCCGACGGGGCGATCCGCAGGACAAGCGTGCCGGGGGAAACCCGGTCGCCTTCGCTCACGAGCACCTCGGCCACGCGCCCGCTGACGTCACTCGGCACGTCCAGCGTCGCCTTGTCGGATTCGAGCACGAGGATCGTGTCGTCCTTTTCAATCGTGTCGCCCACGGAGACCGGGACTTCGAGAACGGGCACGTCCGCGAAATCACCAATGTCCGGAACCGCGATGTCGATGATCCCGGTCATGTCTTTCCCTTTCACACGGTCCACGGGGCCGGCGCGGCCCGTTCGATGCCGAAGGCCTGCAGCGCTTGGTCCAGAAGGTCGGCGGACACCGCGCCCTGACGCACCAGCGCTTCGATGGCCGCCAGGGCGATATGGCGCCGGTCCACTTCGAAGAAGTCGCGCAAGGCCGCGCGCTGGTCCGAGCGACCGAACCCATCCGTCCCGAGGGTGACGAACCGGCCCTGGACATAGGGCGCGATCATGGCCGGCAGGGCGCGGACGTAATCGGTCGCGGCGATGACCGGCATCGGGCCGGGGAGCATCCGTGCCACGTGCGCGGTCCGGACAGTCTGGCCGGGGGCATAGCGGTTCTGGCGCTCGGTTTCCGCGGCCTCGCGCGCAAGTTCGCTGTAGCTTGTTGCGCTGAAGACGTCCGAGGCGATGCCGAAGTCCGACGCAAGCAGGTCTGCGGCGGCCAGAACTTCGTTCAGGATGGTGCCCGAGCCCAGCAGACGGACACGGGTTTCGGCAGTGTCGTCGCCCGCCTGCGCGATGCGATAGAGGCCGCGCAGAAGGTCCTCTTCGATCCCGTCGGGCATGTCCGGCTGGGCGTAGGATTCATTCATCACGGTGATGTAGAAGAACTCGTCCTGCTGTTCGGCGAACATGCGTTGCATGCCGTGATCGAGGATGACAGCCAGTTCGTAGGCGTAGGCAGGGTCGTAGGACCGGCAATTCGGCACGGTCGCGGCGACAAGCAGGCTGGTCCCATCCTGGTGCTGCAACCCTTCGCCCGACAGCGTGGTCTTGCCTGCCGTCGCGCCCAGCAGGAACCCCCGGGACCGCTGATCCGCCGCAGCCCAGATAAGATCGCCGACCCGCTGGAACCCGAACATCGAATAGTAGATATAGAAGGGCAGGGTCGCCACGTCGTGGATCGAATGCGACGTGGCCGCCGCCGCCCAGGACGAAATCGCGCCGGCTTCGGTGATGCCTTCTTCCAGCAGCTGCCCGTTCTGCGCCTCCTTGTAAAACAGCATCGACGCGGCATCTTCGGGTTCGTACAGTTGCCCGGTCGGGGCGTAGATCCCGATTTGGCGGAACAGGTTGTCCATGCCGAATGTCCGGGCCTCGTCGGCAACGATCGGGACGATGCGGGGGCCGAAGGACTTGGTCTTGAGCAGGGCGCTCATCATCCGGATCGCGGCCATGGTCGTGGACATTTCCCGGCCATCGGGCGCGAGCGCGAACTTGGCATAGGTGTCGCGCTTGGGCACGCTTGGCGGCGCGTCCTTGACCGTGTGCGGCGCGCGTGACGGGATCGGCCCGCCAAGCGCCGCGCGCCGCGCGCGCAGGTAGGTCATTTCGGGGCTGTCCGGATCGGGTTTGAGAAACTCCAGTCGTTCGAGCTGTTCGTCAGTCAACGGCAGCTGGAACCGATCCCGGTACTCGGCCAGGGCGCCGACATCGAGCTTCTTGGCCTGGTGGGCGGTGTTGCGGCTTTCCCCGGCATTGCCCATGCCGAACCCCTTCTTGGTCTTGGCCAGAATGACGGTGGGCCGCCCCTTGTGCGCCTTGGCGGCGGCAAACGCTGCATGGAGTTTCCGGAAGTCATGTCCGCCGCGCTTGAGACGATTGATTTCCTCGTCGGTCATATGCGCGACAAGCGCCTTGGTTGCGGGGTCGGCGTCGAAGAACCGGGTGCGATTGTAGTCGCCGTCCTTCGAACCAAGATCCTGGTACTGGCCGTCGACCGTTTCCGAGAACCGGCGCAGAAGCACGTCGTCGGTGTCGCGGGCAAACAGCCCGTCCCATTCGGACCCCCAAAGCACCTTGATGACGTTCCAGCCCGCACCGATGAACAGGCTCTCCAGTTCCTGGATAATCTGCCCGTTTCCGCGCACGGGGCCGTCAAGACGCTGCAGGTTGCAGTTCACGATGAAGGTAAGATTGTCGAGCCCTTCGCGGGCGGCGAGTGTCAGCCCGGCAATCGATTCCGGTTCGTCCATTTCGCCGTCACCGAAGACGCCCCAGACGTGGCGGTCGGTCGTGTCGGCCAGGCCGCGATGCCCCAGGTAGCGCATGTATCGGGCCTGGTAGATCGCATTCAGCGGCCCGATCCCCATGGACCCGGTCGGGAATTGCCAGAAATCCGGCATCAGCCATGGATGGGGGTAGGAGCACAGGCCCTTGCCCCCGACTTCGCGCCGGTAATGCGCAAGCTGCTCTTCGTCAAGGCGGCCTTCGAGGAAGGCCCGGGCATATACACCCGGCGCGGAGTGCGGCTGGTAGTAGACAAGGTCACCGCCGAAGTCTTCGGTTCGGGCCCGGAAGAAGTGGTTGAAGCCCGTTTCGAATATTTCCGCGGCCGAGGCATAAGAGGCAATGTGCCCGCCAAGACCGCCATAGGCATTGTTGGCCCGCACGACGATGGCGAGCGCATTCCAGCGCATGATCGACGTGAGGCGCTCTTCGATCTCGAGGTCACCGGGGTAGGGGCCCTGCTGGGGAACGGGAATCGTGTTGCGATAGGATGAATAGGGCTGACCGCTTTGGAAGACGCCCTCGCGCCGCGCGGCCTCTTCGATACGCCGAAGCAGATAGGCGGCGCGCGCGTGTCCGTCCCGCTCGGTGACCGATGCCAGGGCGTCCAGCCATTCACGGGTTTCAATCGGATCTTCGTCCAGCTCTCGGTGGTTGGGGGGCTGTGTCATCGGTCTCGCCTCGGATGCTTTCGTGTTGATCCGAGTCTAGGTGTCGCGCCGGAACAGGTGGTGCCGAAGACGCGGGCCGCAGACCGGCCTCGCGGCAGATCCTGCGGCTGAGGACGGTTCTGAAGCATGTCCTGCCGAAGTGGCGAGATACGACGTGATTCCCGCTTGGCCGGGTTCCCGGCGCCCGGCTAGACCGGCTTCAGATCAAGGAGGATCACGATGTCCAAACGCACTGCCGCCATGCTCGTGGGAAGTCTGCGCACCGGGTCGATCAACCTGCGGCTGGCCCGCGCGATCGAGCGTCATGCACCCGAGGGGCTTTCGTTCCGCTAGCTGAAGATGGATGACATGCCCTTCTACAACGGGGATCTCGAACCGGATCGCCCCGAAGCAGTGCGCAGGTTCATACGCGAAATCAGCGGGACCGATGCCATCTGCATTGTGATGCCGGAATACAATCGATCCGTGCCGGCGCTGCTCAAGAACGCGATCGACTGGGGGTCCAAACCGCCGGCCAGGAACGTCTGGCGCGACCGCGTGATCGCGATGACGGGTGCGTCTCCGGGCGGGATCGGAACCGCCGTCGGGCAGCAGCACCTACGCCAGATCCTCTCTATCCAGGGGGCGTTTGTGATGCCGGGTGAGACATACATAACCTTCCGGACTCCGGACATGATTTCGCACGAGGGTGTCATCGAAGACGCGTCCGTCCGGGCGTTCGTCGGAGATTTCGCCGCGCGTTTCGCCGCCCTGATCGAGCGGTTGGGATAGGCGTCCTCAGGCTTCGGTCGGCAGCTCGGTCTTGTATTTCACCTGCTTGAGGGCAAAGCTCGACCTGATGTTCGAGACGCCGGGAATGGTCGTCAGTTCCTTCAGGATGAACCGTTCGAGTGCGGCCAGGTCAGGCACGACCAGCCTGACCAGGTAGTCGCTATCGCCCGTCATCAGGTAGCATTCCATCACCTCGGGAAACACACGCATTTTCGCTTCGAACTTGGCAAGCGAGGTTTCGACCTGCCGTTCCAGCGTGACCTGAACGAACACGTTCAGCGACAGGCCAAGCGCTTCGGGGTCGGCCAGCGCAACATAGCCGCGCAGCACTCCATCGCGTTCCAACTGTCGCACGCGGGCAAGGCAGGGGGACGGCGACAGGCCGATCCGGTTCGACAGTTCGACGTTCGTCAGCCGTCCGTTCGCCTGAAGCTCCTTCAGAATTCTCATATCTGTCTTGTCGAGCGTGCGCTTCAGCATGATTGCCTCGTGGGTCTGGTCCTTGCGGCATGATCTACTGCGTCCGGCTTGTTTCGGGCACATGGCAAATCGGTTTTTGCGATGCCTCTTTGATATCGGCGGCAAGTGATTGCAGTCATCTCAACCGCAAGCCGCACGACTACGGTTTGCGGGTCACGGCCGACGTGACAGGCGAACAGGACCACCCAGGAGAGACCCGATGATCGAGCAATCCATTGTCCCGGATGGAGCGAGTGTGGCCGAACTGGCTGCGCGCGAGGCGCAGCGGTGTGCGGCGCTCTTGCAGGCGCGGCCAGATGTGCTCGAGGCGATGCTGGCCGACGATCTGGTCCATATCCATCTCAACGGCAAGACCGACGACAAGCCGGCCTACATGGATGCCATGCGGCATGGCTATGCATTCCGCGACCTGACGCGCGGAGACCTCAATATCCGGTGCTACGGAGACTTCGCCGTGATGACGGGGCCGCTTTCCCAGACGCTCGAAGTGCTTGCGACAGGGGACATCCTGAAGTTCGATGCGGTGACGACACAGACCTGGATCCGTCTCGACGGTGTCTGGCTGCTCAATACCTGCCACAACGCGCCGGTGCCGGTGTGAGCCGCGAAAGAGGAGTGTGAGCATGTCGCTAGCCAGTTTTTCCACGGGTTCGACGGCCGCCAGGCTGGGCAAGGTGATCGGGGATGTTGTTGTCGACCTGAGCGTCGCGGCCCCCGACCTGCCGACGACCGTCGCGGGTTTCCTCAAGGCAGGCGACCGGGCGCGCGACCTGTATCGCTCGGTCGATGCGGATGCCGGTCAGGCGCTGCCCCTGAGCGAGGTCCGTCTTCATGCGCCCGTTCCGGCCCCGGAGAAATTCCTTGCGATCGGAATGAACTATTCCGACCATGGCGAGGAAGCCCGGAAGCTCGGTCTTGAAGTCCCCAAGTACCAGCTGTGGTTCAACAAGCAGGTCAGCTGCATCGGCGGTCCGTTCGACGGTATCGTCATGCCGTCCGTCAGCGATCAGCTTGATTACGAAATCGAACTCGCCGTGGTGATCGGAACGGAATGCCGCAACGTCCCGGCAGAGGCGGCGCGCGCCGTGATCGGTGGCTACATGGTCACGAACGACGTGTCGGTGCGGGACTGGCAGTTCCGGACCTCGACCATGACACTTGGCAAGTCCTTCGATACGCATGGCCCGACCGGGCCATGGCTCACGCTTGACCACGAAGTGGCGGATCCGCTTGCCCTGAACCTGACACTGACGGTGAACGGGGTCGAAAAGCAACGCGCTAGCACCGGGGACATGATCTTCGATATCTACGAACAGATCGCGTACCTGTCGCAGGTGATGACGCTTAAACCGGGCGACATCCTTGCGACCGGGACACCCAGTGGCGTTGGCGTGTCCAGGGAACCGCCGGAGTTCCTGAAGCCTGGCGACGTCGTCCGGGCAGAGATCGAAGGTCTGGGCGCGATAGAAAACCGGGTGATCGTGGCGTGATGGAAACAAGGGTCCCGACCGCCTGGACGGTCGGGGCGGGTCCAAGGGAGGAGATAGACATGAGCACAGGCAAAGTCGAAAACTTCGAGGTCGTCGTCGATGGCGGCACGCTTACCGGACTGCGCGTGCGCGGCACGACAGGGGACGGGGCGAACAGACCGCTTGTCCTGGCCGTGCACGGGGGGACCTACACGTCGCGATACTTCGACATCGAGGGCCATTCCCTGCTGCAACGCGCAGCCGACCAGGGGTTCGACGTGATCGCGGTCGACAGGCCCGGCTATGGGGGGTCGACCCAACTTCCTGATGCACCCGACCTGATCCAGAAGAATGCCGAATACCTCGTGCCCCGGATCCCCGCGCTGCTTGAGGATTTCGGCACCTCTGCGCCGGTTTTCATGATCGGACATTCGATCGGAGGCGCGGTGGTCATTTCCATGGCCGCCCTGCAGCCCGCGTGGACCCTTGTCGGGATCGCGGTTTCCGGTGTCGGGCTGAAGACGCCGCCCGAAAGCGCGGAAGCCTATGCGCAGTTCCCGCAGGTGTACTTCGTGGACTTGCCCGCACCGATGAAGGATCAGGTCATGTTCGGCCCGGCAGAGACGCGGGGCGCAGGCATGCCCGAAGCGAGCCATGTTGCGAACACGCATTGCCCGCTCAACGAACTGCTCGACATCACTGGCGGCTGGCAAGACCGCGTTCGTGATATCGCGGCGCGGGTCCGGGTCCCGGTTCATGCGCGCATGGGCGAACACGAAGCGCTCTGGATCACGACGCCTGACCTGGTGGACGATTTCGGCAGGGCCTTTTCATCAGCGGGCACGGTAAGTTCCGACATTGTCAGGGATGCGGGCCATTGCATCGATTTCCACCGATGCGGCGGCGCATTCCAGGACGATCAGCTTGCTTTCGCGCTGAAGTCGGCCAGCGCCGACGTCGCGTGACGGGGTCCGATAAAGGATCGGTATCGCTCTGACACTTTCAGCACCTGCTGGACGCAGCCCGAGGTCCTTAGCCTGATCTCGGGAGCAGGCTTTGCCTGCGTGACCATCATGGGAGGATGGCATGAAAAAAGATTGGAAACGGTTGTGGCAGGGCGCGGCAGTCGTGCTCGCCATGGGCGCGGCCGCGGGCGCGGCGCAGGCCCAGAACGCAGACGGCATTGCGCTGCGTGATGTTTCGGTGGTCGACACCCGGACGGGCGACATCGCCGAGGCGAGGACGATCCTGCTTCGGATGGGACGCATCGAGGCCGTCCAGGACGGTGCCGCCGCCATCGACCCGTCCTACCGGATCATCGAGGGGGCCGGCCGGTTCGTTGTTCCCGGCTACAACGACATGCACGTGCACGTGTTGTCGGGTGACGCCGATGCCGTCACCGACCATGACCATTCGGGCGGTGACGAGACCGGTGACAGCGCAAAGCTGGACCTGCTGCTGGCCAATGGCGTGACGGGCTTTCGCCAGATGTCCGGCTCGGCCGAGGTCATCGCGGCAGCCCGCGCATTGAACGAGGCCATCGCATCGGGAGCGCTGGTCGCGCCAGAGGCGCTACAGGTGACCGGCGACATCTATCTGGGGCAGGCGCCGACGCCCGAGGCGGCCCGCGGGTTCGTCGCGGCGCAAATGGCCGCAGGGTCGGATTTCCTGAAAGTCGTTGGCGGCCCGCGCGAGGGCGTGCTGGCGGCTTTGACCGAAGCCGAAGCGCTTGGTTTCGATGTCGCCGGCCACCTGCCGACGGCGCTTTCGACAGCGGACGCGATCGACGCGGGCTGGGATGTCTTCGAGCATCTGGGCGCAACGCCGGGCATCATGCTTGACTGCGCAAGGGCCGGCGAACCCATCCGGGCGCGCATGACCCAGGCCGCAAACGGGCCGGTCACCTTGCCACCCACGTTCCTTCTCAACCCTCTGCTTTATACCGGCGCACGGCTCGCGCCCGCGCTGACCGGGCTGGTCGGAAGTTTCGATCCCGACATGTGCGCTGCGGTCGCCACCCGTTTCGTCGCGCATGATGTATGGCAGGTGCCCACGCTCATCCGGCTTCGGACCATGAGCCGTGGCGGCGATGCCGCGTATCGGACGGACGCCAATCTGCGCTTCCTGCATCCGAAGACCCGCGCTCTTTGGGAGCAGATGGGCGAACAGTTCGACACGGAACTCAGCCCGGAGACCAAGGCCGCGGTGACCGCGATGTACGACCTCCAGACGCGGGTGGTCGCGAACATGCATGATGCGGGTGTCAAGATGATGGCTGGGTCTGACGTGGGGGGTATCTGGCTGATCCCGGGGTTCTCCCTGCACCAGGAATTTGCAGAGCTTGAACAGGCTGGCCTGTCCCCTCTGTCCATTCTTCAGATGACAACGTTCAATGTCGGCGCGTTCCTTGGGCGTCCGGACACGGTGGGTGTTGTCGCTCCCGGGTTCGACGCGGACCTGGTCGTGCTTGACGCGAACCCGCTCGAGTCGGCCGCGAACATGGCGTCGATTGCCGGGGTCTTCACGAACGGAACCTACCTCGATGCCGCCGACCTCGAAGCGATGAAATCGGCAATCTCAAGCGCCTACGGGGGATAGGCGCGCGTGGTTTCAGGCTCCGCGCCGCGGGAGACGCAGGCGGGGAGCCTTTCGTGCCCGGCGGCTGCATCCGGTGGCGATAGTGAAATGGTATCATCCTGACGATGATGCCATCTTCTGCGATCCCCGCCATGTCGTACTAATCGCAAGTGAACAGAGGATTTGGGAGGAAACGCGACATGCGACAGCCACGCGGATCGGATCAAGCCGAACGGCTTGCGGGACGAATGATCATCGTGACCGGGGCCGCACAGGGGATTGGCGCGGAATATGCCCGGGCACTGGCCGCAGACGGGGCCCGCCTGGCCCTGTGCGATATCGTCAGCCCGGACGAACTGGTCGCCGAGTTACGGGGCCATGGCGCAGACGTGACCGGGGGTGTCTGCGATATCACCGATGGCCCGGCTGTTGCGGATTTCGTGGCAGAGGCCACGGACAGGGTCGGAGCGATCACCGGCCTCGTCAACAATGCCGCGATCTTCGCCTCGCTGCGTCCCGGTCCCTTCGAAGCGATTTCGTCGGAAGATTTCGACCGGGTGCTGTCCACGAACGTGCGCGGGACATTCGAGGTCATTCGCGCCGTGATGCCGGGCATGCGCCAGGCCGGCTACGGCAAGATCGTCAACATTGCCTCGGGCACCGCGTTCAAGGGAACGCCGGGGCTGCTGCACTACACGGCGTCCAAGGGGGCCGTCATCGCCTTGACCCGGGTCCTTGCGCGCGAATGCGGCGCGGACGGGGTCCGCGTGAATTGCCTGACCCCCGGCTTCACGCTGAGCGAAGGTATCGCCGAGGCTGACGATACCGCCGACATCAATCGGATGACCGTGGCGTCGCGGTGTCTGCCGCGCGACCAGATGCCTGCCGACCTGACGGGTGCCGTCGGTTTCCTGCTGTCCGCTGAAAGCGACTTCATGACCGGCCAGACAATCGTCGTCGACGGCGGGTCCGTGATGCACTGATTCACGTTCATCTTTCCAGGCACAGGACACTCCGACACATGGCACATGCAAATCAGGCGTTCATCGCCCCGCTGTTGGACCGATTTCCCGGGATGCAGGTCGGGGCGGGACCAAATCCGGGCCTGCACCTGTTTCATGCGCCCAACTCGATCTGTTCGCAAAAGGTACGGGCCGTGCTTGCCCAACTGGGCCTCGATCACTGGTCGCATGTGCTGGATATCTTCCAGGGCGAGACCTACGATCCGGTCTATGTGCGCAGCCGTGTCGAGGGGTGCGCCGCTGCCGGGCTGCGGCTGTCGCACCGGCATCTTGGCACGACCTCGGTCGCGACCAGTGGCTGCGATGCCTGCGTCGTGCCAACCCTCATCGACTCTGTCAGCGGCGACATCCTGGTCGACTCCCTGCGGATCTGCCTGGCGATTGACGGGATGGCAGGCGCGACGCTGGTGCCCGACGGGATCAGGGACGACATCCTCGCAGAGCTTTCCATGATCGACGATCTGCCGAATTATCAGAATCTTGCGGTTCAGGTCATCCCGGCAGGCGCGCCGCGGAATGCATTCGCGGCCAGCAAGGTGCGCAGGTGCACCGCACTGATCGAGGAATACGGAGACGACCGGGCCTTGCGCGCCGCCTACGAGGCAAAGCGCGACAAGGAGCAATCGGCCGCGGACCAGCTGTTTTCAGAGGGCGAAATTGCCGCCGCGCGGGACGCGGTCGCACGCGCGTTTACCGCGCTCGAGGTCCGGTTGGCCCGGCAGGCGGGGCCCTGGCTTTTCGGTGACGACGTCACGATGGCCGACCTGTTCTGGGGCGCCGAGCTGATCCGGTCCGACGATCTGGACGAAAGCGGCTCTTGGGCGGACGGATCCTTGCCTGCCGTCGCTGCCTACTACGATCGGCTGCGCGGCTTGCCCGCTCTTCAGGCGGCGATCCTGAATTTTCCGGGCGCCCGGCTGACGCCGAAGCCCGCCACGCCCTGACACGATCACGCGGTCAGACAAATCGGGAGGACCCGCCACATGAACCCATTGCCAAACACCCATTATGTCGGAGGCGTCTGGGCGGAAGACGTAGGGCCGACCTTCGACGTCACGAACCCGCTGGATGACAGCGTTGTCGCCAAGGTGGCTGCCGGGGGACGCCCCGAGGCAGAGGCGGCGGTCGCTGCCGCCCAGTCGGCCTTTCCGGCCTGGGCGAACATGACGCCCGGGGAACGGCAGCTTCTGTTCCTCAGGGCTGCCGACATCACCGAACGACGCCACGATGAGATCGTTCACCTGCTGGCGGTCGAGGCGGGGACCGGACGTGCCTTTGCGTCGTTCCAGGTGAAATTGTCCGCCAACCTGCTCAGGCAGGCGGCGTCCTGGGGATATCTGCCCTACGGCGATCTGCTGCGCAGCGACACGCCCGGACGGATGGCGATGGCAACGCGCAAGCCGCTGGGGGTCGTGGCGGGTTTCACGCCCTGGAACGGGGCGTTCTTCCTGGCGTGGCGGACAATCGTGCTGCCGATGGCATTCGGAAACACCGTCGTGATCAAGCCGTCCGAGCTTGCGCCGATGTCTGCCGGACTTGTTCAGGCCGAGATCTTTCACGAAGCGGGCTTCCCGCCGGGCACGATCAACGTGATCACCCACGCGCCCGGCGACGCGGCCGGAATCGCCGATGTCTTCTTTGAAAGCCCGCATGTGAGGTGCATCAACTTCACGGGCTCGGACCGGACAGCGCGGATCCTTGGCGAACGGGCGGGCCGCGCGCTCAAGCGCACCGTTTTCGAGCTGGGCGGGTACAATCCGATGATCGTGCTGGAGGATGCCGATCTGGACCACGCGGCCCGCGCGGTGAACTTCGGTGCGTTCTTCCACCAGGGCCAGATCTGCATGAACACGCGCAAGGTCTATGTGGCCCGTACGGTGCACGATGACTTTGTCGCACGTCTTGCGACCCGCACGGCCGCCCTGAAATCCGGCGACCCGCTGGAGGCCGGCGTTGTCATTGGCCCGCTCATCAACTATACGGCAGTCGAAAAGACCGAGGCGCGGATTCACGAGGCACTGACCGCGGGGGCAAAGCTGGTGACGGGTGGGCAGCGCACCGGCCGCGTTCACGCGCCGACCATCCTCGCCGATGTGCCGCCCGGATCGCCGGCGGCCAATGGATGCGACGAAACCTTCGGCCCGCTTCTGGTGGTCGAAGCCTTTGACGATCCCGAAGAGGCATTCGCAAGGGCGCAGAACACACCTTTCGGGCTGAGCGCGGCCATCATGACCGGTGACGCGGCACGCGGTTTGGCCATGGCCCAGCGGTTCGACACGGGGATCGTCCACGTGAACGGATCGACCATGGCGGGCGAAGCGTCGCTTCCGAACGGGGGGGTGAAGGATTCCGGCTGGGGCCGGTCGGGGCACTACGCGGTCGAGGATTTCACCGAGATCCGCCTGACGACGGTGACGACAGGGCCCGGCCACTATCCGTTCTGACATCACAAACGACGGCCGGGGTTTTCACCCCGGCCCGCGTCTGCCTCAGTTTCCGAACATGAGAGCGTTCATGCTGAACAGCGATATCTGCGGAATGAACGTGATGAACCCAAGTATCACGACGAACACGAGGAAGAAGGGCAGGGTGCCTTTGTAGATATCCTTCGTGTTCATGCGCAGGGCTGACTGCGCCACGAAAATGTTGATCCCGAAGGGCGGTGTGAACAAGCCGATGGCGAGGTTCAGCGTCATCACGATCCCGAAGTGAACCTTGTCGATCTCAAGCGCGTCCACGATCGGGATCAGGATGGGTGTCAACAGCAGGATGGCCGACAGCGGATCCATCACGCAGCCCCAGAGAAGCAGCATGATGTTGACGGCAAGCAGGAATTGCCAAGCCGAGATATCCATCGAGACGATCCAGGCCACCATGCTTTGCGGGATCTGGTTGACGGTGAGTATCCACGAAAAGAGCCCCGCGGCAGCCACGATGACGAGGATCTGAGCCGAGAAGAGAATGGACGTGACCGCACAGTCGAGGATGTCCCGCCAGGACAGTTCGCGGAAGATGAAGCGCGTGACGACCATGGCGTAGAAACAGGCGACGGCGGCGGCCTCGGTCGGAGAGAAGATGCCGCCGTAGATGCCTCCCAGCACGATGACCGGTGCGCCAAGGGCCCAGACGGCCCGTTGCATGGCGCTGGCGATGCCCGTGAGGGTCGGCCGCGACCGGGAACCGAAACCGCCGACACGTGCCCGGACCATGATGTAGGCCGCAAGCACCCCGGCCAGAAGGAGGCCCGGCAAGACACCGGCCGCGTAGAGCCTGGGAATCGAAGTTTCGGAGGATGCGCCGTAGACGATCATCGGAATTGACGGCGGGATGATGATGCCGATGGCGCTGACAGACGTGATCATCCCGGCCGAGAACGGACCGGGATAGCCGTCTTTCTTCATCTCGGGGTGCATGACCTTGCCCACCGATGCCACCGCCGCCGCGCTTGACCCGGATATCGCACCGAAGACGGTGGCCGTCCCGACCGTGGTGACCCCAAGCGCGCCGGGGAGACCGCCGACAAAGCTCCGAACGAAGTCGACCAGCCTCAGGGACACCGTGCCGCGTGACATGAGCTCCCCGGCAAAGATGAAATACGGAACCGCGAGGAGGCCGGAAGAACTGATTGACCCGAACAGGTTCTGGTGCACGGCCGTCATCGGAATGTTCATGAAGAAGGCCAGTGCGACGACCGAGGCCGTGAGCAGGACAACGAAGATCGGGACGCCGAACAGAAGCAGCGTCGCAGGAAGAAGGCCAAGCGCGAAAGTCATGACGATGTGTTCTCCGCGGTAAGGGTTTCGTAGGGCTGCGCCCGATCCGGACCGACGGCCAGCAACCCGGCCACCCGCCAAAGCGCGATCAAGGCGATACTGGCCAGGCTCAGGGTGATCGACCCGTGCACGATCCACATCGGGATGTGGGCGGCATCGCTCGTCATGCCGAACTTGAACACGCGCAGGACGTATCCGTAGGACAGCCAGGTCACCCATCCACAGGCACCGGCGGTGACAAGGCTTTGAATGACGGCCAGCGCGCGCCGCCAAGGGGGCCCAAGCATGTCGACGACCAACGACATCGCGATGTCGGCGCGGCGCCACGCTGCCACGATCGCCCCGAACCAGGTGATGACGATCATGGCGTAGACCGCGACCTCGTCGGCCCAGAGCAGGGCCGCATTGAACACGTACCGGGCGACCACGTTCCAGACGGACAACCCCACCATGGCGATCAGGATCAGCCCCAGCACCACCTGGACGGCGGCCATGCATTTTCCCATGACTTTTTCCATTTTCTCCTCCCGGCGCCACCTGTCCCCAGCGGACAGGCCGCACCTTGACCCTCCACAGGTTCTACCCGGATGATTGCTATCGGTTAGATGCAACAATCGTCGCTCTGATGCGAAATTTGTATCGCTTATCCACAAGGTCCGGAAAAGCTTGACAGTTGGTGATGCGAAATGCGGAGCTGATTGTCACGGTGATCGAAAAACGCTATCAGACAGCGATGAAATTCAACCAACTTCGCGATTTCGTGGCCGTGGCCGAACACGGCAGCCTGCGGGCAGCCGCGCGCGCGCTTGGCTTGGCCCAGCCGGCGATCACCCGGTCGATACAGGAACTCGAGCATTCGCTGGGCGCGCAATTGTTCATTCGCGAAGCGCGTGGCGTCAGGCTCACGCCGATCGGCGAAGGGTTCCTGACGCGTGCAACGATGATCCTCGGCGAAGTGCGCCGGGCCCGCGAAGCGGTGCATCAGCAGCAGGACGGAGTCGAGGGCGAACTGGTTGTCGGTCTCTCGATCGCCGGGCATCTGGGCCTGTTTTCCAAGTCGCTGCGAACCTTTCGGCGGCGCTATCCGTCGGTCCGCCTGCGCATCATCGAAGGGTTCATGCCGACGCTCGAAAAGGACCTGCGAAATGGCCAGATCGACATTTACGTCGGTCCGGTGCCAGCGGAATCGGAGGCGGCCGAGCTGAACGTGGAAAAGCTGTTCGACAATGAAAGGGTCGTCGTGGGCCGCAAGGAGCATCCGATGGCTGGCGCCACTCGTCTTGCCGATCTGGCCGGAGCGGATTGGCTGGCGACCTCGATCACCCATGATGCCGGGGATGAACTGAACCAGGTGTTTTCCGACAATGCGCTTCCGCCGCCGCGGGTTGTCACGCAGTGTCAGTCGGCGTTGTCGATCCTCACGGCGCTTGTGGAGTCGGATCTTCTGGCGATGTTGCCGGTTCAATGGGTCGAGTCGCCGCTTTTGATCGGCTTGCTTCGACAATTCGAACTCGACGAATCCTTTGCGGCCCCGCCGATCATGATGGTGCACCGCGCCGGGATCGGCCTGACCCCGGCGGGAGAGTTTCTGACGCACCTGATCCGGGAAGCGGCGAAAACCGGGTTCGAACCTGTCTGATAGCATTTCCGTATCGCACCGACATTTCTGAAATCTATCGGTATCGCTCTTGCTCGGCCAGTGTCCCCTGGAACAGGCCAGAGGGAGGGCGAGATGAAACCGGTGGAAACCGATGTCCTGATCGTGGGCGCAGGGCCTTGCGGGCTGATGCTTGCCAACGAATTGGGGCGGCGCGGTATCAGGGTCATCCTGGTCGACCGCGAAGCGACGGTCGCGACGGCGCCGCAGGCGAATGCGACGCAGGCACGGACCATGGAACATTACCGGCGGCTTGGCTTCGCCGATGAAATCCGCGCGCTCGGGATGCCGGACGATCATCCGACCGACGTCGCCTATTTCACGACCTTTTCCGGTCATGAACTGGCGCGCCACAAGATGCCCGCGTCCCGCGATGCCGCGACTTTCCTGCGCCAGCAGGCGCATGTGTGGAACGGCGCGGAACTGCCACATCGTGTTCCGCAAAGCCTTGTCGAGCAGACGCTGTGCCGAAAGGCGCAGGGCCTGCCCACCGTGTCGATCTGGTTCGAAACCGAACTGGAGGGGTTCGCACAGGATGACACGGGCGTTCTGGCCAATCTGCGCGAAACGACAGGGCGGGCCTACCAGATCCGGGCGCGCTACCTGTTCGGGGCCGATGGCGGCAGCAGCACGGTCCGAAAACAGCTTGGCATCCGCTACAGCGGGGGCGAGACACGGCAGCGCGACTTCATGGGCGGCAACATGCTGTCGATCTATCTGGATGCGCCCGCGTTTTATGACCTGAAGATCCCGCGCGCCTGGATGTACTGGACCTTCAATCGCAAGCGCCGCGCACTATTGGCGACGGTCGACGGGCGTGGTTCGTTCGTGCTGCAGACGCAATTGCGGGAAGGTGAAGACGCCAACAGGATGAGCGAGGCGGAAGCCGGTGCGCTTTTCCTGCAGGCCGTGGGCCGGGACCTTCCGTTCACGGTCACCGGAATCGCCTCGTGGCTGGCCGGCCGGGCCTTGGTGGCCGAGACGTTCTTGGACGGGCGGGTCTTGCTTGGCGGCGACGCCATCCACCTTTTCACACCGACCGGCGGCATGGGCTACAACACCGCCATCGAGGATGCCGTGAATATCGGCTGGAAGCTCGCGGCGGTCATCAAGGGACAGGCCGCGCCCGACCTGGTTGCCAGCTACGAGGCCGAGCGGCGCCCCGTTGCCATCCGGAACACGACCTTCGCGCTTCGCTTTGCGGATTCGGTCGGTCTGTATGTGCCATCGCCCGCGATCCAGGACGCCGGCCCGGCTGGGGATGCAGCACGTGCGCGGGCAGGCGCCTATCTGGGCAGCCATGCCGCCCGCGAGTTCACGATCCCCGGATTTACCTTTGGGGCGCGATATGACGGATCCCCCGTGATCGTCGACGATCGCACCCCGGTCCCGCCCGATGCGCCGTCGGTCTACGTGCCGACGGCCAAGCCGGGCGGTCGTGCGCCGCATGCCTGGCTTGCCGACGGTCGTTCCCTGTTCGATGCGTTCGGGTTCGACTGGACCCTGCTGTGTGTCCACCCGTCCGATCCGACGGTTGCGGCCATGCGCGGTGAGGCCCGGCAGCGGGGCATCGACCTGGAGGTCGTGGATATCTCGAACGAACCCGTCGCAATGGACCTCTACGAGGGGGCATTCACGCTTGTTCGTCCCGACCAGATCGTCGCGTGGCGGGGGGACCATGCATCGGCCGACGACGCCCGATGCGTTTTTGACATCGTGACAGCACATGCCGGCGCCCGAACGGTCGCCGATGTCGCCTGACCAGAAGGAAGACACCCAGATGAAATTTGCCAGCTTCAGCCAGAACGGACGCAAAGGCCTCGCGGTCGAGACCGACACCGGGTTCCGGGGACTGACCGAGGACGCCCCGGGATATCCGGGATCGCTCCTGTCGCTCTTGCGCAGCGGCCAGGATGCCCTGCCGCGTGCCCATGCCGTGCTTGCAAAGGGCGCCGTGATCGACCTGGACAAGGTCGTCCTGATGCCGCCGGTGTCGGACCCCGAAAAGATCGTTTGCGTCGGGCTGAATTATTCGGACCACTCGGCAGAGAGTGGTTTCGAGCAGCCGGATTATCCGACCCTTTTCGGCCGCTTCAACTCCTCTCTCATCGGTCATGGCGCACCCATCCTGCGCCCCGATGTCTCGGAACAGCTCGACTACGAGGGGGAACTGGTTGCCATCATCGGGCGCGAGGCGCGAAACGTCCCTGTCGACCGGGCGCTCGACCACGTGGCGGGGTACTCGATCTTCAATGATGCCTCCGTGCGCGACTACCAGTTCAAAGCGCCACAATGGACCGCGGGCAAGAATTTTGACGATACCGGCGCGTTCGGTCCGGTCTTCGTGACGTCGGACGCATTGCCGGCGGGCTGCCAGGGCCTGACCTTGATCACGCGGCTCAACGGTCAGGTCGTCCAGCAGGCGCCCATCGACTCGATGGTGTTCTCTGTCGCCGAGCTTGTCTCGATCTGCTCGGACTTCATGACCCTGCGGCCCGGCGATGTGATCGTGACCGGAACGCCGTCAGGTGTCGGTCTCGCGCGCGACCCCAAGCTCTGGATGAAAGACGGCGATGTCTGCGAGGTGGAGATCACGGGACTTGGCGTCCTGTCGAACCCGATCCGCGACGCGCAAAACGACATGCTGGCCAAATCGGCCTGATCCGGTGGCAGGGAGGAAACCATGACTGCTATCAACGGCAAGGTCGGGGCAACCAGGCGTCCCGGTGAACTGGGCATCCATTCGATGGACACGTTCCATATGAGCGTCCCGGATCTTAGAATAGCCCAGGACTTTTACACGAGCTTCGGCCTGGACGTCCGGGAAGAAGGGCAGGGGCTGGGCCTTTTCACCACGGGGTCCGAACATCGCTGGGCGAGCCTGTCCGAGGATGCAACGAAGAAACTACGTCACCTGAGCTTTGCCGTCTTCGAGGAAGATTTCGAGCGCCTGCGCCGCAGGATCGAACGGAACGGCGTGCGGCTGGTAGACGTTCCAAACTACTACGACCATGAGACCACGGGCTTTTTCTTCATGGATCCGTTCGGAACCATGATCGAAGTCAAGATCGCCGAAAAGACGTCCCCGGACGAAAAGTCGTCGTTCGACATGTCGTCCGTGCCGGCCGGCCAGATGGGTTCGATGCAGCGCGCCCATGCGGTCCGCGTCAGGCCAAGAAGACTGGCCCACCTGCTGGTGTTCACACCGTCGGTGCCGGACTCGCTGTCGTTCTATTCCCGCAACCTGGGACTTCGGCTTTCTGACCGCTCCGGCGACGGCATCTGCTTCATGCACGGGATTCACGGCTCTGATCACCACCTGATCGCCTTTGCGAAATCGTCCGCGCCCGGGCTCCACCATTGCTCGTGGGATGTGAACGACGTGAACCAGATCGGTCTCGGGGCCATGCAGATGGCGGACAAGGGCTACCAGAAGGGCTGGGGCCTTGGCCGGCATGTCCTTGGCTCGAATTACTTTCACTACGTCAAGGACCCCTGGGGCAGCTATTCGGAATACTCAGCCGATATCGACTACATTCCATCGGACCACGACTGGGACGCCGGAGATTATCCGGCCGAGGACTCGATCTACCTTTGGGGGCCAGAGATCCCGTCGGACTTCGTGCACAACTACGAAGCCGAGACCGAGCCGGCCTGAGACGGACCGCGATGCCGCATGGGCATCGCGGGAACGCGCCTGCAATCTTGGAGGTCAGGCGCGCGAACACTATCGAACCATGAAGCGTCTGCGCGAACGACAGCCGCCTCGCGATGTCAGGGAGGACACGTAAATGACAATGAAATCCAACATGAAAGCCGCGCTTTGCGGCGTTGCCTTGGCCACACTCGTCCCGATGGGCGCGATGGCCCAGGACTATGTGCTGAAGGTCTCGGCCCCGATCCCGCCGACCGAAAAGGATGTGGTTTACGCCTATATGGTCGCCTTTGAAAAGGGCGTGGAGGCAGGCAGCAACGGACAGATCGACGTCCAGCTTTATCCCGCGAACCAGTTGGGGCAGCTGCCTGCCGCGATCGAAGGCGTGGCCATGGGCACGATCGAGGTTTCCTTTTCGATCATCGGTTTCTTCTCGACGCTCGACCCGCGGTTTGCCGTGCTTGATGCCGGTGTCCTGTTCCAGTCACCCGAAGCCGCGATGGCCACGTTCCAGTCGCCGCAGGTGCGGTCGCTGTTGTCCGATTTCGGGGCCGGAGCCGGCGTTCAGCCGCTGACTGTCCTGATCGATGGGCAGGGGGTCATCATATCGAAGGACCCGATCGAAACGGTGGCGGATTTCAGCGGCAAGAAGGTGCGCAGCGGCGGCGCGACTCCCTTGCTGAACGAACCGCTCAAGGCGGTTGGCGCGGCCCCCGTCGCCATGCCACTGGGCGAGGTCCTGCCGGGGCTTCAAACCGGAACGATCGATGCGGCCACCAACAGCATGAGCGTGGTCAACGCGTTCAAGATGTACGACGCCGCCAAGAACGTGACCTATCTGCCGGGCAATTACACGACCGTCGGGGCGGTCATCAACAAGGACTTCCTGGCCATGATCGGGCCGGACCTTGCCCGGATCGTGCTGGACGAGGCGCAGAAAGCCGAAAGCGTCGTGGCCGCACACCTGGCCAATGCAGACAAGATGGAAGCGGCCTGGGAAGCGTCCGGTGGAACCGTGATCCGGATGAGCGACCAGGAAACGCGCGCCTATCTCGACCAGATCACGCCCGTGGTCAAAGCGATCGTCGACGGTGATCCGCAGATGAAATCGGATTACGAGACGATCTCGGCCGCCGTACCGCCGCAAAGCTGACCGAAACCACCCGGAGACCCAAGCAGCCAGCCGCCCGTCGCGGCTGGCTTTTCGTTTCTGACGTCACCCTGTGTCCGTGGCTTGACGGCCAGAGATGCCATACGCTGCAAACTGGAGATTGTAGGAGAGATGACGACCATGAAACTCACGCATCTCAGGGATATCATCGCGGCCGCAGAACTGGGGAGCCTGCGCGCGGCGGCGCGGCATCTGGGCATTGCCCAGCCGTCGATCACGCGAAGCATAAGAGAGGTCGAACAGGAACTTGGCGTCCCTTTGTTCGAACGCCACCAGCAGGGTGTGCGCCTGACGGCCATGGGCGATGCCTTCCTGAAACGCGCGGTCGCGGTTCAGTCCGAACTCCGCCGGGCGCGGGAAGAGATCGACCAGCTTGGCGGTCAGCTGGTCGGGGAGGTGTCCGTCGCCATGTCCGGTGTCTCGTCGCTGGCGCTCATGCCGAAAGCCGTGCGGACCTTCCGCGCCAAGTACCCCGCCGCGCAACTCAAGATCACCGAAGCCTTTTTTCACGCCGTGGAAGCGCAGGTTCTCAACGGGCAGATCGATTTCTGTGTCGGCCCGTTTCGCGAGGTGACGAACGAAGGGCGCCTGATCGTCGAAAAGTTGTTCGACCATGAATGGGTGGTGATCTCGCGCAAGGGCCACCCCTTGGCACAATGCCGGACGCTTGCGGAACTGGTCGATGCCGAGTGGGTGCGCCCGGCCCTGGCCGAACGCGCCAACGAAGCCTATATCGCGCGTCCGTTTCTGGACGAAGGTCTGATGCGGCCCAACGTGGTCATGAATACGACCTCGGCAACGACGACCCTGGTGGCCGTGGCGAACAGCGACCTGTTGACGATCCTGCCGCGCAGCATGTTGAGCCCGCCGATCGACAGCGCGCTCTTTTCGGTGCTCGACATAGCCGAGAAAATGCAGGGCACGCAAATCTGTCTCATCCGGCGGACGGGGATGCCGTTGACCCCGCTGGCCGAGTATTTCGCCGACATGATCAAGCGCACGGCGCTGGCCATCAATCCTGTCGCGCCCTAGCGGTGGCCGCGCCGGATCGTGATACGGAATGCGTATCACCTTTCAGATTATGCCATCTGTTCCGAGTTCATCTTTGTCGGCAGTCTCATGGCCAGAAATGGCGCATCGGGTCATGATTTGACACCCAGGCGATGCGCGGCAGGAGGGAGAGGCACATGCCGAACACAACGCAAAGATCCTTGCAGAGGCTGATCGACGACCACCCGGATCTCGTGACCTATTTCCGGAACGAAACCCGCGCGCCTCACAGCCGCAATCGCCCCGGTCCGTCGCCCGTACCGGCCGAGGTCACCAATTGGCGCGACGAACAGCGCGCCTGGCGCGAGACGGCGGTCCTGTTCGATCAGTCTCATCACATGCCCGAAACCTTCCTCAAGGGGCCGGATGCGCTGAGGCTCCTGACGTGTCTCGGGATCAACAGCTTTGCCAACTTTGCCCCGGGCAAGGCCAAGCAGTACATCGCCTGCAATCCGCAGGGCCAAGTCATCGGCGAATCCGTCCTGCAGTGGATCGGGGACGACACGTTCGAGCTCATCTCGGGGATGCATTTGCAGGATTGGGTTGCCTTCAACGCAGTCTCGGGTGGCTACGACGTCACGATCACCCGCGATTACCAGACCTCGGCCAACACCCAGGGCCGGACGTATTTTCGATTTGGAATGGACGGCCCGAATGCCGAAGCGATCTTCCAGTCCGTCGTCGAAGGCGGCGCCCCCGAGATCAAGTTCTTCAACACGAAGATGGTCAGGATTGCGGGCTGCGATGTCCGGGCGCTTCGGCATGGCATGGCCGGTCACAAGGGTGTCGAACTGTCCGGCCCCTATAAAGACGGCGAAAAGGTCCGGGCCGCGCTGTTGGACGCGGGCAGGGCGCATGGGCTCAGGCAGGCCGGACGACTGGCATATTTTTCGACGCCAAGCGAGGGCGGATGGCTCGCTTACCCGGTGTCGGCCATCTATTCGTCGCCTGATCTGAAAGCCTTTCGCGACTGGCTGCCGGCCGACAGCTGGGCCGGGCAGGCGCAGCTCAGCGGAAGTTTCGTAGGCCGGTCCATCGAAGAGTACTACCTGACACCCTATGACATGGGGCTGGGCCGCCTGATCGGGTTCGACCATGATTTCGTCGGGCGCGAGGCGCTCGAGGTGCTGGCCGACCGGCCGCAGCGCCGCAAGGTGACCTTGGTCTGGAACAAGGAGGATGTCGCCGCGATCCACGCGTCCATGTACGCGCCCGGCGTGCCCTGCAAGTCCATCGAAATGCCCGTCGCATCCTACGGCTTTCCCCAGGCGGACGAGGTGCGCAGTTCCGGGGGCGAGCTCATCGGGATGTCCGGCTTCTGCGGATACAGCTCGAACGAACGCGAACAGCTGTCCATCGCCGTGGTCGATGAAGCCTGCGCACAGACGGGTACGCCTGTCACGATCGTCTGGGGAGAGCCCGACGGCGGCACAGGAAAACCGCATGTCGAAAGGCATCGCCAGATCCCGGTACGCGCAACGGTGGCGCCTGCGCCCTATGCCCTTGCGGTCCAGAAAATGAAGAAATCCGGCCTCGGAAGATCGGCGGCCTGACCGGACGCGTGACCCCACGCGCCACGAGCGTTCAAGTTTGTCTCAGGGAGGAGACCACCATGAATAGGACCTGTTCAACGGCCATTGCGACCCTTGTCGCGCTTTGTGCCACGACGGCGAGTGCCCAGTTGGTCACGCTGTCGACCACCAGCCCGGGCGGCCTGGCCCATTCGGTCGGATCGGCCATCGCCAAGACCGTCAGTCAAACGACGGACCTGCGCATGGTCGTCGTGCCTGCCGGCGGCTCGCCCATGCCGGCGGTCGCGGGGGGCGAGGCCGAATGCGGAATAAACATCGCCTTCGATCTGGCCTACTTCGTCAATGGCGATGCCTATTACAACTCGGACGGCGCGCATCCGAACCTGCGCATGGTGGCGGCGGTGCTGCCGTCGCAGCTTGCGATCTATGTCCGCAAGGATTCCGAAGTCGAAACGGTCGCCGACCTCAAGGGCAAGCGCGTCCCGAGCGAGCTGAATGCGCAACTCGCCATCGGGGCGGTCTACGAAACGTTCCTTGCGCTTGGCGGACTGACCCGCGACGACGTCACGTCGATCCCGGCCCAGAGCATCGTCCAGGCAGCAGACGACTTCTCGACCGGTCGCAACGACACCTTCGCCTTCTCTATCGGAACGGCCAAGGTGCTTGAAGTCGACAGTTCCGTAGGTGGGCTCAAGGCCCTGCAGATCGACGCGACCGATGCGAACTCGGAGGCGCTGAACCGCAACTTGCCGGGGGCCTATTTCTCGCTCGTGGAACCGAATGAGAAGGCGCCGCAAATCGTGGCTCCGACCAATGTGATCACCTTCGACATCGTGATGTTCTGCGCGGATACGGTTCCCGAGGACACCGTCGCGACGATCACCAAGGCGGTCTACGCGAACAAGGACATGCTGGCCGATACCTACAAGGCGATGTCGCGCTTCGATCCGTCCAAGATGGCACCCAAGGTGCCGGGCGTGGCCTATCACCCCGGCGCAGAGACCGCATACGGCGAGATCGGCCTTGGCACGCCCGAGGGCTGAACGGCCGTCGTTCGGGGCAGGCGGCAGCCTGCCTCGCACGCGAAACACGTTGATTTGAGTGTTTCGGAGCAGACGAACTCCGCACACAGGGAGGCTACCGCCATGAACACGTCAGAGGTCCCGACCGGTTCCTCAAGGGTCGTTTCGGCGTTGATCGCGGGACTGGCGATCGCGCTGCCACTGGGCACAATCATCTGGGCGTTTGACCTGCTGCGGCGTGTCGGCATCCTGGTCTATCCCGAGCAGTTCGGGGCGGTGATGCTTGGCATCGCAACGGCCCTGGTCTACCTCCACGTGCCCGCCGGTGCGGGGCGGGCCAGGTCCGGGCCGGTGCCGTGGTACGACGCCCTGCTTGCACTGATCGGCATGGCGACATGCCTGTTCGTCGCACTCCGGTTTCCCGAGGTCTCGACCGCGACGTTCAAGACGACGTCGAGCCTTGTTGCGGGCTTCATTCTGATCCCGCTGTTGCTGGAAGGCGCCCGCCGGACGGCCGGCCTTCCGATCATGCTGGTGGCAGCGGCGTTTCTGGTCTTGGGGCTGACCGCCTATCTGCTGCCGGGCGACCTGATGGGGCGCAAGGTTTCGGTCAACAGCCTCGCGTCCTACCTGACCTGGAACACCAGCGCGATCCTTGGAACACCGACGATGATCGTCGCAACGGTGGTGGTCGCCTTCGTGCTGTTCGGGCAGGGTCTTTTCCTGTCGGGCGGTTCGGGGTTCTTCACGGATATCGCGATGGCGCTCATGGGTCGCTTTCGCGGCGGGCAGGCGAAGATCGCGATCATTGCCTCGGCCCTGTTCGGCACGATCTCGGGCAGTGTCGTGGCCAATGTGGTGTCGACGGGGGTCGTCACGATCCCGATGATGAAGCGCGCCGGCTACCGCCCACATGTCGCGGCGGCGGTCGAATCCGTGGCGTCGACCGGTGGACAGTTGATGCCGCCTGTCATGGGCATCGCGGCTTTCCTGATGGCCGAATTTCTGCAGGTGTCCTATGCCACCATTGCCATGGCTGCGCTGATCCCTGCGGTGATCTATTTCGCGGCCCTGTTCATACAGGTCGACCTTGAAGCCGCGCGGCACGGCATCGCCCGGGTCCCGGCCGCAGATATTCCTCGCACCGGGGATGTGCTCAGGGCAGGGTGGTACATCCCGATCCCCTTCGCGATCCTGATCGCCGGGATCTTCTGGCTGAACTACTCGCTGGACCTGTCGGCCATCTACGCGTTGTGCGCGGTGCTGCTGAGCGGCGTGCTGCTTGGATACCGCGGCCAGCAACTGCGCGCAGCCAGCCTGCTGGACGTGTTCCGCACCACCGGTCTTGGTGTGCTCGACATCTTCATGATCGCGCCGCTTGCGGGGATCGTGATCGGCGTTCTGAACATCACGGGATTGAGCTTTTCGCTCGCCCTGTCGCTGGTCGCACTGGCCGGGGGAAGCGTTCTGGCCCTGCTTGCCCTGACCGGAGCCGTGAGCATCGTGCTGGGCATGGGGATGCCCACGGTCGGCGTCTACATCCTGCTGGCGACACTGGTCGCCCCGGCCCTGATCGAGATCGGGCTGGACCCGATCGCGGCGCATCTGTTCATATTCTACTACGGCATGCTGTCCATGATCACGCCGCCCGTCGCCATCGGGGCCTTTGCCGCGGCATCGATCAGCGGGTCGAGCCCGATGCGGACCGGGTTTGCCGCCGTCCGCTTTGGCTGGTCGGCCTTCGTCATTCCGTTCCTGTTCATCTTTTCCGACACGATGCTTCTGCGCGGTGGACCGGTCGAGACCGGTATCGACATCGTCACCGCCCTGGCGGCGGTCTGGTTCATCGCCGCCGGGTTCACGGGCTATTCGCTGCGACTGATCCCGGTGTCGACGCGCATCGCCTATGTGCTTGCAGGCGTCGGGCTGCTTGTTCCGGTGAACCTCTTCGGGGGCAGTCACTGGCTCAACCTCGCGGGGTTGGGTCTGGGGGGCCTGCTTGTCGGTTCCGATTGGTTTCAACGCCGCGCCCTGTCGCCGGGCGCCCTTGCCGCCGGGGAGGGCCGCACGTGATCATCGACATCTACACACATCTTTTTCCGAGGTCGTATCTTGAACGGCTGGAATCGGCGTCGCGCGGCCTCGGGAACCTGTCGGCACGCATGAAGCAGGTGCCCGAGGTGGTCGACCTTGACGCCCGGTTTCGCGACATGGATCGGCACGGCGCGTATCGCCAGGTGATCGCCCTGCCGCACCCGGTGCTGGAAGAGGTGGCCGACCCCGCCCTTGCCATCGACCTTGCGAAACACGCGAATGACGAAATGGCAGAGATCTGTGCGACGTTTCCCGACCGCTTCCCGGCCTTCGTCGCGACCGTTGCCCTGAACGACGTCGAAGGCTCGCTGGCCGAAATCGACCGCGCCGTGAACGACCTTGGTGCGCGCGGCATCCAGATCTACACGAACATTGACGGCCAACCGCTGGACCGCCCGGAATACGCGCCGGTCTTTGCGGCCATGGCGCGCCATGACCTGCCGGTCTGGCTGCATCCTGCCCGCACGGCGGCGATGACGGATTACGCGGCCGAGGCGCGCTCGCGGTACGAGATGTGGTGGTGTTTCGGCTGGCCATACGAAACCTCCGTGGCGGTTTCGCGGCTGATCTTCTCGGGCGTTTTCGACCGTCACCCGGACCTCAAGCTCATCACCCATCACCTGGGCGGCATGATCCCGTTCTTCGACGGGCGGATCGGTCCGGGCATGGAGGTCCTGGGAAGCCGGACGCCGGACGAAGATTACTCGGGCGTGATCGCGTCGCTCAAGCGCCCCCATGCCGAGTATTTCCGGATGCTTTACGCCGACACGGCGATGTTCGGCGGAACATCCGGATTTCCCACCGGATTCCAGTTCTTTGGCGCCGAAAACATCGTCTTCGCGTCGGATGCCCCGTTCGGCCCGGTCGGAGCGTCGATTGATGCCATTCTGAGCGTGCCGCTCAGCGACCTGGACCGCGACAAGGTCATGCGCCGCAATGCCGAGCAGTTGTTGCGCCTGTCGACCGAGGCATGACCCTGCGCGATATCCAACGGGTATCGGGCCGGGGATTTTGACATGTTGCCGGCCGCGCAGTTCGTGCGTCAGGGGTGTTCAAACACAAACCGGAAGGGTTGATTAATGCCGAACATCACGTTCTGCCTGTCCGATGGACGCAAGATGGAAATCCCGGCGAAGACGGGCCAAACCCTGATGGAGGCGGCGGTCGCCAACGACGTTCCCGGCATTCTGGCCGATTGCGGCGGCGCGCTGGCCTGCGCGACCTGTCATGTCCATCTGTCCGACGCGGGGTTCGCCATCGCGGGCGGGCCCTCGGACAGCGAAGACGACATGCTCGACTTCACCGAGGCGGACCGCGTGCCGACCAGCCGCCTGTCCTGTCAGGTCGTCATCATCGATGCATTCTGCGGCGCCACTGTCATTGTCCCGCCGGGTCAGGCGTAAGGCGGCCCACCGCATCAACGCTTCAGTCCTGCAGGCCCGCCGTCACCGATTTGGGGCTTGCCGTCAGGGTCTTGGCCTTCTGGTCCTGACGCAACCCGACCCGCCGGACCATGTCGGCGAAATACTCGGCCATCGGCGTGAGCGGCAGATCGGCCCGACGCACGAGACAGATGGGCGGGGCCGTCAGGTGCTGATCCAGAGCCACGACATCGAACATGTTGGTATCGACCGGCGACCCCAGCATGTTCACCGGGACGATGGTCAGAAGGTCACTGTTGGCCACCGCGAGCAGCGTCGCGGTGGCTGACGTCGTCTGCATCTTGATGCGTGGCACGGGCAGGTCGCGCTTGGTGAAGGACAGCTCGAAATCGGCTTCGCTGGCCCGTTCGGACAGTGTCTGCTTGACCCAGCCGGCATCCACGAGGTCGGACAATCGGGACGCGTTCGCCAGCGGATGGCCCTTGCGGGCAATCACGACCCGGACCTGATCGTACAGTTTTTCATGCACGAAAGGAGAGTGTGAGCCCGGAGGCTGGTAGGGACCGACGTAGAAATCTATCTGCCCGGATGCAAGGGCGGCTTCGGCCTCCTGAAAGAAGCTTTCCGTCACTTTGACGACGGCATCGGGATATTTCCGTGAAAAGGTCTGAACGGCAGTCGGCATCATGACGAATGTCGAAACGGCCGACATGGCCACGGAGATCTGGCCCGTCAGTTCCCCTTGCAACTGGTTGACCTCTTCGCGGGCCCGACGCAATTCGGATTCGACAAGCCGCGCACGACCAAGGAACGCCTGGCCGATCGCGGTCAGTCGAATCCCTCTCTGATGGCGCTCGAACAGGGTCGCCCCGAGGTCACTCTCGACTTCCCGGATGCTGCGGCTGATGGCCGGCTGGGCAATGCCGAGTTTGCGCGATGCGCCCCGCAGGCTGCCGGTTTCGGCCGCTGCGATGACATCCCGGATATGGGTCAACTTTATCGCCATGGCATCCTCCCCGAGCAGAAGATGCGATGTTTTCCCGGCATCGGCAACGCGCTATCGGCATCTTTTTGGCACGCCCATTTCCCCGTTAGCCTGCAACAGTCGGTTTCGCCTGATCCCGTGGTGTGGAGCGGGCCGCCGAGACGGAGGCCCGGTTCCACGGCGCGCAGGTCGCGGGTGCCATCGGCCGAAACGCGCGGGAGGAACGCAAGCATGTCTCAGATGACCCAGAATTTGGCCGGTGGCTGTCCGGTAAGCGGTATCGGCACGGAATATGACCCTTATCGGCACGAGGGGATGTACAGTTTCTTCCGCCGGGCCCGCCGCGAATGTCCGATCTTCTACCAGCCCGACCTTGGTGTCTGGGTCGTGACGCGCCGCGCCGATATCGAGGCCGTGTTTCGCGACAACCTGCGGTTTTCGGCGTTTGTCGCAAGCGCCCCGATCTGCCCGGTCCCGCAAGAGGCTCTCGGCTTTTTCGCGGCCTCCGACTACACTGCGGAACCCGTGCACGTGAACCTCGATGGCCCGGCGCATATGCATATTCGCCGGATCGCGGCGCGGTTTCTCAACGTCAAGGTCTTCGCGGGGTACGAAGATGCCATTCGGGCGCTCGTCCGCGACTACATCGCCGAGCTCAGGGGGCGCGATACCGTCGATATCATCGACGCGATGATCTACGAGTTCCCGGCACGCGTGCTGTTCCTGCTGCTGGGCGAAACCGGTGTGGATCCGCTCAAGATCAAGGCATGGGCGGACAAGCGGCTCTTGTTGATGTTCGGCAAGCTCGACCATGACGAGGTGATGGACGCCAGTCGAGAGATCGTCGATTTCTGGACCTACACGAAAGGGATTGTGGCCGCTCGCCACAAGACCCCGGCCGACGATTACCCGAGCTTCCTTCTGGAAATGCGCGGCGGTGACGATTCGATCCTGACGATCAACCAGATCGAGTCCATGCTCTTTGCGCTCCTCCTCGCGGGGCATGAAACCACCACGAACGCTTCGGGCAACCTACTGAATGAACTTCTGTCCGCGCCGGACCAATGGGCGAAACTCGTGGCCGATCCCTCCCTTGCTGGCGCCGCCGTCGAAGAAGGCCTGCGACACGCATCGTCTGTCGTGACATGGCGCCGGCAGGCACTCGAAGACCTGGAGATCGCAGGTCAGCTTGTCAGGAAAGGCGAGGTCGTGTTGCTGGCCCTTGGTTCGGCCAACCGGGACGAGGGGCATTTCGACGATGGCGAGGTGTTCGACATCGAACGACGCAATGCGCGAGACCATTTCGCGTTCGGGAAGGGGCTGCACATGTGCCTAGGCGCGCCGCTCGCCCGGCTGGAAATGCGCGTGCTGCTGGAAGAATTGTCGGCCGCCTTTCCACGCCTCCAGCTTGTCGAAAATCAGGAGATCGACTGGATCCCGACCATCACGTTCCGGGGTCCGAAGTCCCTATGGGTTCGGCTGAACGGCGCCTGACAGGGCTCGGCTCCTGATCCTCGCTACCCAAGGCCCCGTCCGCAGCGTGTTGCGGTTGGTTCGGGTGTTCGGTCGGCGCGAGGAGATTTTTTTTTTCCTTCGCTCCGGTTCCCGCGCAAGAAAGGTTGCGAAGGGCATGGGGCGACCAGCCCCGGGTGCATGGCTCGGGCGGTCCCTATGCCCGTCTGCCAAACGCCTGTTCAACGACCTGCGCGAAATATTCGCGCAGGTTCGCGGACCTGCAGGGCCGCGCGCCTGCGCTTGGGATCGGGTCGTTGGATCGTGGATCCAGAGCTCCCCCGGTCCAACCGGGGCGGCGGTACGATCTCTTCCTGTCCATCTATTCGGAATCCCTGGCACATGCGCGTGGTCCGATCCGCTTTCACCTGTCCGATATACCACAGGGGCTGGCCGGTGTCGCGCCGATGATCGAGAGACAATGACGACGGGGCAGTCCGGACCCCGCGTCGACGCCGTCCACAGGCATCGCCCCTTGCGCCCGGCGAGCGCCTGCGTCCATCCTGCCGCCTGCAATAGGGGGAGGACACATATGCCAGCCAACATGCTTCAGGGCCGACATTGCCTGATCACCGGGGGCGGAGGCTCGATCGGTGCCGCCTCGGCACGGCTGTTCCAGGACGAAGGCGCGCAGGTCACGCTGGTGGACCTGGTCGCGCCCGACGCGCAGGCGCTGGGACTGGACGGAGAGGTGCTTTGCCTTGCCGGCGACGTGACCGATCCGGCCTCGACCCAAGGCTACATCGACGCGGCGGTGGCGCGCTTCGGCCCGATCGACGTGCTCTTTTCCAACGCCGGGAATTTCGGCACCGTGGCGCCCATCGCCGACTACCCGGTCGAGACCTTCGACGCGGTGCTCGCCGTCCACGTCCGGGGCGCGTTCCTGTGTGCGCAGGCCGGGGTGCCCAGGATGCGCGACGGGGGCAGCCTCATCATCACATCCTCGGTGGCGGGGGTCACGGGGGACCCGGGTGTTTACGGCTACATCACCGCGAAACATGCGCAGGTGGGGCTGATGCGGGTGCTGGCCAAGGAACTGGCCCCGCGCGGCATCCGGGTGAACACGCTGCATCCCGGGCCGATCTCGAACGGCTTCCAGCAGGCGGTCGAGGACGGGTTCACCGCCGCCACCGGCCATGACGGCACCGAATTCTTCAATTCCATCATCCCCATGGGCCGCCACGGCACGCCCGAGGAGGTGGCGCGCGCCGCGCTTTACCTGGCCTCGGACATGTCGGCCTTTGCCACCGGGACCCTGCACATGGTCGATGGCGGCATGAGCATCTGAGTCACTCGGCCGCCGCGGCCGGCGGCGTCGCGTGGCGGGCGATCAGCGCCGCGATCTCGGGCTTGCAGGATCCGCAATTGGTGCCTGCTTCCAGCGCGGCGCCGATGGCCTCGACGGTCATCAGGCCTTTTTGTTCAATGGCTTGCACGATGGTGTTGATGCCGACGTTGAAGCAGGCGCACAGCGTCGGGCCCGGATCGGGACGGTCGGCCCCGGCGCGGCCGGCCAGCAGGTGCAGGTCCTCTCCGCCCAGCAGCCCGTCGAGGTAGTCGCGCGCCAGCGCCACCGGCTGCGGCCCGGCAAAGAGCGCGGCGGTGATGCGGCCGTCTTCGACAAAGGCGACGCGGAAGAGGCCCCGGCGCGGGTCCTCGATCGTCACCGCCTCGCCGCGCGCGCCCAGCATGGCGCGAGCGGCCTCGGTCCAGTCGGCGGGGGCGGCTTCCCCGGCCAACTCCATCCGCCAGCCCTTGGCACTGCGCGTCCGGGTCCAGTAGGCGCAGTCGGGCGCGGGTTTGGATTCGCTCAATGCGAAACCGAACCAGGCGGCGCGGAAGGGCGCGACGCTCACGCGGGCCGACTTGCTGGATGGCTGGCCCGAGATCGGGTCGGTCACCGCGGTGACCGAGGTGTTGATCCGCGCGGCCGAGGCCGTCTCGCCCGTCCAGTGCATCGGCGCAAAGCAGGACCCCGGCAGCACCCGGTCGCTGGTCATCACGCGCAGGATCGACTGGCCATGGGCGTTCGACACAGTGGCGAGGCCGGCAGGCTCCAGCCCCAACGCCTCGGCATCGCGGGGGTGGATTTCCAGGTAGGGCTCGCCCAGGTGGCGGTTGAGGCGGGGCGAGAGACCCGTGCGCGTCATCGTGTGCCACTGGTCGCGCACCCGGCCGGTGTTCAGGCGCAGCGTGCCGTCGGGCAGGGCGGGGGCGGGCGAGCTGACGGGCAGGAAACGCGCCTTGCCCCCGTCGTGGAAGAACTGGCCATCGGCAAAGAACCGGCCGCCGGTGCGGCTGGACGTCACCGGCCATTGCACGGGGGCCATCGCGTCGAACTCGGCCGGGCTGAGCCCCGCGAGGCCCGAGATGTCGAAGTCGCGGCCAAACCCCGCCGCCATCCCCGACATACGCGCGTATTCGTCAAAGATCTCGGCCGGGCCATCCCAGGAAAACGCGCTCTGCCAGCCCATGCGGCGGCCCACCTCGGCCAGGATCGCCCAGTCGGGCCGCGCCTCGCCCGGCACCGGCAGCACGGGCCGCTGGCGCGAGATGCGGCGTTCGGAATTCGTGACGGTGCCGTCCTTTTCCGCCCAGCCCGTGGCCGGCAGGACCACGTGGGCCAGCTTGGCGGTGTCCGCCTCGCCGGTGATGTCCGAGACGACGACGAAATCGCATCCCTCTATGGCCGCGCGCACCGCGTCCGCTTCGGGCAGGGACACGACGGGGTTGGTGTGTATGATCCAGATCGCCTTGATCCGCCCGTCGCCCACCGCTCGGAACATGTCCACGGCCTTGAGGCCCGCGCGGTCGGGGATCGCGACCGGCGCGTCCCAGAACCGGCCCACGGCTTCGCGGTGGGCGGGGTTTTCGAGGTCCAGATGGCAGGCCAGCATGTTGGCGAGGCCGCCGACTTCGCGCCCGCCCATGGCGTTGGGCTGGCCGGTGACGCTGAACGGGCCCATGCCGGGTCGCCCGATACGCCCGGTGGCGAGGTGGCAGTTCAGGATCGCGTTGACCTTGTCGGTGCCATTCTCGGACTGGTTCACGCCCTGGCTGAAGACCGTCACGACCTTTTCCGTGCGCAGCCACATCGCGCAGAACTCGGCCAGCTCGCGGTCCGACAGGCCCGTTTCGGCACCGATGTCGGCCCAGGCGGCCTCGAGCGCGGCATCGAACCCTTCGGTATGGGCGAGGAAGGCGGCATCCAGCGCGCCCTGTTCGTGGATCTTGCGCAAGAGCGTGTTGAAGACGGCCACGTCCGCCCCCGGCGCGATGGCAAGGTGCAGGTCGGCGCCGTCGCAGCTGGCCGTGCGGCGCGGGTCGATGACCACGACGCGCATCCCCGGCCGCGCCTTGCGCGCCGCCGCGATGCGCTGGAACAGCACCGGGTGGCACCAGGCAAGGTTCGATCCCACCAGCACCACCAGGTCGGCCTCTTCCAGGTCGGTGTACTGCCCCGGCACGGTGTCGGTGCCGAAAGCGCGCTTGTGGCCGGCCACGGTCGAGGCCATGCACAGCCTTGAATTCGTGTCGATATTCGCCGTCCCCATGAAACCCTTGGCGAGCTTGTTGGCGACGTAGTAATCCTCGGTCAGCAATTGCCCCGAGACGTAGAGCGCAACGCTGCCCGGCCCGTGGTCGGCCAGCGTCTCGGTGAACCGGTCGGCGACGGTTTGCAGTGCGTCATCCCATCCGGCGCGCTGCCCGTTCACCAGCGGGTGCAACAGGCGGGCCTCATGGCCCACCGTCTCACCCAGCGCCGCGCCCTTTGAGCAGAGGCGCCCGAAATTCGCCGGGTGGTCCGGGTCGCCCCGGACCGACAGCCCCCCCGCGCCGTCCGGGCGCAGCAGGACACCGCATCCCACGCCGCAATAGGCGCAGGTCGACTTGATTTCGGACACCTCGGCCATCAGGCGGCACTCCGCGCGACGAGATCGGTGGCGTCCAGAAGGATGCGCCCGTCTTCCACCCGTGCAGCGTAGGTGGCGACCTGTCCCTCGTCCGCCCCCTTTGCCACCCCTGAATTCAGATCGAACACCCAGTTGTGCAGCGGGCAGGTGACGCTGCCCCCATGCACGATCCCCTCGCTCAGCGGGCCGCCCTTGTGCGGGCAGCGATCGTCCAGCGCATGGACCTCGTCCTCGCCGGTGCGGAACACGGCGACGCAGCCGCGCGCCGTCTTGACCACGCGGGCGCCGCGCTGGGGGATGTCCTCGAGCGCACCTATGTCGATCCAGTTGGTCATTCTGCGGCCTCCTGCACGAGGTTGGCGATGGGGGCGTAGCGCGGCTGTTCGCGGGCCACGTGCTCCGCCCAGGGGTCCTTGCGGTAGATGCTCTGGCTCAGCTCGAACCGGTCCACGAGCGCCTGGCGGTTGGCGACGTCTTCGACCACCTGTTGCTTGACCCAGTCGAGCCCGACCTTGGCGACCCACTTGTAGGGCCGGTCGAGGTACTTGGCGTTCTCGCGGTAGAGCTGGATGAAGGCGCGGGTGTAGTCGAGCACCTCTTCTTCGGTCTTCACGTCGGCCAGGCGCTCGGTCTCCTTCACGTCCATGCCCGCGGCGCCCGCGACACCGACCTGGTAGCCGCTGTCGACGCAGATCACGCCCACGTCCTTGCAGGTGGCTTCCGCGCAGTTGCGGGGGCAGCCCGAGACGGCCAGCTTGACCTTGTGCGGGGTCCAGGACCCCCAGAGCGCCTTTTCCAGCTTGATCCCGAGGCCCGTCGAATCCTGCGTGCCGAACCGGCAATGGTCGGTGCCGACGCAGGTCTTCACGGTGCGCAGACCCTTGGAATAGGCTTGGCCCGAGACCATGCCGGCGTCGTTCAGGTCCTTCCAGATGGCCGGCAGGTCTTCGCCCTTGACGCCCAGCAGGTCGATGCGCTGGCCGCCGGTCACCTTGACCGTGGGCACGCCGTACTTGTCGGCCGCATCGGCGATGGCGCGCAGCTCATCGGGGGTGGTGATCCCGCCCCACATGCGCGGCATGACGCTGAACGTGCCGTCCTTCTGGATGTTGGCGTGCTTGCGTTCGTTGATGAAGCGGCTTTGCAGGTCGTCCTTGTAGTCCAGCGGCCAGTCGGCCAGCAGGTAGAAGTTCAGCGCCGGGCGGCAGACATGGCAGCCGTCCTTGGTCTTCCACCCCAGCTCCTGCCAGACGGCGGGCATGGATTTCAGTTCGGACGCCTTGATGAGGCGCCGCACGTCCTCGTGCGTGAGGTCCGTGCAGCCGCACATCGGCTGGGCGGCGGGCATCTTGAAATCGTCGCCCAGGGTCACGGCCAGCACCTGTTCGACGAGCCCCGTGCAGGTCCCGCAGGAGGCGCTGGCCTTGGTCGTGGCCTTCACCGCGCCCAGGTCGGTCGCCCCGGCCTTGATCGCGGCGACGATGTCGCCCTTGCATACGCCGTTGCAGCCGCAGATTTCCGCATCATCCGGCAAGGCTGCAACGGCTGCCAAAGGGTCCGCCTGGGCACCCCCCTGGAAGGCCGGGCCAAAGATCAGCGTATCGCGCATCTCGGCGATGTCGGCACCGTCCTTGATCAGGCCGAAGAACCAGTTGCTGTCGGCGGTGTCGCCGTACATGACGGCGCCCACCAGCTTGTCGCCCTCGATCACCAGGCGCTTGTAGACGCCCCGTGCCGGGTCGCGGAAGACGATGTCCTCGCGCGTGTCGCCATCGGCGAAATCGCCCGCGCTGAACAGATCGCAACCCGTGACCTTGAGCTTGGTCGACAGCTGCTTGACCACGAAGGTATCATCCTGCCCCAGCAGGGTTTTCGCCAGCACCTTGGCCTGGTCGTACAGCGGCGCGACAAGGCCGAAGACGTTGCCCTCGAACTCCACGCATTCGCCGACCGCGTAGATGTCGGGGTCGCTGGTCACCATCTGCGCATCCACGTGGATCGCGCGGCCCACGGCGAGGCCGCTGTCCTTGGCCAGCTGGACCTGCGGGCGGATGCCCACGGCCATGACCACGATGTCTGCGGGCAGGTCGGTGCCGTCGACAAGGCGGACGCCCTCGACCTTGCCGTTGCCGTAGATCTCCTTGGTCGAGGCCTCGGTCAGCACGGTGATGCCGCGGCGTTCCAGGTCCTTTTGCAGCAGGTAGCCGGCCGAGGGGTCGAGCTGCCGCTCCATCAGGTGGCCGGCGAGGTGCAGCACCGTCACCTCCATGCCGCGCAACCTCAGACCGGCGGCGGCTTCCAGCCCAAGAAGGCCGCCGCCGATCACCACGGCCCGGGCCCCCGGCGTCGCCGACGCCTCGGACATGGCAGTGGTATCCTCGAGGTCGCGGAAGGCGACCACGCCGGGCAGGTCATGGCCCGGGCAGGGGATGATGAAGGCCGACGACCCGGTGCCGAACACCAGCTTGTCGTAGGGCACTTCGCCGTTCTCGCCGATGACCACTTTGCGGTCGCGGTCGATGGATACGACCTTTTCGCCGAACCGGGTGGTGATGCCGTGGACGGCATACCAATCCTCGTCATGGGTGACGATTTCCTCAAAGGATTTTTCGCCAGACAGCACCGGGCTCAGCATGATGCGGTTGTAGTTCCCGCGCGGCTCGGCGTTGAAAAGGGTGATGTCGTAGGCGGTGGGGTCGGCCTCGATCAGGTGTTCGAGGGCGCGACCAGAGGCCATTCCGGCCCCGATGACAACGAGTTTCTGCATCTGAGGGGCCTCCTTCAGAGATACCAGGCGACGACATGGGCAAGCCCATCCGCGCCGTAGAGGGGCAGGGCGACCATCGAGGTGTAGCCTGCCGCGATGCCGGCGCCGGTTTCGACCACCGGCAGGCCGGTGCCCAGCACCTGGCCGATGGGGCCTTGCCAGACGCGTGCCTCGCGCGGGCTGTCCTCGTCCCACAGCGCGCCTTCGCGGGCGCAGATGCCGTCGGCCAGAACCGCGCCGCCCTTGGCGCCGCGCTTGGCGGCGCGGGCGTCCCAGATCTCGAACCTCCGGGCGATGGGGGTGCCGCGGGCCGACAGCAGCGTCAGCACGTAATCGGTGCCCGAGGGCGTCGGGATCGGCAGGCCAAGGCCGGTGGTCAGCCCGGCCTTGCCCGCGCTTTCGGCGCGGATGAAGCGGTAGCCGGAACCCAGATCGCGCATCAGGATCGGCGTGCGCGCGGCCCAGACCCCGCCCGGCAGGCCTTGCCCGCGCGGGAAATGGGTGTGCTGGCTGACCCATTCGAAATGCTTGGCGGCGCCGTAGTAGCCGTCGTCGAGCATCAGCAGGCCGTCCTTCTCGGCCCAGACCTCGATCGCGCCGGTGCGTTCGCCGTCATCACCGCAGAGCACGACGAGCACGGCCATCAGGGCGGCGCCGTCGAAGACCGGGATCGCGACGGCGCTGGTCAGCCCCGCCTCGGCCGCGGCTTCGGTGCGCTTGAAATAGCTGCCGTCGAAGGCTTTCAGCACCACGGGCCGCGCCTCGCTCCAGGCCTTGCCCGGCAGGCCCTCGCCCTTGGCAAAGGAGGTGGCGCGGGACGCCTCCTCGAAGGCCGAGAGCGTGCCGTATTCGCCCTTGGCGAGGACCAGCCGGTCCCCCTCGGGCACCCAGACCTCTGTCACCTCGATGAAGGTGCGGGTCGGCGTGTCGATTGCAATGTCCATGTCTGTCACTCCGCCGCGATGGCCGCTTGGGCCGGCTTGGATTTCGGCTTGGCGCCGTGTTCGTATTCCTCGAGGAAGTTCAGGACCTGCTCGCGGTAATTGTAGTAATCGGGGTGTTCCAGCAGCGCCTTGCGCGACCGGGGCCGGGGCAGGTCGACGTTGACGATCTTGCCGATGGTGGCCTGGGGCCCGTTGGTCATCATGACCACGCGGTCGGCCAGCATGATCGCCTCGTCCACGTCGTGGGTGACGCAGATTGCGGTCACCTTGGTGCGCGACCAGACCTCCATCAGCACTTCCTGCAGCTCCCACCTCGTGAGGCTGTCGAGCATGCCGAAGGGTTCATCCAGCAGCAGCAGCTTGGGGCTGAGCGCGAAGGCCCGCGCGATCCCGACCCGCTGGCGCATGCCGTTCGACATGTCGGACGCGGGCTTGTCCATGCTGTCGCCCAGGCCGACGCGTTCAAGGTAGTATTCGATCACGTCCTGGCGTTCGGCCTGGCTGGCCTTGGGGTAGACCTTGTCGACACCGATGGCGACGTTCTCCTTGGCGGTCAGCCAGGGAAAGAGGTTCGGCGACTGGAACACCACCGCGCGTTCGGGGTCGGCCCCCATGACGCCGCGCCCGTCCAGCTTGATGACGCCCTTCGAGATGTCGTTCAGCCCGGCGGCCATGGTCAGCACCGTGGACTTGCCGCAGCCCGAGTGGCCGATGAGCGAGATGAACTCGCCCCGGTCGACCTTGAGGTTGAAATCCTCGACCACCGTCAGCGGGCCCTTGGGGGTCGGGTAGATCTTGTGCAGCTGCTCGAAGGTGAGAAAGCGTTCGTCGATCAGACCTTCCTGCGCCTTGGCCACGGCCGTGGGCACGCCGTGGATCGGCGTCACGTCGGGCAGCAGGCGCGAGCCCTCGGCGCGGGCCTCGATCCCGATGTCCATGAGGTAGGTGGTGACCTTCGCGCGCAGGGCCTTGAAGGTCTCGTCATGGTTCATCGCGCCGCGGTCGCGCGGGCGGGGCAGGGTGACCGGGAATTCCTCGCCCAGAGTGCCGTCGGGCGTCAGGGCGATGATGCGGTCGGCCAGCAGGATCGCCTCGTCCACGTCGTTGGTGATCAGCACGCAGGTCTGCTTTTCCTCGGACCAGATGTGTTCGATCTCGTCCGCGAGGTTGGCGCGGGTGAGCGCGTCGAGCGCGGACAGGGGTTCGTCCAGCAGCAGCACCTCGGGCTTCATCGCCAGCGCCCGGGCGACGTTGACCCGCTGGCGCATCCCGCCCGACAGCTCGGCCGGGCGCCGGGCGACGGCGTGGGAAAGGCCCACCATCTTGATGTAATGCGCGGCTTTCGCGGCCTTTTCCGCCTTGGGCATGCGGGGGAAGACGGTGTCGATGGCGAGCATGACGTTGCCTTCGACCGTGAGCCAGGGCATCAGCGAATAGTTCTGGAAGATCACGCCGCGTTCGGGGCCCGGGCCGTCGATGGGCTTGCCCTTGAACGTGACCTGGCCTTTCGAAGGCTGCTCGAGCCCCGCCATCAGGTTGATCAGCGTGGTCTTGCCGGTGCCCGAGAAGCCGAGAAGGACGAGGAATTCGCCTTCCCGCACCTCGAGGTCGATGTCCTTCAGCACGTGGGACGCGTGGGTGCCCTGGCCGAACGACTTGGAGACATTTTCGAAGTTGAGAATACCCATGGTCTTTTCCTTTCTGCGCTACCGCTTCGCTCCTTGAGCGCGGGGGTCAGCGGTTGTTCGAGAAGGTGAAGAGCGATTGCAGGGCGAACATCACGCGGTCGAGCAGGAAGCCGATGATCCCGATGGTGAAGACGGCGACCATGATCTTGGCGAGCGACTGCGACGACCCGTTCTGGAACTCGTCCCAGACGAACTTGCCCAAGCCGGGGTTCTGGGCCAGCATCTCGGCCGCGATCAGCACCATCCAGCCCACACCGAGCGACAGGCGCAGGCCGGTGAAGATCAGCGGCAGGGCCGAGGGCAGGACCAGCTTGGTGATCTTGGTCCAGGTGTTCATCTTGAGCACCTTCGAGACCGAGACGAGGTCCTTGTCGATCGAGGCGACGCCAAGCGCGGTGTTGATCAGCGTCGGCCAGAGCGAACAGAGCGTCACGGTGATGGCCGAGATCAGGAAGGACTTGGCAAAGAGCCCGTCGTTGGTGGTGTAGACCGCCGAGACGATCATGGTGACGATGGGCAGCCAGGCCAGCGGCGAGACCGGCTTGAAGATCTGCACCAGCGGGTTGATGGCCGAGTTGGCGGTGGCCGAGAGGCCGGCGAGGATGCCCAGCGGGATGGCGATGGCCGAGCCGATCAGGAAGCCGAAGAACACCGTCTTGATCGAGGTCCAGATCTGCGCGTAGTAGCTGGGCGCGCCGGTATAGGCGACGTCCTTGACCTCGTCCGCGCGGCCGGCGTCTATCAGCTTCTGGTTGCGCTTGTCGACCATTTCCTCGAACTTGGCCTGCTTGACGGCCTTGGCCTGCGCGTCGGCATGCAGGTTCACGGCCTCTTCCCAGACCGCGGCGGGGCCGGGCACGGCGCCAAGCGAGGTCTGCACCTTGGGCGCGAGCGTGCCCCAGAGCAGCAAAAAGCCGAGGATGGCCAGCAGCGGCACGACCAGCAGGCGCCAGATCTCCGTGACTTGCGTGCGCGGGTTGTCCCCGGCGGCGGCCTTGAGGATCGGCGTGATCCAGGCGAGGCCCAGCACCTTGAACCAGGCGTCGGCCTTGTTGATGCGGGTAAAGAGACGGGCGCGCCGGGCTTCCTTGGCTTCCTGCGCGGCGGCGAAATTCGGGTCGGCGGTGGTCATGGGGCTGGTCCTTGCGGGTCGGGGCTGGGTCGTATTGGTCCGGTGGGCGACGCTCGCTTGCGCATCGCCCCGCCCACCGTCCCTTGGGAGGGGAGAGAGAGGAGGAGGGGGTTAGCCCTGCACTTCGGTGCCGACGATGATCTGTTCGCCCTTGAGACCGATCGAGAGGGTCTCGAGATAGGCGTTCGGGGCGCGGCCGTCATAGGCGATGCCGTCGATCACGTCCTCGGCCGGGGTCGGCGCCTTGTAGCCGTCGCTGTCCCAGGGGAAGTCGGCCTCGTTCGCCAGGCCTTCGTCGACCAGCAGGCGGGCCGCCTCGAGGTAGATCTCGGGCTTGTAGACCGACTTGGCGACCTCGTCGTACCAGCTGTCGGGCTTGGCCTCGGCGATCTGGCCCCAGCGGCGCATCTGGGTCAGGTACCAGACGGCGTCCGAGTAGAACGGGTAGGTCGCGTTGTAGCGGAAGAACACGTTGAAGTCGGGCACCTCGCGGGTGTCGCCCTTTTCGTATTCGAAGGTGCCGGTCATCGAGTTGGCGATCACCTCGTAATCGGCGCCGACATACTCGGGGCGCGACAGGATCTCGACCGCCTCGGGTCGGTTGGCGTTGTCGTTCTCATCAAGCCACATGGCCGCGCGGATCAACGCCTTGGTGATGGCGAGCGTGGTGTTCGGGTTTTCCTCGGTGAACTCGGCCGACAGGCCAAAGACCTTCTCGGGGTTGTTCTTCCACAGCTCGTAATCGGTGATGACCGGAACGCCGATGCCCTTGAAGACGGCCTGCTGGTTCCAGGGCTCGCCCACGCAATAGCCGTGGATCGTGCCGGCCTCGAGGGTGGCGGGCATCTGCGGCGGCGGGGTGACCGACAGGAACACATCGGCGCCGATCTGGCCGGTCACGTTGTCGGGGCCGTAAAAGCCCGGGTGCAGCCCGCCGGCGGCCAGCCAGTAGCGCAGTTCATAATTGTGGGTCGAAACGGGGAAGACCATGCCCATGTTGAAGGGCTTGCCCTGGCTCTTGTAGTTTTCGACCACCGGCGCCAGCGCGGCGGCGCTGATCGGGTGCTGCGGGCGGCCGTCCTCCATGGTGGGGATATTCGGCTTCATCTCTTCCCAGACTTCGTTCGACACGGTGATGCCGTTGCCGTTCAGGTCCATCGAGAAGGGGGTGACGATATGCGCCTCGGTGCCGTAGCCGATCGTGGCGGCCAGCGGTTGGCCGGCCAGCATATGCGCGCCGTCGAGCTTGCCGTCGATCACGCCGTCCAGCAGCACCTTCCAGTTGGCCTGGGCTTCCAGCGTGACGAAAAGCCCTTCGTCGAGGAAATAGCCCTGTTCATAGGCGACGGCCAGCGGCGCCATGTCGGTCAGCTTGATGAAGCCGAAGGTCAGTTCGTCTTTTTCCAGTTCCAGCATCTCGGCCATGGCCGGGGTCACCAGCATGGTCGTCGCAGCCAGCAGTGCAGAAAGTCGCGTCATGTCTTTGGTCCCTGTGGTTGTCCCCCTGGTCGCTTGGTCCCTGGGGGGCGGTAAAAACGGAAAAAGCCGCCGACAGCCTTGCGCGAAAAGAGGCGCAGGGTGTCGAGCGGCTTTGCTCGGCGTCCCGGTCATTCGGGGAGGAGGGTGTGAAGAACCCGAACGCCATTGTTCGGATATGTCCCTTTTGCCTTGATTCCGCGATCGCGGCAAAAACATTCGATTGAGGCACAGCATTATGCAGGACCCGTGCACGCGTTTGCCTAAATGCTGGTCACTCCGGCAGGCTGGGGTCGAAAACCGCGCCATCAAAGAAACGATCCGCGCGCAGAATCAGGTCGCCGCCCACCGCCGGGACCGCAAGGTCCTGGGGCAACCCGCCCTCGACCTTGGAGGACGACGTGGGCAGGGCCGAGGGCATCTCGGCCATGGCGGCGCGGTAGATGTCCGAGCGGAAGATCGCGCCGGCGGTGGCGATGGCGTCGCCTTGCTCCAGCCCGGTGCGCAGGGCCAGGCGATGCCCGAACCAGCGGCCCTGGCTGCGCCAGGGAAAGTTGGCGGCGCCCTGGTGAAAGCAGACGAAGACCGGGCAGTCGCGCCGCTCGCCCCGGGGCGAGACGACGAAGCGGCCCGACAGGGCGCGGTCGATCAGCAGGGGCGAGACGTCGAGGTATTCGGGCCGCGACAGGATCTCGCTGGCCGAGGACCGGTTGCCCGGCTGCGACAGCCAGCGCCCGGCGCGCCAGATCGCGCGGATCGCGGCATGCAGCGCGGCGGGCTGCTCAAGGTCCCAGCCCTTGCGCAAGGCCAGCACCTTTTCCGGCGCATGGTTCCAGATCGCCCGGCCGGGCAGCAGGAGCTCGGCCGTGCCCTCCTCGACCGCTTCGGAGCCCCAGGGCTCGCCGACGCAGAACAGGTCGATCTCGCCTGCGGCCACGGCCTCGGACATGCGCGGGGGTGGCACGGTGTGGATCTGCAACCGGTCGCGGGCGGCGGGGTCGATGGCGCCCAGCCAGTAATCCACCAGTTCGTAATGGGTCGAGAAGGGGAAGGGGATGCCCACCCGCAGCGCGCGCGGGCCGACCGACAAGAGGGCCCGCCCGACCGAAAAGGCATCGAGGAACCCGGCCGTGGGCGCGGCCTTGGCGACGCGTGCCGCGAGGTCCCGCGCGGCGCCGATGACCGAGCCGTTGATCGACAGCACCATCGCCACCTCGAGCTGCACGGGCGAGGGCGCAAGCCCCAGCCCGATCGCCACCGGCAGCGGCGCCAGCAGGTGCGCGAGATCCGCCTGGCCCAGGGTCAGCGCGTCGCGCACCACCGACCAGGACGGCGCCTTCATCAACTCGAGCGTGATGCCCTCCTCGGCGGCGAACCCCAGCTCCTGCGCGATGATCAGGGGCGCGGCGTCGACAAGCGGCACATAGGCCACGGGGATACGCAGACCGGCGTTCATCCCAAAAGGTCCGATGCGGTGACCAGCGCCTCGGCGACCTGGATCAGCTTGCGCCCCTGGTCCATCGCCGTCTTGCGCAGCAGGCCATAGGCCGCGTCCTCGTCGATCCCGCGGCGGCGCATCAGGATGCCCTTGGCGCGGTCGATGGTCTTGCGTTCCTCCAGCGCCTGCTTGGTCGCCTCGAGCTCGCGCCGCATCCGCTGGAACATGTGGAACCGGGTGATCGCGGCATCAAGGATCGGCCGGATGCGCTCGGGCCGCAGCCCTCCGACCACATAGGCCGACACCCCGGCCTCGATGGCCGCGCGGGTCATGGAATTGTCGCTCTGGTCCACGAACATCGCCACGGGCCGCTCATTGGGCGAGGCGGCGAGCGTCAGTTCCTCCAGCACGTCGCGCGAGGGGTTGGCGATGTCGATCAGCACGATATCCGGGTTTTGCTCGCTCACCCTGCGGGCCAGCGCGCTTTCCTCGGTGATGACGTGGATGTCGTGGTCCCCAAGCTCCTTGAGCCCGTCCACGATGATGCGCACGCGTTCGGGGTCCTTTTCGACGACGATGATCTTCAGCCGCGTTGCCATGGCCTAGGCGAAAACCCCCAGGCAGCGCACCAGATCCCTCTTCATCTTGCCAAGTAAACTCCTGGGGGGTCTGGGGGGCAAGCAGCCCCCCAGCGCGACCCGCGACACGGGCACCACGCGAAAGATCATACCGACACCCCCGCCAGGATCGTCTCGCGCGCATGGTCTCCCTTGCGCCCTTCCAGCATGACCGACCCGCGCCGCAGCACGGTGAAGCGGTCGGCAAGGGTGTAGGCAAAGTCGAAATACTGCTCGACCAGCACGATCGCCATCTCGCCCTGGTCCCGCAGCAGCTCGATCACCCGGCCGATCTGCTGGATGATGTTGGGCTGGATGCCCTCGGTCGGCTCGTCAAGGATCAAGAGCTTGGGCCGCGTGATCAGCGCCCGGGCAATCGCCAGCTGCTGCTGTTGTCCGCCCGACAGGTCCCCGCCGCGCCGGTGCAGGAACTCCTTCAGAATGGGGAAGAGCTCGTAGATGTGGTCGGGGATGACATGGTCCGATTTCGGCAGGCAGGCAAAGGCCGTCTCCATGTTCTCGCGCACGGTCAGCAGGGGAAAGATCTCGCGCCCCTGCGGCACGTAGGCGACGCCCTTCTGCGCCAGGATGTGCGAGGGCAGGACCGGCAGCTCTTCGCCATCCAGCACCATGCGCCCGCCGGAGCGCGGATGCGCGCCGGTGATCGCCTTCATCAGAGAGGTCTTGCCCACCCCGTTGGTGCCCATGACGCAGGTGACCTCGCCCTTGGCGGCCTTGAGGTCGACCCCGTTCAGGATCTGGCTGTGCCCGTAATGCAGGGTCAGCCCCTCGATCTCGAGCATGGTCTTGGTGGGGGCTTCAGCGGCCAAGGTAGACATCGACGACCTCCTGGTTGGACGTGACGTGATCCAGGCTGCCCTCGGCCAGCACTGACCCTTCGTGCAGCACGGTCACCTTGCAGTTCAGGCGGCGGACGAATTCCATGTCGTGTTCGACCACGACCACAGCGCGTTTCTTGGCCACCTCGACAAGGATGGACGTCGTGTGCTCGCGCTCGGCCGGGGTCATGCCGGCGGCGGGTTCGTCGACGAACAGCAGGCGCGGCTCCTGCGCCAGCAGCATCCCGATCTCGAGCCATTGCTTCTGGCCATGGCTCAACTCGCCCGCCTTGCGTTCCAGTTGGTCGGTCAGGCCGATCTCGGAGGCCAGCTCCTCGACCCGCAGTATGTCGGGGCGTTTCGGCTTCCAGAAGATCACCGAGAACGGCCGCCGGTCGTTCTGCAGCGCCATCAGCAGGTTTTCGTGGACGGTCTGGTCCTCGAACACCGTGGGCTTCTGGAACTTCCGCCCGATGCCGGCCTGGGCGATCTTGGCCTCGGACATCTTGAGCAGGTTCTCGCCCTTGTCGCCGTAAAGGATGCGGCCCTCGTTCGGCTTGGTCTTGCCGGTCACGATGTCCATGAAGGTGGTTTTGCCCGCCCCGTTCGGCCCGATGATGGCGCGCATTTCCGCCTCGCCGATCTGGAAGCTGAGGTTGTTGATGGCGCGGAACCCGTCGAAGGTGACCGAGACGCCCGAGACTTCAAGCAGCGTGCTCATTCCTGTGCCTCCTTCTCGCGCAGGGCGCCCTGGTCCGGGCCAAGGTCGGCGCCGTGGCGGTCGGGCCGCTTGCGCTCGAGCCAGAGGTCCACGAGGCCGCCAATGCCCGCGGGGGCAAACAGCGTGACCAGCACGAACGAAAGGCCCAGCAGGATCAGCCACCAGTCGACCCATTGGATGGTGTAAAAGCCCAGCGGGATGTCGGGCGCCTGTCCGCCGGTGAAATAGGTCGACACCAGGCTGACGAAGGCCGCGCCGATGACCGCGCCGTATAGCCGGCCGCGTCCACCGATGGCGACCCAGACCGCGAGGTAGATCGAGGCGATGGGCGCGATCTCGGCCGGGTTGATGATGCCCGCCTGCGGGTAATAAAGCGCCCCGGCAATGCCCGCGATGCAGGCCGTGACGGTGAAGATCACCAGCTTGTACCCCTCGACCGAGTAGCCCAGGAAGCGCACGCGCTGTTCGTTGTCACGGATGCCGCGCAGGACCGAGCCGAACTTGCCCGACACCAGCCAGGCCGCCAGCAGGTAGCCAAGGCCAAGCGCGAGGGCAGAGGCCCAGAGGAACCAGAGCGAGATCCAGTCCTGGCTGACATCGCCCAGCCCGGGCAGGTTCTGCAGGCCCGAGAGGCCGTTGTTGCCGCGCAGGCCGGAATCGTTCTGGAAGAGGTAGAGCGACAGCGCCAGCGTCATCGCCTGCGTCAAGATCGACAGGTAGACGCCCGTGACGCGGCTGCGGAAGGCCAGCCAGCCGAAGACCAGCGCCAGGATGCCCGGAACCAGCACGACCATCAGCAGCTGCAGGGGCAGCGAATGGGCGAACATCCACACGGTCGGGAAGTCGGACGATCCGACCACGCCGAAGATCTGCGTGCCGATGGCGTCCACCACCTCCTGGTCCGTGGGCGGGATCGCCACATTGGCCAGCGAGCCGACGACGATTTCCTTCGTGCGGGCATACATCAGCCACATGCCGATCATGTAGCCGCCAAGCCCGAAGAAGGCGAAGTGGCCAAGGCTCAGGATGCCGGTGTAGCCCCAGACCAGGTCCATCGCGATGGCGATGAGGCACAGGCACAGCGTCTTGCCCAGCGTCTTGACGAAAGAGGTCGAGATGACCCCGGTCCCCATCGCCTCGGACATCAGCGTCACGCCGATTGTGAAGATCGCGAGCACCAGGATGAAGATCAGCACGCTCGGGGTGCGCAGGAAGAAGCTGCGGGGCGGGGTGCCGAAGCCGGGGGTTGCGGTCATGTCTGCCATGGGATCAGGCCTCCGCCGCGCGGCCCTTGAGCGCGATGATGCCGCGCGGCCGGAACTGGATGAAGATGATGATGAAGACGATCATGTAGGTCTGGGCCGCGAGGGTGTTCGACGGGTTGAACCATTCGATCCCCTTTTGCAGCACGCCGATCATCCCGGCGCCCAGCAGGGTGCCCCAGATGTTGCCGACGCCGCCCACGACCACGGTCATGAAGCTTTGCACGATATAGGCCTGCCCGATTTCCGAGGTCACCTGGGCGTAAAGCCCTATGGCGACGCCCGCGATGCCGGCGATGCCGGAGCCCAGCCCGAAGGTGATCATGTTCACCTTGTTGGGGTTGATGCCCATGCTGGCCGCCATGCGCGGGTTCTGCGTCACGGCGCGGGTCTCAAGCCCCAGCCGCGTCTTCTGCATCAGGAAGATGAAGAAGCCGAGGAAGATCAGCGCCAGCACGAAGATCGCGATGCGGATGTAGCTGATGGACACCACGTCGTTCATGACCCAGGACCCGTCCAGCCAGCCGGGCGCGGTCAGCGGCCGGGCCTGGGTGCCGAAGATGTTCTTGGCCAGCTGCTGCAGTGCGATCGAGATGCCGAAGGTGGCCAGCAGCGTCTCGAGCGGGCGGGAATAGAGGTAGCGGATCACCAGCCGCTCCATCGCGACGCCGGCGGCGAAGGTGACGGCAAAGGCCAGCGGGATCGCCACGAGGATCGACGCGGTGTGGTTCGGGATGAACTGCTGTACCACGTAGCCGGTATAGGCGCCCATCATGATGAATTCGCCATGGGCCATGTTGATGACCCCCATCACGCCGAAGGTGATGGCAAGGCCGATGGCGGCCAGGAAGTAGATCGAGGCCAGCGACAGCGCGTCAAGGCCCAGATCGAGCGCCTGGTTGGCGCCGACGCGCAGCGCGATGGCTTCCAGCGCGTAGGTCGCGCTTTCGGTCACGGCGGGCGAGCTTTCGGCATATTCGTCGTAGAAGGTATGCGCGGCGAGGGCATCGTCGACCTCGCCCGACAGCACGGTCGGCGGGACAAGGCCCTGGTCGGCCAGCGCCTTGTAGGCGCGTTCGCGGGCCGCGATGGTGTTCAGCTCGGCCACCGGCACGCCGCCGACCGTGCCGCCGTCGATGTGCTCGGCCAGCGCGAGGCGCATGTCGTTCATGCTGATGCGCGGCGCGGCAAGGTTTGCACTGACCAGCATCTGGTAGGCGTCCTCGCGGGGCAGGGCATCCGTGCCGGGGCGCAGGACCCGGGCGACGTTGGCCCGCTCGGGCGCGGCCTCGCCGGCCACGACGCGGCGGGTGGTGGCAACCAGCGGGTTGAGCGTGGCGCGCACGTCGACCCCGAGATCGGTCGAAACGGACTTGATCGCCTCGATGCGCTCCTCGTCGGTCTCGCCGTAGGAAATGGTCAGCAGGCGTTCCAGCCGTTCCTTCTGCGCCCTGATGGCCGGATCGCTTTCGCCCTCGATCGAGGCGCGCAGCGGGGCAAGGTGGCTCGCCTCGGCGTCGCGGCCAAGCGCGGTCAGCGCGTCAAGCCGGCGGGCAGGGTTGGGGTCCATCAGCTGGAACTGCACCAGCGCGTTGCCGATCAGGCCCTGGATGCCCGAGTTGGGCTTGAGCTGGTCCAGCCCGTCGTCCGGCGTTGGCCCCAGGCTCTCACCGGTGTCGAAATCGAACAGCTCGATGGTGTCACGGTCGATTTCCGCGCCGCGAAAGAACAGCCCGTCGCTTTCGCGCTGCCACATCTCGCGCGCCTGCCAGGTCTCGAGCACGGTCTGCGCCTGGGGCAGGCCCGATCCGGCAATGGCGTCGATGGCGGGCTGGATGGTGCGACGCGAACTGTCTTCGATAAGCTGCCGGTTGTCCTGCAGGATGTCCTGCATCGGCTGGGCCGTCTGGGCGCTTGCGAATATGGGGGAGACGCAGAGAAGCGCCGCGAGGAGAGGCCGGAGCATAGGAAGATCCCGTCTGCAGAGGGAAGGGCAGTGCCGAAAAGGGGCAAGGCACGCGCGGCACCTTGCCCCCGGATCTGGTGGTCAGATCAGTAGTTGGACTTCAGCTGCACGCAGGTCTTGGTCTCGGTGTTGTACATGCCGCACTTGAGGTCTTTCCAATCCGAGATCAGGACGGCCGATTCCGGCAGGAAGTCGGTCCAGGCGTCGCCCGGCACGACGTCGGTTTCGCTGATGATGTCGAACTGGCCGTCAGCCTGGATCTCGCCGATCAGGACCGGCTTGCTCAGGTGGTGGTTCGGCAGCATCTCGGCGATCCCGCCGGTCAGGTTCGGGAAGGTCTGGCCGATCATCGCCTGTTCCACGGTGTCCACGTCGGTGGTGCCCGCTTCGGTCACGGCGTTCACCCACATGTTGAAGCCGATGTAATGGGCTTCCATCGGGTCGTTGGTGACGCGCTCTTCGCCCATCTTGGCTTTCCAGGTCTCGACGAACTCGGCGTTGGCCTCGGTGTCGGCGGACTGGAAGTAGTTCCATGCGGCCAGGTGACCGACGAGGTTCGAGGTGTCGAGGCCCGACAGTTCCTCTTCGCCGACCGAGAAGGCGACGACGGGGATGTCGTCGGCGCTGATGCCGGCGGCCGCGAGTTCCTTGTAGAAGCCGATGTTGGCGTCGCCGTTGATGGTCGAGATCACGCCGACCTTCTTGCCGTCGGCGCCCAGGGCCACGACGTCAGCCACGATCTTGGACCAGTCCGAGTGGCCGAAGGGGGTGTAGTTGACGAAGATGTCTTCCTCGGCGATGCCATTGTCCTTGAGGTAGGCCTCGAGGATGTTGTTCGTGGTGCGGGGATAGACGTAGTCGGTGCCCAGCAGCGCGAATTTCTCGACGCCCAGTTCCTCGAGGAAGTAGTCGGTGGCCGGGATCGCCTGCTGGTTCGGCGCGGCGCCGGTGTAGAACACGTTCTTGGAGCTCTCTTCACCCTCGTACTGGACGGGGTAGAACAGCAGGCCGTTCAGCTCTTCGATCACGGGCAGCACGGATTTGCGCGACACGCTCGTCCAGTTGCCGAAGATCACGTCGACCTCGTGCACGGTCAGCAGCTCGCGCGCCTTTTCGGCGAAGAGCGGCCAGTCCGAGGCAGGGTCGACGACCACGGCTTCCAGTTCGCAGCCCAGCAGGCCGCCCTTTTCGTTCTGCTGGTCGACCAGCATCAGGATCGTGTCCTTCAGCGTGGTCTCGGAAATGGCCATGGTGCCGCTGAGCGAATGCAGAACGCCGACCTTGATCGGGCAGCTCACGTCCTGTGCCTGCGCGGCGGCAGTCAGGGCCAGAACGGCGGTGCTGGCGGCCAGCGTCTTCTTGATGAAAGTCATCCCTTGATCTCCTCGTCCCCGTCGTCATCGGCGCCGCGCCCGGACGGGCCCTGGTGCCACCTCTGACGGGTGTGGTTGCTAATGTCCCATGCGGCGCTGCCTTGGCTGTCTCAGGTCCCCCGAGGCCTGTGCCGCAGGCCGGTCCGTCCCAGGTATCTGTCGACCGGCTGCGTAAGCTCATGGCGCTGCGGGTGCGAATGGCAACGCGCGGCTGCCGAAACGTCAGGTGGGCAGAGGCGGTGATTAATTCTTGGTCAAAAAAATGAGCATGTGGTGAATATTTGTGCGAATGAGCAAGGCTTGGTGCACAGGAATGCCGCAAATTGCATACCAAGTGTCGTTTCACCCGGCGGGGTCAGAATCCGGCAAAGAGCTCGAGCCGGGCTTCGCGGCCCCCGTTCCCGTAGGCGCGGCCCCCGGCCCGCAGGCCCATGCGCGGTGCGGCAGTGGTGGAAAGCGTGATCCCCAGCCCGACGAAGGGGGTGGCCATGCTGGCGTCGGTGCGGATGTCCAGCAGCGCCGAGGTCAGCCGCGCCCGGTAGCGGGTGGCCAGGGCGCCGATCTCGGCCCCGTGGCGCAGTTCGGCCCGGCCAAGGCGCAGGGGCGGGCTGTCGGCGATCAGCCTGGCCTCGAGTGTCCAGCTCTCGACCCGCGCCAGCGCGGGGTCGGTAAAGATGCCCAGGCCGCCCGGCAGGTCGATTCGTGCGCGGCCGTGCTCCAGCCCGACACTGTAGCGCAGCCGCGCGCCGCCTTCGTGCAGCGTGCCGCTGCGGCGCAGGGCCCAGTGCGACGCGGCATCCACCGCGACGCCGCCCGGCTGGCTGGTCAGGTCCGACAGGCCGAAATCATCGCCGGTGCCCGGAGGCTCTCCGAAAAAGCTGGTATAAAGCGCGCCGCCCGCGTGCCGCAGGTGGTGGCTGCTGCCGCGCCCCGCCGAAACCTCCCAGCCGTCGGCCGCGGCAAATCCGGGCAGGCAGGTCAGCAAGGCAAGCAGGACGGATCGCAGGCACATGGGCGCAGGATGTGGCAGCCGGCCCCCCGCCGCGCAAGCCGCGGTTGACCACGGGCGCGACCTTTTCGGCATTCGCGGCATATTCGCCCCCGTTGCACAGTGACAGGCCGCCCTGCGTCAGATATTCAGAAGCTTGAAGAAGTACATAAATGGGGACATTGGTCCGATGGCGATTACCACAACGTTTACCGTGAATTCCGAGGTTCTGCGCGGCCTGGAAGGCGCGTTCGATTTCACCCCGATCATCGACTTCGCGCTCGATTACGAGGATGCGCTCTGGCTGCTCGGCGACTCGGGCGCCTGGACCTTCACCTCGATCGCCGCGTCCGAGATCGAGGTGATCTCGGACAGCGGCAACGTCGCGATCCTGTCGGGCAGCGGCATCGGTCCGGTCGGCACCATCGCCGAGCTCGAGGCGGCCATCGATGGCGGGTTCGCCACGGGCGAGTTCGATTCGCTGGTCTTCACCGACATCGACGGCCTGACCGAGATCCTCGAGCTGAGCTTTGACGCCAGCGGCATCGCCATCACCTCGGGCACGCAGGAACTGGTGCTGGACGGCGCGCTGCCGGGGTCCTTCGACGACATCTGGCTGCTCTTGGACAGCGTGAACCTGCTGAGCGACCCTTCGGCGCTCAGCCAGGCCGAGATCAACGATATCCTGGATGATCTGTCGGCCACCTCGCTGACCGGCGTGACGCTGTTCGACGATGGCAACGAGCGGGCCGCGCTGTCGCTGCCGGACGGGTCGGTCACGCTGACCCTGGGCGAGGTGACGCTTGAGGTGGTGGGCGAGATCGGCAACGATCTCGGCGACCTGGCCGAGACGCTGCTCGAGCTGATGGACATGTCGCAGCTTTACCCGCGTGTGCGGGTCTATGACGGGCAGGGCAACGAGATCACCTCGGACGGGCCGGGCTATGACCTTTGGGCCATCGACTGGAACAATATCGACCTGCACGACTGGAACAACGTGATCGAGGGCACGGTCTACGTCTCGGTCGAAGGCGCCGAGGGCTCGACCGGCACCTACGAGCTGATGCTGAGCGATGGCTGGGACACCTGGTATGCGGTCGATGAAGCCGGGTTCGAATACTTTACCGATACGGGCGACGCGGCGGATACTTGGGCGTTGGCTGCCCGTTTGGCGGCAAGGTCCGACTCCTACATCGTCGATATCAATACCTCGGTCTTTGGTGAGATCGACGGCATCGGCGACGTGGATTTCTACGCCATCGACTTCACCGATTACAACTGGCTGTCGATCTATGCTGACGTCCCGACCTTCGAGTGGCTGCTGGGCCAGCTGTCCAGCTTGTCGGTCGCCAGTGCGACCCTGTCGGTGGGCGGAGAAGAGCTGGTCACGCTGACCGGTGACATCCTCGAGGCGCTGGCCAACGGCGCCGAGCTCGAGACGATCGAGATCGACGGCACGGGGTTCGAGAATGTGGCGCTGGACCTTTCGGTCGACGGCAGTTCGGGCAACGGCTACCTCTTTGGCCATGACGGCACCGACTACATGCTGGGCTTTTCCGGCGCCGACACGATCTACGGCGAGGATGGCGGCGATTTCATCGACGGCGGCGACCAAGGCGACGTGATCTATGCGGGCCTTGGCGCCGACACGGTGGTCGGCGGGTCGGGGGCCGACATGGTCTTTCTCGGTGCCGGCACCGACATCTACTATGACAGCACGCAAGGCTCGCCCTATGGCGACGACACGATCTACGGCGGTGACGGCAACGACACGGTCTACGGCGGCGGCGGCGCCGAGCACATCGAGGGCGGCACCGGCAATGACGACCTCTATGGCGGCAAGGGGGCCGACACGATCTACGGCCAGGGCGGTGCGGACGTGATCAATGCCGGCGCCTGGCATGACGTGGTCTTTGGCGGCGACGGCACCGACCTGGCCTATCTCGGCGATGGCAACGACAGCTACACCGACACCTCGCAGGGGCTGTCGGACACGGTCTGGGGCGGGCTCGGCGACGACACGATCCACGGCGGCGCGGGCGGCGACGACCTGCGCGGCCAGGACGGGGCCGACGTGCTGACCGGCGCCAACGGCTATGACACGCTGTACGGCGGCGCGCAGGGCGACACGCTGGACGGCGGCGCCGGCAATGACGTGATCGCCGGCGGGCTGGGCATGGACCTGGCCATCATGGGCACCGGCAACGACACCTGGTGGGACGACAACCAGACCACCTTTGGCGACGACCGGGTCTATGCCGGCGGCGGCTGGGACACGATCAACGCGGTGGGCGGAGACGACACCATGACCGGCGGCGCCGGGTCCGACAGCTTTGTCTTTGCCGCCACCATCGGCGACATGGTCATCACTGACTACGCGGTGGGCGAGGATGACCTGACCTTCGCCGCGGCCCTGTTCGGCGGGTCGCTGACCCAGGCGGGGCTGGACGCGCTGTCGGACACCACGAGCGGCACGCTGGTGCTCGAGTTCGCCGGTGGCGGGTCGATCACCTTCGAGGGGCTCGCCACGAACGCGGGGCTTCTGGCCGATATCGTGCTGGTCTGACCGGGCTTTTCATCGCAGCCTGTCGGGGGCCGTCGCGGATCGCGGCGGCCCCTTGCTTTTCGGTGACAGCCCACGCGGCTGCCGCAGGGGCAGGGTTGTCATTCGCGCGTGGCTGCGGTGCCAAGGTCCCGACTTGCATGACGTAAGGATGGGGACATGCTGGCAGGACTTGGGGACGCCTTTGCGCTGGGCACTTATGGCGACGGGGGCACGCAGGGCGCGTCGATCCTGCTGAGCAACGGCAACATCTTTGCGGCCTGGAGCCAGGCCGTCTCGCCCGCGCAGCCCGGCCCGGGCGGAGACACCGACGCGGCGGCGCTGGTCGGCGGCATCTACGCGCCGGACGGCACGCTGCAGGGCGACCTGTTCCAGGTCAACACCGGCGCCGCCGGCCGCCAGGCCGATACCGAGATCATCCGCCTGGCGAATGACCGCATCGTCGTCGCCTGGACCGATTACGACGCCGCCGGCGACGGCACCGCCCGCGCGCGGGTCTTCAACGCCTCGGGCACGCCGCGCAGCGAGGTCTTCGACCTGGCCGAATCCCGGGTCTGGCATTCCTCGGCGCCGCAGCTGGCGCCGACCTCGGACGGCGGCTTCCTGGCCATCTGGCATGACGGGCGCAGCGGCGCCTATGCGCAGTATTTCGACGCCTCCGGCGGCCGCACCGGGGAAGAGCTTGACGTGCCCAACACCGGCTGGCGTGGCCTGCCGTTCAAGGATCTTGCGATCCACGGGGAAGACCGGGTCGTCGTGATGGCCGGCAACTGGCTGCTCTTTGGCGACGGGTCCTCTTTCGAGGTGCGCGGGGCGCATTACCTCGATGTCACGGGCAGCCGGTTGACCGACACCACCTTCAATCCCGAGATGAGCGGCGGAGTCCGGGGCGTGCCGGGCGGTCGCTACATCGCCTATGGTCTGAACGAGGCGGGCGGCGACCGCTGGCGGATCGAGCTGGCGATCGGGCGCAGCTACAACGCCTTCGACACCGAGACCATGAGCGCGGCCGAGGCGGCGCGGGCCGACATGGACCTGGCCGTCCTGTCCTGGGGCGGCCTTGTCGCGACCTGGACCCATGTGACCGAAACGGCGACCGGCTTTGCCGCCGAGCTGCGGGCCCGGGTGCTTGCCGATGACGGCACCCCGCTTTCGCCCGTGCTGACGATCGACGCGGACGTGGCCATCGGCGCGGTGCGTGCCGACCCCTTCGTGACCGAGCTTGCGGACGACCGGCTCTTCATCGGCTGGACCGACGGCAGCGGGACGGGCGCGATGACGGGCCAGGTCTTTGACCAGGAGCTTTGGCGCCTGCCGACCGAGGGCGACGACCGCGCCGTGGGCTACGAGACCGACGATGTCATCGAGCTGCTGGCCGGGCATGACGTCTACGACGGGCTGGGCGGCGACGACCGGGTGACCGGCGGCACTGGCGCCGATACCCTGCGTGGTGGCGAGGGCAATGACGAGATCTTTGGCGGGCCGGGGCTGGACCTGCTGATCGGCGGTCCGGGCCGCGACCGGCTTTATGGCAACCTCGGGGATGACGTGCTCGAGGGCGGCCATGATGCCGACACCCTGCGCGGGGAAGAAGGCGCGGATGTGCTGCGTGGCGGCGACGGGCCGGACGACCTGGCGGGGGGCGCGGGCGACGACACGCTTTATGCCGGGGCGGGCCATGACATCCTGCGCACCGGGCCGGGCGCCGACCTTTACTACGGCGGCATGGGGCAGGACACGATCGTGGACGACCATGGCGGCGCGACCGGCACCATGGTTATCGACCTTGGCGATGGCATCTGGTCCGGGACGGTGGGCGGCACCGCCGTCACTCCCCTCACGCTTTACGATGTCGAAGGGATATCCATCCTCTCGTCCCGCGCAGACGTGCGGTTCTACGGCGACGATGGGGCCAACTGGTTCGGATCGGACGCCGGTGCCGACCGGCTCGAGGGGCGGGCGGGCGACGACACCCTGCGCAGCGGGTCGGGCGACGACCTGGCCGATGGCGGCACCGGGTTCGACTGGCTCGCGCTGGGCAGCGGCGACGACACCGGGCTGGGCTACGGCGGCTGGGACAGGATCGACGGCGAGGCAGGCAATGACCTGCTGATGGGCCACCGCGGCGATGACAGCCTGAACGGCGGCGACTGGGAAGACACGCTTTACGGCGGCGATCACGCGGATTCGCTGGACGGCGGCAACGGGCGCGACCTGAACTACGGCGGGGCCGGGAATGACATGATCCGCGACGGCGGCCGGCCGGAGACCGGCGCCGATGCCGACACGATCTACGGCGGCGCCGGCAACGATTCCCTGTCCGGCGGCCATGGCGATGATGACTTGCGCGGCCATTCCGGCAGCGACCGTATCAGCGGAAACGGCGGCAACGATTCCCTTTACGGCGGCGACCAGGGCGACAACCTGTCGGGCGGCGACGGTGACGACCTCGTGTTCGGCGGTGGCGGCCGCGACACGGTAAGCCTGGGCGACGGCGCCGATACCTGGTGGGACGACCCGCAAGCGGCCTATGGCGACGACACCGTCACCGGCGGGCGCGGCGCCGATACCTTCCATTCGGCGGGCGGCGACGACAGGCTGAAGGGCGAAGGCGGGGCGGACACGTTCCACTTTGCCGCCGGGATCGGCGCGATGACCATCCTCGACTACGACCGCGGCATCGACGCGCTGGTCTTCGACGCCGCGCTTTGGGGCGGGGTGCTGGACCAGGCCCGGCTGGACGCGCTGTCGGGGCTGGATGCCCGGGGCGACCTGGTGCTCGACTTCGGCGGCGGCGCCTCGGTGACCTTCGACGGGCTCGCGGGCAATGCAGGGCTGCTGGCCGACATCGTGCTTGGTTAACCGCCGCATAACCCGTATGGGCTAGGGTCCGGCCAGATGCTGGCAACAGGACGGGCCCCATGCCGACCACGGGCGACGATTCCCTCTTCGGGACGGATGCGGCCGACCTCGTCGACCTGCTGGCCGGGACCGACACCTATTACGGGCTCGACGGGGATGACACGATCCTTGGCGGGCCCGGGATCGACTATCTCTTTGGCGGTTCGGGCCACGACCTGATCGACGGCGGCGACAACCCCGGCCATATCGACGGCGAAGACGGCGACGACACGCTGCGCGGCGGCGCGGCGGGCGATTTCATCTACGAGGGCGTCGGCAACGGCCTGGTCGAGGCTGGCGATGGCGCCGACCTGGTCTTTGGCGGCCCGGGCGACGACCGGCTGCACGGCCAGTCCGGCGCCGACGTGATAGAGGGCGGCACCGGCAACGACGCGATCTGGGGCGGCAAGTGGGCCGATGCCCTGTCGGGCGAGGCGGGCAATGACACGATCTGGGGCGGGCTGGGCCATGACACGATCTACGGCGGCCCCGGTGACGACCTGATCTACGGCGAGGGCGGCCGGAACGAGCTGCGCGGCGGCGCCGGCAACGACACCGTGGTCGGCCAGGAGGACGCGGATGCGATCTGGGGCGGGGATGGTGACGACTGGCTGCGTGGGGGCGCCGGCGACGACACGCTGCGGCTCGACCTTGGCGTGGACACCTACGACGGCGGGGAGGGGTGGGACGAGCTGAACACCTCGACCCGCGACACGCGCTTTGCCGCCATCGCCGTCGACCTGCGCGCGGGCTGGGTGCAGGTGACCGAACCGGACGGCACGGTCCTGACCAGCGTGGTCACGGGGGTCGAGCGGGTCGTCATCGACCGCCTGGACGTCATGACCTCCCTCTACGGCACCGACGATGCGGACGAGCTGGTGCAGACCGGGGCCGATGCCACGATCTCGGGCCGGCAGGGCGCGGACCTGATCATCGAGGGCTCGGGCCATTCGCTGATCCTGGGCGGCACCCAGGCCGACACGATCCTCGCGGGGGCGGGCAATGACAGCGTGCGCGGCGGCGACGGCCCGGACGAGATCTGGCTGGGCGAGGGCGACGACCTGTTCGAGGACGAGGTGCAGGGCTATGGCCGCGGCATGGATTCGGTGCGCGGCGAAGCCGGCAACGACCGCCTGCTGGGGGGCGGCGGCGCGGATTTCCTGCGCGGCGGGGCGGGGCACGACACGCTGCGCGGCGGCAAGGCACCCGACACGCTGTTCGGCGATAGCGCGATCAGCGCCGGCCGCGACCGGATCGACGGCAACCAGGGCGACGACACGATCTATGGCGGCGGCGGCGACGACGCGCTGAACGGCGGCCCGAATGCCGACTACATCGACGGCGGGGACGGCAACGACACCGTCTGGGGCGGCGAGGGGCGCGACCACGTCGTCCTGCGCCCCGGCGACGACCTGTGGCAGGACAGCGACCAGGGCCAATGGGGCGACGACCTGGTCTATGCGGGCGCCGGCGCCGACACGCTGCGCAGCCTCGGGGGCAACGACACGCTGACCGGAGGAGGGGGGGCGGACAGCTTTGTCTTCGGTCCCGGGGTCGGCGACATGGTCATCACCGATTACACCCCCGGCACCGACCGGCTGGAATTCGACGCCGGCCTCTGGAACGGCCCGCTGACCCAGGCGCGGCTGAACCAGCTGAGCGACCTGTCAACGGGCGCGTTGGTGCTGCACTGGGACAGCACCGCGACGCTGACCTTCGAGGGGCTGACAAGCACCGCCGGGCTGCTGGGCGACATCGTGCTGGTGTGATGCACGCATGGCGTGTATGGCCTTTGCGTCAATTCAATTGACCGGAGCATGTAATTTCTGACAGGCATGGCCAGACAAGTCCTTCAACGCCAAAGGTGATTCTGTGCCCGACGACTATTCCGCCGATATCAACACGACTGGCGTGCTTGCCATGAACGATTCCGCCACCGGAGAGATCAACCCGGGCAACGACGTGGACTGGTTCGCCATGACGCTCGAGCCGGGGCTGCTGTATCAGATCGACCACGAGGGCAGCGCGACCGACATGGGGACACTGTACAACCCCTACATCTTCGGGATCAGCGACGCTGCGGGCGTTAATCTCGGCTTTGCAGACTATGCCTCTGGCGGAGGCTACAACGCCCGGATCTACTTCCAGCCCACCGAGGCGGGGACCTACTACCTGCGCGCAGGCTCTTATTCCAGCTACCAGGGGACCTACACGGTCAGCCTGACGGACATCGGCGACGACTTCGCGGCCGGGACAAGCACGACCGCCTCTGTCGCCATCGGCGGCACCGCCACGGGCGTCTTTTCCGTCTCGTTCGCAGACCACGACTGGTTCGCGATCGATCTGGTGGCCGGCACCCGCTACCAGTTCGACGTCTCGGGCTTCGCGACCCATTCCAGCCTTGGCACCAGCACCGACACCACCATCGACGGGCTCTACGATGCCGGCGGCAGGCTGCTGTCCTACTCGACCGACGCCTCGGACGGCCCATACAACGACGCGCGCCTGTTCTACACGGTCGCGACAAGCGGCACCTATTACCTCTCCGCCAGCGGTCGCGAAGGCAGCTACACGGTGTCGGTCAAGGAAGACGTGGATGACGCCGGCGATTCGCGCGAGACGTCGGTCAGCCTGGCCCTTGGCGAGCTGCTCATGCTCGAGCAATCCACGTCCAGCGATCGTGACCTTGTGGCGGTGACGCTGGAGGCCTGGCGGGTCTACCAGTTCGACCTCATGGGCCGCGACACGGATGAAAGCTACGGCAGCGACCGGGACCCGGCGATCCTCTCGATCTACGACGAATCCTATGCCTGGTTGAACGGGGGGGTCACCAGCGGCGGAGTCGGCGGCGACGCACGGATGTTCCACACGCCGCAAGAGAGCGGCACCTACTACCTGAGGCTCGGCGGCAGTGTCGGCACGCACACGTTCCGCTACATCGAGTATGCCGACGATGCCGGCACCACGCCCGAAACGGCGCTGAACGTCGCGGTCGGGGGCAAGATCCTGGTGGACCAGCAGTTCGTGTCCGACAGGGACTGGGTCGCGGTCACGCTCGAGGCGGGGGTGGCCTACCAGTTCGACGCCATGACGCGCACCACCGACCCCGGCTACGGCACGGCAAGCAATTCCACCATCGAAGGTCTCTACGACAGCAGAGGCACCTTGATCGCGGACACCGGGGACTCGTCCGGCGGGCAGTCGAGCGACGCGCGGCTGCTCTACACGCCCGAGACCAGCGGCACCTATTACCTGTCGGCCTATGCCGGGATCGGCACCTATACCGTGGGCGTGCAGGAATTCATCGACGACGCGGGCATGACGCCCGAGACCGCGCAAAGCCTCGCGGTCGGCGGGACGGTCGTGCTCGAGAACCAGCACATCAGCGACCGGGACTGGGTCGCCATGGACCTGGCCGAGGGGCAGGCCTACACCGTTCGGCTCGAGGGCAGCCTGACCGGGATGGGCACGACACGGTCACCGTTTTCTGGCGGGCTCTACGACGCGGACGGCACCTACTGGAGTTTTGCCCAACAAGCTTTCAATTCGCGCACGTACGCGGCCGAGTTCTCGTTCATCGCAAACAAGACCGGCACCTACCACGTGGTCGGCAATGCCACCGATATCGGCACCTACACCATGTTCCTCGAAGAGACCGTGGACGATTACGATCGCTTGCCGGGCACGGCGGGCGCGCTGACGGTCGGCACCATGGCCATGGGTGAGCTGGAAGTCGCAGACGACATCGACCGGTTCACCGCCACGCTCGAGGCGGGCAAGCATTACCAGATCGACGTGCTGGGCACGGCGACCGGCGACGGTACCCTGGCCGATCCCCTTCTGAAATCGCTGATCCAGCCGGATGGTTTGCGCATGGTCAACGGGGGCGACTACGATTCCGGCGCGGGCGGCAATGCCCGGCGTGTCCTGATCAACGCCGACGGGGGCGAGTGGCAGATCAACGTCGGGTCGGACTACGAAAATTACGCTGGCACCTATTCCGTGCTGGTGACGGAATTCGGCACGGATGACTACGCCGCCGGCCCCTCGACCACGGCCCTGCTTGAACTGGATGGCACAGTCACGGGCAAGCTCGACTTTGACAGCGACCTCGACTGGATCGCCGTCGAGCTCGAGGCAGGGCAGGCCTACCAGATCTACATGCGCAACTCGGACGCCGACGATGCGGATGACATCCCCTACAAGTCCCTGTGGGGCATATATGATGCGGACGGCGTCAAGCAGAACGAGTTCTACGATGCGACCTACAGCTCCAATGGGGTCTCGTATGCCCGTGACATCTTTGTCGCCGACAAGGGCGGGCTGTATTACATCGAGGTCGGCTCGCGCTTTGGCGACAGGTACGCGACCTCGACCTCGCACCTCTACACGGGCGATTACCAGGTCGAGATCGAGCAGCGCTACGACGATGTCGGCTCGTCCCTCCTGCACCATGGCACGCTGACCGAAGATGCGCCTGTCACCGCGTGGATCAATTTCGGCAAGGACAGGGATTGGTACGCGGTCGAGATGACGGCGGGCACCACCTATTTCATCACCATGGAGGGCGACGATTCGGTCAACCTGGAACGCCCGCTGACCCATTCCTGGATCGCCAACCTGCGCGATGCCGAGGGCAACGCGATTCCGGGCACCAGTGCTTACGAGGGGCGCCACCTGTCGCCCGGCGCGCGGCTGACCTATACCGCCGAGACGACCGGGACCTATTACATCAACGCGCGCAGCAGCCATAGCGCCGGGAAGTACACCCTGGCCATCGAAGGGCTCGACGATGGCGACGACAGCGTCGCGGCCGGCTCGAATGCCGACCTGCTCGACGGGCGGGGCGGCAACGACACGCTGCTGGGCGGGTCGGGCAACGACACGCTGCTGGGCGGCAGCGGCGACGACAGCCTGAACGGCGAAACGGGCCATGACAGCCTCGACGGCGGCGACGGCAACGACACGCTTATCGGCTTGGACTTCAACGACACGCTGCGGGGCGAGGCCGGCGACGACAGCCTGGTCGGCGACTGGGGCGACGACAGCCTCGTCGGCGGAGCGGGCAACGACTGGCTCGACGGGCGCGCCGATGACGACACGCTGCTGGGCGGCGCGGGGGACGATTTCCTCGACGGGCGCAAGGGCAACGACCGGCTCTTCGGCGGCATGGGGCAGGACACCTACAGCGGCGGCAAGGGCAACGACCGCCTGGTTGAAGAGTTCGACGAGGCCAGCACCATGTACGGCGGCGAGGGCAAGGACACGCTCGAGGCGCGGGGCGGGGACGACCTGCTGCTGGGCAATGCCGGCGCCGACCTGGTCTTTGCCGGGGGTGGCAACGATACCGTCTACGGCGGGCTCGGGCGCGACACGGTCATGCTGGGCGAAGGCGACGACCTGTTCCAGGACCTCGCGCAGGACGGTCCCTTCGGCGCCGACACGGTCTACGGCGGCGCGGGCAATGACACGATCATCGCCCTGGACGGTGCGGACAATATCGACGGCGAGGCGGGCAGCGATTCCATCCTGGGCGGCAACGGTGCCGATACGATCCGGGGCGGGTCGGGCGATGACACCCTGCTGGCCGAGGCGGGTGACGACCTTGTCTTTGGCGGAGACGGGGCGGACGTGGTGCTGCTGGGCAAGGGCTTTGACACCTGGCATGACAACGCCGACGCCGCGGGCCACGACGCGGTCTGGGCGGGCGGCGGGTGGGACACGCTTTACAGTGTCGCCGGTGACGACAGCCTGACCGGCGGGGCGGGGGCGGACAGCTTTGTCCTTGCCGCAACCATCGGCCATGTGGTGATCGAGGATTACGAGGGCGGCACCGACGCGCTGCAGCTCGCAACGGGCCTCTGGGCGGGCACGTTCGACCAGGCCGGGCTGGATGCGATCAGCGATGTGGCAAGCGGATCGCTGGTGCTGAGCTTCGGCGCGGAGAGCTCGCTGACCCTCACCGGGCTCGCGTCGAATGCCGGGCTTCTCGACGACATCACCCTGCTCTGACGTGTAACGGATTGATGACGGGGTCTCCGGCGCGCTTGCCGGGGGCCGCAGCCGTGGCATAACTGCGCCGCATCGCTGCGGAGAGACGTCATGACCACCTATGCCATCAACGGCCTCGGCCGGATCGGGAAACTGGCCCTGCGGCCCCTGCTGGAAAGCGGCGCGCGGATCGCCTGGCTGAACGATGCCGTGGGCGATGCGGCGATGCATGCGCACCTGCTCGAGTTCGACACGGTCCATGGCCGCTGGCCCGCCGCGTTCGGCGTGGAGGGCGACACGATCACAATCGACGGCACGGCCCTGCCGGTGCACGGGGAACGTGACCCGGCGGCCCTGCCGCTCGCGGGCGTGGACGTGGTCATCGACTGCACCGGCGCCTTCAAGACCGCCGCCAAGCTGCAGCCCTATTTCGACGCGGGCGTGAAGAAGGTTGTGGTCTCGGCCCCGGTCAAGGAAGACGAGGCCGCCAACATCGTCTTCGGCGTGAACTCCGAGGTCTACGACGGGTCGCAGCGCATCGTCACGGCGGCCTCCTGCACGACCAATTGCCTGGCGCCGGTGGTCAAGGTGATCCACGAGACGTTCGGGATCCGGCACGGGTCGATCACCACGATCCACGACGTGACCAACACCCAGACCATCGTCGACCGCCCCGCCAAGGACCTGCGCCGCGCGCGTTCGGCGCTGAATTCGCTGATCCCGACGACCACGGGCAGCGCCAAGGCGATCACGCAGATCTTCCCCGAGCTGACGGGGCGGCTTAACGGCCACGCGGTGCGGGTGCCGCTTCTGAACGCCTCGCTGACCGATTGCGTCTTCGAGGTGAAGCGCGAGGTGACCGTCGAAGAGGTGAACGCGGCGCTGAAAGCCGCAGCGGACGGCCCGCTCAAGGGCATCCTGGGCTTTGAGGAGCGGCCGCTCGTGTCGACCGATTATGTGAACGATCCGCGGAGTTCCATCGTGGATGCGCCCTCGACCATGGTGATCGCCGGGACTCAGGTGAAGATCTACGCTTGGTACGACAACGAATGGGGCTATGCGCATCGGCTTGTGGACGTGGCACGAATGGTGGGCGACGCTCTGTGAGGCGCGGTCGGAGTGGGGGCCAGCCCCCACACCCCCGGAGTTTATGGGCAAGATGAAGAGGGATCTGGGGCGTGGCTGAGAAAGGCATTGCGGCCTACGTGGCGGTGACGGCGGCCTACTGGGCCTTCATGCTGACCGATGGCGCGCTGCGGATGCTGGTGCTGCTGCATTTCAAGGGGCTGGGGTTCAGCCCGGTGCAGCTGGCCTACCTGTTCCTGCTTTACGAGGTCGCGGGGATCGTGACCAACCTGTCGGCCGGCTGGATCGCCGCGCGCTTCGGGTTGACGCGGACGCTCTATGCCGGGCTGGGGCTGCAGGTGCTGGCGTTGCTGGCGCTGGCGCGGCTGGACCCGGGCTGGGGGCTTTGGGCCTCGGTCGTCTATGTCATGTGCGTGCAGGGCGTCTCGGGGGTGGCCAAGGATCTGGCCAAGATGTCGTCGAAGTCAGCGGTCAAGCTGCTGGCGCCGGGCGAGGGGCTGTTTCGCTGGGTCGCCTGGCTGACCGGATCCAAGAACGCGGTGAAGGGGCTGGGGTTCTTCCTGGGCGCCGCGCTGCTGGCCGTGGCCGGGTTCAAGGGCGCCGTGCTGGGCATGGCCGCCGTGCTGGCGGTGATCCTTCTGGCGGTGGCGCTGCGGATGCCGCCGGGGCTGCCGGCGGGGCGCAAGGGGGCCAAGTTTTCCGAGGTGTTCAGCAAGGACGCGCGGGTCAACTGGCTGTCGCTGGCGCGGGTGTTCCTGTTCGGCGCGCGGGACGTGTGGTTCGTGGTCGGCATCCCGATCTATTTCCACGGCGTGCTGAGCGATGGCACCGAGGAGGGCGCGCGGCAGGCGTTCTTCCTGGTCGGCGGGTTCATGGCGCTGTGGATCATCCTTTACGGCGGGGTGCAGGCGCTGGCGCCGCGCATCCTGCGGGGCGTCGAGCCGGTGCGCGCCGCGCAAGGTTGGGTCAGCGCGCTGGTCGCGGTGCCGGTGGTGCTGGCGGTTGCCGCCCTCGTGGCGGGCGGGCCGGCGCCTTGGCTGACCTGGACGCTGGTGCTGGGGCTGCTGGTGTTCGGCGCGCTGTTCGCGGTCAACTCCTCGCTGCATTCCTACCTGATCCTGGCCTTCACCAGCGGCGAGCGGGTGACAATGGACGTCGGGTTCTACTACATGGCCAATGCGGCCGGGCGGCTTTTGGGCACGCTTCTGTCGGGGCTGTCCTACCAGCTGGGTGGGCTGCCGCTGATGCTGGGGACGGCGGCCGTGATGCTCGCGTTGTCGGCACTGGCGGTGGGGCGGCTGTCTCGGCTCAAGTGATGCGCGAGGTTTGGTGTGCAAGTCACTTCAAATTTGAGATAAAGTCCGAGATGGTCGCGATGGCGAGCCCCATGTCCTCGGGCGATGAATATTCCTCGGGAACGTGGCTGACGCCGTCCCGACAGCGGACGAAGAGCATGGCCATCGGGCAGAGATCTGCCACAGCCGAGGCGTCGTGGGTCGCGCCCGAGGGCAGTTCGAGGCCCTTGCCGCCCGCGCGCCGGACGGCCGCTTGCAGGGCGCCGCGCATGCCTTGATCGCAGGGCGCGGCGGGCTGGGCGTAGCTGCGGGCCATGTCGAGTGTCAGCCCCCTGGCGCGGGCGATCTCGTGCGCGAAGGTGGTCAGTTCGTGCCCTGCCGCCGTACGCTGGGCATCGTCGGCGCTGCGCAGCTCCACCGTCAGGCGCACGGCTCCGGGGACGGCGTTGACGGCGTTCGGAAAGACATGCAACTCGCCCACCGTGCCGCGCAGTCCGGGGGTGTTGCGCGCCAGCCGCTCGACCTCGGTCACCAGCGCGGCGGCACCGGTGAGCGCGTCGCGGCGCCCCTCCATCGGCAGGGTGCCCGCGTGGCCGGCCTGGCCGGTGAAGGTGACGGAATGCCGTTCGATCCCGCAGATGGCAGTGACGACGCCCAGCGCTTCGCCCGCTGTTTCCAGCACCGGGCCCTGTTCGATATGGGTCTCGAGGTAGCCCAGAACGGTTGTCGGATCGCGGGCGAGGGATGGCACCTTGGCGGGTGCCAGCCCGAAGCCCTCCATCGCCGCAGCCATCGAAATGCCGCTGGAGTCCTGCATCGCCAGCGCGTCCGGCGGGACGCGGCCCGAGAGGGCGCGGGAGCCGACGAGGGCGGTGGGAAAGCGCACGCCTTCCTCGTCGGCGAAGGCCAGCACCTCGACCGCGATGGGCAGGTCCTTGGCGTGCTTGACGGCGAGGGCGGGCAGGACCACGCCCATGATGCCGTCATAGGCGCCGCCCGAGCGGACCGAATCCTGGTGGCTGCCCATCAGCAGGGCGGGGCCGTCGCCGCGCCGCCCGACCAGCGTGCCGGCGGCGTCGAGATGCGTTTCGAGCCCGGCCGACGCATAGAGGTCGCGCAGCACGTCCAGCGCGGCGCGGTGCTGCGGGGTGAAGGGCAGGCGGGTGACGCCCGGGCCGTCTTCGGAACAGGCTTCGAGGCGTTTGAGCCAATGGGCGGCCTCCTGGCCGAGGGTGGTCGGATCAGTCAAGGACACGCTCCGGATCATTGATCGTGGGGACCTGCCGCGTCCAGTCGGCGTAGTCGCCGGTCGTGGCATGGCGGTGCAGGGTCTCGAGGGCCGTCAGCGGATCGTCGGAAAAATCCACCCGCAGGGTCAAGGGGGCGCGGTCGGGGTGCAGGATCAGCAGGGCGGCCGATTGCAGGCCGCGAAAGTCGCTACCCGCCGCCTCGGCCGCGCGCAGGCCGGCCAGCAGGCGCAGGGCGAAATCGCCGCGCATCGACAGGTAGCCGTCGGCGAGGGCGTCAGCGACGTCAGCCGAGGCCAGCATGTTGCCCGCCGCGACTCCGCCGTCGAAAAGCCGTTCGGCCACCACGGCAGAATTGTCCGATCCGCTGTGGACGCCGGCCCCGCCGCTCATGTCGAGCGCGGAAAGCTGGCGCGCGGCACGGCCCGCGTCGGCGCCCGTCACCTTGGCCACGGCATCGGTCGCCGTCAGCCCGGCGGCCATGCCGTCCAGCACGTTCTCGCCCCACAGGGTCGAGGGCGCGGCGCCCTGGCTGGCGGATATCCCCTTGCCCCAGGCGCCGCGCAGCACCCAGCCGCCGACGCAGAGCGACCCCGTCGCGGCGGCGCCCCCGATGGCGCCGGTGCCTGAATCCTTGGCAAGAAGCGAAAATGTCATGCGAGCCCATCCCTTTTACGTGCATTTCTATCATGATAAATTGACCGGATCAAATTATCATGATAATTCCAAGGCAATCAAAATCACAAATTCATCCGATGAAACAGGGAGTTTTCAATATGAAACCAGGATTCTGGAAGCGTCGCGGCGTGCTCACCGCTGCCTCTGTCGCGCTGGCCATGGCCGTTCTGCCGATGGGGCAGGCCGCGCAGGCGCAGACGCCGCCGGGCGTGCTGATCGTCGGGCAGATCGCCGAGCCGAAGGCGCTGGACCCCGCCGCCGTCACCGCCGTGAACGATTTCCGCATCCTCGTGAACCTTTACGAGGGGCTGGTGCGGTACGAGCCCGGCACGCTCGAGGTGGCGCCGGCGCTGGCCACGGGCTGGGAGATCAGCGAGGACGGGACGGAGTATACCTTCACGCTGCGCGAGGGGGTGATGTTCCACGACGGCACGCCCTTCAACGCCGAAGCGGTGAAGTTCAATTTCGACCGCATGCTGGATGAAAGCCACCCGTTCCACGACACCGGCCCGTTCCCGCTGGCCTTCTTCTTCTCTGCCGTCGAGGCGACCGAGGTGGTGGACGACCTGACCGTCAAGTTCACGCTGAACGCGCCCTATGCGCCCTTCCTGTCGAACCTGGCCTATCCCACGGGCCTGATGGTCTCACCCGCCGCGGTCGAGGCGAACGGCGCGGACTTTGGCCGCAACCCGGTCGGCACCGGCCCGTTCAAGTTCGCCGAATGGCGGTCGAACGAGGCGGTGGTGATCGAGAGGAACCCCGAGTACTGGGGCGATCCGGCCGGGACCGAGGCGGTCGTCTTCCGCCCCATCACCGATGCCAACACCCGCGTGGCCGAGATGCTGGCCGGCGGGATCGACATGATGGTCGAGGTGCCGCCGACGGCGCTGAGCCAGTTCCAGGGCGATGACTTCCGCGTGGTCGAGCAGGCCGGCCCCCACGTCTGGTTCCTGATCCTGAACGCCAAGGAAGGGCCCACGGCCGACAAGCGGGTGCGGCAGGCGCTGAACTACGCGATCAACAAGGAGGCCATCGTCAACGACGTGCTGGAAGGCACGGCCGAGGTCGCTGCCGGCCCGACGCCGCCGGCCTTTGCCTGGGCCTATAACGCCGATCTCGACCCCTATCCCTATGACCCCGAGAAGGCGCGCGCGCTGCTGGCCGAGGCCGGGGCCGAGGGGGCAGAGCTGACCTTCTACGTGACCGAAGGGGGCTCGGGCATGCTCGACCCCATCGCGATGGGCACGGCGATCCAAGCGGACCTTGCCGCCGTGGGCCTCGATGTGAAGATCGAGACCTACGAGTGGAACACCTTCCTGGGCGAGGTGAACCCGGGGCTGGAGGGCAAGGCGGACATGGCCGAGATGGCCTGGATGACCAACGATCCGGACACTTTGCCCTACCTCGCGCTGCGCACCGATGCCTGGCCCGACAAGGGCGGGTTCAACTCGGGCTATTATTCCAACCCTGAGGTGGACGAACTGCTGGAAGCGGCGCGGACCGAGACCGACCAGGCCGAACGCGCACGCCTTTACAAGGAGATGCAGGCGATCGTGCAGGAGGACGCGCCCTGGGTCTTCGTTGCGAACTGGAAGCAGAACGCGGTGACTTCGGACCGGGTGGAGGATTTCTCGCTCGAGCCGTCGTTCCTGTTGCAGCTGGAAAGCGTGACCAAGAACTGATCCGGGTTTCGGGCGCCGCGCGGCGCCCGACCCGCCGGGGGGCGTTGCCCCCCGGACCCCCCAAGGTATTTTTGAAACAATGAAGCAGGGGCGTGTCGCGGTCCGGCCGGTCGGGTGATCGGTTGGCGGCGTCCCGGCGGATCTGGGTGTCTTGGGGACATTCCTGGCCAGGAGGGCGCAGAATGGGCTCCTACATACTCAAGCGATTGGTCTCGGCGATCCCGGTGCTTCTGGGGATCACGGTGATCGTGTTCCTGATCATGGCGATGATCCCGGGCGATCCGGCGACGGCGATCCTGGGGTCCTACGCGACGCCGGACAACGTGGAGAAGCTGAACCGCGATCTTGGTTTGGACAAGCCCTTGGTGGCGCGGTATTTCATCTGGCTCGGCAACATGGTGACCGGCGATTTCGGGCGGTCGTTCAGCCTGAACCGGCCGGTGCTGGACGAGATCGTGGAGCGGTTCCAGGCGACGCTGGTGCTGGCGGGGACGGCCTGGGTGCTTTGCGCGGTGCTGGGGATCCTGGCGGGGGTCGTTTCGGCTGCGCGGCAGTATGGCTTTGCCGACAAGGCGATCACCTTCACCGTGCTGGTCGGGATCTCGATCCCGTCGTTCTTCCTGGGCATGATGATGATCCTGCTGTTTGCCGTGAACCTGCGCTGGCTGCCGGTGTCGGGGATGTACGCGATCTATGGCGGGGGGGATCTGCCGGATCTGCTGAGGCACCTGATCATGCCCGCGCTGGCGCTGGCCGCCGTCGCCACGGGCGTGGTGGCGCGGCTGTCACGCTCGGCCATGCTGGAGGTGCTGCGGCAGGATTACATCCGCACCGCCCGGGCCAAGGGGGTGCGCGAGAGCCGCGTGATCATGGGACATGCGCTGCGGGCCGCCATGGTCAGCATCATCCCGGTTCTGGGGATCCAGGCGGGCTTCGTGCTGTCCGGGTCGGTCTTCATCGAGATCGTGTTCCAGTGGCCCGGCGTGGGCCGGATGCTGGTCGATGCCATCCTCAAGCGCGACATCCTGCTGGTGCAGGGGGGCGTCGTCTTTGTCGCCGCCTGCTACGTGCTGTTCAACATCGCGGTGGACGTGGCGCAGAGCCTTCTCGACCCGAGGATCAAGACATGAACTTCCTGGCGCTTCTGTTCCGCAATCGCCTGGCCGCCATGGGCGCGGTCGTGTTGTCGCTGATCTTGGCTCTGGTGCTGATCACGCCGCTGCTGCCGCTGGTCGATCCGGACGTGATCGACACTGGCAACCGGTTCAAGCGGCCGTTTACCGAGGGCGCGCTGCTGGGGACGGACCATCTGGGTCGGGACCTGCTGTCGCGGCTGCTGTGGGGGACGCGGCTGAGCCTGGCCGTCGGGTTTGCCGCCGCTGTCATCGCCGCCGTGATCGGGTCGGCCGTGGGGATCGTCGCGGGCTACTTCGGCGGACGGGTCGACAACGTCATCATGCGCGTGATCGACATGCTGATGGCCTTTCCCTACATCCTGCTGGCGCTGGCCATCGTGGCCGCGCTGGGGCCGGGGCTGATAAATGCGCTGATCGCCGTGGCGGCGGTCAACATCCCGTTCTTTGCCCGCAACATCCGCGGGATCGCCGTGGGGCTGGCGGGGCGCGAGTTCATCGACGCCGCGCGGCTGGCCGGCATGGGCCACATGCGGATCATGCTGACCGAGCTTCTGCCCAACGTGCTGCCCGTGATCATCATCGCCATGTCCACGACGGTGGGCTGGATGATCCTCGAGACGGCCGGGCTGTCGTTCCTGGGGCTGGGGAGCCAGCCGCCGCAGGCCGACCTGGGGTCGATGCTGGGCGAGGCGCGGGCGGCGCTGATCACTGCGCCGCATACGTCCATCGTGCCGGGGGTCATGATCTTTCTCATCGTCATGTCGATCAACCTGCTGGGCGACGGGGTGCGCGATGCGCTCGACCCGCGGCTGAAGTCCGGCGCGCTGAGCCGGCCGATGGCGCGCACGAAGGTGGACCGCAAGGGGCCGATCCCGGCGGGCAGCGATGCGCTGATGGACATCCGCGAGCTGGAAACCCAGTTCCACGTCAAGAAGCGCGTCTACAAGGCCGTCGGCGGCGTCACGCTGTCGGTGCGGCCGGGCGAATGCCTTGGGGTCATTGGCGAATCCGGCTCGGGCAAGTCGGTCACCGCGCTGTCGGTGATGGGGCTGGTCGCCTCGCCTCCGGGTGTCGTGACCGGCGGGGCCGTGCGGCTGAACGGCGAGGACCTGCTGGACATGCCCTTCGAGAAGCTGCGGCAGGCGCGGGGCGACAAGGTGGCCTATATCTTCCAGGACCCGCTGTCGACGCTGCATCCGCTTTACAAGGTCGGCGACCAGCTGGTCGAGGCGATCCGGTCGCATCACAACGTGTCGAACCGCGAGGCGCGGAAGAAGGCGCTGTCGCTGCTGAAGGACGTGCGCATTCCCAACGCCGAAAGCCGGCTGGACAATTACCCGCACGAGATGTCGGGCGGGATGCGGCAGCGCGTCAGCATCGCCATGAGCCTCGCCAATGACCCCGAGGTCATCATCGCGGACGAGCCGACAACCGCGCTCGACGTGACGGTGCAGGCGCAGATCCTGGCACTGCTCGATGACCTGCGGCGGTCGCGCGGGCTGGCGATCATCTTCATCACCCATGATTTCGGCGTGGTGGCGCAGCTCTGCGACCGGGTGGCGGTGATGTACGCCGGCCGGATCGTCGAGGAGGGGCCGACGCAAGAGGTGCTCGACGCCCCCGCGCATCCCTATACCAAGCGGCTCATCGCCTGCGTGCCCGAGCTGGGGCAGGGACGGCGCGAGCTTGCCGCCATCCCCGGCCTGCCGCCCGTGGTCGACAACCTGCCCGAGGGCTGCGCCTTTGCGCCCCGCTGCGACAAGGCGCGGGACGAATGCCGCATGGGCGACGTGGCCCTGCGCGGCGGCGCCCCCCGCGCCGGCGCCCCCCGCGCCGTCCGCTGCCTGTTCCCCGAGGAGGAGATCGCATGACCCTCGCGCTGAAACTCACCGATCTTTCCAAGACCTTCCCACTGCCCAAGACGCTTTTCGGGCCGGAGAAACCGGGGGTGCGGGCGGTGCGGCCGCTGAGCCTTGACGTGCAACAGGGCGAGACGCTGGGCATCGTGGGCGAATCGGGCTGCGGCAAGTCCACGCTGGCGCGGATGCTGGTGGGGCTCTTGGAGCCCACGACCGGGACCATCGAGATCGAGGGCAAGGCGCCCGACACCGGCAACCCGGCCGAGTTCGGCAAGCTGATCCAGTATGTCTTCCAGGACCCGATCAGCAGCCTCAACCCGCGCAAGACCATCCGCCAGATCATGGAGTCGCCGCTGAAACGCCTCTACGGCATGGGGCGGCGGGACCGGGCGCAGCGGATCGCCGACATCTTCGACAGCGTGAACCTGCGCGAGGAATTCCTGGACCGCTACCCGCATGAATTTTCCGGCGGGCAGGCGCAACGGATCGGCATTGCCCGGGCGCTGGCCGCGGCGCCGCGGATCATCATCCTCGATGAGCCGGTGTCTGCGCTGGATGTCTCCGTCCAGGCGCAGGTGCTGAACCTGCTGGCGCGGCTTCGCGCGGAATTCAACCTCACCTATCTCTTCATCAGCCACGACCTCGCCGTGGTCGAAGCGGTGAGCGACCGCATCGTGGTTCTGTACTTTGGCGCCGTGGTCGAGGTCGGGAAGGCGGAAGAAATCTTTGCCAACCCCAAGCATCCCTATACCCACCTGCTGGCCTCGTCCGCGCCGGTGGTCGGTCGGCCCTTGACCGCGCCCGAACAAAAGGGCACCGAACTCCCCGACCCGCTGAACCCGCCGCCGGGCTGCGCCTTTGCCGGGCGCTGTCCGCGGGCCAGCGACATCTGCCACCGCCAGGACCCGCCCCTGGAACGCATGGGAGACGACCAGTTTGCCGCGTGCCACCACCCGCTCTGAGCCCGAGCCGCGCCAGTCCCGTCCCGTCCAGGTCGCCGAGGCGATCAAGGACTGGGTGGTGAGCGAGGGGCTGCGGCCGGGTGACCGGCTGCCGTCCGAACCCGAGCTGATGGAGCGGTTCGGCCGGTCCAAGGGCACGGTGCGCGAGGCGATGCGCGTGCTCGAGGCGCAGGGCCTCATCAAGACGCGCACGGGGCCGGGGGGCGGGAATTTCGTGCACGAGGTCTCGGCCCGCCGGGCCAAGGGTCTCTTGGGGAACTACTTCTACTTCAAGGACCTGTCGGTGCGCGACATCTACCAGCTGCGCACCGCGCTGGAACCGGAACTGGCCGCCAGCCTGGCCGGGCAGTTGCCCGAGACGGTGCTGGAGCAGCTTGCGGGGATCGTCAGCACCTACGACGCGCCCGCCACCACGCTCGAGGAGGAACGCGACCAGCACGTCAACTCGCTGCGCTTCCACGCGGTGCTGGCGCAGCAATCGGGCAATGCGCTCTTGTCCTTCGTCATCGACTTCATGGTCACGATGCTGGCCGACCTGACCGTGATCCGCGAGCTTTACGCGCTGCCGAACCACGAGCTCTGGTCGCGCGGCCGCGACCACCAGCTGCGCCTGATCGACGCCCTGCGCGAGGGACGGTCCGAGGATGCGCGCGCCATCATGCGCTCGCATATGGAGGGCGCCTGGCGCATGATGGCGGACCAGGAAACCGAGATCGCGCGCCGCTTCATGTCGGTATGACGGCCCGGTTCCGCAAAGCCGGACGGAAGTTTTTCAAGCCTTGTCAACGGGTTCCATAAAAAGCTCGGCCGGCGCGAAAATAAATCCCGGAACCAATTGCGCACAGATCCTGTTCACTTTCCACAAGCCACGGCGCACCGGCGTCGTCCGCAAAACCGAAAGGAACGAGACATGAAACGCGCACTTCCCCTTGTCGCTGGCCTCATGATGGCCGCCGCCCCCGTCATCGCCCAGGAGCAGGCTCCGGCCGCCGATGTCGACGTCATCCAAGGCGTCGAGGCCTTCAACTCGATGGATGCCAACCAGCGCTGGACCGAGCTGGAAGCGGGCCTCGAAAGCTCGCTGGGTGCTGCCCTGGCCGAGTATTCCTGGGGCGAGGACATCCGCTACGTGGTCGAGATCGCCGATCTCGAGCTCGAGCAGACGCCGACCTCGGCCGATGCCCCGGCCTGGAACCGCATGGTGGGCTATGTCCACGTCTACACTGCCTCGGGCGCGACGCCGCTGGCCTCGATGCCGATCGGCCTTGCCGCCAAGCCGGGCGCTTACGGCACGGCGCCGGACACCGACGACTATTTCTCGGCCCTGATCGACGCCTTCACCAAGGTCGCGGTCGAAAAGGTCGAGGAATCGGGCGCCGAGTACCAGGAGCTGGAACACAGCTGATCGCGCGTCTCGCCCCCGGGGCAAGACCTGCCCCCCGGTCCCAAGGGCCGGGGGGCTTTCGCGTCGCATTGTGAAGATTTCGGGACATCGGGTGGGAACCGGCACCGCGGATCGTGCGTTCAGGAGTCAAACGCAAGCACGTAAAGGCATAGAAGGATCGACACATGTCTAGGAGAGAGGAGCCGCTGAGGCTGCGCCCCTTGTCGGGCGTGGTCCTTTTCCTGTCGCTGGCACTGGCGCTGGTCGCGGTGGCCCCTGTCCACCCGGTCGCGGCGCAGAGAGCAGCCGAGGTCGAGCGGATCGACGCTGGCCGCAGGGCCCCCAACATCCTGCGCAGCGAACTTGAGGGCGCCCGCGTCTACGATTCGATGGGGCGGCACGTCGGCACGGTGATCGGGGTCAGGACCTCGGGTGACGGGCACCTGGCATCCGCCCGCATGGTCGTGGGCGGTTTTCTTGGGTTTGGCGAAACCGTCGTCACTCTGGATGCCAAGAACCTCGACGTGGTGCGGCTCGCCGATCGGCCGGCGGTGGTCTACGTGCCGATGACGGGGACCGAGCTGGAAGCGCTGGGCCATTAGCCCGGGGCGCGCCCGCCGGACGCGTGATTTTCTCTTGATGACAGTCGATATGACTTCGGGCGGCGCCGGGCGACGGCCGCCGCCCGTTGCGTGTCAGACCATCTCTTCGGGCATGCCGGGGACGGGGGTGCCGGCCTCCTGCACCGCCTTGAGATCGTAGGGTACCAGAAGCCCCCGCCGCTGTTCGGGCGCCAGGTCGCGGTTTTCCATCACCAGCCGTTTCCAGCGCGGCAGGGCGCGGGTCAGCAACAGAACGGCTGGATCGCCGCGTTCCTCGGCCGGCAGCCAGGCGCCCATCACCCGGGCGCGCAGGGCGGCGATCTCGGTGGGGTCGGTCAGCTCGATCCCGGCCTCGGTATCCCAGCGCATCGACCGGCCGTTCAGGTTGGCCGAGGAGACGATGGCGGCGGTCTCGTCGAAGATCGACACCTTGGAATGCAGGTAGACCAGCGGCGCATCGTGGATCTCGGCGCGCTCGACATCGGTGTCCGTGCCGTTCATGCGACGCGGCTGTGCCGGGCTGGCGATCAGGTGCCGCCCCGTGAAGGCGCGGCGCAGCTTGCGCAGGCAATGGGCCTGCAGGTACTCGCCATAGCGCGCGTCAAGTCCGGGGCTTTTCAGAAAGGCCATCGGTTCGGGCGCGGCCGGAAGGACCATGATGACCGACAGGCCCGGTGCCTGCGCCGCCCGTCGCGCAAGGGCCGAGGCGATCTTGCGGTCGCGGAAGAACTGCGTCTCGAGGTAGATCAGACGCTCGGCCCGGGCGATCCGTTCGAGGTGCCGGTCCTGCAGCTCCTGCGCCACGGGGCGCGGCGACATGGACCAGAAATTGCCCTCGGTATGCTTGCGAGACAGGGTGCGCAGCACGCCGGGAGTCTGCGGCGCGGGCCGCTCGCCGCCCACCACCTCGTTCACGCTCGAGACATGCTCGGCCCCGGCGCGGGCAAGCGCCGGATCCTGCACCAGCACCTGCACGTCGTGCCAGGTCTCTTGCGTGGGGCGGTCATGGGCGGGCGTGTCCCAGCGCCGCTCATCGAGGTCGAGCCCGCCGATATACAGCCATTCGCGGTCAAAGACGGCCACCTTCTGGTGATGGCTCGCCGGGTGCAGATCGACCTGGCCGCGCGGGCGTTCCAGGATGCGGCGCAGGCGCGGCCGCTCGGCCATGGAGGTGAAGCGCCGTTCCTCGGGCAGGGCGTCGAGGCCCTGTTTCGCCTTGCGCAGGCGCAGCCGCACAACCGGCTGGAACAGCAGTCGGGGCAGGGCGCCGACCCGCGCCGGGTGCAGGCAGGCGTAAAGGTCGAGCCGGCCGGCGCCGGGCCCCGCCGCCTCGCGCACGCCGCAGAGGATGCGGATGGAATGCCAGCAGATCTCGTGCAGTTCGGGCGCGCCGACGGGGTCGAAATCCGACAGCCAGGCGCGGACCGTCACCCCCTCGCGCAGCTTGTGCTCGACCAGGTCGGCCCAGGTCCGAAGGCCCAGCTTGCGCGCGCCGTCGCTGCGCAGCCTGGTCATCGGATCGAAGATGCGGAAGGCCAGCAGGATTTCTTCGCGGGCGGCCAGGGCCCGGGCCTCGAAGGCCGGGTAGGCCTCGGCCGCCGTGACCAGCACGCGCAGGTCGCGCCCGGTCCTGGTGCCGGTCATGGGACAAAGCTTTCGGGCTTGTCCATCAGCGGAAAGGTCAGCTCGAGCACGTAGAGGTCGGGGCCGTCCGAGATCTCGAGCGTGCCGTCGAGCTGGGTGGCGAAGGCCGACACCAGCTGGCTGCCCAGCCCCGAGCTGGGCGCGATCTCGGCCGCCACGCGGGTGCCCAGCGTGTTCTCGATGCGGAAGTGCGCGGTCTTGCCGTCCTCGGACTGCCGCAGCTGGATCCCGATGCGCGGCTTGGTGCCATCCGCGGGCCGGCCGAGGTATTTCAGCGCGTTGTTCAGAACCTCGGCCGCGATCAGCGACAGCGGCACTGCCTGGTCGGGATATAGGATCACCGGCGCGAAATCGCTGTCGACCGTGACGGTGCCGGCCTCGAGCCCGGCCTGCACGATGCGACTGACATTGGCCTCGAGCAGCTCGTCCGCGCGCACGCGGCCCTGCAACGTGGTCTCGTAAAGGTTGCGGTGCACGGTGGCCAGCGACATCACCCGTTCCTGCACCTCCTTGAGGGCGGTGCGCGCCTCGGGGTTGTCGCGCGACTTGCGGATCTTCATGTTGAGGATCGAGGCGATGAGCTGGAGGTTGTTCTTGACCCGGTGATGGACCTCGCGCAGCAGGGCCTCCTTGTCGCGCAGCACATCCTCCATCTCGGCCTCGTCCTGGATCACGCTTTCCGCGATGCGAATCCAGGTTCCCTCGATCTCGCGCAGCTCGCGCGGGACGAACATGTCATAATTGGGCGACATGACCGCGCGCGAGCGCATGAACATCAGCATCCGGGCGCGCAGGTTGCGCGTGGGGCGGATCACCAGCCGGGCAACGGTGACGTAGGCGACCGCAAGGCTGGCCACCCACATCAGCAGCGGGAACAGCAGCGGCACGGCCAGCCGCAGCGCGCCCTGGCCGATAAAGGTGGTGGCCGGCTGCCAGGACCCCAGCGCGTAGACCAGGCCGGGCACGATGGGCACGACGGCAAAGATGCGTTCCTCGCCCAGCCGGTTGCGGGCGATGAAGGAGGTCTGCGGCTGTCCCACGAACCGGTCGAGCGGATGGCCCGCCGGCAGGCGCAGGTCCGCGCGGTCCAGCCCGTTCTCGGCGCTCAGCACGTCGCCGTCGGCGTTGAAGGTGATGATTTCGAGCGGCCGCTCTTCGGGGTTGCCGTCATAGCGGTAATACAGGCGCTCGACCGGGACCGACAGCAGCACATGGCCGAGGTAATCGGCCGGGCCCGAGGGGCCCGAGACCGGCACGCCCAGCACCACGACCGGCTCACCGCTGACCGTGGGGTTGGGCACCATCATGACATGCGGCCGCGCGCTTTCGGCGATGGCCAGGTAGGCAGGCCGCTGGGACAGGTCCGTTTCCTGCCGGTTCGAGCCGCAGCGGGCGATCCCGTCCGGCTCGACGAAGGAGATGTAGGTGAAGGCGCCGCCCGAGCTGTTGACGACCGAGGCCAGCCGGTCCGAACAGTCGGGCGAGTCGGCCATGTCGGGCATCATCGCGGCGACGGCACGCGCGGCCCCGAAGGCAAAGCGCAGTTGGCTTTCCTCGCCCCCCGCGGCCTCGGAGGTGAGGGCCAGCAGGTCCGAGCGATTGCCGGCGCGGGTTTCGTCGATGAGGGCGGCGGTCTGCCACACGGCGATCAGGCCGAGGGGCAGGAGGGCCACGGCAAGCATCGCCGCGACCCTGAAGGCGAGCCCGTCGCTCGCCCGCCCGGGTCGTGTCATCAAGCCGAGAAACTCCTTGGCACATGGCCGTTGGCGACGACCGCCATGGTGGCCTTGTCGGTCATCTCGAGTGTCTCGTCTTCGCCAAGGTTCATCAGCTCGGTCAGCTTGGCGCGGCCGCGGTTGATGCGGCTCTTGATCGTGCCGACGGCGACGCCGCACATCTCGGCGGCCTCTTCATAGGCAAAGCCGGTCGCGCCCACCAGGATCAGCGCCTCGCGCTGTTCGTCCGGCAACTGGGCAAAGGCCTTTTCAAAGTCGTTCATCGCCAGGCGACCGTCATGGCCGGGCTTTTCCGACAGGCTTTCGGCCATGATGCCGTCCACGTCGGCGACCTCGCGCTTGGCCTTGCGGCGGTGCGAATAGAAGGTGTTGCGCAGGATCGTGAAGAGCCAGGCCCGCATGTTGGTGCCCACCTGGAACTTGTCGATGTTCTTCCACGCTTTCTCGATCGAATCCTGAACGAGGTCGTCCGCCTGGGCGGAGTTCCGGGTCAGCGACATGGCAAAGGCGCGGAGCGAAGGCAAATGGTCAAGGATCTCGTCGCGGGGATCCGCGACGGGGCGATCCGACCCCGAACTGGCGTCGCTCATCAGCTGTTGTCCTCTTGATGCCTTGGCTGCTCACCGTCCATGGCCTTGAGCCGGGACAGCAGGTCCTTGAACCGGTCCGGCACGTCTTCCTCGACCGTGCGCTGGTAGACCTTTCTCAGGTTCTCCTCGATCTGGCTTTCGAGGTTGGTCTTGGCGTTTGTCTTTCCCATACTCTCCTCGCTGGGCTGCCCCCGCGCACTTTTTTTGCTTTGATCGGGAACCTAACGCCACCAGCCTACGTTGGGTTCCAAAGAAAATCACGGAAAGGGCAAAAAATATGTCTGAGCAAGGTCAACCCCTGGGTCTCGCAGAGCAGGTCGGGTCGGTACTTCCCTACCTGCGCCGGTACGCGCGCGCGCTGACGGGCAGCCAGAGATCCGGTGACGCCTTTGCCGCCGCCACGCTCGAGGCGCTGCTGAGCGACAGGTCGATCTTCGACGGGGCCTCGTCGCCCCGGGTGGCGCTGTTCCGCGCCTTCCATGCGATCTGGACCAGCGCCGGCACCCCCGTGGCCGAGGAAGACAGCGAGATCGCCCGCCGGGCCCAGTCGCACATGGCGTCGCTGACGCCGAATTCGCGCGAGGTGCTGCTGATGGCCGTGATCGAGGGCTTCACCCTCGAGGAAGTGGCCGAGGTGATCGACGCCTCGCCGAGCGAAGCGCAGGAGCTGTTGTCGGCCGCGCGCAAGGAAATGGAGAGCAGCGTGACCGGACGTGTCCTGATCATCGAGGACGAGGCGATCATCGCGCTCGACCTGCAAAGCATCGTGGCCGACATGGGCCATGCCATCACCGGCGTCGCCCGGACCCGCGACGGGGCAGTGCAACTGGCCAAGCAGGAAAAGCCCGACCTGATCCTGTCGGACATTCAGTTGGCCGACAATTCGTCGGGCATCGACGCGGTCAACGACATCCTGCGCGATTTCGGCGACATCCCGGTGATCTTCATCACCGCCTTCCCAGAGCGGCTGCTGACCGGCGACCGGCCCGAGCCGGCTTTCGTCATCACCAAGCCCTATTCCGAGGAACAGGTGCAGTCGGCGATCAGCCAGGCGATGTTCTTCTCGTCCACCGAGACGCTGGGCGTCTGAATTTTCCGACGTCAAAATGAAAACGCCCGCGTCTTCGGACGCGGGCGTTTTTCGTTCGTGGTGCCTGTTCGGCTGCCCGGGGTCGGGGAGTGGACCCGCCCCGGCGCCATCCCCCGTCAGACCTTGCGGACCGCGCGGGCGATGATGGTGATCACGAAGAGGATCAGGAAGATGAAGAACAGGATCTGCGCGATCCCGGCGGATGCGCTGGCGATTCCGCCAAATCCGAAGACGGCCGCGATGAGAGCGACCACGAGGAAGGTAAGTGCCCAGCCAAGCATGATATGTTCCTTTCATGTTGCGGCGCCGTCGTGGCGCTGTCATGTTGGAGAAACACGGAAGGGGCGATGGCGGTTCCGGAATTTTCCGGTAATTAATTTTGGAACTCCCGAGCCGCGTGGCGCGTTTCGACAGAGATCGCAACGTATATGACAGGAGGCTGACATGGCCACCGCTCAAGCTCCCGCAAGCGTCAAGGCGAAGGCGTCCAACGGCAAGCCCGAACTCGAAAAGGAAAAAGCCGAGATGGAACAGGACAGCATCGAAAAGCAGCTCGCCACGATCCGCGAGGACATCTCAAAGCTGACCTCGTCGCTGGCCGAACTGGGCCGCGCCCAGGGCACGGCGGCCAAGGAAAACGTCAAGGCCACCGCCGCCGAGCTGCGCGCCAAGGGCGAAGACAATGTCCGCTACGCGCAGGACCAGCTGACCGCCGCCGCCCACCGGGCCGAGACGAGCGTGCGCGAGAATCCCGGCGCGGCCGTGGGCATCGCGGCCGGCATCGGTTTCGTCGTCGGCCTGCTGATGAGCTCCCGCCGCTGACATGTTCGCGACGGTCACACATGCCGCCCGTGATGCCGCCAAGCGGACGGCCTTCGGCTTTGTGTCGCTGCTGTTCCTGGTGATCGGCATCGGGTTCTTCAGCATCGCGGCCTGGGTCGCGATCGTTGCCGCATCCGACGTGCTGACGGCGGCGCTGGTGCTGGGTGCCGCCTATGTCGGGTTGGGGCTGATCTGTGCGGCCGTCGCCGTCAAGCGCACCCGTGTGCCCCTGCACGCCGTCCCGCCCGCCGCGATGACCCATCCGACCTATCCCGCCGGCAACGCGGCCATGGTCGTCGGGATCGCCGAGGCGCTGACTGCCGGCATCGCCGCCGGGCAAAGCACCCGGCAGGCCATGTCCCGGCCCAAGCCGAACGGCGCGGACGACCCCCATCACTAAGCCGAAACCGGGCGCCCCTTGGGGCGCCCGTTTCCTATCCGCGCTTGACCCGCCGGATGGCGCCCCGGTTCGGATCGTATCCCCGCGCCGCCAGCGCGAAGGCCAGCACCGACACCGCCAGAACCACTGCCAGCGAGATCCACGGCACCTTGCCGTAAGCGGCATGGCGCACCAGCTCGACCATGTGGGTGAAGGGGTTCACCTGCGCCACCCAGAACATCGCATCCGCGCCCGCGTCGCGGAACTTCCACAGCGGGTAAAGCGCCGAGCTGAGGAAGAACATCGGGAAGATGACGAAGTTCATCATGCCGGCAAAGTTCTCGATCTGCCGCGTGTAGACGGTGATCAAGAGGCCGATGGCCCCCATCATCAGCCCGCCCAGCACGATGGCCGGCAGGATCGTCAGCGTCCCCCAGCCCGGAAAGAAGATGCCGAAGGCGGCCGCCAACGCAAGGAAGGCATAGATCTGCGCGATGGCCAGCACTGTCGCGCCAAGGATCTTGGCGAACAGCAGGAAGCTGCGGGGCAGGGGGCTGACCAGCATGACGCGCATTACTCCGGCCTCCTTGTCATAGACCATCGACAGGGCCGATTGCATGCACTGGAACAGGATCACGATTCCGATGAGTCCCGGCAGGATGTATTCCTGGTAGGTCGTGTAGGTCTCGTAGGGCGGGATGATCGACACGCCCAGCACGTTGCGAAACCCCGCGGCAAAGATGAACAGCCACAGCGACGGTCGCACGATGGCCGAGATCAGCCGCTCGCGCTGGCGCAGGAACTTGAGCAGCTCCCGTTCCGTGACGGCCCACAGGCCCAGCAGGTAGCCATTCCCGGCGCTGCCCTGTATCGTCGTTGACTGCATGATTTTCCTCCGCTTTGCACAGACGTGCCGGGGCGCTTGGCTTTGGCCAATACGACCAATTGGCGGGGTGCAGCCGACCGGCCGACACGTCACGCTGCAGGTTAGGAGGAATTCGGGCGCGATGCACGTGCTTGAATGCAAGACCGGCGCTGAAGGATGCGCCGACCAGGGAGGAAAGATCATGATCAAGCGACGCAGATTCGCCGCGCTGATGCTGGCGGGCGCCGTGGCGCCCCTGGGCACGCTGGCGCCGGCCAGCGACCTGCCCCAGTTAACCGTGGGCGTGATGCTGACCGGCACCGCCCGCTGGGAGATGGAGGTGATCCAGCAGAACGGCCTCGACGCCAAGCACGGGTTCGAGCTGGTGCTGCGCGATGTGGTGGGCAAGCAGGCCGGCCATGTCTCGCTCATGTCCGGGGACACCGACGTGATTCTGTCGGATTTCGTCTGGGTCGCCAGCCTGCGCGCGAACGGCGAGGCGATGCAGACCGTGCCGCATTCGCTGGCCGTGGGCGGGGTGATGGTGCCTGCGGACTCGGACATCGCCTCGGTCGAGGATCTGAAGGGCAAGACCATCGGCATCGCCGGAGGGCCGCTCGACAAGTCCTGGATCGCGTTGCAGGCCTATTACGGCAAGCTGACGGGGGGCGAGAAGCTGGCCGAGGTGGTCACCGCCAAGTTCGGCGCCCCGCCGCTGATCAACGAGCTGCTCGGCAATGGCGACATCGACGCCGCGCTGAACTTCTGGCACTTCAACGCCCGCGCCAAGGCGGCCGGCAACACCGAGCTGGTCTCGGTCGCGCACATGATGGACGAGATGGGGATCGACCCCAAGCCGCCGCTGCTGTCCTGGGTCTTCCGCGAGGAAACCGCCGAGGCCAAGCCCGAGGCGCTGACCGCCTTCCTCCGGGCCTCCTTCGAGGCCAAGCAGATCCTCAAGTCGGATGACGCCGCCTGGGACGCGATGCGCGAGATCATGGGCGCCAAGGACAGCCAGACACTTTTCGAAACGCTGCGTGACGATTGCCGCGCGGGCATCGTGACCAGCTACGACCAGTCCACCGTCGACGCGGCCGCCAAGGCCTTTGCGCTGATGGCCGAGTACGGCGGCGAGGACCTTGTCGGCGCCTCGGACACGATGGACCAGGGCACCTTCTGGTCGGGCTTCAGCTACTGAGGCCTTCATGACCGCAAGACCCCGGTGGCGCGCATGAGCGCCCGGCCCAAGCCCGGACCGGGCCTGCAGGAGTGGCTGTCCTTGCCGCTCCTGCTGTGTCTTTGGCAATTGGCTGCCCTGGCCGCAGATCACCGCCTGTTCCCGTCGCCCGCCCGCGTCGCCGGGCGGCTATGGGACCTGGCGGGGCGCAGCGTCTTCTGGGACGACCTTGGCCAGACGCTGGGCCGGGCGGCGTTGGCGTTCGTCCTCGCCATGGTGCTGGGCTCGCTGATCGGCGGCGCGCTGGGTCGGTTTCGCGGGGCGGATCGCCTGTTCGGGCCATGGGTCGTCATCGGGCTGAACGTGCCGGCCATCGTGGTCGCCATCGCCTGCTACATCTGGCTGGGTCTCAGCGAGATGGCGCTGGTTCTCGCGGTGGTGATCAACAAGACCCCGCTGGTCGCAACCACCATGCGCGAAGGGGTCCGCGCGCTGGACAACGGCGTCGCGGAACTGGCCCGCGCCTACCGCGTGCCGATGGTCCGCCGGCTGCGCCTGTTCGTGCTGCCGCAGCTCATGCCCTATGCGCTGGCCGCCGCCCGCACCGGCCTGTCGCTGATCTGGAAGATCGTGCTGGTCTTCGAGGTGCTGGGCAGCGACGGCGGGGTGGGCTTTCGCGTCGGCATCTATTTCCAGAACTTCGACATCACCGGGATCCTTGCCTATACGATGGCCTTCATGACGGTGGTGATGGCCTTCGAATACGGCGTGATGCGGGGGCTTGAACGAAAGGTGCTGGGGTGGCGGACGAGGGGCTGAAGATCGATCTTGCGGTCAAGGCGTTCGGCGGCGTGCCCGTGCTGGGCCCGCTGTCGCTGACGCTGGCCCCGGGCGAGGTTCTGGCCGTGCTCGGCCCCTCGGGCGTCGGCAAGTCGACGCTCTTGCGCCTCATCGCCGGGCTCGACCGCGACTACGACGGCATGGTCGCGCTGGACGGCCGCCCGCCCGAGGCGGCGCCGGTGCCCGGCATCGTCTTCCAGGACCCGCGCCTCCTGCCCTGGCTCTCGGCGACCGAGAACATCCGCGCCGTCGCCCCCGAGGTGACGCGCGCCGAGGCCCGCGCCCTGCTGGCCGAGATGGGCCTTGCGGGCGCCGAGGATCGCCTGCCCGGCGCCCTTTCGGGCGGCATGCAGCGCCGCGTGGCGCTGGCGCGCGCGCTCGCCGTCTCGCCGCGCCTACTGCTGCTGGACGAACCCTTCGTCTCTCTCGACCGCCCTTTGGCGCGCGAGCTGCTGGCGCTGGTCGCCCGCATCGTCGCGGATCGCGGCCCATCGGTGGTGCTGGTCACGCATGAACCCGAGGATGCCGCCCGCCTGGCCGACAAGGTCGTGGTGCTGGGCGGCAGCCCCGCCACGATCCGTCGCAAGCTGCGGATCGACCAGCCGCGCGCAGACCGCGACGCGGGGACGATCCGCGCCCTCACCACCGATTTCGGAGCCGAACCATGAGCGTCCTGTCGACCCGTGATCTGCGCAAATCCTACGGCGCGACCGAGGCGTTGCGCGGCGTCTCCTTCGACATCGGCCCCGGGCAATACGTGGGCCTGCTTGGCCCGAACGGCGCGGGCAAGTCGACGCTGTTCCAGCTGATCGCCGGGCTCTTTGCGCCCGATGGCGGTGCTCTCACGCTCTTCGGCGAGTCCCATGGCGCCGCGTCCTCGCAGATCCTGCGCCGCCTCGGCGTGGTCTTCCAGGCCCGCTCGGTCGATCTGGACATGTCGGTCCAGGCAAACCTAAGCTTTCACGGCCGGCTCTTCGGTCTCAGCGGGTCGGACCTTGCCGCCCGCATAGACCAGCTTGCCGCTGATTTCGGCCTGAGCGACATGCTCTCGCGCCCCGTCCGCACCCTCTCGGGCGGCCAGCAGCGCCGGGTCGAGATCGCCCGCGCCCTCATCAACCGCCCCGAGCTCTTGATCATGGACGAACCCTCGGCCGGCCTCGACGCCACCTCCCGCGCCGCGCTCGTCGCCACGATGCATCGCCTTGCCAAGGACAGCGGCACCGCCATCCTCTGGGCCACCCACCTGGTGGACGAGGTGGAAAACGCCGACCGCATCCTGCTGCTGGCCGAGGGCACCCTGCGCGCCGATGGTACCCCGTCCGAAGTCCTCTCCAATACCGGCACCACCTCCCTCCTCGACGCCTACACAGCCCTCAGCCGCGCCTAGGTCTTTCGGACAAGAGAACACCCCACTCCTTCATTGTTTCTTAAATACCTTCGGGGGTCGCCCTTGTCGCGCCATTGGTCCGAGAGACAATGGCGACGGGGCAGACGGCCCCCACGCAGCTCTCAACATGCACTGACGGCAAAGGTCACACCGGCAAAGGCAACAAGTCCATCCGCACCCGCCCGTTGTCATACTGGTCCCGCATGAAGCCGCAGATCGCCTTCTGGAACTCCGCAAACGGCTTCAGCGACAACAGGTGCCGCGGCATGCAGAACACCGCGTCGCGCGTCACCTCGTTCAGCGCATAGGTGCGGATGCGAGACCGCATCTGGTCGGAGAGGTTGGGGATCAGCGAGACCGGGCAATGGCAGGTGGCGATCCCGCCGGCGGTGATGTCTACCGCCGCCTGGTGGGTCATGCAGGAAAAATAGGGCAGGGCAAAGGGCAGGTGCTCGCGGAACCAGGTGTCCGAGATCCCGTGCCAGGGCACCACGCTGGTCGTCACGTCCACGTAGCGTTTCAGCGCATCCGCCTCGGGGCCGGGGGCGTCGCCACGCAGCACGGCGGCGACGCTCTCTTCGGGGACCGAGGCGGGGACGACCCAGACGATCTGGTCGGTGAACAGCCGCTCGACCGCCAGCGTGTTGCCGCGATCCTCCACGCTGGCCGCGCTGACCACGGCGCAGTTGATCTTGCGCGTCTCCATCATCTCGACGATCTCTTCGCTGTCGATCCCCCAGACGAATTCAAAGCGCGAGAACTTGCCCTGCTGCAGCGCGATCCGGGCCGCGCCCTCGATGAAATGCCCGCGCAGGGACGGAGGCGTGCCGACGCGGATCGCCAGCCGGTCGGTGCCGAAGGTGTTGCGGTGCGTCTCCTCGGCCTCGGTCATGCGGCCCAGCACGTCCTTGGCGGTGCGGAACCAGAACTCGCCCGCCGCCGTCAGCTCGATCGCCTTGGACCGCTTGCGGAGGAGAAGCTGGCAGCCCAATTCCTCCTCGAACTTGGCGATCTGCTGCGAGATCGTCGGCTGCGACAGCCCGGTCAGCCGCGTGGCCTTGCCGATGCCGCCGGCGACGACGACGGCGTGCAGCACTTCGAGATGTTTAAGGTTGATGGTCATGGCGCCTCCTGCGCGCAGATCAATCGAACTGATTGGCAAAGTCAATAAGCTGAACTGGACTCATCCAATAAGATTGGCACTATAAACTGGATATGCTTTGATCGCCCCATGACGCCCATGAACGATGCGCCGCAAGCGGTTGAGCCAAGAGGGTTTTCCCCCGGATGACAGATGAGTGACCAGCGCGCGGCGGCCCGGCCTTCGCCCAAGGTGTCGGACGAGATTCGCCAGACCACCTGCTACATGTGCGCCTGCCGCTGCGGCATCAACGTGCATCTGGACGGCGGCAAGGTGCGCTATATCGAGGGCAATCGCGACCACCCGGTCAATCGCGGCGTGCTCTGCGCCAAGGGCTCGGCCGGGATCATGCAGCACTATTCGCCCGCGCGCCTGCGGGCACCGCTCAAGCGCGTCGGCCCGCGCGGGTCTGGGCAGTTCGAGGAGATCGGCTGGGACGAGGCGCTTTCCATCGCCGCCGGCTGGCTGGCCCCGCTGCGCGAGACGGCGCCGGAAAAGCTGGCCTTCTTCACCGGCCGTGACCAGAGCCAGTCGTTCACCGGCTGGTGGGCGCAGGCCTTCGGCACGCCCAATTACGCGGCGCACGGGGGCTTTTGTTCCGTGAACATGGCGGCGGCGGGCATCTACACCATGGGCGGCGCCTTCTGGGAATTCGGCCAGCCGGATTGGGAGCGCACGAAGCTTTGCATGATCTTCGGCGTGGCCGAGGACCATGACAGCAACCCGATCAAGATCGGCCTTGGCCAGCTGAAGGCGCGGGGCGGGCGGGTGATCGGAGTGAACCCCGTGCGCACCGGCTACAACGCCATCGCCGACGATTGGGTCGGGATCACGCCGGGCACCGACGGGCTGTTCATCCTGTCGCTGATCCACGAGCTTCTGTGCGCCGGGAAGGTCGATCTCGACTACCTCTGCCGCTACACCAACGCCGGGTTCCTCGTGCATGACGGCGACGGCGCGGGGCGGGGCCTGTTCCTGCGGGGCGACGACGGCAAGCCGCTGGTCATCGACCGCGCCACCGGCAAGCCCGCGCCCTACGACGCGCCGGGCGTCAAACCCGCGCTGACCCAGACCCTGCGGCAGGCGGGCGTGAGCTATCGCCCGGTGTTCCAGCTGCTCGCCGAAACCTACATGGACGCGCAATACGCGCCCGAGGCGGTGGCCGGGCGCTGCGGCATCCCCGCCGCGCGCATCCGGTCGATCGCGGCGGAATTGGCGCGGGTCGCTTTCGACGAAGAGATCGTGCTGAACCGCCCCTGGACCGACTGGAAGGGCGAGCGGCACCAGACCATGATCGGCCGTCCCGTCAGCTTTCACGCCATGCGCGGGATCAGCGCCCATTCCAACGGCTTCCAGACCGCCCGCGCGCTGCATGTGCTGCAGATCGTGCTGGGCAGCGTCGAAACCCCCGGCGGCTTCCGTTTCAAGCCGCCCTATCCCAAGCCGCCCGAGGCGCATCCGCGGCCCCATGCCGGGGCCACGCCCGGCCAGCCGCTGGACGGGCCGCACCTGGGCTATCCGCTGGGGCCCGAGCACCTGTTGCTCGACCCGCAAGGCCAGCCCAAGCGGATCGACAAGGCGTTCAGCTGGGAAAACCCGCTCTCGGCCCATGGCCTTATGCATATGGTCATCGCCAATGCCCATGCGGGCGATCCGTACCGGATCGACACGCTGTTTCTTTACATGGCGAACATGGCGTGGAACTCGTCGATGAACACGGCACAGGTCATCGACATGCTGACCGACACCGACGAAAGCGGGGAGTATGTCATTCCGCGCATCATCTACTCGGACGCGTATAGTTCCGAGATGGTGGCCTATGCCGACCTGATCCTGCCCGACACGACCTATCTCGAGCGGCACGATTGCATCAGCTTGCTCGACCGCCCGATCTGCGAGGCGGATGCCGCCGCCGATGCGATCCGCTGGCCGGTGGTCGAGCCGGACCGCGACGTGAAGGGCTTCCAGTCCGCGCTGATCGAACTGGGGGTGCGGCTGGGCCTGCCGGGCTTTGTCGATGCCAAGGGCGACGCGGTCTACGAGGATTACGCGGACTATATCGTCAACCACCAGCGCCGCCCCGGTGTCGGCCCGCTGGCCGGCTGGCGTGGCGATGGCACCGGGGCAGGGCGCGGCGCGCCGAATCCTGAGCAATTGCAGCGCTACATCGACAACGGCGGCTTCTGGATCAGCCATATCCCCGAAGAGGCGCAGTTCTTCAAACCCTGGAACGCCGCGTATCAAGGCTGGGCGGTGGAGCGCGGGATCTTCGACGCGCCGCAGCCCTACGTCTTCAACCTCTGGCTCGAGCCGCTGGCCAGGTTCCAGCGCGCCGCCGAAGGGCATGGCGACCGCCAGCCGCCCGACCACTTACGCGACCGGATCAAGCGCTGCTTTACCCCGCTGCCCAGTTGGTACCCGCCCTTCGAAGGGGAGACGGTCGACCTTGCCGATTTCCCCCTGCACGCGATCACCCAGCGTCCGATGCACATGTATCATTCCTGGGGCAGCCAGAACGCTTGGCTGCGGCAGATCACCAACGTCAACAAGCTCTTCGTGCCCGGCGACATCTGGGAGGCGCAGGGGTTTGCCGAAGGCGACTGGGCGTATCTCACGTCCCATCACGGCCGCATCAAGGTGCCGGTCGCGCGGATGGATGCGGTCAACGGCCAGACGCTCTGGACCTGGAACGCCATCGGCAAGAAGCGCGGCGCCTGGGCATTGTCCGAGAACGCGCCCGAGGCCACCGACGGCTTTCTTCTGAACCACCTCATCGCTGAGCTTCTGCCGCCCAAGGGCGACGGGCTGCGCTGGGCGAATTCCGACCCGATCACCGGCCAGGCCGCCTGGTTCGACCTGCGCGTGCGGATCGAGCGCGCCACGACCCGCGGCCCGTCCGAGCCGCGCCTGCCCGCGCAGAAAAGCCCGGTCGGGCAGGGCCCGGACCGGCTGACCTACGGAGACGATTTCACATGACCCGGAAAATCCTTGGCGCGGCCATAAAGGATTCACCAATTCGTGGCATGACTGACGTCCAACGAACAGACGGAGGGCAGGACCATGTGCAATCACGGGGCGAATGCGATCTACCTCGCGCCGGACGGGACAGAACCGGTGCTGGCCCCGCAACCCGCCGATTTCACCGCGCTGTTGCGCGACGCCTGCACCGAGGTGACCGACAGCAGCGTGGCGCTTTACGACGCCTTCCGCATCTCGGACCCCGGCGGGCGCTGGGACATGGACGTGGAGGCGGGGCTGTTTACCTTTACCCATGCCGACGGGGCGCGCTGCCGGGCGGGCTTCGACATCATCGGCTCCTGGATCGAGGGGTCGGGCAGCTGGATGTGGGGCTGGGCGCTGCCCGAGACGCATATCACCATCGAAACGCGCCAGGCGGCCGATACGGCGCGCGCCTATGGCCGGGCGCATGGCTTTCAGCCGCTGACCGAAAGGATGCTTGCCGTCCCGATCGAGGAAGCCTGGCACCTGACCAACATCGCCGCCCGGCTGGCGGGGCGGCCCATGGTCTATTCCGCGCCGGTGAACGGCAAGGTGCGGCTGTTCTTTGCCATCGGGCCGCTCGCCTGGGTGCACTGAGCCGCGGGGGCCGGGCATGACCGGCCTTCCCGACCGCACCGAGGCCAAGCTGGGCCTCGTCATCGACCTGGATACCTGCGTCGGTTGCCACGCCTGCGTGGTCAATTGCAAGGAATGGAACACTTCCGGCCATGGCGCGCCGCTGTCCGACCAGGACCCCTACGGCGCGGACCCGTCGGGCACCTTCCTCAACCGCGTGCACAGCTTCGAGGTGCAGCCCGAGAGCGGATGCGCCCAGGTCACCCATTTCCCGAAATCCTGCCTGCATTGCGAGGACGCGCCCTGCGTCACCGTCTGCCCCACCGGTGCCAGCTACAAGCGCACCGAGGACGGGATCGTGCTGGTGGACGAGGGCGATTGCATGGGCTGCGGCCTCTGCGCCTGGGCCTGCCCCTATGGCGCGCGCGAGCTGGACCTGGCGGCCGGCGTGATGAAGAAATGCACGCTCTGCATCGACCGGATCTACAACGACAACATCCCCGAAGTAGACCGCGTCCCCGCCTGCGTGCGCACCTGCCCGGCCGGCGCGCGGCATTTCGGTGATTTCGCGGACCCCGAGAGCAACGTCTCGCGGCTGGTGGCCGCGCGGGGCGGCATGGACCTGATGCCCGAACAGGGCACACGCCCCGTGAACAAGTACCTGCCGCCCCGCCTCAAGGGCAGCGTCGAAGCGCAGCTTGAGCCCGTGGCCGAAGAGCCGAAGGGCCTGCTGGCCTGGATCGACCGCGCGCTGGGGGCGCTTTGACATGCATCCGGCGCCTTCCGTCATCTTCTTCACCGCCTTTTCCGGGCTCGGCTTCGGGCTCTTGGCCTTTCTCGGGCTCGGGATGCCGGATGTCTCCGGCTGGGTGGCCTTTGCCTTCTTCTTCATCGGCTATGCGCTGGCGGTGGGGGGGCTTCTGGCCTCGGTCTTCCACCTCGCCAACCCGAAGAACGCGGTGAAGGCCTTCTCGCAATGGCGCACCTCCTGGCTATCGCGCGAAGGAGTCTTGTCGGTCGCGGCCCTGCTGATCGTGGCGCCCGTGGCGCTGGGCCGGATGCTGCTCGAGGCGCCGGGGCAGGCGCTCTGGCTGGGCCCGGTCGGCTGGCTGGGCGCGGTGCTGAGCCTCGGCACGGTGCTTTGCACGGCGATGATCTACACCCAGCTGCGGGCGGTGCCGCGTTGGAACATGCGGCTGACCCCGGCGCTGTTCCTGTCGAACGCGCTGGCCGGCGGGGCGCTGCTGGCGGGGCAGGTCCGGCTTGCGGGTGTGCTGATGCTTGTGCTCGGCGCCGTTCAGATCGCCGCCTGGATCAAGGGCGACACGCGTTTTGCCGAAGCGGGCAGCACGATGGAGACGGCCACCGGCCTCGGCCCCATCGGCCGCGTCCGCCTGCTCGAGCCGCCGCATGCGGGCGAGAATTACCTGCTGCGCGAGATGGGGTTCCGGGTGGCGCGCAAACATGCGCTGAAACTGCGCTGGATTGCGCTGGGGCTGATGTGCGCGCTGCCGGCGGTGCTGCTGCTGGCCTTCCCGGCCGGGCATGCGTTGGCACTGGTCGCGGTGCCGAGCCATGTGGCCGGGCTGCTGGCCGCGCGCTGGCTGTTCTTTGCCCAGGCCGAGCATGTGCAGGCGCTGTACTACGGGCGTGGGCCGGCCAAGGTCTGATGTCCTGCCTTGGTGACGATGCACCCCGTGCGGAATCAAGGCCGAAGGCCGCCGCGCGAGCGCCAGTCCGCCCCACCGGGCTGGCGCTTGGCAACCGTCTCGCCCACCGGGAGAGGTCGTTCGGACTTGGCGGGGATAAAGTGCCCCGTTCAAGCGTTTCAGCGCCACCCCGCGGACTGGCCCTTGCACGGCTCCGCATTGCGAGGCCATGCCGCAGAATCGCGCGCTCTCAGCTCAGCGCGCGTCGTTGAGGTTGCGCACTGCGCGATCTGTGGGACTTTCTAACCCCTCAGGCCGCCACCAACCGCGCCCGGTCGCGCGCCTGCCAGAGCCCGCGCGCCTGCGCCTCGGCGTCGACGATCGACCGCGTCAGACCCATGCAGCGCAGCGCCATGGCCAGCGTGCCGATGGCCGCCGCCTCGCCGTAGGCATGGGTGATCTCGCCGCGCCAGACGCCGAGCAACAGGGCCGGGTCCATCTCTTCCTCCGCCGGGGCATGGCCGTTCGGCAGCAGGGCGGGCCAGGTCTCGACCCGGGCATCGGCGGTGCCTTCCGTGGTCCAGACCTCGACCGGCTTGTTGGGCCGACGCTCGATCTCGCCGCCTTCGCCGCGGAACACGGCGCAACGATGGATCGCCAGCGCCTGCGCCGCGCCCGCGTGGATGTCCATGAAGCCGCGGTGGAAGATCCCCTGCATCACCGCCGGCGCGTCGAACGGGTTCAAAAGGCGCGAGAACGAATGCACCGGGGACCGCAGGCCAAGGATGGGCCGCAGCTCGATCAGTTCGCGCAGCTTGGGGCTCATCGCCTCGAGCGGCAGGTAAGAGAAGCCCTGTGCCTTGATCTGTGCCCCGGCCTCACCAAGCGAAGTCGAGACCGGCAGCCCCAGCGCGGTCAGCACGTCGCGGGTGTAAAGCCGCCCGGCGGTGTGGCCTTCGGTCCCGTGCAGGCAGACCCGGTGGCCCGCACCGACCAGCGCCAGCACCGACAGCAGGAACCACGGCAGCTGCGTGCGCTTGCCGGCATAGGACGACCAGTCCAGATCGACCAGCGGCGCATCGGGCGGCTTGCGGAACGTGTCCCGCGTGCCGTCGACGAAACCGGCGATCTCTTCGGGGCTCTCCTCCTTGAGGCGGAGCAGCATGAGATAGGCGCCGATCTGTTCGGGCAGGGCTTCGCCGCGCAGGATCATCGCCATCGACTCGCGGGCCTCGGCCCGGGTCAGGTGGCGCTGCTTGGTCTTGCCGCGCCCGAGGATGGCGACGAATTGGGCAAAGGGGTGAGGTTCACTGAGCATGGTCACAGGATAGGCCGCTTCGCGCGCCGGGGCAAAGGCGATCTCTTGCCACTTTGGCGCAATCGGTGGACAAGCGCCGGGGTTGCCTGCGATTGTTGCCGGGCAAAGGAGAAGACCATGGATTACCTGCCGATTTTCCTCGATCTCAAGGGCAGAAAAGTGCTCATCGATGGCGGCACGGCCGTCGCGGCGCGCCGCGCGGCGCGCGTGCTCGAGGCGGGGGGCGAGGTGGTCATCTGCGACTCGGACCCGGGCCCCGAGGTGCAGGCGCTGCGTGGGGCGGTGACGCGGGTTGCGCGGGCGGCCGAGCCGGGCGACCTGGTCGGCTGCGTGCTGGCCTATGGCGCCTCGCGCGATCCGGAGCGGGACGCGGCGCTGCGCGCCTCGGCCAAGGTCGCGGGGGTCCTCAGCAACATCGCCGACATCACCGAGGCGGGCGATTTTGTCGTCCCGTCGATCGTCGACCGCGCGCCGATCACCGTGGCGATCACCACCGGCGGCGCGGCCCCGCCCATCGCCCGCATCCTGCGCGCCCGGATCGAGGCGACGCTGCCGCGCGGTTTCGGCGCGCTGGGCGCCTTCATGGGACGGTTCAAGGACCAGATCGCCGCCGCGATCCCCGACGGCAAGCGCCGTCGCCGTTTCTACGAGGGGCTGATCGAGGGGCCGGCGGGCGATTTCTTCCTGGCGGGCGACGAGATGCGGGCCGAGCAGCAGATCGCCATGGAACTGGGCGCCGGAGAGGGCACCCCGGCGCAGGGCGAGGTCTACCTGGTCGGCGCGGGGCCGGGCGATCCGGACCTTCTGACCTTCAAGGCGCTGCGCCTGATGCAGCGCGCCGACGTGGTGCTCTATGATGCGCTGGTGAGCCCGGCGATCATGGACCTCGTCAGCCCCGACGCGAAACGGGTCTATGTTGGCAAGCGCCGCGCGGACCATGCCGTCCCGCAGGAGGGCATTTCCGAGATGCTCGTGCGGCTGGCGCAGGAGGGCAACCGGGTGCTGCGCCTCAAGGGGGGCGATCCCTTCATCTTTGGCCGTGGCGGCGAAGAGATCGCGCGGCTGGCCGAGGCCGGGATCGGCTTTCAGGTGGTACCGGGGATCACGGCGGCCGCCGGCTGCGGCGCCTATGCGGGCATCCCGCTGACCCATCGCGACCACGCGCAATCGGCGGTCTTTGTCACCGGCCATGGCAAGGACGGGATGCTCGAGCTCGACTGGCAAGTGCTGATCCGCAAGGGCCAGACGGCGGCGATCTACATGGGGCTGGGCAACCTGCCGGCGCTGATCGACGGCTTCCTGACCCGGGGCGTGCCCGCCGACATGCCCGTCGCGGTGATCGAGAACGGCACCCTGCCGACGCAGAAGGTCGCGACCGGCACGCTGGCGGATATCGAGGGCGCCGTGGCCGATCAGCAGATCAAGGGCCCGGCGGTCATCATCGTCGGCAGCGTCGTGCGCCTGCGCGACACGCTGAACTGGGTGCATCACCGGTCCGAGGCGCGGGGCCTCGACGTGGTCCCCGAGGCGTCGCTGGGCGTGTGACCTCTTGCGCCGCGCGCGACGCGGCGCCACATCCTTGGCGACAGAATGTAGGAGCGAAAGATGGCGCTTGAAACCCTGACCCTCACCGTGACCGGCATGACCTGCGGGAACTGCGTGAAACATGCGACCTCGGCGCTGACCGGCGTCGCGGGCGTGCGATCAGCCGCGGTGACGCTTGATCCCGGCCGGGCCGTGGTGACTCATGACGGGGCCGACACGGGCGCGCTGATCGCCGCGCTTGCGGAAGAGGGCTACACCGGCCAGCCTGCCTGAGCGGGAAAGATCGCAAACGGCCCTTGACCTTCCAGTAAGTGGAAACCTTATCTGGTATCGGGAGAACCGATTCTGAGAGGATTCCCCATGTCTGCCGCAGCCCCGTCCACCTTGAGTTTCCACATCGATGGCATGTCCTGCGCCGCCTGTGCGGGCCGTGCCGAACGCGCATTGGACCGGATCGAGGGCGTAACCGACGCCTCGGTCAACTTGGCTGGCGAGAGCGGAAAGGTCCGGTTTGACGGCCCGGCAAACGCAGGCGCCGTGATCGCCGCGCTTGAGACCGCAGGCTACCCCGCCCGCATCGCCGAGGTCGAGCTGGAGGTCGAGGGCATGTCCTGCGCCTCGTGCGTCGGCCGGGTCGACAAGGCGCTGGCCGCGGTACCGGGGGTGCTGGAGGCGACGGTGAACCTCGCCTCGGAAACCGCGCGGGTGCGCTATTTCGACGGACAGGTGGCGCTGGCCGACCTCTTGGCCGCGACGCAGGCCATCGGCTACCCGGCCAAGCCCCGCGATGCCGAGGTCAACGCGCCCACCACCGACCGCAAGGCGGCCGAAGCGGAGGCGCTGTCGCGCAAGATGTGGCTGGCCGCCGCTCTGACGCTGCCTGTCTTCGTGGTCGAGATGGGCGGGCATCTCTATCCGCCGTTCCACCATTGGGTCATGGCGACCATCGGCCAGCAGACCTCGTGGGTGCTGCAATTTCTCCTGACCGCCATCGTGTTGGCCGGGCCGGGCCGGCTGTTCTATGCAAAGGGCATTCCGGCGCTCTTGCGCGGCGCGCCCGACATGAATGCGCTGGTGGCCGTCGGCACGCTGGCGGCCTTCGGCTATTCCTCGGTGGCGACCTTTGCCCCCGGCCTGCTGCCCGACACCGCCCGCGCGGTCTATTTCGAGGCGGCGGCGGTGATCGTCGTGCTGATCCTGCTGGGTCGCACGCTCGAGGCCCGCGCCAAGGGCCGCACGGGCGAGGCGATCCGCCGTCTCGTCGGTCTGCGCCCCGACACGGCGATTGTCCTGCGCGATGGCGCGCAGGTCGAGGTTCCGGTCGACACCGTGGCCACGGGTGACACCCTGCTGATCCGCCCCGGCACCCGCGTCCCGGTCGATGCCGAGGTGCTGGACGGCCAAAGCTTCGTCGACGAATCCATGCTGACGGGCGAACCGATCCCGGTCGGCAAGGGGCGGGGCGATGCCATCACCGGCGGCACGGTGAACGGTGCGGGTGCGCTGACCGTGCGGGCCACGGCCGTCGGCGCGGGCACCACGCTGTCGCGCATCATCCACATGGTCGAGGATGCCCAGGCCGCCAAGCTGCCGATCCAGGGCCTCGTCGACCGGATCACCCTGTGGTTCGTGCCCGCCGTCATGGGGCTGGCGCTGCTGACGGTCCTTGTCTGGCTGGTCTTCGGCCCCGCACCCGCGCTGACCCATGCGCTGGTCGCCGGGGTTTCGGTGCTGATCATCGCCTGCCCCTGTGCCATGGGCCTTGCCACGCCGACCTCGATCATGGTCGGCACGGGGCGGGCGGCCGAGATGGGCGTGCTGTTCCGCAAAGGCGACGCGCTGCAGGCACTTGAGGGGGTCGAGGTCGTCGCTTTCGACAAGACCGGCACGCTGACCCAGGGCAAGCCGGAACTGACCGACGTGGAGCTGCACGGCGATTGGACCCGTGACGCCCTGCTGCGCATCGCGGCGGCGGCCGAGAGTGCTTCCGAGCATCCGGTCGCGCGGGCCGTGGTGGCGGCGGCCCCGCAAGGGGGCGACAGCGTGGTGGAAGGCTTCACCTCGGTCACCGGCTACGGCATCGCGGCCCGCGTGGACGGGCGCGAGGTGCGCATCGGCGCGCTGCGCTACATGGTGCGCGAAGGCATCGCGGCGACCGAGCCCGCTTTCGTCGGCGCCGGTCACACGCCGCTCTATGTCGCCATCGATGGCGCTTTGGCGGGCGTGCTGGGCGTATCGGACCCGGTCAAGCCGGGCGCGAAGGAGGCCATTGCCGCGCTCAAGGCCCAGGGCCTGCGCGTGGCGATGATCACCGGCGACACCCGGGCGACGGCGAGTGCCATCGCAGGCCAGCTTGGCATCGACGAAGTGGTGGCCGAGGTCCTGCCCGAGGGCAAGGTCGACGCCGTCAAGGGCCTGCAGGCGCAGGGCCGGGTCGCCTTCGTCGGCGACGGGATCAACGACGCCCCCGCCCTGGCCGCCGCCGACGTTGGCCTCGCCATCGGCACCGGCACTGACGTGGCCGTGGAAACCGCCGACGTTGTGCTCATGTCCGGCGCCATCCAGGGTGTCGTGAACGCCGTGGCCCTGTCGCGCGCGACGCTGCGCAACATCCGCCAGAACCTTGGCTGGGCCTTCGGCTACAACGTGCTGCTGATCCCGGTCGCGGCGGGCGTCTTCTACCCGGCGTTCGGCTGGATGCTCTCGCCGATGCTGGGGGCCGGGGCCATGGCGCTGTCCTCGGTCTTTGTGCTGACCAACGCGCTGCGCCTGCGCTTCGTGTGCCCGGTCCTTGCCGACCGGGCGGGCGCGGCCAGCTACACGGAAGCAACCGCATGAACATCTCGGACGTCGCAAAAGCCAGCGGGCTGCCCGCCAAGACCATCCGATATTACGAGGACATCGGGCTGATCCAGCCCAAGCGGTCGTCCAACGGCTACCGTGCCTGCGACGACAGCGACCTGCACCGGCTGGCCTTCATCGGCCGGGCGCGGGGACTGGGGTTCTCGATCGAGGATTGCCGCGAGCTGATGGCGTTTTATGCCGACCGGGATCGCGCCAGCGCCGACGTCAAGCAACTGGCCGAGGATCACCTGGCCCGGATCGACGTACGGTTGGCGGAGCTGAGGCAGATGCGGGACACGCTGGCGCATCTCGTCCACGCCTGCCACGGCGACGACCGGCCCGATTGCCCGATCCTGTCGGACCTGTCGGACGGGCTGGCGCGCGCCTGAGCCCTTGCGCTTTGGCCGCGCTTGGGCCTTGGTGCGCCTATGACCAACGCTCCGATCCCTGACCATGCCGCCGTCGATGGCGGCGGCACCGGCTGCCGCGTGGCGCTGGTGATCGCCGGCCACAGGTACGAGGCGACGGGCGGGCCGGCCAATGTCTCGGCCGACCTGCCGGGGGCGCTGGCCAACATCCGCGCGGCGATCCGCGAGGCGGCGGCACAGGCGGGCGTTTCGGGCGCGGCGCTGGGGGCGCTGCCCTGGCATTTCGCGCTGGCCGGGGTGTTGTCCGACGCCCACATGGCCCAGGTCCGCGACGGCTTTCCCGGCTGGCGGATGGGCGTTTCGGACGACCGGCTTTCTACCGTGATCGGCGCGCTGGGCGCGGGCGATGGGGCCGTGATCTCGACCGGCACCGGGTCGTTCCTGGCGGCGCAGCAGGGTGGCGCGGTGCGTTACATCGGCGGCTGGGGCGTGGTGCTGGGCGACGAGGCCTCGGGCGCCTGGCTGGGCCGCGCGGCGCTGGCCGCGAGCCTGCGCGCGGTGGACGGGCTGGAGCCCGAGGGGGCGCTCTACCGCGCCGTGATGGCCCGGTGCGGCGATGCGAACGCCGTGGTCGCCTTGGCCATGTCGGCGCGGTCCTCCGAACTGGCGCAACATGCCGGGCTGGTTTTCGAGACGGCCGAGGACCCGACGGCACGGGCGATCCTCGACCAGGGCGCCGATTACCTGCGGCGCGGTCTGGGTGCGTTGGGCTGGGTGCCGGGGCATAGGCTCTGCTGGCTGGGCGGGCTGGCGACCTCGTGGCAGGCGCAGATGCCGGAGCTGACCGTCAGCCCGCCCGGTGGCGGGCCGCTGGACGGCGCGCTCAGCCTGGCGCGGCGCGCATGAGCCGGGTGCTGCGCGGGGCGCGCATCTTTGACGGCGAGCGCCTGCTGGACGGCCACGAGCTGGTGCTGGAGGGCGAGACGATCGCCGCGATCCGCCCGGAAACCGATGCACTGGCTGAAGAGACCTCCGGCATCCTCATGCCCGGTTTCGTCGATCTGCAGGTGAACGGCGGCGGCGGCGTGATGCTGGGCGATGCGCCCTCCGTCGCCACCCTGCGGCGCATGGCCGAGGCGCATATGGCGCTGGGCTGCGCCGCGATCCTGCCGACGTTGATCACTGCCGACCGCGCCACCACAAGCGCTGCCATCGCCGCCGCGACCGAGGCGTGCCGGCAGGGCGTGCCGGGCATCGCGGGTCTGCATCTCGAGGGGCCGCACCTCGATCCGCGCCGCAAGGGGGCGCATTCCGAACGCCTCATCCGGCCGATGGAGGACGCGGATCTCGCGACCTACCTCGACGCGGCCAGGGCGCTGCCGTGCCTCAAGATCACCCTCGCGCCGGAAAGCGCGACCCCGGTGCAGATCGCCGCGCTGGCGGGGGCGGGCGTGCTGGTCTCGCTGGGCCACAGCGACTGCGACCAAGCCGGTGCGACGGCGGCCTTCGCCGCCGGGGCGCGCTGCGTCACGCATCTGTTCAACGCCATGTCGGGCCTTGGCCACCGGGCGCCCGGTCTCGTCGGCGCTGCGCTGGACGGGGATGTCGCCATGGGGATCATCGCCGACGGGCACCACGTCGACCCGGTCACCCTGCGCATCGCGCTGAGGGCGCGGGGCGGGCAGGGGGCGTTCCTGGTCAGCGACGCCATGGCCGTGGCGGGGACGGATCTGGCGGACTTCACGCTCGACGGGCGCGAGATCCGGCGGCAGGGCGGTCGGCTGACGCTGGCCGATGGCACGCTGGCGGGGGCCGACCTCGACCTTGCCCGCGCCATCGCGGTGATGACCGGCGATGTCGGCTGGCCGCTGCCCGAGGTGCTGGCCATGGCCACCCGCCGTCCGGCTGCGCTGATCGGTCGCGACGACCTCGGCCGGCTGGCGCCGGGCCTTTCGGCGCCGGTGATCTGCCTGGCACCGGATGGCGGCCTGCACCGTGTGTCCGGCCGCGCGGCGCGTTAACCAACATTTTTTCTAAAATGATTCGCGTTTCGTTGCGGTGGCTGTTTCCGCGACTGGCCTCAATACGTGCAATCGGCATGTTTGTTTCTCGTGGCGGGATAATCCGGCCCGCGACTGCCGCCCGGAGAGGCGCCCAATTCGTGCCACATTCCGGGCCGACGCCATTGTTTCAGGCCCGCGAACAGCCCGCGGGGCAGAGCGGCGGATTCCGGCCGGTTCGGTTGGATCGCCCCCCTGGCCTCGGTCGAATTTACCCAAAATTCGAAGGAAACCGGAAACAATGGCGGTTTTACAATTGTTGCCCATGCCGGGGATTGTGACGGAATCCAAGGGACTTCGGCGGTCAGTCTGCCCCATTCCTGTCATTTTCCGCTTTGTGGCGGAGCGGGCCGAGGGGTATCAAGGTGCCAGCCCAACTGGGGGGTTAAATCTGCTGGCCACGGGGGCGGCCACTGAACCGTTATGCATCCGCATGGGTGCAAGGGTGCGAGAGGGCCTGGCGTTTCGCCGGATGCGTCCTTGCGCACAGCTGCCACGCGTTTCCGACAGGACATGCGCAGCTGTCACAGACCCTTGTTCCCGCGTTGGCATGGCCGAATGGAACGAAAAATCGGTGGTGCGCGTCGCACCGCCACCGCCGATGACGCGGTCCGGGTCTGTCCCGGGTGCAAGTGGAAAAGGGTCGTTGAGATGGCTGATCTTATTTTTAGCTGGGGCTTGTTTGGCAGCTACGGAACCGACATGGGCGCCGTGCAATCTGTCGATGCAGGCGGTGTCGAGGTCGAGGTCGGGTTCACCCCGCTGGATGCCTCCGCCCAGGCATTCACCTTCAATGCATTTGGCTACGTGGCCGATGGCGAGCCGTTCTCGCCCAACTCCTTCCTCAAGGTGTTCGGAGAGGGCGGCGATGCCGGTACCGTCACCGATACCTCGGCGACGGTCATCAATTTCTCGTCCGCCGACCCGCTGTACGGCGACGAGGTGCAGAACGTCACGTTCCGCGTGGAAGACGTGGACGCCGGCACCGGCGGTGACCTGGCCGAAAGCGCGGGCGAGACCTGGGAAGATTACCTGACCATCGTCGCCTACGACGCCGACGGCAACGAGGTCCCGGTGACCTTCACCCCCGGCGCGGACGTGGGCCTGACCGGCAACACGCTGGACGGCAACGTCACCACCGACTGGGAAGCGGCCAACTCCTCGACCCTGATCTCGATCGACGGCCCGGTGGCCCGGATCGAGTTCCAGTACGCCAACGGCGGCACGGGCGAGCAGGGCGCGCTGATCTCGGACCTGCATTTCTCGACCGTCGATGCGGATGTCAACGAGGCGCCCGATGCCGTCGACGACATGGCCGACGTGCCGATGGACAGCGTGGCGACCATCGCGGTGCTGGCCAACGACAGTGACCCGGACGGCGACCCGATCTCGGTGACCGAGGCGACCTCGACCGGGGGCGGCACCGTGACCGTCAATCCCGATGGCACGCTGGACTATACCCCGCCCGTCGGCTTCACCGGCACCGACACGATCAACTACACGATCACCGACCCGGACGGGCTGACCGACAGCGCCGTGGTCACGATCAACGTGTTCAACCCGAACAACGACCCCGAGGCCAACGACGACACCGCGACCACGCCCGAGGGCGAGACGGTCACGATCCCGGTGCTGGACAACGACACCGACCCGGATGGCGACCCGCTGACGGTGACGGATGCGGATTCGCCCAACGGCACCGTGACCATCAACCCCGATGGCACGATCGACTACACGCCCGACACCGGTTTCACCGGCGAGGACACGATCACCTACACTGTCGATGACGGCAACGGCGGCACCGACACCGCCCAGGTCGTTGTCACCGTGACCGACGGCAACGGCGATCCCGTCGCCTTCGACGACGCGGCCACCACGCCCGAGGACGAGACGGTCACGATCCCCGTTCTCGACAACGACACCGACCCGGATGGCGACCCGCTGACCGTGACCGACGTCAGCGACCCGGTCAACGGCACCGCGACGATCAACCCCGATGGCACGATCGATTACACGCCCGACACCGGCTTCACCGGAGAGGACACGATCACCTACACCGTCGATGACGGCAACGGCGGCACGGACATCGGCCGCGTGATCGTCACCGTGACCGCGGGCGAGAACGAGCCGCCGGTCGCGACCGACGACACCGACACCACCTACCCGATGACGCCGATCGTGGTCGACGTGCTGGGCAACGACACCGATCCGGACGGCGACCCGCTGACCGTGACCGCGGTCACCACCCCGGCCAACGGCACCGCGTCGATCCTGCCCGATGGCACCATCCTCTACACGCCGAACACCGGCTTCCTGGGGGATGACACCTTCGAATACACCGTCAGCGACGGCAATGGCGGCACCGACACCGCGTCGGTCACCGTCACCGTGTCCGAGACCGGCGGCGGCGACGAGGGCCGGATCGACACCGATATCTTCCCCGTCGATCCCTCGCTGCAGGCGCTCGACCCGTTCGACGGGCTGGACGAGGACCCGGATCCGCTGGACGACCTTGACGATGTCACCGGCACCGGCGGAGCGGACGTGATCGACACCGGCGACGATGCCGACACCATCGTGGGCGGCGACGGCGACGACACGATCCTGCCGGGCATCGACGACGACCTGGTGCAGGGCAACCTGGGCGACGATTACATCGTCGACGTGCAGGGCGCCGATACCATCGACGGCGGCGGCGGCAACGACACGATCATCGCGGGCTTCGACACCTTCTCGAACTACGCCGGCGACGATCCGTTCTTCCCGGTCCTGGGCTTCGACAGCGACCCCAACACCGACGATGGCCGCGACAGCGTCCAGGGCGGGCAGGGCGACGACCTGATCATGACCGGCGACGACGATGACACCATCGACGGCGGCCAGGGCAACGACACGGTCGACGCGGGGATCGACGACGACTTCATCACCGGCAACCAGGGCGACGACTCGCTGCTGGGCGGGCACGGGTCCGACACGATCGACGGCGGCCAGGACAACGACTACATCGACGGCTCGGCCCCGATCGCGCTCGAGATCGTGGACGGGTTCGACCCGGTCCCCGAGAACGACCGCGACAGCCTGATCGGCGGGCTTGGCGATGACACGATCATCGGCGGCGACGACGATGACACGCTGCTGGGCGGGTCGGGCAACGACATCCTTGACGGCGGCATCGACGAAGACAGCCTGGTCGGCGGGGGCGGTGACGACACCCTGATCGGCGGCGACGGCGCGGACACCATGTCGGGCGGCGACAACCGCGACTTCTTCGACGGGGCGTCGGTGGGCGACCAGATCGACGGTGGCGGCGGCCCGGCCGGTGTCCGTGACAGCGACGGCGAGCCCGAGGATTACGACACGCTCGACCTGTCGAACTCGGTTCCGACCGGCGGCTCGCTCAGCGTGACCTACACCTCAGCCGACCGCGAAGACGGCTTTGTCGAGTTCTTCGGCGACGACGGTGCGCTGCTGGGCCAGGCGGATTTCGTCGAGATCGAGAACATCATCATGCCCTGCTTCACGCCCGGCACGGTGATCGCGACCCCGATCGGCGAACGGTTGGTGGAAGAGCTGCGCGAAGGCGACCGGATCATCACCCGGGACAACGGCATCCAGGAGATCCGTTGGTACGGCCGCAAGAAGCTGACCGGCCACGAGCTGGCGCGCAATCCGCACCTGCGGCCGATCCTGGTCCAGGCCGGGTCGCTGGGCGAGAACCTGCCCGAGCATGACATGCTGGTCAGCCCCAACCACCGCATTCTCGTCAACAACGAGAAATCGGCGCTCTACTTCGAGGAACGCGAAGTGCTGGTCGCGGCCAAGCACCTGACCGGTCTCGAAGGGGTCGACGAGGTGGGCACGCTGGGTGTCGAATACGTCCACTTCATGTTCGACCAGCACGAGGTCGTGCTGTCGAACGGCGCCTGGACGGAAAGCTTCCAGCCCGGCCATTATACGCTGGACGGCATCGGCAACTCGCAGCGCTCGGAGATCCTCGAGCTGTTCCCCGAGCTGAAGACCCAGGAGGGCATCGAGGCCTATGCCGCCGCCCGCCGGTCGCTGAAGAAGCACGAGGCGAAACTGCTGATCAAGTAACGCCCCTTGCTGCGCATCCCGCAAGGGATGCGCACACCGCACCAGGTCTGGCCGTGGGGGCCAGGGCCTGCTGCGTCGCGCATGACGGAATATGCAGCCGTGCGCGTGGGGGGCAAAAGTCAGACATGCGCACGAAAACCGGCCGGGGGCAGCCAAGTCCCCGGCCGTCTTGCGATTTATCGGTCGAACGAAAAATTGATACTTTTCCGTGAGTTCCGGGAAGTTTCTCAGGTTTTGCCTTAATCTTGCCCGGATTGCGTGGTCATATTGGCCCGATCCGGGAGGACGCCCCGGGACGCCGTGTGGGAGCGTGTGCCTTGTCCAGTCCTGTCTTGACCGACCCGACCTCGTCCGGCCTTCCCAAGGCGCGCGACCTGGTGACGCCGTGTTTCACGGCCGGCACCCGGATCAAGACCATCCGCGGCGAGATGCCGGTCGAAAGCCTGGGCCCCGGTGACCTGGTGCTGACCCGCGACCGTGGCTACCAGCCGGTCCGCTGGTGCGGCCGGCGGCACCTGACCTCGTCCGAGTTGGCCTATGCCCCCGACCTGCGCCCGGTCCGCATCGCCGCCGGGGCGCTGGGCAACCAGCTGCCGTTGCGCGACATGCGGCTGTCGCCGCAGCACCGGATGATGATATCGAACGCCCGCACCCAGCTGTGGTTCGGCGAGGACGAGGTGCTGGCCGCCGCCACCCACCTGACGATCTTCGAAGGCATCACGCCCGACCCGGCGCCCGATGGCGTGACCTATTACCACTTCCTCTTCGACCAGCACGAGCTGATCGTGGCCGATGGCGCCTGGTCGGAAAGTTTCCAGCCCGGAGACCTGGCCCTTGGTGGCCTCGGCGTGCATCAGCGGCAGGAGATCCTCGCGATCTTCCCCGAGCTGGAAACCGAGGACGGGGAGAGCACCTACAAGACCGCCCGCGTGTCGCTGACGGCGACCGACGTCAAGATCCTCGCCGGTCGTTAGGGGTCAGTAGCCGCGCCAGATCCAGCCGCCGCCGTGGATGCGGCTGCTGGCCGGGTCGTAGAAGACGCAGGCCTGGCCCGGGCTGACGCCTTCCTCGGCGGTCAGCAGTTCGACCTCTGCCTCGGTCTCGGAAATCGGCCGCAGGATCGCCTCGCGCGGAGGACGGGTGGAGCGGACCTTGACCGACAGGTGCCATTCGGTTTGCGAGGTAAAGGGCGCATCCCCCAGCCAGTTGATCTCGCGCACCGGGATGATCCGGGTCGCCAGCATTTCCTTGGGGCCGACTACGACCTGTTTGGCGTCCACGTCCAGTTTCACGACATACAGCGGATCGCTGAGCCCGCCGATGCCCAGCCCCCGACGCTGGCCGATGGTGTAATGGATCACGCCCTCATGCGTGCCCAGCACCCGGCCATCCGCATGGACGATCTCGCCCGGCTCGGCCGCGCCGGGGCGCAGTTTCTCGATCACGCCGGCATAATTGCCGTCGGGCACGAAGCAGATGTCCTGGCTGTCGGGCTTTGCCGCGACGCTCAGCCCGTATTTCTCGGCCAGCGCGCGCGTCGCGTCCTTTGACGGCAGGTGGCCCAGCGGGAAGCGCAGGAACTCGAGCTGCTCGGGCGTGGTCGAGAACAGGAAATAGCTCTGGTCGCGGCGCGCATCGGCGGCGGAATGCAGCTCGGGGCCATTCACGCCCATCTTGCGCTGGATGTAATGCCCCGTCGCCATGCAATCGGCGTCGAGATCGCGCGCGGTTTCCAGCAGGTCCTTGAACTTGACCCGCTCGTTGCAGCGGATGCAGGGCACGGGGGTCGCGCCGCCCAGGTAGCTGTCGGCGAACTCCTCGATCACCGCCTCCTGGAAGATGTTCTCGTAGTCGAGCACATAGTGCGGAAAGCCCATCTCTTCGGCCACGCGGCGGGCGTCGTGGATGTCGATCCCGGCGCAGCAGGCGCCCTTCTTGGCCAGCGCCGCGCCGTGGTCATACAGCTGCAAGGTCACGCCCACCACGTCATAACCTTCCTCGGCCAGCTGCGCGGCGACCACCGAGGAATCGACGCCGCCCGACATGGCGACGACGACGCGCGTCTCGGAGGGCGGCTTGGGAAAGCCGAGGGAATTCAGCGCGGTGTCGCGGTCGAGTGCCATGGGTCAGCGGCCTTGTGATCTGGGGCGGTCAGGGCGGGAAAGCCCGGAGAATATAGGAAAATGCGATCTATCTACAAGGGGTGGCTTCATGTCCCGTTAAGCGCTCTCGCGCAGGATTGAAATCCGACGAGATCTACCTGGACAGCCGAGATGTTTCTGAAGAAAGTCGATGGCCCCCGCGCGGTCACTCTCCCCGATGGCAGCGTCATGAGCCGTGCCGATCTGCCTCCGCCGGACACGACCCGATGGGTGGCGTCCCGCAAGTCCGCCGTGGTCCGCGGCGTGGTCTACGGGCTTCTCACCCGCGACGAGGCGCTGGAACGTTATGACCTGAGCGAAGAGGAGTTTCGCTCATGGGTAGAGGCGGTGACCGAGCATGGGGAGGATGCGCTGAAAGCAACCGCGTTACAAAGGTATAGACAACTTTAAGGAGATCATCTAAAAATTAATTCGTGGTAATTGGTCATTAACCTTTGTTCGGCACCGTAGCTGCTAACCGGACTCAAGCGGAGAAAGTGCGATATGCGTGTGCTATTGGTCGAAGACGACCCTACGACTTCAAAGAGTATTGAACTCATGCTCACCCATGCCAACCTGAACGTCTATTCGACGGACCTTGGCGAAGAGGGCATCGACCTCGCGAAACTTTACGACTACGACCTGATCCTCCTGGACCTCAACCTGCCCGACATGAACGGTCACGAGGTGCTGCGCCAATTGCGTATGGCGCGGATCGAGACGCCGATCCTGATCCTGTCGGGGTCCGACGACACCGAGAACAAGATCAAGGGCTTCGGCTTTGGCGCCGACGACTACATGACCAAGCCCTTCCACCGCGAAGAGCTGGTCGCGCGCATCCATGCGATCATCCGCCGCTCCAAGGGCCATTCGCAGTCGATCATCCGGACGGGCACCATCTCGGTCAACCTCGACGCCAAGACGGTCGAGGTGGATGGCCAGCCGGTGCATCTGACCGGCAAGGAATACCAGATGCTGGAACTGCTGTCGCTGCGCAAGGGCACGACGCTGACCAAGGAAATGTTCCTCAACCACCTCTACGGCGGCATGGACGAACCCGAGCTCAAGATCATCGACGTCTTCATCTGCAAGCTTCGCAAGAAGCTGAGCGAGGCGACGGGCGGGGAGAACCACATCGAAACGGTGTGGGGCCGGGGCTACGTGCTGCGCGATCCCGAACCCAAGTCGCTCTCCAACCCGCGTCTCGCGCTCGGCGCCTGAAAGAACGGCCCTGCCCATCGGCAGGCCGCCTTCCCTGGCACCGCGTTTCCCCTTTGCGCGGTGCCGACCCCGGTGTCCTGCCCAGGGACATCGGGGTCTCTATTTCTGGCATGCCCCTTCTGGACGCAGGCGCCGCCGCGTCCTATCAGTTTCAACGCAACGGCGCGGATGCGCGCGGGTCAAGGAAACGGGGATGCCATGAGCCAGGAGACGCCGGTCGAACAGCTGACCGAGGCCGAGGCGCGCGAAGAACTTGCTCGCCTGGCGGACTTGCTGGCGGTGGCCAACCGCGCCTACCATGCCGAGGACGCGCCGCAAATCTCGGATGCCGAGTACGACGCGCTCAAGCGCCGCAATGCCGGGATCGAGGCGCGGTTTCCGTCGTTGAAGCGGTCCGACAGCCCGTCGGACATGGTCGGCGCGCCGGTTGCCGAGGGGTTCGGCAAGATCACCCACGCGGTGCGGATGCTGTCGCTCGACAACCTCTTCGAGGGCGAGGAGGTGACCGAGTTCGATGCCCGCATCCGTCGCTACCTCGGTCTCGGCGCGGATGACCCGCTGACCTATACCGCAGAGCCCAAGATCGACGGGCTGTCCCTGTCCCTGCGCTACGAAAACGGCGAGTTGGTCCACGCGGCCACCCGCGGCGACGGTGCGGTAGGCGAGAACGTGACCGAGAACGCGCGCACCATCGACGACATCCCCGTGACACTTGATGGCGCGCCGGAGGTGCTGGAAGTGCGCGGCGAGGTCTACATGAGCCACGCCGATTTCGAGGCGCTGAACACGCGCCAGGCCGAGCGCGGCGGCAAGACCTTTGCCAACCCCCGCAATGCCGCCGCCGGCTCGCTGCGCCAGCTCGACCCGTCGATCACCCGCGACCGGCCGCTGCGCTTTTTCGCCTACGCCTGGGGCGCGCTGTCGGAGCCCCTGTCCGAGACGCAGATGGGTGCGATCAAGCGGCTGGACTCGCTGGGTTTCCAGACCAACCCGCTGACCGTGACCTGTGACGGCCCGGCCGAGCTGCTGGCCCATTACCACGCCATCGAAGAACAGCGCGCCACGCTCGGCTACGACATCGACGGGGTGGTCTACAAGGTCGACGACCTCGGGCTGCAACGGCGGCTTGGCTTCCGCTCGACTACGCCGCGCTGGGCCACCGCGCACAAGTTCCCGGCCGAGCTTGCCTGGACCTGGCTCGAGGCGATCGACATCCAGGTCGGCCGCACCGGCGCGCTCAGCCCCGTGGCGCGGTTGCAGCCCGTGACCGTCGGCGGCGTCGTGGTGTCGAACGCCACCCTGCACAACGAGGATTACATCGACGGGCGCGACAGCAAAGGCGAGGTGATCCGCGACGGCAAGGACATCCGCGTCGGCGACTGGGTTCAGGTCTACCGTGCCGGCGACGTGATCCCGAAAATCGCCGACGTGGACCTGTCGAAACGCCCCGAAGCCGCGCAGCCCTTCGCCTTTCCCACCACCTGCCCGGAATGCGGATCAGAGGCGATCCGCGAGGAAGGTGACGCGGTCCGCCGCTGTTCGGGTGGGCTGATCTGCCCCGCGCAGGCCATTGAAAAGCTGAAGCATTTCGTCTCGCGCGGGGCCTTCGACATCGAGGGGCTGGGCGCGAAGCAGGTCGAACAATTCTACCGCGACGGCTGGATCAAGGAGCCCGCCGACATCTTCACGCTGCGCGACCACTACGGGTCTGGCCTGCAACAGCTCAAGAACCGCGAGGGCTGGGGCGAGAAATCCGCGTCGAACCTTTTCGACGCCATTGACGAGCGGCGCCGCATCCCGCTGGCCAAGCTGATCTTTGCCCTTGGCATCCGCCATGTCGGTGAAAGCGCCAGCGGGCTGCTGGCGCGGCATTACGGCAGTTGGGCCGCCTTCGAGGCCGCGATGGGCGCCGCCGAACCGCTCGAAGGCGAGGCCTGGGACGACCTGCTCAGCATCGACGGCGTGGGCGAGGTCATGGCGCGCAGCGTCGTGACCGCCTTCGCGCAGGAGGCCGAGCGCGCCTCGATCGACCGGCTGGCCGCGATGCTCGATGTCGAAGAGGCCGCGCGCCCCGAGGCCGACTCGCCCGTTGCCGGCAAGACGGTGGTCTTCACCGGCACGCTCGAGAAAATGACCCGGTCCGAGGCCAAGGCGCGGGCGGAATCGCTGGGCGCCAAGGTCTCGGGTAGCGTCAGCGCCAAGACCGACCTGCTGGTCGCGGGGCCAGGCGCGGGCTCCAAGGCCAAGAAGGCGGCCGAGCTCGGGATCGAGACCATCGACGAGGACGCCTGGCTGGCGCTGATCGGCGACGCATGAGCGGTCGGCCCGAGGTCCTGTTTCCGCTCTTCGCGGAGCTGACGACGCTGGACGGTGTCGGGCCCAAGATCGCCAAGGTGTTGGAGAACATGCATGTTCTTCGGCCCCGCGACCTGCTGTACACCCTGCCGCACGGGGTGATCGACCGCCGGCGGCGCGACACGATCGACGGGGCCGAGCTGCCTGCGACGCTCACCGTCGAGGTCGAGATCGGCACGCATCGCCCGGCCTCGGGGCGCGGGCGGGCCTACCGGATCGACGTGCGCGACAGCAAGTTGGCGTTCCAGCTGGTGTTCTTCCATGCCCGGGGCGATTACCTGAAACGCCAGCTGCCCGAGGGCGCGCGGCGGCTCGTGTCCGGCAAGGTCGAGTATTTCGACGGCATTCCGCAGATGGTCCATCCCGACCACATCCTTGCCCTTGATGAAGAGGGCGAGCTGCCGGAGTTCGAGCCGGTCTACCCGCTGACCGCCGGCATCACGCGCAAGACCATGCACAAGGCGGTGGTCTCGGCGCTGGCCCGGGCCGTGGACCTGCCCGAATGGATCGACCCGTTGCAGCATGCCAAGGAGGGCTGGCCCAGCTGGCACGTGGCGTTGGTTCAGGCCCATGCGCCGCGCAGCGCGGCCGACCTTGCACCGACGGCCCCGGCGCGGGCGCGGCTGGCCTATGACGAATTCCTGGCGCATCAACTGACCCTTGCGCTGGCCCGAGAAACGCTGCGCAAGGCCAAGGGGCGGGAAACCCATGGTACGGGAGATTTGCAGCGCAAGGTTCTGGAATCGCTCGGTTTCGCGCCAACCGGCGCCCAGGTGCGGGCCGTGCAGGAGATCGCGGCCGACATGGGGCGCGGGCACCGCATGAACCGCCTGTTGCAGGGCGACGTGGGGGCCGGCAAGACGCTGGTCGCCTTCCTCGCGCTGCTGATCGCGGTCGAGGCGGGCGGGCAGGGCGTCATGATGGCCCCGACCGAGATCCTGGCGCGGCAGCATCTTGAAGGCTTGCAGCCGATGGCCGCCAGCGCCGGCGTGCGGGTCGAGATCCTGACCGGGCGCGACAAGGGGGCCGAGCGGCGGGCCAAGCTGGCCGCGCTGGCGTCGGGCGAGATCCAGGTGCTGGTCGGCACACACGCCGTGTTCCAGAAGGACGTGGTCTTCCACGACCTGCGGCTGGCGGTGGTCGATGAACAGCACCGGTTCGGCGTGCGGCAACGGCTGGAACTTGGCCGCAAGGGGCAGGCGCCGGACGTGCTGGTGATGACCGCGACGCCGATCCCGCGCAGCCTGGCGCTGGCGCAATACGGCGACATGGACGTCTCGGTGCTTGACGAAAAGCCGCCGGGGCGCAAGCCGATCAAGACCGCGCTGGTGTCGACCGGTCGGATGGAGGAGGTCGTGGGTCACCTGCGCCGCGCCATCGCCGAGGGGCGCCAGGCCTACTGGGTCTGCCCGCTGGTCGACGAATCCGAGAACACTGACCTTGCCGCGGCCGAGGACCGGTTCCGCCACCTGCGCGCCGCCTTGGGCGAAGGCCATGTCGGGCTGGTGCACGGCCAGATGCCGCCCGCCGACAAGGATGCCGCCATGGCCGATTTCCAGGCCGGGCGGACCCAGGTGCTGGTCGCGACCACGGTGATCGAGGTCGGCGTCAACGTGCCCAACGCCACGATCATGGTGATCGAGCGGGCCGAGATCTTCGGCCTCGCGCAGCTGCACCAGTTGCGCGGACGGGTGGGGCGGGGCGACCAGGACTCGACCTGCCTGCTGATGTACCAGGCGCCGCTGTCCGAGGGCGGCGAAAAGCGCCTCACCACCCTGCGCGACACCGAGGACGGGTTCCGCATCTCCGAGGTCGACCTCGAGATGCGCGGGGCGGGCGACCTGATCGGCACCGCGCAATCCGGCCTGCCACGGTTCCGGATCGCCGACATGGAATCGCAGGCTGGCCTCATGGCCGTCGCCCAAAGCGATGCCCGCAAGCTGTTGAACGACGATCCCGCGTTGGAAACGGACCGCGGAAAGGCTGCGCGCCTGCTGCTTTGGCTGACCGGGCAGGACGAGGCGATCCGTTTGATTTCAGTGGGTTAGTCCCTCTCCGTTCTTCTCAAAACCTCATTTGTTCTCAAATGTTCGCAAAAAGTTCTTTACAGATCGTTAAGGATGTGAGAACAAATAAGCAACGAAACGGAGAGAACAGGAGACGGAAAGATGATCACACGCTTCACCCGGCTGATGGCCCGCCAGGACATGCACCTTATCGAGGATGCGCTTGGTGTCGCCGCTCTGGGCGTCCTTCTGGTCGCCGCCCTGCATATCCCCGTTTTCGCCTGACCTGCCTGCGTGTCCCGTGACGGGCGCCGGCGCATCTCTGTCCCAACCGGTGCGCGCCGCTGTCACTGCCTGATCAGCCTTCCGGGGTGGTTCTGCCTCTTCCGCCCCCATCCGGCCCCGATCACGGGATCGCTGTTTCCTTCCGCCGCCCCGGCATCCCCCGGGTGCGGCGGTTTTTTCTTGTGCGCGGGTCAGAAACTGTAGGCCAGCCGCACGCCGCCCCAGTGGCGATCCCGCACCCAGATCGGTGCCGACAGGTCCTTCATCATCCGGAACGCGCCGCCGCCCATGTCGCGGCGATAGACCTGCATGAGGAAGGGCGCCTTGGACCGCCCGGCCTTGAGCCCCACGCGGTCGTCAAAGATGCGCCGGTTGCGGCAATGGGCGGTGTTCCAGACCTCGTCCTCGCCCGGCGGATGCGAGAATTTCAGGTTGTGGGTCGGCAGGTAGCCGTTCACATCCACGCAGGCGCAGAACACCACGCGGTCGTCAAAGCGCAGGATCGGTTCCTGCACCTTTGGCAGCACCGAGTCCGCGAAATCGAGATAGGCGGTGCGGAACTGGCGCGGCCGCACGCCCGGGATCTCGCGGTAACGGGTGTCGAAAAGATCGCGTTCGCTCAGGCGCCGCGCCTCCAGCGCCTCTTCGAACAGGGCGCCGACGCGCGCGGCCACGGCCTGCACACAGTCGATGAAGGGCTGGTCGTCGGAGGCGCCGCCAAGCGCCACGCTGTCCTGCACCATCGTTTCCGATGAATCGATCAACTCCTGCACGCGGGCTGTCATATCGCGGATCTGCAGCCCGGTCTCGCGCGCCTGCTCGCCGATCTCGTCCAGCGGGTTGCGCAGGGCGCCGGCGGCCTCCTCGACCTCGGCGCCGAGGCGTTGGATCGACAGTGCCTTGACGTGCGATTCGTCCACCTGCGCCTCGATCTCGTGCAGCGCCCCGTCGATCCGGCCGGCCTGTTCCAGCACGGCCCCGGCATCGCCCGCCGCGTTCTCGGCCCCGTTGCGCAGACCCTCGACCCAGCCGGTCAGTGACCGCACGTTGGCATTGATCGTCTCGGCCGCGTGGGCGGTGCTTTGCGACAACTCGTTGATCGCATTGGCGACGACGGAAAAGCCGCGCCCCGCCTCGCCGGCGCGGATCGCCTCGATCTTGGCATTGACCGCGAGCACCTGGACCTGGATGGCGATCTCGGCGATCTGGTTGTTGTTGACCTTCACCGCCTCGACCAGCTGCGACACCGCATCGGTGTTGGCGTGCAGGTCGGTGACCCAGGCGGCCACCGCGCTCGACCGCTGACCCGACTCGCGCACCATGGTCAGCGACCGGCGCATGGACTCGCGGGTCTGCTCGGTCGCATGGGTCACATCGGCGATGGCGCCGCGCACCCCGGCATTGGCGCCGGCGATGCGGTCGGCCGCGGTCTGCAGGATTGAGATGACGTCGGTTTGCCGCGCGGCCCGCGCGTTGATGCTGTCGAAAAGCCCGGCGATCTCGACGATCTCGTAGCCGAGGGACGAGGCCGTCGCTGCCAGCCGGTTCATCAGGCCCGAGCCATCATCGTCCGGTACGGAGGCCGGCACGTCGAACTCCATCTCAGGCTTCATCATGTCCCTTTCCTGCGCGAACCGGACAGCAGGCTAGGACAAGGAGGTTACCGGTCGATTAAGCGCAATCCGCTCACGCGCTTATGCGCAGTCGGCCCGCGCGGCCTCGTCCATCGCCTCGAGCGCGGCATCCAGCGTCAGCATGATCGAGGCATGGCGGTTCTTGTAATCCCGCGCCGGGCGCAGCACTTCGAGCCCGTCGAAGGGGGCAGGGGGCGTGGGCCCGTCCTTCTTGAGCATCTCTTTCAGCCCATCCCGCGCCGCCGCGACCTCGTCCCGGCTGGCGCCGATGATGGCGCCGCCGACCACGCTGGCGGCAGCCTGGCCCAGCGCACAGGCCTTCACGTCCTGCGCATAGTCGGCCACCTTGCCGTCCTTCAGCGTGAGGTCCACGGTCACGGTCGACCCGCAGAGCGGCGAGCGTTTCTTGACGCTGGCCCCGGGCGCATCCAGCCGGCCCAGGTGCGGGATATCCGCGGCCAGGGCGAGGATCTTCGAGGAGTAGAGCTTGATCAGGTCGCTATCGGCAGCCATGGCAGGTCCTTGGGGCATTTCCTTCAGGTGATCTCTGCCATACATAGGCGCGCAGCCGCGACATGCAAAAGGGTTTTCACCGATGACGTTCGATCCTGCGACCTTGGTCTACAACGACGCCGGCCTCATCCCCTGCATCGCCCAGGCCGAGGGCACCGGCGAGGTGCTGATGATGGCCTGGATGACCGCCGAGGCGGTGACCCGCACGCTGGACACCGGCCGTGTCACCTATTGGTCGCGCTCGCGGCAAAGCTTCTGGATCAAGGGCGAAACCTCGGGTCATGTGCAGGAGCTGGTCGACCTGCGGGTCGATTGCGACCGCGACTGCCTGCTCGCCGTGGTCCGCCAGGCCGGCCCCGCCTGCCACACCAACCGCCGCTCCTGCTTCTACACCGCGCTCCGCGACGGCGAGGAAATCGAACTCATGGCCCCCATGACCTGACCCCACTCTTCATTGTTTCAAAAATACCTCGGGGGAAGGGCGCCTTGGCGCCCTGGGGGCTGGCCCCCATCTTCGGCCAGCCACGCGGATCAATCGTTGATATCGTGGCGAATGATCTTCTTCTCGCTGCCGGGCGCGGCAAAGACCCGCCGCAGCACCAGCCAGCTGACCAGCGCCACCGCCGCCACCAGCACCAGCGTCATGGGCAGGCCCGTCACCGGCCCGGCCAGGAGGAACAGCAGCGCCACCGCCGCCGCGCCGATGGCAAAGCCGAGGAAGACAAATCCCGGCGCCACCAGCACCTCGAGGATCAGCAGCACCAGCGCCAGCGATCCCCAAAGCCACCATAGCCCATGATGCAAGCCCCCCATCAGCCGCGTCCCTTCAGCAGGCCGAATGCATTCTGGAAGGCCGAGATCGCGTCGGCCGGCAGGATCACCGTCTGGTTGCCCTCGCCCTTGCCCAGCGAATTGAGCGCCTCGACCTGCTTCAGCGCCACCTGGTATTGCGCCGCCTCGAGCCCGTTGTCGGCGATGGCTTTGGCCACGACCTCGGTCGCATAGGCCTCGGCATCGGCCTGGATGCGGCGGGCCTTGGCGATCTGCTCGGCGGCATAAAGTTCCGCATCGGCGGCCAGTTCCACCGCGCGTTTCTTGCCCTCGGCCTCGGTCACCTGGGCGCGCCGCGCCCGTTCGGCGTTCAGCTGCTGCAGCATCGCCGACCGCGTCGCCTGGTCGAGGTTGACGTCCAGCAGTTCCGCCCGCGTCACCTCGATCCCCCAGTCATCGACCACGGCAAAGAGCTGGTCCTTGATGGTCGCCGTCAGCGTCCCGCGGTTCGACTGCACCTGGTCCAGCTCCATCTTGCCAATCTCCGACCGGACGATGCCCGCTACGGTGGTCGAGATCGCCGCGTCGATGTCGCGGATCCGGTAGACGGTCTTTTCCGGCTCGATGATGCGGTAGAACACGCTGGTGTCGACCTGCACCAGCACGTTGTCGAGCGTGATGGCATCCTGGCTCATGGTCGGCAGCTGGCGTTCAAGGATCGAGATCCGGTGCGCCACCCGGTCGAGGAAGGGAACGATGATGTTGATGCCCGGCCCCAGCACCGCGTGCAGACGGCCAAAGCGTTCGACCACGTATTTGTCGGCCTGCGGCACGATCCGCACGCCGGTGAGCACCACCACGATCAACAGCAATGCCAGCAGGATCAGCCAGATATTCCCGGCCAGCAGGTCAAGCACCATCTCTTCCATAATCAATCCTTCAAATCGGGGTCCGCCTCCTATATCGGGGGGCGTCACGATCTTTTCAATTCGGGACCTTGCCCCTGGGGCAGGGCGGCGCAGATGAGCAACAGGTTCGCATTCACCCTGAACGCCGCGGACGGGGCGGCCCGGACGGGCGTGATCACGACCCCGCGCGGGCAGATCCGCACGCCGGCCTTCATGCCGGTGGGCACGGCGGCGACGGTCAAGGCAATGCTGCCCGAAAGCGTGGCCGCGACGGGGGCCGACATCCTGCTGGGCAACACCTACCACCTGATGCTGCGCCCCACGGCCGAGCGGGTGGCGCGGCTGGGCGGGCTGCACAGGTTCATGAACTGGGACAAGCCGATCCTGACCGACTCGGGCGGCTTCCAGGTCATGAGCCTGGCCGAGTTGCGCAAGCTGACCGAGGAGGGCGTGACCTTCCGCAGTCATATCGACGGCTCGAAACACGAACTGACCCCCGAACGGTCGATGGAGATCCAGAAGCTGCTGGGGTCCGACATCGTCATGGCCTTCGACGAATGCCCCGCGCTGCCCGCGACGGACGAGGACGTGGCCAGGTCCATGCGCCTGTCGATGCGCTGGGCGCAGCGGTCGCGCGATGCCTTCGGCGACCGGCCGGGTTATGCGCTCTTCGGCATCCAGCAGGGCGGTGTCACCGAGGAGCTGCGCGGGGAAAGCGCCGAGGCGCTGAAGGCCATCGGCTTTGACGGCTACGCCATCGGCGGCCTCGCCGTGGGCGAGGGGCAGGAGGCGATGTTCGGCGTGCTCGACTATGCGCCCGCCATGCTGCCGGTGGACAAGCCGCGCTACCTGATGGGGGTGGGCAAGCCCGACGACATCGTCGGCGCGGTCAAGCGCGGCGTGGACATGATGGATTGCGTGCTGCCCTCGCGTTCGGGCCGCACCGGGCAGGCCTGGACCCGGCGGGGCCAGGTCAACATCAAGAACGCCCGCCATGCCGACGATCCGCGCCCCCTGGACGAGGCGTGCGCCTGCCCGGCCTGCACCGGCTATTCCCGCGCCTACCTGCACCATGTCTTCCGCGCGGGCGAGATGATCTCGGGCATGCTGCTGACCTGGCACAACCTGCATTACTTCCAGGAGATCATGCAGGGCATGCGCGACGCCATCGCCGCCGGCACTTTCGCGGAATGGGAGGCCGCGTTCCACGCCGAGCGCGCCAAGGGCGACATCGCCCCGCTCTGATCGGGGGGGGCGCCATGCGTCCGGCCCGCGAGACCGGGGCCTTCGCGGCGCGTCGCGCGCGAAGGATGATCTCCCGGTCCGCGACGGGCCTGCGAATTGCTTTAATCTGTGGCTATCGCCTTGTGCCCCGCTCGCGGAGCCGTCATTCTGATCCTTGCATGACAAGCTTGAAACGTCGGGGGGCGACCCCCACGTTCACTAAGCTGACAGGAGACGGTCAAAGCTGCCGGATACGGGGCGGGACCGTCTTGCCGAGAACAAGGAAACGATATGCAAGAGCCCCTCAACGCCTCTTACCCGGTCCTCCCGCTGCGCGACATCGTGGTGTTCCCCCACATGATCGTCCCGCTCTTCGTTGGCCGTGAAAAATCGGTCAAGGCCCTGGAAGAGGTGATGGCCGACGACAAGCAGATCCTTCTGGCCAGCCAGATGGACCCGTCGGATGACGATCCCGAACCCAAGGGCATCTATAAGGCCGGCGTGCTGGCCAATGTGCTGCAATTGCTCAAGCTTCCCGATGGCACCGTGAAGGTGCTGGTCGAGGGTCAGGCCCGCGTGCGCATCGTCGAATACCTCGAGAACGAGGACTTCTTTGAAGCCCGCGCCGAGTACCTGACCGAGATGCCGGGCGATTCCGCCTCGCTCACCGCGCTGGTGCGCACGGTGGCCGAAGAGTTCGAACGCTACGCCAAGGTCAAGAAGAACATCCCCGAAGAGGCGCTGTCCTCGGTCGCGGAAACGACCGAGCCGGCCAAGCTGGCCGACCTCGTCGGCGGGCATCTCGGCATCGAGGTGCAGGAAAAGCAGGAACTGCTCGAGACCCTGTCGATCAGCGACCGGCTGGAAAAGGTCTATGGCCATATGCAGGGCGAAATGTCCGTCCTCCAGGTCGAGAAAAAGATCAAGACCCGCGTGAAATCGCAGATGGAGCGCACCCAGCGCGAATACTACCTGAATGAGCAAATGAAGGCCATTCAGAAGGAGCTGGGCGACGGCGAGGACGGCGCGAACGAGATCGCCGAACTGGAAGGCCGGATCGCCGAGGCCAAGCTGTCGAAAGAGGCTCGCGAAAAAGCCGATGCCGAGGTCAAGAAGCTCAAGTCGATGAGCCCGATGAGCGCCGAGGCGACCGTCGTGCGCAATTACCTCGACTGGATGCTGTCGATCCCGTGGGGCGTGAAGTCGCGCGTGAAGAAGAACCTGAACAACGCTCAGGAGGTTCTGGACAACGACCATTACGGTCTCGAGAAGGTCAAGGAACGCATCGTCGAATACCTGGCCGTGCAGCAGCGCTCGGCCAAGCTGAAGGGGCCGATCCTGTGCCTCGTCGGCCCTCCGGGCGTGGGTAAGACCTCGCTGGGCAAGTCGGTCGCCAAGGCCACGGGGCGCGAGTTCATCCGCATCAGCCTCGGCGGCGTGCGCGACGAATCCGAGATCCGCGGCCACCGTCGGACCTATATCGGCTCGATGCCCGGCAAGATCATCCAGTCGCTGAAAAAGGCCAAGACCACGAACCCGCTCATCCTGCTCGACGAGATCGACAAGATGGGGCAGGACTTCCGTGGCGACCCGGCCTCGGCCATGCTCGAGGTGCTCGATCCCGAACAGAACGGCACCTTCGTGGACCATTACCTCGAGGTCGAATATGACCTTTCCAACGTGATGTTCCTGACCACGGCGAACTCCTACAACATGCCCGGGCCGCTGCTGGACCGGATGGAGATCATCAGCCTGGCCGGCTACACCGAGGACGAGAAGCTCGAGATCGCCAAGCGGCACCTGCTGCCCAAGCAGATCAAGAACCACGGGTTGCGCAAGGGCGAGTTCGCGGTCACCGACGAGGCGATGATGGAGATGATCCGCCGCTACACCCGCGAGGCCGGCGTGCGGAACCTGGAACGCGAGCTGGGCAAGCTGGCGCGGAAAGCGATCACCAAGATCGTCAAGAAGGAGGTCGAAACCGTCACCGTCACGGCCGACAACCTCGACGATTTCCTGGGGGTCAAGAAATTCCGCTACGGCCTGGCCGAGCAGGAGGACCAGGTGGGCGTTGTCACCGGGCTGGCCTATACCAGCGTCGGCGGGGACCTTCTGCACATCGAGGCGCTCAAGCTGCCCGGCAAGGGTCGGATGAAGACCACCGGCAAGCTCGGCGACGTGATGAAGGAATCGATCGACGCGGCGTCCAGCTACGTGCGGTCCATCGCGCCGCAGATCGGGGTCAAGCCGCCCAAGTTCGACAAGATGGACATCCACGTCCACGTGCCGGACGGCGCCACGCCCAAGGATGGCCCCTCGGCGGGTCTCGCCATGGTGACGGCCATCGTGTCGGTGCTGACCGGCATCCCGGTGCGCCGTGACATCGCCATGACCGGCGAGGTGACGCTGCGGGGCAATGCCTCCGCCATCGGCGGGCTCAAGGAAAAACTGCTGGCGGCGCTGCGCGGCGGGGTCAAGACGGTTCTCATTCCGCAAGAGAATGAAAAGGACCTGCCCGAGATCCCCGACAACGTGAAGGAGGGGCTCGAGATCATCCCCGTCACCCACGTCTCCGAAGTGCTCAAGCTGGCGCTGGTGCGCGCGCCCGAGCCGGTGGAGTGGGACGAGGCGGCCGAAGAGGCTGCCGCTGCCGCGGCGCTCTCCAAGGATGGCGGGGCAGGGGCCACGGCCCACTGATCCCCCGGGCCTTTGGGCCTGCACAAGAACAAGGCCCGTCGGAGCAATCCGGCGGGCCTTTTTGCGGCGTCAGGGTCGGGCGGCCTGGCAGGGCCGCGCCGGATCAGTTCGACACGGCCGCGGCCAGGATCGAGAAGGCGAGGATCGCCACGATGGCCGCCGCGCTCGAGGAGGAGGCGGCGCCCGCCTCGATGACCACCGGGTCCATGCGCGGTGCTTCCGGGTTGCCGGCCATGGCGGTGCCCGCCAGCGATGCGGCCAGCAAAAGGCCCAATGCGAGTTTTTTCATGTAATCTTCCCCCGAAGGTGTCGTTTCAACACCCCAAGTGTCCGATATCGCGGACACAAGGTCAATGCGCCGGCGCGGTTTCCGGCCCGGCAACGAATTGTTCGCAAAAGGGAAACCTCTGCGGGTTGATCGGCCCGGCGTGGTTTCCCGCCCGCTTGCCCCGGGCGGGCATCAAGCCATCGGATATCTTGCGGATATCATTGAGTTTCCCGCTACATCTGGGTAGATTCCAGCCGGGCTTTTGCCTAAACTCGGAACAGATGATCGGCGGCGACTCGTCTGGCGGGCCAAGCGAAGGCGACAGAAGTTGCCCGGGGCCGGTCTGACCCCGCCATCGGAACGGCAAGGGGCCCGGACCCTGCGCGTGCAATTCGGCCGCGCTGCTCCGGACACCGACAGGGACAGACAGGTAGATCACAGATGGCGACCACGACTCGCAAGACCACCCCCCGCAGCTCGACCACCCGGGCCAGTACGGCGCGCCGCAGCAAGCCCGCGCCCACCCCGGCAGAGGCGCCCGAGATCGCCCAGGAGGCCGCCCCGCTTCCGGCCGCCGACGCGCCCGAGCAGGGCGAGGTGCCCGAGCTGCGCCGCGGAGAGCTGATCGACCGCGTGGTCGAACAGACCGGCATCCGCAAGAAATTCGCCAAGCCCGTGGTCGAGGAAGTGCTCGCCATCCTGGGCGAGGAACTGGCGGCGGGCCGCCGCATGAACCTCCAGCCGCTGGGCCGGATCAAGGTCTCGCGGCAGGACGAGCTCGAGAACGGCCGCCTCATCGTGGCCCGCATCCGCCAGGCCCTGCGCGCGGCCGACGAAGAAGATGCCACCGACGGCGAAGACCCTCTTGCAGACGCCGCCGAGTGAGTCTATATCGCCCGCCACAGGGTGATTAGCTCAGTGGTAGAGCGCTTCGTTCACATCGAAGATGTCAGGAGTTCAAATCTCTTATCACCCACCAGATAGCGAAGACGCGGTCCTGAACGGGCCGCGTCTTTTGCGTTGGGGGCCAGCCCCGCGCTGCACCTGACGTACGCGCCGATCCCTCTTCATCTTGCCGATAAACTCCGGGGAGTTTGAGGGGCAGCGCCCCTCATGCCGGCCGATCGCCTGGCGCAGCGGCGCGCCGGCCTTCGGCGAGAGTATTTTGGGAAAAGTGAAAGCAGGGGGGGGCGCGCCCCGGCCAGGATCGCGCCACCAAAGGTCTTGCCATGCCCGCCCGTGCCGGGTAAATCCGCCGTCACCGGGTCGTTAGCTCAGTTGGTAGAGCGCTTCGTTTACACCGAAGATGTCGGGAGTTCGAGCCTCTCACGACCCACCATTCCCCCCTCTGACCCTGCCAGAATGCCTTGAGTCGAATCCTCATCAATTCGTTCTCATTGCGCCATCATTTCGCCCAGCTTCTCGGGGATTGTTTCCTGAATATCGGACAATCCCGTGGCAGCGGGACGCATTCAACACCCCTGCGACTTGGCAGCAGACAGAGGGATTAACCCATGAAACGCACTCTCCTGACCGCCGGCATCCTGCTGGCAACCTCCACCGCCCCGGCGCTGGCCTATATCGACCCGATCACCGGCTCGATCGTGCTGCAGGCGCTGATCGGCGGCTTCGCGGCGGCCATGGTGGCGATCCGCGGTGTGCGGGACCGGGTGCTGGGCCTCTTCGGCCTGAACAAGGCGCAGACCGCAGACGACCAGGCCGAGAGCTGATCCATGAACCAGCCCGTCCGTGACCTGGGGTCCTTTCGCGACCCCGGCGGCTATGTCTTCCGTGACGGCCGCCGGATCGTCCGCGCCGTCATGCCCCGCGCCGCCGAGAGCTTTGCCGATGTCCATGACAGCGGCATCCTGAAGACCCTCTCCGACGCCGGGCTGATGCTGCCGACGCTGCGCCTCGCGGCCAGTGCCGAGCAGCTGGCGCTGTATCCCGGGGCCCGGGGCGACCATGCCGCCGCGCTTTACGAGCACCCGGTGGTGCCGCTGATTTCCTACCCCTACGAATGGGTATTCTCGCAACTGAAAGAGGCCGCGCTGGCGCATCTCGATGCGCAGATCCTCGCCTTTGACGCGGGCTTCGTGTTCTCGGACGCCACCGCCTACAACATGCAATTCGTCGGTGGGCGCGCGGTGCATATCGACGCCATGTCCGTGCGCCGTTATCGCGAGGGCGAGGCCTGGGGCGGCTACAACCAGTTCTGCCGCCAGTTCCTGCTGCCCCTGCTGATCGAGGCCTGGGCCGGGGTCGGCTTCCAGCGGCTCTACCGCGGCTCGATGGCCGGCATCGCCTTCGAGGATGCGCTGGCGATCCTGCCGCGCCGCAAGCTGATGACCTCGATGTCGGGCTTCCTGCATGTCTGGCTGCATGGCCGGGCGGTGATCCGCGAAAGCTCCGAGATCGGGCGCGACCGGGCGCAGGCGGCCAGGCTGCCGAAGGCCCGCTACGGGGCGATCCTGAAGCAGATGCGCGACTTCGTCGCCGGGCTCGACTCGGCCAAGCGGCCGGCGAGCTACTGGAAGACCTATGCCGCCGCCAATTCCTATTCCGACGGGATGCGCGACACCAAGCTGGCCTTTGTGCGTGACTGGGCGGGCGTGTCCAAGCCCGGCACGGTCTGGGACATCGGCGGCAACACCGGTGACTTCTCGCTCGCCGCGCTGGAAGGCGGCGCGGAGCGGGCCGTGATCCTCGACGCCGACGCCGATTCGCTGGAAGCGGCCTGGCGCACGCGGACGAAAAAGGGCCACCCAGGACTGATGCCGCTTTACATGGACCTGGGCGATCCGAGCCCGGACATGGGCTGGCAGCAGCGCGAGCGCAAGGGCCTTGGCACCCGCGCGGGCGGGGCCGACGGCATGGTCGCGCTGGCGGTCATCCACCACATGTGCATCGCCGGCAACCTGCCGCTCGATGAGGTCGTCGCCTGGTTCCTGTCGCTGGCGCCCACCGGCGTGATCGAGTTCGTGCCCAAGCGCGACCCGATGGTGCAGGGCCTGCTGGCCGTGCGCGAGGACGTGTTCGACGACTACACGACCGAACGCTGCCGCGCCCTGATCGCGGCCCAGGCCGAGATCACCGCCGAGCACGTGTTCGAGGAGAACGGCCGCACGCTGTTCGCCTGGACGAAAAAATGACCGGCCCCGAGCGGCTGCGCGTCTTCGCGGCGGGCCTGCTGCTGGCGGGCCTGCCGGGCGTGCACCTGGTCGAGCTGGGCTATGCCTTCGTTTCGGTCGAAGTCCTTGGCCTCACCGCGCTGTTCGGCGCGGCCGGGGCGGGGGTCGGATGGCTGCTGCGCGGCTCGCGCCACTACCGCATCGCCTTCCTGGCGATGCTTCTGTGCTTTCTGGACGTCTATTTCCTGACCGGCGCAAATGCGCGGGCGGCCAATGCGCTGCACCCGGGGCTTGGCATCGGCTTTGCCGTTGCGCCCTACGTGTTGCTGGTCACGCTGTTCCTCGCCTGGCGCCGCGTCGAGCAGACGCTGCTGCTGGTCGTGCCGGTCTTTGCCTTCGTCTTCTTCCTGGGTGGCCTCGCGACGCCCCAGGCGCCGCTGCTGGCCGGGCAGGGGGCCGAAGGCCTGCCGGCGGGCGACCCGGACCGGGGTATCTACGTGCACCTGATCCTCGACGAGCAGCAATCGCCGCTGGTGCCGGGGTCGGACCCGGCCGGGGACCATCCCGGAAGGCAGGTGCTGGACGCCTATGCCGCCGCCGGGTTCCGCGCCTATGGCAACGTGCAATCGGTCGCGCCGAACACCTATCGCTCGCTTGGCGCGGTGTTCGGGCAGACCGACCGGGACGATCATTACCACGAACATGCCGGCGGCTCGGCGTTCAGCTTTGCGCTGAAGGAGAACCGCCTGGCCGCGCAGCTGCTGGATGCGGGCTACCGGGTGGACGTGGTGCAGACCAACTTCCTTGACCTTTGCGGAGACGATCCGCGCATCGGCTGCCGCACCTATACCCGCGCCGCCGACATGCGCGGCGTTGCGCCGAAAACGCGCGCGGTGCCGCAGCGGCTGTGGCTGGCCCTGCTGGCGCTGCACCAGGATTACCGCGACAACCTCGGCGGCCGGAACATCCGGCTGTATCGCGCGCTGGTGGCCGATGGCTGGGACGCGCTGCGCGGCGACCGCGCCTCGGACCTCGGGTTCTTTTCGCGCGCGGGCGTGGTGCTCGCGGTGATCGACGATCTCGAGGACCGGATGGCCGGCTTGCAGCCCGGCGACGCGCTGATCGCGCACCTGCTGCTGCCACACCATCCCTTCGTGCTGGACCGGGATTGCGCGCTGAAGCCGATGCGCGACTGGCGGATGCCGGCGCGGGTCTGGCCCGGCGCGACGGATCAGGAGATCTTTAGCGCCTTCTGGGACCAGTCCGAGTGCACCAACACGCGGCTGCTGAGGGCGCTTGAGGTGCTCGATGGGCGCGAAGACGTGACCGTGGTGATCCATGGCGATCACGGCGCGCGGATCTTCTGGGAAACCGATCGCGAGACGGCCGAGGACAACCTTGGCACCTTCCTTGCGGTGCGGGGGCCTGGGCAGGTTGCAGGGATCGACGCGGCGCCGAAACGCCTGCCCGCGCTGACCACAGACATTCTTGGCGCGCAAGTGTCGAATGAGGTGTCGGAAGCGCTTGACGCCCCCCGCGCGGGCCGTTAGGACGCATCCCACGCAGCGGGCGGTTGTAGCTCAGTTGGTTAGAGTACCGGCCTGTCACGCCGGGGGTCGCGGGTTCGAGCCCCGTCAACCGCGCCACTGCTGCGATCGAAAAGGCCCTCCGGGAAACCGGGGGGCCTTTTGGCTTTCGGCGCGGCGTCAACACGGGCGGAGGCGCCAGGTGGGGCCGCCGGATTTGAGTATTTTTGGAATAATGAAAGGGTGCGGGGAGCGTGGCCGCAACGTGGCGTGACGGCAGGGTGGTGCGCCCGGCTGCGCGGTCGGATGCGCATATTTCCGGACAGATGACAGGCGGGGGGCTGCGCCATGAGAAAGGCCGCGCAGGGGCTGCGCGGCCTGTCGTTTGCTTCAGGCGGCCTGTTGCGCCTCGGGTGGTTCCTTGGCGCCGGTCATGAAGGCCACGGCGTCGGACATGGTGTAATCCTTGGGGTCGATGACGCAGAGGCGGCGGCCAAGGCGGTGGACGTGGATGCGGTCGGCGACCTCGAACACATGCGGCATGTTGTGCGAGATCAGGATGATCGGGATGCCGCGCGATTTCACGTCCTGGATCAGGTCGAGCACGCGGCGGCTTTCCTTGACCCCGAGCGCCGCGGTCGGCTCGTCCAGGATGATGACCTTGGAGCCGAAGGCCGCCGCCCGGGCCACGGCCACGCCCTGGCGTTGCCCGCCCGACAGCGTTTCGACCGCCTGGTTGATGTTCTGGATCGTCATCAGCCCGAGATCGTTCAGCTTTTCCCGCGCGATGCGCTGCATCTCGGCCTTGTCGAGCCGCTTGAGCAGCTTGCCCATCAGGCCCTTCTGCCGGATCTCGCGGCCCATGAACATGTTGTCGGCGATCGACAGGGCGGGGGACATGGCGAGGGTCTGGTAAACCGTCTCGATCCCCGCGTCGCGGGCGTCGATGGGCGACTGGAAGCGGATCGGCTTGCCGTCGAGATGCACTTCGCCCTCGTCCGGGATCACGGCGCCCGAGACGGCCTTGATCAGGGTCGATTTTCCGGCCCCGTTGTCGCCGATCACGGCCAGGATTTCCCCCGGCATCAGGTCGAAATCGCAACGGTCGAGCGCGGTCACCTTGCCATAACGCTTGGTCAGTCCGCGGCCTTGAAGAATGGGTTGCATGGGTGTCTCCTCCCTACGCTTTGGTGCGGTGGCCCGGCGGATCGTGCCCGCCGGGTGAGGCGTTACGCGCTGACCTTGCGGATCCACTGGTCCCCGGCGGGTTTTCCCGCCGCCCCGGCGGGTTTTCCCGCCGCCCCGGCGGGTTTTCCCGCCGCCATGGCGGGTTCTCCCGCCGCCCCGGCGGGTTTTTCCGCCGAGAAAGGATCGAAGGGCGCGCGGCGGTGCAGATTGGCCAGGCGGGTCATGCGGTCACCTTCCGGATCCACTGGTCCACGGTGACGGCGCCGATGATGAGCGTGCCGATCAGCAGGTAGGTCCATTGCGGGTTGGCGCCGGCCATCCTGAGGCCCAGCTCGAACACGCCGACGATCAGCGCGCCGAAGAAGGCGCCGAGGATCGAGCCGCGTCCGCCGAAGAGCGAGATGCCCCCGATCACCACGGCCGTGATCGACTGGATGTTGCCGATGACCCCGGTCGTGGCCGAGGGCGAGACCGAGCCGAAGCGGCCGATCATGACCCAGCCGGCCAGCGCGCAGATGAAGCCGACCAGCATGTAGACCGACATGATCGTCCTGTGGACGTTGACACCGGCCAGCTTGGCGGCCTCGGGGTCGTCGCCCACGGCATAGACGTGGCGGCCCCAGGCGGTCGAGCGCAGCATGTAGGCCAGTGCCAGCACCAGGAGCAGCATGAGGATCACGCCGAAGGTGAAATTGGCCCCGCCAACCTTGAGCGTCGTGCCCATGAATTGCAGGAAGCCGGCCTGTTCCTCGATGTCCTGGGCACGGATCGTCTCGTTCCGGGAATAGAGGTAGTTGGCGGCCAGCACGATCTGCCACATGCCCAGCGTGACGATGAACGGGGGCAGCTTGACGCGGCTCACCAGCCAGCCGTTGACCGCGCCCACGGCGGTTCCGAAGGCAAGCCCCATGGCGACCGCGACCACCGGCGGGATGCCGTAGCGAAAGGTGAACTGGCCCATCACGACCGAGCTCAGCACCGCCAGCGCGCCGACCGACAGGTCGATGCCGGCGGTCAGGATGACCAGGCTTTGCGCCGCGGCCAGCACGCCGACGATCTGCACCTGTTGCAGGATCAGCGTCAGCGCGAAGGGCGAGAAGAACTTGGACCCCAGCACCAGGCCGAAGACGACCACCGCGGCCAGAAGCACGATCAGCGGCACCAGTGCCGGCGTCGTGTGCAGGGCATGGTGGAAGGCCCCCAGCAGGCCCTTGCGGCTGTCCGTGAATTCCGCGTGTGTCTCTTCTCGGCGTGTTCTGACCACGTCCTCGAAGCTGTCGGTATTGCTCATGACGCTGTTCCTCCCATGGCGCACGGGGACAGCCAGGCGACGCCTGTCCGTGCCCGTAGGGTCAGTCTGCGGTGTCGGATGGGTTCAGTAAAGGGCCAGGCGGGGCGCGCCCGCCTGGCCGAAGCGGGGTATCAGCCCCAGCAGAGGTCCTTGCCCTCTGCGACCGAGATCGACTCGACGCCCTCGACGGGCTCGTCGGTGACCAGGGCCACGCCGGTGTCGAAGAAGCTCTTGCCCTCGGTCGCCTCGGGCTTGGTGCCGTCCTTGGCAAAGGCGGCGATCGCCTCGATCCCCTTGGAGGCCATCAGCAGCGGGTATTGCTGCGAGGTCGCGCCGATCACGCCGGCCTCGACATCCGCCACGCCCGGGCAGCCGCCGTCGACCGACACGATGATCACGTCGTTCTCGCGGCCGAGGGCCTTCAGCGCTTCGTAGGCGCCGGCGGCGGCGGGTTCGTTGATCGTGTAGACCACGTTGATCGTCGGATCCTTGGCCAGCAGGTTCTCCATCGCGGTCCGGCCGCCTTCCTGGTTGCCGGCGGTCACGTCATGGCCGACGATGCGCGGATCGTCCTCGTCGCCCCACTGGTTGGGGTCCTTGGTGTCGATGCCGAAGCCGGTCATGAAGCCCTGGTCGCGCAGCACGCCGACAGTCGGCTGGCTGATGGCGAGGTCGAGCATGCCGATCTTGGCATTGGCGGCCTCGTCGCCCAGCTTGGCGGCGGCCCATTTGCCGATCAGCTCACCGGCCAGGAAGTTGTCGGTGGCAAAGGTCATGTCGGCCGCATCCGCCGGCTCGAGCGGGGTGTCGAGCGCGATCACCAGGATGCCGGCGTCACGCGCCTGCTGCAGCGACGGCACGATGGCCGAGGTGCTGGAGGCGGTGATCAGGATCCCGTCCACGCCGTTGGCGATGCAGGTTTCCACCGCCGCCACTTGCGTTTCGTTGTCACCGTCGACCTTGCCGGCATAGGAATTCAGCGTGAGCCCCAGCTCTTCGGCCTTGGCGGCCGCACCTTCGCGCATCTTGACGAAGAAGGGGTTGGTATCGGTCTTGGTGATCAGGCAGGCGCTGCCGCCGCCGTGGCTGCCGGCACTGGCCGTGGTGGCTGCAAAGGCAAGCGCCGCTGCGCTGCAAGCGAGAAGTCTTTTCATGGTTTCCTCCCAGAAACGATGTCTGCGTCGTCCTTGCCCCGACGCCTGGGCTGGCCCCGTCCTCCAACGGGTTGAGAGCAATCTGGGCGATTCCCGTCACCGCGTCAATTAATAAATCCAGTTGATTTACTAATTTGCCTTTGCCATGGTTGCGCAAGGAGGAGCCACCATGGACGGGAACGAGATTCGCGACCTGCGCCCGGGGGTGAACCAGGTGGGCGTGCGCGCCATGAACGAACGGCTGATCCTGTCGCTGATCCAGCGCCACGGGGCCATGCCGGGCAGCGAGATCGCCAAGCGCACGGACCTGTCGGCGCAGACCGTGTCGAACATCCTGCGCAAGCTCGAGGCGGACGGGTTCCTGTTGCGCGGGGAACCGCAGCGGGGGCGGGTGGGCAAGCCCTCGATCCCCATGGCGATCGACCCGGACGGGGCGCTGTCCTTTGGCCTCAAGATCGGGCGGCGATCCTCGGACCTGGTGGTCATGAACCTGCACGGAGAGGTGCTGGGCCAGCTTCTGGTCACCTATCGCTACCCGATGCCGGACGAGATCTTCTCGTTCCTGCGCGAGGGGATGCGTGTGCTCTCTGCCGACCTGACGCCGCGCCAGCAGGCACGCCTGTCGGGCATCGGCATCGCCGCCCCGAACGAGATCTGGAGCTGGGGCGAGGTGCTGGGCGCACCCGAGGATTTCGTCACCTGGCGCGAGATCGACTTTGCCAAGGAGCTGGCGCGGTTCACCGACCTGCCGCTGATCACCGAGAACGACGCCACCGCCGCCTGCCGGGCCGAGCAGATGTTCGGCCGGGGCCGGGCGTTCTATGACTACGCGTATTTCTTCATCGGCTCCTTCATCGGCGGCGGGGTTGTGATGAATTCCGCTGTGATCGACGGGCGGCAGCGCAATGCGGGGGCGCTGGGGTCGCTTTCGGTGCCGGGGCCGGCGGGGCACGAGGTGCCGCTGCTGGATGCCGCCTCGCTGTATCTCTTGGAGGCCGAACTGGCGAGCATGGGCGCCGATACGGGCGCGCTATGGCGGATGCCGCAGGACTGGTCCGGCTTTGGCGCGGCGCTGGACGGCTGGATCGCCGGGTCCGCCCGGGCGCTGGCCCATGCGGCGCGGAGTGTCTGCTGCGTCATCGATTTCGAGGCGGTGCTGATCGACGGTGCCTTTCCCGAGGCGGTGCGCGAGAGGCTCGTGGCGCAGACGCGGGAGGAGCTGGCGCAGCTTGACCTGCGCGGGTTGATCGCGCCGCGGATCGAGGCGGCGGCGGTGGGCGGCAATGCCCGCGCCATGGGGGCTGCGGCGGCGCCGATCCTGTCGCAGTTCTTTCTGACCTGACCTTTGGCGCCCGTGGCGGCGTCGGATCTGCATATTTGTGGAAAGATGAAAGGGGGGCGTCCCCCGGGCCGGTCTTGCTGCGGAGAGGTCGGAATTGAGTATTTATGGAATAATGAAAGGGAAGGGGTCAGGCCCGGCTGGCGCGGCGGGTCGCGAGTTGCCGGGCGGTGAAGGCGATGAGGAACAGGCCGGTGAGGATCAGGATGATCGTCGGGGCCGGGGCGCTGTCGATGAAGAAGCTCGCGTAGGTCCCTGCGATCATTGAGAAAAGGCAGGCGGCGGTGGCCACGGCCAGCATCTGGCCGAAGCGGCGCGTGGTGAGGAAGGCGATGGCGCCGGGTGCGATCAGCAGGCCGACCGCGAGGATGAGGCCGGTGGCCGAGAGCGTCGCGACGATGGTCAGCGACAGCGCCACCAGCAGGCCGTAGTGCAGCGCCTGAACGGGCAGGCCCGAGGCGCGGGCCTGGGCCGCGTCGAAGGCATGGAGCACAAGGTCGCGCCATTTCAGCAGCAGGCCCGCGCTGACGAGGAGAGAGATCGTGCCGGCGGTCCAGAGGTCCTGCGCCCCGACCCCCAGCATGTTGCCAAAGAGCACGTGGTCGAGGTGGATGTCGCTTTCGATCGCGGTGTAAAGCACGATCCCCAGCCCGAACATGCCCGAGAAGACGACGCCCATGATCGTGTCCTGCTTGACCCGGCTGTTCTCGCTCAGGAACCCGGTCATCAGCGAGGTCACCATGCCCGCGACGAAGGCGCCGAGGATCAGCGGCAGGCCAAGGACATAGGCCAGCACCACGCCCGGCAGGATCGCGTGGCTGATCGCGTCGCCCATCAGCGCCCAGCCTTTGAGCACGAGGAAGCATGACAGCAGCGCAGTGGGCACCGAGACGAGAATGCAGATCAGCAGGGCATTCTGCATGAACGGAAATTGCAGCGGCAGCAGGAGGGTGTCGATCATAGCGCCTCCAGCGCCGCGCGGGCTTTCCGGCGGGCGGCGAGCAGGCCGTGCTTGGGGGCCAGCAGGAAGGCGGCGAGGAAGATCGTGGTCTGCAGGCAGACGATGACGCCACCGGTCGCGCCGTCGAGGAAATAGCTGATGTAGGCGCCGGCGAAACTGGTGCCGGCACCGATGGCGACCGACAGGGCCAAGAGCCGCGGGAAGCGGTCGCAGAGGAGGTAGGCCGTGGCGCCCGGCGTCACCACCATGGCGATGACGAGGAAGGCGCCCACGGTCTGCATCGCTGCCACCACGCAGGCCGACAGGAGCGCGAAGAAGGTGGCCTTCAGCAGCCCCACGCGCAGCCCGATGGTGCGGGCATGGGTTTCGTCGAAGAAGGTGACCATGAGGTCCTTCCACTTGGCCAGCAGCACGGCGAGCGAGACAAAGCCGATCAGCGCCAGTTGCAGCGTGTCTTCGGGCGTGATGGCAAGGATGTTGCCCATGGTGATCGTCTGGACCGAGATCGCCATCGGGTTCAGCGAGACCATGAACAGCCCCAGCCCGAAGAAGCTGGTGAAGATCAGCCCGATCACCACGTCGACCTTGAGCCCCGAGCGGTCCGACAGGAACAGCATCGCGCCCGCCGCCAGTCCGCCCGACAGGAAGGCGCCAAGGGCAAAGGGCAGGCCCAGCATGTAGGCCCCCGCGACGCCGGGCACGACCGAGTGGGACAGCGCGTCGCCGATCAGTGACCAGCCCTTGAGCATCAGGTAGGCCGAGAGGAAGGCGCAGACCCCGCCGACCAGGGCCGAGACCCACATGGCGTTGACCATGTAAGTGTAGAAAAAGGGTTCGAGCCAGCTCACCTGTCGCCCTCCGCCGGGTCGCCGTAATGGACGAAGGGACGCTCGTCGTCGGTCAGGATCGTGACGCGGCGCGGGTCGTCATCGTCGTGCAGCGCCTCTCCGCCCAGGGTGAAGTGGCGCAGCACGCCGCCGAAGGCCTGTTGCAGGTTCGCGCGGGTAAAGGTCGTCTCGGTCGGGCCGTAAGCCAGCACCGTGCCCTTGACCAGCACGGTGCGGTCGCAGAATTCGGGCACCGAGCCCAAGTTGTGGGTCGAGACCAGCATGACGCGGCCCTCGGCCTTGAGTTCGCGCAGCAGGGCGACGATCTGATCCTCGGTCTTCACGTCGACGCCGGTGAAGGGTTCGTCCAGCAGGATCACCTGACCGTCCTGCGCCAGCGCGCGGGCGAGGAAGACGCGCTTTTTCTGCCCGCCCGACAGCTCTCCGATCTGGCGGTGGCGAAATTCGAGCATGTTCACCCGGGCCAGCGCCGTTTCGACTGCCGCGTGGTCGGCGGGGCGGGCGCGGCGCAGGAACCCCATGTGGCCGTAGCGGCCCATCATCACCACGTCCTCGACCAGCACCGGAAAGGACCAGTCGACCTCTTCCGACTGGGGCACGTAGGCGACGAGGTTCTTCTTCAGCGCCTCGCGCACCGTCAGGCCCAGCAGGCGGATGTCGCCGGCGGCCATGGGCACGAACCCCATGATCGCCTTGAACAGGGTGGATTTCCCCGCCCCGTTGACGCCGACCAGCGCCGTGACGGTGCCGCGCGGGATCTCGAAACTCGCATGCCGCAGCGCGGTCTGGCCGTTGCGATAGGTCACGGTCACGTCGCGCGCAAGGATGCCGCCGGAAGGATCGGGCGTCGTCATCGGCTCTCCGTCAGCCCGCGCACCACGGTTTCGGAGGTGACGCGCAGCAGGTCGAGATAGGTGGGCACGGGCCCGTCCGGCTCGGACAGGCTGTCGACGTAGAGCATGCCGCCGTAAGCCGCGCCGGTTTCGCGCGCGACCTGCTGGGCGGGTTTCTGGCTGACGGTCGATTCGCAGAAGACCACGGGGATGTCGTGTTCCCGCACCCCGTCGATCACCGCGCGGACCTGCTGCGGCGTGCCGACCTGGTCGGCGTTCATCGGCCAGAGATACAGCTCTTTCAGGCCAAGGTCGCGGGCGAGGTAGCTGAAGGCGCCTTCGCAGGTGACAAGCCAGCGCTGCGCCTCGGGCACGGAGGCCAGCCGGTCGCGCAGGGGCTCGAGCGTGGCGCGCAGGGCCTCCTTGTAGGCCGCGGCATTGGCGGCGTAGGTCTCGGCGTTTCCGGGGTCGTGTTCGCTGAGGGCGGCGGCGATATTGTCCACGTAGATCAGCGCGTTACCAAGGCCCATCCAGGCATGCGGGTTGGGCTTGCCCTGGTAGCTGCCCGAGGAGATCGAGATCGGGTCGATCCCGTCCGTCAGCGTCACCGAGGGCACGTCACCGAGATTGGCCAGGAACTGCTCGAACCAGAGCTCGAGGTTCATCCCGTTCCACAGCACGAGGTCGGCGTCATGGGCGCCCACGATGTCGCGCGGGGTCGGCTGGTAGCCGTGGATCTCGGCGCCGGGGCGGGTGATCGACACGATTTCGGCCGCGTCGCCGGCCACGTTGCGGGCCATGTCGGCCAGGACGGTAAAGGTCGTGACGACCTTCAGCGGCTCGGCCGGGGCGTTGGTCGCCAGCGCGGCCAGCAGCGCGGCGATCGGGAGGGGGCGGATCATGGGAGGTTTCCCTTTCTGCCAGTTTCTTCTTGTGTAAATAAGAACCATTCGCAGAAGTCAATTAGGATTGCGAAGCATTCTCATCTTGGACATGATTGCATTGTCCCGTGCCCAGGATGTAGCAAGGCGGGACCGAAAGCTGAGGGGTGCACCATGGGCGCCGAGAGTGTCGATCTTTCCAAGGCGTTGCGCGAGGCGGGGCTGCGCGTGACCCAGCAGCGGGTGGTCGTACTGTCGATTCTCATGGATTCGCAGGATCATCCGAATGCCGACGAGGTCTTTACCCGCGCCAAGGAAATCGACGGGTCGGTGTCCTTTGCCACCGTCTACCGGTCGCTGTCGGCGCTGGAAGAAGCGGGGCTGGTGCGCAAGCTCAGCTTCGAGAACGAACCCGCGCGGTTCGAGACCATGCCGGTGTCGGACCACGATCACCTCGTCGACGTGGAGACGGGCGAGGTGATCGAGATCGACAGCGACGAGATCAACCGCCTGAGGCAAGAGATCGTGGCTCGGCTGGGCTACGAGATCGTCAGCCAGCACACGGTGATCCGCGCCCGGCGCAAGCCGCGCTGAGCCGCGCGCTGCCTGCCGGATACGCAGGCGGGACGGCGTGGGCAGGGCCGGGGCGGTCGCGACTTGACGGCGGGCAGAGCGGCGCGCGAGGCTCGGCCAGCCGCGCAACAAGGGGACCGCGATGCAGGTTCATGTCTTCTCCGCCCGTCCCGACGATGTCACCTTCCTGAGCAAGGCCAACGAAAGCGCAGGCCACGCCCTGATCTTCCACGACACCAAGCTGAGCGCCGCGACGGTACCGCTGGTTGCGGGGGCCGGGGCGGTGGCGGTCTTTGTCAACGACCGGCTCGATGCCGAGGTGATCGCGGGCCTTTCCCGGCACGGCGTGGGGCTGGTGGCGCTGCGCTGCGCCGGGTTCAACAATGTCGACCTCGCGGCCTGCGCGGCCCATGGCATCACCGTCGCCCGCGTGCCCGCCTATTCGCCCTATGCGGTGGCCGAGCATACGGTGGCGCTGATCCTGACGCTGAACCGCAAGACCCACCGCGCCTGGGCCCGGGTGCGCGAAGGCAATTTCGAACTGGGTGGGCTGCTGGGGTTCGACATGCGGGGCAAGACCGTGGGGATCGTCGGCACCGGCCAGATCGGCACAGTGCTGGCGGGGATCATGGCGGGCTTTGGCTGCCGGGTGATCGCCCATGACCTGCACCCGAACGACGTCTGCCGGGGGCTCGGGGTCGACTACATGCCGCTGCCGGCGCTGCTGGCGGCCTCGGACATCGTGACGCTGCAATGCCCGCTGACGCCCAAGACCCATCACCTGATCGACGACGCGGCCATCGCGCGGATGAAGCCGGGCGCGATGCTGATCAACACCAGCCGGGGCGCGGTGATCGACACGCGGGCGGTCATCCGGGGGCTGAAGGCCGGGCAGATCGGATCGCTTGGCATCGACGTCTACGAAGAAGAGGCGCACCTGTTCTTCGAGGACCTGTCGAACCGGATCATCCCCGACGATGTCTTTGCCCGGCTGCTGACCTTTCCCAACGTGCTGGTCACCGGCCACCAGGGGTTCTTTACCGCCGAGGCGCTGGGCGCCATCGCCGAGTCCACCCTCGCGAATGTCACGGCCTTCGAGCGGACGGGCGTGCCGCTGCACCCGGTCGAGGGGTAGGCGGGCGGCAATACCGGCATATCCGGGACAGATCACCGGGAGGAGAGCGCCTGCGGCCGGGTTCGACTCGAGTATTCTCAGAGAATTGAAAGCGTGGCCGGAGGCGCGGCCGCGGGCCCCCAAGGCGCGCCGACGGGGCGCGGCCCGGGCCGGTCACTCGGACTTGATGGCGGCCTCGGCCTCGGTCGGGGGGGCGTCGTGGATCGACCAGCCGAAATCGCTGCTTGCGGGTTTGGGCAGATCCTCTGGCGCCAGGCGCCGGGCCATGTAGGTCTTGGCGATGAAATTGGCGGTGATCGGAGAGGTGAGGAAAAGAAAGAGCGAGATCAGGAGCTCGTGGAAGGTGATCGTGCCCCGCTCGGCGTAGAAATAGACCATCGAGGCGATGAGCACGCCACCGACGCCCAGCGTCGTCGCCTTGGTCGGCGCATGCAGGCGCTGCATCGTGTCCCTGAGCTTGATCAGCCCGAAGCTGCCGACCAGCCCGAAGAGGCCTGCGATGACCAGCAGGGCGGTGACGATGATCTCGGATACCTGTTCCATGTCAGAGCCTTACTCGATGATGTCGCCGCGGAGGGTGAAGCGGCAATAGGCCACGGTCGAGACGAAGCCGACCATGGCCACCAGCATCGACGCCTCGTAGTAGATCGCCGTGCCCTGCCAGATCCCGTAGAGGATCAGCACCGCGATCACGTTGATCACCATGGTGTCGAGCGCGAGGATGCGGTCGGCGACCTCGGGGCCGGTCATCACGCGCCAGAGGCACAGCAGGGTGCCGAGGCCGAAACAGACGAAGGCGAAGATCAGGGCGGCTTCGATCATGGGAAGATCCTTTTCAGACGGGCCTCGTAGCGGGCCTTGATGTCGTCGCGCACCGCGTCCGGGTCGTCGGCATGGAGCGCATGGACCAGCAGGTGACTGCCATCGGCCGAGAGCACGGCCGAGACCGTGCCCGGCGTCAGGGTGATCGTGCCGGCCAGCACGGTGATCGCCTCGGGGGATTTCAGCTCGAGCGGGATGCAGATCCATTGCGAATGGATGTCGCGGTTGCGCTTGAAGAGGATGATCGCCGCGACCTGGACATTGGCGACGATGATGTCCCAGATCACGATCAGCACATAGGCGACGATGCCGATCGGATCGCGCAGGCGCGGGCGGTTGGGCCAGTAGGGCGCGGTGAGCGCCGGCAGGATCAGCCCGAGGATGCCGCCCAGCAGCAGGTTGCCCAGCGTGATCTTGTTGACGAGGCCCAGCCAGACCAGCACCAGTGTCAGGCTGAGGGCGGGGTGGGGCAATAGGCGTTTCAGCATGGCTTAATGTCCCTCTCCCTCGGCGGCCGGTTCGGCGCCGTGGCCGTCCGCTTCGGCGGCGTATCCGTCGGTGTCCTCGTCCGAATGCGCCTCGAGGTCCTTGCCCTCGTTGCCGGTGACCAGCACCGCCTCGACATAGCCGGCGCGGTCGTAAAGCTGCTGTGCCGCGCCTTCGGTGTAACGCGCCATGGGGCCGGCGAGGATCGCGAGCACGCCCATGATGCCGATGGCGGCCATGCTGGGGGCCAGTTGCAGCGCATCGGCGCGGTGGGCGGGCTCCTGCGCCTCGGTCTCGGCGGCGACGGTTTCGTCTGCCGCGGGGACCCAGGCGGTCGATTTCCAGAACACCATGCTGCCCGCGCGGACGAAGCCGACGATGGTGACGAGCGATCCGGCCAGGATCGCCGTCCAGGCCCAGGGCATTTCGGCCGGATCGCGCAGGCTGTCGAGCAACCAGAGCTTGCCCAGGAAGCCCGAGAGCGGCGGCATCCCCGCCATGCCGATGGCGGCGGCGAAGAACAGCGCCGAGAGCAGGCCGTTCTGCGTCACCGGCTTCAGCTGCACCAGACGATCGTCGGCGCGCTGCGCCATCAGCAGGTCGGCCACCAGGAACAGCGCCGCGGCGGCAAAGGTGGAATGCACCATGTAGTAAAGCGCGGCCGCCGTCGCCTCGGGCGTGAAGGCCGCGACGGCGACCATCATCGTGCCCATCGAGCCGATCACCGAAAACGCGATCAGCGGCATCATCCGGCGCGCGCCCAGCACGCCGATGGCGCCGAGGGCCACGGTGACGATGGCGGCGGGGAACATCAGGTCTCCGGTCATGTCGCCGGTCGCCTCGATCCCCGGACCGAAGGACAGCGTATGGACGCGCAGGATGGCATAGGCGCCGACCTTGGTCATGATGGCAAACAGGGCCGCGACGGGGGCGGGGGCGCTGGCATAGGTGCCCGGCAGCCAGAACTGCACCGGGAAGAGCGCGGCCTTGAGCCCGAACACCACCATCAGCAGGATCACGGCGACGCGCACCAGCGCGGCGTCCTGTTGCGGGATCTGCGACAGTTTCAGCGCGAGATCGGCCATGTTCAGCGTTCCGGCCGAGGCATAGAGCGTGCCGAGCGCGAAGAGGAACAGGGTCGAGCCGACCAGGTTCATGACCACGTATTGCAGCCCCGCCCGCAGGCGCGCGCGGCCGCCGCCGTGGATCATCAGGCCGTAGGAGGCGATCAGCAGCACCTCGAAGAAGACGAAGAGGTTGAACACGTCGCCGGTCAGGAAGGCGCCGCAGATCCCCATCAGCTGAAACTGGAAGAGCGCATGGAAATGCCGCCCCCGCGCGTCCCAGCCGGTCGCGATGGCATGCAGCAGCACGATCAGCGCCAGCACCGCGGTCAGCAGCACCATCATGGCCGAAAGCCGGTCGAGCACCAGCACGATGCCGAAGGGCGCGGGCCAGTCGCCCAGCCGGTAGACATGGGTCGTCCCGTCCGCCACGGCGAACATCAGCGCAAAGGCGATGGCGGCCAGCGCCACGGTCCCGGCGGTCGAGGCGATGCGCGCCAGCACGATGTCGTGCCGCATCACGTAACCGAGCAGGGGGGCCAGCAAGGCCGGCAGCACCACCGGCGCGATGATCCAGTGCAAGATCATGCCTTCACCTCCGCATCGGCGCCGTCAAGTTCGGGCACGGTGCCCACGTTGGTGTCGGGCTCGGTCAGCTTCATGTCCTCGTCCGGGTCGGGGCTTTCCAGGTCGATCCGGTCGGTGCCGGTCTCGAGGAAGGCGCCGAGCGAGATCATCACCAGCACCGCCGTCATCCCGAAGGAAATCACGATGGCCGTCAGCACCAGCGCCTGCGGCAGCGGGTCCGTGTAGGGCACGTCGGCATATTTGTTCAGGATCGGCGGCGCGTTGATCTTGAGCCGGCCGCTGGCAAAGATGAACACGTTCACCGCGTAGCTCAGCAGCGACAGGCCCAGGATCACCGGGAAGGCGCGCAGGCGCAGGATCAGGTAGGTGCCGCCGGCGGTCAGGCTGCCGATGGCGAGGGCCACGAGATATTCCATTTACTCGGCCTCCTCGTGGTCGGGGACCCGCGTGGCCGGGTCGTAATCCATGGGTTCGGTGTTCACGGTCTGGCCGGCGTAGCGGGCGATGCGCGACAGCGAATAGAGCATCAGCATCACCGCGCCCAGCACGGCAAGGAAGACGCCCAGGTCGAAGAGGGCGGCGGTGGCCAGCTCGAACTCCTCGATGGGGGGCAGGTGGACATAGCCGAACCAGGACGTCAGGAACGGCTTGCCCGCCAGCCAGGCGCCCGCGCCGGTGAGCCCGGCGATGACGACGCCCCAGCCGATCAGGGCGTGATATTCGATCTTCTGCCGCGCCTGGGTCCAGGCAAAGCCCGACGCCATGTATTGCATCAGCAGCGCGATGGCGACGACAAGGCCGGCGACGAACCCGCCGCCCGGCATGTTGTGGCCGCGCAGGAAGATGTAGACGCCGACCATCAGCGCGATGGGCATCATCACGCGGGTGGCGACCACCATCATCAGCGGGTGCCGGTCGGCCGACAGGTCGCGGTCGTAATCGGTGTTGCGCAGCCGGCGCGAGGCCGGGCCGTTCAGCACCGCCTCCATCATCGCGAAGATGATGAGGCCGGCGATACCCAGCACGATGATCTCGCCGTAGGTGTCGTAGCCCCGGAAGTCGACGAGGATCACGTTGACCACGTTGGTGCCGCCGCCGCCCTTGTAGCTGTTGGCGAGGTGGTAGTCGGAGATGGTGGAGCCACTGCGGAACAGGAACGCCAGCGTCAGCAGCGCCACGCCAAGGCCCGCGCCGATGGCGATGACGCCGTCACGGAACCGCCGCCCGCCGGTGCTTTCGACCGGCGTGTCCTTGGGCAGGAAGTGCAGCGCGAGCAGCAGCAGCATGATGGTCACCGTCTCGACCGAGATCTGCGTCAGGGCCAGGTCGGGGGCCGACAGGTACACGAAGCCGATCGAGACCATCATGCCGATGACCCCGATGATGATCAGCGACCGGAACCGTGCCCGGTGGCCCAGCGTCACGCCCAGAGTGGCCACGATCAGTGCCAGCGCGCCGACGCCTGCGACGGGCGGCACCGGGGTCATGGCGCGGTCGGGCGCCGGGAGGTCTCCGCCCATCCAGGCGACCAGGCCGAAGCCCAGCGTCGCCACCACGAAGATCGCGATGTAGCGGCTGATCGACCCGTCATGCAGCGCCGCCGAGACCCGGGACGAAAGCGCGGCGAGCCAGTCGACCAGCCCTTCGAAGATGACCTTGGCCTCGGGGCGCGGCGCAGCGATCCACGCGCGGTCGAGCGGGCGGTGCAGCGCCAGCAGCACGGCGCCGCCGATGATGGCCGCGATGGACATGTAAAGCGCGGGCGTCACGCCGTGCCAGATCTTGAGATGCGGATGCAGGTCCGCGCCGGTCACGGCGCTGGCGGCCACGGTCACTAGCGGCTCGGCCAGCCAGGGCATGAGGCCGATGGCCAGAACCATCACCACCAGCAGGGCGGGTGCGGCATACATGCCGAAGGGCGGATCATGCGGTTTGTGCGGGTAGTCGTCGCGCACCGGCCCAAAGAAGACGTGGAAGATGAAGCGCAGCGAATAGGCCACCGACAGCAGCGCGCCCAGCGTCGCCAGCGCCGGCACCAGCCATGGATTTCCGGCCCAGTACGTGTGGCTGGCCTCTTCGAGCATCATTTCCTTCGAAAGGAACCCGTTGAACAACGGAATGCCCGCCATCGACAGCGCCGCCACCGTGCCGATGACGAAGGTGATCGGCATCAGGTGGCGCAGGCCGCCCAGGCGTTTGATGTCACGGGTATGGGCCTCGTGGTCCACGATCCCGGCGGTCATGAAGAGCGCGGCCTTGAAGGTCAGATGGTTGATGATGTGGAACACCGCCGCCACCGCCGCCGCTTGGGTTCCGAAGCCCAGAAGCATGGTCAGCAGCCCCAGGTGCGAGACCGTCGAAAAGGCCAGCAGCGCCTTGAGGTCATCCTTGAAGAGCGCGATCAGCGCGCCCAGCACCATGGTGATCAGCCCGACCGATCCGACGATGTAGAACCAGGCATCCGTGCCCGCCAGCGCCGGCCACATGCGGGCCATCAGGAACACGCCCGCCTTCACCATGGTGGCCGAGTGCAGGTAGGCCGACACCGGCGTCGGCGCGGCCATGGCATGCGGCAGCCAGAAGTGGAACGGGAACTGCGCCGACTTGGTGAAGGCGCCCAAAAGGATGAGGATCAGCGCCGGCAGGTAGAGCGGGTCGGCCTTGATCATCTCGCCCGAGGCAAGGATGTCCGTCAGCTCGTAACTGCCCACGATATTGCCGAGGATCAGCATGCCGCCGATCATCGCAAGCCCGCCGGCGCCGGTCACGGTCAACGCCATGCGCGCGCCTTGCCGGCCTTCGGGCAGGTGCTTCCAATAGCCGATCAGCAGGAAGGACGACAGCGAGGTCAGTTCCCAGAAGACCAGCAAAAGCAAGATGTTGTCCGACAGGACGATCCCCAGCATCGCGCCTTGGAAGAGCAGCAGGTAGGTGTAGAAATTGCCCATCGGGTCTTCGGCCGACAGGTAGAACCGGGCGTAGAGGATGATCAGCAGGCCGACGCCCAGGATCATGCCTGCAAACAGCAGCCCCAGCCCGTCCAGGAAGAACGAGGCCGAGAGCCCCAGCTGCGGCAGCCAGTCGAAACGCGCCTGCAACACCTCTCCGCGCAGCACATCGGGGGCCAGGATGCCCAGCATCACCAGCGCCAGGATGGTCGGAATGGCCGTGAAGGTCGCGCAGGCATTGCGTCCCGCCCGGATCATCACCCCCGGCGCCAATGCGCCGACAAATGGCATCATGGCGATGATGATCAACAGGTTCGTCTGGTCTTGCATATGTGTCCGCCCCGTCCCGCGCGCGCCGTGTCGAATCCTTCGAATTTGAATAAGGACTCCCGGAACGAAAGTGTAGCCCAACGGGGTCGTTTGTCGCGGCAAGTGGCTGCAGAACCGCCTGAAAGCGGGGCCGGAAAGGCGATTTCGGCCAGATTACCCTTGCGACACCGGCCGTCCGACTGTTTTGTGAGAACCATGCATTAATAAGTGTCGTTTCGCACTCCGGGGCGGCGTTTTCAGATGACGCATTCGTGATCGGTGCGTTCGATTTTCCTTGGGGGGAACACCATGGCCATTCATTCCACGTCGCTGTCATTTGAAACCAGTGGCCAGTCGCTTTGGTCGCCGGGCTCGGCCTACAGCTTCAGCATCGACACCGGGGACTCGCTGATCTTTTCGACCAGCGGCGCCACGGACGTGACCTTTGACCTGCTGGGCAACGGCTTTACGGGCGAGGCCTATCTCGATCTGCAGATCGGGCTCTTCGCCTATGCCACGCTGGGTACGACCGGCGGGCTGGACGCGACCTTCGACCTCGAGGTGAACCCGGTCATGCCGGGCGGCCTGCTGATCGAGACGCGCAACGCCGAGGGCCAGCTGGTCAACGCCGCCCCGTCGGGCACCTTCAGCCTCGATTTCTCGGATTACCGCCTCGTTGCCTCCACGCTCGAGACCGAGGGCTTCTCGAGCTCGGCGGCGGCGGGGCTCGACTTTGTGCTCGGGCTCGAGGCGGGGCTGCGCAACGCCGAGTATTTCTACTGGGGTGGGGGCGACACGCTGCCCGACCTCACGCTGCTCGACATCGACTGGACCGGCGACGATGCGATTCCGCTGATCACGATCGAAGCCGCCCAGCCCGAGCTGGAACTCGAGCTGAACAAGTACATCACCATCAGCGCCCGGATGCCCACCGGCGCCGATACCGACAGCCAGGTGACCTACGGCATCGGCGATGCACCGACGATCACCGCCAGCGGCGCGTCGGACACCCGCTTCATCGAGCTGTCGGTCGACCTGGACGAGCTCCTGGTGCAGTTCGCCGGCAAGTTGCCGGGCGTCGGCGCGGTGATCAAGGGCCTGGGCGAGACGGTCTTTGCCGAGCACGAGTTCGACCTGGCCGATTATGTGCCGCTGATCCCGCGCGACAAGCTGGTGGTCAAGGCCACCGCGCTCGACATCTCGGCCAATACCGGCATCGTCATCACCGAAAAGAGCCAGCTGGATTTCGGCGGCGGCACGACCGATCCGCGGGTGCAGGTCACGCTGGTCTCGGACAACGGCACGCCGGATTTCGGCGCCGATGACCAGACCGAGGTGATCTGGCTGGGCGAAGAGGCGACCTTTCTGCGGCCGGTCCACGTGCAGGGCGCCACCGGCGCCTCGGCCGTGCCGGACCTGGGCGACATCACGGTCAGCGCGACCTACACGCTGCCCGAGGTGACGCTGGACCATGACGTGGGCTTCGGGCTGAACTCGGTCTTCGAGATATCTGCGCTGCAGGCCGAGCTGACGGGCGGCTGGGTGCCGTCGCGGCTGCAGGTCTCGTTCGGGCCGCTGCTGTCGCTCGAGCTGCCGGACGGCGGGTTCACCTTCGATCTCTTCTCGCTCGACCTCGATCCGTTCCGACTGCAGGACGGGGCCTTCAACACGATCAGCGACGAATACGAGATCTTCTTCACCACCGAGCTGGCGCCGGACCAGACCACCGAGACGGACCTCGAGGCCGAGAACGCCCGCCAGGCGATCATCGACTACCGCCTGGAACGGGCCGCCAACGTGGCCGAGGCCGTCAGCGCCTTTGGCGACCTGATCGACGGCCATACGCAATTCGCCATCGGCCCGGGGGCCGACAATTTGCTTCAGACCGTGGCGGGCAATGCCAATGTCTTTGCCGTCTGGGACGGGTTCCAGGATTCGCTGATCACCCGGACCCGGGGGGCCGAGGATTTCTACGTGGTCAAACCGCTGACCGCGCAGGAGGACAACGGCCGGATCTTTGTCCGCATCGGCACCTCGGGGCCGGAAAGCGCGGGCCACGGCTTTGACATGTCCGATCACGAGGTCATGCTGAACGCGCTGGACAGCGGCAGCGGTCTGGTCAGCTACGGGTTCACCCGCGGCCCGCTGGACGAAAATGTGCTGTCCAGCACGCAGGGGGTCGACGTGATCGGCGGCAACCAGGGCGACCTGGTCCTCTGGTTCGACAATGGCGGCGACACGCCGGTGCTGCTGGACGGCGCCGGACAGGGCGTGGTGGCCGGGCAATACGACCGGCTGCTGGCCAATTTCGCGGCCCACCACGCCGACGTGCCGATCCTGCTGGACCTCGTCGAGATGCAGGTCACCGGTACCGGCGCCACGGTGGGCCCGGGCACGCTGGACCTGACCCTGCGCGGGATCGAGGCGCTGACGCTGCGCACCGGCGACGCGGATGACTTCATCGTCGGCTACCTGCACCCCGATTTCATCGACACCGGCGCGGGCCACGATTTCGTCGTGCTGCCGGGCGACAATTCAAATGACACGGTGGCCCTGCGCGCAGGCGACGACGTGATCCAGGTCGAGATCATCGGCGGCGGCGGCGCGGACCTGATCAACGGCGGCACCGGCTACGACCAGGCGACGCTGATCTCGGACCCGGCCGGGCAGGGGCTGCGCGTCGACGTGGTGGTCGAGGGGATCACCGCCTCGACCGGCGGCGATGGCTTTGGCGTAGGCTCGGCCGTCGCGGACCTGGTGACGCTCTCGACCCAGTACATGGCGGGCGTGGTCTTTGGCTCGCTCACCTCCCAGCTCGACCGAACGGGCCTCAGCGACACTGACCACCATGCAGACCTTGTCCGCTACCTGCTCAGCGACGGCTCGGGCGGTGTCAGCGTGGTCAACCTCAATTCCTCGCTCGAGAATATCTCGGTCATCGGGTCGGATGTCGCGGGCGACGCGGTGCTCTACACCGGCGGCGCCTATTACGAAGGCGGGGCGGGCACGCTGGACACGTTGATCGCCAATTTCGACTATTTCGAAGAGATGGTCGGCGCCACCGGCGGGGTGGTGCTGGACGGGATGGGCGACGATGGCTCGGGCCTTGGCATGCGCTACGGATCGAGCTTCATCCGCGGCTTCGAGAAGCTGGTGGTCGAGGGCACACAACATGCCGACAACATCTCGGGCGGGATCTATTCCGATTACATCCGCGGCGGCGCGGGCAATGACAACCTCTACGGCGGCGACGACGCGGTCGGCGACCAGCTGATCGGCGACCACGGGCGCGACGTCTTCTACTGGTTCGACAACGGCGCCGACATGATGACGGGCGGGTCGCTGGACGCGCCCGAATCGCTGGATTTCCGCGACATGCTGATCGTCGGGCCGGGCACGGGGACGACCGGCGGCACCACGGGCGGGCTGGCCTGGGCCTTTCTGGCCAATCTCGGCGCGCTGGGCGGCGGCGGGCGCAGCCTGCGCGGCGGCCTCGGCATTCTCGACGCGGGGGCCGACCTTGCGGACATCCTGGCCGGCACCGCGCTGGCGCGCGAGAGCGACGATGTCACGGCGCTGGGCTTTGGCGTGACCGATATCGGCGACATGCTGGCCTTCCGCGGAATCGAGACGGTCAACATCACCGCCACGGACGCGGCCGACGACCTCGTCTTCTTCAACGGCGGCGCCTTCTACGACGCGGGCGAAAGCGCCAACGACCAGGACGTCTTTGCCGCCGATTTCAGCGCCCAGGTGCAGGGCATCGACCTGCGGCTCGAACGCGACGAGACGACTCCGATCCGGCTGGCCAACGGCGTCACCCTGGCGGGGATGGACCGGCTGGTGCTGACCGCGGGCTCGGGCAACGACGTGATCCACGGCAACTGGCTGGACGATTACATCGACGGCGGGCGCGGCGTCGACCGGCTGTTCGGCGGCGAGGGCGACGACATCCTGCTGGGCGGCGCCGGCAACGACGTGGTCTACTGGATGGCCGACGGCTTCGACCTGGCCGATGGCGGCGAGGATGACGACCGCCTGATCATCACCGGCGCCACGCCCGAGGGCACCACGCGCGAGCTGGGGATCTGGCTGAACCGCGGCAGCGGGCCTGAGTTCCGCCAGACCGGCGCGGACCTGAGCATGCTGGGCCTCGCCACGCTATTGCAGTCGCTCGGCCTCGCCACGACGACCGAGTACACCGCCGGGCTGCTCGAGGGCGAATCCCTGTCGAAGCTCATCGTGCTGGACTACGCGAATTTCGAACTGGTCGACGTGATCGGCTCGGATGCCTCGAGCGACCTCGTGGTCTTTGACGGCGGCTCGCTCTACTGGGGCGGCACGGGGGCGGCGACCGACCTCTTCGTCGCCGATTTCTCGACCACCGCCGCGGCGTTGCTGATCGATGCGGGCTTTGAAAGCAGCCCGGTCGAGTTCAGCCAGGACGACCTGGCCAACCCGGGCGGGACCGGGTTCGCGGACACATACGACATCGGCAACGGCACCTATATCGGCGCGTTCGAACGATTTGGCCTGCAGATGGGCAGCGGCGCGGACACGGTGATCGGGGGCGCCCTGGCCGATTACATCGACGGCGGCGACGGCAACGACCTGCTGGAAAGCGGCGGCAACGGCACGGCCGAGCGCGAGACGATCCTGGGCGGGGCGGGCGACGACACCCTGGCCTGGGACGGCGGCGCGGCGCTGCTCGACGGCGGCGCGGGCACCGGCGACAAGGTGGTCTGGACGGCCGCGCCGGGCGCGATCAGCCTTGGGATCGGCGACGAATTCAACGTGTTCGCGACCTATGGCACCGCCGACCTGGCCAGCTTTTCCGACATGCAGCAACTGGTGGCCGACCTCGGGTTCTTCCCGGTCAGCCACTATACCTTCGACGGCGGCGGCACCAATGACCTGACCATCACCGGGGCCGAGCGCATGGCCGCCCGCGGATCGGACAGCTTTACCGGCGACGTGCTGATCGCGATGGAGGACCGTTCCCAGCTGTTCGGCCTGGCGGGCGACGACGTGCTGATCTCGGGCACCGGGGACGACCTGCTGGTCGGCGGGCAGGACTACGACCGCTACGTCTTTTTCGGCAGCTTCGGCTTCGACCAGGTCTTCGGCGAAAAGGGTGGCGGCGGCGCGCTCTACTTCCTCGACCTGGCGTTCTCGGACCTTTTCTTTTCCGAGTTCGAGGGCGACCTGGTCATCGACACGCCGGGCGGCACGGTCTTCGTGGCCGATTACTGGACCCATGGCGGACTCGACTTCACGCTGTTCACCACGGATTTCACCGGCGGGACCGGCGTGCCGACCGATACGCCCGGCGCGACCCCGCCCAGCGGCAACATCGTTTTTGGCACGGATGGCGACGACACCGGCCTGGCCGGCTCGTTCGGGAACGACACGATCACCGGCGGCGCGGGCAATGACGAGCTGCTGGGCAGCCCGGGCGCCGACGTCTTCGACGGCGGGCGCGGCGTGGACGTGGTCAACTACGCGCACCTCGACGAAAGCATCTCGGTCGACCTCAGCGTCTACCGCGGCTTCTCGGGCTCCTCGGCCGACAAGGACAGCTTTGCCAATATCGAAGGGATCATCGCCGGGCGCCGCGCGGCCTCGATCGTCGGGGACGGCAATGACAACTTCCTCGCCGGCTCGCCCGAGGGCGATCTTCTCGACGGACGGGACGGCGAAGACATGCTGGTCGGCGAGGAAGGGGACGACACCATCGGCGGCGGTCGCGGCAACGACCTGCTGTTCGGGGACGAAGGCGACGACACGCTCTTCGGCCAGCGGGACGACGATTACCTCTCGGGCGGCGACGGCGCGGATTCGCTCGAGGGCGAGGACGGCGACGATACGCTGGCCGGCGGTCGCGGCAACGACACCCTGCGCGGCGGCGACGGGGCCGACGTGCTGTTCTACGGCGGCGAGGACACGCCCGGCAGCACCGGCCTGCCGGCCGACGGGCTCGACACGCTGGACGGCGGGCTGGGCGCCGACCTGGTGGACATGACCCTGCTGCACGTGGCGATTGACGTGGTGCTGAGCAAGAACGCCGTCTTTGCCTATGACGGCACGGTGGCGGGGACGGGCAGCGGCACCCTCGCCGCCACGCTGATCGACGTCGAAGAGGCGCGGGGCAGCGCCCTTGACGACCGGCTGGACGGCAACCTGGGCGACAACTACCTCGATGGCTACGCGGGGGACGACACCTTCTTCGGGGCCTCGGGCGGCACCGACACGCTGTTCGGCGACGATGGCCTGGACCTTGTCGATTACAGCGGCCTGCCGTCCAAGGTGGCCGTGGTGCTGGACCTGTCGGACCCGCTGCCGACGGTCAGCGGCCCCGGGTTCACCGATCACCTGGTCGAGATCGAGCAGGTCATCGGCAGCGGCGACAGCGACTTCATCGCCGGGGACGGGGCCGACAACCTGTTCCGCGGCGGGCAGCTGAACGACACGCTGCTGGGCCGCGCCGGCGACGACTACCTCGACGGTGGCGCCGGGCTGGACCAGATCGCCGGCGGCGACGGCTACGACATCTACTCGGTCGAGGACGGCGCCTCGGGCGTCTTCATCGACATGGCGATGAACCTCTACGAGGACGGGCACGGCAATGCCGAGACCCCGACCGGGATCGAGGGGATCCGCGGCACGTCCCATGACGACACGATCACCGGCAACACCGCCGGCAACATGATCATGGGCGGCGAGGGCGACGATTCCATCCGCGGCGACGGCGGGGCCGACCAGTTGTTCGGCGAGGGTGGCAACGACACGCTCGTGGCCGGCGTGCCGATGAGCGTGCTGGTCAAGCCCGAGAGCGACCAGAACGACGCCTTTGCCGATGCGCCGCTGCTGAACGGCCTGCTGTCGCTGGACGCTCAGGCGCGGCGTGATGCGCCGCTGTCGACGACGCAGGTGCCCACGGTGACCATCTTCGGCACCACCAGCGGGGTGGTCGACCGCTACCGCATCGACTTGATGCCCTCGCAGGTGGACACCCAGGTGATCACGGTCGACATCGATGCCACGCCGCCGGATTTCTTTACCTGGATCAAGATCGTGGACGAGGCGGGGACGGTCCATGCCGAGGATCGGGGCCTGTTCGTCACCGACCCCGGGTCGACCAACAACCTTGACGCGCAGGTGACCCTGACGCGCCCGGTGAACTTCGCAGGCGTGGTGACCTACTACATCGAGGTGCACACCTGGGACTTCGCCACCGACGGGCCGGTGACGCCCGATGCCGGGCTGACCTACACGATGCATGTCTCGGTCGATGCGCCCGAGCAGATCACCCCTGCACCGCCGCCGGGCGAAGGCTCGTTCCTTTATGGCGGTGACGGCGATGACGAACTGATCGGCTCGTTCGGGGCCGACCAGCTTATCGGCGGGGCCGACAACGACCTGCTCGAAGGCATCTCGGGCGATGACCAGCTTTACGGTAACGACGGCATCGACATCCTGCGGGGCGGGGCCGGCAACGACCTGGTCATCGGCGGCGACGGCGACGACCTGCTGCTTAGCGGCGGTTCGGGCCGCGACACGGTCGAAGGGGGCCTCGGCAACGACTTCATCGAGGACCACGGCGATGACGGGTTCGCGGGCAGCGACCTGGTCAAGGCCGGCGCGGGCGACGACACCTATATCGGCCTCGGCGGCGACGACACGGTCGACGGGGGCGATGGCAGCGACTACATCCTCATCGATGCCGGCAGCGGCGCCGACCTGATCGACGGCGGCTCCCAGGCCGACACGATCCTGTCGGGCGACGGCAACGACACGGTGGCCGGAGGCAACGGGCGCGACCTCGTGCTGCTGGGATCGGGCGATGACCTCTTCACGGACGAAGATCAGGACGGCCCGTTCGGCGGCGACACCGTGCAGGGCAACAGCGGGGCCGACACGATCATCGGCCTCGGCGGCAACGACAGTTTCGAGGGCGGCTTCGGCTTCGACGAGATCTCGGGCGGCAATGACGACGACATGCTGCACGGCAACCAGGGCAACGACACCGTGGACGGCGGGGCCGGCAACGACCTGATCTTCGGCGGCATCGGTGACGACAGCCTCCTGGGCGGATCGCAGGGCGACACGATCGAAGGCGGCGACGGCGCCGACACGGTGGATGGCGGCGACGGCCGCGACGTGGTGACGCTTGGCGCCGGGAACGACCTGTTCCGCGACACGCCGCAAGAAGGCGGCAATGGCGCCGATCTGGTCAGCGGCGAAGACGGCAACGACACGCTGCTGGGCGACGGCGGCGAGGACACGCTGTCGGGCGGCGCCGACGATGACGTGATCGCGGGCGGGGCCGGCAACGACCTGCTGTCGGGCGACGCGGGCTTCGATGTGATCGAGGGCGGCGCCGGCAACGACACGATCGACGGCGGCGCCCAGGCCGACACGATCATTGGCGACGACAACGACGACCATGTGACCGGCGGCTTCGGCGCCGACACGGTGCGCCTCGGCGCCGGGCAGGACGTCTTTGTCGACAGTGCCCAGACCGGGCCCAACGGCGCGGACCTGGTGTTCGGAGGCAGCGGCAACGACCTGATCCAGGGCAACCTGGGCAACGACACCTACGTGGGCGGAAACGGGCTCGACACGATCCTCGGCGGCAGCGACAACGACTCTATCGTCGGCGGAAGAGGGGCCGACAGCATCGAGGCCGGTGCGGGCAATGACACGGTCGCGGGCGGCAACGGCACGGACCTCGTGGACCTTGGCGAGGGAGACGATCTCTTCATCGACACGGCCCAGCAGGATCCCTTCGGCAACGACACGGTGCTGGGCGGCGAAGGCGCCGACACGATCCTCGGCGAGGGCGGCAACGACTCGCTCGACGGCGGGGCGGGCGCGGACTCGATCACCGGCGGCCAGGGGGCCGACACGCTTCGCGGCGGTTCCCAGACCGACACGATCGAGGCCGGCGACGGCGCGGACCTGGTCGAGGGCGGCCTGGGCCTGGACGTGGCGCTGCTGGGGCGCGGCGCCGACACCTGGATCGACGATGCGCAATCCGGACCCTTCGGCGCGGACGAAATCGACGGCGGCGAAGGAGACGACACGATCCACCTCTTCGGGGGCGATGACACGGCGACCGGCGGGGAAGGGGCCGACACCTTCGTGCTGCAAAGCACGATCGATCACGACCGGATCACCGATTTCGAGCTGGGCCTCGACACGCTGATGATCGACGCCGGGCTCTGGAGCGGCGCGCTCACCCAGGCGCGGCTCGATGCGCTGACGACCTCTGGGCCGGGCAGCACGCTCGAGCTGACCTTCGACACCGGCGACACGCTGGTGCTGGACGGGCTGGTCTCGAACGCGGGGTTGCTGGACGACATCGTCTTGTCGCCGCTCTGAGAGGGGCCGGGCGATCCTTGCGCGCGACCCGCCCGGCACCGGGCCGGGCGGGTCGCCACCCGGCCCGATCCGATGCCGCGTCGCGGCGCGAAATGCCGCCCATCGCCCCTGTTTTATGGGTTGAACACGCCGCGCCCGCCCCTTAGAAGAGCGCAAATTTCCACGAGGCCGCCACCGGGCGGCCTTGTCACTCATGCGAGGATGTCCATGCAAGTCACCGAGACCCTGAACGAAGGCCTGAAGCGCGGCTATTCGATCCACCTGTCCGCCGCCGAGCTGGACGAGAAGGTCAACGAAAAGCTCGCCGAGGCGCAGCCCGAGGTCGAGATGAAGGGCTTCCGCAAGGGCAAGGTCCCGATGGCGCTGCTGAAAAAGCAGTTCGGCCCCCGGGTCCTGGGCGAAGCGATGCAGGAAGCCATCGACGGCGCCATGAACAAGCATTTCGAGGACAGCGGCGACCGCCCGGCGCTTCAGCCCGACGTCAAGATGGTCGATGGCGAAAGCTGGAAAGAGGGTGACGATGTCACCGTCGAGATGTCCTACGAGGCGCTGCCCGCCGTGCCCGAGGTCGACCTGACCTCGATCACGCTGGAAAAGCTGGTCGTGAAGGCCGATGACGCCGCCGTCGACGAGGCGCTGGCGCAACTGGCCGAGAATGCGCAGGACTTCAAGGACCGCAAGAAGGGCAGCAAGGCCAAGGACGGCGATCAGGTCGTGATCGACTTCGTCGGCAAGCTGGACGGCGAGCCTTTCGATGGCGGCTCGGCCGAGGAGTATCCACTGGTGCTGGGATCGGGTTCGTTCATCCCCGGCTTCGAAGAGCAGCTGGTCGGCGTGAAGGCCGAGGAAGAGAAGACCGTCGAGGTCACCTTCCCCGAGGAATACGGCGCAGAGCACCTGGCCGGCAAGGCCGTGGTCTTTGACGTGACCGTCAAGGGCGTGAAAGAGCCCGTGGCGGCCGAGATCGACGACGAGCTGGCCAAGAAGTTCGGCGCCGAGGACCTGGACGCGCTGAAGGGCCAGATCCGTGAGCGGCTCGAGGCCGAATACGCCGGTGCCGCCCGCCAGGTGCTCAAGCGCGCCCTGCTGGACGTGCTGGACGAGAAGGTGAGCTTCGAGCTGCCGCCGAGCCTGGTCGAGGCCGAGGCCAAGCAGATCGCCCACCAGCTCTACCACGAAGAGCACCCCGAGGATCACGGCCATAACCATGGCGAGATCGAGACCACGGAGGAGCACACCAAGCTGGCCGAGCGTCGCGTGAAGCTGGGCCTCCTGCTGGCCGAGCTGGGCCAGAAAGCCGAGGTCGAGGTGACCGACGCCGAGATGACCCAGGCGATCATGCAGCAGGCGCGGCAGTACCCGGGCCAGGAACGCCAGTTCTTCGAGTTCATCCAGCAGAACGTGCAGATGCAGCAGCAACTGCGCGCGCCGATCTTCGAGGACAAGGTCGTCGACCACATCGTCGAGAACGCCCAGGTGACCGAGAAGGAGATCTCGAAAGACGATCTCCAGGCCGCCGTGGAAGCGCTCGACGAAGAGTGATCTTCGGGTCTTCGGACCTCTGGACTGTCAGAACGCCGCGCGGAGACGATCCGCGCGGCGTTCTTCGTTGGGAAGCGTGATCCAGGTGTGTGCCCGGTGGGCACGCAGGATCAGCGCCTGCGGCGCCAGTTGGGGGGCGCTGCCCCCCGTCACCTTCGGTGACTCCCCCCGAGGTATTTGGAAAACGATGAAGGCAGGGGGCAGGAGCCTTGAAGAGCGGCTTGTCCTAGACTCTACTGGCAGGCATGGTTTGGCCATGTTGCGATGCTGTGCCATGATCTTTGCGCTTACCGCGCCGCTTGGCGCCCAGGAACCCCTGCCCACCCCGTTGCCGCGCGCGCTGAGCGGCGACACGGTTCTGGTCGATGGCAAGGTGATCCGGCTGGAGGGCCGTCACTGTCCGAACATCCGATCCGAGGAAGGGCTGGAGGCCAAGCGCCTCGTCACCGCCATGCTGACGGCCCGCCACGTCGAATGCTTCTACCGCCAGGAGCCGGACGGCAGCTATGTCGGCGATTGCCGGGTTTCGGGTTCTCCGCTCTCTCTGGTGCGCGGGAACTCCGTCGCGCAGGCCCTGGCCAAGCGTCATCTCTGTGACCGCTACGGTCGCAGCTAGACGCCCCTGTCTTCATTGTTTTGAAAATACCTCGGGGGGAGTCACCGAAGGTGACGGGGGGCAGCGCCCCCCAACCGGCGCCGCAGGCGCTGATCCTGCGTGCCCACCGGGCACACAACTGGATCACGCCGGATGCAAAAAGGCCGCGCAGCCAAAGGGATGCGCGGCCTTCCTGTAGGTCGTGACGAAGAGCTTACTGCTCTTCCGGGGTCTCCACGAGGCCCGAATCGTCGTCGTCCGACGCCGCGCCGCCGATGTCGTCGAACAGCTCGGCGATCTCGAAATCGGCGGCGGCTTCTTCTTCCGCGGCCAGTTCCTGGATCGACTTGCCCGACGCCTGCAGCTCGGCCTCTTCGGGCGAGCGGGCGACGTTCAGCGTCACGGTGACCATGACCTCGGGGTGCAGGTGCACCTCGACGTCGTGCAGGCCCAGTTCCTTGATGGGCGCGCGGATGATGACCTGCTTGCGGTCGAGCGAGAAGCCCTCGGCCGTGGCCACGTCGGCGACGTCACGGGTGGTGACCGAGCCGTAGAGGCTGCCGCCGTCCGATGCCTGGCGAATCACGACGAACTGCTGGCCATCCAGCTTGTCGCCGAGCGCTTCGGCTTCCTTGCGGCTTTCCAGGTTGCGGGCTTCCAGCTGCGCCTTCTGCGCTTCGAAAGCATCGATGTTGGCCTGGCTGGCGGTCAGCGCCTTGCCCTGCAGCAGCAGGTAGTTGCGCGCATAGCCGGCCTTGACGTCGACGACATCGCCCATCTGGCCCAGCTTGGCCACGCGTTCGAGAAGGATAACTTGCATGTGCTTCGCTCCTTACTTCACGGCGTAGGGCAGCAGGGCGAGGAAGCGGGCGCGCTTGATGGCGCGGGCCAGCTCACGCTGCTTCTTTGCCGAGACGGCGGTGATGCGCGAGGGGACGATCTTGCCGCGTTCGCTGATGTAGCGCTGCAGCAGCTTGGTGTCCTTGTAGTCGATGGCGGGCGCGTTCTCACCAGAGAACGGGCAGACCTTGCGACGGCGGAAAAACGGTTTTGCAGCCATGGTTTAGCTCCTTCTCGGCGATCAGTTGCGGCGTTCGCGGCGGGGTTCCCGCTCGTCGCGCTTCTGCATCTGGACCGAGGGGCCCTCGGCGTGCTCGTCGACCTTGATGGTCAGGACGCGCATGACGTCGTCATGCAGGCGCATCAGGCGCTCCATCTCCTGCACGGCGGCCGAGGGCGCGTCCGAACGCAGGAAGGCATAGTGGCCCTTGCGGTTCTTGTTGATCTTGTAGGCCATCGTCTTGACGCCCCAGTACTCGCTGTCGATGACCTTGCCACCGTTGTCCGACAGGACCGTCGAGAAATGCTCGACGAGGCCTTCGGCCTGTGCGTTGGACAGGTCCTGACGCGAGATGAAAACATGCTCATAGAACGGCATGTCTGCTCCACTTCTATCAAGGCGCATTTCATAGGGCGGGGATCGTTCTTTCCGCCTCCCGCCCACGAGAGTCTGCGCGGGTTACATATCGTGCCGCGGAAAGAGGCCGCCCTATGCCACGGATCGCGCCCCCGCGCAAGGGCCGTGGCAGGGCGGCGGCGGGCGGGGCCGGATTCAACCCCGGCGGGGCTTTGCGCCATCCGGCTTCACCTCAGGACTGACTCGGAATGGTCCGCGTGTTACCGCGCGCCTGCCCCATTCCTGCCCGGTTGCCTCGGCACATTCGGGTCAGACCACAGGACACGGAGCGCCGAAAGGCCCCGACCACCAGGAGCGACCAGATGAGCAACGCAGCCGATTTCATGGACCTGTCCACGACCCACCGGGCGCCCGCCGGCTCGAATACCGTGTTTCGTGCCGTGTCCTCCCTTTTCGGCGCCGCGCTGTTGCTGGCCGCCCTTGGCCTCTGGCTGGTGCCCGGCTCGAGCTGGAGCGCCGAGCTGCTGCTGATCAAGCTCTCCATGACCGCCCTCTTCGGGCTGGGCGGGCTGAGCTTCGTGCAGGCCGGCCGCCTGCGCCGCTGACATTCAAGACCCGATCCCTTCGGTAAACTTGGCCGTCGCATCAATCGCGACGGCCTTTTTCCGTTGGCGGCCGGGCTGCCCCGCTTTGCCTGCGCGGCCTAGCCGTCGCGCCGCGTCGCGGTCAGCGACACGCGCACCCGCACCTCGAAGCCCAGCTGCCCCGGCTGGTCCAGCCCGGGCGCGATGTCGAATTGCCGCCGGTCCAGCACCAGCGTGCCCTCGGCCCGGGCGGTCTGGCCGGTGCGGGTCAGCTGGAAGGGCAGCGACACCCGCCGCTGCACGCCCTTGAGCGTCAAGAGGCCGACCGCCGCGTAGCCATCGGCGACGCGCAGCAGGTCCGCCTCGAACAGCGCCTCGGGATGGCGCTGGGTGTCCAGGAAATCCGGCCCCAGCGCCTGGGCGGTCAGCGCGCCGAGGTCCAGCGTGTTGGTGTCGATCCGGATCGTGGCCTGGCCGGCCAGCCCATGGAACACCTCGGGATCAAAGCGGATATCGGCGCGGAACCGGGCAAAGCGGCCCTGGATCGGCTGGCCGAACTGGGTGATGACCAGGCCGATGGTGCCGTCCTGCACTTGCCATTCGCTGCGCGGCATGGCGATCTCGGGCTGCATCGGCGCGCTGACGTCGCGCAGGATGCCGATCTGGCCGGCCACGCCCAGAGTCAGCGTCAGCGCCGAGATCACCGCCGTCACCGGCAGCAGCCGCGTATAGCGGCGCGCATGGCCGGGCCGAGGCGTGCCGCGAGTAATGCCGGCCATCACCCCGTCGCGCCGCGCGCCATGCCAAAGCGCGGCCGCAACGTGGCCCGCCAGCACGGCCCAGAGCAGCCAGTTCAGCAGCGGGTGCAGGCGCAGCGCCAGTTGCAGCGCCAGCGGCTGCGTCTCGGGCAGGGGCAGCAGCCGGTCGAGCCCCAGCCACAGCGGCGCGGCCGAGGTCGGCGCGCCGTGGATGAACAGCCCGCTCACCGGGATCAGCACCGTGAGCACCAGCAGCAGCCCCTGCGCCATCTCGGCACCAAGCTGGGCAAAGGGATTGCGGGATGGCAGCAGGGGGCGTTTCTGCACCGCGTGCAGCAGCAGCCGCACGACACCCAGCACCAGCAGCAGCAGGCCCAGCGTCTTGTGCGCCGACAGCACCGCCAGCCGGGTGTCCATCGCAGCGCTGTTGACCGGGTCGCGCCCGATCAGCCCCAGCGGGATCAGCACGGCGATCAGCGCGGCGATGGCCCAGTGCAGCGCGCGCGTGACCTGTCCGTGGCGAGTCTCGTCGTTCCAGGTCTGCATGGCGCGGCGCGGGCTCCTGTCGGTTGCGCGGGGCTTGCGCCTTCTGTAATGGGACCGGACAGGCAAAGGGAAGGGGCAAGCATGGCCAGAGCATTCGTATTTCCGGGGCAGGGCGCCCAGACCATCGGCATGGGTCGCGACCTGGCCGAGGCCTATCCGGCCGCGCGCGCCGTCTTTGACGAGGTGGACGAGGCCCTGGGCGAAAAGCTCTCGACCCTGATCTGGGAAGGCGCGGCCGAGTCCCTGACGCTGACTCAGAATGCGCAGCCGGCGCTGATGGCCACGTCCCTTGCCGCGATGAAGGCGCTCGAGGCCGAGGGCGTCACCATCGACGCCGCGACCTACGTCGCCGGGCATTCGCTGGGCGAATATTCCGCGCTGGCCGCGGCCGGGGCGCTCAGCATCGGCGACACCGCGCGCCTGCTGCGCACCCGCGGTGCGGCGATGCAGGCGGCCGTGCCGGTGGGCGTCGGCGCCATGGCCGCCCTGCTGGGCCTCGACTTTGCGACCGCGACCGAGGTCGCGGCCGAGGCGGCGCAAGGCGAGGTCTGCCAAGCCGCCAATGACAATGACCCGGCCCAGGTCGTGGTCTCGGGCCACAAGGCCGCCGTCGAACGCGCGGTCGAGATCGCCAAGGGCAAGGGCGCCAAGCGCGCGCTGCTGCTGCCGGTGTCGGCTCCGTTCCACTGCGCGCTGATGCAGCCCGCCGCCGACGTGATGGCCGAGGCGCTGGCGGGCGTCGCGATCAAGGCCCCCGCCGTGCCGCTGGTCGCCAACGTCCGCGCCGAGGCGGTGACCGACCCCGACACCATCCGCGCGCTGCTGGTCGAGCAGGTGACCGGGTCGGTCCGCTGGCGCGAAAGCGTCCTCTGGATGGCCGGGCAGGGCGTGACCGAGTGCTGGGAGATCGGCGCGGGCAAGGCCCTGTCGGGCATGATCCGCCGGATTGAGAAATCCATCGCCTGCCGCGCCATCGGCGCGCCGGCCGACGTGACCGAAGCCAAGGCCAGCCTCGGCTGAGCCCCACTTGCTGACAAGGGAATGACGACATGTTCGATCTGACGGGAAAATGCGCGCTGGTCACCGGCGCGTCTGGTGGCATCGGCGGCGAGATCGCCAGGGCGCTGCATGCGGCGAGCGCAACCGTGGGCCTGTCGGGCACCCGCGAGGCGCCGCTGCAGGACCTGGCGGCGGAACTGGGCGAGCGGGCCCATGTGCTGCCCTGCAACCTTTCCGACCCCGAGGCCGTGGCCGCCCTGCCCAAGCAGGCGACCGAGGCGATGGGATCGCTCGACATCCTGGTGAACAACGCCGGGATCACCCGCGACAACCTCTTCATGCGGATGTCGGATGACGAGTGGCAGTCGGTGATCGACGTGAACCTGACGGTCACCTTCAAGCTGTGCAAGGGCGCGCTGCGCGGCATGATGAAATCGCGCTGGGGCCGGATCATCAACATCTCGTCCGTGGTGGGCGCGACCGGCAACCCCGGCCAGGGCAATTATGCAGCGGCCAAGGCGGGCATGGTCGGCATGTCCAAGTCGCTGGCCTACGAGGTGGCAAGCCGCAACATCACCGTCAACGCGGTGGCGCCGGGCTTCATCCAGACCGCGATGACCGACAAGCTGACCGACGACCAGAAATCGGCGATCCTGACGCAGATCCCCACGGGCCGCATGGGCACACCGGAAGAGATCGCGGCGGCCGTGCTGTACCTGGCCAGCCCCGAGGCGGCCTATGTCACGGGCACCACCTTGCACGTCAACGGCGGCATGGCCATGTTGTGAGAAACCGCCGCAAAGGCACCTTTGACAAAGCGTTTGCCTTGCCAGATTGATGTGCTATAGCCGCTGCGAAAGGCCGGGGGCGGGAAACTGCCCGCGCCCTGTTGGCCCGGGCCATTGTCCGGGCGCTGTACGAGACGCCCCGCAGGGGTGAACGAGGGAAGCCAAGCCTGCCTGGCGACGGCGAAACAGGGCCCCAAGGGTCCGTGGAACATGAGGAAAGAGATATGAGCGACGTCGCAGATCGCGTGAAGAAGATCGTGGTTGAACACCTCGGTGTCGAAGAAGAGAAAGTGGTCGAAAGCGCCTCGTTCATCGATGACCTGGGCGCAGACAGCCTCGACACCGTCGAGCTGGTGATGGCCTTCGAAGAAGAGTTCGGCATCGAGATCCCGGACGACGCGGCCGAGACCATCCAGACCTTCGGCGATGCGGTCAAGTTCATCTCGGAAGCCGCCTGAGGCTTGACGCGATGACCGGCGCCGCGGCGTCCTTTTGCCCGCGCGCCGTGTCCGGCCTGCCCCTGGCGGCAGGCACAGATTTGAACCCCCCGGCCGGAAACGGCGGGGGGTTTTCCGTTTGGCAGGGCGGGGCGTGATCCGGATGTGCGCCTGCGGCGCGCAGGGTGTCTCGACCCCGGCCGGGGGCCGGGGCCTCGGGGACGGGGCATGACGGAGGCGCGACACGGATTGCTGGCCGTGACGGCGGCCGCCGCCGCCTGGGGCGTGGCGCCGCTGTTCTTCAAGCTGCTGGCCCATGTGCCGCCGTTCGAACTGGTGGCCCATCGCGTGATCTGGTCGGCGGTCATCTTCTGCGTCGTGGTGGTCGTGCAGGGGCGGCTCTCTGCCCTGCGGGCCTTGCTGCGCGGCCGGGCGGGCCTGCGGACCCTGGCGCTGGCGGCGGCGTTGATGGCGGTCAACTGGACGCTCTTCATCTGGGCGGTGTTCAACGGGCGGGCGACCGAGGCGTCGCTGGGCTATTTTATCTACCCGCTGTTGAACGTGGTCCTCGGCGTCGTCGTCTTTGGCGAGCGGTTGCGGCCGGTGCAATGGGCCGCGGTGCTGCTGGTGGCCCTGGCCGTCGGCGTGTTGACCCTTGGGCTGGGCGCCGTGCCCTGGGTGGCGCTGACCCTGGCGGGATCCTTCGCGGCCTATACCCTGGTCAAGAAGCGGCTGGACGCCGGCCCGGTGCTGAGCGTCACGGCCGAGACCGTTCTGATGATGCCACTGGCGCTGGCCTACCTGGCCTGGGTCGCGCGGGGCGATGCTTCGGGCGTCACCGGGGCCAAGGATGCTGCGCTGCTGCTGCTTGCCGGCGTCGTCACCGCCACGCCGCTGATCTTCATGTCCTACGGGGTGCGCCGGGCGCCGCTGTCGACCGCGGGCCTGGTCTTTTACCTCAACCCGTCGCTGCAATTCCTGCTGGCGCTCCTGGTCTTCCGCGAACCGGTCGGGATCTGGCACGCCATCGCCTTCCCGATGATCTGGGCGGCGCTGGCGCTGTACTCCGTCTCGGCCCTGCGTCAGGACAGGGCGGCGCGCAGGCGCGCCTCGAGCGTCGCGACGTCCGGAATGCTTTGAACGAGGGTCAGCAGGGACGGGTCGGCAAAGCCCTGGGCGACCACGTGATCCAGCAGCGCGACCAGCGGCTGCCAGTAGCCGGCGGTATCGAGCAGCAGGATCGGCTTGGCGTGCAGGTCAAGCTGCGCCCAGGTCAGCACCTCGAAGAATTCGTCCAGCGACCCGGCCCCGCCCGGCAGCACCACCAGCGCGTCCGAGTTCATGAACATGACCTTCTTGCGCTCGTGCATGGTCTCGGTCACCACGTAGGTGGTCAGGTCGCTCTTGCCGACCTCCCAGCGCACGAGGTGATCGGGGATCACGCCGAAGGTCTCGGCCCCGGCCGCCTGCGCGCTGCGCGCCACCGTGCCCATCAGTCCCACGTCCCCCGCGCCGTAGACCAGCCGCCAGTGGTTGACGGCCAGCATGGCGCCCACCGCCTCGGCGGCCTGGGCATAGGCCGGGTCGGTCCCGGTGCGGGAGCCGCAGAAGATGCAGACGGACGGGATGGGCATGGCGGGGCCTTTCAAGTCGGGCGGGCTGCGCAGGCTGCGGCAACGCATGGCTTTGACCCGTGATAGCCTTGTTGTTATGAACGCTCAACGCGGTTTGCGAAGGTGCGGGGCAATGGCCCTGCCGAAGGGGGATGATGAGCGGAACGGGCGGATTTCCCGGTGGAACCGGGGGGGCGGTGTTCCTGGCCGCAGTGGTGGCCAGCGTGGTGGGCTACGGGCTTTACACCAACGGGGTGATCGGGCCGTCGCCGCTGCCGGACGCGGCACCGGATATGCCGGCCGTGTCCGTCGCCCAGCCCGCCGCGCCGACCGAGCCGGCGCCCGACTCGCCCGACAGCGCCGGCGCGGTGCAGCCCGGGACGGAGGAGGGGGCCGTGGCGGCCGAGGCCCCGCCAGAGGGTGAGCCGGAGCCCGCACCCGGGACCGCCGAGGCGCAAGCCCTGCCCATCCCCAGCGTCGACCAGTACATCGTCGAGCCCGACGGCATCACCTATGTCGCCGGTCGGGGCGGCGTGCCGGGGGCGGCCGTGCGTCTTCTGGTCGATGGCGCGCCCCTGGCGGGGGCCGAGGACAAGGTGCAGGGCGATGGGCTGTTCGTGGTCTTCGGCCGGGTGCCGATGGGCGACAGGCCGTTCCTGCTGAGCCTGCAGATGCAGCTGGGCGACCAGGTGGTGTTGGCCGAGGAAGAGATGATCGTTTCGCCCGTCTTGCTGGCCGATGCGGCGCCGGACGAACCGGCGACCGGGCCGGACGACGCGGCGCCTGCTGGGGGAGAGGGGGCCGAGACTGCAGCTGCCGAGACTGCGCCTGCTGAAACCGCACCCACCGAGACCGTACCCGCTGAAACCGCACCCACCGAGACCGCGCAGGCAGGCGACAGCGCTTCGCCCGAGGGTGTGTCCGCCGAGACCGCGCAGGCAGGCGACAGCGCTTCGTCCGATGGTGCGACCGCCGAGACCGCGCAGGCAGGCGACCGCGCTTCGCCCGAGGGTGCGACCGCCGAGACCGCGCAGGCAGGTGACGGCGCCTCGCCCGAGGATACGACCGCCGAGACCGCGCAGGCAGGCGACAGCGCCGCGCCCGAGCGTGCGTCCGCCGAGACCGCGCAGGCAGGCGACAGCGCTTCGCCCGAGGATGCGACCGCCGAGACCGCGCGGGCAGGTGACGGCGCCTCGCCCGAGGGTGCGTCCGAAGGGGCCACGGCCGAACCGGTGATCGCGACGGCCTCCGGCGCTGCTGCGGCGCAGCCCGAGCAAACGCCCGGGACCGCGACCAGCGACGCATCCGAAAGCGGGCCCTCCGCGCCCATGGAGCCGTCCGGGACGGCGCAGACCGAGATTGCCGCGCCCAGCCCGAGCGGGGCCGACGCCTCCGGGCCGGCCACCGGGCAAGCCGACGCCCTGGCCGAGGCCGACGCCGCAGATCCTACCGGGACCGGGACTCAGACACCCGCGGCCGAGGGGTCGGTGGAGACGACTGTAACCGAAGGGCCCGGGGAGACGACCGCGGCCGAAGGGTCGGTGGAGACGACTGCAACCGAAGGGTCGGTGGAGACTCCCACGGCCGAAGGGCCGGTGGAAACTGCCGCGACGCCTGTCGATGCGTCGTCGGACCCGGACGCCTCTGCCAGCACGACCGCAGAGAGCGCAGCGGCCCCCGTCGCCCCGACCGAGCCCCCCGCGACAGCGGCCGCCCCGGCCAGCCCGCAGCCCGAGGCCACCACCGAGGTCGCCGCCGCCACCCAGGCCGCCGACGAGGGCGCCAGCCCCGCCCGGCCCGCCGATGCCGGGGCCGGAACGGAACCCGGTGCGCCCGCCGCACCCACCGTCATGATCGCCGACCGCGACGGCGTCCGCGTCGTGCAGGGCCCGGGCGACCGGCCCGAGGCGCAGCAATCGGTGGCGCTCGACTCGATCTCCTACGACGACGCGGGCGAGGTGAGCCTGGCGGGCCGCGCCCGTGCGGGCGGCTTCGTGCGCATCTACCTCGACAACCGCCCCGTCACCACGGGCCGGATCGACCCGGCCGGGAACTGGCGCGTGGACCTGCCGCAGGTCGATACCGGCATCTACACGCTGCGCATCGACGAGGTGGACGAAGCCGGCGCCGTGACCAGCCGGGTCGAGACGCCGTTCAAGCGCGAATCCCGCGCCGCGCTGGCCGCCGCCGATGCCGAGGCATCGGGCCCCGTGCCTGTACGCGCGGTCACCGTGCAGAAGGGCAACACGCTTTGGGCCATTGCACGGGACCGCTACGGCGAGGGCATCCTCTACGTGCGGGTGTTCGAGGCGAACCGCGACCGCATCCGCGATCCCGACCTGATCTACCCGGGCCAGGTCTTTACCATCCCCGACGGCCCCGAGGCGCAGCCGGCCCAGCCGTGACACCACGCGCACTGGCCTTTCGGGGCGGCGGGGGGTAAGAGCTTCCTTCGCACAGCCCGGAGAGCCAGCCATGCGCACCACGTCGCCGTCAGACCCCGCAACACCGCGCCCCGAAGGCGACGGCGGCTGGCGGACGATCCGGAAGGTCGCGCCCTACCTCTGGCCCGAGGGCGAATCCTGGGTCAAGTGGCGGGTCGTCATTGCCATGGTCGCGTTGGTGCTGTCCAAGGCGATCGGGGTCTACACGCCGATGCTTTACAAGCGGGCGGTGGACGCGCTGTCGAACGAAGGCGTGCCGGACCTGGTCCTGGGCGCGGTCGGGCTGACCGTCGCCTACGGCATGGCGCGGATCATGACCAACGGCTTCGCGCAGCTGCAGAACGCGGTCTTTGCTCGCGTCGCGCAGCGGGCGCTGCGGGCGCTGGCGCTCGAGACCTTCCGGCACATCCACGCGCTGTCACTGCGCTTTCACCTGACGCGCAAGACCGGCGGGCTGAGCCGGATCATCGAGCGCGGGGTAAAGGGGGTGGAGTTCCTGCTGCGCTTCCTGCTGTTCTCCATCGGGCCGCTGGTGCTCGAGCTGCTGCTGGTGGCGATCATCTTTGCGGTGGTGTTCGACTGGCGTTACCTGGCCGTCGTGGTGGTGACCATCGGCATCTACGTCTGGTTCACCTTTGCCGTGACCGAATGGCGGGTCAAGCTGCGCCGCCAGATGAACGACCAGGACACGGATGCCAACCAGAAGGCCGTGGACAGCCTGCTGAACTTTGAGACCGTCAAGTACTTCAACGCCGAGGTCCGCGAGACCGCGCGCTACGACCGGGCCATGGCGGGCTACGAGGTGGCGGCGATCAAGACCAACACCTCGCTCGCCTTCCTGAACTTCGGCCAGGCGGTGCTGATCACGCTGGGGCTGATCATCGTCATGGTGCTGGCGGCCATGGGCGTGCAGGACGGCACGCTCACCGTTGGCGATTTCGTCATGGTCAACGCTTACATGATCCAGATCACCATGCCGCTGAACTTCCTCGGGTCCGTGTATCGCGAGATCCGCCAGGCTCTGGTGGACATGGGCGAAATGTTCGACCTGCTCGAACAGCCCGCCGAAGTCAGCGACAAGCCCGGCGCCCCGGCGCTGGACGTCAGAGGCGGCGAAGTGCGGCTGGAAGGCGTGCATTTCGGTTACGACGCGGCGCGCCCGATCCTCAAGGGCGTCGACCTGGTGGTGCCGGCGGGCAAGAACGTCGCCATCGTCGGGCCCTCGGGCTCGGGCAAGTCGACCATCGGCCGGCTGCTGTTCCGGTTCTACGACGTGACCGGCGGGTCGTTCCGGATCGACGGGCAGGACCTGCGGGACGTGACGCAGGGCTCGCTCCATGCGGCGATCGGGATCGTTCCGCAGGATACGGTGCTCTTCAACGACTCGATCGGCTACAACATCGCCTATGGCCGCGATGGCGCCACCCGGGACGAGATCGAGGCGGCGGCGAAATCCGCCCGGATCCATGACTTCATCATGGGGCTGCCCGAAGGCTACGACACGCCGGTGGGCGAGCGGGGGCTGAAGCTTTCGGGCGGTGAAAAGCAACGCGTGGGCATCGCTCGGACCCTGCTCAAGAACCCGCCGATCCTGCTGCTGGACGAGGCGACCTCGGCGCTCGACACCGAGACCGAGGCGCAGATCCAGGGCGCGCTGAAACGGGCGGGCGAGGGGCGGACGGTGATCACCATCGCGCACCGGCTGTCGACCGTGGCCGACGCGGACGAGATCGTGGTGCTGGAGGACGGCCGGATCGCAGAACGCGGCACCCATGCCGCGCTGCTCGAGGCCGAGGGGCGATACTGGTCGCTCTGGCAGCGCCAGGCCAGCGAGCGGGACGCGGCCTGAGGCCGGGCAGGGGGCAGCCCCCCGTCGGCCTGGCGAGGTATGTGAGGCGCCGAAGACGCGGGGCGCGGCATCTGGGCGCAGAGGCTGCGCCCCGTGACGGGCCGAGCCTGGGGGGCCAGCCCCCCGGGCGCCAAGGCGCCCGCCCCCCGAGGTATTTGGAAAACAATGAAGAGACGGGGCGGGGCGCCACGCTGAGGTCGGGCACGACCCGATCCCGCTTCATTGTGCCAATATACTCCGGGGAGTGTGAGGGGATGGCCCCTCACCTGCATGACGGTGCCAGAGGCGGTGGCCCGGCCGGATCGGCATCCGGCCGGGGCACCGATCATTCGGCGGCGCGCAGGGGGCCGCTGGGGCCCGGTTTTTCGTCCTTGTCCGAGGGGGCGGTTTCCTCGGCCCGTTCGTGGACCAGTTCGGGGCCGGCTGCGGCGGCGGCCTGGGCGGATTCGTCGTCGACCGGGTCGCTTTTCACCGTGTCTTCAAGCGCCCCGACGCTGCGGCTGAGCGAGGTCAGCACGCGCTGCATGTCGCCGAGGTGCGGGGCGCGGGTTTCGGCCGGTTGCGAAACCGGTCCGGCCATGCCCGTCGCCAGCACCGGCGCCGCGTCGTCCCAGAGGATCTGCGGGTGCTTGACCCGGCGCGCGGCACGCCCCAGCGCCCGGTCGCCGGCGATGCGCTGCGACGACAGGCTGCCCAGCAGGCGCGCGATCCAGCCGGCATAGGTGGTGATCCAGACCCGCAGCGCCAGCATGGCCGGCGTGAAGACCAGCGTCAGCACCGTCGCGATGCCGAGGCCGAAGACCACCGCCGTCGCCAGGTTCTTCCACCAGAGCGCGGTCGGGCTGTCGATGGAATAGCCGCCGCCGAAGAAGTCGAGGCTGAGCCCGAACATCATCGGCGCAAGGCCCGCCATCGTGGTCAGCGTGGTCAGCAGCACCGGCCGGATGCGGCTTTCGGCAGTGCGGATGATCGCCTCGATCCTCGGCATGTACTGGCTGTATTCCTGGTAGGTGTCGATCAGCACGATGTTGTTGTTCACCACGATGCCGGCCAGCGCCACGATCCCCACCCCGGTCATGATGATCGAGAAGGTCTGCTGGAACACCAAGAGGCCGATCAGCACGCCCGCGGTCGACATGACCACGGCCAGCAGCACCAGCACCGAGTTGTAGAAGCTGTTGAACTGCGCCAGCAGGATGATGAACATCAGCGCCAGCGCCCCGGCGAAGGCCTGCATCAGGAAGGCCTGGGATTCCTCCTGGTCCTCCTGGTCGCCGGTCCATTCCCAGGTGATGCCCGAGGGCAGGGGGTTCGTCTCGAGCCAGGTCGTCAGCACCTGGATGCGTTCGTTCGCCGTTACCGGCACCGTGCGCAACTCGCCCGCGCGCAGCTGGTCGGCGAAATCGGCCGGAGCCTCGGCGCTTTGCGACACAAGCGTGTAGCCGTGGCCGGCCGCGTCTTCGATCGGGGCGGCGCCCGCTTCGACACGGCGCAGCATAGCCAGCGGCGCGGCGCCCTGCAGGTCGGCCGCCTCGGTGTCGCCGGGAACGACCTTGAACAGGTGCTCGGCCACCCCCGCCTTGACGTCGAAGTAGCGCTTCTGGTCCTGGCGGCTGATCTCGGCCAGCTTGGCGACCGGCTCGCGGGTGATGAAGTTAGACAGCGGCACCAGCCCTTCGGAGGTGCGGACCTTGAGCGTGTCCAGCGTCGAGAGCACCCGGTCCTGTTCCGGCAGGCGCACGCGGATCTCGATTTCCTCGTCCGAGCTGTCGACCCGCATCGTATCCAGCAGGATGCCGCGCGTCACCAGCTGCACCATGCCACCCACGGTCGCCACGTCGGCGCCGTAGCGGCCGGCTTCCTCGACATCCACGTCGATCTGCCAGTCGATGCCGGGCAGGGGGCGGGTGTCTTCGGTCAGCGTGAGGCCGGCAGTCGCGTCGAAGGTCTCGCGCGCGAGGGTCGTGGCGGCCAGCAGGTCGTCCCAGTTGTCGCCCTTGAGGCGCAGGTGCACGGGCTTGGCCGAAGCCGGGCCCATGTCGGCCGACAGGATCTCGACCTGGGTGCCGGCGAGGCGGCCCAGCTGTTCGGTCAGCTCTTCGATCACGCGGTTGCCGTCCAGCGCCTCGATGTCCTTGCGGTCTTCCCAGGGCACCAGCTCGAGCTGGATCTGCCCGATGGTGTCGTTCGGCGCCTGGGCGCCGCCGGTGTTGGTGTTCAGCCCGCCTTCGCCGGCAAAGGCAAAGGCGTTGTCGACGCCCGGGTGCCGCAGCACGATCTCTTCGGCGCGCTGCACAAGCGCGTCCTTTTCGGCGAGCGACAGGTTGCCACGGGCGCGGATGTAGGCGATGGCCATCTCGGGCTCGGAGGGGACGAAGAATTCCACGCCCGCGCCGTTTTCGCCGTAGTAGCTGAAGGTCTGCATCACGAAGATGACCACGGCGGCGATGGTCACCACCGGCATGATCGGGTTGCCCGTGATGAGCCACATGAAGCGGCCAAAGAGCGTGCGCCGGTAGCCCGCGTCGATCTTGTTGCGGCGCCAGGTAATCTTGGCGGCCGACAGCGTGACCGACGCAAAGACAGCCATGACGAGGAACAGGATCACGCCCGGGATCTGGCCCGCGATGCCCTCGGGCGCGGTGGGGCCCATCAGCCGTTCGGGGTTCAGCACGCCAAGAGCGCCGTAGAACAGGCCCATGAGCGCGACGGGGACCAGCGCGGCCCGGACGATCCACCAGGGCAGCAGTCGCTTGAGCCCCTCGCTGGCATGGTCGAGCGTGCGCGAAAAGCGCCCGGTGACGCCGCCCATGACGGGCAGGTAGACCAGCGCGACCAGCAGCGAGGCCGAGAGCACGAAGATCAGCGTCACGGGGAGCATCCCCATGAACTGCCCCGCGACACCCGGCCAGAACAGCATCGGCAGGAAGGCGCAGAGCGTCGTCGCGGTGGACGACACGACAGGCCAGAACATCCGCTTGGCGGCCTCCACATAGGCATGCATGGGGCCGACACCTTCGGAGATGCGCTTGTCGGCATATTCCACGACCACGATGGCGCCGTCGACCAGCATGCCCACGGCCAGGATCAGGCCGAACATCACGATGTTCGACACGGTGATGCCCATCAGCTGCAGGAAGACGAAGGTCAGCAGGAACGAGGTCGGAATGGCGAAGCCCACCAGCAGCGCGGCCCTTGTGCCAAGCGCGGCGAGGACAACGATCATCACCAGCGCGACGGCGGTCAGGACCGAGCTTTCCAGCTGGCTGACCATCGAGCCGACGACGCGGCTCTGGTCGTTCGAGGTCTGCAGCGTCACGGCGGCCTGCAGCTCAGGCGGCCAGTCGGCCTGCGCCTCGGCCACCACGGCCTTCACCGCGTCGACCGTGTCGATCAGGTTGTAGCCCTTGCCCTTGACCACCTGCAGCGCGACCGTGGTCTGGCCGTTGAACCGCGCGGTCGAAGTGCGATCCTCGAAGGTGAGGTTGATCGTGGCCAGGTCACCGAGCGTCACCACCCGGTCGCCGTTGCGCTTGACCGGCAGGTCATAGATGTCGCGCACGTCGTCGAAGGACGAGGGGATCTTGACGGCAAAGGTGCCATTGTCGGTCTCGGCCTCGCCGGCGGCGATCAGCTGGTTGTTGTTCTGCACGACCGAGATCAGCTCGGACGCGGTGACGTTGTAGCTTTCCAGCTTGAGCGGGTCGATGATCACCTCGACCATCTCGTCGCGGTTGCCGGCCATGGTGGCCTCGAGCACGCTGTCCAGAGTCTCGATCCGTTCCTGCAGGTCCTTGGCGACGCGGTTGCGCGTGCGCTCGGGCAGGGGGCCGGTGAGGCTGACGATCAGGATCGGGAACTCGGAGAAGTTGATTTCGTTGATCGAATATTGCTCGGCGCCCGAGGGGAACTTGCCCTCGGCCGCGTTCATCGCGTCGCGCACGTCGGCGATGGTCTTGGTCTTGTCCCAGCCGAAATCGAATTCCAGCAGCATGCCCGCATAGCCTTCGGCGGCGGTGGCGGTCATGCCCTCGAGGTTGTCGAGGTCGGCCAGCTCCTGCTCCATCGGGCGGACCAGCAGGCTTTCGCTGTCCACGGCCGAGATGCCGGGGAAGGGCACCGACACGAACAGCATCGGGATCTGGATGTCGGGCTCGCCTTCCTTGGGCAAGGTCGCGTAGGAAAACGCCCCGATGGTGAGGCTGAGCGCGATGAAGGCCAGGATCATGCGGGCGCGCGATGCGGCCCAGTCGACGATTCCGGTCATTGGGTGGCCTCCTGCCATTCGGGTTCGACGGCGGTTCCGTCGGTCACGTATTCCTGGCCGATGAGGATCACGTCGGCATCCTCAGGCAGGCCGGCGACCCAGACACCGTTCGCGGTGTCACGGATCATGGTGACCGGGGCGAATTCCGCCAGGTAGGCCTCGTCGCCCGCGCCTTCGTCGCCCATGTCGGCGACGACAAGGCGGACGCCAAGGTCGCCCTCGTCGTTCAGCGTCAGGGCCGATTGCGGGATCAGGTGCGCCGGCGCCCCTTCGGCCGCGATCAGGATCTCGGCGGTCTGGCCGTCGCGGATCTGCAGCCCGCCGTTGTCGACGATCACCTCGACGCGGAAGGTGCGGGTGGCCGGATCGGCGCTGCGCGACAAGAAGCTGACGCGGCCGCGCAGTTCCTCGCCGGTGGTCAGCCGGGCGCCGGCCATGGCACCGATCTCGACCCGGTTGACCTGGGCTTCGGGCACGTAGCCCACCAGCCGGATCGGGTCGAGCTGCAGGATCGTGGCGCAGGTCGCGTTGCCGCCCTGCGGGTTCAGATAGCTCCCGAGTTCGGCCGTGTCGCTTTCGAGGATGCCGTCGAAGGGCGCGGTGACCGTCAGCTTGTCGATCTCCTGCCGGGCCGAGGCGACGGCCGCCTCGGCCGACTGGATCGCGGCCTCGACGGCGGTGATGCCCGACCGGGCGCTTTCAACGCCTGCCTTGGCCGATTCCACGGCCGCCTCGGCGCTGCGCACCGACGCCTGGGTCGAAGCGACGCGGGTCTCAGAGGCAAAGCCGCCCTCGCTCAGCTTGCGCGAGGCGTTGTCGTTCAGGCGCGCCTCTTCCAGCTGCGCCTCGGCCTGGGCCAGCGCGGCGCGCGCCTGCGGCACCTGCGCCTGGGTCGCGGGCACCTGGGCGCGGGCCTCGGCCAGCCGCGCCTCGGCCTCGGCCAGCGAGGAGGCGCGGGTGCCCGGGTCGATCCGGCAAAGTTCGTCGCCGGTGCTGACAAAGGCGCCCTTGCGGATCGGTTCCGAGATGACGGTGCCCGAGGTCTCGGCGGTCACGCTGACCTGGCGCGTCGCCTCGGTCTGGCCGCGCAGCACAACGGCGCTGTCGATCTGCCGGGCAGTCGAGTGCATGGCCACGACCCGCACGACGCGCACCGGTTCCTGCGCCTGTTTCTCGGCGATGGGGGTGGGCATCTCGGTCTGCGCGGGGTCATCGTTGCCGGGCGTCGCCAGCTCGGCCGCGACATCGACCGCTTCGCCCGAGACGAGCGCCATCAGGGTGTCCCGCTCGATCACGAGCATGTAGAGCGTGGCCGTCACGAGGACGGCGACGATGATCGGAACGATACGCATTCTTCAACCTTTCGTGACGCGAACGGGCACTTGGCCTGCATATGGGCAGTCCATGTGGACAGTGTAACCCCGTTACGCGCATCTAAACCGTTTAGTTCACTTTATACTGCATCGCAGCAACGCTCAATCCCGATTTGAAGCGCTTTGCACGGGGAATTGCCGGGCAATTGCACCGAAACCCGCCGCCCCTTGGCACGCGCCGGGTGCTGGGATAAGAGGGGCGCACGCGGCGCCTTACGGGGTCGGCAGGGCAACAAAAGGGCGGAATCGTGAGCAATCCCGACAGTTTCATCGAGGAAGTGACCGAAGAGGTCCGGCGCGACCGTCTCTATGGCCTGCTGCGCCGCTATGGCTGGATCGGCATCGTCGCCGTGCTGGCCATCGTCGGCGGGGCCGCGTGGAACGAATGGCGCACCGCCCAGGCGACGGCGCGAGCCGAGGCGCTGGGCGATGCGATTCTCGCCGCCACCGACCGGGATGATCCGGCCGCCCGGGCCGAGGCGCTGGCTGCCGTGGAGGGTGAGGGCGCGGCGCGCGACACGGTCGTGCCGCTGCTGATCGCGGGCGAGCAGATTGCCGCCGGCGCGCCCGAGGACGGTGCCGCCGCGCTGGACGCGCTGGCCACCAATGGCGACGTGCCGGCGATCTACCGCAACATCGCGGCCTTCAAGGGCCTGCTGGCAGCCTCGGGCACCGCCTCGATCGACGAACGCCGCGCGGGCTTCGAGGCGCTGGCCGCACCCGGCAGCGCGCTGCGCCTGCTGGCCGAGGAACAGCTGGCCCTGCTCGAGGTCGAGGCCGGCAACACCGAAGGCGCGCTCGAGCGGCTGAACGCGATCATCGTCGACAGCGAGGCGACGGCAGGCTTGCGTCAGCGCGGCACTTCCTTGATTGTGGCGCTGGGTGGCGAGCCCGAGGCGCTGCCCGGCAACTGAGACCGGGGCGGGAACGCCCCAACGACGCGCCGGGGGCCGGGACAAGGCCCCCGCGTGGGAAGGACAAGGACCATGGGGGCAGGGCGGTGACGCGACACATCCTATTCGGCGCATGCATCGCGGGGTCGGTGCTGGCGCTTTCCGCCTGCGATGAACGCGAGGTGATCCTGCCCGGGCTGCGCGAGACGCCCGACACGATCCTGCAAAGCGACACGCCGGTTCCGGTCGATCCGTCCAAGCCTCAGAACCTGTCCCAGCCGATTTCCCTGGCCAGTGCCAGTGCCGCCGCCGACTGGCCCGCCTGGCCGGTGTCCGAGATCGGCCGCAACCCGCATCCTGCTTTGGGCGCCGCTCCGGCCCTGGCCTGGTCGGCCAACATCGGTCAGGGCGACAGCCGGCGCTACCGCATCACCGCCAACCCGGTGGTGTCGGGCGGGCGCATCTTCACGCTGGATTCCCATGCGCAGGTCACGGCGACCGGCACGGGGGGCGAAACGCTCTGGACCCACGACCTGACCCCGACCCGCGACCGCGTGGGCGATGCGGCGGGCGGCGGGCTGACCATCGGCGGCGGCACGCTGTTTGTGTCCTCCGGTTTCGGCAAGCTCACCGCGCTCGACCCCGCCACGGGGGCCGAGAAATGGGTGCAGGAACTGGACGCGACCGGCAACGGCACCCCGACCTACGCCGATGGCCTCGTCTACCTCGTGGCCGGCGACCGCACCGCCTGGGCGATCGAGGCCGAAACCGGCCGCATCCGCTGGCAGCTCGACTCGGTCGAGGACGTGAACAACGTGCAGGGCGGGCCGGCCCCGGCGGTGACCGACCGCTACGTCATCTTCTCCTACGGCTCGGGCGAGTTGCAGGCCGCTTTCCGCCAAGGCGGGCTGTCGATCTGGAACGCCGCCATCGTCGGCGGCCGGCCCGGCCGCGCGCTGGCGCAGGTCGAGGACATCACCGGCGATCCGGTGGTCGTGGGCGACCGGGTGATCGTCGGCAACCAGTCCGGCCGCCTCGTGGCGCTGGGCCGCGACAACGGCGAACGGCTCTGGACCATCGAGGAAGGGCTGCAGGGCCCGGCCTGGCCCGCGGGGGGATCGCTTTTCGTCGTCAGCGACGAGAACGAGCTTCTCCGGATCTCGGCCGCGGATGGCAGCCGTATCTGGGGCGTGGACCTGCCGAATTTCACCCGCCCCTCTGCCTCGGCCCGCCGCCGCGGCGAGATCTTTGCCCATTACGGCCCCGTGGTCGCGGGCGGCCGCGTGCTGGTCGCCGGCTCGGACGGCTGGCTGCGGCAATACGATCCGCGCGACGGATCGCTTATCGGCCAGGTGGACATCCCCGGCGGCGCCTCGTCCGCGCCCGTCGTGGCCGGCGGCGTCATGTACATTGTCAACGCACGCGGCCAGCTGCTCGCCTATCGCTGAGCGCCTCGCCCCTGGAAGGCGCGGGAGTCAGGGGCCAGCCCCTCACACTCCCCGGAGTTTACTGGCACAATGAAGGGGGATCTTCGCCCCTGCTTTCATTATTCCAAAAATACTCCCGCCGGAGGCATGCTAGGGGGGAAGCCCCTCGCATACATGGACATATATTGGCAAGCTGCAGGTCTCGGGGGCTTTCATTACGCCCCGGTTTGGCCTATCTGCGCGGATTGATCCCGTCTGAGGTGACACGATGAGTTTTTCCCTGGCCCTGGTGGGGCGGCCCAACGTGGGCAAGTCGACGCTGTTCAACCGGCTGGTGGGCCGGCGGCTGGCGCTGGTCGATGACCAGCCCGGGGTCACGCGCGACCTGCGCGAGGGCGAGGCCAAGCTGGGCGGGATGCGGTTCACCGTGATCGACACCGCCGGCCTGGAAGAGGCGACGGACGAGAGCCTTCAGGGCCGGATGCGGCGCCTGACCGAGCGCGCCGTGGACATGGCCGACATCTGCCTGTTCATGATCGACGCCCGGGTCGGGGTGACCCCGGCGGACGAGGTCTTTGCCGAGATCCTGCGCAAGCGGGCCAAGCACGTGATCCTGGCCGCCAACAAGGGCGAGGGGGCGGCGGCCGATGCCGGCGTGCTCGAGGCCTGGAACCTTGGTCTGGGCGAGCCCTTGCGGCTGTCCGCAGAGCATGGCGAGGGGATGGGCGATCTGCTGGCCGAGCTGCTGCCGCTGGCCGACAAGTACGAGGCGCGAGCCGCCCAGGACGCGCCCGAAACGGAGGTGGACGTCAGCGACGAGGACGACCCGGAAGAGGCCTTCCGCATGCCGACGCTTGCCAAGCCCATGCAAGTGGCCGTCGTCGGCCGCCCCAATGCCGGCAAGTCCACCCTCATCAACAAGATCCTCGGCGAGGATCGTCTGCTGACCGGCCCCGAGGCCGGGATCACCCGCGACGCCATTTCGCTGACCATCGACTGGGAGGGGCTGCCCTGCCGGATCTGGGACACCGCCGGCATGCGCAAGAAGGCCAAGGTGCAGGACAAGCTGGAAAAGCTGTCGGTCAGCGACGGGTTGCGCGCGGTCAAGTTCGCCGAGGTCGTGGTCGTGCTGCTGGATGCCGCGATCCCCTTCGAGCAGCAGGACCTGCGCATCGCCGATCTCGCCGAGCGCGAGGGCCGCGCCGTGGTGATCGCCGTCAACAAGTGGGACATCGAGGATGCCAAGCAGGAAAAGCTGCGCGATCTCAAGGAGGCGTTCGAGCGGTTGCTGCCGCAGCTGAAGGGCGCCCCGCTGGTCACGGTGTCCGCCAAGACCGGCCGCGGGCTCGACCGGCTGCGGGCCGCGATCGAGACGGCCTACCGCACCTGGAACGCCCGTGTCTCGACCGCGCAGCTGAACCGCTGGCTCGAGGGCATGGTTGCGGCCCACCCGCCGCCGGCGCCGCAAGGCAAGCGCATCAAGCTGCGCTACATGACACAGGCCAAGACCCGGCCGCCGGGCTTTGTCGTGATGTGTTCGCACCCGGACAAGATGCCCGACAGCTATTCGCGCTACCTCGTCAACGGGCTGCGTGAGGCGTTCGAGATGCCGGGCACGCCGATCCGCCTGTGGATGCGCGGGCAGGGGGACCGGAACCCCTACAAGGGCCGGCGCGAAAAGAACGCGGGCGCGCTGAAGAAGCACCTGAACAAGAAGAAATGAGGCATGGGGCCGTCCGGTGGGGCGGCCCTTTGGCCTTCATGGCGCCGCGGGCGGCGATTTGACCGAAGGCTGTCGGGCCCAACCTACGGCCCCACGACAACGGCTGCACGGGCCGGCGGTTCGGTGGGCGGGAAACGCCTTGCACCGGCTCGGGCCGGACGACGCAGATCCTGATGGAGAAGGCCGGGCGCCTAGGCGCCGAAAGTTGATCCACGCGCCGGCGGGTGACGCAAGGTCAATGCCGGTGCTAGTCCTCGCCCTTTTCGGCGCGCCGTTCGGCTTTCAGGGCGCGGCTTGGCGGACAGACTTCTTGCAGAAATCCGGCCAACACTCCGCCAAGGTTGTCCGCGTTCATGCCGTAGTTCACGAATTGTCCCTCGCGCCTTTTCCACACCAGGTCGGCCGCTTCGAGGATGGACAGGTGCTTGGACACCGCAGGCTGCGACATGTCGAACCGCTTGGCAATCGCCCCTGCGGCCAGCGGCCCTTCGGACAGATATGCCAGGATGCGGCGCCGCGTGGTGGAGGCCAGCGCTTCGAACACCTTGTCGGGGCTTGACACGATTTCACCTATTAGCTAATTGGTTATATGATTATTTGGCTATCAGGTTATGTCTTTCTGCCGGGAGTTTCAAGATGACGCTGCACGCGACCGAACGGGTCTGGCCGGATGAGGACACCGATGCGATGCGCGGAACGATCCGCTGGGACGCTGCCAGGTCGCTCTGGCTGGTTGCGATGATCGCGGGCGGGATCGCGGCGCTTGTGGTCACCCCAAGCTGGGGCGGGGCGCTGGTGTTCCTGGTCACGACCGCTGTCACCATCTGCGCGGGCCATTCCGTCGGCATGCACCGCCTGCTGATCCACCGATCCTTTCAGACCGGCCGGGGCCTGAGGTACGGCCTTGTCTGGCTTGGCACCCTGGTCGGCATGTCGGGGCCCTTTGGCATGATCCGCGCACATGACATGCGCGACTGGCATCAACGCCAGGCAGACTGCCCGCCGCATCCAAGCCACGGAGCGGGATTCTGGCAGGATGCCTGGTGGCAATTGCACTGCCGTTTCGACCTGGACCACCCGCCGCGGTTCCGCATCGAGCCCGACATTGCCGAGGATCCCCTTTTTCGGTGGATGGAGCGCCACTGGATGGCCCAGCAACTCTGGCTGGCCGTCCCGCTTTTTCTCATGGGCGGGATCGGCTACGTCTTCTGGGGCGTGTGCCTGCGGGTGGCGGTCTCGTTGATCGGGCACTGGATGGTCGGGCATTTCGCCCACAAGACCGGACACCAGGGCTGGCATGTCGAAGGGCTTCCGGTTCAGGGGTTCAACCTGCCCGGGCTTGGCCTGATCACCTTCGGCGAGAACTGGCACGGCAATCATCATGCCTTTCCGCATTCGGCGAACCTGGGGATCGAGGGCAACCAGATGGATCCCGGGTACGGGCTGATACGGGTGCTCAAGGCGTTCGGCCTCGCCCATTCGGTTCTCGGCCCCTTGGATCGCCCGCCGCGCGACGGTCTTGTACGCTGCGGTCCGGATGTCGGGATGGCGCCCCGACTGCAAATGATCGACCTGGGGGCTGGGACGTAAACCGGCCAGCGGCTATCCTTGCCCCGGACCACAGGATGCGGAATGTCGCAAACGGTGCGGCGAACGACGCCGGGGAGGACACCCGGGCCCGTCACGCGTGCGAGTGTCGGGTCGCATTCCCCGGCACGAAGAGAGGCGCCTGTCATGATTTCTGTCCTGGGAAGTGTCTGGGCACTGCTGCTTGGCACGCTGCTGATCATGCTTGGCAACGGCATGCAGTTCACGCTGATCGGCGTGCGCGGCGATATCGAGGGGTTCTCGGCCGGCACGCTCGCCATCATCACCTCGGGCTATTACATCGGCTTCCTGTCCGGCGCCCAGATCACCCCGAGGCTCATTCGCAACGTGGGCCACGTGCGCGTCTTCGCGGCGCTGGGCAGCTTCATGTCCGCCGGGCTGATCGCCTTTCCGCTGGTGACCGAAGCCTGGGCCTGGACGCCGCTGCGGCTGATCGTCGGGTTCTGCATGTCCGGCATCTACGTGACGGCCGAGAGCTGGCTGAACCACGCCGCGACGAACGAGACGCGCGGCAAGATCCTGTCGGCCTACATGATCGCCCAGACCATCGGCGTGATCGCCGCGCAATGGCTGCTGAGCCTCGGGGATGCCGCGACCGCCACCCTGTTCATCGTCGCCTCGATCCTGGTGTCGGTCTCGTTCGGTCCGATCCTGCTGTCCGTCATGCCGACCCCGACCGTGTCGGTGGCAAAGCCGATGTCGCTGAAGCGCCTGTTCCGGACCGCCCCGCTGGGCACGATCGGGACGTTTTTCCTGGGCAGCATCTACGCGACGCAGACCGGCATGGGGGCGGTGTTCGGCACGCAGATCGGGCTGTCGACCTCGCAGATCGCGCTGTTCGTGGCGACGCTGTTCGCGGGGGCGCTGGTTCTGCAATATCCGATCGGCTGGCTGTCGGACATCATGGACCGCCGCAAGCTGATCTTCGGCGCCGCCGCGCTGGGGGCGGCGGCCTGTACGCTGGGCCTCTTGTCCGATCCCCGATCCGAGATGCTGCTGGTCGCGGCCTTCCTTGCCGGGGGGGTGACGACGCCGCTTTATTCCCTGTTCCTGGCCTATACCAACGATGACCTGCCGCCGGACGAGATGCCCGCCGCCTCGGGCGGGCTGGTCTTCATCTTCGGGGTCGGGGCCATCGCCGGGCCGCTGCTGGCGGGTTGGGCCATGCAGGGGATCGGTCCGCATGGGTTCTGGCTGGTCCTGACACTGACCTTTGTCGGGATCGCGGTCTATGCGCTTTACCGGATGACCCAGCGCGCGGCGACCCCGGTCGAAGAGACCGAGGCCTATCTGAACGTGCTGCCGACCGCGTCTCCGGTCGCGGTCGAGGCGGCGACCAGCTGGGCCGTGGACCAGGTCGAAGGCGCACAGGAGCCGCCGCGGTCCGAGTGACGCGGGGGCAGGGCGCGGCGCGTGGATCGGGCCGGGCCTGGACGCTCAGGCGCCCGGCCGCTGTGCCTCTGCGGTCGCGGGCTGCAAGGCGCGCGCGCCGCCCGGAATGCGCGGAACATGGCCCCTCCGGATCCCGGCCACGCGCCGGTTCATCCAGTGCCGGACAACCAGCCGGTAGATCCACCCGCGCCAGCCCGAAAGCTGCCTGTGTTCGGCGTAGAACGCATCCGGGCTGTCGAAGACGCCGAAATCGCGGTTGATCCCGGTCTTCTGGATATAGGTGCTGCCCCCCGTCCAGGCGACGGGCGGCGCCTGCAACCGGTCCGTCCCCGCGCCATAGGCACAAAGCGAATCGCGCCCCGGAAAGGCGGCCTGCAGCGCATCGAGGACCTCGTCGTCCAGGATGAACCCCTCGAGGTCGATCCAGCGCCCGCCCAGGTCGACCTCGACCCAGGAATGCAGGATGTCGCGCGGCGCGAGCGGGTAGACCAGCTCGGGCACCACGCCGCGCTGGAGCCCCTTGTCGATGGTGAAGCCGTGAAACCGGCAGGGAATGCCCTGGGCCCGCAGCAGCGCCATCAGCAGCGTGGCCTTGGTGTTGCACTGGCCATAGCCGTCGGCCAGCACGCGCGAGGCCGGCAGGGCATCGTCGGCGTTGTAGCCGAACAGGATCTCGTTTCGGACGAAGTCATAGGCCGCCCGGGTGCGGTCCTCGGGCGCCAGCGCGTGCCATCCGCGCTGCGCGATCAGGTCCGCAATCGGCTTGGATCGGAAATCGAGAAGGGGTGTTTCGGCAAGGTGGGGGCGGGACATGGGTCACTCCGGTCTGGTGGTCCCACCTCATATGGTTCCTCCAGTGACTGTAGCTTCAAGGGGGATATGCGAATTATCTTGGGGCCCGCATCCGGCGGGTGGCCGGCCCGTCACCCGGTTGCATCCCGGCGCCCCATGTCGCAGACCAGCGGGCAACAGGACAAGGAGACGACGCATGACACTCAAGGTTTATCTCTCGGGCGAGATCCACACCGACTGGCGCGAGAGCGTCAAGGCGGCGTGCGAGGGGCTGGATATTCAATGGTCCGGCCCGGTGACGAACCACGCGGCCAGCGACGATTGCGGGGTGGAGATCCTGGGGCCCGAGGACAAGAAGTTCTGGCATGACCACAAGGGCGCGCTGCTGAACGCCGTCCGCACCCGCCACGGGATCGAGAGCTGCGACGTTTTCGTCGTCTGCTTCGGCGAGAAGTACAAGCAGTGGAACGCGGCCTTCGACTGCGGGCAGGCGGCGGCGCTGGGCAAGCCGATCATCGTCATGCACCCGCCCGAGCATCAGCACGCGCTGAAAGAGGTGGACGCCGCCGCCAACGTGGTCTGCGAGACGCCGCAGCAGATCGCGCGAGCCTTGCGCTACGTGCTGGCCGGCACGCTCTGACCCCGGGGTGCCGCGCGGTTTTGTGGAAAATGCGCGGCACTTCGCCCGCATCGGGTAACCGGATGGCAGGGCCGTGGCGGCAGGATCCCGGGCACCGTCACTTGCAGAACACGAGGGGGCCCGGATGATCGACGTCACCGCGGCCAAGTTCACCGCTGTCGCAGGGGACGGCCAGCCGCTGCCCTGCACCCGGTCCGCCTTTGCCGAAACTCCACGGGGACTGCCGCGCCTCGCGCTGCCTGCGCGGCACGTGGCCATGCCTCGCTTCGGCGCGCCGCGACCCGCCGGCGTCTTCCCGCGCCCGCTGGTCTGAACGCCCCCCGACCCACTGCTGTGTACCGACATTGCGCCGCCGGCCGCCATGGTCGCGCCATTGGTCCAAGCGCCCATGGCGACGGGGTGCAAGACCCCCGTGACGCCGCGTCCGCGCGCAGGGCCGCCCGAGGAAACAGCCACGCAGGCCGGTCGGCACACAAACCGTCCCCGAACCATTGCGCCGACACCTCGCGGCTGTATAGGGTGCGACCGAACGTCAATTCGGGAGGGACCCCCACATGAAAACCCGTGCCGCCGTCGCCTTCGAGGCGAAGAAACCGCTCGAGATCGTCGAGCTGGACCTCGAAGGCCCCAAGGAAGGCGAAGTGCTGGTCGAGATCATGGCCACCGGCATCTGCCACACCGATGCCTACACGTTGGACGGCCTTGATTCCGAAGGGATCTTTCCCTCGATCCTTGGCCACGAAGGCGCCGGGATCGTGCGTGCGGTGGGCCCGGGCGTGACGAGCGTCAAGCAGGATGACCACGTCATTCCGCTTTACACGCCCGAATGCCGCCAGTGCAAATCCTGCCTCAGCGGCAAGACCAACCTCTGCACCGCGATCCGCGCGACCCAGGGCAAGGGCGTGATGCCCGACGGCACGTCGCGGTTCAGCTACAAGGGCGAGACGATCTACCATTACATGGGCTGCTCGACCTTCTCGAACTTCACCGTGCTGCCGGAAATCGCCGTGGCGAAGATCCGCGAGGACGCGCCCTTCGACACCTCCTGCTACATCGGCTGCGGCGTGACCACGGGCGTGGGCGCCGTGACCAAGACCGCCAAGGTGGAGCCGGGCGCAAATGTCATCGTCTTCGGCCTGGGCGGCATCGGCCTGAACGTGCTGCAGGCGGCGCGCATGGTCGGCGCGGACAAGATCATCGGCGTGGACCTCAATGACGGGAAAGAGGAATGGGGCCGCAAGTACGGCATGACCCATTTCGTGAACCCGACCAAGGTCGACGGCGACATCGTCGCGCACCTGGTCGAGCTGACCGATGGCGGCGCGGATTACACCTTCGACTGCACCGGCAACACCACCGTGATGCGCCAGGCGCTCGAGGCCTGCCACCGCGGCTGGGGCGTCTCCACCGTGATCGGCGTGGCCGAGGCGGGCAAGGAAATCAGCACCCGTCCGTTCCAGCTGGTCACCGGTCGCGTCTGGAAGGGCACGGCGTTCGGCGGCGCCAAGGGCCGGACGGATGTGCCCAAGATCGTCGACTGGTACATGAACGGCAAGATCGACATCGACGGCATGATCACCCACCGCCTGTCGCTGGAAGAGATCAACAAGGGGTTCGACCTGATGCACGCCGGCGAATCCATCCGCTCGGTGGTCGTCTACTGATGGAGGTCGTCTCCACCAACCACGCCTATGGCGGCACGCAGGGGGTGTATAAACACACCTCCTCCGTGACGGGGACCGAGATGACATTCTCGGTCTTCGTGCCTGTCCATGACGAGGGCGAGAAGCTGCCGGTGGTCTGGTACCTGTCGGGCCTGACCTGCACCCATGCCAACGTCACCGAAAAGGGCGAATACCGTGCCATGTGCGCGCGGCATGGGCTGATCTTTGTCGCGCCCGACACCTCGCCGCGGGGCGAGGGGGTCGCGGACGACCCCGAGGGCGCCTATGACTTCGGTCTCGGCGCCGGGTTCTACGTGAACGCCACCGAAGAGCCCTTCGCCCAGCATTACAGGATGCGCGATTACATCGAGGATGAACTGCCCGCGCTGATCGCGGCGGAGTTTCCGGCCGATATGGAGCGGCAGGGGATCATGGGTCATTCGATGGGCGGGCATGGCGCGCTGACTATCGGGCTGCGCAACCCCGATCGGTTCAAGGCGATTTCGGCCTTCGCGCCGATCGTGTCGCCGCTGAACTGCCCCTGGGGCGAGAAGGCGCTGACCGGCTATATCGGCCCCGACAAGGCCACCTGGCGCGACTACGACGCCTGCGCGCTGATCGAGGATGGGGCCCGTTTTCCCGACCTGCTGGTCGACCAGGGCACGGCGGACGGGTTCCTCGAAGAGCAGCTGAAACCCGACCTGCTGAAAACGACCTGTGCGGCGGCGGGCCAGTCGCTGACCCTGCGGATGCAGGACGGCTACGACCATTCCTACTATTTCATATCGACCTTCATGGGCGATCACCTGGAATGGCACGCGGCCCGTCTGATGGCCTGAGTTTTCCACGTATTTGAACGACAAACCCCGCCCGTCCGGCGGGGTTTTTCGTTTGTCTTAAGGCCGGACGGGCAGGGTGCGCCGTGCATGCCACCCCCTGCCGGAGGCCGACTTGACGATTCGATCCGACCGTACCCCTGCCGGGCTGCCGATCCTGGCGCCGCCCGCGGCCCCCGTCACGCCCACGCCCGGGACCGGCGCGGTGCTCATCGACGGGATTGCGGGGACGACGGCCTGGGGCGAGACGACGCTCAGCTATGCCTTTGCCGAGGATTCGGCCGATTTCGCCACGTACATGGCCGACTCGGTGCTGGCGTCCTTTCTCGGCGGTGTCTTCCGCCCGCTGGACGGGTCCACCGCGCTCGATGCGGCACTCAAGGCCGACATCCTGCGGGGGCTGGATGGGGCGGCGCGGGGCACGGGGTTGACCCTGACCGAAACCGCCTGGTTCGGCGGGGCGGCGACCGACCTGCGCTTTGTCGGGATGGACGGGCTTTATTCGGACAGCAACGGCACCGCCACGGCCGGCGGCACGCTCACCGACCTTTCCGGGATCGCCAGTTTTCCCGGCCAGGATCCGGCCGCCGGTGGCGGGTTCGAAGCCCACGTTGTCCTCGACACGCTGCGCCCGCCCGTCACAGTCACGCCTGAAATCGGGGCCGTCTCGGCCCGCGCCTCGATCGCGTTGCAGGAGACGCTCAAGGCCCTGGGCCTGGCGCATCCGCACGACACCGGGAACGGCTCGACCGCCTGGGCCAGCAGCGCGCTGACCGGCGACAACCCGCTCGACAACGACCGCTACACGGTGATGTCGTTCGAACGCGGCGGGCTGGACGTCAGCAACCTGGGACGCACCTACGGCTATGCCGCGACGCCCATGGCGCTGGACCTTGCCGCGCTGCAACGGATGTACGGCGCGCGCACCGCACGCATCGGGGACAGCACCTATACCCTGACGGATGCGGGGACGGCGCCGCTGGACCTCGACGGTGACACGGTCAGCATCGGCCGGGCCTTTGCGACGATCTGGGACACGGGCGGCACGGATGCCATCGTCTATGGCGGCAGCCAGAGGGTGCTGATCAACCTCAATCCGGCCACGCTGGACGCCGCGGCCGACCCGGCCGCCTGGACCGAGCTGCTGGCGCAGATGCAGTCGATGCCGCTCTACAACACCCTGCTGCCCGTCGTGACCGCGACCGAGCTGCGGGCGGATCTCGAGAACCCGGCCTTTCACGCCGGCGGCTTTTTCAGCCGGATCTTCGACAATGCCGGGCGGCCGGTGCTGGGCGGCTATGCCATCGCCAGCTCGGCCCATGGCGGTGGGCTCGAGACGCGGATCGAGAACGCGACCGGCAGCAATGGCAACGACCTTCTGATCGGAAACGACACCGGCAACCTACTGACGGGCAACAACGGCGACGACCTGGCGCTGGGCGGGCGCGGGGCGGATACGCTGCTGGGCGGCGGTGGCAACGACCAGCTGCATGGCGGCGCCTGGCACGACTGGATCGACGGCGAGGGCGGCGTCGACCTGCTGATCGGCGGTGACGGCGACGACACGCTGATCGGCGGCGCCGGGCGTGACACGATGCAGGGCGGCGCGGGGGACGACACCTTCCTGTTCTTCTCGACCTCGACCAGCAACTGGAACGAAGAGATGGACGGCGGCGCGGGCCGAGACCGGGTGCTGATGACCGGCGGGCAGGGCGCGCTCTTCGACCTGCGCGGCGCGATCTTCACGGATGTGGAGGAGATCGCCTTCGAAGAGGCGGGCGCAGATGTGGACCGCGTCGTCAGCATCCGCGAGGACCGGCTGCCGAACGGCGGCACCTTCACCCTGCGCGGCACCGCGGCCGAGGGCGCGACCGAGCGGCTTGTGATCGACATGACCGGCGGCGCGCTGGACCTGTCGGGGATCACCCTGGCCAACTGGGGCACCGGCGGTGACATGGTTGCGGTGATCGGCACCGCCGGGAACAACACCATCACCGGGACGGGCGGCGGCGATGACCTTGACGGGCAGGACGGCGACGACACGCTGCTGGGCGGCACCGGCGGCGACATCCTGCGCGGCGCGCTGGGCAACGACTGGCTCGAGGGTCAGGCTGGCGACGACCTGCAAAGCGGGGCCGAGGGCGACGACACGCTGCTGGGCGGCTGGGGCAACGACGACCTGAGGGGCGAAGACGGCTATGACAGCCTCGAGGGCGGGGACGGCGACGACGTGCTCGACGGCGGCGCCTACCGCGACACGGTGCTGGGCGGCGACGGCAACGACACGATCCGGCACCTGAACGGCGGGTTCGACATCTACGACGGCGGCGCGGGCGAGGACCTGTTCGAGACCAACGTGATCTTCGTCACCGGTGTCCAGCTGGACCTCGAATCGGGCCTCTACACCTACACGCCGACCAACTTCACCCATTACTGGACCGGGTTCGAACATTACACCGGCCTTGGCAGCACCTCGTCCGAGGCGGTCCTGGGCACCGCCGGCAACAACCGGATCGTGACCGGGAACGGCAACAACCGGCTCGAGGGGCGGTCGGGCTCGGACACGCTGCTGGGCGGTGCGGGGCGCGACACGCTGGATGGCGGCTGGGGCGCCGACAGCGTCGAGGGCGGCGAGGGCGACGACCTGGTGATCCACCGGGTCAACGCCAACGACACCTACCGCGGCGGCGCCGGCACCGACACCATCGAAGCTTACGTCGATTTCGCCGATGGGGACCGCGTGTCGCTCTACGAGGACCAGCTGGTCGTCGGCAATGACACCATGACCTGGGCGGGGTTCGAGACCTACATCGGTTACGGCGCGGGGCACGAGGCGGTGCATGGTACCGAGGCGAACAACCTGCTGGTCACGGGCGCGGGCAACAACCGCATCTACGGCCGCAACGGCGCCGACACGATCCGGGCGGGCGCCGGCAACGACACGATCAACGGCATGGTCGGGTCGGACCAGGTCGATGCGGGCGCGGGCGACGACCTGGTGATCGAGAACACCGGCGGCGTCGGCACCGACATCAACGATGGCGGCGCGGGGCGCGACACCATCGACTGGTCGGCGCTGGATTTCGCGGGGGCCGAGCTGGACATGGCCGGGGGCACCGCGCGGCTCGGCGCGGCCGAAGAGATCATGGAGAACTTCGAGGTCCTGATCGACGCCCAGGGCGGCAACACGATCCTTGGCAATGCCGCCGACAACGAGATCGACGGCCAGGCCGGGGACGACGTCATCTCGGGCGCGGATGGCGCCGACACGCTGATCGGCGGGCTGGGCGCCGACACGCTTGCGGGCGAGGGCGGCGCGGACCTGCTGCAGGGCGGCGCCGACAGCGACGTGCTGTCGGGCGGCACCGGCGCCGACACGCTGGACGGCGGCGACAGCCGCGACACGATGGACGGTGGCTGGGGCGACGATGTCTACCACGCGGACCGTTGGGGCGACGTGGTGGTCGAGACCAGCAAGCGCGGCGGCTGGGACGTGGTCATCGCCGCGGCGGGCTATGCGCTGCCAGTCTACCTGGACGCGTTGGTGTTGCTGGGGACGGGCGATTCCTACGGCGGCGGCAACTGGTTGGCGAACGAGATCACCGGCAACGCAGGGAACAACCTGCTGATCGGCGCCGCCGGCAACGACACGCTGCATGGGAATGACGGCATGGACACGCTGGCGGGCGGCGACGGCAAGGACAGGCTTTACGGCGGGGATGGTGATGACAGTCTTGATGGCGGAGAGGCGGACGACTTGGCCGGTGGCGGCGCGGGGCAGGACCTGCTGCTGGGTGGGGCCGGCGACGACACGCTGCAGGGCGGCACCGGACGCGACACGCTGGATGGCGGCGCCGGGGACGATTCGATGGTGGGCGGAGCCGATGACGACCTCTTCATCGTGACCGAGGCCGGCGACGCGGTGATCGAGGAAGCCTTCGGGGGACAGGACAGCGTCGAGGCCTGGGTCGACATCACGCTCGGCGGTTTCATCGAGGAGGTGACGCTGCTGGGCACCGCCCGCGAGGCCTATGGCAACGGCACCGACAACATCATGACCGGCACCAACGGGGGCAACACGCTGGACGGGCGTGCGGGGGACGACCTGCTGACCGGGCTCGACGGCGACGATTCCCTGCGTGGCGGGACCGGCAACGACACCCTGATCGGCGGCAAGGGGGGCGATACGCTGAACGCCATGTCGGGCGACGACGTGCTGGACGCCGGCAGTTCCGGCGACAAGCTGAACGGCGGGCGGGGCAATGACACGATCACCACGGGTTTTGGCGCCGACCAGGTGCGCATGTCGAAAAAGCACGGGCATGACGTGGTGACGGACTTTGACCCTGCCTTCGACATGCTGATGCTGGAACAGAAGCTCTGGGCCGGGAGCAAGACCGCCGCGCAGGTGGTGGCGGACCATGCCAGCGTGTCGGGCGGAAACACTTTCCTCGATTTCGACGAGGAAAGCATCCTGCTGCTGGGTGTCACCGACCTGGCGGGGCTGGTGGGCGCGATCGACTTTCTCTAGGCCCGGCGCGTGTCAGGGTCGGAAGCGGTAGCCGTTGCCGTCGCGCGCCAGCTTGCCCATGCCGCCGTGGCCCATGTGAAAGCCGATGACCGTGGCGTCCTCGCTCGCGATGCGGTCCAGCAGGGCCAGCCGGGTGGCGGCGGCGGTGGCCGGGTCCTGGTCGTTGGGCGCCTCGGCCCCCGGGTCGGCGAGGGCGAGGTGATCGTTCACCACAGCGTCGCCCACGACCATGACCGGACCGGCCTCGGTTTCGATGGCAAAGGACATGTGGCCCGGCGTATGGCCCGGGGTCGCGACGGCGGTGATGCCGGGCAGGACGGCGTCGCCATCCGCGAACGCTTCGACCATGCCCTCGAGAATGCCCAGCCGCCGGATCGCGCCCGCGGCAAAGGCCTGCCGCTCGGCCCCGATGCTGTCGGCGGTGGCGGGGTCGGACCAGTAGGCCAGTTCCTGCCCTCCCATGTAATGCTGCGCTTCGGCAAACAGCGGGTCGTCGAAATCGTCGAGCACGCCCCAAAGGTGGTCCGGGTGGCCATGGGTGAAGATCACATGGGTGATGTCCGAGGGCGCAAGGCCGACGGCGTCCAGCGCGTCCGGCAGCTCTCCGGCCGTGGGCATGAAACCGGTGCCGGCGCCGGCGTCGAACAGCACCACGTCGCTGCCCCGGCGCAGCAGGGTCAGGTTGCAGGGCGGTTGCAGCCCGCCGTTCATGCCGCCCATCTCGGCGATCAACGTGCGCGTTGCGGCGGGATCGCGGTCGCCGTAGATCAGCGCCTCGGGCATGACGAGGTGGCCGTCGCTGAGGGTCAGTATCTCGGTCTCGCCCGCAGTGAGCGAGGTCGCGGACCAGAGGCGGCCGGGCAGGGCGGTGGCGGCGGCCGAGGCCGCCATGAACTGGCGTCGTGTGAACATGGGATGCTCCTGCATGTGTGGGGCGCCCGGCCTCATTCGGCCGGCTGGAACCCTTCGATCAGCTGGCGCAGGCCCAGGGCCGCGCCGGCGAAGATGGCGGCGAATGTCAGCGGGGCCGAGAGGGCCAGGACGGAAAAGGCCGAGAGCCCCTGGCCGATGGTGCAGCCGAGCGCGATCACCGCGCCGACGCCCATCAGTGCCGCGCCCGTGACCTGGCGGCGCAGCTCGCGCGGGTCCTCGCAGGCTTCCCAGCGGAAATGGCCTTTCCAGAGCGATCCGATGAAGGCGCCCAGTGCCACGCCCGCGACCGAGCCGACGGCGAAACTGGGCGCGCGCGCCGAGCCGGTCATGAGCCAGAGCACGCTTTCGCCCACAGGGGCCGCGAAGGAATGCGAGACGACCGGCAGCCCTTCGAACCCCGTGCGGGCGAGCCATTGTGTTCCGGCCCAGCCGGTCAGCACGCCAAGGGCCACCACGGCGGACCAGAAGATCGCCTTGCCGTCGCGGGCGAAGCCGCGCGAGGCGAGCGCCCCGGCGGTGATCAGCGCGCCGATCACCAGGCCGATGGGGGCCGGGCCGATGCCGAGCCGGTCGCCCAGCCAATGCGCGATGCCCGGCGGGGTGCCCGTGGCGGCGACCTGGTCGAAGGCCAGCGCGCGGATCCAGGCCAGCGGGCCCGAGAGGGTGAACCAGGCCGCGACGCCCATCACCAGCACGATGACGAATGCGCGCATGTCGCCGCCGCCCAGCCGCGCGATGGACCCGTAGCCGCAGTTGCCGGCCAGCGCCATGCCGTAGCCGAAGGTCACCCCGCCGAGGATCGCGGCGATGGGCATGAACCGGATCGACAGGTAGTAGCTTGTCGCAGGCTCGAAGGCGCCGGTGGCCATCAACCCGAAGGCGCCCAGGACCGACAGGCCGATGGCGAGGATCCACATGCGCAGCCGCGTGTCCGACCCGCCATACAGCGCATCTTCAATCGCGCCCATCGTGCAAAAGCGTCCGATGCGGGCGGCGAGCCCCAGCATCACCCCGCCGACAAGGCCGATCACGGCCGCCGTGTAATGTTCGCCCAGCAGTTCCAGCATCGGTGACCTCCTCCCCGGCCAGTCGTTGCAGATCGGGACAGATGCCCCGCTAGTCGCCGCAGAACAGGTCGTAGACCAGTTCCAGCACCCGGCGCGGCTTGTCGTCGGCCAGCCGGTAATAGATCGCCTTGCCTTCGCGCCGGGGCACGACCAGCCCCTCGAGGCGCAGCCGCGACAGCTGTTGTGACACGGCGGCCTGGCGCGCGGACATCAGCTCTTCCAGCTCGGTGACGGATTTCTCGCCGGTGACGAGGTGGCACAGGATCATCAGCCGGCCTTCGTGGCTGACCGCTTTCAGGAAATTCGACGCCGTGGCGGCGTTGGACGCGATCTTGTCCATTTCCTGGTCGGTCATGTCGGGGCTGAGCTTGGGGAGTGCCATGCAGATCCGTCCGAATGTTGCGTCTGTTGAAGAAGGCGGGCCGCCCATGTCATCCATCATGTGCCACATCGCCTCCGGCCGCGCCAAGACACGCGGCCTTACTTTCAGTCCAAGAGCGGCCCATCCGCCGCATCGCTGTGCGAGAACACGAGGTTTTCGACCAGCGGCCAGAAGAAGTCCTCGCCCGGATAGCCCTCGAGGCGGCCAAGCTCGGTGCCCGCCTCGCCGACGAGGATGAAGGTCGGAGTAAACACGACGGGGCGGGAATAGCGCATGCCCTCGGGCGCGCCGTCGTCCTTCCAGACCATGCGGATCGGGGCGATAGCCCCGACCTCGGTCTTGGGATAGATCGGGCCGATCTCTTCCTTCCAGCGCGCGCAATAGACGCAGCCGGGTTGTTCGACCATCAGCAGCTCGAGCGCCGACAGGGGCAGGGGGGCCAGCGCGAGGCCCATCGCAAAGGCTGTTCCGCGAAACATCGCAAGTCCAATTGACGGTTCGATAATCAACGTAATATGAATATGTGAATTAGACAAGGGAGGAGTGGCGCCGATGCTCGAAACATCGTTCGCCGGTGCGGCGCTTGCCGGGCTGCTCAGTTTCTTTACCCCCTGCGTGTTGCCGATGGTCCCGTTCTACCTGTGCTACATGGCCGGGATTTCCATGTCCGAACTGCAGGACGACGCGGGAATCGCCCCGGGGGCGCGGCGGCGGCTGATCCTGTCGGCGGTGTTCTTCGCGCTGGGCGTCACGACGATCTTCGTGCTGCTGGGCATGGGCGCAACCGCGCTGGGGCAGGTCTTTGCCCAGTGGAAGGAAACGCTGAGCTATGTCGCGGCGGCGGTGCTGTTCGTCTTCGGGCTGCATTTCCTGGGCGTGGTGCGAATCGGGTTCCTCTACCGCGAGGCGCGGCTGGAAAGCGGGGTCGAGCCGACGACGGTGCTGGGCGCCTATGTCATGGGCCTGGCCTTCGGCTTTGGCTGGACGCCCTGCGTCGGCCCGGCCTTGGCGGCGATTCTCATGGTGGCCAGCGGCATGGGCGACATCTGGCGCGGCGGTCTGCTGCTGTTCGTCTACGGCGTCGCGATGACCGCGCCTTTCGTCGTGGCGGCGCTGTTCGCCGGGCCGTTCCTGGCCTGGATGAAGCGCAACCGCAAATACCTGGCACATGTGGAAAAGGTCATGGGCGCCATGCTGATCCTCTTTGCCATCCTCATTGCCACGGGCAGCGTGAATGCCATCGCCGATGCGATGATCCGCTGGTTCCCGGGCTTTCTGAACGTCGGTTGAACCAGGAGGGAATGACCATGCGACTTCTCACGACGGCCCGAACGATCCTGTCGGCAGGGGCTGTGGCGCTGACCACGCTGGCCGCGCAGGCGGCCACCATGGGCGACGATGGCTTGCACAAGGCGCCCTGGATGCACGAGACCTTCAAGGACCTGCGCGAGGACCTGGGCGATGCGCAGGCCGAGGGCAAGCGCCTGCTGGTCCTGATCGAGCAGCGCGGCTGCATCTATTGCAAGAAGATGCACGAGGAGGTGTTCCCCGACCCCGCCATCGCCGAGATCCTGTCGGACCGGTACTACGTCATCCAGCTGAACATGTTCGGCGATGTCGAGGTGACCGATTTCGACGGCGAATCGCTGTCCGAAAAGGACCTGGTGCAGAAATGGGGGATGCTATTCACGCCGACCATGGTGTTCTTCCCCGAGGAGGTGGCCGAAGATACGCCGGGGAACCGGGCCGCCGTGGTGTCGATGCCTGGTGCTTTCGGCAAGTGGACCACGCTGAACCTGCTGACCTGGGTGCTGGAAAAGGGCTATGATGAGGACGAGCCGTTCCAGAAATACCACGCCCGCAAATTTGCCGAGCAAGAATCGGAATGATCGACTTAATCAAGCGTAACAAATGTTAAATTCATGTAAGTGAATTTGTTGTTGCGTATTGGACCTTCGTCTACTACGGTATGCGAGACGCCAGAGGGAACAGGGCGACCTAGGGAGGAAAAATGACCAAGTTCAAGATCGCGATCGTGGCTGGGATCCTGGCAGGCGGCGCAGCCGTCGCGGCGGATGTCGAGCCGATGAATGTCGCATTCGACGACTACGGCGCGGTGGCCATGTCGCTCACCGGCGCGGCCGGCAACGTGGACGAGGGGATCAAGATCTACTCGAGCCGCAGCCTTGGCAACTGCGTGGCCTGCCACCAGGTCAGCTCGCTGCCCGATGTCGCCTTCCCGGGCGAGGTGGGGCCGACGCTGGACGGCGTGGCCGACCGTTGGAACGAAGCCGAACTGCGCGGCATCGTGGCCGACGCGAAAAAGACCTATGACGGCACGGTGATGCCGTCGTTCTACAAGACCTCCGGATATATCCGGCCCGGCAATGCCTATACCGGCAAGGCCGCGGAAGAGCCCCTGCCGCCGATCCTGTCGGCGCAGCAGATCGAAGATGTTGTCGCCTTCCTGATGACCCTCAAGGAAGAGTGACAGGCAAGAGACCAGAGGAGCTGATCATGGAACTCACTCGACGCAATGCCCTGGCCATGGGCCTCGGCGCCGCCGCGATGACCGTTTTGCCTTTCCGGGTGCACGCGGCCACCGATGACGCCATCGCAGCCTTCACCGGCGGGGCCGTCATCGCCGAGGGCGGTGTGACCCTCGACGCGCCCGAAATCGCGGAGAACGGCAACACCGTTCCCGTGTCCGTCTCGGCCGAGGGGGCATCCGCCATCCTCGTGCTGGCGGCCGGCAACCCGACCCCCGGCGTGGCCGAATTCCACTTTGGCGAGCTGGCCGGTTCCAGCTCGGCCTCGACCCGCATCCGCCTTGCGGGGACCCAGGACGTCGTCGCGATCGCCAAGCTCGCCGACGGCAGCTTTGCCCGCGCATCCAAGACCGTGAAGGTCACCATCGGCGGCTGCGGCGGCTGAGCGAGAAAGAAGGAGAGACATCATGGCATCCGGAGTCAAACCCCGCGTCAAGGCGCCCAAGTCGGCCGCGGCCGGCGAAACCGTCACCCTCAAGACGCTGATCTCGCACAACATGGAAAGCGGGCAGCGCAAGGACGGCAACGGCAACGTCATCCCGCGGTCGATCATCAACCGCTTTACCTGCGAGTTCAACGGCAAGAGCGTCATCGACGTGACGATGCACCCGGCGATCTCGACCAACCCGTACTTTGAATTCGAGGCCACCGTCCCCGAGGCGGGCGAGTTCAAGTTCACCTGGTACGATGATGACGGCGACGTCTACGAGGACGTCAAGCCGGTGTCGATCGGCTGACCCATCCCGCCTGGCCCCGGATCGACCGGGGCCGGGCACGCCATCCGGCGGGCGAACGGGCCGGGGAGTTCAGGGAGGATTTTACATGAAGCTGAAGGCACTGACTGCAATCGTCGCCTTGATGGCGGCCCCCGCCGTGATGGCGGGTGGCGCGGACGACGATACGCTGGTCATCAACGGCGAGATCGAGATGGTCACCAAGACCGCCGCCGCACCGCATCTGGACGGCGCGCTGGACGAGGTGATCTCGGGCTGGCACTTCCGCGAGGATGACACCCAGGTCATGCAGATGGACGATTTCGACAATCCGGGCATGATCGCCGTGGATTTTGCGACGGACGCCTGGAACACCGCCGAGGGCACCGAGGGCAAGTCCTGCGCGGATTGCCACGGCACGCCCGAAGACAGCATGACCGGCGTCAAGGCTGTCTATCCCAAGTGGAACGACGAGGCCGGCGAGGTGCGCACCATCGGCACCCAGATCAACGCCTGCCGGACCGAGCGCATGGGCGCCGAGCCGCTCAAGCTGAACTCGGGCGAGATCGCCGCCATGGAGGCGCTGATCTCGGTCCAGAGCCGCGGCATGCCGGTGAACGTCGCGATCGACGGTCCCGCTGCCGAGACCTGGGAAAAGGGCAAGGAGATCTACTACACCCGGTTCGGCCAGCTCGAGCTGTCCTGCGCCAATTGCCATGAACAGAACTACGGCAACTACATCCGCGCGGACCACCTGAGCCAGGGCCAGATCAATGCCTTCCCGGCCTACCGCCTGAAGGACGCGGGCCTGGTGACCGCGCAGAACCGGTTCCGGGGCTGCGTGCGCGACACCCGGGCCGAGACCTTCGATCTGGGCAGCCCCGAGTTCATCGCGCTTGAACTCTATGTCGCCTCGCGCGGCAACGGCCTGTCGGTCGAGGGCCCCTCGGTCCGCAACTAAACTTCGTGCACCCCGTCCGGATGATCCCCGGGCGGGGTGTCTCGCTTCTAACCCATTCACACATGTGCATGTGTATATGAACGCTTAACGTGCACATCTGCGAACGGAACAAGGGAAAGCCGGGAAAGATGATCTCAAGACGCGATTTTCTCCAGGTGAGCATGGCGGCCGCGGCGCTTTACGGCAGCTCGGGCTTTGGCAACTGGGCGCGCCTCGCGGCGCAGCAACGCCTCACGCAGGACGACCTGCTGGGCTTTGACACCTATGGCAACGTGTCGCTGATCCACGTCACCGACATCCATGCCCAGCTGAAACCGATCTACTTCCGCGAGCCGTCGATCAACATCGGCGTCGGCGGCAACAAGGGCGAGGTGCCGCACCTGACCGGCGCCGATTTCCGCGCCCGCTACGGGATCGCGGACGGCTCGCCCTCGCATTACGCGCTGAGCTCGGGCGATTTCGCGGCGCTGGCCGCGGAATACGGCCGGGTGGGGGGCCTCGACCGCGTGGCGACCGTGATCAATCACATCCGCGCCGACCGGCCCGATGCGCTGCTGCTGGATGGCGGCGACACCTGGCACGGGTCGATGACCTGCTACAAGACGGCCGGCCAGGACATGGTCAACGTCATGAATGCCCTCAAGCCCGACGCGATGACCTTTCATTGGGAGTTCACTCTGGGCTCGGACCGGGTGGCCGAGATCGTCGAAAGCCTGCCTTTCGCCGCGCTGGGCCAGAACATCTTTGACGCCGAATGGGACGAGCCCGCCGAGCTGTTCAAGCCCTACAAGTTCTTTGAACGCGGTGGGGTCAAGGTCGCGGTGATCGGCCAGGCCTTCCCCTACATGCCCATCGCCAACCCGCGCTGGATGTTCCCCGAATACAGCTTCGGCATCCGGGACGAGAACATGCAGGCCATGGTCGACGAGGTCCGCGACGCCGGCGCCGAGCTGGTCGTGGTCCTGTCGCACAACGGGTTCGACGTGGACAAGAAGATGGCCGGGATCGTGACCGGCATCGACGTGATCCTGTCGGGCCACACCCATGACGCGCTGCCCGAGCCGGTGCAGGTCGGCCAGACCTTCATCATCGCCTCCGGGTCCAACGGCAAGTTCGTCAGCCGCGTCGACCTGGACGTGCGCGAGGGCAAGATGCAAGGCATCCGCCACAAGCTGATCCCGATCTTCTCGGACGTGATCGCGCCGGATGCGACCATCACCCAGCTGATCGACGCCGAGCGCGCGCCCTACGCGGCGGAGCTGTCCGAAGTCCTCGGCCAGACCGACTCGCTGCTTTACCGGCGCGGCAATTTCAACGGCACCTGGGACGACCTCATTTGCGACGCGCTCATGTCCGAGCGCGAGGCGCAGATCGCCATGTCGCCAGGCGTGCGCTGGGGGCCGAGCCTGCTGCCCGGCGACAGCATCACCCGCGAGGACGTGTGGAACGTCACCTCCATGTCCTACGGCGAGGCCTATCGCACGGAAATGACCGGGGAATTCATCAAGGTGATCCTCGAGGACGTGGCCGACAACATCTTCAACCCCGATCCCTACTACCAGCAGGGCGGGGACATGGTCCGCATCGGCGGCATGGGCTTTGCCATCGACATCAACAAGCCGCAGGGCGAGCGCATCAGCAAGATGACGCTTCTGTCCACCGGCGAAGAGATCGACGCGGCCAAGTCCTACGTCGTCGCCGGCTGGGCCAGCGTGAACGAGGGCACCGAGGGGCCGATGATCTGGGACGTGGTCGAAAGCCACATCCGCAAGCTGGGCACGGTCACCATCAGCGGCGACAGCAACGTGACCGTCACCGGCGCATGAAATCCGGGCCGCGTGCGGCCCGCCAAGCGAAGCATCCGAGAGGAGGCATGGAAATGAGCGACACATTCGAAAAGGCCCCGAGCCGCCGCGCGTTCCTGAAGGGCGCAGCCGGTGGGGCAGGGGCGGTGGCACTGGCCGCCACCGGCGCGCGGGCGGCCACGCCCGACCCGCTGATCACCGAGGTGCAGGATTGGGCGACCTCGCTGGGCGAGGGCGTCGACGCCACGCCCTACGGTCTCCCGATCAAGTTCGAGGGCGACGTGGTGCGTCGCAACGTGCCCTGGCTGACGGCGGACCCGATCAGCTCGATCAACTTCACGCCGATCCATGCGCTGGACGGCACGATCACCCCGCAGGGCTGCGCGTTTGAACGCCACCACTCGGGGGCGATCGAGCTCAGCAAGGACGATTACCGGCTGATGATCAACGGCCTTGTCGATACGCCGCTGGTCTTCACCTATGCCGATCTCGAGCGGTTCCCGCGCGAGAACCACGTGTATTTCTGCGAATGCGCGGCGAACACGGGGATGGAATGGGCGGGCGCGCAGCTGAACGGCGCCCAGTTCACCCATGGCATGATCCACAACATGGAATATTCCGGCATCCCCCTGCGCACCCTGCTGGCCGAGGCCGGTCTGGATGCGGCCGGCGATCTCGCGGGCAAGTGGGTCTATGTCGAGGGCGCGGATGCCTCGTCCAACGGCCGCTCGATCCCGATGGAAAAGGCGCTCGATGACGTGCTGGTCGCCTTCAAGGCCAACGGAGAGGCGCTGCGGATGGAGCATGGCTACCCCGTGCGCCTCGTCGTGCCCGGCTGGGAAGGCAACATGTGGGTCAAGTGGCTGCGCCGGATCGAGGTGATGGACGGCCCCGTGGAAAGCCGCGAGGAAACCTCCAAGTACACCGATACGCTCGCCGATGGCACCTCGCGCAAATGGACCTGGGTCATGGATGCCAAGTCGGTCGTGACCTCGCCCAGCCCGCAATCGCCCATCACCCACGGCCATGGCCCGGTGGTCATCACCGGCCTCGCCTGGACCGGCCATGGCCGCATCACCCGCGTGGACGTCAGCAAGGACGGCGGCAAGACCTGGGAAACCGCCCGCCTCGCCAAGGACGGCGAGAACAAGGCGCTGACCCGCTTCTACCTCGACACCACCTGGAACGGCGAGGAATGGCTGCTGCAATCGCGCGCCATGGATGAAACCGGCTATGTCCAGCCGACCAAGCACCAGCTGCGCGAGGTGCGCGGCGAGAACTCGATCTATCACAACAACTGCATTCAGACCTGGTGGCTGAAAGCGAACGGGGAGGCAGAGAATGTCGAAGTCTCTTAATCTTTTCCTCGGCAGCCTTGGTGGCACCGCGATCCTGCTGGGCTCGGCCTATGCGCTTGCGCCCGGTTTCGTGACCGAGCACACGGCCGGGACCGGCCCCATGGTCGCCGGCATCGCGCTGCCCGAACCGGCCCCCGCGCCGGCCGCGACACCCGCGATGGCCGTCGACACGGCGGCGGCGTCCAGCGTGGCGCCCTCGGTGCCCGCCGCCCCCGCGCCGGTCGAGATCAGCGAAAATTCCGAAACCCCCGCCGCCATGGTCCAGATGGCCAGCGCCGGCAGCTTCGGCCTTGGCCGCCCCGCACTGGAAGAAGAGATCGCCGCCTGGAACCTCGACGTCAGCCCCGACGGCACCGGCCTGCCGGTCGGCTCGGGCGACGTGATGACCGGCGACGAGGTCTTTGCCGAGAACTGCGCGGTCTGCCACGGCGATTTCGCCGAAGGGCGCGGCAACTGGCCCAAGCTGGCTGGCGGCGAAGGCACGCTGAACCACAAGGACCCGCTGAAGACCGTGGGCAGCTACTGGCCGCACCTGTCGACCACCTGGGACTACGTCAACCGCTCCATGCCCTTCGGCGCGGCCCAGACGCTGGAACCGGACCAGGTCTACGCGATCACCGCCTATATCCTTTATTCCAACGACCTGGTGGACGAGGATTTCGTCCTGTCGAACGAGAACTTCCTCGAGGTCGCGATGCCCAATGCCGATGGTTTCATCATCGACGACCGGGCCGAGACGGAATACCCGATCTGGCGCACCGAGCCCTGCATGGAGAACTGCAAGGAGAGCGTCGAGATCACCATGCGCGCCGCCGTGCTGGATGTGACACCCGAGGAAGAGGGCGCCGCGGAAGAGGCCGCAGCGGAACCCGCGACCGACGCCCCGGCCGCAGTCGAAGTGACCGAGGCCGCCGCGCCCGAGGCGCCCGCCGAGGAAGTGCCGGTCATGGCCGCGCTGAACATGGACCTGGTCGAGGACGGCGAGAATGTCTTCAAGAAGTGCAAAGCGTGCCACCAGGTCGGCGACGGCGCGACGAACAAGACCGGCCCGGTGCTGAACGGCGTCTACGGCGCCCCCATCGGCCATGTCGAGGACTTCCGCTATTCCAAGGACATGGAGGCGATGGGAGAGGCCGGTCAGGTCTGGAACGACGAGACCCTCGCCACCTTCCTGGCCAAGCCCAAGGACTTCATCCCCAAGACCAAGATGTCTTTCAACGGGCTCCGCAAGGACGAAGAGATCACCGCCGTGATCGAATACCTCAAGTCGGTGTCCCGATAGGGCGCTGCATCCGGTGCCCTCTCGCGGGCCCCGGTTTCGTTTTCGGACACGCATGAAGGAGGAGGTATGCGCGCAGCCGAACCCCGCCGCCTTGGGGCGGTCATCGTTGCATCCTTTATGGGCCTTGCAGCCTCGGCCACCGGCGCCCTTGCAGAATTGCAGGGCAACCCGGAGGACGGGGCTGTCGTTTTTCAGAAATGCAAGGGTTGCCACCAGGTCGGGCCCGAGGCGCAGCACCGCATCGGCCCGCATCTCAACGGCATTTTCGGCGCGACTGCCGGCCGGCACGAGGGCTTTGCCTATTCCAAGGCGATGCAGCGCGCCTCGGCCGACGGGCTGACCTGGGACCTGGGGACGCTCGACGCCTATCTCGAGAACCCGAGGGCGTTGATCACCGGCACGCGGATGTCCTTCCGAGGCCTGCCGGACGAACAGGACCGCCACGACGTGCTGGCCTACCTGCGGCAGTTCTCGGACAGCCCGCGCGACATCCCCGAGGCGGTGCCCTCGGCCTTCGCGCGCGAGGTGGACCTGCCGCCCGAGGTGCTGGCCATCGTGGGCGACCGGGACTACGGCGCATACCTCGCCTCGGAATGCCTGACCTGTCACCAAAGCGATGGCTCCGACGCCGGCATCCCGTCGATCACCCGCTGGCCGACCGAGGATTTCGTGGTCGCCATGCATGCCTACAAGCGGCAGATCCGCCCGCACCCGGTCATGCAGATGATGGCAGGCCGCCTGACGGACGAAGAGATCGCGGCGCTGGCCGCGTATTTCCAGGACCTCGATTGAACGAGGTTCAGGACACGTCAAACTGGGAGGAGGACCCGAGATGACACTGAACAGACGCAGATTCCTGGGGGCCACGGCGGCCACGCTCGCGGCGCCGATGGTGCAGGCGGCCAGCCATGGTCGGGCACGCGTGGTGGTGATCGGCGGCGGCGCGGGGGGCGCCACGGCCGCGCGCTACATCGCCAAGGACAGCCAGGGCGAGATCGACGTGACCCTCGTTGAGCCCACGCGCATGTATTACACATGCTTCTTCTCGAACCTCTACCTCGGCGGCTTCCGCGAGCTGTCGTCGATCGGGCACAGCTATGGCACGCTGGCGGCAGACTACGGCGTGAACGTGGTTCACGACTGGGCCGTGGGCGTGGACCGCGACGCGCGCAGCGTGTCGCTGGCGGGCGGCGCCACGCTGCCCTACGACCGGCTGATCCTGTCGCCGGGCATCGACTTCGTCGACGGGTCCGTGCCGGGCTGGGACATCTCGGCCCAGAACGCCATGCCCCATGCCTACAAGGCCGGCTCGCAATCCGAACTCCTGCGCGCGCAGATCGAGGCGATGCCCGAGGGCGGCACCTTTGCCATGATCGCCCCGCCCAACCCCTATCGCTGCCCGCCCGGGCCCTACGAGCGGGTGTCGATGGTCGCGCACCTGCTGAAGGGCATCAACCCGACCGCCAAGATCCTCATCGTGGACCCCAAGGAGAAATTCTCCAAGCAGGCGCTCTTCGAGGAAGGCTGGGGCGCGCACTACCCCGGCATGGTCGAGCGCATCGGCCCGGATTTCGGCGGCACCAACGTGTCGGTTGACCCAATGGCCATGACCATCGACATCGACGGCGCGGTGGAACAGGTCGACGTCTGCAACGTGATCCCGGCGATGAAGGCCGGCCGCATCTGCGAGATCGCGGGTGTCACCGACGGCAACTGGGCCCCGGTCAACCCGCACACGATGCAATCCCGCGCGGAAGAGAACATCTTCGTGCTCGGCGATGCCTCGGCCCAGGGCGACATGCCGAAATCGGGCTTCTCGGCCAACAGCCAGGCAAAAGTCGCGGCCATGGCGGTGCGCGGCGCACTGACCGGCAGCAAGGTCTTCCCGGCCAAGTATTCCAACACCTGCTGGTCGCTGATCGACACCGACGACGGCGTCAAGGTCGGCGCGGCCTACGAGGCGACGGACGAAAAGATCTCGTCCGTGTCCAGCTTCGTCAGCCAGACCGGCGAAGACGCGGCCCTGCGCAAGGCCACTTACGAGGAATCGCTGGGCTGGTACGCGGGCATCACCTCGGACATGTTCGGCTGACCCGGTCCCTTCGAAATTGAGCGCTGCCGCGCGCTCTTGTTCAGCGCGTGGCAAGGCGACGTCCGCCCCCTGCCGACGAATGCGTGGCCGGGGACGGGAGCCTCCGGCGGAGGTATTTGAGAAACAATGAAGACAAGGTGCACCGCGCTTCCTTCATTGTTTTACAAATACCTTCGGGGGGTCCGGGGGGCAGACAGCCCCCCGGTTCCGCGTTATCCATCAGTCAAAGCAGAGTGAGGGAGGCGCCGATGGCCGGCAAATGGTTCGAAGAATTCGAGGTCGGAGAGGTGATCACCCACCCGATCCGCCGCACGGTGACCGAGACCGACAACGTCATGTTCACCACGATGACCATGAACCCGGCGGCGATCCACCTCGATTTCGACTATTGCGCGGGGACGGAATTCGGCGAGCCGCTGGTCAACTCGCTCTTCACCCTCGGGCTGCTGGTGGGGATCAGCGTGCATGACACGACGCTGGGCACGACCGTGGGCAACCTCGGGTTCCAGGAGGTGACCTTTCCCGCGGCGGTCTTTCACGGCGACACGATCCGGGCCGAGACAGAGGTCATGGCCGTTCGCGCGTCCAAGTCCCGCCCGACGCAAGGCATCGTCACCTTCTGCCACCGGGCCTACAACCAGCGCGGCGCGCTGGTCTGCCAGGCCACCCGCGGCGCGCTGATGATGAAGGCCCCGGCATGAAACTGCGCTCCATGCTCTTCGTCCCCGCGGATTCGGAGAAGAAATTCGCCAAGGCGCGCGAAGGCGGGGCCGATGCGCTGATCCTCGATCTCGAGGATTCCGTGGCGCCCGCCGCCAAGGACGCCGCCCGCGCCGGCCTGTCCGGACGGATCGACGGGGCGGGGGCCTGGGGTGGGTCGCTCTGGGTCCGGGTCAATCCGCTCGGTACAGGCATGACCGAGGCCGACCTCGCCGCCGCCGTGCGACCGGGGCTCGACGGGATCATGTTGCCGAAATGCGAAAGCGGGGCGGACGTGGCGCGGGCCGCCGCGATGATCGACCCGCTCGAACAAGCCGCCGACCTGCCGGCCGGTCACGTCAGGATCCTGCCCATCGTCACCGAGACGCCGGCCGCCATGTTCGGCCTTGGCAGCTATGCCCCGGCCCATCCACGCCTGGCGGGGCTGACCTGGGGGGCAGAGGACCTGTCGGCCTGCCTTGGCGCAACCGCCAACCGCGACGCGACGGGCCAGTGGACCGATCCGTACCGGCTGGCCCGGGCCTGGACCCTGATCGCCGCCGCCCAGGCCGAGGTGCCGGCCATCGACACGATCCACGCCGATTTCCGCAACCTCGCGGGCCTGGCCGAGGATTGCCGCGCCGGGCGCCGCGACGGGTTCTCCGGCCGCATGGCGATTCACCCGGCGCAGGTCGACGTCATCAACGCGGGCTACACCCCGACCGAGGACGAGATCGCACATGCCTGGCGCATCGTCGCGGCCTTCGAGTCGAACCCGGGCCTTGGCACGGTCGGGATCGACGGCAAGATGGTTGATATTCCCCACCTCAAGCAGGCGCGGCGGTTGCTTGCCGCCCTCTGACGTCACGACTGTGTGAATTTCATGTCGAGAGCGCCGGAACCGGCTTCACTGTGCGTTAGTGTTTATGAAAGACACATCTTGAAAGGGGGGCGTCGGCTCCCCAAATAGATGTTAAAGCCGTAAACATACGAGAAACGGACGAGAGACATGAGCAATTATGCAAATCTGCCGGCCCCGACGCCGGAAGGCGGTCTGAGCCGCTATTTGCAGGAAATCCGGAAATTCCCCCTGCTGGAGCCGGAAGAGGAATACATGCTGGCCAAGCGCTGGGTCGAGGAGCAGGACACCGAGGCCGCGCACCGGATGGTCACTTCGCACCTGCGCCTCGCCGCAAAGATCGCCATGGGCTATCGGGGTTACGGGCTGCCGCAGGCCGAGGTGATCTCGGAAGCCAACGTGGGGCTGATGCAGGCGGTGAAACGCTTTGACCCCGAAAAGGGCTTCCGCCTGGCCACTTACGCGATGTGGTGGATCCGCGCCTCGATCCAGGAATACATCCTGCGGTCCTGGAGCCTTGTGAAACTGGGCACAACGAGCGCGCAGAAGAAGCTGTTCTTCAACCTGCGCAAGGCCAAGGCCCGCATCGGCGCGCTGGAGGAAGGCGACCTGCGCCCCGAGAACGTCAAGCGGATCGCGACCGATCTCGGCGTGACCGAGGACGAGGTCATCTCGATGAACCGGCGGATGTCGGGCGGCGATGCCTCGCTCAACGCCACGATCGGGTCCGAAGACGAGAGCTCCATGCAATGGCAGGACTGGCTCGAAGATGAAAGCGCGGACCAGGCCGGCGATTACGAGGCGCGCGACGAGCTCGAGGCGCGGCGCGAGATGCTGGGCCAGGCGATGGACGTGCTGAACGAGCGCGAGAAGGACATCCTTGTCCAGCGCCGCCTTGCCGACAAGCCGGTGACGCTTGAGGACCTGTCGTCGCAATACGACGTCAGCCGCGAGAGGATCCGCCAGATCGAGGTGCGCGCCTTCGAAAAACTGCAGGCGCGCATGCGCGAGCTGGCCGGCGAACGCGGCATGCTGACCGAGGCGTGATACCGGGTGTTGGTTGGTAGCGATTAAGGGAAGGGTACGAGTCGGTTCGAGTGGAGCCGTCGGGGCTGTCGCCCCGGCGGCTTTTTCGCGTCTGCCATGGCCATCGCCCGCAGGCGCTGTTAGCGTTCACGGCGAGACGGGAACAGGAGGGCGCAATGGCCAATCACGTGAACTGGGCGATACTCGGGGCGGGCAAGTTTGCGCGCGATCACATGGGGCCGGCGATTCACGCCGCCGCGCGGGGGCGGCTGGCGGCGGTCGGGACCTCCTCGGCCGAGAAGGGCGCTTTTTTCGAAGACATGGCCCCGGGTGTCGAGATCTGCACCGATTACGACGCGGTGCTGGCCGACCCCGGGATCGACGCGGTCTACCTGCCGCTGCCGAACCACCTGCATGTCGACTGGTCGCTCAAGGCGATCGCGGCGGGCAAGCATGTGCTTTGCGAAAAGCCGATGTGCATGGAGGCTGCGCAATTCGACCAGTTGATCGCGGCGCGCGATGCCAGCGGGCTGGTGGTGGGCGAGGCCTACATGATCGTGCACCACCCGCAATGGGCGCAAGCCAAGGCCTGGATCGCCGCCGGAGAGATCGGCCCGCTGGTGCAGGTCGACGGGGTCTTTTCCTACAACAACGCCGAGGACCGCGGGAACATCCGCAACGACGCCAGCAAGGGTGGCGGCGCGATCCCCGACATCGGCGTCTATACCTACGGCTGCACGCGGTTCGTGACCGGGCAGGAGCCCGAAGAGATCCTCCATGCCGACCTGGCTTGGGAAGACGGGGTGGATGTCTGGAGCCACGTGACCGCGCGCTTCCCGTCCTTCCGCTATTCGGCGGTGAACTCCATGCGCATGGCGCCGCGGCAGGAGATGACCTTCCAGGGCGAAACCGGTCGCGTGCGGGTCTGCGTCCCCTTCAACGCCAATGTCTTTGGCGAGGCGCAGGTCGAACTGCATCGGCCGGGGCACGAGACATTGGTGCGGCGCTTCCCGGGGGTGAACCACTACGTGTTGCAGGTCGAGGCGTTCAACCGGTCGGTCCTGGATGGCGCGGCCTGGCCGAACCCCCTGGAATTCTCCAAGGGGACGCAGGCGATGATCGACATGGTCTACGCCAAGGCGGGCCGGCCCGCGGGCTGAGGCCGGGCAGGGGGCCAGCCCCCCTCCGCCTTTGGCGGAGTCCCCCGGAGTTTAGTGGCAAGGTGAAAGGGGATCGGGTGCCCCTTTTCATTTCTCTGAAAATACTCTCGCCGAAGGCGCCCGCGCCGTGGCGCGGCCATGTCGCAAGCGAGGTTCCAGCCCCGCGCGCCAGCAGCGCGGCACTAACATGTCGGGGGGCCAGCGCCTCGCGCTCCCCGGGATATTTCTGGCAAGATGAAGGGGGATGGGGCTGGGAAGGGGCCGTTGGGGTGACTATCTGGCCGTCATGCAAGGTGAGAACGGATCGAGACGCAGGGCGGCAGGGCTGAAGAGGCGCTACAGGCGCGCTTTGGCGCGGGGGCGGTACTGGGTCAAACGGCATGTGCCGCCGGGGCTGCGACTGGTGGTCGGGCTGCTGTTGATGCTGGGGGGCGTTTTCGGGTTCCTGCCGGTGCTCGGCTTCTGGATGATTCCGCTGGGCGTGGTCGTGGCGGCGCTGGACCTGCGGCCATTGTGGCGGCGGCTGCGACGCTAGAGGCGCTGCGCCACGTAGAAGCCGTAGCCGACATGGGCGGCGTTCGCCTCGTAAAGCGCGATCTCGGCGGCCTCTGCCTTGGCGATCTGCCGGGCGGCCTCGCTGTCATGGCGGGCGAGGAAGTCGGCCATGCCGCGTTGCAGAGGGTCGTAGTATTGCGCCATCCAGGCGTCGCGGGGCAGGGGGAAGTAGCCCAGCAGCCGGTAGCCCGCCGCCTCCAGCGCCGCGATCTTGGCCGAGGCCGGGGCGACCTCGGCATATTGCGCGGTCCAGTGGGCCTCGAGCGCGGCGGGGCGGTCCTGGGTGAGCCAGGTCAGTTCCGAGACGGCGAGCACGCCGCCGGGGCGCAGGAAACCGCGCCATTCGGTGATGCCGGAGGTGAAACCCATGTTGTAGATCGCGCCTTCGGACCAGATCAGGTCGAGGCTTTCGGGGGCGAAGGGCAGCGCCTCCATCGATGCCGCGAGGGGCGTGATGCGGTCCGCGAGGCCGGCGGCGCGGGCGCGGTCGGCAAGGCGCGCGAGGAACTGTGGAAGAAAATCCACCGCCGTCACCGGGCAGCCCAGATCGCGCGCCAGCACGAGGCTTGCGGCGCCGGTACCGCAGCCGATATCGGCCACGCGCAGGGACGGATCAGGGGACAGACCGGCCAGCGACAGGGCGCGGCGTGTCATCGCATCGCTGCCCGGCCCCTGCCGGTCATTGCCGATATGCAGATCAACGAGGAGCGCGAGGTCATCCACGGCGCCGCGCCCCGTTCAAGGTCACTCTGCCGCGACGGGCTTGCTGGCGGTCTTCTTGCCACCGGGCTTGCGGCTGTTCTGGTCGATGAATTCCAGCACCAGCGGGCGGATGTTGTCGCGCCACGACCGGCCGGCGAAGATGCCGTAATGGCCCGCCCCCGGTTCCAGGTGGCTGGCCTTTTTCGAGTCGTCGAGGCCGGTGCAGAGCCCCAGCGCCGCGACGCATTGGCCGGGGGCCGAGATGTCGTCATTCGCGCCCTCGACTGTCTTGACAGCCACGTCGGTGATCTTGCCGATATCCACCTTCTTGCCGTCCACGACAAAGGTGTTCTTGGCGATCTCGCATTTCTTGAAGATCCGCTCGACCGTCGAGAGGTAGAATTCGGAGGTCATGTCCATCACGGCGAGGTATTCGTCGTAGAACTTGTTGTGGGCGTCGTGGTCCGACGCCTCGCCGCGCGCGACCCGCATGATCTGTTCGTTGAAGGCGGCCGAATGGCGGTCGGCGTTCATCGACATGAAGGATGTCAGCTGAAGCAGCCCGGGGTAGACCGAGCGGCCGACGCCCTTGTACTTGAAGCCGACCCGCTGGATCATGGTTTCCTCGAGCTGGCCCATGGTCACGCGGCGACCAAAGTCCGTCACCTCGGTCGGGGTGGCGTCGGGGTCGATCGGCCCGCCGATCAGCGTGAGAGAGGCCGGCTGCGCCTCGGGGTCTTCCTCGGCCAGGTAAGCCGTTGCCGCCAGGGTCAGCGGCGCGGGCTGGCAGACGGCGATCACATGGGTCTCGGGGCCGAGGTGCCGCATGTAATCGACGAGGTAGAGCGTATAGTCCTCGACGTCGAACTTCCCTGCCGAGACAGGAATGTCTCGGGCGTTGTGCCAGTCCGTGATATACACTTCACAGTCGGGAATCAGCGACTTGACCGTCGACCGGAGGAGGGTGGCGTAATGCCCGGACATGGGCGCAACAAGCAGGATCTTGCGCGGCTTGTCGTCCCGGCCGGACACGTCGAAATGGATGAGGTCGCCGAAATCGCCCTTCATCTCGGTGCGGATCTGCACCACGTGGTCCTTGCCATCCTCGCATGTGACGCTGTCGATGCCCCAGTCGGGCTTGACGACCATCCGCTCGAACGAGCGTTCGGTCACCTCGCCCCAGGCACGCATCCATTGCAGCGCGGGGTTTGGCATCAGCGCGAACGCCGGGTAGGACGCGAGCGACTTGGCAGAGGCGCCCAACCACTGGTTGGTGTTGCGCATCGTCTCCATCAAGTCGTAGCTCATCATGTGGCGCATGGTCACCTGTCTCCTGCTCGATCACGGCGCGGGGCGGGTGCCCGTGGTGACCTTAGGTCAATTGGTCGCTTTGCCCCGAACGCCAGGGCGCAGTTAATGCTGCATAGCAGAAAGCTTAGGACGAAACCATGAATATGACAACAAAGCAGGATGGCCAACTGGACAATATGGAGCGCCTGAACGCCAATCTTGCCCGAGTCGATGAACTGTCACGGCGACTCATGCATGTCATGTCTCACAAGAAACAGGTCCATCCCGGTCTTGCCGCTCCGAATCAGGAACTTTGGGCCAAGGCCGCCGCATCCTACTGGTCCGAGATGCTGCAGGACCCGGCCCGCGTGCTGGAACACCAGGTGCAGTACTGGGGCGAGACGATGAAGCATTTCGTTGCAGCGCAGCATGTGCTGGCCCAGGGCAAGTTCTCCGCGCCCGAGGATACCGGCCCGTCCGACCGGCGCTTTGCCCATCCGCTTTGGGATACGAACCCCTATTTCAACTTCATCAAGCAGCAGTACCAGATCAATGCGCGCGCGCTCGACCAGGCGGTCGAGGATGCCGAGGGGCTGAGCCCGCTCGAACAGCGGCGCCTGCGGTATTTCACCCGCCAGATCTCGGACATGATGGCGCCGACCAACTACCTTGGCACCAACCCCGAGGCGCTGGAAAAGGCGGTCGAGACCGAGGGTCAGAGCCTGGTCGACGGGCTCGAACGGCTGGTGGCCGACCTCGAGGCGAACGAGGGCGAGCTGGTGGTCAAGCTGGCCGACGACACCGCCTTCGAGCTGGGCGAGAACATCGCCACGGCGCCCGGAAAGGTGGTCTACCGCAACCGGATGATGGAGCTGATCCAGTACCAGCCCACGACCGAGAAGGTCCACGAGACGCCGCTGATCATCTTCCCGCCCTGGATCAACAAGTTCTACATCATGGATCTCAAGAAGGAGAACAGCCTGATCCGCTGGATCACCGAGCAGGGCTACACGCTGTTCGTCGTCTCCTGGGTCAACCCCGACCATGACTACGCCGATGTCGGCCTCGAGGAATACATCGAGGAAGGCTACGTAGCCGCGATCCGCGAGGTGAAGGACATCTGCCGCGTCCGCCAGGTCAACGTCGTCGGCTACTGCATCGCCGGCACGACGCTGAGCATGGCGCTGGCCCATATGAAGGCCCATGGGGACAAGTCGATCAAGTCGGCCACCTTCTTTACCGCGCTGACCGATTTCTCGGACCAAGGCGAATTCACGCCCTTCCTTACCGACGATTTCGTCGATGCGCTGGAAGAGCAGGCGCGGAAATCGGGGGTGCTGGAAAGCTACATCATGGCGCGGACCTTCAGCTTTCTGCGCGCCAACGACCTGGTCTACGGACCGGCGATTCGCAGCTACATGATGGGCCAGACGCCGCCCGCCTTCGACCTGCTCTACTGGAACGGCGACGGGTCGAACCTGCCGGCCAAGATGGCGGTGCAATACCTGCGGCGCCTGTGCCAGGGCAATGACCTGGCCGAAGGGCGGATGACCCTGTTCGACGGCGAGCCGCTGCAGCTCAAGGACGTGGACGTGCCGCTCTTTGCCGTGACCTGCGAAACCGACCACATCGCGGCCTGGAAGGACTGCTATCGCGGCGTGCAGAAGATGGGGGCGAAGGACAAGACCTTCATCGTCAGCCAGTCGGGCCATATCGCCGGCATCGTGAACCCGCCCAGCCGCAACAAGTACGGCCATTACACCAACGACGACCTGACGCTGGACCACGGCGACTGGATGGCGCAGGCCGAGTTCCACGGCGAAAGCTGGTGGCCACGCTGGGAAACCTGGCTGGCCAAGCGCTCGGGCAAGATGATCGAGGCGCGGATGCCGGGGGACAATTCGCACCCGCCGCTGGCCGAAGCACCGGGCACCTACGTGCGCGTCAAGGCCGAGGTCTGAGGCCTGTCAGGGACTTGGGGCGAGCCTGTTTGATTTCAAACAACCCCAATGTGAATTTTTTGCTGCAGCGCAGAAATCGGGCTTGATTTTCTGCGCTGCAGCATTCATATTGTTTGCAGATGCAGAAACGAGCCGGGGCGGTCCCGGCGGATCGTGAAAGCAGAAGGCAAAGGATCTGATACCATGGCTACCAAGCAAGCAGCCCCCGACATGACGACGCTCTTCAAGGACATGATGGGCGCATTCCCCGTGGATACCTCGGCGATGGAAGACAGCTTCAAGTCGACCGCCGCTCTCAACGAGAAGCTGGCCGGTGTCGCACTGGGCGCCGCCGAGAAGACCACCGAGATCTCGTCCAAGTGGACGAAGGAAACCATCGCCAAGATGGCCGAAATGACCAAGGTGCAGGCCGAGCCGGCCGATTACGCCAAGGCGATGACCGATTTCGCCTCGTCGCAGGCCGAAGTCGCCGCCGAGAACATGGCCGCCTTCGCGGAAGTCGCCAAGAAGTACCAGATGGACACCGTCGAGCTGCTGATGTCGGCCGGCAAGTCCTTCCAGGACGACGCGGCCGCCGCGATGAAGAAGGCCACCGACGAGGTGACCACCGCGACCAAGAAAGCCGCCGCCACGGCGAAGTAAGACGCCGGACAGGCGGTCCGCTGCGCCACTCTCCTCCCTCCCTGATACGCGCAGCGGATTTTGGGCAGGCTCTCCCCGGAGCCTGCCCTTTTTCTTTGTCCCCGGACCGCGGTCCGAAAAATCTTCTGACGAAGATTTTTCACCAGCCAGCGCCGTGATGGGGGCCGGGGGGCCCGAAGAAACTTCGTCAGAAGTTTCTTCTTCCGGGTGCCGGCGTGGCGCCAAGCGGCGGGTAACCATGCGTAGCCGTAGGGTCTTTCTGCCCGCGCGGAACGAGGCTTTCCTTTTCTGCTGCGCTCGCATAAGCTTTGCTGCAGTGCTGCATTCACCCTGGGAGGGCTCCTCGTGGCCGAGACGGAGAAACCGCTTCTCATCAAGCGATACGCGAGCCGCCGGCTCTACAATACCGAGACCAGCGATTACGTGACGCTCGACGACATCGCGGGGTTCATCCGGGATGGCCGCGAGGTGCAGATCGTCGACCTGAAGTCCGGCGACGACCTGACCCGTCAGTACCTGCTGCAGATCATCGCCGAGCACGAGAGCCGCGGCGAGAACGTGCTGCCGGTGGCCGTGCTGAATGACCTCGTGCGCAGCTACACCAACCAGGCCACCAGCGTGGTGCCGCAGTTCCTGGCCATGTCCTTCGACATGTTGCGCGACGGGCAGGGGCAGATGATGGAAAAGATGGGTGCCATGAACCCCATCGCCAAACCCGGCTTCGAGGCGCTGCGCGTCCAGCAGGAGGCCTTCATGAACGCTATGCAGGCGGCCTGGGGCGCGGCCAAGTCGGGCACTTCCATGCCCGAGCGCGAGGGCGGGGCGCCGGCGAGCAAGGGCGCCGAGGACCTTGACGACATCAAGAAGCAGCTGGCGGATCTTCAGAACAAGCTGAGCAAACTGGGCAACTGACGTGCCCTCCGGTGCGGGCCGCATCACGCTCTGGCATATCGAGGTCTTCGTGGCCGTGGCCGAGGAACGCTCTGTCTCGGCCGCTGCGCGCCGCCTTGGCGCCAGCCCCAGCGCGGTCAGCCAGCAGGTGAGCAACCTCGAGGCCGCCCTCTCGGCCGAGCTGCTGGACCGCGACCAGCGCCCCATGGTGCTGACCCCGGCCGGAGAGATGTTCCGCCGCCGCGCCCAGACCATCCTGAACGAGGCCGAACAGGCGCGGCTCGAGCTCTCGGCCCCGGACATGTCCTATCTCACCCGGATGCGGCTGGGCATGATCGAGGATTTCGAGGCCGACGTGACCCCCCGCCTGCTCTCGCGCCTGTCGGAAGAGCTGCGGGGCTGCCAGTTCCTGCTGGAAACCGGGGCGAGCCATTTCCTGCAGGACCAGCTGGACGCCCGCGCGCTCGACGTGATCGTCGCGGCCGAGATGGGCGCGCCCGCCGACTGGATGGAGGTGCATCCGGTCATGGTCGAAGGCTTCGTCGTGGCCGTGCCGCGCGGTCTGGACGGCGCGGGCACCGATCTGCCGTCGGCGCTCAAGCGCCTGCCGCTGGTGCAATACACCCAGCGCCATCACATGGGCCGGCTGATCGCCGATCACCTGGCGCGGCAGAACCTGACCGTGGATCATCGTTTCGAAATAGACAGTTACCACGCGATCCTGGCGCTGGTCGCGGCAGGGGCGGGCTGGACCATCCTGACTCCTCTGGCGCTGATGCGCGCGCGCCGCTTCGCGGCCGAGATCGACGTCTACCCGCTGCCCTTCGCCCCGCTCGAGCGGACCATTTCGCTGATTGCACGGCGTGATGTGCTCAAGACAATGCCGGGCACGGTGGCTGGCCAATTGCGCGGTATCGTGGACGAGGTGATCGTCCGTCCGGCCCGCGCGGCCTATCCGTTTCTCGACGAATCCCTGCGACTGGTCTGACCAGGCCCCGGGCCGCCCCGTCGGTGGCAGGACCGCGGGTCCGACCGCGGTCCTGCCTGTCCGACACTGCGCCCGGGGCCCGTTCCGTGAGTGGGTGGCCCGTAGTTGAGTCTTTGGCGCGCGGTCGGCACGCCCCGGCGTCAGGTGCCGAAGGCGCGGTTCGGTGTCATGGCGGTTTCCGCCGCCCGGGTGAGGATCCCGGCGACGAGGTCGCAGTCTTCCCGCGTCAGCCGCGCCGGAAGGCGGACGTCGCAGGCGTTCATCAGCATGGCGCGGGTGCGCGGCAGCTCGACCTGTTCGGGCAGGAAATGCCAGTTCCAGAAGGCGCGGGCATTGTCCTGGCTCATGCCGAAGATCTGCACTTTCACGCCTTCGGCCGCCGCTGCCTCGGCAAAGGCGGCGCGCTGGCCGGTATCCATGCCGACCAGGTTGAACTGGATCGAATCCGGCGCGCGGTCCTCGGGTGCCAGCTTGGCCGGGACCTGCATCCAGGGGCTATCGTTCAGGATCGCCGCCACGTGGTCGTGGTTGGCGCGGCCACGGATCACCCGCTCGGCCACCTTGGGCAGTTGCGGGCGGATCACGGCGGCCGACAGGTTCGACAGGCGCTGGTTATAGAGCGGCAGCTTGTTCTGCCAACGGTCGAAGGCGGCCTTCAGCTCGCCCGTGTTGTCGCCATGGGGCAGGTGCTTTTTCCAGGCGTGCTCATAGGCGCCCGACATGATGACGGCGCGCGCGATCAGGTCGGGATCGTCCGAGATCAGGATGCCGCCTTCGCCCGCGTTCACCAGCTTGTAGCTTTGGAAGCTGAAGCAGCCGATGCGGCCCAGGGTGCCGATCTTGCGGCCGTGCCAAGTGGTGCCAAGGCTGTGCGCCGCGTCCTCGACCACCGGGACGCCGGCCTGGGCGGCGAGCGCCATGATCGCGTCCATGTCGGACGTATGGCCGCGCATATGGCTGACCATGACCGCATCGACGCCGGTCAGTTTAGCCTCGAAGTCCTTGATGTCGATGCGATAATCCTCACCGACCTCGCAGAGCACGGGCACGCAGTCCGCATGGACGATCGACGAGGGCACGGCGGCGAAGGTGAAGGCCGGGATCATCACCCGCGCGCCGCGCGGCAGGTCCAGCGCCTTGAGCGACAGGAACAGCGCGGCCGAGCACGACGCCACGGCCAGCGCGTATTTCACGCCCATCAGTTCGGCAAACTCGCGTTCCAGCAGCGAGACCGGCGCATCGGCCGGGGCGTTGTAGCGGAACAGGTCGCCCGTTTGCAGCAGGCGCTCGATCTCGGCCCGCGCCTCGGCGGGGATGGGTTCGGCGTCGTGAACGTTGGGTGCCTTGCTCATTCTTTGGTCCCTTGCATTGACCGTCTTTCGGAAAGTCCGAAACTCTGTTTCCGGTATTCTAAACGTATCGCGCCCCGCGTCCAAATGAATTTTGCATGACGGCAGGGCCGGCGGCGGGTGGCCGCGGCTGCGCAGGGGCGGCAGCAGGGATCAGGCGCGCGGCAGGTCCGGCAGGTCGCGGGCGAGGCGGGGCAACATGCGGCCGGGGATGGCGTCCGAGGGCGCCTCGCCCACGAGGCGGCAGCCCATGGCGGTGTAGAAGGGCACGGCGCCGGGGTCGGCATCGACGATCAGCGGGCCGGCACCAAGCCGGGTGGCGGCCAGCAGCGCCCAATGGAACAACCGCCGGCCGATGCCGCGGCCCATGCGGTCCGGGGCGACGAAGAGTTTTTCCAGCCAGACGGAGTCCCCGTCGCCCGCGACCTGCACCAGGCCGACCATGCGGTCGCCGTCGAAGGCGGCAAGGGTCGGGTCGGTGTCCAGGTCCTCCGGGTGCAGGGTCAGCGCCTCGCGGCAGGCGTCCATGAACGCCGCGTCATAGCCCCAGGACGCCTTGGACGCCCGGCACAGGGCCGAGGCGGCGGGCAGCTCTTCCGGTTTGGGGGCGCGATAACGGATCATGAAAATGTGATAGGCACCAAACGTAAATCACGCAACGATGGGTTGAAATCGCCTCACCTCTTGAGCCGGGCGGCCCGGCCGCCGCGGCGCCGGGTCATTGCGGCAGAACGGGCGGGCAGGGCATCCATGATGACGCGCCGTTCGTCGGGGGTCATGCGCGACCAACGGCCGATCTCGTCGATGGTGCGCAGGCAGCCGGTGCAGGTGCGCGTCTCGGGATGGACCACACAGACCTTGATGCAGGGGCTTTCGATCTCGGTGCGCTTCCAGACTTCGTCGCTCATGCCGCGCCCCCGATATGGCCCATACGGTCCAGCAGGCCCTGCAGGATGTAGCCGGCGGCGACGTGGTCGATCACCTCGGCCCGGCGGGCGCGGCTGGTGTCTGCCTCGAGAAGGGCGCGTTCGGCGGCGACAGTCGAGAGCCGTTCGTCCCAGTAGGTGATCGGTATCTCGGGCAGGCGCCGTTCCATGTTGCGGGCAAAGGCGCGGGTCGACTGGCAGCGCGGCCCCTCCGAGCCGTCCATGTTGCGCGGCAGGCCCAGCACGAGCCCGGCGATGGCGCGCGCCGACAGGATCGCCTCGAGCGCCTGCGCGTCCTCGGTGAACTTCTTGCGCTTGATGGTCGTGAGCGGCGTGGCGACCGAGCGCATCCCGTCCGACACCGCCACGCCGATGGTCTTGGTGCCAAGGTCGAGCCCGGCCAGCGCGCCGTGCCGGGGCAGGGCGGCAACAAAGTCTTCTGCCGTTTCCAGGATCATTCGGCGACCCCCGCGCTGCGGCCGGCCTCGGTGATGAGCGCCATCGCCTCGGGGTTCTGGCCAAAGACCAGCCGGGCCTCTTCCCAGATCGCGCGGGCGCGCTCGGTCTCGCCCAGCACGCCGTAGGCGCCGATCAGCCGGGCCCATTCCTCGGGGCTGCCGCCTTCGTTGGCCAGGCGGTCCGACAGGCGGGCGACCATGCCGCGGATCATGTCCTGGCGTTCGGCGTCGGTCATGTCGCCGGCGGCCTCGATGTCGGCCTGGCTGGGGCCGGGGGCGGTGCTGTCTTCGAGCGGGGGCAGGGTGTAGCGCACGCCCGCCAACTCGGCCAGGCCTTCGATCTGGCCGCGGATCGGCGGCACCCAGGCGTCATCCGGCTGGCTGGCGCGCAGCAGGCCCGACCAGAGGCGGAAGCCGACGTCGGGCCGGCCGATCTGCGCCATCATCAGCCCGCTGTAATACTGCGCGATGCCGTTGCGGTTGTCGCGCAGCAGCGCCTGGCGCAGCGCCTCTTCGGCCTCGGGCGAGACATAGCCACCGGCGGCGAGGATCTTGAGCTCGGCCAGGTCCGCGTAGTCCTGCGCGGTGGCGTCGTCGCCCCGCGCCGCGATCAGCTGCTCCTGCGCGGCATAGGCGGCGGCGAAATTGCCCAGGTTCGCCTCGTTCCGGGCCAGCAGCTCGAGGCCCTGCACCTCGCCGGGGCGGGCGACGACGGTGGCGCGCAGCTGATCCATCAGCTCGGCATATTGCGGGTCGATCTCGGCGGCGGGACGGGTGGGCATCTCGGCTTCGGCCTCGGCCTGGCTGGGACGGGTTTCGCGCCGTTCGGCGGCTTGCGCCTTGCGCGCGGCCAGCCCCTGGTCGGGCACGCCCGGCGCGCCGAGCCAGCCGTAGAGGCCAAGGCCGCCGCCGACCACCACGGCCCCCATCATCAGCGTGCCGACAAGGCTGCCGCGGCGCTGCGCGCCGCCATCGGCACCGACCCGCTGGGTATCGGCGGCCAGGATGCGGCGTTTGATCTCGGTGCGGATCCGCTCGGCTTCTCCTTCGCCGATCACGCCGCGGGCCACGTCGCGGTCCACCTCGGCCAGCTGGTCGCGGTAGACGCCGATGTCAAAGGCGGTGGCATCGGCAGGGGGCGGCGCGGCCTGACGCGCGGCGCGCGCCAGCAGCGCGGCGACGGCCAGGGCAAGGGCGGCGGCCAGGATCCAGAAACTCATGCGGTCTTCCCTTCAGGTCATCGCGGGATAGCGCAGCGGCGGGCACGGAAAAAGGGCAAATCCTCGTGAGCGCAAGGATGTCGCAACCACGGCGGCCGGGCCGGGCGGCGCGGAAATCCGCCGGTCGGGGGCGCGGGCCGAAGGGAACCGTCACGCAAGATCGCGCGTTCTTCCGGCAAGACACAGCATGGAACGGAGAAGAAAAATGGCAGACCGCAACGTCTACATCGAACGTGAACCGCGTGAACGGTCGTCGGGTAACCTCGGCGCGTTCTTCATGGGCATCATCGTCGTCATCGCGCTGGTGGCGATCTGGATCTTTGCCAGCACCTCGGTCGACACCACCGGCGGCTCGGCCACCGGCGCCGGCGAAGGCGACAGCACCACGATCACCATCCAGACGGACGAGGCCGCGCCGGCTGATGGCGCCAGTGCCGAGCCTTCGGGCCAGCAAGCCGCCCCGGTTGACGACGGCCAGTAAACCAAGGGCCTGACAGGACTCCATGCCGCTCCCGTTCGGGGGCGGCATTCGTGTATCCGGGCCTGGCGGTGCTGTGGATAAATGCGTGGACAAAAGCCGGGCAGGGGCGACACCGCCCGGGCCCGGGCGAAGGGGCAGGGCCGCTGCGCCTGGCTGCCGGGATGTGCCGGAATTGCCGTGCAGCGTCCCGGAGTTACCCGGGCAGGCAGCGAGGAACGGGGCAAGCCCGCCTGGCGAAACCGGGCCTTGGTCTGCGAGGCCGATCCGTCGCAGCGTTCCGGCGCCATCGGACAGGACGGCCGGGGCCAATGTGCATAAGTTGACTGCACCTGACGTTGGGGAAGCCTGCGGCCGCTTCGCCGGTCAAGAGAATAATTTCCGCAGCGTCAGGCGAGCATTTGTTGCATGACTCACCAAAAAGTTGTTATGATCAAAAAATCAACCCACCAGCCCGTGTCGCGCCTTTTGGGTAAAGTGTAGGTGGGACGGTATCGAGTCTGGCGCGGCGTCATGCGGGAAGTACCCGCCGATGTTTGCAGGCGGTCCCTCAACGTTCCGGTCGGTCGTTGTGCCGGCGCGCGGCAGAAGCTGACGTGATTCCCGGGTCACAGCGTCGCGCCTTGATGGCGGGCACCTGTCCTTTCCCGTTTGGCCGGTCTAGGCTTGACCCCGACCACACGGGACCGGAGGGACTTTTTTCGATGAAGCTTATTACACTTGCCCTGGCGCTTTGCGTCTCGGCCGCGCCAGCGCTGGCCGAGAACTGGCTGTGCAAGATGAACCAGCCCAACCCGCAGGACTGGTTCGGCACAGAGGTCTTTGTCGGGGTCGATGACGACTCGGGCCGGGCAGTGGCGGCCAACGCGGCGGCGTTGGGGTTCATGGGCGGGCCGGTGCCGTTCAAGGTGAACAAGAACACCGACAAGGTGCTCAAGGGCGAGTTCCTGCTGGACCGGATCGAGGATTCGCTGGGCCAGAAGGCGCCGGCCATGCGCTATGGCCTCGTCATCCAGAAGGCGTCGGGCACGCTGTCGATGAACGTGCGCGCCTCGGGTTACCAGAACGCGTTTTACCGCGATGGCAAGTGCGCGCGCGTCACCGGGGAGCCGAAGCTGCGCGGCTGAGCGCCTGTGATATGCCGCACATCGGGGCGTTGAGAAATCCTCGGCCCCGGCGGGCCAATTGCACCTTGACCTCGGCGGCTGTTGGTTCACATCTAGGACAACCCGAAGCAACACAGGAAAGGGGGCCCAAAAATGGCTTTCGAACTTCCCGATCTTCCGTATGCGCATGACGCGCTGGCCGATCTTGGCATGTCCAAGGAAACGCTGGAATACCACCATGACCTGCACCACAAGGCCTATGTCGACAACGGCAACAAGCTGATCGCCGGCACCGAGTGGGACGGCAAGTCGATGGAAGACATCATCACGGGCACCTACGACAAGTCGGCCGTGGCGCAGTCGGGCATCTTCAACAACATCAGCCAGCTCTGGAACCACAACCAGTTCTGGGAAATGATGGGCCCGGGCGAAAGCAAGATGCCGGGCGAGCTGGAGAAGGCGCTGACCGAGGCCTTCGGGTCGGTCGACAAGTTCAAGGAAGACTTCTCGGCCGCCGGCGCCGGTCAGTTCGGCTCGGGCTGGGCCTGGTTGGTCAAGGACACCGACGGCTCGCTCAAGGTCACCAAGACCGAGAACGGCGTCAACCCGCTGTGCTTTGGCCAGACCGCGCTGCTGGGCTGCGACGTGTGGGAGCATTCCTACTACATCGACTTCCGCAACAAGCGCCCGGCCTACCTGACCAACTTCCTCGACAAGCTGGTCAACTGGGAAAACGTCGCCTCGCGCATGTGAGCGGCGGTCCCTTAGGGGGCATGAGATCGGGGCGCGGATGGCAACATCCGCGCCCTTTTCGTTGGCGGTTCCATGGGGCGGGGCGATTTTCACCGCGTTTCCAGTCGATTGGCGGAAATCCGCACCGCGTTCCCCCGGGGAATGGGCGGAGATCGGCCAGATCCGGCGTCGCGGCGCCGGACCGGAAACTTCCCTGCCGCCGGCCTGTTGTCTTCCCGACGGGCACGGAAGAGCCGGGCCCGACGCGCAGAGAGAAAGGAGAGACTCTCATGTCCACCCAGATCAAAGCCCTTGGCCTTGCAGGCCTTCTGACCGCCGCCCTGTCGACCTCGGCCCTGGCCGGCGACGGATCGCTCGGCGTCGATGCCGATGGCGGCCTGTCTGTCACCGCCGGTGACACCACGGTCAGCACCGACGCTGGCGTCAGCACCGGCGTCACGGCCGAAGACGGCAGCCTGAGCGTCGACACCGATGTCGCCTCGGACACCGAGGTCGACAGCGACATGGGAGACGCCACCGTGACCGCCGACGGCAAGGCTTCGGGCAACGCATCGGGCAACATGGGCGGCAGTTCCGACCGCTATGGCCAGATCATCGCCGAGCTGAACACCGGCGGCGACGCTGCGGCCGATGTCGAACAGATCGGCGAGGACGTCATGGTCTCGACCGTCGAGATCGACAAGCTGAAAGCCTCGGGCAACGTGACCGCGCTGGAAAACGCCATTGCCCGCAACACCGACGGGGACGCGCTGCGCGCCGCCGTGGAAGCCAATGCCGCGCTGCAGACCGCCGTCGAGGCCGATGGCTACGACACTGACGACGTGCTGGCCGTGCGCTCCACCGCCGATGGCCACGTCTGGGTGATCGTCCAGGGCTCGTAACGCCCGCCGTGACGATCCCCTCGGGGCCGGTGCCGGGAACCCGGTGCCGGCCCCAAGCGTTTTCCAAGACGGGCCCAAAGCCCGCAGAAGGAGGAGACCATGGCAGAACTGACCAATGGAACCACGGTGCTGATCGCCGATGGCGAAAAGGCGCTGCTGCTCACCAACCTGACCGACGCGCAGGACCCGCATCTCGAGGTGCTGCGCAAGGAGGAGCAGGACAATCCGCCGGACCGCGCGCAGGGGACCGACCGGCCGGGGCGGTTCAACGACGGCCCCTCGGTGCAGCGCTCGGCCGTGCAGGAGACCGATTGGCACGCGCTGGAAAAGGAGCGGTTCGCCTCGGACCTGTCGGACATGCTGTTCCGCATGGCCCACCGGGGCGACCTGAACCGCTTGATCGTGGTGGCCGCGCCGCGGGTGCTGGGGGACCTGCGCAAGACCTGGCACAAGGAGGTCGCGTCGAAGGTCGTCGGTGAACTTGACAAGGACCTCACCAATTCCCCGCTGGACGAGATAGAGACCATCCTGCACCGCGAATTCGGCGCTAAGGCCGCCTGAACGCGGTTCATCTCGGCAGGAAACGCCTGTCCCGGCCCCCGGGATGGGCGTTTTCTTGCTGCGTTACAGCGGATTGATCGCTTGCCCAAGGGTCCGCCCACGGGGTATGAGCGGCCGGACGAACCGGAATTGGGGAAAGGGCAGATCCATGCGGCGAGTGGTTGTGACCGGTCTGGGGCTAGTGACCCCCCTGGCCTGTGGCGTTGAGGAAACCTGGACCCGTCTGCTGGCCGGCCAGTCCGGCGCGGCGACGATCAAGCAGTTCGATGCCAGCCACCTGGCGACCGATTACGCCTGCGAGGTCAAGCACGGCGACGGCACCGACGGCACCTTCAACGCCGACGACTGGATGCAGCCCAAGGAGCGTCGCAAGGTCGACGATTTCATCCTGTACGGCCTGGCCGCCGCGCAGCAGGCGGTCGAGGATTCCGGCTGGATGCCCGAGGATGAAGAGGCGCGCTGCCGCACTGGCGTGATGATCGGCTCAGGCATCGGCGGGCTGAACTCGATCGCCGACACAGCGATCCTGATCAAGGAAAAGGGTCCGCGCCGCGTGTCCCCGTTCTTTATCCCCGGCGCGCTGATCAACCTGATCTCGGGCCAGGTGAGCATCAAGTACGGCTTCAAGGGCCCGAACCACGCGGTGGTGACCGCCTGTTCGACCGGCGCCCATGCCATCGGCGACGCCAGCCGTCTGATCATGTTCGGCGATGCCGACGTGATGATCGCGGGCGGGGCCGAGGCGTCGATTTCCGAGATCGGGATCGCCGGCTTCAACGCCTGCAAGGCGCTGTCGACCAAGCGCAAGGACGACCCCACCGCCGCCAGCCGCCCCTATGACGCGGACCGCGACGGCTTTGTGATGGGCGAGGGCTCGGGCGTGGTCGTGCTGGAAGAATACGAACACGCGATGGCGCGCGGCGCAAAGATCTATGCCGAGATCCTTGGCTATGGGTTGTCCGGCGACGCCTATCACATCACGGCCCCGGCCGAGGATGGTGACGGCGCGCGCCGCTCGATGACCGCCGCGCTCAAGCACGCGGGGCTGGAGCCCTCGGCCATCGACTACATCAATGCCCATGGCACCTCGACCATGGCCGACACGATCGAGCTGGGCGCGGTGGAGCGCCTGCTGGGCGATGCGGCGGGCAAGGCGACCATGTCCTCGACCAAGTCGATGACCGGGCACCTGCTGGGTGCGGCCGGCGCGATCGAGGCGGTGTTCTCGATCCTGGCACTGCGCGACCAGGTGGTGCCGCCGACAATCAACCTCGACACGCCTGCGGTCGACACCAAGCTGGACCTCGCCCCAAACGTGAAACGGGAGCGCGAGGTCAAGGTGGCCCTGTCGAACAGTTTTGGCTTTGGCGGGACCAATGCGAGCCTCTTGATGGGGAAGGTGTAACGCATGTGGAAATCCATCGCGTCCAACGCGGTGACCTTCCTCATCGTCGCGATCTTTTTGGTCGCGGGCGTGGTGATGTGGGGCAAGACCGAATACACCGCCGAGGGCCCTTTGACCGAGGCGATGTGCCTGCGGGTCGAGCGCGGGTCGAACATGAGCCGGGTCAGTGACACGTTGCAGTCCGACGGGGCCATCACCTCGGCCCGGCTGTTCCGGATCGGCGCGGATTACACCGAGAAGACATCGCAGCTGAAGGCCGGCGCCTTCCTCGTGCCCGAGGGCGCGTCGATGGAGCAAATCGTCGACATCGTGACCCGGGGCGGCGCCAGCACCTGCGGCACCGAAGTGGTCTACCGCATCGGCATCGCCCGCGCCGAGGTGCAGGTGCGCGAGCTGGACCCGGCCACGCAACGCTTTGTCGAGCGGGCGGAATTCGAGCCGGGCGTTGACGAGGTGCCGGCGGCCTACGAGGCCGTGCGCGCCCAGCCCGACACCCGCTATCGCATCGCCATGGCCGAGGGCGTGACCTCGTGGCAGGTGGTCGAGGGGCTGAAGGCGGCGGATGTGCTTGAGGGCGAAGTCGAGGGCCTGCCGGTCGAAGGTTCGCTGGCGCCCGACAGCTACGAGATCCGCGTGGGCGAAAGTCGTGCCGCGGTTATCGAGCGGATGCAGGCGGCGCAATCGGCGATCCTGGCCGAGGCCTGGGAGAACCGCGCGCCGGGCATCCCGCTGGAGAGCCCCGAAGAGGCGCTGATCATGGCCTCGATCATCGAGAAGGAGACCGGCGGGCCGGAAGAACGGCGCATGGTCGCCAGCGTCTTCGAGAACCGGCTGGAGCAGGGGATGCGGCTGCAGACGGACCCGACGGTGATCTACGGGATCACCCAAGGAGTGGGCCTGCTGGGTCGCGGCATCCGCCAAAGCGAGCTGCGCGCCGAGACGCCGTGGAACACCTACGTGATCTTTGGCCTGCCGCCGACGCCCATCGCCAACCCGGGCCGGGCGAGCATCGAGGCGGCGGTGAACCCGGCGCAGACCGATTACCTGTTCTTTGTCGCCAAGACGCTGGACCCGGCGGACGGGCACAATTTTGCCGCGACGCTGGACGAGCACAATCGCAACGTCGCCGCCTACCGCGCGCTGGAGGCTGCGCGCGAATAGGGCGCAACGGGCGGGGCGCGGCGCGTGCTTGTGCCTAACAAAAAGTGAATCACTTCATTTCGAACCCGGTCCCACATGTTGGGGCCGGGTTTTGCGTGTCCAGGGCCGGTTTCCATCAAGATTAAGAGAAGGTTACCGCATCTGCGCGGCGTCGGTACAGGTCGGTAATCGCGACATGCGATCTTGATCCCGGGCTAGGACGCGGATCTGGCTGGCCGATTTGGGGAAAGCGGGCAGGACACACGGGGCTGCGGCTCGTGCGGAGACCAACGCACGATCAGGGGCAGGTAAATGACGAATACTGTCGCGTCGCCAGACGCGGAAGACCTGCGCGCACAGGCAAACGAGCTTCGGCTGCAACTGCGCGAGACACGGGGAGAGTGGCAAGAGTACCGCGACAGGCTGCACGCCGGGGAGGTCGCGGGCGTATCCGAGGTGAAGGCCTCGCTGCGGCAGGTCAGCGAGCTCATCCGGTTGGTTTTGATCCTGGAGAACAGAATTGACGAGCAACGCAAAGCTGACGCTGGTGTCGCGCGGGGGGGATATGCCCTCGACCTCGACGCCGCACGCACTGAAATCCGGTGCCGCCTGGATCGCCTCCGCCGATGCGGCGACCCGTGAGGCGTTCCTGGACGATCTGGGAGACGAAGAGCTGGCGGCGCTGCCCTATCTTTTCGACTTCTGGGCGCTGAACCACCAGTTGCCGCCCGAGGGCGACTGGCGGTCCTGGGTGATCCTGGGCGGGCGTGGCGCGGGCAAGACCCGCGCCGGGGCCGAATGGGTGCGCTGGATGGTCGAGGGGTCGCGGCCTCTCGACCCCGGCCGGGCGCGGCGCATGGCGCTGGTGGGCGAGACCTACGACCAGGTGCGCGACGTGATGATATTCGGCGACAGCGGGATCTTGGCCTGTTCGCCCCCCGACCGGCGGCCCGAGTGGGAGGCGACCAAGCGGCGGCTGGTCTGGCCGAACGGGGCGACGGCGCAGGCGTTCAGCGCGGCCGATCCCGAGGGGCTGCGGGGGCCGCAGTTCGATGCCGCCTGGGTGGACGAGCTGGCCAAGTGGAAGAAGGGGCAGGAGACTTGGGACATGCTGCAATTCGCGCTGCGTCTCGGCGAGCATCCCCGGCAATGCGTAACCACGACCCCGCGCAATGTCGGCGTGCTGAAGGCGCTCTTGAAGGCCGAGAGCACCGTGGTGACCCATGCTGCGACCGAGGCCAACCGCGCCAACCTGGCCGAGAGCTTCCTGGCCGAGGTGCGCGCCCGCTACGCCGATACGCGGCTGGGACGGCAGGAGCTGGACGGCGTGCTGCTGGAGGATGCCGAAGGGGCGCTCTGGTCGCTGGAGGGGCTCGAGGCGGCGCGGGTCGAGGAGTTGCCGGAGTTCGACCGGGTGGTGGTCGCCGTGGACCCGGCGGCGCGTGGGACGGCCGTGTCGGACGAATGCGGCATCGTCGCCGTGGGGGTGGTGATGAAGGGGCCGGTGCAGGACTGGCGCGCCTACGTGCTGGAAGACGCCAGCATCGGCGCGGCCTCGCCCGCGACCTGGGCGTCGCGCGCGATCCGGGTGATGGAGCATTGGGGCGCGGAGAAGCTGGTGGCCGAGGCCAACCAGGGCGGCGACATGGTCGAGGCGGTGATCCGCCAGGTCGACCCGCTGTGCCCGGTGAAACTGGTCCATGCCTCGCGCGGGAAATCGGCCCGGGCCGAGCCGGTGGCGGCGCTGTATGAGCAAGGGCGCGTGCTGCATTGCCGGGGGTTGCAGCGGCTCGAGGAGCAGATGTGCCGCATGACCATGCGCGGCTACGAGGGCAAGGGCAGCCCCGACCGCGTGGACGCGCTGGTCTGGGCGCTGCACGAGGTGATGATCGAACCGGCGGCGAAGTGGCGTCGCCCGTCGATCCGGGCGCTGTGACGTGCCGATCGATCCGGGCGCGCGGGCGTCCGGGTACGGGGAGGGGTGGAGCGGGTCGCTTTCGGGCGGCCCGCTTTTTCGTCTGACGCCGGGCCTGTGGCCAGCGTCGGAGCGAGGGGCCAGCCCCTCGCGCACCCCGGAGTTTAGGGGCAAAATGAAGGGGATCAGGTGGCGCCCGGCCTGTCCTGTTTCGCTACGTAGACCCGCCGAGGACCTTTGCGGAGGCCGGCGTTGGTGTTCGTGTCCGGGGCCCAGCTTTCACTTTTCCCCAAATACTCCCGCCGGAGGCGTTCTGTGGTTGTTGGCGGAATGAGGGGCCAGCCCCTCACGCTCCCCGGAGTTTGCGGGAAAGATGAAGAGGGATCTTTTTCCTGTTGAAAATGCTTGCGAAAGTTCGGGTGTTGCGCGGTTTTTGGCGGGGTGCGCGCGGGGGGCTTACGGGGCTTTGAAGGATTTGCGGCAAAGTGTGCTCAACCGAACGAGAGGGGCGCCGAAGCGCGGCCCGGCAAGGATCGAGGAGCCAAGCGCATGTTTGATTTTCTGCGGCGGAAGACCGAGGCAGCCCCGGAGCACAAGGCGAGCGCGACCGGCGGGCTGATGGCGCTTGCCGGGTCCGGCCGGGTGGCCTGGAGCCCGCGGGACACGGTGTCGCTGACCAAGACCGGCTTCGCCGGCAACCCGGTCGGCTTTCGCGCCGTCAAGCTGATCGCCGAGGCCGCCGCCGCTGTGCCGCTGGTGCTGCAGGATGCACAGCAGCGCTATGACAGCCATCCGATGCTGAGCCTGGTGCGGCGTCCGAACCCGGCTCAGGGGCGGGCCGAGCTCTTCGAGGCGCTTTATGGCCAGCTGCTGCTGTCGGGGGACGCCTACCTTGAAGCGGTGGGCGATCCGGGCGTGCCGCTTGAGCTGCATGTGCTGCGGTCGGACCGGATGAGCCTGGTGCCCGGCGCCGATGGCTGGCCGGTGGCCTATGAATACCGGGTCGGCGGGCGCAAGCACCGCTTTGATCTTGGCGCCGGGGTCAGCCCGATCTGCCACGTCAAGGCGTTCCATCCGCAGGACGACCACTACGGGCTGAGCCCGATGCAGGCCGCGGCCCAGGCGTTGGATGTGCACAACAGCGCGTCGCGCTGGTCCAAGGCGCTGCTGGACAATGCGGCGCGGCCCTCGGGCGCGCTGGTCTGGCGCGGGGTGGACGGGCAGAGCGCCATGTCCGCCGACCAGTACCAACGCCTGCAGGACGAGATGGAGAGCTATCACCAGGGCGCGCGCAATGCCGGGCGGCCGATGCTGTTGGAAGGCGGGCTCGACTGGAAACCGATGGGGTTCAGCCCCAGCGACATGGAGTTCCAGAAGACCAAGGAGGCCGCCGCCCGCGAGATCGCCGTGGCCTTTGGCGTGCCGCCGATGATTCTGGGGATTCCCGGCGACGCGACCTATGCCAATTATGCCGAGGCGCACCGGGCCTTCTATCGCCTGACCGTGCTGCCGCTGGTGTCCAAGGTCACCGCGACGGTGAGCGACTGGCTGAGCGATCATGCCGGCGAGGCGATCGAGCTGAAGGCCGACCTCGACCAGGTGCCGGCGCTGGCGGCCGAGCGCGAGAGCCAGTGGAAGCGGATCAGCGAGGCGAGTTTCCTGACCGAGGCCGAGAAGCGCGCGCTGCTGGGGCTGCCGGCGCTGGAGGTCGGCGGCAATGGCTGAGCCCAAGGCAGGCTATCCGCAATTCGACTGCGGGCCGGGGCTGAAGCTGGCCGCGCATGAGCAACTGGTGCGGGTGCAGCTCGAGGCGCTGAACGATCGGCTGCACCGCATCGAGGCGATGATGGAGCGGCTCGAGAAACGGCTGTGGCTGACCGTCTACGGGGTGGTCGCGGCGATCCTGGCGCAGGGGTTCCAGGAACTGCTGCAGATCACCGGCCAGTAAACGGGGAACTGAAACATGGGGAATTTTCAGATGGATACCGGGCTCGAGCACAAGTTCTGCCGCCTCGATGGCGAGGGGCTGACCGTCACCGATGGCACCCTGATCGAAGGCTATGCCAGCTTTTTCGGCGAGGTCGACCAGGGCGGGGATGTCGTCCAGAAGGGCGCCTACCTGAGCTCGCTCGCGGGCCTCAAGGCAGCCGGGCGCCGGGTCAAGATGCTGTGGCAGCACGACCCGGCCCAGCCGATCGGCATCTGGGACGAGGTGCGCGAGGACGCGCGCGGCCTGTTCGTCAAGGGCCGCATCCTCGACAGCATCGAAAAGGGCCGCGAGGCCGCCGCGCTGATCGCGGCCGGCGCCATCGAGGGGCTTTCCATCGGCTACCGCACGCGGCGGGCCGTGAAGAACGACAAGGGCCAGCGGCTCTTGACCGAACTGGAGCTTTGGGAGGTGTCGCTTGTCACCTTCCCGATGCTGCCCAGTGCGCGGGTGGCGGCCAAGGGGGATGAGCCCCTGACCGATGCGCCCCTGCGCGAATTGGCGGCGGCCCTGAGGGACGCGCGTCTGACCCTGGCGCGCGACTGACGGCGCGCGGACCCACACTCAGCAGAGGCAACCGATGATGGTGAAAACCGAGGTTAAGGCCGCGGACGGGGGCGATCTGTCTCCGATCCAGGAAGTGAAGAGCGCCGTAGCGGACTTCACGCGGGATCTCAAGGAGTTCCGGGCCGACATTCATACAAGGCTTCAACAACAGGAAGAGCGACTGACCATGCTTGATCGTAAATCTTTCGCGCCGGCGCGTCCCGCGCTGGCCCGCAGCGTCGACGAAGGCGCCCCCCACCAGAAGGCGTTCGACGCCTATGTCCGTTCGGGCGATGACGACGCGCTGCGCGGCATCGAGCTGGAGGGCAAGGCGATGCACCAGATCACCGGCGCCGATGGCGGCTACCTGGTCGATCCGCAGACCTCGGAGACGGTGTCGTCGGTCCTGAAATCGACCGTGTCGATCCGCCAGGTCGCGAACGTCGTTCACATCGAAAGCTCGTCCTACGACGCGCTGGTCGATACCTCGGATGTCGGCGCAGGCTGGGCCGACGAGACCTCGCCCACGGCCGAGACCGGCACGCCGGTCTTCGAGCGGATCAACATCCCGCTGCACGAGCTGTCGGCCATGCCGAAAGCCTCGCAGCGCCTGCTGGATGACGCGGCCTTCGACGTGGAATCCTGGCTGGCCGAGCGCATCGCGGACAAGTTCGCCCGTGCCGAGAACGCCGCCTTTCTGGTCGGCGATGGCTTCGGCAAGCCGGTCGGCCTGCTGAACAACGCGACGGTCGACAATGACAGCTGGGCCTGGGGCACGCTGGGCACCGTCCCGACGGGCGTCGATGGCGGCCTGGGCAGTGGCGACGCGGTCATCGACCTGGTCTATTCGCTGGGCGCCCGCTACCGCGCCAACGCGACCTTCGTGATGAACTCGAAGACCGCGGGCGAGGTGCGCAAGCTCAAGGACCAGGACGGCCGGTTTCTGTGGACCGACGGCATCGGCGCGGGCGAGCCGGCGCACCTGCTGGGCTACCCGGTGCTGGTCGCAGAGGACATGCCCGACGTGGCCATCGGATCGCTGTCGATCGCGTTCGGCGATTTCGGCACCGGGTTCACCATCGTCGAGCGTCCCGAGTTGCGCGTGCTGCGCGACCCGTTCTCGGCCAAGCCGAACGTGCTGTTCTACGCCTCCAAGCGCGTGGGCGCGGGCGTGACCGACTATGCCGCGATCAAGCTGCTGAAGTTCTCGGCCAGCTAAGGCCTGACCGGACCGGGGGCGGGCAACCGCCCCCGGGAGGGCGCGCGCCGGGTGCTTGCGTTGTCTAGCTGCTTCCCTCCGTCCGAGCGACGCGAGCGGTGCGCGCCCGACCTTTGAGACCCCGGCGGGGGACCGGATTTATCGGAGACGAGAGACCATGATGCTGATCGAGGAAACGACCATAGGCCAGGCCGCGTTGCCGGTCGACGCCTTCAAGGCGCATCTGCGGCTGGGCACCGGGTTCGCCGAGGGCAACGTGCAGGACGCGGTGCTCGAGGGCTTCCTGCGGGCGGCCGTCGCCGCGATCGAGGCGCGGACGGGCAAGATCCTGATCGAGCGGGCGTTTTCCTGGACGCTGACGCAATGGCGCGACGGGTCCTGCCAGGTGCTGCCCGTGGCGCCCGTGACCGCTGTGACCGGCGTCACGCTGATCGACGGGACCGGGGCGGAGACCCTTTGGGCGCCCGGGAACTACCGGCTGGAGCGCGATGCGCAGCGGCCGAAGCTGGTGCCGGTGGTGGGCGCGCTGCCCTACATCCCGACCGGCGGCTCCGTCGAGATTGCTTTTGACGCGGGTTATGCCGCCACGGTCGAGGCGCTGCCCTCCGACCTTGTGCAGGCGGTGATGCTGCTGGCCGCGCATTACTACGAATACCGCGACGAGACGAGCCTGAGCGCCGGCTGCATGCCCTTTGGCGTCACCAGCCTGATCGAGCGCTACCGGGTGATGCGTCTTTTCGGGGGGCTGGCATGATGGCCCCGCGTCTCAACCGCCAGCTGGCGTTGGAGGAGCGCGGCTTTGTCGCCGACGGGGCGGGCGGGTTCACCGAGAGCTGGACCGTGCTGGGGCTGCTCTGGGCCGAGGTCAATCCGCGCACGGGCCGCGATGCGGCGGGCGAGGGGGCCAAGGTGTCGACCACCTCCTACCGGATCGTGGTGCGCGGCGCGCCCGTGGGCCACACGACCCGGCCGCTGCCCGGCCAGCGCCTGCGCGAGGGCCCGCGGGTCTACCGTATCGACGCGGTGACCGAGGCGGACCCGACGGCCCGCTACCTGGTCTGTTTCGCCGAAGAGGAGCTGGCGGCATGAGCTACGGAGTCAGCGCGGCCCTGCAGGCGGCCATCTACGACACGCTGGTGGGCGACGCGGCGCTGTCGGCCATCGTCGGCAGCGACATCTACGACGCGGTGCCGCCGGGCACCTTGCCGTCGATCTACGTCACCTTGGGCGACGAGATCGCGCGCGACCGGTCCGACAAGACCGGAGACGGGGCCGAGCATACCTTTGTCGTGTCGGTCGTCACGGAACTGGACGGCTTTTCCCGCGCCAAGCAGGCGGCCGCCGCGATCAGCGACGCGCTGCATGGGCAGGCCCCGGTGCTGAGCCGGGGGCGGGTCGTGTCGATGAATTTCCTGCGCGCGGCGGCAAGCCGCGAGCAGACCGGCGGGGTGCGCCGCATCGACCTGCGCTTTCGCGCCCGTGTCGAAGACGACTGAACAGCATTCAAACGCAACCACGGAATGGAGTGAGAGCCATGGCGGCCCAGAACGGCAAGGATCTTTTGATCAAGGTGGACCTGACCGGCGACGGTCAGTTCGAGACGATCGCGGGGCTGCGCGCCACGCGGGTGAGCTTCAACGCGGAGAGCGTGGACGTGACCTCTCTGGAAAGCGCGGGCGGCTGGCGAGAGCTGTTGTCCGGCGCGGGCGTGAAAAGCGCGTCGATCTCGGGCTCGGGCGTCTTCAAGGACGAAGGCACGGATGAACGCGCGCGGCAGATCTTTTTCGACGGAGAGACGCCGGAGTTCCAGGTCATCATTCCCGATTTCGGCACGGTCGAGGGCGCGTTCCAGGTCACCAGCCTGGAATATGCCGGCAGCCATGACGGCGAGGCGTCCTACGAGCTGGCGCTGGCCTCGGCCGGGCAGCTGACCTTCGTGGCGCTGTAAGCCGATGTCCAATCCGTGGAGGGGCGAGGTGCGGCTGGTGATCGACGGGACGGCGCACGAGATGCGCCTGACCCTCGGCGCGCTGGCCGAGCTGGAAGCCGGATTGGGGGAAGACAGCCTGGTCGGCCTGATCCGGCGCTTCGAAGAGGGGCAGTATGCCGCGCGCGATGTGCTGGCACTGATCGTGGCCGGCTTGCGCGGCGGCGGCTGGAAAGGCGAGGCGCGCGACCTGCTGACGGCGACCGTCGAAGGCGGGCCGCTGGCGGCAAGCAAGGCCGCGGCGGAACTGCTGGCGCGTGCCTTCATGACGCCGGGGGAGAGCGCATGAGCGAAGGGTTCGACTGGCCCGCCCTGATGCGGGCCGCGATGCACGGGCTGGGGCTGCGGCCGGTCGAGTTCTGGGCGTTGACCCCGGCGGAGTTGAAGATGTTGCTGGGCACCGACACGCGCGGTCGCCCGCTGGACCGGGGGCGGCTGGACGAGCTGATGGCCGCCTTCCCGGACACGAACGGAGGTATGACCGATGGCGATTGAGACGGAAATTGAGAACCTCGATCAGCAGGTCGAGGCGCTGGAGCTGTCGCTGGGCCAGGCGGCCGGGATGGCGGCGGGCTTCGATGCCGAGCTGAAGCGCATCCATGCGACCTTCGACGAGACGCACAGGGGGGCCGCGCGGCTGGAACGCACGCTGTCCTCGGGCGTGAAGCGGGCGATCGACGACGTGATCCTCGATGGCGCCACGCTGGGCGACGCGCTGCGCGGCATCGGCCAGACCATGGTCAACGCGGCCTACAACGCCGCAGTTCGCCCCGTGGCCGACCATCTGGGCGGCATGCTGGCGCAGGGCGTCGGCGCGATCTTTGGCCCCATGCAGCCCTTTGCCAAGGGCGGCGCCTTTACCAGCGGCCGTGTGGTGCCGTTCGCCACCGGCGGCGTGGTGAGCGGGCCGACCACCTTCGGCATGCGAGGCGGCGCCACCGGCCTGATGGGCGAGGCCGGCCCCGAGGCGATCATGCCGCTCACCCGCGGCGCAGACGGCCGGCTGGGCGTGCGCGCCCAGGGCGGCGGCGCGGTGCATGTGGTGATGAACATCCAGACCCCCGACGTCGAGGGGTTCCGTCGCAGCCAGAGCCAGATCGCCGCCCAGATGGGCCGCGCCCTTGGCCGTGGCCAGCGCAACCGCTGATCGGAGAATGCCATGAACTTTCACGAGATCAGATTTCCGGCCAACCTGAGCTTTGGCTCGGTCGGTGGGCCCGAACGGCTGACCACCGTGGTCACGCTGGCCAACGGGTTCGAGGAACGCAACACCCCCTGGGCGCATTCCCGCCGCCGCTACGACGCGGGGGTCGGGCTGCGTTCGCTCGACGATATTGACGACCTGATCGCGTTCTTCGAGGCGCGGCGGGGGCAGCTTTATGGGTTTCGCTGGAAGGATTGGTCTGATTACCGGTCCTGCAAGCCGAGTGTGAGCCAGGTGCGTTACGACGACCAGGTGATCGCCCTGGGCGATGGGGTGACGCGCGAGTTCCAGCTGACCCGGACCTATGTGTCGGGCACGCACAGCTACGCACGGCCCATCAAGAAGCCGGTCGCCGGCACGGTGCGCGTCGGCATCGGCGGGGACGAGATGCAGGAGGCACTGCATTACACCGTCGACACCGCGACCGGGATCGTGACCTTCGACATCGCGCCCGAGGTGGGGGTCGAGGTAACGGCCGGGTTCGAGTTCGACGTGCCTGTGCGGTTCGATACGGATGTCATCCAGACTTCGGTCGCGTCGTTCCAGGCGGGCGAAGTGCCCAACGTGCCTGTCGTGGAGGTGCGGATCTGATGCCGATTTCGCTGGAGTTCCAGGAACATCTGGACAGCGGCGTGACGACCTTGGCCCATGCCTGGTCGATCACCCGCGCCGATGGTACGCGCTATGGTTTTACCGACCATGACCGGGCGCTCGAATTCGAGGGGCTGGTCTTTCGCCCCGACACCGGGCTGTCGGCGTTGGCCTTGCAGCAATCCACCGGCCTGTCGGTGGACAACACCGAGGCGATGGGCGCGCTGACCGATGCCGCCCTGACCGAGGCCGATATCGAGGCGGGTCGTTATGATGGCGCCGAGGTGGTGGCCTGGCGGGTCAACTGGGCCGACGTGTCGCAGCGCACGGCGCTGTTTCGCGGCACGATCGGCGAGATCCGCCGTGGCGACGGCGCGTTTCATGCCGAGATCCGGGGGCTCTCGGCCCTGCTGAACCGCCCGCTGGGCCGGGTCTACCAGAAGCCCTGCACGGCCGTGCTGGGGGATGCCGCTTGCGGGGTCGACCTGGATGCGCCGGGCTATGTCACGGATGTCTTCCCGCTGGCCATCGACGGGCGGCGGACCTTCTACTTTGCGCCGCTGGGCGGGTTCGACGCGGAATGGTTCAAGCGCGGCTCGCTCGAGGTGCTGCTGGGCGCGGCCAAGGGGCTGACCGGTGCGATCAAGCGCGACGAGACGCTGGACGGCCAGCGGGTGATCGAGCTGTGGGAGCCGCTGCGCGCCGAGATCATCGCGGGCGACCAGGTGCGGCTGCGGGCGGGTTGCGACAAGCGGTTCGACACCTGCCGGCTGAAGTTCGCCAACGTGCTGAACTTCCAGGGCTTCCCGGACATCCCCGAGGACGACTGGGTGATGCTGCACCCCAGCCGCGCCGCTGACCTCTCAGGCGGGAGCCGACGATGACCGGCCCGCGCGCCGACGTGGTCGCCGCCGCGCGGGGCTGGCTGGGCACGCCCTATGTGCACCAGGCAAGCACGCGCGGCGGGGGGGCAGATTGCCTTGGCCTCCTGCGCGGGATCTGGCGCGAGGTGATCGGCCCCGAGCCGGTCGCCGTGCCCGCCTATTCGCGCGACTGGTCCGAACCGCAGGGCGACGAGCGACTGTGGCGGGCGGCCCTTGCGCATCTCATGCCCGTGTCCAAGCCGCAGCCCGGCGACGTGCTGCTGTTCCGCATGCGGCGCGGGGCGGTGGCGAAACATGTCGGGATCGCGGCCGAGACGGGTGCTGTGCCGACGTTCATTCATTCCTACACCGGCCACGGGGTCGTCGAGAGCGCGCTGACCGCGCCCTGGGCGCGCCGCATCGTGGCGCGATTCCGTTTTCCCGAAAGGAACTGAGACATGGCGACGATCATTCTTTCCGCGGCCGGTGCGGCGATCGGGTCGTCCTTTGGCGGCACGCTGCTGGGGCTGTCGGCCACGGCGGTGGGCCGGTTTGTCGGCGCCTCGCTGGGGCGGGTGATCGACCAGCGGCTGATGGGGCAGGGCAGCGAGGTGGTCGAGACCGGCCGCGTGGACCGCTTGCGGCTGACCTCGGTCGGAGAGGGCGAGGCGATCGCGCAGGCCCATGGCCGGGTGCGCATCGGCGGCCAGGTGATCTGGTCGAGCGCGTTCCGCGAGAAGGTCTCGACCAAGAAATCGGGCGGCTCGGGCAAGGGCACGAGCCAGCCGAAGGTCACGACCAAGACCTATACTTACTCGGTCAGCCTCGCCGTCGCGCTCTGCGAGGGCGAGATCACGCATATCAGCCGGATCTGGGCGGATGGCGAGGAGCTGGCGCCCGAGGATCTGAACATGCGCGTCTATCCGGGCGATCAGGCGCAGATGCCCGACCCAAAGATCGAGGCGGTCGAGGGCGCGGGCATGGTGCCGGCCTATCGCGGCACGGCCTATGTTGTCTTCGAGGACCTGCAACTGGAGCGGTTCGGCAACCGGGTGCCGCAGTTCAGTTTCGAGGTGACGCGCCCGGTCCCGGCCGAACAGGCAGGCGCGGCGGACGAGGTGGCCCATGGCGTGCAGGGCGTCGCGCTGATGCCGGGCACGGGGGAATATTCGCTGGCCACGTCCAAGGTCTTTTACGACTTCGGCCAGGGCAAGAAATCGGCCGCCAACGTGAACCAGCCACAGGGGGTGACGGATTTCACCGCCTCGATGGCGCAGTTGCAAGGCGAGCTGCCCAATTGCGGCGCTGCCAGCCTGATCGTCAGCTGGTTCGGCAGCGACCTGCGTTGCGGGCTCTGCGAGATGCGGCCCAAGGTCGAGCAGGCCGAGTTCGACGGGGCGGGGATGCCCTGGACCGTCTCGGGGCTGACCCGCGCGCAGGCGCAGGAGGTGGTGGAAGTTGACGGGCGCGCGGCCTATGGCGGCACGCCAGCGGACGCGGCTGTGGTCGAGGCGATCCGCGACATGGCGGACCGGGGCATCGCGGTGATGTTCTACCCTTTCCTGCTGATGGAGCAGGTGCCAGAAAACGGCCTCACCGACCCCTGGAGCGGCGCGGACGACCAGCCCGTGCTGCCCTGGCGCGGGCGGATCACGCTGTCGGTGGCGCCGGGCCGGGATGGCTCGCCCGACGGGACGGCGGCGGCGGATGGCGAGGTCACTGCCTTCTTCGGCACCGCTTCGGCCAACGATTTCACCGTGGGCGACGGGGTGGTGACTTACTCCGGTCCGAACGAATGGTCTTACCGCCGGTTCATCCTGCACAATGCTGCGCTTTGCGCGGCCGCGGGGGGCGTCGACAGCTTTTGCATCGGGTCCGAGATGCGCAGCCTGACGCAGATCCGCGGGGCGGGCGATGTCTTCGTGGCCGTGCAGCACCTGAAGGCGCTGGCGGTCGAGGCGCGCGCCCTGCTGGGGCCCGAGGTCAAGATCGGCTATGCCGCTGATTGGTCGGAATATTTCGGCTACATCCCCGAGGGGACGGGGGACCGCTATTTCCACCTCGACCCGCTTTGGATGGATGACGAGATCGATTTCATCGGGATCGACAATTACATGCCGCTGTCTGACTGGCGCGATGGCGACGATCATCTCGATGCCGAGAACGGATGGCGGTCGATCTATGACCTCGACTACCTGCGTTCGAACATCGAGGGCGGCGAGGGATACGACTGGTACTACGCCCATGACCAGGCCTCGGATGCGCAGATCCGCACGCCGATCTCGGACGGCGCCCATGACGAGCCGTGGATCTGGCGCTACAAGGACATCCGCGCCTGGTGGTCGAACCTGCATTTCGAGCGGGTGGATGGCGTGCGCGCCGACCTGCCGACGGCCTGGGAACCGCAGAAGAAACCGATCTGGTTCACCGAGATCGGCTGCGCGGCCATCGACAAGGGCACCAACCAGCCGAACAAGTTCCTCGACCCCAAGTCGAGCGAGAGCAAGCTGCCGAAGTATTCCAACGGCCGGCGGGACGAGCTGATGCAGGCGCAATACCTGCGCGCCATGTTCAGCTACTGGACCGATCCCGCGAACAACCCCCAGAGCGAGGAATATGCCGGGCAGATGCTCGACATGTCGCGCTGTTTCGTCTGGGCCTGGGATGCGCGGCCTTACCCGTGGTTCCCGGGCAACCGGGACCTCTGGGACGATGGCGACAACTACTCGCGCGGGCATTGGCTGAACGGGCGCACCTCGGGCCGGCCGCTGGATTCACTGGTGGCCGAGATCTGCGACCGCGCGGGTTTGGCGTCCTATGACACCTCACGGCTCTTTGGCTACGTGCGGGGCTACACCTTCGACCAGGTGGGCGAGGCGCGGGCGGCGCTGCAACCGCTGATGCTGCGTTACGGTTTCGACGCGGTGGAGCGGGACGGCACGCTCGCCTTCCTGACCCGCGACGGGCTGTTCCCCACCGTGATCGACGAAACCGAAGTGGCGCGCAGCAAGGAGCTGGATGGCACGGTCGAGCGCTCGCGTGGCGCGGCGCTCGAGCTGTCGGGCCGGGTGCGTCTGCGCTTTGTCCAGGCCGATGGCGATTACGACGTGGTCGCCGAAGAGGCCGTGCTGCCCCAAGTCGAAACCCATGCCGTCAGCCAGTCCGAAGTGCCGCTGGTCATGACCCGCGCGGAGGGGCGTGAGACGGTCGAACGCTGGCTGGCCGAGGCGCGGCTGGCACGCGACAGCGCGCGGATCGCCCTGCCGCCATCCATGCTGCGCGTGGGGCCGGGGGACGTGCTGCAACTGGGCGCAGAAAGCGATCTCTACCGCGTCGACAGCGTGGAACAGGGGCCAAGCCAGATCGTCGAGGCGGTGCGGATCGAGCCATCGATCTACCAGGCCTCGACCTACCCGGACGACGGCGTGTCGCTGACCGCCTTTGCCGCGCCGGTGCCGGTGGTGCCCTTCTTCCTCGACCTGCCGCTGCTGACGGGCGAAGAGGTGCCCCATGCGCCCCACCTGGCCGTGACGGCGGACCCCTGGCCGGGCAGCGTGGCGCTATTCGACAGCGTGATCGATTCGGATTACGCGCTGAACGCGATCCTCGGGGCGCAGGCCCGGATCGGGGTGACCGAGACGCCGCTGGCCTTTGCCTCGCACGGGCTGGTAGATCGCGGCACGGCGCTGCAGGTCAAGATGCTGTCGGGCGAGGTTGAGAGCATCACCGATGCGCAGCTGCTGGCGGGGGGCAACCTGCTGGCGATCGGCGATGGCTCGGCCGAGGGGTGGGAGCTGATCCAGTTCCGTGACGCCGCGCTGATCGCGGAGGACACCTGGCTGCTGTCGCACCGGCTGCGCGGCCAGCTTGGCACGGACGCCTTCATGCCCGAGGTCTGGCCAGCCGGGTCCTGGGTCATCGCGCTGGACGGGATCCCCGAGCAGATCGACCTCGGGCTCGCGACACGGGACCTGGCGCGGCATTTCCGTCTTGGGCCCGCCAGCCGGTCGGTGGACGATCCGACTTATGTGCACCTGGTGCAGGCCTTCAAGGGCAACGGGTTGCGGCCCTACCGACCCTCGCACCTGCGGCTTGTCCAGGACGCGGCCGGCACGGTGCAGATGAGCTGGGTGCGCCGGACCCGCATCGGCGGCGACAGCTGGGAGTCGCCTGAGGTGCCGCTGAACGAGGAGGCCGAGCGTTACATGATCCGGGTACTCATCGGCGGCCAGGTGTTCCGCGAGCATACGCAATCGGGCACGAGCTGGAGCTACAGCCAGGCCGACGCCGCGAATGACGGTGCCTTCGGCAACGTGGAGTTCCAGGTGGCGCAGGTCTCGGCGATCTACGGGCCGGGGCCTTTCGCCTCGGGTTTCCTGTCGATCTGATGCGCCGGGTGCTGCATGGCGACGTGACAAGCCTGGCGCGGGTCCTTCGGCGATCCGCGCCAGAGAGACGGGCCGCGCTATGTGCCCAGGTGATCCGCGAGGCGGACTGGGCCGACCGCTACGTGCGGCGGCTGGGGCGGGTGCATCCGCTCTGGGGGGACGGCACGCTGATGAGTGCCGCGCGCAAGCGGGTGCTGGCGGATGAGCCGGAGTTGTCGGACGCCGACTATTGCAGCTGCCTCGAGCTGGTCTTTGAGACACTCGCGCGCTGGCGGTCCGAGGCGGCTCAGCCCCGGGCGCAGTCGACGCAGAGCTGCGCCGTGGGGTCGAGCCGCAGGCGACCCGGGGCGATGTCGTCGCCACAATCTTCGCAGTAGCCGAACGTTCCCGCGTCAAGCCGGTGCAGCGCTGCCGTCAGCCCCGTGCGCTGGGCGTCGCGCCGGGCCTGCGTTGCGCGCGCCATGCTCTGCGACAGCAACGCATCCTGCCGCGACAGGCGCCCGACGGCCTGCTGGTCCAGCTCGACCGTGGCCTGCCCGGCCTGTCCCAGCGCGTCCTCGGCATCCAGATCGGCCAGCCGCGCCGCGATCAGCGCGCGGAATTCTTCTGCTCCGGCTGTATTCATTTTTCCTGATCCCCCCTATCACACCTTTGCGTTTCCCCGTAACACACCTATCTGATATGGTCGGGACGGGCAAAAGGAGGTCACCGATGGCCGAAAGACGCGCAAAGATTGCAGAGCTGGACCCGGTCTGGTCCCGCATCCTGACCGAGGCCGAGGGCGCGGTCATCGAAGAGCCGCTGCTGGGCGGCATGATGCACCAGTCGATCCTTCACCACCGGACGATCGAACGGGCGCTGAGCTATCGCATCGCGCTCAAGCTCGCCTCGGGCGAGATGTCCGAACAGCTGATCCGCGAAATCTGCGACGAAGCCTATGCCACGGATCCTGCCCTGTCGATGGCGGCGCGCGCCGACATCGTGGCGGTGCATGACCGCGACCCGGCCTGCCACCGGTTCCTGCAGCCTTTGCTCTATTTCAAGGGCTTCCAGGCGATCCAGGCCTATCGCGTGGGGCATTGGCTCTGGCTGCAGGGGCGCCGGGACATGGCCTATTTCTTCCAGATGCGCGTCTCCGAGGTCTTCGGCGTCGACATCCATCCGGCGGCCCGGATCGGGCAGGGAATCATGATCGACCACGCCCACTCCATCGTCATCGGCGAAACCGCCGTGGTCGGGGACAACGTGTCGATCCTGCACTCGGTGACCCTGGGCGGCACCGGCAAGGAAGAGCAGGACCGCCACCCCAAGATCGGTGACGGCGTTCTGATCGGCGCAGGCGCCAAGGTGCTGGGCAATATCCGCATCGGCGACCGCTCGCGCATCGCGGCGGGCTCCGTGGTGCTCGAGGACGTGCCCTGCTGCAAGACCGTCGCGGGCGTTCCGGCCAAGATCGTGGGCGAGGCGGGCTGCGACCAGCCCTCGCGCGACATGAACCAGCGCCTCACCGGCTGCCGCGGCCACGAGGGGTGATCCTGGGCGCTGCGTTCTACGCGGCGCTCTGATCCTGCTTCATCTTTCCATAAATATCCCGGGGAGCGCGAGGGGCACAGCCCCTCGCCTTAGTGCATGCCGCGCCCTCGGCGCGAGGGGCAGATCCCCTCGCCTCATTTTATGCCGCGCCCTCCACGCGAGGGGCAGGCCCCTCTCATCGGTCGTGATCGTCACGCGCAACCGTCCGGCCAGGCGTCTGATCCGCCCTTCATCTTGCCGATAAACTCCGGGGGAGTCCGCGCCGTGGCGCGGACGGGGGCTGGCCCCCTGCTTGCTCTCAGGCCAGCATGACCATCGGGTTCTCGAGGTTCTCGACGATGGCCTTCAGCAGCTCGGCCCCGAGCGCGCCGTCGATGACCCGGTGATCGACGCTGAGCGTCACGGACATGACCGTCGCCACCTCGATCTCGCCCGCATCGTTCACCACCGGTTTCTTCACGCCCGCACCGACGGCAAGGATCGCCCCGTGCGGCGGGTTGATGACGGCGTCAAAATTGTCGATCCCGTACATCCCGAGGTTCGAGATGGCGAAGCTGCCGCCCTGGTATTCATGCGGGGCGAGCTTGCGGTCGCGGGCGCGGTGGGCAAGGTCGCGCATCTCGGAGGACAGGGCCGAGAGCGACTTGTGATGCGCGTCGCGCAGCACGGGGGTAAAGAGCCCGCCTTCGATCGCCACGGCAACCGCGACGTCCGAGGGGGTCAGACGGATGATCCGGTCGCCGGCCCAGACGGCATTGGCATCCGGCACCTGTTGCAGGGCGTTGGCGCAGGCCTTGATGATGAAATCGTTGACCGACAGCTTCACCCCGCGCCCGGTCAGTTGGTGGTTCAGCTCGGCCCGGAAGGTCATCAGCGCGTCGAGCTTGATGTCGCGGCGCAGGTAGAAATGCGGGATGGTCTGTTTCGCTTCGGTCAGGCGCGCGGCGATGGTCTTGCGCATACCGTCGAGCGGGACGTCCGTGGTTTCACGATCCGCGTACATCTTGGCAATGGCATCGGCGGAGGGGCCGGTGGGGGCAGGGGCTGCGGCGGTGGCGGGTTTGGCCGCTGGGGCAGCAGCCGGTGCGGCGGCTTGCGGCTGGGCGTTTTCGACATCCGCTTTGACGATGCGGCCCTTGGGGCCGGAGCCGGTGATTTGGCTGAGGTCCAGTCCCTTGTCGGCCGCGATGCGGCGCGCCAGCGGAGAGGCGAAGATGCGGCTGCCATCCGATGCGGCGGGCGCAGACGGAGCCGGGGCCGCCTGAGCGGTTGCGCCGGCTGACGCCGTCGCCTGCGGCGTTGCGCCGGCTGACGCCGTCGCCGGGAGGGCCTCGGCCGCTGGCGCGGCCTCGGCCTTTGGCGTTGCGCTGCTGCCGATGTCATCGACGCTTTCGCCATCGTCCAGCAGGACCGCGATAGGGGTGTTGACCTTGACCGCCGCCGTGCCCGCAGGGACGAGGATCTTGCCGACAATGCCTTCGTCCACCGCCTCGAATTCCATCGTGGCCTTGTCGGTCTCGATCTCGGCCAGCAGGTCGCCCGAGGAGACGCTGTCGCCTTCCTTCACGAGCCACTTGGCGAGGGTGCCTTCCTCCATCGTGGGGGAAAGGGCGGGCATGAGGATTTCGGTGGGCATCGCTTCGCTTCCTTAGACCGGATTCGCTCGGGCGGCGTGTGAAATGAAATGAGGCAAAGAGGCCATTCCCAAGTCGCTTAGCTGGTACGCACGCAACGGGGCATCGGGTGGCAGATCAGGCATCAGTTCGCGGATGTTGCGTTCCTCCATCCAGCCGATCCGTTGGAACATGTGCCACAATTTATGGTTAGCCGACCTGGTTGACGTCGTCAGGATCGGGCGTCCTTGTTCTTCTTGCAGTGCTGCGTGCAACACGGACTTGTCACCAGCCGACAGCGACCGGAAATGCTTGACCATGAAGGGGCCGAACCCCTTGTCATCGTCGCCGGGAATGTCGTCGAAAATCGCCGAACTGTCCGTCACCGATACGTCACCTTCTTGACCGCCGCGATCACCTCGTCGGTGGTCACCAGCGCCAGTTTCTCGAGGTTGGCGGCATAGGGCATGGGCACATCCTTGCCCGTGCAATTGATCACCGGCGCGTCGAGATAGTCGAAGGCGTTCTCCATGATATAGGCCGACAGGTGATTGCCGATCGAGGCGACGGGGAAGCCTTCCTCGACCGTCACGCAGCGGTTGGTCTTCTGTACGCTGGCGATCACCGTGTCGTAGTCGAGCGGACGGAGCGTGCGCAGGTCGATCACCTCGGCCTCGATGCCCTCGGCGGCGAGCTTTTCCGCCGCTTCCAGCGCGTAGGTCATGCCGATGCCCCAGCTGACGAGGGTCACGTCGGACCCTTCGCGCCAGACCCGGGCCTTGCCGAAGGGCACGGTGAAATCCTTGAGGACCGGCACGTCGAAGCTCTTGCCGTAGAGGATCTCGTTCTCGAGGAAGATCACCGGGTTCGGGTCACGGATCGCCGATTTCAGCAGGCCCTTGGCGTCCGAGGCGGAATAGGGCTGCACCACCTTGAGCCCCGGGATATGGGCATACCAGGCCGCGTAGTCCTGGCTATGCTGGGCGCCGACGCGGGCCGCCGCGCCGTTGGGGCCGCGGAAGACCATGGGCGCGCCCATCTGGCCGCCGGACATGTACAGCGTCTTGGCGGCCGAGTTGATGATCTGGTCGATGGCCTGCATGGCGAAGTTGAAGGTCATGAACTCGACGATGGGCCTGAGCCCGCCGAAAGCCGCACCGACGCCGATGCCGGCAAAGCCGTGTTCGGTGATCGGCGTGTCGATCACGCGCTTGGGGCCGAATTCATCCAGCAGGCCTTGGGTGATCTTGTAGGCGCCCTGGTATTCGCCGACCTCTTCGCCCATGACAAAGACCCGCTCGTCGCTGCGCATTTCCTCGGCCATGGCGTCGCGCAGGGCCTCGCGTACGGTCTGGGTCCGCAGCTCGGTGCCCTCGGGCCAGTCGGGCGTGCGCGCCACCTTAGGCGCGGCGGGGGCGGCGGCGACAGGCGCGGCGGCGCTTTCCGCCGGCGCCTGTTCCGGCGGGGCGGGGTTGGCGGTCTCGGCCTCGGCCGGGACATCCTCGCCGTCCTCGACCAGCACCGCGATGGGGGTGTTGACCGTGACGCCGGCGGTGCCCTCGGCCACGAGGATCTTGCCGATCACGCCCTCGTCCACGGCCTCGAACTCCATCGTGGCCTTGTCGGTCTCGATCTCGGCGATGATGTCACCGCTCGAGACCGTGTCGCCCTCCTTGACCAGCCACTTGGCAAGCGTGCCTTCCTCCATGGTCGGGCTGAGCGCGGGCATCAGAATTTGCGTTGCCATGCGTCAGGCCTCCTGCGGTGCCGTGTCGGCGTAGATGTCGGTCCAGAGCTCGTCCAGCGCCGGCTCGGGGCTGTCCTTGGCGAACTCGGCGCTGTCGTTGACGATCTTCTTGATGTCCTTGTCGATGGCCTTGAGGTCGTCCTCGGTGGCGCGGCCGCCGGTCAGCAGCATCTGGCGCACCGCCTCGATCGGGTCCCGCTCTTCGCGCATCTTCTGCACCTCTTCGCGGGTGCGGTACTTGGCCGGGTCCGACATGGAATGGCCGCGGTAGCGATAGGTCTTGATCTCGAGGATATACGGCCCCTTGCCGGCGCGGCAATGGGCGACGGCCTTCTCGCCGGCCTCCTTGACCGCCAGCACGTCCATGCCGTCCACGATCTCTCCGGGGATGCCGAAGGGGGCGCCGCGGGTGTGGATATCCTCGGTCGAGGTCGACCGTTTCTGCGCCGTGCCCATGGCGTACTGGTTGTTCTCGATCACGAAGATCACCGGCAGCGACCAGAGAGCGGCCATGTTGAACGTCTCGTAGACCTGGCCCTGGTTCGCCGCGCCATCGCCGAAATAGGTAAAGGTGACGCGGCCGTTCCCGAGGTAGCGGTCGGCAAAGGCCAGCCCGGCGCCCAGCGGCACCTGCGCGCCGACGATGCCATGGCCGCCGTAGAAATGCTTCTCTTTCGAGAACATGTGCATCGAGCCGCCCTTGCCCTTTGAATAGCCGCCCTCGCGGCCCGTGAGCTCGGCCATGACGCCGTTCGGGTCCATGCCGCAGGCCAGCATGTGGCCGTGGTCGCGGTAGGAGGTGATGCGCTTGTCGCCCTCTTCGGCGGCCGCTTCCAGGCCGACGACGACCGCTTCCTGGCCGATGTAGAGGTGGCAGAATCCGCCGATCAGGCCCATGCCATAAAGCTGGCCGGCCTTTTCCTCGAACCGGCGGATCAGGAGCATGTCGCGGTAATACCCGGTCAGCTCTTCGGCCGACACGTTGGGTGTGGCGGTCTTTGCACTGGCGCGTCGCGCTGCCATTGGCTTCCCTCCCTCAGGCAATCGTTTAACGCTGAACGTTTTCAGATTCGAGTGTAGCGGGATTCGGGCGGAAGGGAAGCGGGTTGCGCGAAATTTAATTGCGCGGCCCGTGATGACATGGATCAAGGCCCGCGCCGCGATGCGGCCTAGACTGCCGCCGACAACACTTCCCCTGCGCCAGGACACCTCAGCCATGCCCCGCGATCTGCCGACCCCCGATCCTGCCCGCGTGGCCTCGCCCGCAGCAGAGGCGCCCCGCGCGCATCCTTATGACGACATCGACCGGATGGTCCGGTCAGTCGTCGCCCGCACCACCGGCGGCGTGTCGCCCTTTTCCATGCTCGAGGCCTGGAGCGACTGGGCGCTGCACCTGTCGCGTGCGCCGGGGCGTCAAATGGAGCTGGGCGAGCGCGCCCTGCGCAACGGCGCCAAGGTCTGGGAGCACCTGCTGCGGAGCCAATACGATGCCGCGCCCGAGCCGCCGTTCAAGCCGAAAAGCTATGACCATCGCTTCACCCACGACGGCTGGTCGCGAATGCCGTTCAGTGCCTGGCAGCAGGGGTTTCTAGCCACACAGGACTGGTGGGACCACGCGACCGACCCGATGCGCGGGCTCAGCCCGGACAATTCCGACCGGGTCAAGTTTCTCGTGCGGCAGGCGCTCGATGTCGTTTCGCCCTCGAACCTGCCGGTGATGAACCCCGAGATCATTGGCCAGACCATCGACTGCAAGGGGCGCAACCTGGTGGAGGGGGCGCGGCATTTCTCCGAAGACATGATGCGCACGCTGACCCAGGCGCATCCAGAGCCGCCCGAAGATTACCAACTGGGCGAACGCCTCGCCTGCACGCCGGGGCAGGTGGTCTTTCGCAATGACCTGTTCGAGCTGATCCAGTACACGCCCACGACCGAGACAGTGCAGTCCGAGCCGGTGCTGATCGTCCCGGCCTGGATCATGAAGTACTACATCCTCGACCTCTCGCCGCAGAACTCGATGATCCGCTACCTGGTGAGGCAGGGGTTCACCGTCTTCGCGATCTCGTGGTGCAACCCGACGGCCGAGCAGGCTGACCTCGAGCTTGAGGATTACCGCGCCCGCGGCGTCATGGCGGCGCTGGATGCGGTCAGCGCCATCGTGCCGGATCGCAAGATCCATGCCACCGGGTATTGCCTTGGCGGCACGATCCTGTCGATCGCCGCGGCGACCATGGCGCGGGACGGGGACGAAAGGCTCGCCTCGGTCACGCTGCTGGCGGCGCAGGTCGATTTCTCGCAGGCGGGCGAGCTGCTGCTGTTCCTCGACGAGAGCCAGGTGGCTTTTCTGGAGGACCTGATGTGGTCGCAAGGTTACCTCGACCGGCCGCAGATGAGCCGCACTTTCGCGACCATCCGCGCCGAGGACCTGATCTATGCCCGCGCCGTGCGACGCTATTTCCTGGGCAAGGAGGATCTCGCCTCGGACCTGACGGTCTGGAACAACGACACGACCCGGATGCCGGCGCGGATGCATTCGGAATACCTGCGCAGCCTGTTCCTCGAAAATCGCCTGACGGCGGGGCGCTTTGCCGTGGGCGACAGGGTCATCGCGCTCAAGGACATTGCGGTGCCGATGTTCGCGGTCGGCACGGAAAGCGACCACATCGCGCCCTGGAAATCGGTCTACAAGGCGCGGCTGTTCACCGATTGCGATTTCACCTTCGTGCTGACCAGTTCCGGTCACAACGGCGGCATCCTGAGCGAACCGGGCCATCCGCATCGGCACTACCGCATCGGGCACCGGGACGCGGGCGCGCGCTATGTCGATCCCGACACCTGGCTGGCCGGCCAGGCGCCGCAGGACGGGTCCTGGTGGCCGGCCTGGTCCGACTGGCTGGCGCGACAGTCGAGCGGCCGCGTCGCGCCGCCTGCCATGGGCGCGCCGGCCAAGGGGTACCCGGTACTGGCCAGGGCGCCGGGCAGCTACATCTTCCAGCGGTGAAGACCGGTCAGGCCCGCAGCAGCAGCGGCTCGCAGGCGCTCCAGCAATCCTGCAGCCAACGCATGATCGACGTATGACCGTCGCTCGAGGTGGGCTTGAGCAAGTCGCCGGTGGCGCGCGCCGCGTAGGCACGGGCGATGTCGACGCGGCTGTCCGACGACGACAGGACGAAGACCACGCGATCCTGCCAGGGCCATTCGGCCCGCAGCGCCTCGGGCAGCTCGACCCCGGTCATGCGCGGCATGGTGATGTCGGCGACCACCGGGAACGGCCAGTTCACCTTGTCCGACCTGCCCGTCCTGGGCCCTTTGCAGGATCGCGTCCGGCGCGGTCTTCTGCAACGTGCGCTCGAACATCATCACGTCGAACTTGTCGTCTTCGACCAACAGGATATTCAGGTTTCGGGGCATGTCAGGCGGCCTCGTCCAGGCGGGTGTCGTCATGTGCCGCGTCCCGGGTCCAGTCGAACCGGAAGCACGCCCCCTGGCCTTCGACCGACCCGACACGGACCCGGCCGACGTAATTCTCGACGATCTTGCGCACGTTCGACAGGCCGATCCCCGCGCTTTCCGGGTCATCAGGACGCCGCAAGGTCTTGAAGACGTCAAAGATCTTCTCATGGTATTCCGGCGCAATACTGAGCCCGTTGTCCGCCACCTCGATCGGCAGCCGGCCGCCGGTCTCGGCCAGACGGATCTCGACCCGCGTCTTGTCCCGGTCAGGATCGTGCTTGAAGGCATTGCCGACGAGGTTTTCGAGGATGCGGCGGAAGTTGTGCGGATCGCAGGCGACCTGGGCCGTCTCGGCGGTGCAGGTCACCTGGTCGGGGCGCAGGTGAATATCCGCGACACAATCGGCCATCATCTGCCCAAGCGGCACCGCCTGCGCGGGCGTGGTGTCGCGGGTGCCGGCGCGGAAGAATTCCATGTTTTCGGTGGTCAGGTCGTTCATGCGCATCACACTTTCGCGGATCATGCCGAACTGCTCCTGCACGTTGGGGATCTTGCCAAGCCCGCCCAGCTGGTCCTCCAGATTGTGTTGGGGAGAAAGCCGATGCCCCGCACCGGGGTCTTGCAGTCATGCGAGGCGACGTAGAGAAATTGCTCGATCTCGGCATTCGCCTTTTCCGTAACCGGCCGGTTGCTACCGCGGTGATTTGGCCTTGATGCGGGCGACGAGATCTGTGTCATCGACGAAGTCGTCGA
>NZ_JAIMID010000029.1 GCF_019966535.1 Mesobacterium pallidum | reverse complement strand
GGTAGTCGTAATCGCTGATCCGGTCCTGCCCGAAACCGGCGGAAAAGCGGTAGGTGTCGTTGCCGGTCCCGCCGGCCAGGTAATCGTTTCCAAGCCCGCCGGTCAGCAGGTCGTCACCCTCGTCGCCGTAAAGATTGTCGTTGCCGATGCCGCCGTCCAACGTGTCGGCGCCCAGGTAGCCACGCAGGTAATCCTGCCCGTCGGTCCCGGCCAGGCTGTCGTCCACAGGCCCTTCGATCGGGGTGATGTCCTGCCCCTCGGGGTTGAACGGCGTGGCCATGGACAAGAGGTCCGCATGGCTCCAGCTGGGGCCGCCCTCGAATGTCACCGCGTCGATGCCGCCCGTGGCGGGCGCCGCTTCGGCCCCGCCGAGGATGGTCAGCCGGTCGCTGCTGCCCGCGATGCGCAGCACAAGGTCGCCGCCCGTGGGCGCCGTCCGCTCGACCGTCACGTCGGCCGGATCGATCGTCGCATCAAAGACCACCGTGTCGAAATTGCCCGACCCGTCGCCTGCGTTCGCGCCGCTGTCGGCGATCGTGTCCTGCCCGAACCCGGCCGAGAACAGGTAGACGTCGCTGCCGCCCGCCCCGTCGAGGCTGTCGTTGCCGCTGCCACCGTCCAGCGTCTCGTCGCCCGCGCCGCCGGTCAGCGTATCGTTGCCCGCGCCGCCCACCATTCGGCTGGCGGTCGCGGCAAGGCCGGTCACCGTGTCGTCGCCCGCGCCGCCCGCCAGCAGGTTGGTCGCCGGATCGCCCTGCTGCGCGATCCCGTCCGGGCCCGGAAGGATCACCGCCGCGGCGATCATGTCGTCATGGGTCCAGGTGACCGCGCCATCCTCGAAGAAGACGGATTCCACCCGCTTGCTCCCGCCCGAGACGGTGCCGGCAAGCCGCAGCATGTCGCCCGAGGGGGTATGGACCAGCACCAGGTCGGTGCCATCCTCGAAGACCGCGACATCGCTTGCGGCGATGCCCGCCGCGAACACCACCTGGTCTGTGCCCGAATAGAAGCTCGACCCGTCGGTCTCGGAGATCACGTCGCGGCCGAAACCGGGCGCAAAGCGGTAGGTGTCGTTCTGGTAGCCGCCCGACAGCCAGTCGTTGCCGCTGCCGCCGGTCACGGTATCGTTGCCGTCGTTGCCGTGGATCTCGTCGTCGCCGGCGCTTCCGTCGATCGCCTCGGCCAGGTTGCTGCCGCGCAGCAGGTCATCGCCCGACGTGCCGGTCAGCCCCAGGTCCATGACCTCGGCCCGGGTCAGGCTGCGGCCATCGTCAAAGCGGACCGTCTCGACGTAATAGTCGGACGAGCTGCGCCCGTTCAGGATCACCACCCGGTCCTCGACCCCGGCAAAGCCCAGCACGATGTCGTCGCCGTCGATCCGCACGACCAGGTCGTCCAGGCTCAGCCCCGGGCCGAATTCGATCACGTCGCTGGGCGAATAGACGTTCGAGCCGAAGTCCGACACGGTGTCCTGGCCGAAGCCTGCGTCAAAGCGGTAGACGTCGTTCTGCCGGTTCCCTTCGAGCCAGTCGTTGCCCGCGCCGCCGATCAGCGTGTCGTGGCCATCGCGGCCGATCAGGGTATCGCCGCCGCCGCCGCCCGCGATCAGGTCCTCCTCGGTGCTGCCCTGGATGCGCTGGTCCGTGGCATCGGGCGTCCAGGCCATCGCCGAGAGATCGGCAAAGCCCAGCTCGGTCCCGTCCGCAAAGCGGAAGATCTCGATCCGGGAATCGAGGTCGCTCACCGTGTTGCGGATCACCAGCTGGTCATCTGTTCCGGCAAAGCGCAGCACCAGGTCGCTGTCGGTCGCCGTGACCACCAGGTCGGCGGGGCTGATGCCGGGGCCGAATTCGACCACGTCCGCGGCCGAGTTGAAGTTCCAGCCGTCTTCGTCCAGCGTGTCCTGCCCGAAGCCCACGTCAAAGCGGTAGAGGTCGTTGTGCTGGCCGCCGATCAGCAGGTCGTTGCCGCTGCCCCCCTCAAGCGTGTCCGACCCGTTGCGCCCGGTCAGCGTGTCGTTGCCGCCCCCGCCCGTGAACGCGTCCGTGTCGTAGCCGCCGGTCATCGCCTGGTCGGCCTCGCCCGGCGCATGGGCCCGCTCCATGATGTCGGCATGGCTCAGCACCGTGCCATCGGCAAAGCGGTAGCTTTCGATCCGCTGGTCGCTGTCGTTGATGGCGCCCCGCACCTCGACCCGGTCGGTGCTGCCGGCAAAGGTGATCACCAGGCTGTCGCCCTGCGCGCGAACGTCCATGTCGGCCAGCGTCAGCCCTGCGCCAAAGGCGATCACGTCGGATTCAGAATTGAAGTCCCAGCCGTCGTCCGACACGATGTCCTGCCCGAACCCGGCGTCGAACTGGTAGGTGTCGTCGTCGTCGCCGCCCTCGAGCCAGTCGTTGCCCGCGCCGCCGATCAGCGTGTCGTTGCCAACCTTGGCCCTCAGCGTGTCGTTGCCGGCGGCGCCGTCCAGCGTCTCGGCGTCGCGGCTGCCTTCGAGAAGCTGGTCCGTGGCATCCGGCGTCCAGACCCGGGCGGTCAGTTCCTCGTGCGTCAGCTCGGTCCCGTCGTCGAACCGGAAGAGCTCGATCCGGTAGCTGAGGCTCGACAGGGAATTTAGCAGCCGCAGGCTGCCCGGCAGGCCCGCAAAGGACAGTACGAGGTCGTTGCCCTCGATCCGCAGCTCGAGGTCATCGGGCGACAGCCCCGCGCCGAATTCCACCACGTCCGCGCTCGAGGTGCTCGACAACCCGTTGTCGGCAATGGTGTCGTCGCCCCAGCCGGGCGCGAACCGGTAGGTGTCGTTGTTGTTGCGCCCTTCCAGCCGGTCGTCGCCCTCGGCCCCGTCCAGCGTGTCGTCGCCGCTGCCGGCGTTGATCGTGTCGTTGCCCCAGCCGCCGGTCAGCGCCTCGGCCGAAGAGGTGCCGGTGATCGACCGAGCCACCGCCGCCTCGAAGGGCGCGCCGCCGAAATTGCCCGAGGTGAGATCGCCCGCCGCGACCCCCACCAACCGGATCAGCTGCCGCGCGGCACCGAGGTCGCGCTGCCCGTCATCGGCGAAATAGACGTAGGTGTCCGCGCCCTCCTGCCGCGCCACCACCGTGCCGACAAGGCCGGTGGCCAGGCGGATGTCGAGTATGTCGCCGGAGTCGCCCACCTCGAACCCCTCGATGGTGGTCAGTGCCGCCGAAAGGTCGATCTCGGGCACGAAGAACTCGAACGTCTCCTGCACCCCCGGCGTACCTGTCAGCGTGCGCGGCAGGTCCGAGGCGCCGCTCGCCCCCCCGCCGCCGGTCCCGCCGGTCGAGGATCCGTCGCCGCCATGGGCCATCCCGAAGAGCGGATCGAGGAAGGGGTTGGTATCCGCGACCGAAGGCGTCAGCAGCCGCTGCGCCTGCTCTTCCGAGACCACCAGCGCGGCCAGCCCGGCCGCATCGAGGCTGCTGCCATCGCTGAACAAGACCGAGTCGATGGGATCGTTGGAATAGGCGAACTGGCCCCGGATCGTCAGCGTGTCGTCATGGCCGATGAACCGCAGCACCAGGTCGTTGCCCTGCTGCACCGCCACCATGTCCGCCCGGTCGAACCCGGCGCCCAGCCGCAGCGTGTCGGTGGAATAGTACGAGCTGTCGGCCTCCACGATCTCGTCCTGCCCGTCGCCGGGGTTGAACAGATACGTGGTGTCTCCGCGTCCGCCGGCGAGGCGGTCGTCGCCCGCCCCACCTGCCAGCGTGGCCAGGTCCCCGGCCGTGCCAAGGTCGATGTCGTCATCGCCCGCCGTGCCGGTGCCCGCGCGCGACAGGATCTCGGCCAGGTCCCAGGTTTCGCCGCTGGCAAAGACGATTTCCTCGATCCCGGCGTCGCGGGTGCGGTTCACGAACATCTCGCGGATGGTCAGCCGGTCCTCGGTGCCCGCGATGCCCAGCACCAGGTCGCCGCCGTTCGCCCACAGCACCACCACGTCGGCCGGGTCGATCCCCGCCTCGAAGCGGATGCGGTCCACCGCAGTGCTCGACAGCTCGTCCACGTCGTGGATCGTGTCCTGCCCGTCGCCCAGGCCAAAGACATAGGTGTCCCCGCCCGAATGACCCTTGAGCAGGTCATTGCCCAGATCGCCGTACAGCACGTCTTCGCCGCGCCCGGTCTCGATCGTGTCATTGCCGTCCCGGCCAAAGGCATCGGTGCCCGGCTCGGGCTCGGTCGGCGCGCCCGAGGGGATGATGACATGATCGTCCCCATCGGTCGCCGGGATCGCCCGCGCCAGCACCGCGATGGACTGGCTGCGCCCGTCGGCATAGGCGATCTGCCCGACGATGGCGTCGGGATCGTTCGCCGGGTCGACCAGCGTGATCCGGTCGTCGCCGCCCGCGATCAGCAGCACGATATTGCCATCGGCGTCGCGCTTGGCGCTCACATCCTCGAGCGCGATGGACGAGCCAAAGCGGATCGTGCCATAGCCATCAGCCGAGCGGTCGACCATGATCCGGTCCTGCCCGTCACCCCGGTCGAAGGTATGGATATCCGCCCCGCGCCCGTCCAGCACGATGTCGTTGCCCAGCCCGGCGTCAAAGATCTCTTCGCCCCAGGTGCCGCGCAGCAGGTCGTCGGTGTCCGTGCCGACCGCGTTCACGAGGTCCAGCAGCGTGTCGCGGGTCCAGACCGTGCCGTCGCTGAAGGCCAGCGTCTCGATCGCCGCGCCGCGGATGATCACCGCATCGTCGGTGCCGAGGAAGGTCAGGATCAGGTCGTCGCGCCCCGCCTCCAGCCGTTCCACCCGCACCTCGCCCGGCGTGTAGCCGGTGATCTCGAGCCGGTCGTTGTTGCCGGCGCTGTCCTCGATCACGTCCTGCCCGTCGCCGCGGGTGAACAGGTAGGTGTCATCCCCGCGCGCCCCGCGCAGCTGGTCATCGCCGGCCCCGCCCTCGATCGTGTCGGCGCGGTCGCTGCCCCGGATGATCTCGCCCCGCTCGCTCGACTGCGCCGCGACAGAGGCCTGCACCAGTTCGGCCGCGCCCCAGGTGACGGCATCGCCGAACTCGATCCGGGGCACGGCGCCGGCGCCAAGCGCGCCGACGATGATGACCTGGTTGCCCGTCCCCGGAACCGTCAGGATCAGGTCGAGGCTGCTGGCCCCCGCCTGCCGCACCACCGCGTCCACCGAGGGCACGTCGGGCAGCAGGATCGCCGCATCGGTCACGCCCGCGCCCATCTGCACCCGGTCGATCCCGCCGCCCGGGCGGATCACCACCTGCGCGCCCTCGCTCAGCAGGATCTCGTCATGGCCCGTTCCGGGGTCGAGCAGCTGCCCCGCCTCGAAATCGCCGGTGTCGAGGATATCCTGCGAGCCGGTCGAGGCGCCGGCGCGGATCATGGCGCGCACCTCCTCGATGCTCAGCGCGCTGCCATCCTCGAACTCGAAGCTTTCCACGGGCCGCTCGCGGTAGCCGCCCAGCACCGCGATCCGCTCCCCCGTCAGGGTCAGCCGGATCAACAGGTCGCCGTCGATGTTCTCGAACGTCACGACGTCTTCGGTGATCCCGGTGCCGAACACGATCCGGTCGAGGCCCGACCTGTCGTCGACCGAGGTGTTGCCGTTGCCATATCCGTACAGGTACGTATCGTTCCCCGCCCCGCCCAGCAGCGCGTCGGACCCAGGCCCACCGTCCAGCGTGTCGTCGCGGGTGTCGAGGCCGCGCAGCTCTTCGTCGGCATCCGTGCCGGTGAGCATGCGGTCCACGATCTCGTCGAAGGTCAGCACGCTGGCATCGCCGAACCGGAACTGCTCAATGCGGCTGCCGGCCAGCCCGCCGACAATGGTCAGCACATCCGCCCCGTTGCCGAGGTCGATCACCAGGTCGTCGCCGTTTCGGGTGATGCGCAGCGCCTCGCGCGTGACCGAGGCGCCGAACTGCACGGTGTCGATGACGCCCTCGGCATCCGGCCGTTCGATGATCCGGTCGAAGTCGTAATCGGCGCCAAAGGCGTAGATATCGGCCTGCGATCCGCCCACCAGCGTGTCGTCGCCCTGCCGCCCGTCCAGTACGTTGGGCGCGGTCGGGCTGCCCGTCAGCAGGTTGTCGCCCCGGTTGCCGCCCTCGATGGCCAGCCGCTCCTCGACGTCCGAGATCAGCATGAAGCTGCCGTCGAAGAACTCGAACTTCTCGACCCCGTGGTCGAGGTCAAGGAACTGGTCGCGGATGCGCAGCGTGTCCACGCGGCCCGCGACCGAGATCACCAGGTCGTTGCCATCCTTGGCGAATTGCACATTGTCCTGCGTGATGTCGCCGCCAAAGCGCACCACGTCATCGACCGGCACCACGATGCCCTTGCGGTCCTGCCAGGCCGCACGGGTGCGGATGTCGGAAATCGTGTCCTCGCCGTAGCCGACGTCGAACAGGTAGATGTCCCCGCCGTCATGTCCTTCGAGCAGGTCATTGCCGCCGCGCCCGTCGATCAGTTCGGCAAAATCCGACCCTTCGATGGTCTCACCCGCGCCCGAGCCGATGAGGTCGATGTCCTCGGGGTTGAAGTCGGTGTAGTCCAGCGTCCGGTCGCCGAACTGGAAGAACTCGACCGCATGGGCCTGGAAATTCGCCCGGACATACTGGTTTTCCAGCACGATCCGGTCGCCGGTCCCGGCGATGGTGATGATCAGGTCAAGCGCAGTGCGCGAGAACTCGACATCGCCAGAATCGAGCCCCACGAATTCGATGCTGTCCTGCCCCGCGCTGTCGAACACCGTGTCCGCGCCATAGCCCATGGCCATCACGTAGGTGTCGCCCGCGCTTTGCCCTACCAGCCGGTCGTTGCCCAGCCCGCCATCCATCCGGTCGGCAATGGTCTCGAAGCCATAAATGGTGTCGTCGCCGTCGGTCCTGGCGATGTCCACGTAATGCTGGAGCAGCTTGAGGTGCGTCCAGACCGTGCCGTCGCCGAACTCCACCTCCTCGATGAGGTTCAGGTAGCCGACCAGCAGGATCTCTTCGAGGTAGTCGGTCAGCACCACCTCGTCCGCCGTCCCCTTGACCCGCAGGCGCAGCGTGTCGCTCGACCCGTCGCGCAGGAAATCGAAATCGGTCCAGCGCAGGTCGTCGGTGAATTTCAGCAGGTCGTCCTTGGGCCCGAACAGGGCCGAGGCGAAATCGAGGTCATAGACCACGTCGCTGCCGTAATTCCGGCCGTAGATATAAGTGTCGAACCCCGACCCGCCGGTCAGGTAATCGTCCCCTGCCCCGCCATCCAGGGTATTGTCGTTCAGGATGCCGTAGATCGCGTCGTCGCCGTCGGTCTTGGCATTGGCCATCACGCGTTTGACGATCTCGGTGTAATCCAGCACCGCGCCGGATTCGAAGACGATCTTCTCGATCAGGTTGGGCGCCACGTAATCCAGCCCGTCGGTCGCCCCCATCAGCTCGCCGAAGAAGCCGAGGTTCAGGCGCAGCCCCGCGAACTGGCCGACCAGTTCGACGCTGTTGCCGGTCTCGGCGCCGGTGTCGTCGAGGATGGTGATCAACAGGTTGCCGCTGGCCCCGTCGCGGGTCAGGCGCACGGTGTCCTCGGTGATCTCTTCGCCGCGGAACATCAGGAAGTCGAGCCCCGCCTTGACCGGCCCGAACGAGAAGCCGCCGAGGTCGTCGATCACGTCGTGGCCATCGCCGAATTCGATGATGTAGGTGTCGCCGCCGACGCCGCCGCTCATGTAATCGTTGCCGCGCCCGCCATAGAGGATGTCGCCCGAGCCCGAGCCGTAATAGGCATCCGCCTCGTCCAGCGCGGCCCGCTCGAAATCGACGGCGTTGAAGGCCATGCGGTAGCGGTCCCAGACCACGCCATCGGCAAAGACGATCTCTTCAACCCCGGTCTGCACGCGGCTGCCGTTCGACAGGATGACGTTCAGCTCGCCCAGGAATTGTTCGCGCAGCAGGATGTGGTTGGCGCCGTCGTTGTAGTAGAGGTAGAGGTCCTCGCCATCCCGCACCGCCCGCACCTCGTCCGAGCGCAGGTGCACCAGCCGCAGCTGGTCGTGGTCGCCCAGGTCGCGGTCGTAGATCGTGTCGTTCCCGGCATTCGCGCCGTAGAAATAGATGTCGGTCTGCTCGTCCTCGCCGGGGAACTGGTCGGCGTCCTTGGTGTAGCTGCCGATGATCTCGTTGTCGCCCGTCGTCAGGTAGAAAAAGTTGACGCCCTGCGGCCCGCCCAGCTGGGCCACGTCGGGCCCGTGGGTGACGATGCGCCGTTCGTCCAGACCCAGCGCATTGGCGATGGCATAGACGTCGAGGTCGAGGCCCACGTTCTCATACGCCGCCAGCGCCATCTGGAAGATATAGGGCTGGTCGATCCCGAGGTTCGGGTCAAAGAACAGCTCCTTGTCGGCGGGCGCGTAGTCGGGGAAGACCTGCGCCAGGATCAGCGTCCATTCGGACAGGTAGTCGTAGACCGCGTCGTTTTCGTTGGTCTCGGGCGCGGCTTCGAAGATCGCCTCGAACATCGGCGCAAGTTCGCGGTCGGAGGTCGGGCGGTAGCGGTCCGCCTCGGAGTCGTAGGTCAGACCGCGCGCAAAGTCCGACAGCCCGTCCTGCAGCGCCAGCCGCACCGCAAGGCGCCGGCTGGTCAGGATGTATTGCTGCATCGACAGCTCGACCAGCTCGATCATCGGGGTGATGACGCTTTCGAACTGTTCGGTCGAATTGGTGTAATCCCCGCCCTCGCTGGTGCGGTAGTCGATCAGGCCCGTCGTGTTGTCGAGCGTCGCGGACAGCATGTGCGGCTGGAAGTCGAGGCCGGCCAGAGAGGTGGCGAAATGCAGCTGGCCGGGGGTCAGGATCTCGACCCGGTAGGTGCTGTCGTCGCTTGATCCCACCTCGTCCAGCATGTCGAAATCGACGGCGTAGTTGCGCAGGTTGAACTCGCGCGAATCCCCGGTCTTGAACTGCAATTCCAGCGCCCGGTCGAGGTTGCGCGCCCAGACGTAGAAGGTGCCGTCCTGGTCCGTCACCTCGACCGTGTAATCGACGGTGATGCCATCGGTGACGCGCACGCCGATCTCGGCCACCGGGATCGCGGCATAGGGGTTGTACTGGATCGCCTCGACGCGCCATTCCTGCCCCTCGGCCCTGTCGAAGGCCAGGATGTCGTCCACGGTCGGATGGGCAATGACCGCGCCATCCGCATCGGTGATCTCGCGCCCCGAGGCCAGCCGCCAGGACCCGTCCGCGTTCTGGATGCCGAAATCGTCGATCTGGAATCGGCCATCCACCAGCCGCGCGAGGTAGGGCGCATCTTCGCGGTGCTGCACCTCGGTGCCGCGGCTGGCGGGCGACCAACCCTCGACCATGGTCCAGCTCTCGCCCGTTCCCGTCGACAGGGCCAGGATATCCTCGATCGTCGGGCGGCCGATGGGGCTGCCGCCGCCGTCCAGCACCGGATCGCCGCTGGCAAGGGTCCAGTAGCCGCCCGTCTCGTCCTCGACATAGACCGCGCGGTCCAGCAGGCTGACGGTGCCATTGCCCGCCTCGTGCAGCAGCACCGGCGTCAGCTCGCGCGAGGTTTCCAGCGTCTGGCCCCAGTAGGACAGCACCGGCCCGACCTGCTGCCCCAGCAGGCTGAAATCGGGCGTGGTCATCGACGCGGCCACGTCCGCCGCGATCTCGCCCAGCTCGATGTCGTTGGCCATGGCAATGGCCAGGCTCGTCATCGACCCGTAGCCCTTGCTGTCCACGCCAAGGTCCTGCTGCCAGGGCGCCAGCCCCGACTGCCCCGCGAACTCGGTGTAGCTGTCCGAGGATTCGAAGATCGCCTCGAACATGCGGGTGGTGGCGCCGGTGTCGAACTCCACGATGCCGCTGGCCAGCAGCTCGGCCCCCTGCGGCGTGAGGATGTCCAGCGGGTCCGAGGCGAGATCGAACCGCACGATCCCAAGCGCATCGAGGCTGAAGAGCTCGCCCGCGTCGGTCTCGCCGTCGGAATCGAGATCGCGCCACACCTGCAACTCGGCCCAGGCGGCATCGGCGGCGGTCAGCTGCCCGTCTGCGTTGCCGCCGCTCGCCGCCAGGTCCAGCTGGCCCAGGTCGTCATAGCCGCCCTCGAACCTTGCGCCGAACATCTCGGTGATGTCGTCGATCCGGCCGTTGTCGTTCAGGTCCCGCACGAGGAAGCCGTCATCCGACCCGATCCAGCCGGTCAGTTCCGCAAAGAGATCGTCGTCGAGGTCAAAGAAGACGCGGCTGCCCAGGTACTCGGTCGTCTCGACCCCGTCGCCGTCCAGGTCGATGACCAGCGGATCGACCCCCTCGGCCCATTTGTTCGCCTTGGCCGACCGGATCGCGGCGCCGGCCAGCCAGGCCGCGCCATCGGCGGTGTTGGCAATGGAAATGGCCTTGATCACCCCGCCGATCGCCGGCAAGGCCGACACCATCTTTTCGGCCAGCCCGCCGCCGGCCGCCATCAGCACCGAGAACACGCTGGGGAAGTTGAACAGCATCCCCAGGTCGCCGACATTGTCGGCCGCGCTGTCGGCAATCGACAAAAAGCCGCCGATCTCCGAAGTCCAGCTGACGAAGGTGTTCTCGAAGATGTCCGACGAGGCGAAGTTCATCTCCTTGACGCGCTGGGTGCCGCTGACGCTGACCACCCCGTCGCCCAGGTCGAATTCCTCGACAAAGGCCTTGCCGGTGATGATGCGCCAGAGGATGTCGGTCTGGTTGACCACCTGCATGTCGCCGTCGCCCGTGGCGACATAGGCGATCGCCGGCACCCAGCTGTCGTAGAACAGCCGCAGAAGGCCCGTGGTCTGGATCGCCGTGACCTGGTTCCAGAAGGCGACACCGGACTGGATCGTGCTGATCAGATCGTTGTCGGGAATCCCGAAGGACCAGCCGATCGCCGTGCCCGCCCCGTCGCCGCCGGTCAGCGGCACGCCGTAGAAGGTCAGGATGTCGTGCTTTTGCGCATCCATGATCGTGGTGTTCGGGGCGAACCAGAAATGGTCCCCGTTCTCGGATGTCTCGGGAACCGCGCCGACGCCGCCCTCGGGGTCGTAGACCTGGCCCGTCGGCTCGTCGCCATAAAGCAGCCCGCCCTGCGAGAAGTTGATGACCACGTCGCGCCCCAGCCCGCCGGCCGTGGTCACGTTGGTGCCGTTCAGCACGATGACGATGTCGTCGTCGCTCCCGCCATGGACCAGCAGGTCCCCGACCGGGTTGTTGCTGATGTAAAAGACGTCGCGCCCCGCCCCGCCGTGGATCTCGCCCTTGCCCGAATGGGTGCCCTCGTCCGCCGAGGTCAGCGAAAAGCGGTCGTCCATGCTGGTCAGGATGACATTGTCGACGCCGGTAAAGGTCAGCCCGTCGCCTTCGGTGACGTCCTCGCCCTCGAGCAGGTCGGCCACGTTCTCGGGCTGCTTGCCGCCGTCGAAATTGGTCTGGAAATAGGCGCTGGTCTGGGCGGTGTCGGCGATCTGGACATAGCCGTTGCGGTAGTAGACGCCGCTTTGCGCAAAAAGCGAATCCGTATCGTCGCTGAAGGTCAGCAGGTCGTCCGTGTCGCCGCCCAGCTCGACCGTCAGCTTCTGGGTGATCCAACTGGTCGGGTCGTCCGAGGCGATCACCGTCACGCGGTCGGTGGCACTGGTCAGCCGCACCGTCTCGAACTCGAACAAGAGGTCGTCGAACCCGGCCCCCTCGAGCCGCATCTGCACATCCGCCTGGTCGGCCGAGCTGTAGCCGTCCACGATCGACAGCTCGGGGATCAGCGTCATGGTCAGCGTTTGACCGCCGCCCGCGCTGTAATCGGCCAGGTCGTCGCCCAGGCCGCCCCACAGCACGTTCATCCCCAGTCCGGCGACCACGGTGTCATCGCCCGAATCCGCCTCGACCAGGTCGTTGCCGCCGCCGACGGTGATGTAGTCGGCCCCGCCGAGGGCGTAGATGGTGTCGTCTTCGTCGGTCCCGTTCAGGGTATCCGCGCCGAATGTGCCGTTGATTTCCATCAGGTGGTCCCCCGCATTCCGAATCCGGTCCGCGTCATGCCCGCGCCTGCGGACGCCGCCGCGCCATACGCAGGTGACTGGTCAATCATCCTGTTCGGAAATGCCGGCAAGCGGCGTGCGAGAGCGTCAGCCATCACGACCCAAATCCTTACGTATGAAATACATTTTCGAAAACCGCGGCCCCACCGGCCGCCTCGTGCCCCTGGCACCATGCCTGCCTCGGCCATGGCCGCATCTAAATGAACGCGGTCCCCCCGTGCCGTGCAGGATCGTTCTGAAAACGTACTCCGTGACAATATGTATGGACGGAGGTTAGCCCAACTTGCCGATATCGCCAAAGCGCTTTTTCGGCGTCTCAGCCGCGGGTAACGATGCGCAGCTCGGCCACGTCCTCGTCCACCGCCTGCAGGGCGGCCAGGATTCGCGGCTCCAGATGGGTCTGGACATAGGCCGCGTGGAACCGGCTGGGCGCGGCCAGGGTCAGCCGATTGCCCGTCCGCGCCGCCCGCTCGAGGCCGCGGATCCAGGCCGCGAACTGGCCCGGGTTCTCCTGGTGCAGCAGCGCCTGCGCCAGCGCCCATTCGGTCCCCGAGGCCAGGTCCGGCGGCGGCACCTCGCCCCTGACCGGCATCGGCAGGATCTCGGCCCCCTGCCCCGCCTCGGGCCCCTGCATCCGCAGCGCAAAGTCCGGGCCGACCCGGTCCCAGGCGGGGCGCGTGTCGTCCAGCATCCGGTCGATGTCCATCCGGTATTCGGTCACCCGGCCGCGCGCGCCCTGCCGCTTGACGATGAGCCAGCCCATCGCCCGCAGCCGCGCCATCTCGCGCTTGACCGTGCGTTCGTCGACGGACCAGAGCGCGGCGATCTCGCGCTGCCCCACGGCCAGCTCGTCCCGCGCCCAGTTGTAGCGCGCCGTCACCAGCGTCATCAGCCGCAGCACGCGGGTCTGCGCCGCCCGCTCCTGCGACAGGGCAAAGGCGCCGAGCGCGGTCAGCAGATCATATTTTCGGGAAGCCGCCGCGCGTCCGACGGGGCGTGCCTGGTGCATCCTGTCCTCGATCCTCATTCCGTCACCCTTGACGGGCCAGCGCCCCCAGGGTCACGTCTCGACCGGGTCAATGGCCGAACTGCCTCGATTGCCGGGCGTCACCGTCTTCGCAGCGCTTTTCCCGATCTTGGGACGATTTGCGTCCTGAATGTCGATTCTGTCAAGGGAAAGCCGATCCGGGCCCTGGCCTTGATCCCAATTCAAATGATGAATCTGGGTATCAATGGTATTGGGGGACATGCTGGCTGTCCCCTAATCGGGCGAAAATGTCCCCCAATCCGTGGGGGATGCGACGTGGCTGTCCCCCTAAATCTGACCCCTGCCCTGGGTCTGTCCCCATGTCACCGGACCGGGTTCGCGAATCGGTTATCCCGTCCAACCCCCTGTCCCGCCTTGGCAAAACGCAAAAACCAGGTTTGGCTGAATCTACGATATTCGCTTTTGCGTTTTTGGCAAATCCGCCGTAAATTCGCAAACACCAAGAATTAGCGTCCCCGCGGGGACAGCGATCGACAGGCGGGCCGCAAAGGCCGCAACCAGAGGGCAGACATGTTCACGCACAAAGACCTGAAGGCGCTTCAGACCCAATCCCTGCGCATGCAGGGGGCGATCCGGCGCCAGACCTATTCCCCCGAAAGCTCCAAGACGCTGCGGCGGTTCTCCAGCTGGGAGCTGTCCGAGCTGATCCTCAAGGTCAACCAATCCACACTGCGCGGCAAGCTGGCGGCCGATCCGTCCCTGCCCCAGGGCATGGTCGAGGAGGACGGTCGCCAGCGTTGGTACACCCTCGACGAGGTGAACGAGATCCGGCGCAAGCTGCGTATCGGCCGCAAGTCCTTCCTGCCGCAGCGCCCCGCCGGGCAACGGGCGATCCGCGCGGCCATCGCCAACTTCAAGGGCGGGGCCGGCAAGTCGACCGTGGCGCTGCATTTCGCCCATGCCGCCGCGCTTGACGGCTACCGGGTGCTTTGCGTCGATTTCGACCCGCAGGCGACGCTGAGCCATTCCATGGGCCTGACGGACGTGGACGAGGAATTCACCGTCTGGGGCATCATGGCCCGCGACCTCGCGCGCGAGACGGAGCGGATGAATACGCTCACGCGCGGCGCCGAAAGCGGCACCGCCCTGCCCCAGCGCCGCCTGCCCGCCTCCATCGCGGAAATGGGCCTGTCGGGCCTGCGCGTGACCGATTTCATCAAGCCGACGAACTGGCCGACCATCGACATCGTGCCCTCTTGCGCCAACGCGGCCTTCGTCGAATTCGCGAGCGCGCAATACCGCCACATGAACCCGGAATGGAGCTTTTTCGCCGCCGTCTCGCGCTATCTCGACCAGCTGTCGGATGACGCCTATGACATCGTGATCTTCGACTGCCCGCCGGCCATCGGCTACCAGTCGATGAACGCGGTCTTTGCCGCCGACATGCTCTATATCCCCTCCGGCCCCGGCTACTGGGAATACGATTCCACCACCTCCTTCATCGGCCAGCTGGCCGAGGCGCTCGAGGATCTGACCGGGTTCGCCGGGCTTGTCCCCGCGGGGACACTGCCGCTGCCCAAGGTCTTCCAGGACGTCCGCTTCCTGCTGACAAGGTTCGAGCCGAACAACGACCTGCACCGCGCGATGCAGTCAGCATTCGGCAAGGTTTTCGGGGACAGACTGGCCGAACATCCCATCGAACTCACGCGGGCGGTCGAACAATCGGGGCGGTTCCTCAACTCGATCTACGAGACGGATTACCGCGACATGACACGCGAGACCTGGCGCCGCGCGCGCGGCTCCTTCGACCGCGCCTACGAAGAGTTCCGGGGCAACCTGCTGGCCGCCTGGGCCGGCATCGAGCAGAGCGAGGCCGCGTGATGAGCAAGAAGCGCCGTATCTTCGACATCGAATTCGACGCGGCCGAGGCCCCCCCCGCCCCGGCCGAACAGCCCGAGTCCGAACGCCGTGGCCCCATGGCCAGCGCGATCCACGAAACCGCCGAGGCCCTGACCGAACGCCGCGCCGCCGAGGCGCGCATCCGCGAGGAAAACGACCGGCTGGCCCATGAGTTCGTCGCGTTGAAAAAGGCCGGGCAGATCGTGCGGACCCTGCCGCTGGGCGAGATCCTGACCAGCAAGCTGACCCGTGACCGCAAGCCCGGCCGGGACGCCGAGATCGACGAGCTGAAGGCGTCGCTGCTGGAAATCGGCCTGTCGAACCCGATCCGGGTCGAAGAGGTCTCGGGCGGGTACCAGCTGATCCAGGGCTGGCGGCGCCTCACGGCCTACAAGGAGCTGCTGGAGGAAACCCGCGACCGCACATGGGCCGAGATCCCCGCCGCGATCCAGGTCAAGGGCGAGGCGCTGGACCGGCTCTACCAGCGCATGGTCGATGAAAACCTGGTGCGGCGCGACCTGAGTTTCGGCGAGATGGCGCAGCTGGCGGTCAGCTATGCGGGCGATCCGAACACCCCGCGCTGCACCCCGTTCGAGGCCGTGGACCGTCTCTATACCAGTGCTTCGAGACAGAAGCGGTCCTACATCCGGCACTTCACCACGCTCTGCGAAGCCATCGGCAAGCACCTGTCGCATTTCGATGCAGTGCCGCGCAAACTGGGGCTGGAACTGGTCAAGCGGCTGGACGATGCGCCCGAGATCCAGGCCGGGATCATCGCCGATCTGCAAGCCCTGCCGAAACGGACGCCCGAGGATGAACTGGCCGTACTGACCGCCTGGGCCAAGCCTGTCCCCGCGGGGACAAGGGCGAAACCGGCGCCGAAAAGCTCGGCCAAGACGGTGATCAAGCTGAGCCGCCCGGGCGGGGCCGCCAAGTGCACCGCCTCGGACGGGCGGCTGGAATTGCTGGTCGACCGCGACTTTTCCGCCCTCGACCGGGCGACGCTGGAAGAGGCTGTGCAGGCGCTTCTGGACCGGCTCGACCGGGGCTGACATGGCGGCGCCGGGTTTCACCAGGTGACCCGGCGCCGCAAAGGGCTGGCCATGGCGGCCGGCCCACGTCTAGGCTCACCTTCGGAGGAGACGGGGGCGAAGCGCCCCTGAACGAAGGAGAATCCGATGCCCGATGATGCCAAGACGGAATTCTGGCGCGACCTGAAACCGATCACCAAGGTCTTTCAGCCCGACGCCCAGCCCGAGGTCTACCTGCCCAACATCGCCGAAGACGACGCGCGCTACTACGTGCCGTTCACCGAGACGGTGTTTTCCAAGCCGGTCTGGATCTCGCCCAGCCGCAACATGTGGTGCGACGTGCTGATGGCGACGGGGCCGGGGCTGGTGAACCGGCACTACCACCCGCACGAGGTGTTCGCCTACACGATCAGCGGCAAGTGGGGCTACCTCGAACACGACTGGATCGCGACGGCGGGGGATTTCGTCTACGAGACGCCCGGCGAGGGGCATACCCTCGTGGCCTATGAGCACCCGGACCCGATGAAGGTGCATTTCAAGGTCACCGGGCCGCTGATCTGGCTGGACGAGAACGGCGAGCCGGACGGGTATTTCGACGTTCACCAGTACATCGAGTTGTGCAAGGCGCATTACGAAAAGGTCGGGATCGGCGCGGATTACATCGAGACGCTGTTTCGGTGAGGGTTGTTCGTCGCGCCTGATGGCGCGCCTCGCGACAGGCGCCTGATGGCGCGCCACACACCATGCGCCTGATGGCGCGCCTCGCCATGGGTCAGCGGGAATAGACGTCCTCGTAAAGATCCACGACCTGTCCGTCGCCGGGGATGATCCCGGCGGCGGCATCGGGGCGCAGCAGCAGGTTTGTCCCCGCGGGGACATAGCCGGCCAGCGCGGGGGCGAGCAGGGGGGAGAGGCGTTCGGTCCGGTAGCTTTGGATCACCAGCAGCGGCGGGTTCGAGGCCAGCGCGCGGGGCAGGCGGCCGGTGGGGCCCTCGGCCTCCAGGCGGACCATGTTCATCGCGTCGAGCCAGACATAGGGCGCGGTCTTGCGGTTGGGCAGCATGCCGAGCCCGTCGAAATAGGTCTCTCCCTCCGGCACCAGCGCCTCGGCCGCGCGCAGCGTGTCAAGCTGGGTGTGGTTGTCATGCGCGACGTAGCCGATGTTGCGGACGAAACTGGCGGCCACCACAAGTGCGAAGACCAGCAGCAGCGTGCGCTGCCGTGCCTCGGGGAAGCGGTCCAGCAGGGCCGGTGCGTAGGGCGCGAGGAAGGGCAGCACCATGGTGAAGACATAAGGCCAGGGCTGGTTGTGACGGAACACCAGCACGGCCATCACGAGGGTGAACACGAGGTGCAGGCGCTGCCCCTGGGTCAGGCTCCGGAACCGGGCGAGGGTCAGGGCGAGGCCGGCAAAACAGGCGAGGTAGAGCGGCGCGTTGCGGACCAGCGTTTGGGCCACGAAATGGCGCAGGCTGCCGTAATGGTCCTGCGCCGTGGTGGCGACCTCGAGCGGGCCGAGGAAGGTGAATCGGAAGACCTCGGCCGCGTTGCTGCCGCCGAAGACCAGCGCGTAGACGGCGATGGCAGCGAGCCAGCCGGCGATCAGCAGGGCGGCGCGTTGCAGAGCCTGGACGACGGAGCGGGCGACCAGCGCCTCGACCACCAGCGCGGAGCCGAGTGCAAAGTTGAAGTAGGCGGACTTTTGGGTGGCGACGAAGGCGAGCCCGCTCAGCAGCCCGGCGATCAGGATGGTACGCGCCCGGTTCGCATCATGGCGGATGACGACCCAGAGCGCGGAGGCAGCGAAGAATAGCGCGAGCGGTTCGGAGCGGAGGCGGAATCCGCGCTCGATGAATGTCGAAAAGCTGAGCAATATCAGTGCGATAATCACGGCGCGAAAGGCCGACTGTCCCAGCGCACGGGCGGTGGCGTATGTCACGCCGACCACGGCCGTGGCCAGCCCGGCGGCCAGCATCCGCGCGGTAAGGACCTGCGCGACCGCATCGTCCCCGGCCAGTGCCGCCAGCTTGAAGAACGCCGCGTAAAGCAGCGCTTTTTCCGGCCATATGTCCGTGAACGCGCCGTTCCAGACGTATTGCGCCTGGTGCAGGTGCCAGAACTCGTCCATCACCAGCCGCGTGTTCAGCGCCAGCGCGAAGAGCATCAGCAGCTTGAGCACCAGCGCGGCCGTCACCAGCCGGCCGGACAGGGCAGGGGAGAGCGGCAGGGCGCGCGCCTCGGCCAGGCTCATCCCCGTTTCTCGACCAGGAAAGCGAGGTTCTGGCCCCAGGGCGCGATCGACCGACGGGCGGTCACGGCGCCCGCGCCGAAGACCCGGGCGATCAGCGCCTCCTGCTCGTCCAGCGGCATGTAGCGCACGCCCTTGTCGCCGCCGACATGCACGTCGGCCACGTAGACGGCGGCGTGGATCGGGGTGGGGCGGCGGACCCAGTCCTTGAAGACCAGCTTGCCGCCGGGCGCCAGCAGGTCGCGGGCGGCCACAAGGATGCCTTCGCGCAGCGCGTCGGGCACGTGGTGCAGCACGTCGTTGATGACGACGAGGTCAAAGCGGCCGGGCTGCTGCACGGCCAGATCCTCGGCCGTAACCTGTTGGAATTGCACGCGGTCTGCGGGGCCTTCGTACAGGCGGCCGAGGTGCGGGATGATGTCGATGCCGGTGTAATGCGCCTGCGGGAAATCGCGGGTCAGGCGTTCGGCCAAGGCGCCTTCGCCGCAGCCGATCTCGAGGATATCGGTCGGCTCGCTCCAGTCGCGGATGGCGCGGGACATGTCCTCGAGGTCGATGAAGATGCGGCGGTAAAGCTCGCTCACCTGCCGTTCATAGGGGCCGAATGCCTTGCGCACGGTTCTGCCGATGGATCCCATGTCTGTGCCTCAATTCGTTTTCAGTTTCAGGCGGGGCAGGACCCGGCCAAGGATATTGGTGTCGCGCAGGAAGGCGTGCCAGCCGGTGGGGCCAAGCGCGAGAAGGCGCAGCGCGATGCGGCCCAGCCCGGCGCCCTGCTGGTCGTGGAACCGGCCCGCCAGCGCGGCGTTCAACGCGTTCGACAGGTCCGCCAGGCGGCCGACGCGGTTGGCGACGTCTTCGGGCAGGGCCTTGAGGTGGCGGGCGACGGGGGCGGCGAGCTGGGCGCGAAAGCCCTGGGCGTCGCGCGAGCCGGTCAGCGTGAGCGAGCCGCCATGGATGCGGAAGGCCGCCAGCGCGCGCGGGTCCCAGGCGATTGGGCCGGCCTGCGCGAGGCGCAGCCAGAGGTCCCAGTCGGCGGTGTACCACAGGTCGGGATCCAGCGCGCCGAGCTTGAGCGCCGTGTCGCGGCGGAACATGGCGGCGGGCAGGGCGACGGTGTTCTGCACAAGGAGGTGACGCAGGGCCTCTTGCCCGTCGATCAGGCGGGCCTTGCGGCCGAACGGGGGTGCTGCGCGACCGACGCGCGCGCCGGTCGCGTCCACGTAATCGGCGGCGTGAAGGTAAAGCGCGGCATTCGGGTGCGCTTCGGCCATTTGCCGCAGTGCCTCAGCCCGGCCGGGACGCCAAAGGTCGTCCTGGTGCAGCATCGTCACCAGCGGCGCGCGGGCGGCGCTGAGGGCGATGTTGGTGTTCTCCATCCAGCTTTGGCTGTCCGGGGCGTCGATCACAGTCACGCCCGCGCGCAGCAGCAGGTCCCGGCTGCCGTCACTGCCGTCCTGCACCACGGCAATCACCTCGACCCCGTCGCGCTGGCCGAAGAGCGAGGCGAGCGTGTCGGGCAGGGTCGCGGCGCCCTTGTGGATCGGCATGAGGACAGAGAGCCAGGGATCAGACATGGCGTTTCCCCAGGGCCACGAGCAGCGGCGCGATGGCCAGAAACCCGGCGGTCTGGACGATGCGCAGGGCCAGCGCCGCCTCGGTCGCCTCGGCCACGCCGGACCCTTGCGCGATCAGCACGCCGGACCAGGTCAGTTCCACCACGCCGAGGCCGCCGGGAAAGATCGGCAGGGTCATGACCAGCAGCACCAGCGGGTAGGCGGCGACCAGCAGGACCGGGTCGGCCTGCGGCGCGAGCACCATCAGCAGGCCGACGTTCATCGCGGCCATCATGAGGTAGCGGGCGAGGCTGAGCGAGGTGAGCGTCACCAGCAGGCGGCCGGGCATTTCCCGCGCTTTGTCAAAACCTTGGGCGAGGGTGGCAAAGGCGCCGGCCATCGGCGCCAGTCGCGCGACGGCCCAGGCGCCCAGCGTCAGGCCCGGCCGGACGACGCCGGTCAGCACCAGCGCGATGAGCAGCGCGAAGATCCCCGTTGCGACGATGTCGAACCCCGCGAGGCGGGCCAGCAAGCCCGATGCGCCCATCGCGGCCAGCACGATCACCTCGAACACCTGCTCGAGCAGCGAGGTTCCGACCGCCCGCGTCGGCGCGATCCCGTGGCGCCGCGCGACCCAGGCGCGCAGGGCGGGGGTCACCAGCTGGATCGGCAGGACCTGCCCCGCCAGCGCGCCCAGCGTGGTGGCCGAAGTGGCGTCGCGCAGCGGCAGGCTTTGCCCGCCCCCGGCGCCCAGGATCAGCACCCATTTCTTCGCCGCAAGGGCGATGATCACCGCCTGCACCAGCGCGACGGGAAGATAGACCCAGAGCGGCACGCGCCCCAGCGCGGCCCAAAGGCCCGAGAGCGTCAGCCCCGAGCCCAGCACCAGCACCGCCAGCAGCCCGGCCGCAAACCCGAGTGACAGCAGCACGGGCCGCACCCGGCCCGCTGCGCCCATGGTCACCGAGGCCCCCACGGCCCGGTCAGACCGCGGCAACGGCCGCGTGGCGCGACCGGTTGCCGGAAATGATCGACAGCATGAAGCCGGCAAAGAACAATTCGGCCCCCACAAGCGTCGTCGTCGATGCGCCGATCAGCCCGCGCATGGCGTTGAGCTGGCCGAAATCCGACGCCACCCAGCCCGCGGTGATGGCGAAGGCCCAGGCAAAGCCCGCGCCCATGGTCATCAGCCCCGCGCCCAGCCAGTATTGCAGCCGTGAGCGGCCGAGCAGGCGGGCCATCAGACCCTCGGGGCGGCGGTAGCCTTCGCGGTAGCCGTAAAGCGTGGCATAGATCCCCATCAGCGCCAGTTGCACCGACAGCACCACCGCGCCCGAGGCGACGACCGCCCAGTGGGTGCCAAGGCGCAGGCCGGCAAAGCTCACCAGTTCGGACCCGCCGGCGCTCAGCAGCGCGGCCATGACGGTCACGCCGAAGAGCGCCAGCGCGGCGGCAGGGGCGAGGAACAGCCATGTGGGGCTGAGCAGGAACATGTAGATCAGGTGCCTCAGCCCGTCCCGCCAGGGGTTCAGATGCGGCGGACGGCCCCGGCCATCGGGCGAGAGCGTCACCGGCACCTCGGCCACGTTGAGCCGCATCAGCACCGATTTCAGCACCATCTCGGAGGCGAATTCCATCCCCGTAGACGACAGCTTCATCCGCTCGAAGGCGTCACGGCTCAGCGCGCGGATGCCGCAATGGGCGTCGCCAATGTCGGTGCGGTATAGCAGCCGCAGGATGCCCGACAGCGCCGGGTTGCCGATGTAGCGGTTCTTCCACGGCATGGCGCCCGGCTTGATCCCGCCCTTGAAGCGGTTGCCCATGCAGACATCCGCGCCTTGCAGCAGCTTTTCCACCATCGGCAGCGCCTCGACGAAGTCGTAGGAACAATCGCTGTCGCCCATCACCAGGTAATCGGCCTTGGCGGCCCGGAAGCCGCCCATCAGCGCCGCGCCGTAGCCGCGTGTCGCGATGGGCACGACACGGGCGCCCGCCGCCTCGGCCAGCGCCTGGCTGCCGTCGGTCGACCCGTTGTCGGCGACGATCACTTCGCCGGTCAGGCCAAAGCGCTCCTCGATCAGGCCGATCGCCTCTTTCGCGCGCAGGACGCACCATTCGATGGTCTCTGCCTCGTTGAGGCAGGGGAGCACGAAGGCGACCGAGATCGTCGACATCTTCATTGTTTCCGACTCTCCGTTCAATCCCGGGCTTCTCCGGGTATTGGGGTTTGTCTGGTCAACAAATGCGACCAAATCAGGGCATCCCCCGCGTGATTTTGCGGCGCAGCGGTTAAAACCGGAACAATGCGGGGGCCACGGGGGTCGATTGACCCCGGGCGGGCGACCAGCCATGGTTGCGGCGACAGGATCAAGCGATGCAGGAGACGGGCAGAATGGCGCCGAAATTCGGAACAAGCGGGCTGCGCGGGCTGGTGGTCGAGCTGACGCCAGAGCTGGTGGCCGATCACGTCCGGGCCTTTGTTGCCGCCTGCGAAACGGGCGGCACGGTCTGCGTCGGGCGCGACCTGCGGCCGTCCTCACCGCGCATCGCGGGGGACGTGATCGCGGCGGTGCGCAGCATGGGCGTTCGGGCGGTGGATTGCGGCGCGTTGCCGACGCCCGCGCTGGCGCTCGAGGCGCAGCGGCGCGGGGCGGCAGCGGTGATGGTGACGGGCTCGCATATCCCAGCCGACCGCAACGGGCTCAAGTTCTATTCGACCGCCGGAGAGATCACCAAGGCGGATGAGCAGGCGATCACCGGCGCGCTTGGCACGGCGCCGGGTGGCAGCGAAGGGGCGATGGAAGTCGAGACCGGCGCTGATGAACGCTTTACCGACCGCTACGTGGATGCCTTTGGCGCAGGCGCGCTGGCGGGGCGGCACATCGGGCTTTACGCCCATTCCGCCGTGGGGCGGGAGTTGATGCGCGAGGTGTTCGATCGGCTGGGCGCGAAGGTGACCGTTCTGGCGCCGTCGGACACCTTTATCCCCGTTGATACCGAGGCGGTGGCGCCCGAGCTGCGGGTGCAACTGGCCGAGTGGGTGACCGAGCATGGGCTGGACGCCCTCGTCTCCACCGATGGCGATTCGGACCGGCCGCTGATGGTGGACGAGACGGGGCAGGTGGTGCCGGGCGATATCCTGGGCCAGATCACGGCGGAACTGCTGGAGGCCGAGACCATCGTGACCCCGATCAGCTCGAATTCGGGCGTGGTGCAGAAGGGCGCGGCGGTGGTGCGCACCCGCATCGGGTCGCCTTACGTGATCGCGGGGATGGAAGAGGCGGGCGGCCGTGTCGTCGGCTACGAGGCCAATGGCGGCTTCCTGCTGGGCTTCGACGCGCTGGGGCTCGAACCGCTGGTGACCCGCGATTGCGTGCTGCCGCTGGTGGCAGTGCTGGTCGCCTCGGGCGAGAGCGTTTCGGCCCGCGTGGCGCAGGAACCGTCGGTCTGCACCGCGGCCGACCGGCTGCAGGAGGTCCCGCAGGAGCTGAGCCAACCCTTCGTCGCGGCGCTGGCCTCGGATGCCGCCGCGCGCAGGGCGTTCCTGTCCGTGCTGGGGGAGACCGCGCACGAGGTCGACCTGACCGACGGGGTGCGGATGACCCGTGCCGACGGGGTGGTTCTGCATGTCCGGCCTTCGGGGAATGCCCCCGAATTGCGTCTCTATGTCGAGGCGAAATCGCGATCCGAGGTCACGGCGCTACTGGATCGCGGCCTTGCCGTGTTGCGCGAAGCCGTGATGGGCGCGGCGGCATGAAACGGGCTGTCCTGGCGCTGCTGGTCTGGGGCTGTGCGGCCGGGGCGCAGGACCTTGGCCCGCGTCCGGAGTTCCGGGACCGCGACCCCGCGCGGGTCGAGCTGGGGCAATTGCTCTTCTACGATCCGGTCCTGTCGGGCAACCGCAATATCTCCTGCGCCTCCTGCCACCATCCGCGATTCGGCACCGGCGACGGCGTGGCGCTGTCGATCGGCGAAGGGGGCATGGGACTGGGCCCTGAGCGCCGGATAGACCCTGAAAACGCGCCCGAAGAGCGGATCCCGCGCAATGCGCCCGCGCTCTTCAACCTCGGGGCGGCGGAATTCAGCGTGATGTTCCACGACGGTCGGCTCGAGGCCTGGGAGGGCGCGCCGAACGGCATCCGCACGCCTCTCGGGCAGGACATGGTCGAGGGCTTCCAGTCGGTGCTGTCGGCGCAGGCGATGTTCCCCGTGCTCTCGGGCGACGAGATGGCGGGGCATTATTCCGAGAACGCGGTGTCCACGTCCGTGCGCCTGTCGAACATGCGCGGTGCCTGGGACGAGATCGCGGGCCGGGTTGCCGCGATCCCGGGTTACCGCGCGCGGTTCGACGCCGTGCTGGGGCAGGGGGCCGAGGTGCAGTTCACCGACATCGCCAATGTGATCGCGGATTTCATCGCGGTGGAATGGCGGGCCGATCACAGCCCCTTCGACCGCGCAATGACCGGTGGCGCGCCGCTCGAGCCGGAGGCCGAGGCGGGGCGGCAGCTGTTCTACGGCAAGGCGGGCTGCGGGGCCTGTCATTCGGGCTGGTTCCAGACCGATCACGACTTCCACGCCATCGCCATGCCGCAGCTGGGACCGGGCAAATCCGCAAGGTTCGAGACGCATCACCGCGATGAGGGGCGGCTGCGCGTGACCGGCGATCCGGGGGACGCCTTTGCCTTTCGTACACCCAGCTTGCGCAACGTGGCGCTGACCGCGCCCTACGGGCATTCGGGGGCCTATGCGACGCTGGAAGGGGTCGTGCGGCATCACCTCGACCCGGTGGCGGGGCTGATGGGCTACGACCGGGGGCAGGTGGCGCTGGTGGGGATGCCGGTGGAGGATTGGACGATCCTCGACGACCCGGCCGAGGTCACGGCGATTGCCGATGCCAACGCGTTGGCGCCGGTGTCCTTGAGCGACGGGGAGGTGGGGAAGATCCTTGCCTTCCTGCATGCCCTCACCGATGTGCGGCAGGGGACGGGCGACCTGGGCGTGCCCGAGGCGGTGCCGAGCGGTTTGCCGGTGGATCGCTGAGCGTCGGGCGTTGCGCCCGTTGCAGCGGGCGGATCTGCATATTTGGGGAAATATGAAAGGGCAGGGGGCAGGGCCCGGGGGCCTGCGCCCCTTGGCCCGCGTCGAAGTGAGTATTTGTGGAATAATGAAAGGGGGAGGGGTCACTTTGCCCGAAGGGTGACCTCCGTGTTTGCCGGGATTTCCTGCCAGGGGCCGGGGGGGGCGCCGGGCAGGAGGAGACGGGCGCGGGCCGAGGGGGCGTCTCCGATCCCGAAATGGACAGGGAGGGACTGGCCGCCGGCGTGGCCTCCGCCCACGGTGATCTCGCGGACCTGGCGGGTGGTGTCGGTTTCGAGTTCCACGAAGGCGCCGATGGCTTGCGTGTTGGGGGCGGGGACCGTGACGCGGAGAGAGACGAATTGCCCCGTATCAGAGACGTTTTCCCACAGCTCCATCGGCGCGCGGCGGTTGACCACGGCGAGGTCGAGGCGGCCGTCGTGGTTGAGGTCCGAGAGCGCCGCGCCGCGGCCGCGGGCGAGGGAAGCGATGCCGGCGGTGGCGCCCGCTTCGCTGAAGCCGCCATAGGGCTGCTGCATCAGCAGGTTGTTGGGGTCGTCCATCGCCGCGTCGGGCATCTGTTCCACGTTGCCCTTGGCGACGAAGATGTCGTCGCGCCCGTCGTTGTCCACGTCGCCGAACTGGGCGTGCCAGCCGGTCGAGGGGCGGCCGTCGCCGCCCATGTAGGGGCGGTGCGCCGTGGTGCCGCGCTCAAAGGTGGCGTCGGCCCAGGTGGGGCCGTTGGTCGAGGGCTCGAAGGTCTGGAATTTCTGGTCGCCCATCGACGTCAGGTAGACGTCGGGGTAGCCGTCGCCGGTCACGTCGCGCGAGGCGATGCCCATGCCCCAGAGCTTGTAGCTGCGCCAGCCGTCTTCGGACGTGTAGAGGCGGGGCGTATCCTCCATCGCCCACATCTGTTCCTCGCCGCCGCGCACGTAGTAATGGCGGTCGTTCGACACCCGCAGGTCGGCACGGCCCGAGCGGGACCAGTCGGAGAAGAGCATCGAGAGGGCGCAGAAGCCGGGCGTCAGCCGTTCGGGCGGGCCGTAGCGGTCGCCGGCCGGACGGTAGAGCAGGGTGTCGTCGCAGGCCTCGAACGGGCCGTTCGGGTCGGTTCTGTCCACGTAGGTGCCGAAGGCGAGGGTGGGCAGGCTTTGCCCGGCCTCCCATGTGGCCGAGAAGGCGGTCGTCCAGTGGTCGCCGCTGTCGAACCCGATGTCCATGTCGGTGAAGCTGCAATCCGGCCCGCCCTTCATGAGCCGGTCGGGGCCGACGCGCAGGAGGGCGAGGTCGAGAACCCCGTCGCCGTCGATGTCGAGCGGATAGGCGCCGGTGAGGCCGGTCCAATCGGTCGCTTCGGCCTCGAACGCGAGCAGCGCGCCGGGGCCTTCGGTGCGGTTGCGGAAGAGCGTCGCGGGGGCGGTGCCGCCGGCGGCCAGCATCTCGGGGAAATCATCGCCGTCACAGTCGAAGACGGCGAGGCCGCCTCCGACGAAATGCTCCCACCCGCCGGAATAGATATGCTCGGGCAGGGGGCGGGGGGTGAAGCGGGGCTCGGCCGCAAGAGGGGACGCGGCGAGCAGGCAGAGGAGGAAACTAGGCCGCATTGGGATCAAGCCTTGCAAGAGACAGGCGCGCGACCTCGTCGATGGCATGGGCGGCGGCGCCCTGGGCCCACATCAGGTCGCCCCAGCGGTGCACGCGCAGCTCGGGCAGGGGCTGTACCTCGGCTTGCAGGGAAAAGGCGTTGGCCTGGTCCAGAACCGTCTCTGTCGTGAGGTAATCGTAGTCGAAGCGGCGCCCGGCCAGGATCACGAGCGCGGGGTCGAAGATGTCGATGACGTTCGACAGGCCCAGGGCGAACATCCGCCCGGCGCGGTCGAAGATCGAGCGGGCGGTGACGTTGCCGGCCTGGGCGGCGGCGTGCATCCCGGCCAGGTTGGTGAATTCCGCGCCGATGCTGCTGGCCTCGCGCAGCAGGGCGTAATCGCCGACATAGGCCTCGAGGCAGCCGCGCTGGCCGCAGCGACACAGGGCGCCGTCTATCTGCACCTTGGTGTGCCCCAGCTCGGCGCCGCAGCCGCGCGCGCCGCGGTGGATGCGGTTGTTCAGCACGATGCCCATGCCGACGCCGCGTTCGATCGTCACCACGATGAAGTCGCGCAGGCCGCGCCCCTCGCCGAGGATCTGTTCGGCCTTGGCGACCACGTTGGCGTCGTTGTCGACGAAGACCGCGCAGCCCAGCCGCTGTGACAGGAGCGTGCCGAGGTCGATGTTGCGCGTCGCCAGCGAGGGCGACCAGTAGACCCAGTTGCGCCGCGCATCGACGAGGCCCGCCATGCCGACCCCGAGGCCCGAGATCTGCGACCGGGCGAGCCCCGCCTCGGCACAGACCCGCGCCAGCGCGTCGGAAATCGCGTCGCAGAGCACAGAGGTCTCGAGCGCGCCCGCCGGGATCGGCAGCTCGAGCCCGCCGATGGCCTGGCCGGCGAAATCGTTGAGCACGACCGAGATCGTGTCATGGGCCACCTTGATGCCGGCCAGCAGATGCGCGTCGCCGCGAATCCCCAGCGCGACGCGGGGGCGTCCCCTGCGGCCGGTCTCGGTGCCGGCGGGGGAGGTCCGCTCTTCGATCAGCCCGGCGCGGAGGAGATCGGAGGTATGCGCGGTCACCGTGGCGGGGCTGAGACCGGCGGCCTGCGCGATCTCGGTCCGGGCGATGGTGCCGGCGCTGCGAATCACGGCCAGGACGTGCTGGCGCGCACCCTCGGGCCGGTCGGGGGCCGGCGGGGTCCCTTGGTCACTCATGTTGCTGTCCTCCCGCCTGAAACCATAAACTGATTTAATTTGATCTGCAAAAAAAATCATGCTAGAGATTGCGAACCGCCCGAAAAAGCAGGTGCGGTCATTGATTGGGAGGAAATCATGAAAATTCTTGGCAAGGTGGCTCTGGCCGCCTCCGTCGCGATGTCGGCCACCATGGCCTATGCGGAAAGCCACGGCATGACCGTGGGCGTCAGCTGGTCGAACTTCCAGGAAGAGCGCTGGAAGACGGACGAGGCGGCCATCGTCGGCGCGCTGGATGCGGCCGGTGCGAAATACGTCTCGGCCGACGCGCAATCGTCGTCGTCCAAGCAGCTGTCGGACATCGAAAGCCTGATCGCACAGGGCGTCGATGCGCTGATCGTCCTGGCGCAGGACACCCAGGCCATCGGCCCGGCCGTGCAGGCCGCCGCCGACGAAGGTATCCCGGTCATCGCCTATGACCGCCTGATCGAAGACCCGCGCGCCTTCTACCTGACCTTCGACAACGTCGAGGTCGGCCGGATGCAGGCCCGTGCCGTGCTCGAGGCCGCGCCGGAAGGCAATTACGTGATGATCAAGGGTTCGCCGACCGACCCGAACGCGGACTTCCTGCGTGGCGGCCAGCAGGAGATCCTGCAGGCGGCGATCGACAGCGGTGCCATCACCATCGTCGGCGAAGCCTATACCGATGGCTGGCTGCCCGCCAACGCGCAGCGCAACATGGAACAGATCCTGACCGCCAATGACAACAACGTCGACGCGGTCGTGGCCTCGAACGACGGCACCGCCGGCGGTGTCGTGGCTGCGCTGACCGCGCAGGGCATGGACGGCATCCCGGTGTCGGGCCAGGACGGCGACCACGCCGCGCTGAACCGCGTCGCCAAGGGCACGCAGACCGTCAGCGTCTGGAAGGACGCCCGTGACCTCGGTCGCGCTGCCGGCGAGATCGCCGTCGCGCTGGCCGGTGGCACCATGATGGCCGATGTCGAAGGCGCAGGCGCCTGGACTTCGCCCGCAGGGACCGAGATGACCTCGATGTTCCTGGCGCCGCTGCCGGTGACCAAGGACAACCTGTCGGCTGTCGTCGACGCGGGCTGGATCACCCAGGAAGCGCTCTGCCAGGGCGTGACCAACGGCCCGGCGCCCTGCAACTGACCTGACACATCCGGGGCCCCCGCCAGGCGCGGGGGCTCCGACCCCCCCTCACCCTTCGACGCGGGAGACGGACGTGACCGACACGACCTCTTCGCCGCAGCCCGCCAAGACCGGGCGTGACCTCTTCCGAACGCTGGAACTGGACACCCGTCTGCTGGGCATGATCGGCGCCTTCATCATTCTCTGTATCGGCTTCAACATCATCACCGATGGTCGTTTCCTGACGCCGCGCAACATCTTCAACCTGACCGTCCAGACGGTGTCGGTGGGCATCATGGCCTCGGGCATGGTCTTTGTCATCGTCACGCGCCACATCGACCTGTCGGTGGGCGCGCTGCTGGCGACCTGTTCGGCGGTCATGGCGATGACCCAGACCGAGATCCTGCCGAACATGATGGGGCTGGGCCTGAACCACCCGGCGACCTGGATCATCACGATCATCGTGGGTCTTGGCATCGGCACCCTCATCGGGGCCTTCCAGGGCTGGATGGTCGGCTACCTGACCATCCCCGCCTTCATCGTGACGCTGGGCGGGTTCCTCGTCTGGCGCAACGTGGCCTGGTACCTGACCAGCGGTCAGACCAAGGGTCCGCTGGACGCGAATTTCCTCAAGTTCGGCGGCACCAACGGCGTGCTGGGCGCCAGCTGGAGCTGGATCCTGGGCCTGGTCTTCGTCGCCCTGGCGCTTTACGCGCTGTGGAATGCCCGGCGCGCCAAGGTGGCGCATGATTTCCCGGTCAAGCCGGTCTGGGCCGAGGTCACCATGGCCGGGATCGTGGCCATTGCCATCCTGGGCTACATTGCCACGCTGAACGCCTACGAGATCCCGACGCCACGGCTCGAGCGGATGTTCGAGGCGCGAGGCGAGGTGATGCCCGAGGGGTTCATCGCCACCCATGGCCTGCCGATCTCGGCGCTGATCCTGATCGCCGTCGCCATCGTGATGACCGTGATCGCGCGGCGCACGCGGCTGGGGCGCTACATCTTTGCCACCGGCGGCAACCCGGATGCGGCCGAGCTGTCGGGCATCAACACCCGCCTGCTGACGGTCAAGGTCTTCGCGCTGATGGGCTTCCTCTGCGCGCTCTCGGCCGTGGTCGCCTCGGCCCGGCTGGCCAACCATTCGAACGACATCGGCACGCTGGACGAGCTGCGCGTGATCGCCGCCGCCGTCATCGGCGGCACGGCGCTGTCGGGCGGCGCGGGCACGATCTATGGCGCCATCCTGGGCGCGCTGATCATGCAGTCGCTGCAATCTGGCATGGCCATGGTCGGCGTGGATGCCCCGTTCCAGAACATTGTCGTCGGCACGGTCCTGGTGGCCGCGGTCTGGATCGACATCGTCTACCGCAAGCGCCTGGGCGCGAAGTGAGGGGGGTCAAGTGATGAGCGACGCAACCAACCGCAGCCCGGCCGAGCGCCGCGCCGCCGGCGAAACGCCGATGGTCGAGATGAAGAACATCTCGATCAGCTTCGGCGGGGTCCGGGCGGTCGACGATGTCTCGGTCGACCTTTATCCCGGCGAAGTCGTGGGCCTGCTGGGCCACAACGGCGCCGGCAAATCGACCCTGATCAAGGTGCTTTCGGGCGCCTACAAGATGGACAGCGGCGAAATCCGCATCAACGGCGAGAAGGTCGAGATCACCAACCCGCGCGACGCCCGCAGCCACAATATCGAGACGATCTACCAGACGCTCGCGCTGGCCGATAACCTCGACGCGGCGTCGAACCTGTTCCTGGGGCGCGAGATCGTCACCGGCACGGGTCTTGTGAACGATGCCGCGATGGAGGCCGAGTGCCGCAAGATCATGGGTCGGCTCAACCCGAACTTCAAGAAGTTCAACGACCCGGTGTCGGCCCTGTCGGGCGGGCAGCGCCAGTCGGTGGCCATCGCCCGCGCGGTCTATTTCAACGCGCGCATCCTGATCATGGATGAACCCACCGCCGCGCTGGGGCCGCACGAGACGCAGATGGTGGCCGAGCTGATCCAGCAGCTCAAGGCGCAGGGCATCGGGATCTTCCTGATCGACCACGATGTCCACGCGGTGATGAAGCTGTGCGACCGGGCCAGCGTGATGAAGAACGGCCAGCTGGTCGGCACGGTGAACATCCCCGATGTCACCGATGACGACCTGCTGGGCATGATCATCCTGGGCAAGAAACCCGGGGAAACGGAGACTGCATGACGACCGGATTTTTTGATGGGATCGCCCCTGTACGGTACGAGGGCCCGGACAGCACGAACGAGCTGGCCTACAAGCACTACAATCCCGACGAGGTGATCCTGGGCAAGCGGATGGAGGACCACCTGCGCTTCGCCGTGGCCTGGTGGCACAGCTTTGCCTGGGAAGGCGGCGATCCCTTCGGCGGGCAGACTTTCATCCGCCCCTGGCATCCGCAGGACGACATGGGCCGCGCCAAGTTGAAGGCCGACGTCGCCTTCGAGCTGTTCGAGATCCTGGGCCAGCCGTTCTACTGCTGGCACGACGCCGATATCAGACCCGAACAGGCCGATTTCGCGGGCAACCTGAAGACGCTCGAAGAGATCACCGACTACATGGGTGAAAAGGCCGAGGGCACCGGGACCGGCTGCCTGTGGGGCACGGCGAACATGTTCAGCCACCGCCGCTGGATGTCGGGTGCGTCCACCAACCCCGACCCCGAGGTCTTTGCCTGGGCCGCCGCGACCGTGAAGGGCTGCATGGATGCGACCCACAAGCTGGGCGGCCAGAACTACGTGCTCTGGGGCGGCCGCGAGGGCTATGAGACCCTGCTGAACACCGACCTGAACCAGGAGCTGGACCACATGGGCCGGTTCCTGAACATGGTCGTGGATTACAAGCACAAGATCGGCTTCAAGGGCACGATCCTGGTCGAGCCCAAGCCGCAGGAGCCCTCCAAGCACCAGTACGATTACGACGCGGCGACCTGTATCGGGTTCCTGCGCAAGTACGGGCTGGAGAACGAGGTCAAGCTGAACCTCGAACAGGGGCACGCGATCCTGGCCGGGCATTCGTTCGAGCACGAGATCGCCGTGGCGGCGGCCGAGGGCATGCTGGGCTCGATCGACATGAACCGGAACGACTACCAGTCGGGCTGGGACACGGACCAGTTCCCGAACAACGTCCCCGAGGTCGCGCTGGCCTATTACCACATCCTGAAAGCCGGGGGCCTTGGCACCGGCGGCACCAACTTCGACGCCAAGCTGCGGCGCCAGTCGCTGGACGCCGTGGACCTCGTGGCGGGGCATGTGGGCGGCATGGACATCTGCGCGCGCGGCCTGAAGGCGGCGGCGGCGATGATCGAGGACGGCGGTCTCGAGGATGCGCTGAAGGCGCGCTATGCCGGCTGGGAGACGCCCGAGGCGCAGGCCATGCTTGGCAGCGATCTCGCGACCATCCAGGCGCGGGTGCTGAGCGAGGGGATCAAACCTGAGCCGCGCTCGGGCCGTCAGGAGCGGCTGGAGAACTACGTCAACCGCTTCGTCTGAACGGCTGGGCGTCCTGCGAACAGGCAAAGGGGCGGCCCAACGGCCGCCCCTTTGTCATGGTGTCGGGTGGGTTTTCCGGGGTCACCGGGTCAACCCACCGACGCCGTCAGAGGATGGCGAAATCGTCCGCCAGCCCGTCCAGCGTCGTGAGCCCGGCAAAGGTCAGCGTCGCCCCGGTGTCAAGTTCCAGTTGCGCCGCGCCGTCCACCAGCGTGGTGCGCGCGGCCAGGGCCGCGTCGCTCAGCGCGCCGCCCCAGAGTGCGGCGTCCAGCTGCACCTCGTCCACATTGTCGGTCATGTCGGTGATCACCGCATCGCCGATCCCGGCGCCGAAGATGAACGTGTCGGCCCCGTCGCCGCCTGTGACCGTGTCGTCGCCGCCCAGGCTGCGGATCGTGTCCCAGCCGCCGCCGCCATAGACCATGTCGTCGCCGAAGGCCGTCTGCGCGTCGTCGACAAAGACATCCGCCCCGGTGCCAAGGTAGGCCAGGTCCGCGCCGCGCCCGCCGTAGACCAGGTCGTTGCCATCGTTGCCGTAGATCGTATCGGACTGGTCGCCGCCGTAGATCGAATCGAAACCCTTGCCGCCCTGGATGTAATCCGCGCCGCTGCCACCGAAGAAGACGTCAAAGCCGTTGCCGCCGTAGATCACGTCGTCGCCGGCCTCGCCCCAGACGGTGTCGTTGCCGGCCGGTGCGCCTTCGGTGTTGTCGTAGAAGACGTCCGCGCCATCGCCCATGTAGGCCAGGTCGGCCCCGTCGCCGCCGTTCAGCGTGTCGTCGCCGATGTTGCCATAGAGCACGTCGTCGCCCGCCCCGCCGCGCAGCAGGTCGTTGCCCTTGTGGCCCTCGAGCCGGTCATGGCCCGCGTCGCCGTCGAGCACGTCGAACCCGTCGTTGCCCAGCAGCGTGTCGCCGCCCGCGCCGCCCGACAGGGTGTCGCCCTGCGCGCCGCCGATCAGCCGGTCGAACCCGTCTCCGCCCAGCAGGCTGTCGAACCCGCCCCCGCCGCTCAGCGTGTCGTTGCCAGCGAGGCCCTGCACGGTGTCATTGCCGCCGAGCGCCTCGATCACGTCATTGCCGCCTGTTCCCAACAGCGCGTCGGGGCCCATGGTCGGGCCGGGCGTCTCGATCCCGGGCAGGGTGACGAAGCTCATCCGCTGGTAGTCGATCACGCCGTCGATCTCGGTGAAGGAGCCGTCGGTGAAGGTGACCAGCAGCTCGCCGCTGTCCAGCAGGTCGACGTCCTGCACCTGTTGCGCGGCGGCCTGGCTGGTATGGATCAGGACCACATCGCTGAGCGCGCTGCCGGCGGCATCGAAATGCTGCACGCCAAGGTCGGTGTCGCCATAGGCGATGGTCATCTGCCAGGTGATGAGGAAACTACCATCGGCCAGCGGCGTGACGCGGCCGAAATCGTAGTCCTCCTGCTCGGGATAGGCGAGATCGACATGCCGCACCGGGGCGCCGGCGGCATCGAACCAATGCACCCGCAGGCGCGACGCGCCGTCGTCGTAATCATAGGCCATCACGAAGCCGCCGCCGGGCAGGGGCTGGATGAAGTCGAACTCGCCCGCCTGGCTGCGCGCGCCAAAGGCGACGCCCGCCGCGCGGTCGTTGCCGAGGTCATGCTCCAGCGTCACCGGCCCGGAGGCGCCGGGCACGCCCGCCGGCGCGCCGGTCAGCGTGGCGTCGGACAGGCGCATGAGGACTCCATCGTTGGTGCCCTCGTAGACCAGCACGTCGCCAGTCGCGAGCTCGGTCAGCAGGAAGTGGTCGCCGGGCGACAGGAGCAGCACGCCGTCGCCCATGGTCGTGCCATCGGCCGACAGGATGCGACCCGAGACGGTGTTGGCGTCGTCCTGTTCCCAGGCCAGCACCGTGGTCCCGTTCGACAGGCCCAGCACGCGGCCGTAGTCGTTGTCGTTCCAGGTGGCGTCCCGCACCGGAGAGAACGGGTTCTCGGTGTCGATGCCGACGATCAGGTCGTCCGCCGTGCGGGGCGATCCGGCGGAATCGAAGGCCCGCGCGCGGTAATTGTTGTAATCGGTCCCGTCGGTGTTCTGCTGCGCCCAGGCAACGACGAAACCGCCATCGGCCGTGGCCGTGACCATGGGGCGGCCCATCCCGCCCGCCACGTCGGCATTGACCAGGAACGCCGCTTCGCTGCTGCTGCCATCGGCGGCGTGGATGCGGGCCCAGACGTCATAATGCGCATAGCCCGGATCGCTGTCTGCTGCCGCATCGAGCCAGACGGCGACGATGCGCCCGTCGGCCAGCTCCGCGACCTCGGGGTTGATCCCGACGCCAAAGCCAAGCCAGCCCACGACCGTGCCGAGGTTGACCTCGGCCCTCAAAGAAATCGGCATGTCCAATCCTTCCCAAAAGTCCCGCGCCACCCCTGAAATACGTGGCTTCGCGGCGGCCCGTCCCGCGGCCGTGGCGTGGTTCTAATGACAAAATCCGGACCGCGCCAATAATTCCGAGGGCGTGACGCAAATTGTCATCGGGCCGGAAGCCGCATGTTGCCAACAGGTTACGGCGCGGCGGGGGTGACTTCGCGGCAACATAACTCGGATTAGCGGATCTTTGGGCGGCGACAGGATCTTTGCCATCGCGCGCCCGCTTCGCTAGACATGTCTGGCAGATTGTGGGCCGGCCCCGCGCCCCCAAACCCATTTGACCGGCAGGAGAGATTGATGACCGACGCCCCCAGGACCGAGGCCCCCGAGACCCCGCAGATCGACCCCGAGGTCGCGAAAAAGATCGCCACCCTGCGGTCGGCCCTGCGCGAGAATTTCGGCAAGGCCGTCATGGCGATGATGATGATGCCGCGTTACCGCACGCAGATGCTGGCGGATTTGCAGCACCTCGTACTGGACCCCATGCTGCACGACCGGCTGGCCATCGCCTACCCGACGAAAAAGGACAACCCGGCCGCCGCCGACATGGCCGGGTTCGCCATCTGGGCCAGCGTCAGCGAAGAGGTCGACGCCCGCATCCGCGAGCAGATCGCCAACGGTGTCTTTCCGGTGCGGCTGAAAAGCGATGAATGGAACAGCGGCAAGATCCACTGGTTGCTGGACGTGATCGCGCAGGACCGGGCCACCACGGCCACGGTGATCGCCAACTTCCGCCAGGTGGTGAAGGATGGCGAAATGCGGCTGCACCCGCTGATCACCCGGCTGGTCGATGCCGAGGTCCTGGAAAAGATGGGCGCCCGCCGCGCCCCCGGCACCGAGAGTGCCCCGGACGGCGCGACCGTGCAGTAAGGTCGCCGCGCGAAGGAACGGCACAGGCCGGGGGCGATCCCCCGGCCTTTTTTCGTGACCCTGCGCCGGGCCGGGTTACAGCCCGAAATCGCCCGCGCTCAGCGCCAGGGTGCCGGTCAGCACCAGGCGGAAATCGGTCACCCCGTCGCCGTCGAGATCGCCCAGGACCAGCGTGTCGGTTCCGTCGATCTCGAACCGCAGCTCGGGCCCGGAGCCCGAGAACCCGGCGCTGCCGACAAAGGCAAAGGTATCCGCGCCGGCGTTGAGCAGGATCACGTCGCCCTCGGCCTGGCTGAAATCGGTGATGGTGTTGCCATGCACCGTGTCCTCGGCCAGCACGGCGGCGTTGAACCGGAAGGTATCGGCATCCGCCCCGCCGCTGATCGTGTCGGCGCCATGGGTGCCGTAGATCGTGTCACTGCCGGCGCCGCCGTAGATCCGGTTCTGACCGCCGCCGCCGTAGATCACGTCGTTGCCGCCCGCGCCAAACAGGGTGTCGTTGCCCGCACCGCCCCAGGCCAGGTCGTCGCCGTCGCCCGTGCCGATGCTGTCATCGCCATCGCCGCCGCCCAGCGTGTCATTGCCGGCCCCGCCCAGGATCGTGTCGTTGCCGCCATTGCCGAAAGCGCGGTCGTCGCCCGCCTCGCCCTGCATCAGGTTGGCGCCGTCGTTGCCCTTGAGCGCGTTGTCGCCGTCATTGCCGAGGACCGACAGGCCCAGGCTGCCGCCCAGAACCCCGCGTTCGACATGATCGGACAGGAGGATGTCGCTGCGCCAGCCGCGCATGACGTCGAAGCCTTCGTCCGCCAGCTCGACCACCACTTCGCCCGCGTCGGTGACGCGGTAGATGTCGTCGCCGGCGCCGCCGTGCATCTCGTCCCCGCCGCGCCCGCCGCTGAGCGTGTCGTCGCCGTCGAGACCGTAGAGCGTGTCGCCCAGGTCCGTGACCTCGGGTTGCCCGTCCGGCACGCCGCGCGGGCCGATCAGGTCGGCGCCCGCCGTGCCGGTGATGGTGACCGCCTCTGCCACGTCCGTCACGGTGACGCTCAGGTCCTGCGTGACCGTCTCGAACCCGTCGCTGACCGAAACGGTGACGCCGTAGACATTGTCGCCATCCGCGTCCCGAGGCGCCTCGAAGTCCGGCGCGTTGACGAAGACCAACGCGCCGGTCGCGGCGTTGATCGCAAACAGCGCGCGATCCGCCCCGCCGGCGATGGCATAGGCCAGCGTGTCGCCGTCCACGTCCATGCCCGCCACCGTGACGGCCGACACCGAGTTCTCGGCCACGGCGACAGAGGCCGTTTCCGCGATCACCGGCGCGTCATTCACCGGTGCGATACGCAGCACCACGCCCTCGACCGTCTCGAGCCGCCCGTCATAAGCCGCAAGCTCGAGCGCGATGTCGCCGAAGAAATCCTGCGGCGGGGTGCCCGAGACCGCCAGCGTCTCGGGGTCGAAGGTCAGCCACTCGGGCAGCGTGGTGCCGCCCGCCCCGCGCAGCTCGCGCACCAGCGCGTCGCCATCGGCGTCGCTGAAGGTGCCCGCCGGCAGGGTGATCGCCAGGGCCGTGTCTTCGACCCCCGAGAGCAGGCCTGGCGCCGCGATCACCGGCGCGTCGTTCACCGCGGCGATGGCCAGGTCCACCCGGCCCGTGGTGGCGATGCCGGTGGAATCCGTCAGCTCGTACTCAAACCAGGCGGCGCCGGCGAAATCGGCATCGGGCGTGACGATGACCTGCCCGTCCCCGGTCAGCGCGACCCCGACATGCTCGGCATCCAGCACCCGCGTCAGCGTCACCGCCTGCCGGTCCACGTCGTAATCGTTGCCCGTCAGCGCCGTGGTGAACAGCACCAGCGGCACGTCCTCGGTCATCGCAAAGCTGTCGTCCACCGCCACCGGCGCATCCGAAAGCGGCAGCACCTCGATCCGCACCGTGGTCGGCACCTCGAAGCCCGTCTCGTTGGTCAGCGCGTAGCGCAGCGTCAGCGTGCCGAAGAAATCGGGCGCCGCCGTCACGCGCCAGAGACCGCTCTCCAGCTCTTCCACGCCCGGCCCGGTGAGGCCGAGGAAGGTCACCTCGGACCCCAGCGGGATGTCGTCATTCGCCATCAGCACGGCCGGATCGATGTCGATGAAACTGTCCTCGAGCATCTCGAAACCGCTGTCCGACACGGCCACCGGCACGTCGAAGAGCGGCAGCACCAGCACCGTGGCATAGCCGGTCGAGGTCGCGCCATGTTCGTCGGTCAGTCGGTAGTGGAAGCCGCCGTCGCCGAAATACCCGGCGCGGCCCTGGAACACTGCCGTGTCGCCGTCGCGCCAGACCGTGCCGTTGTCGCCGTCGAACACCTCGACGATGGAAAAGGCATCGCCTTCGACGTCGCGGTCGTTGAACAGCAGGTCGGCAAAGTCGATCACGAAGGGCTGGTCCTGCTGGCCGATGAAATGCCCGTCGGTGTTGCCGATGGGCGCGTCGTTGACCGCTTCGATGTCGAAAGTGATCGTGCCCGTGTCGCGCAGCCGCCCGTCGGTGATCTGGTAGGAGAAATTGAGCGGCCCGTTGACGTTTTCGTCCGGCACGAACTGGTAGCGGCCATCCGGCAGCTCGATGATCCGCCCGCCGTTCGCCGAGGATTGCAGCGAGACAAAGCTGATCGCGTCCCCGTCAAGGTCGGTGTCGTTGGCCAGCAGGTCGGCGATGGTGAACTCGAAGGGCACATCCTCGACCGTGGCGAACACATCTGTCACCGCCTCGGGGGCGACATTGGTGCTGATCACGGTCAGATCGACCAGGCCCGTGCTTTCGCCATGGGTGTCGTCGGTCACGCGGTAGAGGAACTGCGCCTTGCCCGCGAAATCGGGCGTCGGGGTAAAGGTGATCTGCGTCCCGTCGAAACTGACACTGCCGTTCTCGGCCCCCTCGACGCCGATGAACCGGATGCTGTCGCCGTCCACGTCGTAATCGTTGGCCAGCAGCGTGGCCGGGTCGATCACCAGTGTGCCGTCCTCGTAGACGTTCAGCTTGTCGGTCACCGCCACCGGCGGATCGAGCAGCGAGGCGACGTCGAGCGTCACGATACCCTCGACCGGCCCCTCGGCATCGTCGGTCAGGGTGTAGGACAGCACGTCCTCGCCCGCGAAACCGGTCAGCGGCAGGTAGGTGACCATGGCGCCGTCATTGCCGTCGAAGGCCAAGCTCTCGACCGCGGAATTGGTCGTCGTGCCGTCGGTGTTGATGAAGCGGATGGCGTAGTCGGCCCTCACGTCCAGCGGCACCGAGGCGCCGAGGTGCCCGGTGGCGGCATCGACGCGCATCCAGTCGGGCAGCGGGCTGCCGTCCTCCAGTTCAGCCGTCCAGCTGCCGCCGGGCAGCGGGGTAAGCGAGATCAGCGGCACGGCCGCGACCTGCGCCTCGAGCACGCTGATCGCGCCGTTGGCCGGGTCGCCAAAGCCGGTGACGCGCAGGGCATCGCCGTCATCGTCGCGGTCGTTCGCCAGCAGGTCCGCCACGGCAAAGGTGACCGATCCGTTTTCGAAGAGGTCCACCCGGTCGCCATTCGCCACCGGCGCCTCGCGTTCGGGCGTGACGTTGAAGACGATGATCGCCGGTTCGTCCGAGGTGCCGCCCTTTTCGTCGTTGGCGTCGTAGGTGAAGACCACCGAGCCGTTGAAATCGTCCGGCGTGACAACGTCGATCCGGTTCGGCACGTCGATGGCCTGGAACCCGGCCGTGTCGGAGTGGACCTGGATGATCTCGTCCACCACCACCTCGGTGATGATCGACATGTCGGGCAGGCCCCCGCCCGCCGCCACGTCGATCCGCACCGGGACCGCGCCGACGTAATGCGACGGCGGCGTGCCGGTGAAACTCAGCGTTTCGGGGTCGAAGGTCAGCCAGCTGTCGAGCGGCGCCTGGCTTTCGCGCAGCGCCGTCAGGCTGGCCGCATCGTTCAGGTCGAGCCCGAAGAGCCCCGCCGCCTCGAGGCCGGGATCGCCCGCCAGCAGCGCGTTGATCGCCGCGAGGTCCGGCGCGGCGGGGTCGAGCACGAATTCCAGCGTGAAGCCACGTTCGGTCGAATAATACTGGTCTTCGGGCAGGTCGGGCTTGGGATCCGGCGTGTAGACCACCTGCACGCGGACAAGATCCGGGTCGTCCGCCTCGAACGCGGTCAGCGCGAAGCTGCGGGTGTCGGCGTCAAAGCGCAGCCAGGACGGCAGCGGCCGCCCGCCGATCACCGTGGCGTCGAAGGCCCCGGCCGAGATGTCGAAGCTCGCCACCCCGTCGCCGTCGGCGTCCAGCGTAACGGCGAAGGCATCGCGCAGCTCGAACCCGCCCAGCACCGCCTCTTCGACCGAGAGGCCGGCGGCGAGGTCGGTGGCGCGGCTTTCGCTGAAGGTGAACCGGAACGGATGCACCGCGCCGTTCGACGGGTCCGACACGAAGACCGCCACCTCGACCGGATCGCCGCCCTCGGGGAAGACCCCGCTGAACGTCAACGTATCCAGATCGAAGCTCAGCCAATCTGGCAACTCGGTGTTATTGGCGGCCTTCGCCTCGATGGTGAAATCGGACGCGAGGTAGCGGTTCTGCAACGTCCCCAGCACGTTGGTGCCGTCAAAGAAGATCACGTCGCCGTCGAGGTCGCGGTCATTGCCGAAGGCCTCGGCCGGGATCACGTATTGCGGCCCGTCCTCGATGCCGAAGACCACGTCGTTGCGCAGCTCGGGGCCGTTGTTGACCGGCAACACTGTGATATGGGCCGTCGCGCTGTCATAGCCGCCGCGGCCGTCGGTGATGGTGTATTCGAAGCTCGCCGTGCCGTTGAAATCGGATTTCACCGCGAATTCGATCATGCCGTCGCCGTTGACGATGACCTTGCCGTTCTCGGCGAACCGGTAGACCTCGACAAAGCTGATCGGGTCGTCGTCCGGGTCGGTGTCGTTTGCCAGCAGCAGCGCCGGGTCGATCAGGATCACCTCGTCCTCGAGCGCGCGCAGGCCGTAGTCGTCGCGTGCGTTCGGACCAAGGTTCTGCGGCCGGACGTTGATGTTGAACGCCAGCACCGCCTCGGCGCCGCGCGCGTCGATCACGTCAAAGCTGATCGAGGCCGCGCCAAGCGCCTCGGGCGTGAACGCGATGATGCCGGTGTCGGGGTCGAACACCTCGATCCCGTTGGCGCTGGCATTGCCATCGGCGCCGATATGCAGGCCGACGAACTCGAAGGCATCGCCTTCGACGTCGTAGACCTTGGCCATCATCTGCGAGACGGTGAAGATCGTCGTCTCTTCCAGCTTCGACGACACGGCGCGTTCGGTGATCCGGGGCGCGTCGTTGACCGGGGCAAAGTAGATCTCGACATCGGCGGTGGATTGCGCGCCGTCGTTGTCCTCGAGCACGTAGGTGAAGCCGGCGAAGCCAAAGTAATCGGGCCGCGACAGGAACTCGATGTACTGGCCGTCCTTGGACCAAGTCGCGTCGGTCGCCTCTCCATCGTAATCGGGATGCTTGTAGGGCCGCAGCGGGCTGCCGTCACTGCCGGTCAGCGGCTGGGCCGAGACGATGCGCAGCCCTTCCATCGCCGCATCGCCGTCCACGTCGTAATCGTTGGCCAGCAGGGTCTCGATGCGGATGCGCAGCGGCTGGTCCTCGACCCCGTATTGCAGCGGATCGTCCACCGCCACGGGTGCGTCGTTGACCGGCATCAGGTTGACCTCGACCCGCGCGGTCGACTCGCGCCCCAGCGCGTCGCGCACGGTATAGGCAAAGAAGGCGTCGCCGTTATGGTCCTGGTCGCCCAGGAACTCGATCATGCCGTCTCCGTTGATCCATACGCTGCCGAATTGCGCCGCCTGGACGGACACCAGCTCCAGCGCGTCGGTGCCGCTTTCGGCGTCGTTCAGCACGAGGGTCGCGGGGTCGATCACCGCGATCTCGTCCTCGATGCCAAGGCGGAAGATGTCGTCCTGCGCGTTGAACCGGCCGTCGCGCAGGCGGGCCGCCATCTCGGCCCGGTCCCAGGTGGTGCCGTCGGCAAAGACGATCTCTTCGATCCCGGTCTCGGTGCCAAGGAAATGGCCCGCAACGGTCACGGTGTCGATCAGGTAGCCGTCGCCGCGTTCGAGCTCGACGAACAGGTCGTCGCCGATGCGCAGCAGCGACAGGTCCTTGGGCGCCAGCGCGGAGTCGATGACCAGCCGGTCGATGTCGATGGCATCGCCCTGCTCTTCGATCCGGTCGGCGCTGCCGTCGAAGCCAAAGAGGTAATCGTCGGACCCGAAGCCGCCGCGCAAGAGGTCGTCGCCGAACCGGCCGTCCAGCACATCCGCGCCGTCCGAGCCGGTGAAGGTGTCGGCATGGACCGACCCGATCAGTGCCTCGATCGAGATGAGCGTATCGCCCGACGCCTCGCCCGCCAGCCCCATGCCGGTGGCCAGGTTCACCGCGACCGCCTCGTCCGCGTTGGCATAGTCGGCGGTGTCAAAGCCGCCGCGCCCGTCCATCAGGTCGGCGCCCCGGCTGCCGCGGAAGCGGTTGTCGCCGCTGTCGCCCAGCAAGGCGTCGTCGTGGTAGCTCGCCTCGATGATCTCGATGCCCACCAGCACATCGCCCATCGCGTCCCCGCCCGAGGCGGTGCCGGCGGCAAGGTCGATGACGATGCCCGCGCTCGACAGGGTGTAGACCGCCGTGTCGATGCCCGCGCCGCCGTCGATTCGGTCGGCCCCGCGCCCGCCCTGCAGCCTGTCGTCCCCTGCAAGGCCGGTCAGCGTGTCGTCGCCCCGGTCGCCGTAAAGCGCGTTGGCCCCGCCGTCGCCTTCCAGCGTGTCGGCAAACTCGGACCCGTCGAGGTTCTCGATGCTCACGAGCGTATCGCCTGTGGCCCATCCGCCCGTGGCAGTGCCCGCGCTCAGCGAGACCTGCACGCCCGCGTCCGAGAAGAAATAGGTCGCCGTGTCGATGCCTTCGCCACCGCCAAGGCTGTCGCCCCCCGCGCCGCCGTCCAGCGTGTCGTCGCCCAGCCCGCCGTAAAGGCTGTCGGCATCGCCGCGCCCTTCCAGCAGGTCGTCGCCGTCCCGGCCCCACAGCGTGTTGGCGCCGTCGTCACCGCCCAGCGTGTCGTTCCAGCCGGTGCCGTCCAGCGCCTCGATCCCCGAGTAAAGATCGCCCTGCGCGTAGCCGCCCTGCCCGATCAGCGTCGACAGGTCCGCCCGCACGCCGACGTTGGACCCGGCAAAGCTGACCGTGTCCTGCCCCGCGCCACCGCGAATGTCGTCGCCGCCGTCGCCCGCGTCGATCCAGTCGTTGCCCGCGCCCGCCTCGATCAGGTCGTCGCCTGTCCCGGTCTCGATCACGTCATCGCCGCCAAGCGCCCGGACCCAGTCGTCCAGCCGGTAGCCGCGGATCGTCTCGTCCAGGGCGTTGCCTTCGATGTAATCCACCAGCGGCGTGCCACCCAGCTCCTGCCCGTAGAAATCGGCCACCGTCGCGGTGGCGAACCCGGTGTCCTCGAGCCCCTCCTCATCCGCGATCCGGTACTCGATCACCACCGGGCCGGAATAGCCCGCGTCGAACCGCGCCACGACGAACTCCTCGCCGCGGAAGGTCACCTCCTCGAAGGTGCCAAGCGGCACCCGCCGTCCCTGCGCCAGCTCGACCGGGTCGAGCACGGCGTCCACTCCGACGAAGGTCGGGCGCGGCCGGTCCGGGTTGTCGAGATCGACGTCGATGGTGCCATCGCCATCGGTGTCGGCCTGTTCGATGTCGTAATCGTTGAACAGCAGGTCCGCCGCGCGGATCACCAGCGGCACATCCAGCGGCGTGACGAAACCCGGGTCGTCCACCACGGTCGGGTCGTCGTTCGACGGCAGGATGACGATGTCGACAAAGGCCTCGGCCGTCCCCTCGGCATTGTCGCTGACGATGTAGACGAAGCCGGACGAGAAGGTGGCGTCGATGAACGGGGTAAAGAGGTAATCGCCGTCGGCATTCACCTCGATCGTGCCGTTCATCGGCCCGGCGGCCGCGGCTCCGAAGGTAAAGACATCGCCCAGCCCGTTCAGCGGCCGCCAGCCGATGATCTCGAGCGTATCGCCGTCAATGTCGAAATCGTTGCCCAGCAGCGTGTCCAGACGGATCACGGTCGGGATGTCCTCGGGGATCAGGATCTGGTCGCTCTCGGGCTCGGGCGGGGCATCGCCCACCGCCTCGAAATACATCGTCACCAGCCCGCCATCGACCAGCCCCTCGGGGTCGGTGATGGAATAGCCGAACGTGGCCTCGCCCCAGAAATCCGCATCGGGGGTAAAGACGACGTTGTCGCCATCCACCACCACGTCGCCGTTCACGCCGCCGGTCGCGTTCTCGAAGGTGACCGAGAAGCCTTCGACATCGTAATCGTTCTTGAGCAGCTCTGCGATCGGGATCGTCATCACGACGTCCTCGGTGCCGCGCAGGATCGGCAGCTCGCTGTCGCTGTAATGGTCGTCGCGCGCCACGGGCCGGTCGTTGACCGGCTGGTAGACCAGCGTCGCGGTTGCCGAGGCCGTGCCGCCCTGCCCGTCCGAAATGGTGTAGGTGAACGCCGCCTCGCCGTTGAAATTCGCCGTCGGTTCGAACAGCACGGTCTGGTTGTCCAGCAGCGTGGCGCGGCCGTTGCTGGCGCCGCTGACCGAGACCAGCGTCAGCGTGTCGCCGTCCGGGTCGCTGTCGTTGGCGATCAGCCGGGACAGGCTGATGACGACCGGGTTGTCCTCGCGGATCGGGTCGCCGATGTCCTCGGTGACAAAGCGGTCGTCCACCGCCTCGGGGTCGCTGTTGCCGGGGGTGACCGTAACCGTGACCGTGGCCGTGTCGGTCGCGCCCGACGGGTCGGCGACCGTGTAGCCAAAGCTCGCCGTGCCGAAGAAATCGGCGCGCGGGGTGACCACGATCTGGCCGTCGCCGTTGATCGTGACCAGCAGGTCGGCCGAGCTTTGCACCGACTGCAGTACCAGCGTGTCGCCATCGATGTCACTATCGTTTGCCAGCAGTGCGGCCGGGTCGATCAGGGTGGACGCGTTCTCGTCGACCGTGAAGCCGCCATCGTTCACCCCCGTCGGGTCGTCGTTCACCGGCAGCACGTCGATATGGACGATGGCCTCGGCCCGCCCGCCTTCGGGCGTGTTGGCGGCATAGGTGAACTGCGCCGGGCCGTTGTAATCGGCGTCGGGGGTAAAGCCGATGTTGCCATCCGTGGTCAGCGCGACCGTGCCGCCCACCGCGTCCAGCACCTGGCCGACGATCATCCGGTCGCCGTCCACGTCGTTCGACAGCAGCCGCTCGGCCCGGATGACAAGGTAATCGTCCTCGTCCACCGTGAACCCGGTGTCGTCCAGCGCCTCAGCCACGGGCCGCACGTTCACGTTGATGACCGCTTCGTCAAAGGCGTTGCGGCCGTCGGTGATGCGGTAGCGGATCGTCGTGGTGCCGGTGAAATCGGTGACCGAGGTGAACCGCAGCGTGCCGTCGCCCACCAGCGTCGCCGTGCCGTCCGGGCTGCCGTCGACCAGCGTGACCGTCAGCGCGTCGTCGTCCGCGTCGAAATCGTTGGCCAAGAGGTCGTTCAGCGAGATCGCCAGCTCCTGCCCCGTCACGACCGAGAAATAGCCGTCGTCATTGGCGACCGGCGCGTTGTTGTCCAAAAGCGTCAGCAGGTCGGCGCGGGTCCAGCTGGTGCCGTCGTCAAAGCGGTATTCCTCGACCGAGGTGCCGCCGCTGGACAGCGCGTCGATCACCATCAGGCTGTCGCCGGGCTGGTCCACGAACTCGATCAGCACCGTCTCGCTGCCGCGGAACAGGCGGCTGACCGTGGCCTGCGCCGGGTCGAACCCGACGAACGAAACGACGTCGAGGTCGGTGGTCGCGGTGCCGCTGTCCTTGATCCGGTCCTGCCCGTCTCCGACCGAGAAGGTATAGCCATCGGCCCCGCCGCGCCCGTCGGCCCAGTCGTCGCCAGCGCCGAAGTCGATCAGGTCGTCCCCGTCGAAGCCGAAGATTGAATCGTCGAAACCGGTCTCGATGTCCTGAAGCGCACGGGCGCGCATCTCGGCCCGACCCCAGACGGTGTCGTCGGCAAAGCGGACCTGCAGCGTCGTGCTCCCCGCGTTGCCGGACCCCAGCGCGCCGACCAGCACCAGACGGTCACCGTTGGTGGCAAAGCCGATGGTGAAATCGTCGCTGGTCGGCCCGGCGCGCACGGCGAGCACCACGTCCTCGGGCAGGTAGTCGAGCAGGCGCACCTCGTTCGCGCCGCCCTCCAGCGCCTCGATCCGGTCGTCGCCGTCGCCGCTGGCGTAGTCGAACACGTCGTTGCCGCGCTGGCCGATCAGCAGGTCGTCGCCCGGACCGCCCGCCAGCGTGTCGTCGCTGTCGCTGCCCAGCACCGTGTCGGCGCCGTCGCTGGCCTGCGCCGCGACCAGCCGCGCCGTGATGTCCGCGATCGTCAGGCTCACGCCGTCATCCGCGATCTCGACCGTCTCGATCCCGCGCCCCCGGGTGTCGAGCCCGCCTGCGATCAGGATCTGGTCGTCGCTGCCGTCGAACTGGATGGCAAGGTCGGTGCTGTCGGTCCCGAGCTGCGCGAACCGGATCTCGGACAGCGCGTAGCCGCTGATGACCAGCCGGTCCGCGCCCGAGGACGCCCCGTCGCGGATGATGTCGCGCCCGTCGCCGGCCGCGAAGGTGTAGGTGTCATCGCCCGCTCCGCCCGAGATGCGGTCGTCGCCCAGGCCCCCGGTCAGCGGGTTGTCGGTCTCGTCGCCGAAGATGTGATCGTCGAGCGCAGTGGGCACACGGGCCAGCAGGTCGGCCATGCCCCATTCGGTGCCGCTGTCGAAGCGGATCGTCTCGATCCGGCCCGCGCCCAGCATGTCGTCGATGCGGATGCGGTCGCCGTCCGCGCCGATGGCGAGGATCATCGCGCTGCCGTCGCTCGATTGCGCGACGCGGATGTCGGCCTCGGTGATGCCGGGGCCAAGCACCAGCACGTCGCTGCCGCCACCGTCCGCGATCCGGTCCTGGTCGTCGCCGAGGGCAAAGCGGTAGGTGTCGTCGCCAAGCCCGCCTTCCAACAGGTCGACGCCGGTGCCGCCGGTCAGATCGTCCGCGCCATCGTCACCGATCAGCCGGTCATCGCCCGCGCCGCCGGTCAGGGTCTCGGCCCCGTCCGTGCCGTGGATCACGTCGTCGCCCGCCGTCGCGGCCAGCGCCATGCCGACCAGCGTCGCCGCCGTCCAGACCGTGCCGCCGTCAAAGCGCACTTCGCGGATCGCCATGGCCGGGTCGGCGTCCCAACCGAGGTCGATGCGGTCGCCGGTGCCCAGCACCTCGAGGATGACGGTCTTTTGCCCGCGCACCAGGGCCACGTCGGCGGGCGCGATGCCCGCGCCCAGCTCGATCACGTTGAGCCCGTCCCGGTCGTCGATCGCGTCCTGGCCGAAACCGGCCGCGAAGCGGTAGACGTCATCGCCCAGACCGCCGCGCAGCACATCGTCGCCTGTCCCGCCGGTGATCGTGTCCGCCAGGTCGCTGCCGGTCAGCGTGTCGTTGCCGCCGAGCCCGTCAAGGCTCTGCCCCGCCAGGATCGCGAGCGCGTCGTCGCCTTCCGTCGCGCCCATCGCGCGGGTCAGCACCTCGGCCCAGTCCCAGGTCGTGCCACCGTCAAAGGCGATCTCTTCGATCACCGCGCCGGCCAGCCGCACGCGGGTCGTCCCGCCCGCGACGCGCAGCTCCAGCTCGTCTCCGATCTGCACCACCGTGACGTCGCCCGGCGCCACGCTGGCGTCGAATGCGATGCGGTCCGTGCCACCCGCATCGGTGATCGTGTCCCGGCCATCGTTGGCGCCAAGGACGTAGATGTCGTTCTCGGCCCCGCCCTGCAGCAGATCGTCGCCGAGGCCCCCGTCGAAGATGTCGTTGCCCGCGAACTCGGCATCCTCGTCGCCGCCCGTCAGCGTGTCATCGCCTGCGCCGCCCGAGAGGATGTCGTTGCCGGCACCGCCGGTCAGCGCGTCATGCCCGGCCTCGCCCGCGACCGAATCGTCGCCAAAGCCGCCGTTGACCTGATCGCCGTCCGCGCCGCCGGCCAGCGTGTCGTTGCCGCCGTAGCCGTTGATCGTGTCGGCCCCGCCATTGCCGTAGACCAGGTCGCCCAGCGGGCCGCCGCCGGCCTCGGTCGGATCGTCGCTGTCGCTGAGGCCCGAGCTGTCGCGCGTCAGCGAGACCCCGCCGAAGTTGGCGGGGGTCAGCAGGCCCGCGTCCACGCCCGAAAGCCGCAGGATCGACCGCGCCGTGCCGTCGTCGCCGGTCAGCATCAGCGTGGTGTCGGCCCCGTCCTGCACGATCTGCAACCGGCCGGTGGCAAAGGGGTTGGGGGTCGAGGCGCTGAGCCGGATCACGTCGCCCGCATCGCCGGGCGTGAAATCGGTGATCACGTCTTCGGCCACGTCGGCCGCGATGTCGAAGCTGGGCAGGTAGCGATAGGTGTCGCGCCCGGCGCCGCCGGTCATCTGGTCGACCGCGTCATCGGCGGCAATGTCGCCAAAGATGTCGTCCCCGTCCCCGCCGGTCAGGGTATCCGCCCCGGCGCCGCCGCTCAGGTAGTCTCCCAAAGCGGTGCCGGTGAGCGTGTTGGCGGTCTCGTCGCCGTAAAGCGCGCTGCCGTCGATGCCGATGTCGGGCTGCACCCGCGCCTCGATCTCGGCAAGGGTCAGCGTGGCAAGGCTGTCGGCCAGCAGCAGCGTCTCGATGGCGCCCGCGGTACCGGCAAAGGCGCCGGTCACCACGATGCGGTCGGTGCTGCCGGCAAAGCGGATGGTCAGGTCGGCGCCATCCGTCCCGGTCTTGGCAAAGCGCAGGGCGTCCAGCGCATAGCCCTCGATCCGCAACGTGTCGTCCGTGCCATCGCCCTGGTCGTCGATCAGCAGGATGCCGTCGCCGGCCGCAAAGACATACAGGTCGCCGCCCGTGCCGCCGCTGGCCGTATCCTCGCCCGCACCACCATCGAGCGTATCCGCCCCGGCGCCGCCGGAAAGCACATCGTCATCCGCGCCGCCGTCGAGCAGGTCGTTGCCGGCCAGCCCGTCCAGCGTGTCGTCGCCCGCGAGGCCCACCAGCACGTCGTCGCCGGCGCTTCCCGCATAGCTGTCGTCGCCCGCCGTCCCGGCCGTCGCGCGGCGCAGCAGTTCGGCCGCGTCCCAGCTGCTGCCATCGGCAAAGAGCAGCGTCTCGATCGTGCCGGCGCCGTTCGGGAAATCGGCGATGGTCAGGCGGTCGGGGCCATCCGCAAGGCGCAATTCGACTCCGGTTCCGGTCTTGCGCACGGTGATCTGCGCGGCCTCCACGCCCGCGCCGAATTCCACCCGGTCAAGGCCGCCGGTGTCGGTGATCGTGTCCTGCCCGGACCCGAGGCCGAAGACATAGGCGTCATCGCCCAGCCCGCCCATCAGGCTGTCGGTCCCGGCGCCGCCGTCCAGCGTGTCGTTGCCGTCGCGGCCGGTCAGCGTGTCCGACCCGCCCTCGCCATAAAGCGCGCTGTCGCCGCCGCCGCTGTCGAGGGAATCGTCGCCGCCCGCGCCGTAAAGCGCGTCGTCGCTGGCGGTCCCGGTGATCGTTTCCGAGCCCTCGGTCGGCTGCTGGCTCAGCGCCACCAGTTCGGCAAAGGTCAGCACCGCGCCGCCGTCGAACCGCAGCTCTTCGATGGCAAGCGCGCTGTCGGCCAGCGCGCCGGCCAGGTGGATGCGGTCCTCGGTCCCGGCAAAGCGCAGGATCAGCCCGGTACCCGCCGGGTCCTGCACCACCCAAAGGTCAGCGGGCGCGATCCCCGCGCCCAGCTGGATCGCGTCCAGGCCGCTAAGATCGGTGAGCCTGTCCTGACCGTCGCCGCGCGCGAAATGGTAAAGGTCGTCGCCCCCCGCATCGGTGAGCGCATCGTTGCCCTGACCGCCGGTGACGGTGTCGTTGCCGAGCCCGCCCTCCAGCAGGTCATGACCCGCGCCGCCGTCGACCAGGTCCGCACCGTCCAGCGCATCGACCGTGTCATCGCCCGCGCCGGGCGCGAGGCTGTCATCGCCGGTTGTGCCTGCGACGGTCTTGTCCGTCTCGGCAGGGATCCGGGCCAGCAGGTCCGCGTGGCTCCAGCTGGTGCCATCGGCAAAGCGGATCTCCTCGATCTCGCGCGCCACATCGTCCAGCGCGCCCGCAAGGACCAGCCGGTCCTCGCTGCCGGTGACGCGCAGCACGATGTCGGTGCCGTTCAGCGCCGTGACCGCGAGGGAGCCGGGCAGCAGCCCCGCCGCCATCTCGACCCGGTCGAGGCCGCCGCCGTCGGTGATCGTGTCCGACCCCTCGCCCAGGCCGAAGCGGTAGACATCGTCGCCCGCGCCGCCGTCCAGCGTGTCGCCGCCAGTGCCGCCGACCAGCGTATCGGCCCCGTCGCCGCCAGAAAGCGTGTCGGACCCGGAGCCGCCCAGCAGGCTGTCGTCGCCCGCGCGGCCCTCGATCCGGTCGTCGCCGCCCAGGCCGTCCACGGTATCGGCAAGGGCCGAGCCGATCTGCACCTCCGGCCCGGCGCTGCCCGAAAGGGCCAGCGCGACAAGGTCGGCGTGGCTCCAGCTCGTGCCATCGTCGAAAGCCACGGTCTCGATCGCGCGGGCGGGATCGTCCCAGGCGCCCGCGATGGTGATGCGGTCCTGCGTGTCGGTGCCGATGCGCAGCAGGATGTCGGTGCCGCCGATCTGGGTCACGGTCACGTCCGCGGGCGCGATGCCCGGGCCAAAGGCCAGCCGGTCGATACCGCCCGCGTCCTCGATCCGGTCGCTGCCGTCGCCAAGGGCATAAAGGTAGGTGTCGTCGCCGCCTTCGTCGGTCAGCAGGTCGTCGCCGGTACCGCCCGTGACGGTGTCCGCCCCGGTGCCGCCGACAAGGGTGTCATCGCCCGCCAGCCCGTCGATGCTGTCGCCGCCGCCCATGCCGTCGAGGCTGTCGGCCCCGGGGGTGCCGGTGATCGTGTCCGCCGCCTCCGAACTGGCGACGACCACGCCCGTGCCCGCCACCACGGCCGCGATCATCTCGGCCTTGGTCCAGGTGGTGCCGTCGTCAAAGACGACCTGCTCGAGATCGCTGTAGGTCGCACCGTAAAGAATGGTGATCCGGTCCTCGGTGCCGATCACATGCAGGATCAGGTCGCTGCCCGCCTGCTCGACCCGGATGTCGGCGGGCGCCAGCGTCGCGTCAAAGACGATCTCGCTGTCGTAGCCGTAATCGTAGAGGGTGTCCTGCCCGAACCCGGCCGAAAAGAGGTAGCTGTTCTGCCCGTTGCCCCCCGCGAGGCTGTCGTCACCCGCCCCGCCGTCCAGCGTGTCGTCGCCCGACCCCGCGTCCAGCGTGTCATTGCCGCCGTTGCCGACCAGCAGGTTGGCGTCGGAATTGCCGGTGATGATGTCGTCACCCGCCCCGCCCTCGGGCATCGGCGGGTTGTCCCCGTAGATCGAGGTCTGCCACGGCACCGACACCAGCCGCGCCGCCAGCTCGGCCGCGTCCCAGGTCGTGCCATCGGCAAAACGCACCTCGTCGAGGCCATATGCGTCGCCGGAGGAACTGGTGTATTGATCGAAGGTGATCATGTCGCCCGTGCCGGCGATGCGCAGCGCCCAGGAGCCGCCCTCGCCCAGCTCTTCGACGATCACGTCGGCGGGCAGGATGGTGGCGTCGAACGCGACGGCCGAGGTGCTGCCCGGGTCGCGCAGGTTCCAGATGTAGTCCTGTCCGAAGCCGGCGCCGAAAGTGTAGACCGCGCCGCCCGTGTCATCCTCGAGGTAATCGTCCCCTGCCCCGCCGGTGATCGTGTCGAGCCCGGCGCCGCCGTAGATGTAATCGTTGCCGTCGCCGCCGGACAGCAGGTCGTCGCCGAAGCCGCCCGCGATCTCGTCGTTGCCCGCGCCGCCGGCCAGGGTGTCGGCCACCTGCGTCCCGGTCTGGTCAAGCCCCGCGGGCACGGCCAGCGCGGCCAGCGTCGCCGGGGTCCAGACGGTGCCGTCGGCAAAGCGGATCTCGGCGATCTGCCCTCTGTCGCCCGACAGCGTCAGCGTATTCGCCCCGCCATCCGTGGACAGCTCGTAGCCGCCCGGCCCCTGGGTCACGCCGATGTCGCCCGGCGTCACGCTGGCATCGAAGACGATGACGTCGAAGGCGTCGCTGCCCCCGTCGAGATACAGCAGGTCGTGGCCGAACCCGGTCGAGAAAAGATAGGTGTCGTTGCCCGAGCCGCCGTTCAGCGTGTCATGCCCGGCGCCGCCGTCCAGCGTGTCGTCGCCCGACGAGCCGCTGAGCGAATCCGCGCCGCCAAAGCCCTGCAGCACCTGGCTACCCGACCGGCCCGACAGGTAATCGTCGCCCGCCCCGCCATCGAGTGACACGGTGCCCGAGCTGGCAAAGAGGTCGAGCCCGGTGCGCCCGGTCGCATCGGCCGCCAGGTACAGGTCTGCCAGCGTGAGCGTGACGTCCGAGAACCGCACCTCGGACACCGCGCCCGAGCCAAGGATGATGCGGCCCGCGCCACCAGTCTCGGCGATGCTGAGCCGCGAGCTGATCCCGTAGCCGATGGTGACATCCGTGCTGGCCACGCCCGGCAGTTCGAGCACGTTGACCTCGCCGCTGTAATCCGCCGCCAGGTCGATGCTGTCGAACCCGCCGGTCACCCGGTAGGTGGTGGTGCCGCCGCCCTGGCCATCGGCCGTCACGCGGCCCCCGCCGATGGTCAGCGTGTCTTGGCCAAGTCCGCCCAGCAGCGTGTCGTTGCCGCCCTGCCCGATCAGCAGGTCATTGCCGCCAAGGCCCTCGAGCCTGTCGGCCGCTGTGCTGCCGGTCAGCGTGTCATCGACCACGTCACCGAAGAGGAACAGGCCAGCAGGCAGCGGGACCGCCATCGCCTCGAGCTGGGCATAGGTGTAGCTGGTGCCGTCGCCCAGGAAGGTGACCTGCGTGATCGCCGGCGTCTCCGGGTCGACCTCGCCTTCGAAGCCCGGCGACGGCACGGGGATGCGTACCCAGTCCGCCGTGCCGGCAAAGGCCAGCCGCAGGTAGCTGCCATCTTCGTAGACCACGAAATCGGCGGCGCTGAGCGTGGCGTCGAATTCGACGACGTTGGCATCGGCGCTGCCGCTCGCCTGGTAGTCGTAATCGCTGATCCGGTCCTGCCCGAAACCGGCGGAAAAGCGGTAGGTGTCGTTGCCGGTCCCGCCGGCC
>NZ_JAIMID010000028.1 GCF_019966535.1 Mesobacterium pallidum | reverse complement strand
GGTGACTGAGGAGCGCGACATCCTAAAAAAGGCCACCGCGTATTTCGCCAGGGATGCAAAGTGAGATACGCGTTCGTGGCCGAGCATCGCGGACAGTTCTCGGTGCGGGCGATGTGCCGGTGCCTGCGCCTCCAGCCGAGCGGCTTCTACGCCTGGCTGAAGGCACCGCTGAGCAGGCGGGCCTTGGAAGACAGGCGTCAGACTGAGTTGATCCGGCAAGCCTGGTCCGACAGCGGCAAGGTTTATGGCTATCGCAAGCTGCATGACGACCTGCTCGATCAGGGCGAGAGCATCTGCCCGAACCGTGTTGCGCGTCTGGCCAAGCTGGCTGGCATCAAGGCCGAGATCGGCTACCGGCGCCGACCCCGTCCTGGGGTCTGATGATCGCCGAGGGCAAGCAGGCGATGTTCTATCGGCCCTGGCTGGTGATCTTGCCCGGTATCTGCCTTTTCCTGCTTGTCATAGGCGCCAACCTAATGGGCGACGGGCTGCGAGACATCACCTCGCCGGAAGGGCGCAATGAATGACAACGCTTCTGGATATCGACCACCTAAAAATTACCCTACGCTCGCCGGATGGACCGCTTCATGTCGTGCGCGACGTGACACTGGCGCTGGATCGCGGCGAGGCCCTTGGGATCGTCGGCGAAAGCGGGTCGGGCAAGTCGATGACCGCCCTGGCCCTGATGCGGTTGCTGCCGCGCAGTGCCAAATACAGCGCGATCCGGCTAAGCTACGACGGACAGGACCTGCCGGCACTCGAGGACGTGGAATTCTCCCGGACGATCGCGGGGCCGCGCATCGGCATGATCTTTCAGGAACCGATGACCTCGCTCAACCCGGTCTACACCATCGGGCGGCAGATGACCGAAGCTGCGGTGGCGCGCGGCCTGCTGTCCTCCGCCGCGGCGCGCAAGAAGGCGATCGACCTTCTGGACCGTGTCGGCATTCCCGACCCCGAAGGCCGGATGAACCAATACCCGCACCAGATGTCGGGTGGCCAGCGCCAGAGGGTCATGATCGCCATGACCCTGATGCTCGACCCCGACCTGCTGATCGCGGACGAACCGACCACGGCGCTTGACGTGACGGTGCAGGCACAGATCCTCGACTTGCTGGATGACCTGCGGCGCGAACGTCAGATGGGGCTGATCCTGATCAGCCACGATCTGGCCGTGGTGGCGCAGCGCACCGACCGCGTGGCGGTGATGTATGGCGGAGAGATCGTGGAGCAGGGGACGGCACGGGACGTGCTGTTCGATCCCCGGCACGACTACACCCGCAGGCTTCTGGCAGCCGTGCCGCGTCTGGACGGGACGCCCGGTCGACCCGCCCCGACCTTGCCGAGGACCGACGAGGTGATCGTCGCCCGCGTCTACACGACGCGCAAGGGCCTGTTCGGACCGAAGCGCGAGATCCGGGCGCTGGACGGCGTGTCGCTGTCGGTCAAGAGGGGCGAGACCCTGGCGCTGATCGGAGAAAGCGGATCGGGCAAGTCGACCCTGGCGCGGATATTGCTGGGGCTCGACCAGGCGACCTCGGGCGATATCCTGATTACCGGGCGCCCGATCCACGACATCCCGGCGACGGAACGTGCGGCCTTTGTCCAGCCGGTCTTTCAGGATCCCTATACCTCGCTCAATCCGCGGGGGCGTCTGTCCGAAATCATCGCCCGGCCGCTGGTCCTGCGCGGCGAACGTGATCGCGCTGCCAACCTGACGGCGGTGCGCGAGGCAATGGAACGGGTCCGTCTGCCCGAACGGCTGATCCACACCTATCCGTCTCAGCTCTCGGGTGGCCAGAGACAGCGCGTGGCCATCGCCCGCGCCCTCGTCACCGGCCCGGAGGCGCTGATCTGCGACGAACCGACCTCGGCGCTCGATGTCTCGGTGCAGGCGCAGATCCTCGACCTGTTGGACGACCTGCGCGAACGGATGAACCTGACCCTGCTGCTGATCACGCATGACATGGCCGTGGTGCACCAGACTGCCGACCGCGTCGTCGTCATGCGCGACGGTCGGATTGTCGAGGAGGGCACTGCGGCGGCGGTGCTGTCCCGCCCGACCAGCGACTACACGGCGCGATTGCTTGCGGCGGCCCCGCGCTTTGAAATCGCATGACCTCCGAAGGAAGACCATGATGCTGAACATTCCGGCCCTGACGCCAGGCACCCTGTTCGCCCGCGAAACCCTCTGGCAGTCCTGGCTGGACGTAGAGGCCGCGCTTGCCGAAGTTCAGGCCGAAATGGGGGTCATACCTGAATCCGCCGCTCAGGGCATCCGCGACGCAGCACGGCTTGATGTGATCGGTATCGAGGCGCTGGAGGCCGACATCCGGGTCACGCATGCCCCGATCCTGTCGCTCACCCGCCTGCTGGCGCGCACGGCAGGCGAGGCGGGAGCCTATGTTCACTGGGGCGCAACGACGCAAAACGTGATGCAGACCGGGCGCATCCTTCTGGTCCGCGAGGCCGATCGCGAAATCCGCAAGGCGCTGGCCGGGGTCCTGACCCGGTTTTCGGATCTGGCCGATACACATGCAGACACGCTCATGGCGGGCCGGACCAATCGCCAGCATGCGCTGCCCATCACCTTCGGTTTCAAGGTTGCCGGCTGGATCGAAGAACTGACCCGGTCGGTCGACAGGCTGGATGGCGGGGCCCGACGCCTTTTTGCCTTGCCGTTCGGCGGAGCGGTCGGAGCGATGCATGCCTTCGGCGCCGAGGGGCGCGAACTCAATCGTCGGCTAGCGGCCCGTCTTGGTCTGCGCGAACTGCTTGTGCCCGGACGGACCAACAACGATCTTTTCGCTGACTATGTCGTCCAACTGTCGCTTCTGGCAATGACGGTGGAACGCATCGCATCGGAACTCTACCTGCTCATGACACAGGAGATAGGCGAGATCTCCGAGCGGCTCGATCATGGTACGGTCGGGTCCTCTACGATGCCGCACAAGATCAACCCGAAATACGTGGTTCGGGTTCTGGCCGACACGGCCGAACTGCGTGGCCTTGCCGCTCCCGCCATGGAAACGGGTCGGTCAAGCCACGAAGGCGACTCGGCCACGAACCAGCTTCTGGGCTCGATCCTGGATCGCGCGATCCCGCTGGCCTGGGACATGGCGCGGCGGTTTGAAGGGCTGATCGCCCGCATCGAAGTGAATGCGCCGGTCATGGCGCGCAACGCCAACCTGACTGGCGGCGCCATCGCCACGGAACGGCTGATGATGATGCTGGCCCCGATGATCGGTCGCGCAGAGGCCCACGATCTGGTCCATCATGCGATAGAGAACCACTCTGAGGAACAGTGCAGTGTCGCTGACGCACTCCGGAATGACAGTACGGTTCTCGCCCATCTCAGCGACGCCCAGATCGCCGAGGCGCTCGACCCTACGGGCTATTGCGGAGACAGTTCATCCATCGCCCGCGACGCGGCCATCGCGGGTCGGAGAACGGCCGAACGGTTGTAATGGACTTGCGCTGCTTTGGTGGAGAACCGTTATCTCACGTCCGCGGCCCAAAGGCCAATAACGGCCATTGCCGATGACGTGCCAATAGGTTTGACGGCCGAGGCAGCCCCGGGGAATATCAGTCGGTCCCGCTGAGCAACGACATCTCGCCCCGCCATGAGATGTGGCTGGCACCATCGTCGGGTCTGGCACTGTGTCGAACAACAACTACAAAGAGGTCGGATCGTCCTGCCTGGCCGAGGCGCGGATGATCGAGACCATCGAAACCGGCACCCCCAGCACCCGGTGCATGGAACCGGGCGATACCGTTAGGATCGAGATGTTCGATGCCGCAGAGCCATCCGGTTTCGGTGCCATCGACCAGAAGGGCGTCGCGGCCTGAAGCAAGGCAGACGAAGACTTGCCCTATCCGCCGACGCCGACGCCGACCGGATGATCTGACCCCGCCTTCCCGGATTGACAGGAGTGGCAAACGGACGGTTCCGGATGCATGTGCGGCGTATCAAGCGCCCGCATCAGGGCGTCATATCATTTGCTCACTGGGTCTTCCGCTCGGTTATGGGGTGGAAGAAATATGCTTCCCGGTGCTGATCCATCGCGTCGGAACGTGGCATCCTGTCGGTTCCGATCCAGTCCTTCAGGGGCCCGATGACGCTGTCCAGATCGTCCGTCTCGATCTCGTAGATCGCGGCGTATTTCCAAGGATAGGGCGGGTCGAGCCGTTGCTTGTCGCTTAGCGCGAAGCGTTGCGCGGCGACGATGCCGGGGATGGCCAGCACATCCTTGAGGTGCTGATTGTCATACCAGTCGTTATAGGCGTCGTCCCGACCTTCGACCGCATTCGTATAGACGATGAATACATGTTTCTGCATGGCTAGTTTCCCTTGCTATGACCCAGTGTTTCCCGGATCGCGTCGGCGACCTCGACCAGCGGATGATCGAGGCTTCCCCGTAGGTTCAGCATCCGGTTGTGGCAGATCGCTACCGCAAGCCGGTTCTTGCGGTCGGCCCAGGCGATGGACCCGCCTGCGCCGGGGCAGCAGATCGCCTCGGGGTCGCGGACGGCGGCGATCGGCGGCAGGGACTGCCCCTTCCAGAAACCGCCTTCGCTCAGCGGCATGGCCATGTCAAAATACACGGGATCAGGCCGGTCGTTGCCCTGACGGGACCGGCTGGCAGATGCGACCCGATCCGGCGAAAGCAGCCGTGTGCCGTCGAGGGTGCCGCCTTCGGCCAACATGGCCCAGAAGCGGGCCATGCTGCGCGCATTAGCGATTCCGCCAACTGCCGGAATGCAGGCGCGCCGGACGTCGGGCCTTTCGAACACGGGCGGCACCAGTTGGACATTGGACGGAACCGACCGGATGAAGTTGGACTCCAGCGGCGGCAGCGGATCCGAGGCGTTGTCGTTGCGCAGCACCGCTATTCGCGGTTCCACCCGCTCCGGAATGCCCAGCCAGAGATCGCGAATGTTCAGGGGCTGGCAGATCTCGTCCTGCACATACGTCCCGAACGGGCGATTCCCCGGATCGGTCCGCCGCACGATTTCGCCGACGATCCAACCATACGTCATCGAATGGTAGGCCGGATCGCCGCCGACCGGGAAGATCGGAGCAAGGTCGGCAATCGCCGCGCACATCCGGTCCCAGTCGCAGATCATCTCGGGGCTGGTCCCGTCAGGCATTTGCGGGATGCCGGTCCTGTGGGTCAGAGCGTCCCGTACCGTTGCCGTCTGCTTGCCATGTGCGCCAAACTCGGGCCAGTAGCGCACGATCGGCGCATCATAGTCGATCAGACCGCGTTCGGCCTGAAGATGCACGGCCGTCGATGCGACGGCTTTTGTGACCGAGAAGACATTGAACAGCGTGTCTCCGTTCACCGGGGAGCCGTGAGGATCTGCGATGCCGGCCCAGGCGTCGATGACCAGCTCTCCGTTCAGATATGCCGCGACCTGAATGCCCAACTCGCCACGGTTGAAGATCGCGCGGTGCATGGCGGCGGAGACGAGAGCATGATCTGCCATTGTCAGACCCTTAGTGCCGCGTCGATGCGCAGCGTTTCGCCGTTCATGTAGCGGTTCTCGATCATGAAGCAGACGGCGTGCGCGAACTCTGCCGGGTCGCCCAGGCGCTTGGGGAATTCGACCATGTCGGAGTATTCCGCAATGGCGTCGGGCGAAAGGGTGTGGAACATCTCGGTATTCATGATGCCGGGTGCGATGGTGCAGGCGCGGATCCCGTGTGGGGCAAGGTCGCGCGCAAGAGACAGGGTCATCGCGTGGATCGCCCCCTTGGACGCCGCATAGGCCATGCCGCCCGCGCCGCCGTCAAAGGCCCGGATGGAAGAGACATTGACGATCACGCCGCGCTCTTCGTCCGGTCCGATGCCGTCGTTCTGCGCCATCAACGCCGCCGCCTGGCTGAGAACAAGGAAGGTGCCGTTGACGTTGATGTCCATCACGCGCCGGAAGTCGGGCAGGGGATGCGCGCCGCCCTGCGAAACGGTCGGTGCCGAGAAAAAGACCCCAGCACAGTTCACGCAGGCCCGGATCGGACCAAGCCTTGCCACAATCGAGTTGAGACCGGCGATCACGGCGGGCTCGTCGGTCACGCTGGCGCTGACATAGGCGATATCGGGGTCCGAGGCGAAGTGGACGGGGGCCGAAGGTGCCATGTCGATGATGCCGACCCTTGCACCCCTGTCGCGCAATGCCCGAACGGTTGCCGCGCCAAGGCCCTGTGCGCCGCCGGTGACAATGCAGGTAATGCCGTTCATGTCCATCGGTTTGCCTTTCCAGTCCGGCCGCTCATGTTGCGATCGTCCGTGCCCCGTCGACCGTCAGGTCGTGTCCGTTGAGGAACGGGGTGTCATCGGACAGAAGGAAGACCGCGGCGTTGCCGATCTCTTCCGGTGTGCCCAGTCGCCCGGCGTAGTTCAGGCTTTCAAGATGCGCGGCGAGGCCGGGATACTGGGCTGTGTAGGTTTCGAACATCTCGGTGCGTACCGAGCCGGGCGAAAGCGTGTTGCACCGGATGCCGCGCCGCCCGAAGTCGGTGGCAATGGCACGGGTCATCGAATTGAGCCCGCTCTTCGAAATCACGTAGGGAAAGTGGCGGGGGCGAACTTGCGACGCTTCGATGGAGGAGACATTCACGATCGCTCCGCCGCCCCGCTCCAGCATTATCGGAAGAACCGCCTGGCACCACAGGAACGGCGCTTCGAGGTTAAGCCGCATGGTGTCGTGCCAGAGCTTGGCAGAGGTTTCGAGGATGTCGGCCTCGTCCACGCGCCCGGCGTTGTTGACCAGATCGTCGATGCCGCCGAAGACCTGCATGGCGGCAAGGACGGCTTGCGATGCGGCGCCGTCGGCGCAGATATCGAGGGTCAGCGGCGTGGCACCGATCCGCTCTGCGGCGGTATCCACCGACGGGTCGATGTCGACGGCCAGCACCCGAGCGCCTTCACGCCGACAGGCGGATGCGATGCCAAGGCCAATGCCCCGCGCGGCGCCGGTGACAATGATGGATTTACCGGTCAATCTGGTCATGCGATCTCCTTCGCGGTGTCTGGCACGCTTTGCGCCGTGCCCGTGTCGCTGGCCAGCTGAACCGCGTCCAGCAGGCGGTGGCAGCGCAGCGCATCGCCGAAATCCGGGACGGGCGCGGTGCGGTCTGCCAGCGCGTCACGGACCGCCAGATAGGATGCCGCGACGTTCAGGGCGGGGTTGGTCAGGGTCCCGGCCGGAAGGGGATGGTACCGCGACGGGATCTCGATCTCGTCAAGCGCGCCGATGCCTGTGCTGCGGAACAGCCGCAGGTCGGCCATCTGGATGCCCCGCCCGCCAGGGGTGGAGTGCAGCACCAGATCGCCCTTGGTGCCGCTGATCTGCAGCCTGATGCCGGTCCCAGTCCCCGGTGTGCCGATCAGGGTCAGCCCGGCCTCGGCTCCGCTGGCCATGGTGGCGCCGATCCAGCCGCGCGTGGCGGTTGGCCGGGCAACGCCGGACGGGGCGACCTCGGGTCCGCCTGTCAGGCGTGCGGTCACCTCGACCACGTCGCCCAGCATGAACCCGAGGGTGTCCAGCGAATGACCGCCGGGAATCGAGAGAAAATGCGCGCCGCTGTCCCGGTCCAGCAGGTACGACTGGCCGGGCGCGGAAAATCCCCAGGGGACCGAATGCAGCAGATGCGCGGCGGTGACGGTGCCGATGTCTCCCGCCGCGATCATGTCGCGGGCCAGTCGCACCGCCGGAGACCGCCGTGCCTGGAAGCCAACCACATGCGCAACCCCCGCCGCACGGGCGGCAGCCAGCATCTCCGCGGCCTCGGACGTGGTGCGCCCGAGCGGCCATTCGCAATAGACCGGCTTGCGCGCGGCCAGCGCGGCCAGCACGATGTCACGGTGTGCCGGGACACGGACGGCGACAGTCACCAGATCGACCTCGGGATCGGCGACAAGGTCTTGCGGTGCGCCGTAGGCCGATGAAATCCCGTACTTGTCCGCCGTCGCCCGAGCGGTTTCCGCATGCGCCGTGCTGACAGCCTGGGCCCGGACACCCGGAAGGGCAGCGAGTGCCGGCAGATGCGCGACACTGCCCCAGCTGCCGTTCGGGCTGGCACCGATCACGCCCACGCGCAGATCAGTCATGGCGAAGTGTGCCTGTCATCCGGATCTCCTTCCTGCGGCCACTATCGGCCGGCCCGCCGGCCCTGACGCCTGTCTTTCGTCGGGCAGGGGGCCGGTTTCAGGGCAAGTCGGCTGTGCCTCACAGAGTCAGATCAGGAGGCTTTCGCCGCCTTCTGCGCCGCATATTCGTCGGTGACTTTCTTGCGCGCGGCGGCGGCCTGCGGGGCAAGCTCGCCACGATGCCGCAGGGCGTGCGCCTCGGATTCCGCAAGGCTGGCGACATGGCCCTTGAACCGGGGCGCGACATAGCGCGCGAACAGCTCGTACGACCGGCGCGTGGCCTCGCGGTCGGCCCAGTCATGGGCCCAGAACAGGAAGGTGCCGAACCCGCCCGACTGGTCCCACAACCGTTCGATCTGGGCGGCGGCCTGATCGGGCGTGCCAACAATGGCGAACCCGTTTTCGTTCAGCGCATCGACATACTGATCCGTCGTGGTGGCGGTTTCCGGTACCAGACCAAGGGTGCCCACCTTGGTGTTGTAGTAGATCCAGTCCGGCAGGCCATGCGCCACGTCCTTGCGGGCCTGCGCCTCGGTTTCCGCGATGTGCATGGGGCCGACCAGCCGCCAGTTGCGCCGGTCCAGTGTCTGGCCGTTTTCGGCGGCGACCTCTTCGGCGATGGACCAGTTGCCGGACAGCGCCGAGATGCCGGCGACCTGCGTGGCGTTCAGCGTTAGCATCGACAGTCCGTTGCGCCCGGCCAGCTTGGGCCCGGACGGCGATGTCGTACAGGTCACCGCGATCTCGAACCCGTCCGGCGCATAAGGGCGCAGCTGGCATTTCGCGTCCCGCAGGGTAAACCAGTCGGTCGTCTTGCTGACTCGCTCGCCGCGCAGCAGCGGCAGAACGACGTCCAGGCTCTGCTCCATCCGCGGGCGCAGGTCGTTGGAATGCATCCCGTAGAGATAGGCGTCATAGGCGAGAGCGCCGGGCCCGAAGCCGAACATCATCCGCCCCCGGCTGAGATGGTCCAGAAGAAGCACGCGTTCGGCCACGTTGAACGGATGATGATAGGGCAGCGAAATCACCCCGGTGCCCAGCTTGATCCGGCGGGTTTTCGCGGCGACGTAGGACAGGAACAGTTCCGGCGAGGCGACGTATTCCCAACCGGTGGAGTGGTGTTCGCCCATCCAGACCTCGTCATATCCGAGGTCGTCGAGATGGACGCAGAGATCGACGTCCTGATGCAGGGTGAGGTTGGGGTCTTCGCGCGGGGAATGCACCGGAGAGATGAAGGAGCCGAATTTGAGGGGCCAGGTAACGGTCATGGGATGTCCTTTCGCAAATGATGTCTGGGTCGCGGCGACCGGTCCCGGACGCTTCGGCATCCGGGGGCACGCGCCCGTTGGCGTATGTCGTTTGGCGTTTGGGCCGGGTTACTGGGCGGCCATGGCTCCGGCTTCGTCGGGCAAGAGGCCATTGGCGTGAAGGACCGCGCGGGCGTGGGCCTTTTCCTCCTCGGTCGGCTGGACCAGCGGCGGACGCACAGGGCCCCCGGCAAAGCCGTAGAGCGTGGAGATGTATTTCATCAGAGTGAGGTGATGCACCCCCTTGGCGAGGTAACGGCTGTGCAGTTCATTTGCCACGCGCAGGATCGCGGTCAGCTTCTCTCCGGCTGTCGCCACGTCGCCGCTGTCGATGGCGTCGAAGAAGTCGCGGCAATTCGGACGCTCGGCCGTCTGCATGTACAGCGGACGGGACGACCCGATGATGAAGCGCGGAGTCAGGTGCGGCATCGCGGTCTTGCCGAAGAAATAGTATTCCTCTAGCGGAGCGCTCACCTGGATGCGGTCGCCGACAGCAAGCGCCATGGCGGAATATTTGTCGAGCGAGAGCGAGGCTTCCTTGGCCGCGGCGACAGTCTCGATCTCGGCGATGCGGTCCATCAGGTCGGGGGTTATGTAGAACCCCAGCTCGTGCAAAGTGGTCGTGTAGGTGGCAATGGCGATGTCGACCGAATCCGCCAGCCGCTTGTAGAAGTCGAGCACCCCGTCGTCATTTCGCGGGCCGTAATAGGGCGGCCAGCACATGATCATGTCGGCCCCATTCGCCTGCGCATGCTTTGCCAGGTCGATGCTGTCCTTGATCGAGGTGTGGGTTATGTTCACGACCGACTGACCGCGCCCGTTCTGCGCGCCAAGGATCGTTTCTGTCACCGCCTTGCGTTCGTCGAGTGTCTGGGTCCAGAACTCCTGATAGAGCGACCCGACATAGAGCCCGTTGACACCGGGAAGCGCGAGGAATTTCTCGGTATTGCAGCGCAGGCCGTCGAAGTCGATCTCGCCATCCGGCGTCAGGGCCGTGGTGGTCGTGACGGAATAGCCCACAAAGTTCTTCTTGACCCAGTCTTTGGCCTCGGATCTGGAATATTTCATCTTGTGTCCTCCCTGCGGTGTCAGATTGCGCACCGCCTCCTGCCGACATGGTGCGGGCCGACGGGCGTGAACCAAAGGCAAATCGGACCAGAGCGGCGAGTATTGCAAATGCAATGCGCGCAGGGAGTCAGCCGTCGCGTGCGGACGGGGCGCCACTGCGTCCGGGATCGGCCGATGCGCCGAACGCCGCGATCAGCCTGGGTTCATGCCGGTCGAGCGTGGTGCGCAGGGTTCCGGCAATCAGGTCGAGCGCGGGACGGATGCGGTCGGCAGGTCCGCCGACGCCAATGGCCACGTCACGCCCGGCAATGCGCACCGGCAGCGTCGTGGCGACGCTGGCGGCATTTGGCAGGATCGGGCTGTAGGAAAAGCAAAAGCGGCTCTCTCGCATCGCCATGATCTGCGCGATCATGTCGTCGACGTCGAACTTCAGGTCAGCCCGCGTCTCGCGGGCGCGGATCAGCCGGCAGACCCGGTCGATCTGGGTCGGGCTCTGCCGGCTGAGCAGGACCCGCCCGTAGCTGGAATAGGTCAGCGGCATGACCGACCCCTCTTCGACCCGCAGGGCCGAAGGCAGGTTCAGCCGGATGATCCGGTGGAAATGGACGAAGATGTCGTTCTGCGAACTGACGGAAACTGTCTCTCCGGTGCGTTCGGCGATGTCATGCATGAGGTCCGAAACCGCGCTTTCCCCAAAGAAGGCATCATAGCCGAATCCTTCCAGCCAGTTGCCGAGGTGCAGGACCTCGGGCGTCGGGAAATAGACCCGCTCCTCGCGGCGGTACGTCAGGTAGCCGCTTTCGATCATGCTGCGCAGAAGAAAAACGGCACTGGACTGCGGCAGCCCAAGCAGACCTATGATCTCGCTTTGGCTGAGCGCGCGTTTCTCGACCGAAAACAGTCGCAGGATGTCCAGCACCCTGAGCGCCGATTTGACGGGGCGGTAGGCCATCGCTCTCCCCTGCCGCAACTGACTGCGGCACTTGACGGCAGCCTGAACCGGCCGGCCGGCCGGGACACCTATCCTGCGTCGGGTGCCTGCCGCGACGAACCGGCCCAGACTTGTGTCCGGGCGCGGGCGACTCCCGTGCGAAGATTGACAAGAACTGGAGAATGACGATGCCGAGCGGACCATTTGCACACGTATGCCTGCTGGTGAAGGACCTCGACGCCGCTGTCGAACACTGGAGCAAGATCCTGGGCGTGCTCGACCCCGGACAGGTGGAACAGCAGATCGTGCGCTACGACGATTTCGAGGGCGGTGAGGACAAGGGCATGAAATGGGCCACCTTCGTGTCGGATCACGGGGCGGAGATCCAGTTCATCCAGCCGGGTCCGGGAACGCCTCTGGGCGACCGGCTGGAAAAGAAGGGAGAGCATGTGCATCACATCTGCCTGACCACCAAGGATGTGCCGGGGTCGCTTCAGAAGCTGCGCGAACAGGGCATCGACACGGTTGGCGGCATCAGTCAGGACCCGAACATGACCTGGCAGGAATGGGGCTGGGTCTCGCCCAAGCACGCACACGGCGTTCTGGTCGAGGTCGCCAAGCCCTACATGTCGAAGAACGACGGCAAGTGGTATCCGGCTGACTGAATTCGGCTGAACTGCGCGGCGCAGGGACCGGTGACGACTAGGTGGCGGAGAGGCGGCGGATGCCATCCTCCCTCCGCCAGCGGGCCCGGCCCTGTCCGACAAGGTGATGCGCATAGGCCAGCATTTCGCCGATGGCAAAGTGGCACTGGCGTGGGTTCAGACCGGGGCGGATCACGGCGTCCATCACTTGCGCAACCGTCAGCGGACGGTCCGCCACCGCAGCCAGAACCATTTCGGCGCGCAAGGCATGGTGGCGCCGGATCTTGCCGATGGCCGCTCCGATCCCGCGAAAGGGGGCATGGTGTCCGGCCAGGACCAGTGTGTCTGTTGAGATGTCGCGTTCAAGCCGGTCAAGGCTGTCGAGGTACAGATCATAAGACTCCAGCCCCGGTTCACCCGGCAGGATGGTCATCGGAGCGGCGACGCCGTCCATGACCTGATCCGCCGCCAGCAGCAGCCCGCCTTCGCGATCGTGTAGCATGATCTGGGCCGGTGAGTGTCCCGGTGCCGACAGGATCCGGAACCGTCGCTGGCCCAGGATCAGACTCCGGTTCGGGATCAGCGGGCGGTAGACGTCGGGCAGGGTGGTCAGGCCCGCCAGTTCCGCCACCTTGAAGTCGGCGATCCCCCGCGCCGTCGCCCGGTCCAGCCCCATGTCGAGCAGGTGGCGCTGCTGATCTTCGCGTCCGACCTGTCCCGCATCGGTATGGTCCAGCCGGGCGATCAGATATTCTTCGCGTCCCATCCACAACTCGGCCCCGAGCCTTCGGCACAACCATCCTGCTCCGCCCACGTGGTCGATATGCGCATGCGTCACCAAAATGGCGTGTATCGAGAAGTCCGCCAGCGGGCCGGTCACCATCCGTTCCCAGAAGTCCAGCGCCTCGGCATCGCCGAACCCGGCGTCGACCATGACCCAGCCCCTGCCGTCCCGAACCAGATAGATGTTCACATGCCCGATGGTCATCGGCAGGGGCGCCCGGAACCAGACAACGTCCGGCATCAGCACGCGCAGCTCTCCGATACCGGGCGGCGGGGCGGCGGCGGGGTCGGTCACAGGCGGAACCCGCCGTCGGCATAGATCGTCTGGCCGGTCACGTAGCGCGCGGCAGGACCGGCCAGAAAGGCAACGATGCCCGCGACATCCTCGGCCGTGCCGAAGCGTCCCAGCGCGATCCGCCTGCGCTGCTGGTCCCAGATCTCCGGAGAGTACATGGTCTGTATGAACTCTGCGCCCAGCCCCGCGTCCATCAGGCCGGGTGCGACGCAGTTGGCGCGCACGCCGTAGCGCCCCTCCTCGCGGGCCAGGGCGCGCATCAGCGTTTCCATACCCGCCTTGGGTACCGCCGACAGCGCATCGCCCGGCGGGTAGGATGCCGTCGCGACGCTGGTGATCGCGACGATGTTGCCGTCTTCGGCCTCGCGGAGCGACGGCAGGACGGCATCCACAAGCCGGATCAGGCCCAGCAACTCGACGTCGATGACCTGCTGCCACGCGGAAAAGGCGGTGCGCGAGATGAAGGGCTGTTCGATATGAACGCCTGTGGCGAAAACCGCAGTTTGCGGCGGCCCGCACCATTCATTCGCACGTGCGACGGCGGCGTCGAGAGTTTCGGGACGCGTCGTGTCGGCCCGGATACAGGCGACCCGGTCGGGCCCGCCCAGAGCCTCGACCTGCCGCTGTGCCTTGTCTGGGTCCGAGCGATAGGTGAAGACCACGGGTCGCCCCTCGGCCACCAGCGCGGCGCAGATCGCGGCACCCAGACCGCCGGTCCCGCCAACGACAAGAGCCGGTCCCCTGGTACGTTCGGTCATCGCATGCTCCCTTCCGGCCCGCCGGTTTGCGGCCTTTCGGTCTGGCATACCCGGCTGTCCGCGCCATTGCGCCTGTCCTAGGAAAGGTGAACGCTCAGGCGCGTCAGTGCAGGAATCCGAACTGGCGCGCGCGTTCGACTGCAAGCGAGCGGCGGCGCGTCCCGACCTTGTCGTAGATCCTTTGCATGTACCATTTGACCGACCCCTCGGTCAGGCCAAGCCGGTCGCCGATTTCGCGGTTGCGCAGACCGGCCGCAACGAAGGTCAGGATCTCAAGCTCCCGTCCGGTCATCTTGCCGTCGATCGCCGGTTCCTCGTCATCCTCTTCGACATCCGCGATCCGGTGGCGACCGGATCCCTTGAAGAGGTCCAGCAGGTCATAGGCGAACATGTCCACCGGCTGATCGGTGCGGGGCCCGGACCCGTAAGAGTCGGCGAGCAGGTCGTGAACTCTCACCCCCTCGTCAATGAAGGGCCGGATCGACCGGGATTCGCAGGCGGCCACCAGTGCGTCGCGCAGGCTGCGCTGTGCCACACGCCGGTCGCCCTGCATGATCGAGAGCTGCGCATGCAGAAGCGACCAGCGCACCAGACTGCGCATCCCGCCCCGGCCCTGGGCAAAACTGCGCCAGCGCTGCGCAAGGGCGGTCGCATCGTCAAGTTTGCCGCTGGCCATGTCGAGACGGACCCGCGTGACCGCGCGGGTTTCGTCAACGACCGTGCTGGTGGAGGTGGGCTTGAACGCAAGCGTTTCGACGTGGGGATCGGTTTCCAGCATCAGCGCGCGATCGGCGAAATAGTGGCGCAACAGGATCGCGACCCGTTCGGCCCGCACCCCTTCCATAAGGCGCGGCAGTTCCAGTTCGTGGGCGATCGACTGCGCCTCGTCAAGCGCCTGCAGGGCGCCGTCAATGTCGCCGGACGCCGATTTCAGTCGCGGCGCTAGCGTCAGCCCGTCAAGCAGTTCGTCGGAAAAGCAGAACAGACGCGAATTGGGCAGGTGGCTTTCCAGCATGGCCCGCGCCTTGCCCAGTTCGTTGCGGTCATAGAGCAGGCTTGCATACGGCAGCGCGGGCAGGGCGGCGAGCGCCGAGCCTTCGCCGGCAAAGTCCACCGCCTGCTCAAGCCCGAAGTGAAGCGCCCGCTCGGCCGCGACGCTGCGGCCCTGCGCGAAATAGGTGCGCCCGACGATGGCCTGCTGGGCGACAAAGGCGAACTTGTAGTTCGAGTCGGTCAGCGCCCGTCGCGCCAGCGCCTCGTTCCGTTCGAATTCCTCGTACCGCAGCCGGCCGCGCTGTGCCCGGATCGACTGGCCGTAGAGGTTGCAGACAAGATAGGGATGCAGGTGGTCCTTATGGGCAAGCAACTGTGTGACATAGCTTTCGACCAGCGGGAAATCGTCCAGCGAGGCCGCCAGCATCATCTTTCGATGCATCACGATGCTGCGGATCGGTGCGTCGGGCGCGTCGCCGCGCGCGTCGATCAACGCCTCGGCCTGGTCTATGGCCTTCTGCGCCAGCTCGAACTTGAGCCCGCGTATCTCCATCCATGCCACGCAGAGCAGAACGGCCGGACAGGTGTTCAGCAGCGCGGGCCCAAGCAGTTTCGCAAGGTCGGCGACATGGTAGAGCTTGCCGTCATAGACCACCGCTTCGCAGCACTGTTCGAGGAGCTCGGCCAGCAGTTCCATGTCGCCGGACCGTTCGGCATAGTCCAGTGCTTCTGTGGCCTTGCCGTTGGCAAGGCACCACAGCGCAGCCTCGCGGTGAACGCGGGCCACGGCTTCAGGGTCGAGCGCGATGGCGCGACGGCAGAGGAATTCCGCAAAGAGGCTCTGGAACCGGAACCATTGCCCGTCGTCGTCCAGGCGGACGAGGAACAGCCCGGCCGCCTCGACCCGGTTGATCATCTTCGCGCAATCGGCCTGTCCCGTCACCTGTTCGCACAGTTCCGCCGAAAAACGGTCAAGGAAGCAGGCAGACAGCAGAAACTCCTGCATCTCCTGCGGCAGGGCCGACACTACGTCTTCGGAGAAGAAGTCCGACACGACCCGCTTGGATCCGGAAAAGGACGCGATCAGCCGTGCCCCGTCGGTCTGGCCCGACATCGACAGCACTGCGAGCCGAAGGCCGGTAGCCCATCCCTCTGTCCGGCGCACAAGGTGTTCCGCATCCTCGGCAGACAGTCCGGCCTGTCCGGACAGGGTCAGTAGTTCGGTCGTCTCCGCGACGGTGAACCGCAGGTGGCTTTCGTTCAGCTCGAACAGCTCGCCCAGGGCCCGCATCCGCGCCAGCGGCAGGTCGGGGCGGTTCCTGGTCGACAGCACAAGGCAGACATTGCCCGGAAGGCGCTGTACGAACCTGCGGAACAGGGCGCTTTCCCCCAGGGGCACGAACTGTGCGTCGTCCATCATGATGCAGACCGGATCGCCATGCGCGACTAGGCAGTCGACCAGGGCGGTCAGTTCCGTTTCCGAAGTCCTGAAGCCCTGCTCTTCGGAAAGGCCGGTGGCCAGACGCTGACGCATATCCTCGGCCAGCGAGGGCGCGCATTCGGCCAGGCTGTTCATCAGTTGTCCCAGATGGTTTCCCGAATGCCGGTCAAGCGACAGCCAGGCCACGGGCATGAGGCGGCCGATCAGGACATTGCGCCATTGCGACAGCAGGACACTCTTGCCCGCGCCGGCGGGGGCATGGACGAGTGTCATCCGGTGGGCCAGGACACTGTCAAGATAGGCATTCAGCCGGTCCCGGCGCACAAAGCCGGATTTCTGGCGTGTCGGCTGCAGGGCCGTTCTCGCAAAAGCCATCAGGTCTCCTCCCTTGGTCGCGCCAGACAGTTGTACCGGGCTGCCCCATCCGGATCGAAAGGTCCTCCCCCTGTTCGATCAGGCAGGCCGGTGTCTGCTTCGGCGCGCGTGCATCTACAGTATAAACCGGATCGGCGCTGTCCCCTATCTTTCGATAGGTTCCGTGTCGGTGTCCACAGGCCTCAGAATGCCTATCCCGCGATAGGTGGCGGTCACGTCGTGGGCTGCGACGGTGGTCCTCAAAAGGGAATGAGGAACCGGAATGGACTACGATCTGCCTGAGGAAGTGGCCGCTTTCAAGGACATGGTGCATCGCTGGGTTGATGCAGAAGCCCCGAAATCTTCGGCCAGAGAGATGGAGGCGCAGGAACACGACTATCCTTTTGCGCTTTGGGACAAGTTCACCGCCGCCGGTTTTCACGGGATAGGAATCGACGAAGCCTATGGCGGGCAGGGCGGCGATGTTCTGATCCAGATGGTTCTGGCACGGGAACTGGCCCGATCTCTGGGCGGGCTGGCGTGGATCTGGGGAATCACCTCGTTCGCGGGGGTGAAATCCATCGGGCTCTACGGCACGGCCGAACAGAAGCAGAGGTTCCTGCCCGAAATCGCCGCCGGCAGACTGCGCGCCGCGATCGCCTTTACCGAACCGGGGGGCGGCACGGACGTGCTTGGCGCGCTCAGGACAGAAGCGGTACGCGGTGATGGCGGTTGGGTGCTGAGCGGCGAGAAGATCTGGTCGTCCTCGGCCCATGTCGCCGATTACCTGCTGGTGCTTGCCCGGACGGACCGCAACGTCGAAAAACAGCATCACGGGGTGTCGCTGTTCTTTGTCCCGGCAAAGCAGGACGGCATCACGATCACACCGCTTCCAAAGCTCGGGATGCGGTCCATGGGCTCGTGCTCTGTCGCGTTCGACTCGGTGTTCGTGCCCGACGATCTGGTGCTGGGCGAGGCGGGCAATGCCTGGAAGATGCTTCTGCCTACGCTGAACAACGAACGCCTGATGGTCGGCGCCTTCTGTCTGGGGGTCATCGACGGCGTGCTGGAAGACGCGCTCGACTACATGAAACAGCGCAAGGCCTTCGGAAAGATCATCGGACAGTTTCAGGCGCTGCAACACTACGTGGCCGACATCGCGATCTCGCAGAAGCAGGTCGAGCTGATGCTCTATCATTGCGCTCATCTTCAGTCCAAGGGCGTGGACAGCGGGATGGAGTCTTCCATGCTCAAGGTCGCTGCGGCGGATGCGGCGGTGGCGGCGGCGGATGCCGGCATCCAGATCATGGGCGGCATGGGCTATTCGGCCGAGACCGACATGCAGCGGTACTGGCGCGATGCACGGCTTTGGAAGATCGGGCCGATCACTCAGGAAATGGCAAGAAACGGGATCGCGGAACGGCTTGGCCTGCCGCGATCCTTCTGAAGGAACATGACATGACACAGATGAAAGCCGTCGTTCTGACCGAAGCAGAGGGGCCCGGGTCCGCCCGGCTGCAGTCCGAACCCCGGCCCGAGCCGGGCCCCGGTGAAGTGCGGGTCCGGCTTTGCGCCGCCTCGCTCAACCACCGCGAATTGTGGATCAGCCGGGGTCAGTATCCCGGCATGAACCTTCCCTCGATCCTTGGGGCCGATGGCTCTGGCGTGATAGATGCGCTTGGCGACGGGGTGGACGGGCTGAACGTTGGTGACGACGTCGTTCTTTATCCAGCCCGCGACTGGGGCACGAACGAGGCGTATCCTTCCGACAGCTTCTGCCTTCTGGGAATGCCCATACCGGGCACTCTGGCTGAATACCTGTGCGTTCCGGCGGCCAACGTCGCGCCCCGGCCCGCGCATCTGAGCCATGCGCAGGCGGCGGCCTTCCCGACGGCGGCCGTCACAGCGTGGCGTGCCCTCACGGTCAAGGCGGCGGTCAGGCCGGGCGACAGGGTCCTGATCACCGGGATCGGCGGCGGAGTAGCCACTTTCGCGCTGAGTTTTGCGGTGGCCATGGGCGCCGATGTCTGGGTCACAAGCGGTACGGCAAGCAATATCGAACAGGCCGTCGCGCTTGGCGCCAAGGGCGGTTTCGATTACCACGATGAAGCCTGGGGCAAGGCGGCGCGCAAGGCATCCGGCGGCTTCGACGTGGTGATCGACGGCGCTCCGGCGGGGGCTTATGCCGCCTACGGCCGCGCCATCGCAATGGGCGCGCGCATCGTGATCTACGGGTCCACCCAGGGGCCGTTCTTCAAGGTAAATGCGCCGGAATTCTTCCTGCGTCACGCGACAATCCATGGCACGGCCATGGGAAGCCCCGCCGATTTTTCGGCCATGCTCGACTTCGTTGCCAAAAAGGGCATTACCCCTGTCATTCAGGCGAGCTTTCCGCTCGACGACATCGCCGGTGCCTTCGACGCCCTGCAGGACGCGCATTTTGGCAAGGTCGTGGTCGAGATCGCCAAGCCAGGGTCCGCGACATGACCGGCCTGTTCGATCTGACCGGCAAGACCGCGCTGGTCACCGGCGGCGCCAATGGCATGGGTGCAATGATCGCCAGGGGGCTGCTGCAGGCCGGGGCCGCTGTCATCGTGACCTCGCGCAAGGCCGCGGATGCAGAGGCCGCGCAGCAGGCGCTTGGAGAATTCGGCAAGGCCGAGGGGCTTGCCGCGGATCTGGCGTCGTCGGAAGGGGCCGAGGCGCTGGCAGCAAAACTGGTCGACCGGGGCGATCCGCTGCACATCGTCATCAACAATGCCGGCAAGACCTTCGGCGCACCGCTGGACAGCTTTCCCGCCAAGGGCTGGGACGGGGTGATGATGGTGAACGTGCAGGCCCCGTTCACGCTGGTCCGTGATCTGCTGCCGCTGTTGCGCGCGCATGCTACGCCGGACGATCCCGCGCGCGTCATCAACATCGGATCTGTGGCCGGCGCGCGGGTGGAAAACCTGCCCGCCTATTCCTATGCCGCAAGCAAGGCCGCGATTCACCATCTGTCGCGGGTTCTGGCGGTCGAACTGGCCGGCGACGCGATCACCGTGAACTCGATCCTGCCGGGCTACTTTCCCACGAAGATGACCTCGCACATCCGGTCCGAAGAGCAGGCGATGTCCGCGATGCTGGACCACATTCCGCTGCGCCGCATGGGCCGGCCCGAAGACATTGCGGGCGCCTGCGTCTTCCTGTCAGCGGCTTCGGGGGCCTATGTCACGGGCATCAGCCTGCCGGTCGATGGAGGGATCCTTGCCGCAGGATGACCCGATCCGTCCGACCGACGCTGTCGAAATCCAGGCCGTGACGATCACGACCGAGGAAGGCATGCGTCTGGCCGCTGACATTGCAGGAGACCCGTGGCAACCCCGTTTGATCTTCGTGCACGGTGGCGGACAGAGCCGCCGGTCCTGGCGCAAGGCGGTGCGCACCATGGTGACGGCTGGCTATTCCGTCGTGTCTTACGACTTGCGGGGCCATGGAGAGAGCGACTGGTCGCCGGACGCCGATTATGGGCTGGACGCTCATGTGCGCGATCTTGGTGCGGTCATCCGCGCCGCGCCGACACCGCCCGCGGTCATCGGCGCCTCGCTTGGTGGCCGGGTGGCCCTGGCCGCGGCGGCGGAACAGGCAGCGGGCACCGTCCGCGCGCTGGTCCTGGTCGACATGGCCCCCCGCGTCGCCCGCGCCGGGCTGGAACGGGTGGCCAGGTTTCTCGACGTGAGCGCAGGCGGATTCGACAGCATCCAGCAAGCGGCCGCGACGCTGGAGCGCTATGCCGAACGTGAAATCGGTCACAATTATTTCCGCCTCTCGCATTCACTGACCACCGGCCACGACGGGCGCATCTATTGGAAATGGGACCCGCGTCTGGCGCAGCCTGCCTTTCTGCTGCCCGAAAACATCGAGGGCTACCTCTCCGACTGCGCCCGCGCGCTGCGCTGTCCGGCCCTTCTGGTACGTGGCACGAAAAGCGACATCGTCGATGACGACTCGGTGGCCCATTTCGTTAGGACGCAGCCATCGGCCGAAGTGGCCGAAATCGAGGGCGCCAGTCATCTGATGAGTACCGGCCAGCTGAGCGTGTTCTGTGATGCCACGCTGACATTCCTGGACAGGATGGTCCGCCGCACGGCGTGATCCCGCAGGTTTTCCGCCCGCTCCTATCCGACGTCAGGTGCTGCGATTCATTCGACGGGCGAGGATGCCCCGGACTGATGATCAGGAAAGAACCATGGATTTCTCATTAAGCGAAGAACAGACGGCATTCCGCGACATGGTGCGTCGCTGGGTCGATGCCGAACTGCCCAAGAGCCTGTCGCGGGAACTTGAGGCAAAGGAAAAGGACTACCCGTTCGAGATCTGGGACAAGCTGAAGGCCGCCGGGTTCTTCGGCGTCGGCATCGACGAGGACTATGGCGGGCAGGGCGGCGACGTGATCATGCAGATGATCATGGCGCGCGAACTGGCCCGTTCGCTTAGCGGGCTGCTGTGGGTCTGGGGGCTGACCTCGTTCGCGGGGGGAAAGTCCATCGGGCTTTATGGTACAGACGAACAAAAGGCCAAGTTCCTTCCCAGGATTGCGGCGGGCGACTGCCGTGTGTCGATCGGGTTCACCGAGCCGGGCGGCGGGACAGACGTTCTGGGTGCCATGCGCACGACGGCCGAAAAGGTCGAAGGTGGCTGGAAGATCAACGGCGAGAAGATGTGGTCCTCGGCCAGCCATGTGGCCGATTACATCCTGATGTTGGTGCGGACCGAAAAGAACGTCGAAAAACGGCACCACGGGCTGACCCTGTTCTTCGTTCCCGGCAAGGCCGAGGGGATGGAGAACCACCTGCTGCCAAAGCTTGGCATGCGGGCCATCGGGTCCAGCCGGATCACGCTGACGGATGTCTTCGTGCCGGACGAGCTTGTGCTCGGAGAGCCGGGCCGGGCCTGGTACATGCTACTGCCGACATTGAACAACGAACGGATCATGGTCGGGGCGCAATGCCTGGGCGCCATCGACGGAGTACTGGAAGACGCCGTCGAATATGCCAAGCAGCGCAAGGCGTTCGGCAAGACGATTGGCGAGTTTCAGGCGATCCAGCACTATATCGCTGACATTGCCACGATGCAGAAGCAGGTCGAACTCTTACTGTACTACGTCGCCTGGTTGCAGGCCACGGGGCAGGAGTGCGGCGTACAGGCGAACATGCTCAAGATGGTCGCATCCGAAAGCGTCGTGAAGGCGGCGGATCTCGGTATCCAGATTCTTGGGGGCATGGGCTATTCGGCCGAAACCGACATGCAGCGCTACTGGCGGGACCACCGGATCCTGCGGATGACGCCGATCTCCAACGAGATGGTGCGCAACTCCATCGCCGAGTCCTTCGGCCTTCCGCGGTCGTTCTAGGAGGCGGTCATGGCACTTGTTCCTCTTCCCGATGTGGTCGGCACCGTCCTCGATGGCGGCGGCATGACGATTTCCGAAGCCGAGAACCGCGCGCTGTGCGAGTCCGTGGGCGACACGCCCGCAGCGGACGGGTCCGCGCATCCGGTCTGGTTTTACGTCGCCTCGCAGGTCGGTATGGGGCCAAGCGTGGCCGAGCTTTGTGCGATCTGCGCCTTCGACGTGAACGACGGTCCGATGATGGCCTCGACCGGCGGGCATTTCCACGCCCCGCTCATGGTCGGGCAGACATACCTGGTCAAGGGCGAGATCACCGGTCTGACCCGCAAGCAGAGCCGCAAGCTCGGCGTGATGGACCTGCTCGAATACAAGCTCCACCTCGATCTGCCGGACGGCACCCGCGTCTGTTCGGTCGACAATGCATGGGTGCTGCCAAGGGGACGTGACAATGAAGCCTGAACCGGGGACAGACCTGCCGCCGTACCGGATCGAACATGTCGATCCCGAAACCATGAAGGCCTGGGCACCGCTGCTGCGCGATCCCAACCCGATCCATCTGGACCGGGCGGCGGTCCGGGCGGCGGGGCTGGGCGACCGGCGCATCAACCAGGGTCCGATCAATCTGGCCTATGTGGTCACCCTGCTGCACCGCGCCTTTCCCGGCGCCTTCATCGAGGACATCCGCAACCGCTTCACCGACAACGCCTATGAAGGCGAGGCGCTTGAGGCGCGCGCCACGGTGACCGGGGTCGAGGACACGGACGGGCGCACCCGCGTCACGCTGGAGTTCACGCTCAATTCCGACGAACGTGCGGTGGTGATCTCTGGCACTGCCGCGCTGATACTGCCGGAAGGCGAGGCAACATGATCTTTGTCGCCATGCAGATCCGCGCCCGTCCGGGCGCCTCGGACAGGCTGGCCGCGGCGATGACCGTCATGATGTCGGCAACGCGGGAAGAGGCAGGCTGTGTAAGCTACACCTATTCGCGCGACCTGACCGATCCCGATCTCTTCCACCTGTGCGAGATATGGCAGTCACGGCCCGAAATGGTGGCGCATATCGAGCAGCCGCATTCGGCAGTCTTCGTGGAAACGCTTGAGGTCACCGGCACGTTCGAGTCGGTCCGGGCCTACGAAGGCGAGGTCGCCAAGATCCGCATTCCCGCACCGGGGCAGGCTGGGGCCTAGAATGAAGGCGGTGGACATCATCGTCGTCGGCGCAGGCGCGGCGGGATGCATCGTGGCCGCCCGGCTGGCCAAGGCGGGCCATTCCGTCTGCGTGTTCGAAGACGGACCGCCGGACCGCAGCCCGTGGATCAAGGTGCCCGCCGGGTTCGTCAAGACACTGACAGATCCGGCGATCACATGGAGAATTCCGCAGGTTCCGGGCGCGGCGATCGATAACCGGGTGATCCCGGTGATCCAGGGCCGGACACTTGGCGGATCGAGTTCTGTCAACGGCATGATCGTCAATCGTGGACAGGCGGCCGATTACGATGGCTGGGCACAGCGCGGCAACTCTGGCTGGAGCTATGCCGAGGTGCTGCCCTACTTCCGCAAGACTGAATGCTGGACCGGACCGGGCGATGACCGATTTCGCGGTCGCGACGGGCCGATGCGGGTGACGGTCCCGCAGTGGCCCTCACCCGCCAATGACGCCTTCCTGGCTGCGGCCGAAGCGGCCGGGGTCCCGCGCAATCCCGATCACAACGGCGCGGTGCAGGCAGGTGCCGGCGCGTACCAGAGCGCGATACATCGCGGCCGACGGGTCAGCACGGCGGATGCCTTTCTACGCCCTGCGATGCGTGCCCGCAGCCTGCGGGTCGAGACGGGGTGCAGGGTCACGCGCGTGGTCATCACCGATGGCATTGCGACAGAGGTCGAGTTCCGCCGCCATGGCCGGGACGAGGTCCGAACGCTCACCGCTCGCCGCGCCGTCGTGGTCTGCGCGGGCGCGGTGAATACGCCCCGCTTGCTGCAGCTGTCCGGTCTCGGCCCAGGCGACCTTTTGTCTAAACTGGGCATCGCGGTGGTCCGCGACCTTCGCGGTGTCGGGGAAAACCTGCGCGATCACTACAGCCCGCGCCTGGTGGCCCGAACCCGCCGCACAGGTGACAGCATGAACGGACGCGAGCGCATGCCGCGCCTGATCGGCGAAGTGCTGCGCTGGCTGACCGGACGCCCGAGCATCCTTTCGCTGAGCCCGGCGCTGCTCAATGTCTTCTGGAAGAGCCATCCGGCCCTTGAAAGGCCAGACTTCGCGCTTGTCTATGCGCCGGCAAGCTATCGGCGCGGTTATATCGGACAGCTCGACAGGTTCGCCGGGATAACCTGCGGCGCCTGGGTCATGCGCCCCGAAAGTTCCGGCTATGTCCGCCTGCGTTCTCCGGACTGGCGTGCCGATCCGGACATAGACGCGCGCTATCTGTCAGACGACTATGACCGGCGCGTGACGATCGCGGCCCTGCGGTTCGCGCGTGGACTGCTGTCAAGCGATGCCATGCGCCCGGTCATCGAGGCGGAGACGTTCCCAGGCCCCGACGTACAGAGCGATGATGACTGGTTGGCCTTCGCACGGGCGGAGGGCAACTCCTCCAACCACCTTGTCGGCACCGCGCGCATGGGTCCCGATGGCGATCCGATGGCGGTGCTGGACCCCCGGCTCAGGCTGCGCGGAGTCGCTGGCCTGCGGGTGATGGACAGTTCGGTCATGCCGACGATGCCGTCGGCCAACACCTGGGCCGCCAGCATGATGATCGCGGAAAAAGGTGCGGCCATGCTTGTCGAGGATCTGGCGTCCGCAACGCAGGCAGGACCGGTCAGATGAGCGCCGCAGGGGTTCATTGGGATCACGTCGTGATCGGCGCCGGATCCTCCGGCTGTATCGTCGCGGAGCGGCTGTCCTCCGACCCCGCGCGCCGGGTGCTGCTGGTCGAGGCGGGCGGACGGAACGCCAGCCCGTTCGTTACAATGCCGCGTGGGTTCGGCCGGCTGAACGGCAATCTGCGCTACAACTGGATCTACCGGGCAGAGCCGACCGGGCCCGCCAACCGGCGCGAGTTCTGGCTGCGAGGGCGTGGCCTGGGCGGTTCGGGCGCGGTCAACGGGTCAGTGTGGGTGCGGGGACTGCCGCAAGACTTCGACGACTGGGCCGAGGCGGGCTGCACCGGATGGGGGTGGGAGGACATGCGCCCCTCGTTCGAGGCCGTGGAACAGGGCGAAGGCTCCCGTCCGGCACTGGGGATCACGCCGCATCCGGGTGGCGATCCGCTGTGTGACGCCGCAATAAGCGCCGCGCGGGCCATGGGCGTGCCGGGGACAGGCGACCTGAACCATGCCACCGGGCCCGCAATCGGGTATCAGCCCCGCTCGATCCTGCGCGGACGCCGGCGCAACGGGGCATCGCTTATCGACCGCGCGAAGTCGCGCCGCAACCTGCACATTCTGACCGGGACCGAGGCCATGCGCCTGACGTTCGAGGGGCGGAAGGTGACGGGCGTGGTGCTGCGGACCGGGGCCGGGGAACAGGTTGTGGCGGCTCTTAACGTTGTCCTGTGCGCCGGGGCGCTGAACACGCCGCGGCTGCTGATGTTGTCAGGGATCGGACCGGCGAACGCGTTGAGTGACCTCGGGATTGCGGTGGTCGCGGATGCGCCGGGCGTCGGTATGAACCTGCGCGAACACCGGCTTCTGTCGCTTCAGTTCCGACTGAAACATGGCAGCGCCAATACCGCGTTTCGCGGTGCCGGCCTGGTCCGGAGCGTGGTGCGCTACTACGCCACCCGATCGGGTCCTCTGGCGCAATCGGCTTTCGAAGTCGGCGGGTTCATCCGGACTGCAGCGGGCGCCGGGCGGGCGGACGCCCAGATCGGCCTCGCCCCGCTTTCGATGGATCGGACCACGCAACGGCTCGCGGTCGAGGACCATCCCGGCGCGCTGTGCGGCGGATATCCGATGCGGCCCGAAAGCAATGGCCGCCTGTCCCTGGCTGCTGCCGGTCCCGACGCGCCGCTTTCCATCGACCCCGGCTATCTGTCCGACGACGCCGATCGCGCGGTTTCGGTCGGGATCACCCGTTTCATCCGCGCCCTGTTCGCCCGGCCCGAAATGGCAGCCTTCGGTCCGGAGGAGACCTTTCCCGGCCCGGATGTCGCGACCGACGACCAGATTGTTGCGGCCTACCACACGAAGGGTCAGGCCGGTTTCCATGCCGCCTGCACCTGCCGGATGGGGCCTGACGATCGCTCTGTCGTTGACCCGCAGACCCGCGTGCGGGGGGTCGAGGGGCTCAACATCGCCGATATCTCGATCATGCCGACGCTCGTTTCGGGCAACACCAATGCACCGGCGATGGCCATGGCGCACCGCGCCGCCGGTCTTATCGCCGCGATGCACAAGGTCGGGGTCCCCACCCCGGCGAAACACTGAGGAGGAGAAGACATGAGACATCTGAAACTTGCGGCCGCGCTGGTCCTGGGCACGACCTCATCCATGGCCTGGGCGGCCGACCCGGTGCGCCGCGTCGTCATCGCGCAGCCCGACGGCATCTCGATCGTGGCCAGCGACGAAATGGTGGCCCCGACCGACATGGCCGGGGTCGGCGCGCTTCATACCATGTGGGGCAACGACACGGCCGCCACTTTCCCGGACGACGGAACCCAGTCGGGATTCGAAACGCTGTACCCCCCCGTTGGCGGCTTCCGGGTCTATATCGCGACTTACCCCGCAGGGCAGGAGGTCACGCCCGAAGCCAAGAGCCTGACTGGCGGTGCCGAGCTGAAAAGCGAGGGCATTCCCGGGATGCACAAGTCAGACACCACCGATTTCGACATGGTGCTGTCGGGCACCGTCGACTGCATTCTGTCCGACGGGACCGTGGTGACACTGAACAAGGGCGATACGATCGTGCTGAACGGCGCGGACCACGCCTGGCGCAACACGGGCACCGAAGATGCGTAGGTCCTGTTCTTCATGGCCGGCGCCAACCGCAACTAGCACCCAGCCCGGAGGATCAGAGCCATGGCAAGAGACAGCCGCGCCGTGACGGGGTATGCGACGATGCTGCGCGACACCGCCGCCCGCTTCCGCGACGCAACGGCAGTGGTGATGGACGACGCACGCCATTCCTACGGCTCTCTTCTCCGGGCCGGGACCGATCGGGCGCGCCAACTTGGCGCGCTTGGTCTCGGGCCGGGAGACAGGGTCGCGCTGCTTATTCCCAACTGCATGGAATTCATCGAGATCCTCGTCGGGGCCTCGATGACCGGCGTGGTTATCGTGCCGGTCAACACCCGCTTCCGGGCCCACGAACTGGGCCACATCCTGCGCGATTCAGGCGTCGCGGCGGTCTTCACGACCGGCGCCGTGGACGATCACGTGAACTTCAAGGACCTGCTGGCCGAGGCATTGCCAGGCCTGACCGATAATGCCGACCCTGATGCCCTGTCGATTGAAGGCTATCCCGCGCTGCGGCGCATCGTCCATTTCGGCAGCGGCACCCCGGCGTGGATGATCCCGGCCGACAGCCTGCCGGTCCGTGCAGAAGGCCAGCCCGACCCTGATCCCGCCGCCGCTCCGGGGCCCGAGGATCTGCAGATCATCCTTTACACCTCGGGCACGACGGCGGCGCCAAAGGGCTGCTTGCTGCCAAACCGCTGTCTCGTCGTCACGGCGCAGTCCACGGCCGATCTGTTTGCCATCGGACCCGAGGACGGATGGTGGTGCCCGCTGCCGATGTTCCACATCGGGGGGGTCCTGTTCATGTCAGTGTGCCTGGCGCGGGGCGCCAAGTTCGTCGGCATGAGCCGTTTCAACGTGACCCGTGCCTTCGCCCAGTTCCGGGACGAAAGACCGACAGTTCTTTATCCTCTGTTCCCGACAATCCTTTTGCCGATCATGAGCGACGCGGACTTTGCGGACACCGACTTTTCCCGTGTGCGCTACGTCTTCGACGTCGGACCCGAGGAAATTCAGAAGCGGATTCAGGCGGCCTTTCCAGATGCCCTGCTGCTATCAGCCTATGGGATGAGCGAGACGACCGGGATCGTCACTTTCAACCACCCGGACGACAGTTACGAAGCCCGAATGACCACGGTCGGTCACTTCATGCCCGGTTGGTCCGCGCGGATCATCGACCCCGGCACGGGGCAGGACGTCGGGTTGGACGCACCCGGTGAAATCGCCGTGAAAGGTCCCGCGCTGTTCGCGGGCTATCTCAACCAGCCTGACCTGACCGCCTCGGCCCATACACCGGACGGGTATTTCCGCACCGGCGACTACGGTTCGATGTCCAAAGACGGGCTGTTGCGGTTCCGCGGGCGGCTCAAGGACCAGATGAAGGTGGGCGGAGAGAACGTCTCGGCGCTGGAAGTGGAAAGTTTCCTGGCCGGTCACGCGTCGATCCGGATGGCGCAGGTTGTGCCGATCCCGGACGAGAAGTACGGAGAGATCCCGGCCGCCTTCATCGAATGCGCCCCCGACTGCACCCTGACGGCAGACGAGGTGATCGCGCATTGCCGGGGCCGCATCGCCAGCTTCAAGGTCCCGCGCCATGTGCGCTTCGTGAGCGAATGGCCGATGTCGGCGACGAAGGTGGCGAAATTCAAGCTGCAACAGCAGCTTATCGATGAACTGGGCCTGGGCTGACGCCCGGGGCCGGTCGGATCTGACCTTCAGCTGCCGACGTCGTGCCTTGGTCGGGCCGCTTCGGCGAGGAAGTCTTCCCTCAGCCGGAATTTCTGGATCTTGGTGGCCGACATCGGCCACTCATCTACAAATCGTACGTGGCGCGGAACCTTGAACCGCGCGATTTGGTCGCGGCAGTAGCCGACGACCTCCTCGTCGCTCAGCGCCATGCCGGGGGCCAGCTCGATGAACGCCACCGGCACCTCCTCGAGCACCGGGTCTGGCACGCCGATCACCTGTGCAAGCTTGATCGCCGGATGCGTGGCCAGAAAGCCCTCGATCTCGGCAGCGGCAACGTTTTCGCCGCCGACGCGCAGCATGTCCTTGATCCGCCCGACATATGTGACATCCCCCGCGACACTCATCCGGCCGATATCGCCGGTCTTCAGCCATCCGTCCGGAGTCATCGCGGCGGCGGTCTGATCGGGGTCGTCGAAATAGCCGCTGAACAGCGTGTCGCCGGTCAGCTGGATCTCGCCCTGTGCGCCGGGGCCAATGATTTGACCGCTGCCGGGATCGGTGATGCGCGCCGACATGCCCCGGATCGGCCGCCCCGAGGTCGTCATCCGCTGATCCACAGAGTCCTCGGGCCGGTTGTAGCAGCTCAACCCTCCGGCTTCGGTCAGGCCATAGCAGCTGACCTGCCGGGCGTCCGGCCACGCCGCCTGAAAGCGGCGCAGCAGATCGGGCGGGCCTACGGCCAGCGTCAGACGGACCGCCGACAGGTCCCGACAGACGAAATCCGGATGCGATATCAGCCCGGCCATCAGTGTCGGAAACGCGGGATAGGCAATCGTTGCGCCGGTGGCCTCGATCTCGGCAAGGGCGGGGCCGGCTTCGAAATGGGCGACGCCGATGAAACAGGCCCCGTGCAGGCGGCACGCGGTCATCGGCAGGATCGTCGACATGTGGAACAGCGGAAGAGGATCCCAGAACCGGTCGGAACTGCCGATGCCGAAACGATCGGCCATGCCTGCGGCGGACAGGATCACCGCCCGGTGCGACAGCCGACAGGCCTTTGGATCAGCCGTGGTGCCAGAGGAGAACATGATCAGCCAGTCATCCCCCGGTTCGACCAGGGCGGCCTTCGTCTCAAGATCGGTGCGCGCAACGCTTTGCCCCGAGGCGAGGACCGCGTCGAAGACTGGCAGGTCCATGCCGTCCGAAAGCGCCTGCGACACCCGTGCGAGGCCGTCGAACGGCGGCGCTTCGGCGCTGAACAGGGCCTTGAGCCGTGCCTTGCGGATCGCGAACTGCAGGTCGGACATGCGCAGCCGGGCGTTCAGCGTCACCGCCGCCGCTCCGATCATCCCGAGCGCATGCATCAGGATCACGCAGGCCCAGCCATTGGGCAGAAACAGTCCGACACGGTCGCCACGTCCGATGCCATTGGCGATCAGGGCGCGGGCGCAGGTTTCTGTTTCGGCCAGAAACGCGGCATGACCCGCCTCGCGGTCGCCAAACCTCAGGGCTGCCCGGTCCGGCCATCGGTGCGCCGCCTGCCTCACAAGCGCGCCGATTGTCAGGGGAAGCGTCGTCATGTCCCCAGATAGGCTTCTCGTACCTTCGGATCACGGCGCAGCGTGTCCGAATTTCCGTGCGTCGCCATCTCGCCGTTTTCAAGGATGTAGCCGTACTGACTGACCCTGAGGGCGAGCTGGGCATTCTGTTCGACGATCAGGATCGTCAGCCCGTCGCGGTTAAGCTGGACGATGGTCTCGAACAACCGTTCCACCAGCACCGGCGACAGACCGAGCGAGGGTTCGTCCATCAGCAGGATCCGCGGTTGCGACATCAGGGCCCGCCCGATCATCAGCATTTGCTGCTCGCCGCCCGACAGAAGGCCCGCGTGCTGCTGTTCCCTCTCCTTCAGGCGGGGGAACAGAGCGTAGACCTTGTCCAGTTCGTCGCGGATCAGACTGCGCTTGCGCCTGTGGACCCAACCGCCAAGGACGAGGTTGTCGTGTACCGACATTCCCGGGTAGGTCTCGCGCCCTTCGGGCACCTGCGCGATGCCGCGGCGGACGATCTCCTCGGCCTTGATGCCCGCAAGCGGGGCGCCATCCAGCAGGATCTGGCCTCCGCGCAGAGGAACCACCCCCGAGATGCAATTGAGCGTGGTGCTCTTGCCCGCGCCGTTGGCCCCCAGAAGGCAGACCATCTGGCCGTCGGCTATCTCAAGGCTCACGCCCTCCAGGGCGCTGACCGCGCCGTATCCGGCACTGATGTTATCAAGCTTCAGCATAACCGCTTCCCAGATAGGCTTCGATGACCTTGGGGTCTTCCCGCACTTGGGCGGGCAACCCTTCGGCAATCTTCGTTCCGAAGTTCAGCACGGTGATGCGATCGGCGATCGCCATCACGAGGTGCATCACGTGTTCGACCAGCAGGATCGTCAGACCCTCCTCGTCCCGCAGACCTTTGAGCATCGCGTCAAGCGCCGCGATTTCACGGTTGCGCAGGCCGGCGGCCGGTTCGTCCAGCAGCAGGATGCGCGGCCGCGAGGCCAGGGCCCGCGTGATGTCGAGCATCTTCTGCCGTCCGAAATCCAGCGCCGCAGCCTTGGTGTCGCGGACGGCAGACAGACCCATGCGTTCCAACAGGGCGTCGGCCTCGGCGACCGCGTCCTTTTCGCTGCGGAACCGGGTCCGGCCGGGCCAGAGCGGATTGTAGGTCGCGATCCTGGGGTTCATGCCGACCAGCACGTTCTCCAGCACGGTCATCCGCCTGCAGAGTTCGATGTTCTGGAATGTCCGTGCGATGCCCAGTCCGGCCAGCTTGTGCGCGGGAAGGCGCGAAATCTCTGCTCCGTCAAAGCTGACGCTGCCGCCCGATAGATTGTAGACGCGGGTGATGGCGTTGAACGCGGTTGACTTGCCCGCTCCGTTCGGACCGATCAGCGCATGGATCGTTCCCGGTTCGATCTGCATCGACAGCTTGTCGAGCGCGGTCAGCCCGCCGAACCTTATGGTGACGTCATCGAGGGTAAGAAGGCTCATGTCGCGCTCCGCTTGCTTTCGGTCCGGTTCCGAACGAGACCCCAGATGCCCTGAGGCATCAGCGTGATCGACAGCACCAGAATCAGCCCGTAGACGAATTCCTGCCAGACAATGAAATCTCCCATGGTCGATCGCAGGATCTCGGGAAGGATGCCCATGGTCAGCGACCCGATCACGACCCCCGCGACGGACCCCATTCCACCCACGACCAGCATGGTCAGCAACAGGACGGCGGGCGCGAAGGTGAAGTTCATCGGGTCGATGAAGGAGTTGAAGACCACCAGCATGCCCCCCCCGACGCAGGCATAGGCGCTTGAGATGACGAAGGCCCACGCCTTGGTCCGGCGGACGTCGATCCCCGAAACCGAAGCGACATGTTCGCTGTCCCGGATCGCGGCCATGGCGCGCCCCAGCCTAGAGCGGATCAGCAGGAAATTCAGCAGCAGCATGATCGCAAGGATCACGGCCAGGATACGGAAGTTTGAAGCATCCGTCCGGGAAGTGAAAAAGATCATGTCGGAGGGTTGCAGACGCATCCCGTCGACACCGCCGGTCACGCCCTTCCAGGTCTGCGCCAGCCACTGTGCCGCCGAAGCGAAGGCTACCGTGGCAAGACCGAGGTAGATGTGCCGCAACCGGACCGAGGCCATCGCGACCAGCCACGCGATCCCGGCACTGAGCAGCACCGCGATCACCAGTCCGATCGGGAAGGGGACGCCGAAGCGCTGTTGCAGGATTGCGGTCGCATAGGCCCCGATGCCGTAAAAGGCGATATGGCTGAAGGCGAACTGACCGGCGCGCCCCATGATGATGTCGAGCCCGAGCGCGAGCACGACATAAACGATCAGCACACAGCCCAGATACAGCTGGTAGTTGTTGGCGAAGAACGGCAGCAGCAGTCCCGCGATGACGATGAATACCGGCCAGAGGGTCTCGGATTTCGAGAGCGTTCCATACATGGGGTCAGACCTTCTTGACGTGGACAGGGCCGCCGAAAAGACCCTGCGGGCGCAGCACGAGCACGACCATGATCATGATGAACGGGGCGACGGCGATGGTTTCGGAGCCGAACCAGTACCCGATGAGGTTCTGCAGGACCCCGATGGTGAACCCGCCAACGATGGATCCGGGCAGGTTCGAGAACCCGCCGATGACCGCGGCCGCCAGCGCCACCATGATGACCCCGCCCATGTCTGGCGTAAGCCCCAGTTTCGGGCCGACAAGTACGCCGCAGACACCGGCCATCAGCCCGGCGATGCCCCAGACGATCATGCGCATCCGCGCCACCGGAATTCCGGAAAGCTGCGCGCACAGTGGGTTCTGGCTGGAGGCCTGAAGGGCACGGCCTAGAAGCGTGCGGGTGAAGAATATCCAGAACCCGAGAATGAACAGGACAGAAATCACCACGATGGCCAGATCGGCGCGCAGGATCATGACGTCTCCGATCCGGATCGGCGCACCGCGCACCAGCGGCGGCAGCGAACGGACCTGTTCGGTATAGGGTATGACCCTGACAATGCCCTTGAGCATCAGAGACAGACCGAAGGTGGCGATCACGATCGGGATCAGGGGGTTTTCGCGGGCCGACATGCGCCGGATGATCGGAACAATGGCAGCCCGTTCAAAGGCCGCCCCGATCGCAAAGGTGCCGATTGCGACAATCGGGAAGATCAGCCAGTACGGAACCGAGGTCGAGACGATGAAGAACAGTGCGATGTAGGCGCCGACCATGACGACCTCACCGGCCGCAAAGTTCACCGCTTCGGAGGACTTGTAGACGATGACGATCGACAGCGCGATCAGAGCATAGACCGAACCGGTCGCGATCCCGCTGATGATGATCAGCGCAAGCGTCGTGGACATGATTGTGTTTCCTTGATCTCGGGCGCGGACGGAAAGGCGGCGCCGAACGGGTCGGCGCCGCCTGACCACACCTTACTTGTCGAAGGTCGAGGGATCGATGAGTTCGTCCCAGATGTAGGGACCGCCGACGCGTTCCACGGTGGTGCCGTCGAACTTGACAATGATCTGGCCACGGTTGGAGTCACGCCTGTCCGGGGTGAAAACCGTCGGCGCGGCCATGACTTTGGTCTCGACTTGGGTTTCGTTGATCGCTGCCATGAAGCTTTCGCGGGTCAGGTCGGGACCGGCGCGCTTGATCGCGTCGACAATCGCCATTGCGTGGGGGAAGCCATAGGCCCCGATGATGCCCGGCTCGGGCCGCTCGGGGAAGTACTTGACCATCAGGTCCTTCCAGGGCTTGAGCTCGGGATCGTCCATCGACTCTGCGACCAGCGGGTGCGCGTAGTAGAAATTGCCCAGACCGGAGGTATCGCCGTCGAGGCTCTTTACGAAATCGACGGTGTTGGAGACACCCTGGATCGCCGAGATGATCGGGGTGTCGAGCAGGCCGAATTCCACAACTTTCTTCATCACGAGGGTGGTGGGGGGCGCATAGGTCGTCAGGATAATTACGTCGGGGTTGGCCGACTGCACGTTCAGCACCGGCACGGTGACGTCGGTCGCATTGTTGGGAATGATCTCGTTCGCGACGACCTGAATGTCATGTTTCTTGGCCATGGCATAGATCATTTCCAGCGCCGATGTCCCCATGGCGTCGTCCGGACCCAACACTCCGACGGTCTTCGCACCCAATCCGTCGATAGCGTACTGCATGACCGCCGCAAGGGTGGCGCGCTGTGTCCCCGGAGCGGAGCCGAACTGGTATTCCGTCGGCGGATACACCCCGGCGTCCCCGGACGCGTTCAGCATGAAGTGCGGGATCTTCTCCTGGTTCACCAGTTCCTGGATCGACACTGTCGACCCGGAGCACGAGCCGCCAAGCAGCAGGAACACGCCATCATTGATGTACTTGCGTACGATGGTGTTGGCTTCGGCCGGCGTGCATTTGTCGTCCTCCACCTGGTAGACGATCTTCCGGCCGTTAATCCCGCCTTCGTCGTTTATCATTTCGAAATACGACTTGGCCGCGTTCAGCGGATCGGTGCCGTAGGCCGCAAGCGGGCCGGACAGCGGCGAGAACATGCCAATCTTTATCTCGGTGTCGGTGACACCGGGAACTTGTGCCCATGCGGCTGGCGCAAGGCCGGCGACAAGTGCCAAGCCTCCCAGAATGAGCGATGCAGTTCTTTTGAGAACCATGATATTTCCCTCCCTTGGCGTTGAAGCCGCAAAGCAGTTTCGCGGCACCTTGTTTCGTCACGCCGCATTTCTCGCGACGTTGAACGAGGCTATTCCGGAGGGGCAGGGGACCGAAACTCTCTTTGGATAGGTCCTCGGATGACCCTGCCCGCCCGAATTCAGTTCAGCTTGCGTTCATCCAGCCCCAGGCCCCGGCCGATGATTTCAAGCATGATTTCCGACGACCCTGCGAAGATGCGCGAGACACGGGCATCCGTGTACATCCGGCAGATACGGTATTCCTTCATATAGCCCGCGCCGCCGTGCAGCTGGACGCAGGCATCCATCACCCGCCCTTCAAGCTCTGTCGCAAGGTACTTGGCCGAAGCAGCGGTTTCCGGGCCGAGCGTGCGGGCATTCTGCTGGATCACACACTGATCGACGAAGCATTGGACGCTGTCGATCTCGGCCCTCAGCCGGGCCATGGTGAAGCGCGAATTCTGGAACATCCCGACCGGGCGCCCGAAGGCACGGCGGTCGGTCACATACTCCAGCGTGAGGTCGAAGGCGGTCTGAGCTGCGGCCACGGCGGCAATCGCCGCGACCACCCGCTCGCCCGCCAGAAACTCTGTCAGGTAGTGAAAGCCGCGGCTGGCATCGCCCAGCAGGTTCGCTTTGGGGACGCGGACGTTGTCGAAGAAAAGCTCGGAGGTGTCCTGCGACTCCAGCCCCATCTTCTTCAGGCGCTGGCCACGCTTGAACCCTTCCATCCCGGCCTCGACCACGAAAAGGCCAACGCCGTGGCGTTCGGTCTTGGAGGTCCGGGCGGCTACGATGACAAGATCGGCCAGCTGTCCGTTCGAGATATAGGTCTTGGACCCGTTCAGAACCCAGTGATCGCCTTCCTCGACCGCGGTCGTGCGCATCGCCGCCATGTCGCTGCCCGCGTGCGGTTCGGTCAGGGCGATCGCCAGGATCGTTTCCCCGGTCACGCATTTGGGCAGCCAGCGGCGCTTCTGCTCCTCTGTCCCGAGCCCGCCAAGATAAGGCGCGACAAGGTTCGAATGGAGGTGGATGTAGAAGCCCGGATCCCCGTGGCGCATGTTCTCTTCCGACACGATCTGCTCATAGCGCAGATCGCCGATCCCTGCGCCGCCGTATGTTTCGTCGGCCCAGGTCAGCAGCAGACCAAGCGCCCCTGCCTTTGTGAAGGCCTCGCGATCGACGTGACCCTGATCGCGCCAGCGTTCCGCGTTCGGTCCGATCTCGTTCTGGAAGAACCGGCGCACCGTGTCACGAAACTGATCGTGCTCGGGCTCGAAGATGGTTCTTTTCATGCCGACGTTAGCCATACAGCTTGACCTCCCCTGATGCGCGTTCGCGAAGCCAGGACGTGGGCTTGAACCGCTCTCCGTATTTCTGGGCCATCGCATCGCATTCCGCGACGAAGGCGGCCACGCCGACGGTATCTATCAGGGACATGGTGCCGCCGGTGTAGGTCGGAAAGCTCCAGCCGAGAACGGACCCGATGTCGCCATCCTCGGCCCGTGTCAGCACGCCTTCCTCAAGGCAGCGCACGGTTTCCAGCGCCTGGATATAAAGCAGCCGCTTCTTCAGTTCCTCGAAGTCCGGCTGTTCGGAGGCGACGGGGAAATGTTCGGCCAGTCCGGGCCACAGCCGCTTGCCGCCGTCTTCGGCATATTCGTAAAAGCCCGCGTTGCCCTTGCGGCCCGGCCGTCCCAGGTCGGTCATCATTTTCGTCATGACGTCATAGGACACCGGCTTGCGATAGGCGTCGCCATCCTGGGCAATCGCCTGGTTGGCGATCATCAGCGGCAGTTCGATAGAGACCTCGTCGGTAACCATCAGCGGACCGACCGGCATGCCTGCCATCTTTCCGGCGTTCTCGATCAACGCAGGCTTCACACCCTCCTGCAGCATCGCCATCCCTTCGTGGATGAAGGTCTGGAACACCCGGCTGGTGTAGAACCCTCGGCTGTCATTGACCACGATCGGCGTCTTGCGGATTTGCTTCACGAAATCCAGCGCGCGCGCCAGCGTTTCATCGGATGTCTTGCGCCCCATGATGACCTCGACCAGTCCCATGCGGTCGACCGGTGAGAAGAAGTGCAGCCCGATGAAATCGGCGGGTCGGGGGAAGCTTTCGGCCAGAGCCGAAATCGGAAGGGTCGAGGTGTTGGAGGCGAAGGGCGCGGTATCCGGCAGAACTGCCGCTGCCTTCTTGGTCACATCCGCCTTCACCGCGACATCCTCGAACACCGCTTCGATGATCAGGTCTGCATCTGCGAGCAGGGCATAGTCCGTGGTCGGGTTGATCCGCGCCAGCACCGCATCGGCGGCCTGCTGCGTGCGCTTGCCCTTCTCGACCATGCGGCCCAGCACCTTCTCCGAATAGGCCTTGCCCTTGTCGGCATTGGCCTGCGTCGCGTCGATCACCACGACCTCGATCCCCGCGGCGGCTGCGACATTGGCGATTCCTGCGCCCATCATGCCCGCGCCCAGAACGCCCAGTTTCTTGACCGTGTAGGTCTGCACGCCCGTGGGCCGCATCGTCAGGGCATCGTTTTTTCCTTTGTTCAGGAAGGTGGTGCGGATGATATTGCGCGAGACGGGGTCGGTCAGAAGGCGGGCGAAGTACTTGTTCTCCAGCGCCTGCGCCCGGTCGAAGGGCTGCTGCATGCCCTCGAACACCACGGTTTCGATAGCGATCGGCGCAGGGTAGTTGTGCCATGTCTTCGCCGACAGCGACGCCGCCGTCATCGTGTGGATCGTGGCGGTTTTCATGTCGAGCACGCCAAGCGCGGCGGGCGGCTGATAGCCCTTCTTGTCCCAGTCGCGCACAGGGTCCGGTCCCTTGGCCAGCCAGTCCGCAGCGGCTTCCAACAGCTTGTCTGCGGGCACGACCTCGTCGACCAGCCCGATCTTGAGCGCCTCTTCGGGTCCGACCGTGCGCCCGGACAGCAGCAGATCCAAGGCGCGTTCCGTACCAAGCATGCGGGGCAGGCGCTGCGTTCCGCCCGAACCGGGAAGCAGCCCGAGGTTGACCTCGGGCAGGCCGACGACGGCCTTGGGATCGTCGACGATAATCCGATGATGACAGGCCAGCGCCAGTTCGAAACCGCCACCAAGGGCCAGGCCGTTCATCGCCGCGACAAAAGGCTTGCCGCAGGTTTCCATGTGGCGATGCATGTCGCTCGGTGCCTTGCAGAAGCCGACGGCATCGGCCTTGCTCATCCCCCGGTCATAGGCAGTACCCACGTATTTCAGATCGGCCCCGGCCATGAAGGCGGGTTTGGCCGAAGTGACGATCGCGCCTGTCACGGCCGGGTCGGATGCGACTTTCTCCACCGCCTCGGTGAACTCGGCGATGAACTCGGGCGACACCAGATTCATCGACTCATCGGCATTGTCGAGCGTCAGGGTGGCGATCCCGTCGCGGACGGCGTAACGGATATGTTTCATGTCGGGTTTTCCTTACACGCGTTCGATGATGGTGGCGGTGCCCAGTCCGTTCCCGGCGCAGAGCGTGATCAGTGCGGTATTCAGGTCCCGCCGTTCCAGCTCATCCAGCACGGTGCCAAGGATCATCGCGCCAGTGGCGCCAAGCGGATGGCCCATGGCAATCGCCCCGCCGTTCACGTTCACCTTCTCGGGATCAAGGTCGAGTTCGCGCATGAAGCGCATCACGACCGAGGCGAAGGCTTCATTGATTTCGAACAGGTCGATGTCGTCCACCGTCATCCCGGCCCGCTTGAGCGTCTTCCGCGACACGTCCGCCGGGGCGGTGAGCATGATCGTCGGCTCGGACCCGATGGACGTGAACGCCCGGAACCGGGCGCGCGGCTTGAGTCCCGAGGCGGTGCCGAAACCTTCGCTGCCGACCAGCACGGCCGAGGCGCCATCGACGATGCCCGAGGAATTTCCGCCGGTGTGCACATGGTTCACCCGCTCGATTTCGGGGTAGCGCATCATGCCGATCTTGTCGAAACCGCCCTTTTCGCCAAGTGCGGTGAAGGCGGGCTTGAGCGAGGCGAGCCCTTCCATCGTCGTGCCGGGACGCATGTATTCGTCATGGTCAAGTATCACGTCGCCAAGCGCGTCCCGGATCGGCGCGATGGATTTGGCGAACCGGCCGCCCTGCCAGGCGGCGGCGGCGCGTTTCTGACTTTCGACAGCATAGGCGTCGACATCCTCGCGGGTGTAGCCGTCCAGCGTGGCGATCATGTCCGCACCGATGCCCTGCGGCGCGAAATATTGGTGATAGTTGACCCAAGGGTCGGCGGTCCAGGCGCCGGTGTCGGCCCCGATATAGGTCCGCGACATGCATTCGACGCCGCCGCCGATGGCCGCATCGGACTGACCGGCCATGATATGCGCGGCGGCGGTGTTCACGGCCTCCAGCGCCGAAGCACAGAACCGGTGCACCTGCTGGCCGGCGACGCCTTCGTCATAGTCGGCCACCAGCACGGCGGCCCGGCCGATATTTCCGCCCTGTTCGCCGACGGGCTGCGCACAGCCCAGGATAACATCGTCGACCAGCGTCGTGTCCAGATCGTTGCGGTCGCGGACTGCGCCAAGCACCTGCGCCGCCAGATCGACTGCGGTGATTTCATGCAGCGCGCCGTCCGGGCGGCCTTTGCCACGCGGTGAACGGACAGCGTCATAGATAAAAGCTTCGGGCATCTCGGCCTCCTTGGTTCGGGAGTGTTGCAGCGTTGATAACGACACGAGAGGATGGCTCACCTATCGCAAGGCGGGCGCAGGGGGTCACAGGAGCTCTCTCAGTTTGAATTTCTGGATTTTCGTGGCCGACATGGGCCATGTCGTGACGAATCGTACCTCGGTCGGCACCTTGTACCGGGCGATCTTGCCGCGCAGAAACTCTATCAGCTCGGCCTCGCTGGCCGTCATGCCGGGACGCAGCTCCACAAACGCCACCGGAACTTCGCCAAGGCGATCCTCGGGCTTGCCCACCACCTGGACGTTGGCGACGCCGGGATGGGCGGAAAGGTAGCTTTCAATCTCGGCCGCCGCGACGTTCTCGCCCCCGACACGGATCAGATCCTTGATCCGTCCGACATAGGCCAGCCGTCCGTCGTCGTCCATTGTGCCCAGGTCGCCGGTGCGTATGTACCCGTCCGGGCGAATGGTTTTGGCTGTCTCGTCTGCGGCCTTGTAGTACCCCCTGAAGGCACCGCCGCCGCGGAAGAGGATTTCACCTTCCCGCCCGGTCGGCAGCGCCTCGCCGGTCGAGGGATCGGCGATCATCACCTCGATGCCGGGCAGGGCGCGTCCGGCCCTTGTCAGCCGGATCTCCTCGGGGTCGTGCGCATCGGCCAGCGTGACAAGGCCGCTGGCTTCGGACAGACCATAGAGGTTCAGGACGGGGGTCCCTTCCGGCAGACGCGCGGCAAGCCGCCGCACGGTGCCGAGCGGGCCGATGACCACCAGCGACCGGATGAACGCAAACGCCTTGGCCGAAAACCGGTCGTTCTCGATCACGGGCGCAGCGAGAAGATGGAATCCGGGGTACAGATGTTCGATCCGGTGCGTTCCCACCATGTCCAGCACGCTGTCGGCGGTAAAATGCGGGGCACTCGCCATGCAGGCACCGTCGGCCAGCAGACCGGACATCAGCCCGATACCACCGGAGTGGAAGAACGGCATCGGCACCCAGACCTTTTCGCCGGGCCGCAAAGCGACGGTCCGGGTGAAGATCGACCAGGAGCGTTGCAGCGCCGCATGGCTGATCTCGCATGCCTTGGGGCGAGACGTGGTGCCGGATGTGAAATACATCACCGCCGTGTCCTCGCGGGTCTGCCCGTCACGCGCAGCCGCAAGCTGCGCGTCGGACACGCCGTCGGCACGGCCGATCATGTCATCTGCGGCGATCGCGGCGCGCCACCTGCCGGTTCCGAACAGAACGATCTGGCGCAACAGCGGCGCGGCCTCGAGCGACAGGTCCGTGCCCGTCTCGGCCGTGGCCAGTTCGGGATAGGTTTCCGTCAGCGTCGCGCGGAAGTTCACCGCGTCGTCATAATCGGACGTGGTGATGAGAAGCGATGCATCGCTCAGGGCTACGGCATGATGCAGGTCCAGGCTGCGGGCGCGGGCATTCAGCAGGACACCGACGCCGCCTGCCAGCTGGATGCCGAAATGGGCGACCATGTAGTCCAGACAGTTCGGCATCAGGATCGCAACCTTGTCACCGGGCCGCAAACCAAGACCGATGAGCCCGCGCGCGAAGGCCAGGGCGCGGTCGCGCAGTTGCGCGAGTGGCGTCACACTATCCGGAAATATCGCAAAATTCAGGTCCGGGCTTTCCTCAGCCCGGCGCAGAAGAAGGTCGGCCAGGGTATCTTCCCGACCGAAATTCCAGGCAAAACCGTTGCCTGACAGGACCTGGGTCATGCACACCTCCCACATTGCACCATTTTGTCCTAACGGGCCCGTGGGGTGCGGACACCTATCGCCCGGCAGGTGCGGGGCGGACCCGCGCGCCATTGGGTCAGGACATCCAGAGGGAGGACGCGCATGTCTGTCATCATCACCGGCGCAGCCAGCGGCATCGGCTTCGCCACGGCCGAACTTTTCGCGACACGGCCTCATGGCGAAGGTCCGGCGCGGTTGTTTCTCGCTGATCGCGACGCAGGCGGGCTGGAAAGGGCGGCCGAGGCACTGACCGGCCTCGGGGCCGATGTCGGGATAGCGGTCGCCGATCTTTCCGACCCAAAGGCGGGAGCGTCGATCGTCGCGCAGGCGGTGGCCCGCTTCGGATCGCTGCAGGCGCTTGTCAGCAACGCGGGCGCCATTCACCGCGCGCCCCTGACCGAACTGGGCGCAGAAGCTTTCGACATGATGATGGCCATCAACGTTCGCGCGACGCTCTTGCTGGGGCAGGCGGCCCATCCGCACCTGTCGGCCAGCCGAGGCGCGATCGTCGCCACGGCGTCCTCGGCCGCAGACCATCCGGCGATACCGCTTGGTGCCTATTCGACCAGCAAGGCCGCGCTTGTCATGCTGGTGCGGCAGATGGCGGGTGAATGGGGACCCGCAGGGATCCGCTGCAACTGTGTCTCGCCCGGGCCAACCCACACGGCAATGACTGCCGCGTCCTACGACGACCCGGCGGTGCGCGAGGCGCGCGGGCAGGATATTCCCATGGGCCGTGTCGGCAGACCGCAGGATCTGGCGCGGGCGATTCATTTTCTGGCCGGTCCGGAGTCGGACCATATCTCGGGTATCAACCTGCGCGTCGACGGCGCACTGGATGCGGTGCTGGGCGTGTCGCGCAGCGGCGCGGCGAACCGGATATAGGGGGGCAACATGGGACCGCTTGACGGAGTACGTATCGTTGAAATGGATGCCATCGGGCCGGTGCCCCTTGCCGCGACCATTCTTGCGGACATGGGTGCTGACATCATCCGGATTGCGCGGTCGGGCGGACAGTCGGCCTACGAGGATCTGGGCGAGGCAATCCTGCATCGCGGCCGCGCGGGGCTAGAGCTGAACCTCAAGTCCGACGCCGACCGCGCCACCGCGCTTGAGCTGATCGGGCGTGCCGATGCGCTGATCGAAGGGTTTCGACCGGGCGTGATGGAACGGCTCGGGCTGGGTCCGGAGCCCTGCCTCGCCCGCAATCCGGGGCTTGTCTATGGCCGGATGACGGGCTGGGGTCAGTCCGGCCCGATGGCGATGCGTGCAGGACATGACATCAACTATATCGCGATGGCAGGGGTCCTGGGCCTGTTCGGAGCGCCGGATGCGCCGCCGGATCCGCCGCTCAACCTTGTTGGCGACTACGGGGGCGGGGCGATGTTCCTCGCACTTGGCGTGACGGCGGGGCTTCTGTCGGCGCAGCGCACAGGCACGGGGCAGGTGGTGGATGCGGCGATGACCGACGGGACGGCCATGCTGCTCAGCCTGTTCGTCGCCCTGCGACAAAGCGGCGGCTGGAGCGCGCGGCGCGCGGACAATCTTCTTGACGGCGGACGGCCGTTTTACCGCTGCTACGCCTGCGCGGACGGAGGTCACGTCGCCGTCGGCGCGCTGGAACCCCAGTTCTTCGCGGCCCTGCTCGATGGCTTCGGGATCCCGCCCGACTCGATGGTCCAGTACGACCCCGCGGGCTGGCCGGACATGCAGGCCCGGTTCGCAGCGCTTTTTGCCAGCCGTACGAGGGACGAGTGGGCGCAGATCTTCGATGGCACCGATGCCTGCGTCACCCCGGTCCTGACCCTAGACGAGGCCTTCGTCGCGCCCCACAACGTCGCGCGCGGAACGTACGCCCCCGTCGACGGCCTGACGCAACCCGCTCCTGCGCCACGGTTTTCGGGCACACCCTCAAGGACGCGGCCCGCAGAAACGGTTACTGGCGCCGAGGCGCTGCGACGATGGATGGCGCGGTAGTCGTCGGCGGTCGCGCGCAGATCGTTCGGGCGCATGAGGCAGAGCCGCCGAACGGTCAGACCTCGAGCGGAAAGGGCAGACGCGGGTCCATCGGCGCGGACGGCGGGAACTCTCCGGCGTAGGCGCGCTTCTGGACGTCCTGCATGCTGGCCCCGGCGCGCCGTGCCTCGATCATCCGTGCCGGATCCACCGGCGTGCCGATCGGATTGGCCTTGAACTCGGCAGAGGTGCGGACGAACTCGCTGGACTTGCTCCAGTCGCCGAAATTGTCGCACTGAAGCTCTACGCTGTTTTCGTCCGGATCGAGATAGTAGAACGAGGTGGTCATGCCGTGATCCAGAGTGAGATGCGGCGTGATGCCAAGTCCGGCCAGACGTTCGTAGGTCGCCAGAAGATCGTCCAGCGTCTCGTATTCGAAGGCCATGTGGTGCATCCCGGACCGCGTGACCTTTTCGGGGTCGTCGCGCACCTCGGGCGAGGTGATCAGCGCGATGCGGTGGTTGGCCGCGTCGTTGGACGACCAGGCGCCGCCCTCGAACTGATGCAGGGGCTCCGATCCGACCACGGTGCGATACCAGTCGATCATCTCCTGCAGGCGCGAGGTCTTCAGGTTGACATGGTGCAGGACGGGGTTCTTGGGTCCGGCGTTTTCCATCATGGTATCCTTCCTTGATGCGGTCGCGTGCATTCCTCTGCGACGGGGTTCGACAAGATTCCCAGGCCGTTGACTTCGACATCGCAAATGTCGCCGGGTTTCATGAACAGCTGGGGCTTGCGGGCAATGCCGACACCAGCGGGGGTGCCCGAGATAATGACGTCTCCGGCTTCCAGAGTCATCGCCTCGCTAAGGGTCGAGACCAGCGTGGCGATGTCGAACACCATGTCGTCGGTCGAGGCGCTCTGGACCGTTTGGCCGTTAAGCCGTGTTTCCAGTTTCAGGCCCGCACAACCATTGGGAAGCGCGTCGGCGGTCACGAGCCAGGGGCCGAACGCCCCGGTGCCGTCAAAGTTCTTGCCGACCGTCCATTGCGGGGTGCGCATCTGGAAATCCCGGACCGACGCATCGTTGAACAGCGAATAGCCGATCACATGGTCCAGCGCCGTTTCCTTCGGGATGTGGCGGCCGGGTTTGCCGATCACCGCAACCACTTCGCCCTCGTAATCGAACTGGTCCGAGGTGCGCGGCTTGATCAGTGGCTGTCCGTGGCCGACGAGCGAAGTATTGAACCGGGCGAAGACGGTCGGGTAGTCGGGCACCGCGAAACCGCCTTCGGCCGAATGGTCGGCGTAGTTCAGACCGATGCAAAGCAGCTTGCCCGCTCGCTGCAGAGGGGGCAGGAACGTCAGGTGCTTTGCGTCGAGCTCGGCAGCCCCCGCAAGCGCCTGTCCGGCCTCGGCCAGTGCCGCCGGCCCGGACGCAACCAGCGTGTCGAGGTCGCCGGGAAAACCGGGTTCGCCCGCGAAGAGCGCCCTGACGATCCCGTTTCTGGTTTCAACTGCGATCCCGGTCCTAGAACCGTCCGTTACCGACGCGAATTTCACCACGCACCTCCTGACTTGTGTCGGACCAACCTGCGCAGGAGCGTCGGGGGTGTCAAGAAAAAATATATTTTAAGTTTGCCCAAAGCGATCTATGACGAGAACAGAACGTTTCAGCCAAGGAGTCCCGATAGATGTCCAGAATGAAAATCGCGATGGTGGTGGGCAGCTCCCGCACCGGGTCCCTGAACGAAAAGCTCGCCCGCGCGGTCGCGGCCCTTGCCCCCGACACGCTCGAGTTTGAGAGGGTCCGCATCGACGACATTCCGCATTATAACGGGGAACTTGAAGGCGCCCGCCCGGCCGAGGTGACACGGTTCACAGATCAGATCCGCGCGGCACAGGGTGTCTTCTTCGTGACGCCGGAATACAACCGGTCGATCCCCGGCATGGTGAAGGACGCGATCGACTGGGGGTCGAAACCGATGGGGCAGAACGTCTGGGCCGGCAAGACGGCAGGAATGATGGGGACCTCTCCCGGCGGAATCGGAACCGCGGTCGGCCAGCAGCACCTGCGCCAGGTGCTGTCCGTTCTCGGGGTAACTGTGGTCCCGGCCGAGGCCTATATCGCGTTCAGCCAGCCGGACCTGATTTCCGACAGTGGCGAGGTGTCGGCCGACGCAACCCGTACTTTCATCCGCGCCTATGTCGAACGTTTCGCGGACCTGACCCGCAGGCTTGCGTCCTGAAGGAACAGAGCAGTCAGGCGGTCAGGCAATTTCGCGCTGCGCCGCCTCGGCCTTGGCCAGAAGATCCTCGGTAGTACGGCGAAAATGTGCCGAAATATAAGACCTTGTCGCGATTTCATCGCGACGGGTCGCGGCTTCCATGATGGCGCGGTGTTCGTCGTCCACGATCCGTGGGCGGCCGTCGGAATACAGCGAAACGCTCCAGTGACGGTACCGTTCGCTCTGCAGGTACAGCCCCTCGCGCATCCGCAGCAGCCACAGGTTCGGGCAGGCCGCCACAAGGGCGCGATGGAACTCGGCATGCGCGACCGACCAGGCGTCGTTCATCACCTCGCCGCCCTCGCCGCTGCGTTCGGGAATGCGACTCAGCTTGTGGTAGGCGGCCACCACCGATGTTTCCCAGCTTACGTCACCGGCACGGATGGACTGGGCCAGGCAGAGCTCCTCAAGCGCGATGCGGGCTTCGGTCAGGTCGGTGAGCTCCTTGCGTGAGATCGGAGATACGGAAAACCCCTTCTGCGGTTCCATCCGCACCATGCCGTCGGCGGCCAGGCGCGACAGGGCCTCGCGCGCCGCGCCTAGGTTGACGGCATAGCGGGCACAGACGTCGTTGATCTTGATCTTGGACGAAGGAGGCAGCTTGCAGGCGAGAATATCCCGCTGCAGTTGTCCATAGACCTGGTCGGCTTTGGTGGGCTGGCTCATGTCAAGGCTCCTTACGTCAGCGGGGCAGCACCTGTCCAGATCTCCCGATGCGGGATGTCGATCGCCCTTCTGCCATCATACAAAATATATTTTGTGTTGACAAATCTATTGCGCGGCTTGACGTTTCAGGCGGTGGAGATCGTCCGGCACCGTCCACCGTGACGGTCGGAGCAAACCTACAGGGAGCGAGACATGAAATTCAGATACGTCGCGGCGCTGGTTGCCGCTGCCTTCGGTGCGGGGCCCGGCGCGGCATCGGCCGACACTTTCAAGCTGACCCTCGCCACGGGCCATCCGGAAGTATTTCCCCATGTCGCCTTTCTTGGAAAGGTGTTCGTGCCGGAGGTCGAGCGGCTTCTGAAGGACGCCGGAAGCCCCCACAGCATCACCTGGCTGCAGGCCTATGGGGGCACGCTGGTGAAGACCGGCAGCGAATTGCAGGCACTGCAGCAGGGCGTGATCGACGTGGCCTTTGTGCCGACGCTGTTTTCCGCATCGCAGCTGCCGCTTGAGCAGGTGACGTATCAGGCGCCGTTCATCACCCCGGACGACGCGGTGATCCGCAACGCGATGGCCAAGGTCCGCGAGGGCAACCCGGCGTTCAAGGAGGCATGGGACGCCTACGGCGCGACGGTCCTGTCGCCGGGCAGCATCTGCGACGACTACAACCTGATGCTGACCGAACCCGCCGCCTCGCTTGCCGAACTTGAGGGCCGGCGCATCTATGCCCCCGGACCGACGGCGAACTGGCTGCGCGATACTGGCATGGTCGCGGTTGCGGGAAACATGAGCGAATATTACCAGGGCATCCAGTCCGGCATCGCTGACGGCGTGCTGGTGCTGACCTCGGCCGCCTTTCCGGGCAAGTATTACGAGGTGGCGCCGCATTTCGTGAAGGTCAGCCTGGGCGCACAGTGGTGCAGCACCATCGCCATGAACACGGCCAAGCTCGCTGCGCTGCCGGAAGATGTGCAGACGGCCATCAAGACTGCGGCGACCACCTATTCGGTTGACCTGATGACGGCGATCAATGCCAACATGGTCAAGCATCTCGAGCTCATGGCCGAGAACGGCGCCACAATAACCGAATGGTCGGACGAGGCGCGTCGCGAATGGGCCGAAGCGATCCCGAATATCGCACAGGACTGGGCGGCGGCGATCGACGCCAAGGGCCTGCCGGGCAGTGACGTCCTCAAGGCGCTGGAGGCCGAGACCAAGGCGCTTGGCGCAACCCCGCTGCGCAACTGGTCGGAATGACATCCGACGACAAGGCCGGGCGGGCGTCATCCGCGCCCGGCCTTTTTCTCGAGACGATCAGCGCCTTCGGCGGGATCGTGGTGCTGCTGCTCATGGTTCTGATCGGGGCCGACATTCTGGGCCGGACGCTGTTCAACGCCCCGGTCCGGGGCGTGGCGGAAATCGCCAGTCTCGCCATTGTCGCGGTGGTTTTCCTTCAGTTGCCGCAGGCGATCCGCAGCGGGAGGATGCTGCGTTCGGACGGGTTGCTGCTGGCACTGTCGTCGCGGCCACGCATGGTGGCGCCGCTGCAATTGCTCAACGACATTCTGCTGTTCCTGCTGATGGTGGTGCTGCTGTGGTTCGGCACCGGGCCGTTCCGGCAAAGCTGGCAAACGGACGAATACATCGGTGCGCTTGGCGATTTTACCGCCCCGCTCTGGCCGGTGCGTCTGGCGATCCTGATCGGTTGTGCGCTCGGCGCGCTTTACGCGCTGGTAATGGCCGCTCGGCATCTGCGTCTGCTGACATACCGGAGTGACGGAAAATGAGCGGACTGGTCATAGGCGCGATCTCGATCGGTCTGATTTTCCTGCTGGTCTATCTCGGCGTCTACGTCGCCATTGCCCTTGGCGCAGTGTCTTTCGCGGGGGTCTGGATGATCACCGGCAATTTCAATCTGGCGGGTAACCTGCTTTACATCGCCGCCTTCGAATCCCTGAAGAGCTACGAGTTTGCCGTCGTCCCCCTGTTCGTCTTCATGGGGCTGATCGTCTCGGCGGCCGAGTTCGGACGCGATGCCTTCCAGCTGGCCGCGCGGCTGCTGCGGCGCCTGCCGGGTGGGCTGGGGATCGCGACGGTCGTCTCCAACGCCATCTTCGCCGCAGTCAGTGGCACCAGCATCGCGGCAGGTGCCGTCTTCACCCGCATCGCCGTGCCCGAGATGCTGCGCCTCGGCTACCGTCCGCGTTTTGCCGTGGGCGTGGTGGCGGGCAGTTCGGTGCTGGGCATGCTGATCCCGCCCAGCCTGCTGCTGATCATCTACGGCATCACGACCGAGCAATCGATCGGCAAGCTGTTCCTTGCCGGGATCGGACCCGGACTTCTGCTGGCCGGGCTGTACTGTCTGGGGATCGTCGCGATGGCCCTGTTCTGGCGTGGTTTCGTGGGCGAACCGCAGACCGATGACGATGCCCCGGACTATTCGCTGACCCGCGCGCTGTCCGCGGTGGCCCCGCTTGGCGCGTTGGCCGCGCTGATGCTGGGCGGGATTTACGGCGGCATCTTCACCCCGACCGAGGCGGGCGCCGTCGCCGCCTGGGGCGCGCTGGTCATCGCCGGCGTGAACCGGCGGATCACCCTGCGCCAGATCTGGCGGGTGCTGGTCGAGACTGGCTATGTCACCGTCACCATCCTGTTCCTTGTCGTCGCCGCCAGCATGTACAGCCGCATGCTGACCTTCGCGGGGGTGCAGGGGTCTGTGTCGTCCCTTCTGTTGGGCAGCGACATGACGCCGCTCGTCTTCGTAACGGTCTATGTCCTGGTGCTGCTGCTGCTCGGGATGATCCTAGATGCGACCTCGATCATCCTGATCTGCGTGCCGATCGTGCTGGTGCCGGCCATCGCCATGGGTTTCGACCCGATCCACCTGGGCATTATCACCATCATCGCTGTGGAAACCGGCCTTCTGACGCCGCCGCTCGGTCTCTCGGCCTTCGTGGTCAAGGGGGCGCTGGCGGAACAGGACATATCGCTCAAGGTCATCTTCCAGGGCTGCGCGCCATTCGTTGTGATGATGCTGGTGGCGGTGGCGCTGGTCTACGCCTTTCCGGGCATCGCGATGTTCGCGGTCAAATAGCCTCTGGGACGTGGACCCCGCCCGGAGGCGCCGCCAGACAAGGCCGCGATCCTCCCGCAGCGCCTCAGCGAAGTTCGGCAGCCGTCGCCAGCATCTGCACCGAGGGGACATACCGCTCGGTCAACTGTGCCTTCAGATCCGGATCGGACAGCATATGCAGCGCGTCGATGGTGTCGCGAATATCGGCAAGCTTGAAGTGAACCGCTTCAATATCGCCAGAGTCGATGATCCGCTGAACGTAACCAAAGTAGACCGCAGTGTCCTCGGGCGTGGGCGCGGCCATGTCCCGAAAATGGTTGTTGTGGGGCGGCGGCGTCACAAGGTCGATCAGGTTGATCGCGCGCGTCCCCAGGCCCGCACGTTCGAGTCCGGCGCGCCCCGGTCCGCCCGCCATCAGCCAGTCGTGGTAAAGCGCCGCCTCCAGCGCCTCGCGGCTGACCTGCGGAAAGCGGAACAGCATGCGTAGCGCGACACGTTCGAAATGCTGCGACCAGGGCCGACCGACACGGTCGGGAACGCCGGCGTAGTGGGCATCAATAACGGCAACGTGGCGGAGGAACCAGTTTTCTCGGTGCGGCAGGGTCATGTCAGTTTCCTCGTCGGTCAGTTCTGAATTTCGTGTTCGATCTTACCGAAATCCGGGATCTCGCTTCTGCTCAGGCTGCGGGCCAGGGCTACGTGGGTGGCCTTGGCCTGCACCTGTTCGATGTCCGGCCTGTTGGTGCGCTCCCATTCGGCCAGGGCATCCTCGATCCGGCCGTGCTCCTCCACCGCCTCGGCCAGGCGGACGGCGGTCAGTAGCCCTGCGCTGGCGCTGCGCCCCAGGCTTGAGGGCATCGCATGAGCCGCATCGCCCACGATCGCGACTCTCCCCTTCGACCAACTCACCCGGTCAATCCGGCCATATCGGTCATATCGTGCATTGTCCTGCCCGTTCCTGATCACCCCGGCCAGCATCGGGAAGGCATCTGTCCAGTAGTCGGTTTCCAGCGGGATCCGGGCGCCGATGTCATCCGACACCGCCGACATCAGGCACAGGTAGCACTGGCTGGGACTGCACGGTGAGTATAGGGCGCGCAGCCGCGACTTTCCCAGAAGCCAGATATCCAGCGTCTTGTCCCAGCCGGGACCAAGATCGCGGCGGTCGGCCAGACGCCGGATGATCCCGTCATCGTAGCGCCGTACGGTACCGCCGATCCCCAGCCTGTCCGGGATTACCGACCCGACGCTGTCCGCAGCAACGGCCAGATCGGCGCTAAGCCGGGTGCCATCGGCCAGGATCAGCGTTCCTTCGGGATGGGCGGACACCACCTCAGACCCCAGGGCCACGGTGACGCCCGCGTCCTGAGCCGCCTGAAGCAACAATCCGTGCAGGGCAGACCGAAGAAGGCGGTGTCGCGGCATCCCACTACCTCGGGATTGCGAAGAATGCGCCGCATGGCGAGGAAGCGCAGATCCTGGCGCAGATGATGCTGTCGCCCGGCTTCCAGGGATATCTGGCCGCCAATGCCGGCATGGGCCCGGCCAGCACCGCCGTCGACCTGCCGCCCGAGGTTGCCGCCAAGTTTCCCTCTGCCGAACAGATGGCCGAAGCCGGCTCCGTGCCGTGGTCGGTCTTCAATGAAAAGCGGTCCGAACTGGCGGAACGCTGGCAGCGCGAGATCATGAGCTGAGGCCGGATCGTACATGACCCTTCGCACAGACCGGGGAACGGGCGCGCTGGAACTGCGCGCCCTGACCAAATCCTACGGCGGTAACACCGTTCTCGACCGGATGGACCTGACAGCCTCCGAAGGCGAATTCATCTCGCTGGTCGGGCCGTCGGGATGTGGCAAGACCACCACGCTGAACATCGTCGCCGGGTTCGAGGTTCCCGATGGCGGGGACGTGATCCTTGGCGGCCGGTCGGTGCTGGACGTGCCATCCTACCGGCGGGGTCTGGGCATGGTGTTTCAAAGTCATGCGCTGTTTCCCCACATGACGATTGCCGACAATGTTGCCTTTGGCCTGTCGGTTCGGCGCACCCCGAAAAGCGAAATCCGCGCACGTGTCGCGGAGTCGCTGGACCTGGTGCGCCTCTCCGCATTTGCCGACCGCTACCCGCGGGAACTGTCCGGGGGCCAGCAGCAGCGGGTCGGTATCGCCCGCGCCCTGACAGTGCAGCCGCGCATCATCCTGATGGATGAACCGCTCAGCAGTCTGGACGCCAAGCTGCGCCGCGAAATGCAGGTCGATCTCAAGCGGATCCAGCGCGCCGTCGGCATCACCGCTCTCTACGTCACGCACGACCAGGAAGAGGCGCTTACCCTTTCAGACCGGATCGTGCTGATGAACAAGGGGCGGATCGAACAGAACGACACGCCCGAAGCAATCTACAACAAGCCGGCCAATGCCTTCGTCGCGGGGTTCATCGGCGAAGCCAGCTTTCTGTCCGGTACGGTGGTGCAATCGGGTGATCCGGGCATGGTCCGCCTCGACTCCGGCACCCTGCTGAAGACGGGTGCGGCGCAGCTTCTGGCCGGATCGAAGGCCTGCCTGGCGATCCGGCCAGACCGCGTGTACCTGCGCCCGCTCGGCGCGGCGCAGGATGCCCTGGCCGGAACGGTCCGCGCGCGCGCCTTCCTGGGCACGACGGTGCGCCACATCGTCGAACTGGACGGCGGAGGAGAGATCATGGCCCAGCTGACCGTGCCGGAATCCGACGGAATCGTCGAAGACGGCCGGGTCGAGGTCATGGACGATCCGCAGGACTGGCGGCTTTTCCCGGCCGAGTCGACATGACCCGGATGCGCACCTTCCTGGGCAACAGCGCGCTGGCGCCGCCGGTGCTGACCGTCATGGGCGTGTTCTTCCTTCTGCCCATGATGATGATGTTCGCGCAGGCCTTTCTTCCGTTCGACAGCCGCACGCTGACCGGCACCACCCTGACGCTTGAGAATTTCGGCAGGTTCCTTGGCGATCCGGTGCATCTGGCGACCTTCTGGCGGACTTTCATCGTCTCCCTGATGACGGCGCTTCTGGCCATGGCGGCGGGTTATCCGCTGGCCTGGCACCTCCACAGCCTCCGGTCGGGGCAGGCCCGGCTGTGGTGCACGCTGATCGTACTGATGCCGCTGATGATCAGCCTGATCGTCGCGTCCTTTGCCTGGATGCTGCTGCTGGGCAATAACGGGGCCTTCAACAACGCCCTGCGCTGGATCGGCGTGATTGACCGCCCGATCCGGCTGATGAACACCGTGACCGGCGTCGTCATCGTTTCGGCCTACAGCACGGTGTCCTATCCGATCCTGACGACGTTCGCCGCGCTCGAGAATATTCCCCCCGAACTGGCCCGCAGCGCGCGTATCCACGGCGCCAGCGAACGCCAGATCTTTGCCCGCGTAATACTGCCGCTCAGCCTGCCGGAGCTGCTTGCCGGCGGTCTGATCACATTTTCGCTGACGATGGCCGCATTTGTCGTGCCGTTCATGATCGGCGGCGGGCGGGTCAACGTCGTGCCGCTGATGATCTACCAGCACACTCTGCAACTGTTCGACTGGCCGGGGGCCGCCGCCCTCGGCATCCTGTTGTTCCTGCTGACGCTGGCCTTTGTCTGGTTCGTGACCCGGCTGGCGCAGCTTTTCATGCCATGGGAGCGTCGCTGATGCCCGGACCCGTCCGCCTTCTGGCCTGGGCGCTTTACGCGCTGATCCTTTTGCCGATCGTCATGGTGCTGGGCGCATCCCTGACCGCAGGCGGGTTTCTGACCTTTCCGCCCCAGGGCCTGTCGCTGCGCTGGTGGCAGGCCATGCTGATAGACCGCGAATTGTTGCGCGGCCTGATGATCTCGTTGCGGATCGCGACCCTCACACTGGTGATTTCCGTCCCGGTCGGGGCGCTGGCGGCGATCTTCCTCGACCGTCAGAACGCCCGTTGGCGCAACGCGCTTGTCCCGGTTCTGACCGCCCCTCTCAGCGTGCCGCTGGTGCTGACCGGCTTTGCGCTGCTGGTGTTCTTCACCCGTTTGGGCCTGCTGAATGAAACCGGGCTGGTGCTGGGCCATGTGGTGGTGTCGGTGCCTTACGTCATCCGCTCTGCACTGGTCAGCCTGTCGCTCTCGGACCGAACGCTGGCTCGGGCGGCCGAGGTGCACGGCGCCAATCCGGCGCAGGTGATCTGGAAGGTGACGCTGCCGATGATGCGCCACGGGCTGATCTCTGGCGGGCTGTTCGCTTTTCTGGCGTCGCTGAACAACATCGTGGTGTCGGTGTTCATTGCCAAGCCGGGAGTGATCCCATTTCCCGTCGTCCTGTTCAGCCGGATGGAGAACCTTGCGGAACCGTCGGTCGCCGCAGCCAGTACACTGGTCATTGTCCTGACCGCCGTGCTTTGCATGCTGCTGGAATGGCGCTACGACCTGTTCCGGTCGTTGGCGCGATGACAGGCGCGAGGGGCGTGACAGGCCTGCGCCCGCCGGGCGATCGCTATCGCAAGGCCCCGGCCACCTCAGTCGCGAAGATCGACAGGCCGGCGCTCACGCGTTCTGCAGGCTGGCCGCCGATGTCGATCTGGCCCACGTAGCGGGTGAAACCGATCGCCTCGCGCATTCTTGACAGCTTGTCGACGACCTGCGCGACGGTGCCGCCCACGAAAGCGCTTTCCGGACCCAGCCAGTCCTCGAACACCTCGCGCGGCATCGCCTGGCCACGGAAAAGGGGCTTCATGTAGGCGGCGTAATAAGGATAGAAGTCCTGCCGCGTCTCATCCTCGGTGCGCGATACATGCAGGTGGGAATAGGCGGCAATGCGGGGCGTGCCGCTGTGCCCTGCATGATCCCAGGCCGCGCGATAGGCGGCAGCCAACTGCGCGTACCCCGCAATCTTTCCCCCCAGCAGCGGCATAGCCAGCGGATAGCCAAGCATCGCCGCACGTTCGACGCTGTCCCGCGAAACCGCCCCGATGAAGACCGGAAGCTGCTTCTGAACCGGACGGGGGGCGATCTCGGCCTGGTTGAGAGGGGGGCGGAACCGTCCCGACCAGGTGACAGGCGACCCTTTGTTCAAAACACTGAACAGGTCCAGCTTCTCCAGAAACAGGGCGTCGTAGTCCTTCAGATCGAAACCAAAAAGCGGAAAGTTGTCGGTGAACGCGCCGCGCCCGAACACAAGCTCGACCCGCCCGCCGGACACGAGGTCGGCGGTGGCAAATTCCTGAAATGTCCTGACGGGGTCCGCGGTGGACAGCAGCGTCGAGGCCGAGGTGAAGCGGATACGTTCGGTCACCGCGGCCATCGCGGCAATCGTGGCCGCGGTGGCAGAGTTCACGAACCCCGCGCCGTGATGTTCGCCGACGCCGACGATATCCAGCCCCTGCGCGTCGGCCTGGCGCGCAAGGTCGATCATCTGGCGCATGCGTGCGGCCGCAGTGATCGGGCGACCTGTCTCGGGATCCCCTGTCAGATCTCCGAAAGTGTAGATTCCAAGTTGCATGTCCAGACCTGTCCTGTCGGCGAAATCAGTGGCAAGCATGTCGGCCCAAGTGGGCGGACAGCGTCACGTACCCCTGTACGATGTGACGGGCCACGCGGCAAACCCCGGAGTTGTTGCAACCAAGTAGAACTGTCGCCGGCTCTGCAAAGTAGAAGTGTCACCCCTTGCGCTGTTGCAAGCGCAGCCGGGCAGAGCGGAGACCTCAGATATCAGAGGTCTGCGCGGCTGCGCGGGTTTTTGCACGGCGGGCCAGTTTGGAGTTCCAGCCCTCGGTGTTGCGCCGTCCGTTCGGGACATAGGCCGTTGCCTGCTTGCCCGCCCGGCGCCGTTTCGGCTGGGCCTTCTCCTGCTCGGCCCTGATGTAGTCCAGCACGGCCCCGAGCCGCTTGTTCTCCGTCACCGCAGCGTGGGTGACCCGCTGGTCCTTGTCGAAGGCGGTGTAGGGCAGAGGCACACCTTTCCAGCGAAACTCCAGCCGACCATCCGGGAACTCGTAGCTGTCCACGTATTGGCCGGGCAGGGCACGGCTCACCTCCGTCTCGGTCAGGATAATCCGGCGGCGATCGTAGGAGAACGTCAACTGGTTGCCGACATAGCGCTCGTCCCTCAGGCAGAGGATGTCGCGCAGCCGGTCAGGCTCTTCATTCAGAGGACGATGCAGGTTGTCCGGGCGCAGCGGGGCCTTGGCGAAGCGGGCGTTGGACCTGTCCATGAACGTCGGCAGGAAGGCATTGGCCGTCTCCATGTCAGAGATGCCCGCCAGCCGCAGCTCCTTCACCAGCCGGTCCTGCAACATCCGGTTCGCCCGCTCGACCCGGCCCTTGGCCTGCGAGGAGTTGGCGCAAAGGATCTCCACGTTCAGCTCGTTCAGCGCCCGGCCGAACTGCCCCTCTCATCGTTGCTGCGCAACGATTGCCGATCAACGGTCATCCCGTGGCCGGACTTCGCACCTTGCTTCGCCACCCGGAAGACGGAGTGCTTGTCGCTGTAGAAAGCGACCGGGCGGCCGTGGTCGGCCAGGTATTGCTCCAGTGCCTCGAAATAGCTGAAGGTGGTCTCGGACGACACGAAGCGCAGATGCATCAGGCGGCTGGTCGCATCGTCGATGAAGACCAGCAGCGTGCAGGGCGGGCCACGGTCCTCGAACCAGCGATGGTCCGAGCCGTCGATCTGAATCAGTTCGCCGAGGCATTCCCGGCGCAGGCGCGGTTGATGGAACGCCTTGCGTTGCTTGCGCGGCAGCCACAAATCTTCGTCCTGCATCCATTTGCGCAGCGTCTCGCGAGAGACATTCAGGCCGTGATCTTCCTCAAGCTTCTCGGCGGCAAAGGTCGGGCCGAAGTCGGCGTAGTGTTCCCGGACGATCTCCACCGCGAACGTCCGGACAGCCGGGTCGATCCGGTTGTTGGACACACGACCGCGCGCCTTGTGACGGATCGCCGCCGGACCTTGATCCCGGAACACGCCCAGCAAACGTTGCACCTGTCTGCGGCTCAGCCCGAGCACAGTCGCAGCGGCCACCGTCGTCATCCGGCCCTGCGTCACCTGGCTCAAAACCTCGATCAGGTTCAACTCGCGCTCGCTCATCGCAATCCACCCCACGGCCACGCTCCATTCCTGCACCGACAGGGAAGTGTGACACTTCTACTTTGCACATGTGGGACATTCTAACTTGTGAGCGATACTTGAACCGCGACTCCTATTGCCTGCGAGGGTAGGGGCGGCGATCGATCTCCTCCATCATTTTCTC
>NZ_JAIMID010000027.1 GCF_019966535.1 Mesobacterium pallidum | reverse complement strand
GAGAAAATGATGGAGGAGATCGATCGCCGCCCCTACCCTCGCAGGCAATAGGAGTCGCGGTTCAAGTATCGCTCACACCGCCCCCCAAAGCCCGGGTGCCACAAGGGACACCCGGCCGTTGCACCGGGGGGCGTCAGATCCCTCGGGTCAGTCCCTGCCGCCGGCCTCGGGCTCCTCGTCCGAGGTCAGCACCGCGTCGCTGCGCAGCTCGAGCCACATGGCGTTCAGCACCGCGAAGGCGGCGGCGAGCGCCAGCCCGAGGATCCATGCGAAATACCACATCTGTCGGTCCTTCCGTCAGTAAAGGGTTTCGGCGTTGTCGCTGACATCGTCCTGCGTGACCTTGCCCCAGAGCACCCGGTAGACCCAGGCGGTGTAGGCCAGGATCAGCGGCAGGAAGATCACCGTGGCGACCAGCATCACGAACAGCGTCAGGTGCGAGGACGAGGCGTCCCACACGGTGAGCGAGCTGTCGGGGTCGACGGTGGAGGGCAGGATGAACGGAAACATGGTCAGCCCGACGCTCGACACGATGCCGGTGATGCCCAGCTTGGACCACAGCAGGGTCGACACCTCGCGCCCTGCCCGCAGGCCCCGGATCGCCATGGCGATGCCGGCAAAGCCCATGAGCGGCGCGATGGCGATCCAGGGCCGCTCGTCATAGGCCACAAGCCATGTCCCGCCCCGCGTGACTTCGTTGTAAAGCGGGTTGGACGGACCGTCCTTGGCGACCTCTCCCACCAGCGCGAACCCGTCCACGCCGACCAGCAGCCACAGCCCGGCCAGCGCATAGCCCGACGCCGCAACCAGGCCCGCAACGATGCCGAAGCGCCGCGCCCGGTCGGCCACCGGCCCGTCGGCCTTGAGCCCCAGCCAGGCCGCGCCATGCATCAGCAGCATCGACAGCGACACCACGCCCGCCAGCAGCGCAACGGGGCGCAGCAGGCCGAAGAGCTTGCCAAGCGCGCTGCCGTCGTAGCGCGGCATCAGCGTGTCGGTCAGGTGGAACGGCACGCCCAGCAGCACGTTGCCCACGGCCACGCCGAACAGCAACGCGGGCACCGCCCCGCCGATGAACAGCGCCCAGTCCCAGGTCTCGCGCCAGCGTTTGCCGTCGCGTTTGGAGCGGTACTTGAACGCCACCGGCCGCAGGATCAGCGCCGCCAGCACCAGGAACATGGCCAGGTAGAAGCCGGAAAAGCTGATGGCGTAAAGCGGCGGCCAGGCGGCAAAGATCGCCCCGCCGCCCAGGATGAACCACACCTGGTTGCCTTCCCAGACCGGGCCGACGGTGTTGATGGCCTGGCGCCTCTCGACATCCGTTCTGGCGACGAAGGGCAGGAGCGCGCCCACCCCCATGTCGAACCCGTCGGTCAGCGCGAACCCGGTCAGCAGCACGCCCAGCAGCACCCACCAGATCACGCGCAGGATCTCGAAATCGATCAATTCGTGCAGGATCATGTCGCTTACTCCGCCGGGGTCGAGGCGGCACCGGGCGCAAAGGGCCCCTTGCCATCATGGGTGCGCAGGCGGTGTTCGTGCCGCTCCTGCCACTTGCGGGTCTCTTCCACGTCCTGGGTCGGGCCCTTGCGGATGTATTTCACCATCAGGCTGACCTCGATCACGAAGAGCACCGTGTAGAAGATTACGAAACCGGTGAGGGTGATCAGCAGGTCCGTCACGCTCAGGTGGCTGACCGACAGCGCGGTCGGCAGCACCCCGTCAACCGTCCAGGGCTGGCGGCCGTATTCCGCCACGAACCACCCGAGCTCGGCCGCGATCCAGGGGGCGGGGATGATCGCGACGGCGCCATACAGCGACCAGCGCGGGAAGTTCATGCCCTTGAACGACGCGCGGTAGAAGAAATAGAGCATCACCGCGATGAAGCTGAACCCCAGCCCCACCATGATGCGGAACGCCCAGAACAGCGGCGCCACGCCGGGCACCGTGTCCTCGGCCGCCTGCGCGATCTGTTCCGGCGTCGCCTCGCGCGGGTCATCCACGTAGCGCATCAGCAGGAAGGCATAGCCCAGGTCGTCCGAATGCTGCTCGAAGGTGGCGCGCACCTCGGCCGGGGCGGCGTCCCGCTCGGCCCGGATGGTCATCAGCGCGTCATAGGCGATGATGCCGCGTTCGATCTTCTGCGCGTTGTCGGCCACCAGTTCGTTGATGCCCGGAATCACGGTGTCAAGCGACCGGGTGCCGATCAGCCCCATGGCCCAGGGGATGTGGATCGCGTAATGCGTCTCGCGCGCCTCCTGGTCGGGGAAGCCGACGAGGGTAAAGGGCGCGGGCGCAGGCTCCGTCTGCCACATCGCCTCGATCGCGGCGAGTTTCATCTTTTGCGTCTGGCTGGCCGAATAGCCCGACTCGTCCCCCAGCACGACCACCGACAGCGCCGAGGCGAGGCCAAAGCTGGCCGCCACGGCGATGGACCGGCGGGCGAGGTTCTCGTGCCGACGTTGCAGCAGGTACAGCGCCGAGACACCCAGCACGAAGACGCTGGCGGTGACATAGCCGGCCGAGACCGTGTGCACGAATTTCGACTGCGCCACTTCGTTGAAGAGCACGTCGAAAAACGACGTCATCTCCATCCGCATGGTGTCGGGGTTGAACTCGGCCCCCACCGGGTTGGCCATCCAGCCGTTGGCAATGAGGATCCACAGGGCCGAGAAGTTCGATCCCAGCGCCACCAGCCAGGCCACGACCATGTGCTGGACTTTCGACAGCTTGTCCCAGCCGAAAAAGAACAGCCCCACGAATGTCGCCTCGAGGAAGAAGGCCATCAGCCCCTCCATCGCCAGCGGGGCGCCGAAGACGTCGCCAACGTAATGGCTGTAATAGCTCCAGTTCATGCCGAACTGGAATTCCATCGTGATGCCCGTGGCGACGCCCAGCACGAAGTTGATCCCGAACAGCATGCCCCAGAACTTGGCCATCTGGCGCCAGATCGGGCGGTTGGTCATCACGTAGACCGTCTCCATGATCGCGACGATGAGCGACAGGCCCAGCGTCAGCGGCACGAAGAGAAAGTGGAACATGGCCGTCATCGCGAATTGCAGGCGAGACAGCTCGACGACATCGAGCTCCATGGGTGTCTCCTTTTGCTGCTGCATCTCACAAAAGAGCGTGTGAGATGCATCTTTCAAGTCGGGCTGAACCTGCGGATCAGAGTCAGCTTTGGGCCTTGCCTAGCCCGTCGGGCGGGGGGACCGTTTGATCTGGATCATGAGATATTCCGAAACCCAGATATTTCATGTCAACGACACGTGAGGCGGTGCCCCGTTCAGCCGCGCGGTGCGAGGCCATGAGCACGGCGGCCCGCGGAAGGGCGGCGCGGATGTTCGTGAGGACCTGCCGGGCCGTGGCATCGTCCAGCCCCTCGGTCGGCTCGTCCAGCAGCAGCAGCGCGGGGCGGCGCAGCAGGGCACGGGCCAGGGCAAGGCGGCGGGTCTCCCCGCCCGACAGGCCCGTGCCCCCCTCGCCCAGTACGGCACCGAGGCCGCCCGCCTGTTCGATGACGTGGTCGAGGCAGACGGTCCTCAGCACCTCCCACGCCATCGTGTCGTCGAGATCGTCGCGGGCCAGCGCCAGGTTCTCGCGGATCGTCCCGCCCACCAGCAGCGCCCGTTGCGGCAACAGGGTGACGTGCTGGCGCAGTTGCGCCTCGGGCCAGTCGGCAAGCGGCAGGCCGGACAGCAGGATCTCTCCGCCCGCAGCCCCGCGCAGCCCGGCGATCACGTCCAGAAGGCTGCTCTTGCCGCTGCCCGAGGCGCCGGTCAGCGCGACCCAGTCGCCGGGGGCGAGGGTCAGCGTGAGCGGTTCGAACAGCGGCTGGATGCGGTCCGGGGCGGTGACGGTGACGTCGCGCAACGCCAGGATCGCGCCGGGGCGGGGCGTCACGCTGCGCGGCTCGAGTGTCTCCTCGGCAACCGTTGGGTCGATCCGGCTGGCCGCGTCCAGCATCCGCCCCAGCTCGGTCACCCCCCGGCGCAGCGGCATCAGCGCCTCGGCCAGAGCCAGCGCGACGAAAAGCCCGATGGCCGCCCGCGCCGGGTCCAGCGTGCCCGCCGCGACCGCCTGCCCGCCCAGCCACAGCGCGGCCGTCCCGGCCAGCGCTATCAGCAGCGACAGGGCCAACCCCGCGCCCTCGTCCACCCGGGCCACGTGATCTTCCTGCGTGCGGGCCTCGGCATCGGCGGTGTCGATCTGCGCACGGGCCAGCGGCAGCCGCCCCTGCTGGATCACGTCGCGATGGCCGCGAAAGAGGCCCATCGACGCGTGACGCAAGGCTTGCCGGGCCTGCTCGGCCCGCCGCGCGGGGGCCGTCGAGAGCCACAGGGTGACGCCCAGCACGAGCACGCCAAAGACCAGCACCCCGCTGGCCACGGCCAGCGCGAGTCCCAGGCCCACGAGCCACCAGAGCATCAGCCCCGCCCCCAGCAGCGTCACCAGCGCCGCCAGTGCCGGCAGCACCAGCCGCAGCACCAGCCCGTCCAGCGCATCGACATCCGCCGTCACCCGCGTCAGCGCCCCCGCGCTGCGCATCCGGCGCAGGGTATCGACCGGCAGGCCTTCCATCTGCCGCAAGAGCGTCAGGCGCAGCGCCGCCAACGCGCGCAGGGTCGCGTCATGGGTCAAGAGCCGCTCGGCATAGCGCGCGCCCGCGCGGCCAAGCGCCAGGAACCGCACCCCGGCCGAGGGGCGGAAGACGTCGAAGGCGACGCCGATCCCCGCCAGCCCCGCGGCGGCCGCGGCCGTCACGAACCAGCCCGACAGCCCCAGCAACGCCGCGCCCATCATCAGCACGGCCAGCGCCGCCGCCGCGCCCCGCGCCATGGCCCATGGGTCCGCGCGCCAGAGCGTCGCGGCGATCTGGCAAAGCCGCCTCATGAGACGCCCCCCGGCATCGGCGCCGCGCCGTCCAGCGCCACGATCAGCGCCGGGTCGTGGGTGGCCGCGATGACGATGGCTCCGTCCTTCTGTGCCCGCCTCAACGCGGCGATGACCTTCGCGCCCGTGTCGGTGTCAAGATCCGCCGTCGGCTCGTCCGCCAGGATCACATCGGCCCCGGCGACGAAGGCACGGGCCAGCGCGAGGCGCCGCGCCTCTCCGCCCGAGACGCCCGCGCCGGTCTCGCCCAGCCGGGTGCCCAGGCCATCGCGCAACGCGGCGACGATGCCGCCCGCCTCGGCCTTGGCCAGCGCCTCGGCCGGGTCCACGCCCGTCGCCAGGGGATCGAGGTAGGCGCCCAGCGTCACGTCCGGCACATGCACGACCTGCGGGACAAAGGCGAGCCGCGCGCGCCATCCATCCGCTGTCGTATGGTCAAGCGCCGCGCCGTCCACCGCGAGCGTCCCACGTTCCAGCGGCAAGAGCCCGGCCAGGACGTCCAGCAGCGTCGATTTCCCGGCCCCGCTCGGGCCCGTCACGGCAAGGCTCTGACCGGCGCTCAGCGTGATCCCCGGCAGCGCGATCCCCCGCGCGACACCCCCGCACAACACCAGCGACGGCGCGCCCGCCCCCCGCCGCCCGCGCGCCCCGCGCCCGAGGATCGGCGCGCCCTGATCGGCATGGAGCGCCGCCACCTCGTCCCGCACGGCAGCGGCGGCGGCCCGGTCATGCCAGGCGGCGGCCAGATCGCGCAGGGGCTGGAAGAACTCAGGGACAAGCAGCAGCACGAACACCCCCTGCCCGGCCGTCAGCGGCGCCCCCCAGGTGCCGAAGCGGATCTCGCCCAGCAGCGAAAAGCCCACGTAGACCGCAATCATCGCCATGCCGAGCGCGGCGAAGAGCTCGAGCACCGTGGACGACAGGAAGGCGATCCGCAGCACGGCCATGGTGCGGGCCCGCAGCGCCTCCACCCGGCCCTCGAAGCCCGCGCGCGCCCGGTCGAACCCGCCCAGCAGTCGCACGTCAGGCAGCGCGGCGATGCGGTCGATCAGCACCTGGTTCACCGCGCCGACCTCGATCATCTGCGCCGCGCTCGCCTCTTTCGCGGCCATGCCGATCAGCGCCATGAAGACCGGGATCAGCGGCCCGGCGACCAGCAGCACCAGCGCCGCCGCCCAGCTTTGCGAGGCGACCAGCGCCAGCAGCACCAGCGGCACCACCCGCACCCGCGTCATGGCGATCCGGTAGCGTGTCAGCTCGGGCGCCAGCAGCGAGATCTTGTCGGCCAGAAGCGCCGCCACCTCGGCCGAGCTGATCCGCCCGGGCCGCAGGGTCAAAAGGTCCAGCAGGCGCCGCCGCTCGGCCTCCACCACCGCCTGGCCTTCGGCAAAGGCGATCCGGCCCGACAGCTGCGACAGCCCCGCCCGCAAGGCCCCGGCACCCAGGAACAGCGCCAGCCAGCCAAGGCCTGTCCCCTGCCCCGCCAGCCATCCGCCGATCACCGCGGCCACGGCAGCGGCCTGCACGGGCCACATGAGATCGCCCAGAACGCGCAGCGCGCCGGCCCGGGCCATGCGGCCCCGCGGTGCGGCGTCACTCCTGTCGGCGGTGGTCATCGGACGATCCCCCTGGGGTTACGCCCGATATAATATCAATTGAAAACTCATGAATTGCGGCATCTTGACCGCATCACGAGACCCGGCGCGAAGGCTGCCTCCGCGCCGGTCCCGCAAACCAGGAAGACGCTGTCAGATCACCGCCTCGTAAAGCGCCCGCAGGTTGTCACTCGTCAACTCGACCGGGTTGCCGCCACAGGACGGGTCGGCCAGCGCCATGGGCACCAGCTCTTCGATCCGGGACGCATCGGCGCCCATCTCGCGCAGCTTTTTCGGGATGCCGAAGCGGTCGTTGAACCCGTCGACGAACTTGCGGAACCCGTCAAAGCCGCCGTCGATCCCCAGGTACCCCGCCGCCCGGTCGAAGCGCGCCGCGATCTCGGGCGCGTTCAGCTCGAGCACGGCGGGCATGCAGACCGCGTTGGTCGTGCCGTGGTGGGTGTTGAAGACGGCCCCGATCGGATGGCTCAGCGCATGGATCGCGCCCAGGCCCTTCTGGAAGGCGGTCGCCCCCATGGCCGCCGCGCTCATCATCTGCGCCCGCGCCTCGAGGTCGCTGCCGTCGTCATAGGCGCGCGGCAGGTAGTCGATGACCAGCCGCATGCCCTCCAGCGCGATGCCCTGCGACATCGGATGGTAGAAGGGGCTCGAATAGGCCTCCACGCAATGGGCAAAGGCATCAAGGCCGGTGCCCGCGGTGATGAACTGCGGCATCCCCACCGTCAGCTCGGGGTCGCAGATCACGACCGTCGGCAGCACCTTGGGGTGAAAGATGATCTTCTTGACGTGGGTCACGCTGTCGGTGATCACGCTGGCGCGCCCCACTTCCGACCCCGTCCCCGCCGTCGTCGGCACCGCCACGATGGGCGCGATGGCATCGGCATCGGCGCGGGTCCACCAATCGCCGATATCCTCGAAATCCCACACCGGGCGCGTCTGGCCGGCCATGAAGGCGACCATCTTGCCCAGGTCCAGCCCCGAGCCGCCGCCAAAGGCGATCACGCCGTCATGGCCGCCGTCGAGGTAGGCCTTGACGCCCGCCGCGAGGTTCTGCTCGTTCGGGTTCGGATCGACCTCGGCGAACAGGGCACGGCCCAGCCCCGCCTCGTCCAGGATGTCGAGCGCGCCTTGGGTGATCGCCATCCCCGCCAGCCCCTTGTCGGTGACCAGCAGCGGCCGCGTGATCCCGGCCTGCGCACAGGCGCCGGGCAATTCCTTGATGCGTCCTGCGCCGAATTTCACGGCCGTGGGATAGGACCAGTTTCCAACGAGGCTCATTTCGTCACCTTCTTGAGATGGTAGGATTTCGGGCGGGTCAGGTTGTGGTAGCCGATGACGCTCAGCCCGCCGCCGCGCCCGGTGTTCTTGCATCCCGTCCAGCAGAGGCCGGGGTCGAGGTAATCCGCGCGGTTCATGAAGACGGTCCCGGTCTCGATCCGGTCGCCCACCGCCTGCGCGCGGTCGATGTCGCGGGTCCAGAGGCTGGCAGTCAGGCCGAACGCGCTGTCGTTCATGAGACGGATGGCCTCCTCGTCGTCCTTCACGGCCATGATGCCGACCACGGGGCCGAAGCTTTCGTCGCGCATCACGCGCATCTCGTGGGTGACATTGGTCAGGATCTGCGGGGTCAAGTAGGCCGCGCCATCATCCTCCGGGAAGGTTTCAATATGCGCGGTGGCGCCCATCGCCAGCGCCTCGTCGATCTGCGCCCGCACCTCCTTGGCAAAACGCACGTTCGCCATCGGCCCGATCGAGGTCTCGGGGTCCAGCGGATTGCCCAGCTTGTAGCCCTTCACGATGGCCACGGCCTTTTCGACGAAGGCGTCGAACAGGCTCTCGTGCACGTAGATCCGCTCGATCCCGCAGCAGCACTGGCCCGAGTTGAACATGGCCCCGTCGATCAGGGTCTCGACGGCGGCGTCGAGGTCCGCGTCCTCCATCACATAGCCCGGGTCCTTGCCGCCGAGCTCGGTGGCGACGCCGGTAAAGGTGCCGGCCGCCGCCCGCTCCATCGCCTGCCCGCCGCCGACAGAGCCGGTGAAGTTGACGAAATCGAAGGCGCGGCCCGCGATCAGCGTAGCGGTGGTGTCATGGCCAAGGAACACATTGTCGAAGACCTCCGCCGGCACCCCCGCCTCGTGGAAGGCGCGCGCCATGCGCTCGCCCACCAGCAGGGTCTGGGTCGCGTGCTTCAGCACCACCACGTTGCCGGCGATCAGGGCAGGCGCCACGGTGTTGATCGCGGTCATGTAGGGGTAATTCCAGGGCGCCACGACCAGCACGACGCCCTGCGGGACGCGGCGGATGTAGCGGGTAAAGACCGCGTCCTCCCCCACCTCGATATCCGCCAGCGCCTCGGCGGCGATGGCCGCCATGTGGCTCGCCCGCTCGTCAAAGCCGCGAAACTCGCCGCCGTAGCGCACCGGCCGGCCCATCATCCGCGCCAGCTCGGGCACCACCTCGTCGTTCATCGCGCCCACGGCCGCGACACCTGCCATGACCAGCCGCACCCGCTCGTCCAGCGGCCGCGCGGCCCAGGCCGCCTGCGCCGCCCGCATCGCGTCGATCTTCGCGCGCGCGGCCTCCAGTCCCAACGCCTCGCGCTCGGCAAACACCTCTCCGTCGATCGGAGAGACACATCTCAACACCTGGCCCATCGCCAAAGCTTTCCTTCTTCCAGAGGATCACCCGATCCCCGTCTCGTCTCAAATCAGAATGAGGGGCCTTGCCCCTCATGCCTCCGGCGGGAGTTTAATTGGCAAGATGAAAAGGGATCCTTTCTTCATCTTGCCGACTAAACTCCGGGGAGCGCGAGGGGCTGGCCCCTCGCCTGCGGGCCGCGCGCCACGGGGCGCGACGGCTGCGCTTCACGCCCGCTCGAACCCCCGCGCGATCTCGTGATCGGTCACCACGCGCTCGAACTCCTCGATCTCGACCTCGGCGGCGCGGGCGTAGTGGCGCACGACCCCCTCGCCGAACGCGTCCTTGAGCAGGTCGGACCGCATCAGCGCCTGCCGCGCGTCCGACAGGCGCACGGGCACCCGGTCGAGGTCATCGCCCTGGTACATGTCCCCCGTGGCGGGCGGGGCGAGCTCCAGCCCCTCCTCGATCCCCTTGATCCCGGCGGCGATCAGCGCGGCCATGGCGAGATAGGGGTTGAGGTCGGACCCGCCGACCCGGCATTCGATCCGCACCGCCTTGCTGCCTTCGCCGCAAAGACGATACGCCGCCGTCCGGTTATCGACCGACCAGGTGATCGAGGTCGGGGCGAAACTGCCCTTGGCAAAGCGCTTGTAGCTGTTGATGTAGGGCGCAAGGAAATACGTCAGGTCCGGCGTGTACTTGAGCAGCCCGGCCACCCAGGCCTTCATCAGCGCGGACATGCCAAGCTTGTCCGAGGGATCGAAGAACGCAGGCTCCCCGTCCTTCCACAGAGACATGTGCACGTGCGAGGACGACCCCACCCGCTCGTGGTGCCATTTCGCGAGGAACGACGCGGCATGCCCCTGCGCCCAGGCGATTTCCTTGACCGCATGCTTGGCGATGGCGTGGTAATCGGCGCAATCGAGCGCGGGCCCGTACTTGATGTTCAGTTCTTCCTGGCCCGCCTCGGCCTCGCCCTTGGTGTTCTCGACCGGGATGCCCGCGGCGTAGAGGTGATTGCGGATGGGCCGCATCACATGCTCTTCCTTGGTGGTCTGGAAGATGTTGTAATCCTCGTTGTAGCCCGAGATCGGCTTCAGCTCGCGGTAGCCGATCTCCGCCAGTTCGGTCAGCGACTTCTCGAACAGGAAGAATTCCAGCTCGGTCGCCATCATGGCGTCGAACCCCATCTCCTTCAGCCGCGCCACCTGGGACTGCAGCATCGCGCGGGGCGAATGCGGCACCGGCTGGTGCGTGTGGTGATCCAGCACGTCGCACAGCACCATCGCAGTCCCCTCGAGCCAAGGCACCGGGCGCAGCGTCTCGAGGTCGGGCTTCATGATGTAATCGCCGTAGCCGCGCTCCCAACTCGTCGCCTCGAACCCCTCGGGCGTCGACATCTCGAGGTCGGTGGCCAGCAGGTAGTTGCAGCAATGGGTCTCTTCCCAGGCGCTGTCCACGAAGTGACGCGCGTGAAAGCGCTTGCCCATCAGGCGGCCCTGCATGTCGACGATCACGGCCAGAACCGTGTCGATCTCTTGCGCGGCGACCTGCGCCTTCAGCTGGTCGAAGGAAAGCGGGGTGGGCATGGAAAACCTCCGTTGATGAGGCCCCCGCGCGGGTCTGCGCGGGGGCCGGGGTCTGGGTCCTTGCGGGATCAGAACGTGTAGGGCGCGCCGGCCGAGTTGATGACGCTGTTGTACTCGCGGAAGATGCCGACGATCTTCTGGTGCACTTCGCCTTCCTCGGCGATCTCGTCCCAGAACTTGACCGCCGCTTCCTCGACCTGCTTCCACTCGGCCGAGGGCACCTCGCGCAGCGCCAGCTTGTCGCCCTGCGCGCGCAGCCGCGCCTCGCCGCCCCAGTACCACTGGTTGCGGTAGGTGTGGCCGGCCTCGATGCCCGCCATGACCAGGGTCTTGAGGTGATCCGGCAGCTCGGCCCAGCGTTCCTCGTTGACGAAGAACGACCCGATCCAGGCGCCCGAGATGTTGTTGGTCAGGAAGTAGTCGGTCACATCCGCCCAGCCCACCGTGTAATCCTCGGTGATGCCCGACCAGGCCATGCCGTCAAGCTCGCCGGTCTGCACGGCCACTTCGGCATCCTCGTAGGGGATCGACACCGGCACCACGCCGAACTGCGCCAGGAACCGGCCCGCCGTCGGGAAGGTGTACAGCTTCAGCCCGTCGAGATCGGCGAGCGAGGTGATCTCTTTCTTGGTGTTGAAGTTGCACGGATCCTGCCCCGCGGCCGACAGCCACTTGACGCCGACCTTGGCGTATTCCTCTTCCCAGATCTCTTTCAGGCCGTACTGGTTGAACAGCACCGGCACGTCGAGGATCGTCTTGGTGGCAAAGGGGAAATAGCCGCCGAAGACGCGCAGCGGCGTGGGCGAGGCCATGGAATCGTCGTCCGAATGCACGCCGTCGATGGTGCCGCGCTGAAGCGCCTGGAACAGCTCTCCGGTGGGCACGATCTGGTCGGCGTAATACAGCTCAATCTCCATCTCGCCGTTGGCGGCGGTGTTGATGTAGTCGATGATCGGCTTGGTCACGTGCTCACCCAGCGCGGCACCGGCATAGGTCTGAAAGCGCCAGCGGATCGGCGCCTGCGCCTTGACGAGGCTCGGGGCGGCAAGCGCCGGGGCAGCGGCCGCGCCGGCCAGGATATGTCTTCTGGTAAGGGTCATGTTCTCTCTCTCCTGTGGGTTAAGGTTCAATTGCCCCTTTGCAGGGTCTGGTTTGTCGTTAATTTCCGTAGATCGTCCCGGGCAGCCACAGCGCGATCTCGGGGAAGATCATGACCAGCACAAGTGCCAGCACCATGACAAGGACGAAGGGCAGGATCGACCCGTAGATGTCACGCAGGGTGATCTCGGGCGGGGCCATCGCCTTCATCAGGAACAGGTTGTAGCCGAAGGGCGGGGTCATGTATGCGATCTGGCAGGTGATCGTGTACAGCACGCCGTACCACACCAGGTCGAACCCCAGCGCGCCGACCAGCGGTACATACAGCGGCGCGACGATCACCAGCATGGCCGTGTCGTCAAGGAACGTGCCCATCAGGATGAACGACAGCTGCATCAGGATGAGGATCATCCAGGGGGACAGGCCCAGCCGCTCGGTGAACAGCGTCTCGATCGCCTTGACCGCGCCCAGCCCGTCGAAGACGGCGCCAAAGGCCAGCGCGGCCAGGATGATCCACATGAACATGCAGGTGATGCCAAGGGTCTGGCGCACCGAGGTCTCGAACACCTCGCGCGTCATCCGTCCCTTGACCACGGCAGCGAGGAAGGCTGCGATGGCCCCCACGGCCGAGCTTTCGACGAGGCTGGTCCAGCCGTTGACGAAGGGGATCATCATGACGGCAAAGATGCCCACCGGCAGCAACCCCGCACGCAACAGCCGCAGCTTTTCGCGCATCGGCATGTCGCGTTCCTCGGCCGACAGGGCGGGGCCAAGCTCGGGCGAGATGCGGCAGCGGATCACGATGTAGATGATGAAGAGCGTGGCCATCATCAGGCCGGGAATGACCCCCGCCAGCCACAGCTGCCCCACCGGCTGCCGCGCGATCATCGCGTAAAGCACCAGCACGACCGAGGGCGGCACGAGGATGCCCAGGCTTGAGCCGGCCTGGATCACCCCCGTGACCATCCGCTTGTCGTAATTGCGCTTGAGCAGTTCCGGCAGCGCGATGGTCGCCCCGATGGCCATGCCCGCGACCGAAAGGCCGTTCATGGCCGAGATCAGCACCATCAGCCCGATCGTCCCGATGGCCAGCCCGCCGCGCAAACCGCCCATCCAGACGTGGAACATCTTGTAAAGATCGTCGGCGATCTTCGATTCGGACAGCACGTAACCCATGAAGATGAACATCGGCAGCGTCAGCAGCGGATACCATTTCATCAGCTTGATGGCGCTGGAAAACGCCAGGTCATAGCCGCCCCGGTCGCCCCAAAGCGCCAACGCCGCCACGACCGCGACGAACCCGATGGCGCCAAAGACCCGCTGCCCGGTCAGCAGCAGCGCCATCATCGTGACGAACATGAAGATGGCGATGAATTCATACGACATCGGCAGCAATCTCCTCGCCCCGCAGTCGCAGGATATCCTTGAATAATTCGGCGAAGGCCTGCAGCAGCATCAGCACGATGCCGATGCACATGGTCATCTTGATCGGCCAGAGATAGGGCCGCCAGGCGGTCGGGCTGCGCTCTCCGCCGTAGCTGAAACTGTAGATGGTGGAATCGATCCCGCCCCAAAGCAGCACGCCCAGGTAGAAGATCAGGAAGCAGATCGTCACGCTGTCCACGGCCGCCTTGCGCCGCGTGGACCATTCTCCGTACAGCAGGTCCATCCGCACGTTCGATCCCATCTGGATCGCGTAGGGCCCGCCCAGGATGTAATAGCCGACCATCACGAACTGGGCCATTTCCAGCGTCCAGAGCGACGGGGTGAAGAACACCTTGGACACCGACGACCACAGCAGGATCGCCATCAGCAGGAAGATCCCGTACATGGCCACGCGCCCGATGGCGCGGTTCATCTTCTGTACGAGGTCGATGTAGAGCCGCAGCGCGCTCATGCCGGCGCCCCCTGCCCGTTCATCGACATGGCCTGCGCCAGCGTGCCGGCCAGGTGGTCGGCCATCGCCTCGGCGCCGGCCTCGGTCTCGATCAGGTCGTTGCGGATCTCGATCATGACAGAATCGCGGCCCTTGCCCTCGGCGTGGCGGGCCAGCGTGTAGGTCACGCCATCGGCGATGGAATAGGGCGCGTTGACGGCAGCGGTGTAGCGGCCCCTGCCGGCCTCGACCGCCACGGCCACCTCGGCGATGGCGCCGGTCTCGTGGTAGAGATAGCCGAGATCCAGCTCCCTCCGCTTGCCGAAGAAGACGGGGGTAAAGCTGTGGACGGTCACCAGCGCGACCTTGCCGCAGCGCGCCTCCTGCCGGTCGAGCGTGGCGGCGACGGCGGCGTGGAACGGGTCGTGGATCGCGCGGACGCGGGCGGCCCGCGCATCGTCGCTCAGGTCGCGGTTGCCGGCGATGTCATAGATTTCCGACCGTTCGGGGATCGCCCCCGCCGCCTCGGGCGGGCGGTTGCAATCGTAGACCAGCCGCGACACCTGCCCCGCCACCAGCGGCGCATCCAGCACGGCCGACAGCCGCCGCGCCACGTCCAGCGCGCCGATGTCCCAAGCCACATGGCTGACCCGCGCCGTTGCATCGAGGCCCAGCCCGTTCAGCGCCGGGGGGATGAAGGCCGAGGCATGTTCGCAGACCAGCACGACGGGCGCGCGCCCGCCAGCGTTCCAGCTTGCCACTGCCGGCCATCCCGGATCTTCCATCACGCGCCCCCTGTCCCCGATGTTCCGATCTGGTCAACCCGACCGGCTTGTGTAAAGATCAATACAACGGCAGCCGCGCTGTCAACATCGTTTCCCTGCTCCGGCCAAGGAGAGGCCCCGCATGACGCCGAATTCACCAGAGCCGGGCGCGCCTCGGTTGATCCGCGACATGCTGCGCGACCAGCAGGCGACCCTCACCGCGGCCGAGCGGCGGTTGGCGGCGACCCTGCTGGACGATTCCCTGATGCCGGGGCTGCTGTCGATCACCAAGCTGGCCGAACGGGCCGAGGTCTCGACCGCCTCGGTGGTGCGGCTGGCGCGCAAGCTGGGCTTCGACGGCTTTTCCGATTTCCAGGGCGCGGTGCGCGAGGAGGTCTCGGCCCGCGTCAAGCAGCCGCTGGCCAAACTCGCGCCCCCCGACCAGGGCGACGACCATATCGTGTCGCGTTTTGCCCGCGCCGCGTCGCGCAACATCAACGCCACCATCGACCGGCTCGACCCCGGCACCTTCGACGCGGTGGCCGCCCTGCTGGCCGACCCGGCGCGGCAGGTCCACCTGCTGGGCGGGCGCATCACCCGGTCGAACGCGCAGTACTTCTTCAACCATTTGCAGATCATCCGGCCCGGGGTGGCGATGCTTGACAGCTCCCCCTCGGTCTGGCCGCAATCGCTGCTCGACATGGGGCCGACGGCGACGCTGGTGATCTTCGACATCCGCCGCTACGAGAAACAGCTCGAGCGGCTGGCGGAACTGGTGGTGCGCCAGGGCGGCTCCATCGTGCTTTTCACCGACCAATGGGGCTCCCCGATCGAGCGCCACGCGGCCCATACCTTCCGCGCCATGGTCGAGGCGCCCTCGAGCTGGGATTCCACCCTGCCGATCAACTTCCTGATCGAGGCGCTGGTGGCCGAGATCCAGGCCCGCAGCCCCTCGACCAGCCGCATCGCCGCGCTGGAAGAGATGATCGGCGAGGCCCGGATCTTTCGCGGCGAACCCTGAAGGCCGCGCCCGTGGCCTCTGTCGGAGTGAGGGGCCAGCCCCTCACACTCCCCGGAGTTTATTGGCAAGATGAAGGGGAGACCCGATCCCTCTTCATCTTGCCAGTTAAACTCCCGCCGGAGGCTTTCGCGCCCTTGCGCGAAATCAATGCGACAGGGGCCAGACGGTGCGCGGCCTATTCGGCGCCGCCGCGGCGGAACATGCCGCGGGCGATGAAGGTGAGGACGGGCGTGTCGCCGCCGCGCAGGGTCGTGACCCGCTGGAACACCACGCCGACATCGGGGCGCTTGCCCGAGGGTTTCATGTCCAGCACCTCGGTGCGGACCGAGAGCACGTCGCCGGGGAAGACCGGGGTCAGCCAGCGCACCTCGTCCACGCCCGGCGAGCCGAGCGTGGTGCCGGTCTTTTTCTGCTGTTCGACGAGCATTGCCATGGTCATCGCGCAAGTGTGCCAGCCGCTGGCGCAGAGCGCGCCGAAGAGCGAGTCCTTGGCCGCTTCGGCGTCCAGGTGAAAGAACTGCGGGTCGTATTTCGACGCGAACTCCACGACTTCCTCCGCCGTCACCTCGTAGCGGCCGAAGGTGGCGACCTGGCCGATCTCGAAACTCTCGTAGGGCAGGAAGGGCGGGCGGTCGGACATGGGGCGGCTCCTAGTGGTCAGCCGCGTCACCTTGCCGGGGAGAGGATCGCCTTGCAAGCCGGGCCGGGGCGGGACGTGCCGTCAGTCGGACCAGGCCGAGACCTTGCGGTCGATGGTCTTGCGCGACACGCCCAGGCGCCGCGCCGCCTCGGCCCGGTTGCCGTCGCAACTGTCGAGCACGTGCAGGATGTGGCGCTGCATCACCAGGTCCAGGTTCTCGATCGCCTCCACGCCGGTCACGTCCCCCTGCCCCGCGAATTCCTCGGGGAAGGAGCCCAGGATCACCGAGCGTTCGATCATGTTCTTCAGCTCGCGCACATTGCCCGGCCAGGCGTAGCGGCGCAGGTTCAGCAGCACCTCGTCGTTCAGCTCGAGCCCCGGCATCCCAAGCGCGGTCTGGAACTGCGCCAGGAACAGCGCCGCCAGCTCGACGATGTCCTCAGACCGGTCGCGCAGCGGCGGCATCTCGATCCGCATGACGGTGATGCGGTGGTAGAGGTCGGCGCGGAACCGCCCCTCGGCCACCGCGCGGTCGAGATCGGCATTGGTGGCAAAGAGAAACCGCAGGTTCAGCGGGATCTCGCGCTCGGCGCCTTCGGGGCGGATCTTCTGGTCTTCGAGCACGCGCAGAAGCGCCGCCTGCAGGCTTTCCGGCATCTGCGCCACCTCGTCGAGGAAGAGCGTGCCGCCATCGGCCAGCAGCAAGAGACCCGGTTTCAGCCGCGAATCCCCCTCGACCGCGCCGAAAAGCTCGCGCACCGTGCGGTCGGGCGAAATGGCGGCGCAATTGACCGCGACAAAGGGCTTTTCGGCCCGGTCCGACAGCAGGTGCAGCTGGCGCGCGGCCAGTTCCTTGCCCGTGCCGCTTTCGCCGGTAAACAGCACCGGGGTCGGCAGCGACGACAGCTTGGCCAGCAGGGTCCGCACCTTGCCAAGCGCGGCCGAGGTCCCCAGCAGCTGGCCGGGGGCCGAGCCGGCGTAAAGCTCGCGCCGCAAGAGCGCATTGTCCCGCCGCAGGTTCTTGCGGTCGAGCGTGCGCGCCACGGCGCCGAGGATCTGGTTGGCGCGGAACGGCTTCAGCACGAAATCGCTGACCCCCGCCCGCAAGGCGGCAATCGCGGTTTCCAGATCGGCATAGGCGGTGATCAGGATCGTGTCGGCAAAGAACCCCTTGCGGCGCTGCTCGGTCACCCAGGCCAGCCCCGTCCCCCCCGGCATGATGTTGTCCAGGATCACGACGTCGAAATGCGCCTCGTCCAGCACGCGCGTCGCCTCGGCCGGAGAGGCCGCCTCGGCCACGCGCTTGACCCGTGGTTCGAGGATCTTGGTCAGGAAATGGCGCATCCCCGGCTCATCGTCGATGACCAGCACCGAGGCGCCCGAAAGCGCGCCGCCGTATTCGTCCTTGGGGGTCATGGATCACTCCAGCCGCACGTTGTCCCCCGAATAGCGATCCTGCGACGAGAACCCGATCTCGTGCAGCCCGTAATAGGCGCCCACGGAGATCACGATCATGGCGGCGAAACCGGCAAACATGGCTTTCATTCGGGTGCCCCTCCTGCGGTGGCGGTCTTGAGAAAGGCGATCAGGTCGGCGCGATCATCCGCCCCGGCGATCACCTGCATGGGCATCTTGCTGCCCGGAATGTAGTGGTCGGGGCCCTGGTCGAACAGGGCGTCGATGGTGGTTTCGTCCCAGGTGAGGACCGACCCGTCCAGCGTGTCGGAATAGGAATAGCCCGGCACCGTCCCGGCGCGGCGGCCAAAGACCCCGTGCAGCGTCGGGCCGGCCTTGCGCGACGGGCCGGGGGTCAGGGCGTGGCAGATCGAGCACTTGCGCATGAACTGCCGTTCGCCGTTCGTCATGGTCGCGGGGTCGGCCAGGAAGCTGCGTTCGCCCGTGATGCCGGGCGCGAAGGCGTCGAGGCTGGCGACCGGCCAACCATAGGCCACGTCGTCGATCCCGCCCGCAAGGATGGTCGCGCCGTCGGGGCTGAAGGCCAGCGCCCAGACCGGTCCGGCCCGCGTGGCGCGGAAGTCGCGCGCGATGCTCCAGGTGTCGGTGTCCACCATCATGATATAGCCCTCACCGTCGCCCACGGCGAGTTGCGCCGTGCCCGCGTGATACGCGAGGGCCAGGACCGGGCGGCGGTCGAGGGTGAAATCGGCGATCTCGGTCCCGTCATGCGTGACGATCCGCGTGCCGCCATCGACGGCGCCATAGGCGATCCAGTCCTCGGTGACGACAAGGCGGTTGATGCCGAAGCCATGGCGGATCAGCGGCAGGGGGGCTGCGCCCTTGGCCAGGTCATAGCGGATGAGATCACCACCGATTGTCCCTGCATAGAGACTGTTTCCCGGCCCGAAGGCCACCGCGTTGACGCCCGATCCGGGGGGCGGCAACGCGCGCGGCTCGCCCGCGTCCAGCGGCCAGAGGAGGATTGTCCCGTCCCAGCTGCCCGAGGCGACCAGCGCGCCGTCCGAAGAGACGGCGACCGATTGCACCTTGCCCGCGTGGCGGCCCAGCTCGCGCGCCTGATCGCCCCAGAGACGCACGGCGAAATCGTCGCCGCCCGAGACCAGCACTTCGCCCCAGCTGATGGCCGTGACGGCGGCGTCATGCCCTTCCAGCCATTCGGGCGCGCCATCGGTCCAGACCCCCACGGAATTGTCGAAACTGGCCGTGGCCACGCGGCCCTCGGGCGACACGGCAATCCCCATGATCGGGCCGCCGTGCCCCTTTAGGGTAAAGAACTCCTGCGCCGAGACAGCCCCGGCGCAGAACATAAGCGCGGCCAGCAGCGGTTTCATTCGGCCGGCGCGCTGCCTTTGGGCGCGCTGCCCTCCATGGCCTTGACCTCGTCCAGCCAGATCGAATGGTGCTGATGCGCCCAGTTCTCGTCGACCTCGCCGGACCCCATGGCCTCGAACGCACCCTCCATCCCGACCGAGCCGATGTAGATATGCGCCAGGATGATCGCCATCATCACGAATCCGACGATGGCGTGCCAGAGCTGGGCGAACTGCATTTCTTCCTGCGGCGACAGCTCGACCGGGAAGGGTTGCAACCCGACCCAGTCGTAGACGCCCCACCCGTTCAGGATGCCGAAGGTCTTGGCGAACAGCGGCAGCTCGAAGGGAAACAGCAGCGACAGGCCCGAGACTGAGATGGACGCGCCCAGCACGATCACCGACCAGAAGATCAGCTTTTGCCCGGCGTTGAACTTCTTGGCGGGCGGGTGCTTGTTGCCGATGATCCCGCCGGCCTGGGCGAACCAGGTGAGGTCGGTGCGGTCGGGCAGGTTGTGCCAGACCCACATGACGAAGACCATGATCAGCCCCAGCATGAAGGCCCAGCTGACGTTGTTGTGCACGTATTTCGACGCGATCAGCAGCTGCGCGTTGAAGTCGAGCCCGAAGTAGGGCGCCAGCACCTTGCGGCCGAAGAGCGTGAGCAGGCCGGTGAGGCCCAGCAGGACGAAACTGCCGGCCATCATCCAATGGGCAAAGCGTTCGATGAACTGGAACCGGGTCACCGTGCGCCCGGTCTTGCCGCCGTCGATCCTGATGCGGCCGCGCAGCAGCAGGAAGACGGCGAGGAAGGCGATGGTGCCGACCAGCAGCCAGCCACCGTAGACGCGCAGCGGGCCCTCGCGGAACTGCAGCCACCACATGCCGCCGTCCTGCACCAGCACGCGGCCATTCTTGTTGTAGGTCGAGACGGTGACATCCGCCTCGTTGTAGCGCAGGGCGCGCCAGAGCTCGGGGTCGGACGCGCCGCCAAGCGGCCCGAGGCCGGGGGCGGAGACCGCGTCGCCGCCGATATCCTCGCGGCGGAAGGTGTCGTCGACCGGCAGGCCCTGCTGCCGGCGCAGGATGTCTTCGAGCGTCTGCGCCCCGCCGGTGGCGGAGCGGTCGATCACCGGGGCCTGGCCTTCGATCGGCGCCTCGGCGGGTGGTTCGGATTGGGCCAGGGCGGGGCCGGCCGTCACGGCCAGCAGGAGAAGTGCCATCAGGTGGCGCAGCATGGAATGCCTCCGGTCAAATCGGGGTCTTCCCGCGGTGGGGCAAAACCCCACCCTACATCATGCGGTAGGGTGGGGTTTTACCCCACCACGCGGGGCGATTGCAGAGGCCACCTAGGCGGCCCCTGCGAAGGGTCAAGGCGGGTTACCCGCCTCCCGTGCGCGGGGACTCAGCCGCCCTTCTGGTCGTAGGCCGTGCCCCAGCCCCAGGCGCCCGAGCCGAAGCCGCGGGCGACCACGCGCTCGCGGTAGATGGCCGACACCACGTCGCCATCACCGGCCAGCAGGGCCTTGGTGGAACACATCTCGGCGCAGATCGGCAGCTTGCCCTCGGCGATCCGGTTGCGGCCGTACTTGGAGAACTCTGCGTTCGAGTTGTTCTCCTCGGGGCCACCGGCGCAGAAGGTGCACTTGTCCATCTTCCCGCGCGAGCCGAAGTTGCCCGCCTGCGGGTATTGCGGCGCGCCGAAGGGGCACGCGTAGAAGCAATAGCCGCAGCCGATGCACAGGTCCTTGGAGTGCAGGACCACGCCTTCCTCGTTCTGGTAGAAGCAATCCACCGGGCAGACGGCCATGCAGGGCGCGTCCGAGCAGTGCATGCAGGCCACCGAGATCGAGCGTTCGCCCGGCATCCCGTCCTGGATCGTCACCACGCGGCGGCGGTTGATCCCCCAGGGCACCTCGTGCTCGTTCTTGCAGGCGGTGACGCAGGCGTTGCATTCGATGCAGCGCTCGGCGTCGCAGAGAAATTTAGCTCTAGCCATTCTGTCTTCTCCTTATGCCGGCATGATCTTGCAGAGGGTGGCTTTCGTTTCCTGCATCTGCGTGACGGAATCGTAGCCATAGGTCTGCGCGGTGTTGGTCGACTCCCCCAGAACGTAGGGGTCGGCGCCGTCGGGGTACTTGGACCGCTGGTCCTCGCCCTGGAAATGGCCGCCGAAGTGGAAGGGCATGAAGGCCACGCCCGTGCCCACCCGTTCGGTCACCATCGCCATCACCTTGACCTTGCCGCCTTCGGGACCTTCCACCCAGACCTGCGACCCGTCCCGAACGCCAAGGTTGTTGGCGTCGCGCGGGTTGATCTCGATGAACATGTCCTGTTGCAACTCGGCCAGCCAGGGGTTCGACCGGGTCTCGTCCCCGCCGCCCTCGTATTCCACGAGACGGCCCGAGGTCAGGATGATCGGGTAGTCCTGGCTGAAGTCGTTCTTCTGGATCGACGCGTACAGCGTCGGCACCCGCCAGAACGTCTTGTCCTCGTAGGTCGGGTAATCGGCCACGAGGTCGCGGCGGTTGGTGTAAAGCGGCTCGCGGTGCACCGGCACCGGGTCCGGGAAGGTCCAGACCACCGCCCGCGCCTTGGCATTGCCGAAGGGCGCACAGCCATGGGCGATCGCCACGCGCTGGATGCCGCCCGACAGGTCGGTCTTCCAGTTCACGCCGCCGATCTTGTCCTGCCAGTCCGACGGGTAGGGCCCTTGCTGGTCCTGCTCGCCGACTTCGGCACCTTCGCCGGTCCGGTTGCCCTCCATGTCACGGTAGCCCGCGACATACTCGATGGAGGCACGCTCTTCGGGGGTCAGGTCGCCGTCCCAGCCGAGATCCTGCAGCATCTGCATGGTGAACTCGGGGTAGCCGTCCTGGATTTCCGAACCCACGGAATAGACCCCGTCGGCCAGCAGGTTATCGCCGTTCCTCTCGACCCCGAAACGGGCGCGGAAGGTCAGGCCGCCTTCGGCCACCGGCATCGACATGTCGTAGAGGTTCGCCGTCCCCGGGTGGTTCATCTCGGGCGTGCCCCAGCAGGGCCACGGCATCCCGTAGAAGTCGCCATCAGCGGGGCCACCAACTGCCCGCAGCGTCGTGCGGTCAAAGGTGTGCTGGTTGGCCATGTGCAGCTTGATCCGCTCCGGGCTCTGGCCGGTGTAGCCCACCGTCCACATGCCGCGGTTGAACTCGCGGGTCAGGTCCTCGACGTTGGGCTCTCCGTCCTCGACCGCGATGTTGCGGAACATCCGGTCGGCAAAGCCGAACTTCTCCGCGAACATGTGCATGATCGTGTGGTCGGGCTTGGATTCGAACAGCGGATCGACCACCTGCTCGCGCCACTGGATCGAGCGGTTCGAGGCGGTGACGGAGCCGCGGGTTTCGAACTGCGTGGCGGCGGGCAGCAGATAGACGCCATCCGTCCGGTCATGCAGCACGGCAGAGACGGTCGGGTACGGGTCGACCACCACCAGCATGTCCAGCTTTTCCATCGCGCCCTTCATCTCGACCATGCGGGTCTGCGAGTTGGGGGCGTGACCCCAGAGCACCATGGCCCGGGTGTTGTCGGGCTGCTCGAGGTTTTCCTTGTCCTCGAGAACGCCGTCGATCCAGCGGGACACGGGGATGCCCGTTAGGGTCATCATGTCCTTGTCCTTGCCGTCCTTGCCTTTCATCGTGGCAAAGCGGCCCTTGAGCCAGTCGAGGTCTTCTTCCCACACCCGCGCCCAATGGGCCCAGGACCCGGCGGCCAGGCCGTAATAGCCGGGCAGCGTGTCGGCGAGCACGCCGAGGTCGGTCGCGCCCTGCACGTTGTCATGGCCACGGAAGATGTTGGTGCCGCCGCCGGCGACGCCCATGTTCCCCAGCGCCAGCTGCAGGATGCAGTACGCCCGGGTGTTGTTGTTGCCGTTGGTGTGCTGGGTGCCGCCCATGCACCAGATCACGGTGCCGGGACGGTTGTTGGCCAGCGTGCGGGCCACACGCTCGAGTTGGCTGCCCGGCGTGCCGGTCACGCGCTCGACCTCTTCGGGGGTCCAGCGGGCGACTTCCTCGCGGATCTGGTCCATCCCCCAGACACGGGTGCGGATGAACTCCTTGTCCTCCCAGCCGTTCTCGAAGATGTGCCACAGGATGCCCCAGACCAGCGCCACGTCCGACCCCGGACGGAACCGCACGTATTCGTCGGCATGCGCCGCGGTGCGGGTGAAGCGCGGATCGCAGACGATCAGCGGCGCGTTGTTCTGTTCCTTGGCGCGCAGCACGTGCAGCAGCGACACCGGGTGCGCCTCGGCCGGGTTGCCGCCGATGATGAAGATCGCGCGCGACTTGTGGATGTCGTTGTAGCTGTTGGTCATGGCGCCGTAGCCCCATGTGTTCGCAACGCCCGCAACGGTGGTCGAATGGCAGATCCGCGCCTGGTGATCCACGTTGTTCGTGCCCCAGTAGGCGGCGAACTTGCGGAAGAGGTACGCCTGTTCATTCGAATGCTTGGCCGAGCCCAGCCAGTAGACGCTGTCCGGGCCGCTTTCGTCCCGGATCTTCATCATGCCGTCGCCGATCTCGTTGATCGCCTGTTCCCAGCTGATGCGCTTCCACTCGCCGCCCTCTTTCTTCATCGGGTACTTGAGGCGGCGCTCGCCGTGGGCATGTTCGCGGACCGAAGCGCCCTTGGCGCAATGGGCCCCGAGGTTGAACGGGCTGTCCCAGCCGGGCTCCTGCCCGATCCAGACACCGTCGCTCACCTCTGCCATGACGGTACAACCGACCGAGCAGTGGGTGCAGACGGATTTCTTCAGCTCGACCTTGCCCATCACGGCCTGCGCGCTGGCAGGCTGGACGGTGCCGCCGGTGGCGGCAATCGCCGCGAGGCCACCGATGGCCAGGCCGGACCCGCGCAGGAATGCGCGCCGGTCCACCGACGTGTTGGCCACATCGGACAGGATCGAAGTCCGCTGGGGGCGTCGCGCAACCCCGTTGGTCTTTTTCCTCAACATGGTTCTGTCTCCTTGCTAGCCGGCCGGCCCCGAATGGTCCTGCCGCTCGCTTGGTTCTCTCCTTGACCTCTGGCAGTCGGGCGTCACGCAACCAGTCGCCTTCGGTCCCCTCCCCTGCCCGGCACCGTGCCGGGCAACGCGGTTTTTCAGAACTTCGCGCTGGCGAAGTAGGCCCTTGTATGGGCGGTGTCCTGCATCTTGTCGGACGAAAGGTCGGGCGTCGCCGCCTCGGCCTCGCTGCCGCTGGTGGCAACCGCGACCGCCGCAATCGGCGCCGTGGTTCCGGCCAGCTTGAGGAAATCGCGGCGCGTGGCCTCTTTTTCCTGTGCCATCAGGATGTCTCCTTGTCGGCGTGATGGGCGGTTGCCCGCCCCTTGATGCCCGCCGTGGCGGGCGGCTTGGTCACGATCCGAGGCGGAAGGCCTCGGTCTCGATCTCTATGAAGGCGCGGCCGATGGTGCCCACGGGCGCGTAGAAGACCGAGTTCTTGGCCCCCTCGAGATCGGCAAAGAAATGCCCCGCCCAGGGGGCGATATGGCGGCTGAAGAATTCCTTCTGGCGCTCCAGCGCGGCGGTGCGGCCAAAGCGGCCGACGATGACGGCGCCCATCATCTCCATCAGGCTGGCGATGTTGTCCTCGGGCTCGAACACGTTTTCGGCGCGTTCCAGCCCCAGCCGGTTCATGTCCTGGCGCAGCAGGGCCAGCGGCTTTTCGTTCAGGAAACCGGTGAGGTAGTAGGAGGCATAGGGCAGCAGCTCGCCGCGCCCGAGGCCGATGAAGAGGCGGTTGTATTCCGACTCCACCGCCGCGGGCTTGGTCACCTTGGCGAGTTTCGCCAGGGTGGTGATCGCGCGGCCCAGGTCGCTGTCGTCGCCGGTCAGACCGGCGGTCTGGTCCAGCAGCATCCGGTCGGCCGGACGGGCCAGGATCAGCCCGAGGAAGTTGTAGAGATCGGCGCGCAGGCGGTCCTCTTCGCTGACGGCAAGGTCTGTGGCTGGGGTCATCTGGCTCTCGGTCATGTGTCGAAACGAAACCGCATCCTGCGGGAGGCGGCGGGAATGGGGTCGGGCGCGTCGGTGGCGGCAAGGACGGGCTGGGGTTCGGGGTCGGCGATCGCGTCGGGCGTATCCCCGGCCACCTCGACCGGCTCATCGGACGCGGCCACCTCCGCCGCGCCTTCGGTCTCTCCCAGCCCTTCGACCATTTGCTGCAGGTCGTGGAAGATGCCCTTGCCCACCACGTAAGAGGTGCGCACGGCATCGCCCATCTCGGCGGCCGTGGTGTAATCGTCGTCGTAATCGTTCAGCCCGTCGACGCAGGCCAGCACCGGGTTCGACCGCCACATGCTGCGCAGCGCGCGGTTCTTGAGCCGCTGCGGCACTTCCGAGCGCAGGAAGGCCTGGATCATCTCGGCACTGTCGACGCGGTCCGGGTCGGGCAATCCGGCCTCGGCCAGCAGCTCGTCATCGGGGCGGGCTTCCTGTAGGGCGCGCGCCTCGGCCTCCTCCGCTTCGCGGCGGGCGGCTTCCTCGGCCTGCGCCTCCTTGGCGACGGCAGCCTTGCGGGCGGTCCATGCGGAGAGGCGGCTCATGCCTTCCCCCCGCTATTGCGAACGGAAAACCGGCATTCACTTTTCCTGCACTCGCTCATTGCAGCCGCCTCCGCTTCAGCGCCGGAGAGGCGTAGATATCCGCCGCCTTCTCGACGCGCGGATCACCCAGGCCGTCCTCCTTGAGGTCCACCCGCGTGCGGTCGCGCCGGCGCTTGATGAACACCTCGTCCTCGTGGAACTCGTCGACGAAATCGCGCACCCAGGCGATCAGGCCGACAGGCATCGGCACCTTCTCGACGATGTCCTCGCCGCTGTCGCAATAATCCTGCGCCTCGTAGGGGGAGGCCGTGACCAGCACCACCTCGAGCGGGATCTCGCCCAGCTTCGGCCGCATCACCACGTAGACCGACGGCGTCCGCGCGCCGAGGCCGTGCAGGTAGGCCTCCGTCTCGGCGCCGTGCAGTTCGAGCGTCAGGGTCGCGGCGTGGTATTCGACCGCCTCGCCTTCCTGCCGGATCACCCGCCAGTCGGCCGGGGGCGCACCGGGCAGCACCGCGCTGGCGGTCCAGTGCCACGCGGCCCACCGCGTGACGCCGGGCGTCTTGCGCAGCACGATTCCGACCGGCATCGTCCGGTACATGTCCGGATTGTGGATCATGAACTATGCTCTCCCTTGGCTTTCGAGAGTGACCGAGCGGCCCGGCCCATCCAAGGCAAATCTTTGCGACGGCGCGAAAATCGCGGCACCTCGGACAATTTGGCCGGGGTGGACGGGGCCGCTCCCCGGCCTTGGACGAATTGTCTAACCTGAGTGTTTCTCTTTGGTTTACCACGGCATACCACGGCCCGAATCAGCGCCGCGATTCGGGGGGTCGCGCCGGGAGGCCGGCGCAAGAAAACCGGTTGTGAAGCGCATCGAATCGCGTCTAGCGTCGCCGCTGAACAGGTCGTCGGACGGCCCCGCACCGGGCCGGCTACGAGAGGGGAAAACCATGTCCAAGACGTTGATTCCATGCGATTGCCTGGGGACCAACCCGATTGATTCGGAGGCGCTGGCCAAGACCACCGGCTGGCGCGTCGCAAAGCCCTGCACCGCCCTTTGCACCACGCAGGTCGAGCGTGCCGCGAGCGCCCTGCGGGACCCGGACACGGTAATTTGTTGCACCCAGGAACAGCGCACCTTCGAGGCCTTGGCCGAGGAAATCGGCGCCCCCGCGCCCGCCCTTCTAGACCTGCGCGACCGGGCCGGGTGGAGCGCGGACCCCGCGTCCAAACTACCCAAAATGTCCGCCCTGGTGGCCGAGGCCGCCCTGCCCCACCGTCCCGACCGCACGCTCGACGTGATGTCCGAGGGGCTGTGCCTGGTGCTCGGCCGGGCGGAGGTCGCGCTGGAGGCCGCCGCGCAGCTGGCCCCGCACTTGGGCGTAACGGTGCTGCTGGAGGACGGCAGCGAGCTGCCCGATGCGCGCGATTTCGACGTGATCACCGGCAAACTGCGCCGCGCCACGGGCGCCTTCGGCAATTTCTCGGTGGTGATCGACGCGCTGCGCATGGTCGAACCCGGCGGGCGCGGGCCGCTCACCCTGACCGAGCCGCGCGATGGCGGCATCAGCGAATGCGACCTGATCGTCGACCTGCGCGGCGCGAGCCCGCTGTTCCCGGCCCATGACAAGCGCGACGGCTACTTGCGGGCCGATCCTGCCCATGCGCCTTCGGTCGCGGCGGCGGTCATGGCCGCGTCGCACATGGTCGGCACGTTCGAAAAGACCCTGCACGTGCGGACAGAGCCGCTGCTGTGCGCCCATTCCCGCGCCGAGCAGACCGGCTGCACCCGCTGCATCGACCTCTGCCCCACGGGCGCGATCTCTCCGGCCGGAGAGCATGTGTCCGTCGATCCGATGATCTGCGCGGGCTGCGGGGCGTGCTCGTCCGTCTGCCCCTCGGGCGCGATCAGCTATGACGCGCCCCCCGTAGACCGGACCATGGCGCGTGTGCAGACCCTCGCCAAGGCCTTCCTCGAGGCCGGGGGCACCGGGCCCCGCTTGCTGGTCCATGACAGCCACGGGGCCGAGATGATCCGCCTGTCGGCCCGCCACGGCCGGGGCCTGCCCGCCGACGTGATCCCGATGGAGCTGCCCGCGCTTGGCGCCTTCGGCTATGCCGAGGCGGTGGCCGCCCTTGCCGCCGGGTTCGCGACCGTGACCCTGCTGCCCGGCCCCCATGCCGACCGCGACGCGCTGGCCGCGCAGGTGGCCCTTGCCCGTGCCATCGGCGGCGAGGGGACCGCGCTCCTGGACACCACCGACCCCGAGGCGATGGAGGAGGCGCTTTACGACGCCGCCCCCCTGCCCCCGGTCGCAAGCCCCGTGCGCCCCATGGGCACCCGGCGGCAGATCACCCGGCAGGCGGCCCGCGCGCTGCATCCCGGCGTCGAAACCCTGCCCCTTCCGCAAGGCGCACCCTACGGAGCCGTATTGGTCGATACCGACGCCTGCACCCTGTGCCTGTCGTGTGTGTCGCTTTGCCCCTCGGGCGCGTTGGGGGACAACCCGGACATGCCGCAGCTGCGGTTCCAGGAAGACGCCTGCCTGCAATGCGGCCTTTGCGCCAACATCTGCCCCGAGGACGCGATCACCTACCAGCCCCGGCTTGACCTGACCGAGGCCGCGCTGTCGCAACGCATCCTGAACGAGGAAGAGCCCTTTGCCTGCATCGAATGCGGGTCGCTCTTCGGCGTGAAATCCACGATTGACCGGATCACGGCCAAGCTGGAAGCGCATCCCATGTTCTCGGGCGACAAGCTGCGGATGATCCAGATGTGCGACGATTGCCGGGTGAACGCGCAGTTCCATGCGACCGACAACCCGTTCCAGGGCGGCGAACGGCCCAAGCCGCGCACGACCGAGGATTACCTGTCAAAGCGGCGCGATCATTGAGACTGGATCGGCGCCCCCAGGTCCGCCGGCGGCATGGCCGAGACATAGGCCAGCACGGCCTCGACCTCGTACAGCGTCATGGCGATGGGGACGATGGGTGGCGGGCGGTCCTCGGGGAAGGGGTCGGTCACATCGGCGATGACGGTAAAGGACGGATGCGGGTTCAGAAGGTAAAATCCGGCAAAGCGCGCGTCCCAGTCCGGGAAGGTCCGCATCACCGCGAAGGACGGGGTCGAGCCGATGCCGCCCAGCGTCCGGTCGTCGACCTTGTGGCAGCGGCCGCATTTGGCGCGGCTGACCGCGAGGCCCAGCTCCACGTCGCCATTATAGCTGACCTCGGCCGCGACCTTGGCCTTGGGCTGCGGCAGGGTGAACAGCGCCGCGCCCTCCGGCGCATAGGCCAGCACGGTGTTGCGCCCGACCTCACCGGTCAGCCAGTCGGCCAGCTTTGCGGCACCCTCGTGATCGCCGGTCCGGTCCATGTGCCAGACCTGCCCCGCCCCTTCGAACAAGGCGCGGCCGTCATCGCCCAGCACGATGTCAGCGCCTTCGGGGTCTGCCACGATCTCGACCCGCACCCGGGTCTTCAACGAGAAGCGCGGCAGGATATATTTCATCACGCCGGTTTCCATCAGCGCTTCGGGCGCATAAAGCCGGACGGGACGATCCTGCGCCATGGCCCCCTGGGCCAAGGCCAGCACGACACAGGTTATCAGCATGAGACGGCGCATGCGGCCAGTCTAGGCCCCTGCCCCGCCTTCGGTCAAATGAACAGGAGATCATCATGAGCGATGAGTTCAACATGTCGATGCGCAAGTTCCTCAAGCAGGTGGGCGTCACCTCGCAACAGGCCATCGAGGAGGCGATGCGGGGCGCCGACACCGCCGGCAAAAGCTATGCCGTAAAGGCCGTCATCACCATCGAAGAGCTCGGCCTGACCCACGAAGTCACCGGCGACATCAAGGGACAGGAGTGAACCTTGGCTGACAGAGATACGGTTACCGCCGCGCTGAAGACCCTGACCGACCCCGTCTCGGGCAGCGATCTCATGGCCTCGGGCGTGGTGCGCGCGCTGAACGTCGACGGGGGCGCCGTGCGCTTCGTCATGGAGATCGCGCCGCAGCACGCCAAGGCCTACGAGGCCGTCAAATCCGAGGCCGAGACGCTTCTGGGCGGGCTCGAAGGGGTCGAGAAAGTTTCCATCGTGCTGACCGCGCACGAGGAAAAGGCCCCGCCGCCCGACCTGAAACCCGCGCGACCCAAGCCCAAGGGGGCGGAAAAGGTGCCGGGCGTGGCGCATATCATCGCCGTCGCCTCGGGCAAGGGCGGGGTCGGGAAATCGACCGTGTCGGCCAACCTTGCCTGTGCGCTGGCCGCGCAGGGCCGCCGGGTGGGCCTGCTGGACGCCGATGTCTACGGGCCCTCGCAGCCGCGGATGCTGGGCGTGTCGGGCCGGCCCGCCAGCCCCGATGGCAAGACCATCCTGCCACTGCGCAACCACGGCGTCACCATGATGTCGCTGGGCCTGATGACCAACGAGGACCAGGCCGTGGTCTGGCGCGGGCCGATGCTGATGGGCGCGCTGCAGCAGATGCTGTTCCAGGTGCAATGGGGCGCGCTTGACGTGCTGATCGTCGACCTGCCGCCGGGCACGGGCGACGTGCAGATGACGCTGGCGCAGAAGACGCATGTGGACGGGGCGGTCATCGTCTCGACCCCGCAGGACGTGGCGCTGCTGGATGCCCGCAAGGGGATCGACATGTTCAACCAGCTCAAGGTCCCGCTGCTGGGCCTGATCGAGAACATGTCGACGCATATCTGTTCGAACTGTGGCCACGAGGAACATGTCTTTGGCCATGGCGGCGTGCGGGCCGAGGCCGAAAAGCTTGGCGTGCCCCTGCTGGCCGAGATCCCGCTGCATATCGACATCCGGCTGGCCTCGGACGGTGGTGCGCCGATCGTCGTCAGCCAGCCCGACAGCGCCCAGGCCCGCGCCTTCATGGACGTGGCCAACGCGCTGGTGGCGCAGGGCGTGGCGTGAGCGCGGTCGCGCTTACCCTGCCCCCGCTGATGTGGGACGAGGCGGCGCATGGTGCCGCCTTCGACCACGCGGTGGGCCGCGCCGTGCAGGGCTGCGACGCGGGGCTGATCGCCCACCGACTGATGCCCGAACGGATGGAGGCCGCGCTGGTGCTGGCGCCCGAGGTGTCCTTGGCGAAAGCCATGGCCATGCTGCCGGCCTGCGCCGTCGGCTTCCAGAACGCGCTTGGCGTGCTGGCCCCGCCCGAGGTGGCCGTGCATCTCGACTGGGACGGTGGCATCCGCATCAACGGCGCCGCCTGCGGGCGGTTCCGGGTGATGGCCTCGGGCGACGATGGGACCGCGGTGCCGGATTGGCTGGTGGTCGGGTTCTCCCTGCCCCTGCTGCCCGGCTCGGAAGACGGCGGGCTGACGCCCGACCAGACCGCGCTTTACGCCGAAGGCTGCGCCGAGGTCCACCCCCCCGCGCTGGTCGAGGCCTGGGCGCGCCACACGCTGAACTGGATCACCCGCTGGGACGGCGGCGACGCCCAGGCCCTGCACGAGGAATGGCGCGGGCTCGCCTGGGGGATCGGCGAAGAGGTCTCGGCCCTGGGCCAGTCCGGCACCTTCCTTGGCATCGACGAAGATTTCGGCATGCTGCTGCGGTCAGGTGACGACACGCAGCTCATCCCGCTCACCCGGTTGTTGGAGGACGCCCCATGAAACTTGCCCGTGCCATCCATTTCGACGACAGCGACACGCGGGTCTTCGCCTCTCCGGCGCGGACCGGGGAATGGTGCGTGTCGGGCGGGTTCGAATTCTCGAACTGGACGACGGGCGACCTGACCGGCAAGGCGCGGCAGGCCTTTGCCAACGGCTGGCTGGGGCTGGAAACCTTCGGCCGCGCGACCTTTGTCGCCGTGACCGAGGCGCAGGAAGCGGAGGTGGCGGCGCTGACCGACGCGCTCGCCGCGCATTTCGTCAGCTACTACGGGGCGCCCTCGGTCGAGGCTGCCCGCCCTGTCGCGGCCGAGGAAATCGCCCACATGGGCGAGCTTTGCGAAGACCACAAGCCCAACACCCTGCTCACCGTCGCGCGGGAGTTGACCGAGGCCGGCGTGCGCGAATCCTACCGGATGATCGAGCCGTCCGATGCCGGTCTCGAGCAATTCGCGATCCACGGAGAGTTGGACGAGTAAGAAATTGCCCATGGGCAACTCGGGGGCTGTCCCGCAGAGTTGCCCATGGGCAATTTTCACGGATCACGCGTTGAAGCGATCCGAGAGATAGGCGGCAAAGGCCGCCTCGAGCTGGGATTTCGTCATGGAATCCTCGAACTCCACCACCACTTTCCGGCCCTTCTTGCGCACGCTGATCCCGCGTTCGGCGGCACTGCGGGCATAGGTCTTGCCCTCGTCCGGCGCTCTGGCGACCGTGGGCTTGCCCGCCTTGACCAGCCGCCGCATCACCGCCACGCCGTCCATGTAACCGCCGCGCCCCTGCCGGGCGAGCGCCTGTTCCCGGGCGATCACGGCGGCCTCTTCCATGACGCGCTGCGCCGCATCGGGATCGCTCAGCAGCGGCTTCAGCTCGCGCGCATTGCGCTCGCGGATGTCGCGGACCGACGGAAAGGCCGCCACGATCCCCTCGGGCAGTTTCGCCAGTTGCAGGTAGCGCGAGAGCCAGGGCTGCGAGACCTCGAGCCGTTCGGCCATCGCTTTCTGCCGGCCGCCGTAATAGCGCTCCACCGCGTCGGCATAATCGATGGCCCGCTCGTAGTCGGAAATATCCTCGCGGTCGCGGTTCTCGATATCGGCGAGGCGAAAGGCCTCCTCGTCCGTCATCTCGCGCAGTTCGACCAGGTACTTGAACTGCGTGTAATTGTTGGCCCGCAGCCAGGTCACCGCGAAATGCCGTCGGGCGCCACAGATCACCTCGAAATCGAACCCGGGCTCGGAGGACGGCCGCACGATCGCCGGGAATTCCTGACGGCCCTGCGACCGGATCCCGTCGATCAGGTCGCGGCAATTGTCCTCGGTCAGCAGTTCGTAATCGCGGTTGTGACGGTCCCACATGCGGCAGCGCGCCGGATCGACCCAGCGCAGGGTCTTCTCTTCCAGCTCGCCCGAGAGCCGTTCCGAGATCGTCGTGGTCCGCTTGAGGAACCGCGTCCCCGCCCGCTCCTCGGCCGGGGCGGGGGCGTCGAGCCCGCTGAGCACGTCGTCGAAGATGGCATCGTGTTTCCGGGTCATAGCACTCCCTCCTTGCGCAGCTGCGCGTGATGGCTGGGCCAGGTCTTGCGGATCAGCACCTCGATTTCGCGGCCCACGGCGTCGAGGTAGGCGCGGCAGCGCTTGTGCGTCTCGGTCCGCGTCGCGGCGCCGGTCAGCTCGTAGACGGTGCTGAGGTTCGCCGTGGCATTGTCGATCTCGGCGCTGTCCTTCTGCACGCTCAGCAACATGTCCATCGGGAACACCGCATCCATCATCCGCTTGATCGCCACATGCGCCGACTTGGTGTCGTTCATCTTGGTCGCGAGAATTTTAACAAAAGAATAATCCCGCGCGCCGCCAGCCTGGGCGAGCTCGTTCAGCGTGGCGCCCAGCATCTTGAGGAAATGCGCGGTCGAGCCGAAGTCGATGTTGTTCGGCGGGGCCGGGATCACCAGCGCATTGGCCGCCCGCAGCACCGAGAGCGACAGCATCCCCAGCGCTGGCGGCGGGTCCAGCAGGATGACATCGAACCGGTCCTTGATCGTCTCTATTCCGGCCCGAAGCCGGTCCAAAACGAAAGCCTGCTCGCGCGCCATGCGGGCCGCGAATTCATACTCGGCATCGTAAAGCCCGAGGTTCGCGGGGATCAGCGCGATGTTGGGCCAATAGGTCGCGCGCAGGGCATAGCTGAGGTCGGGCGGCCCGCCGTGCCGGAAGAAGGGGTAGAGCGTATCCTCCTCTTCATCCACATCGACGTCAGGGTTCAGCCCGAACATCGAAGTGGTCGAGGCCTGGCTGTCACAATCAATCACGCAGACGCGGTAACCCTTGAGCGCGAGATACTGCGCGAGATGACAGACGGTGGTCGACTTGCCGACCCCGCCCTTGAAGTTCTGGATCGCGAGGACCATCGCCGGATCGCTCGGTGCGCGGTGGGGCAGGGTGCCGAACACCTGCCGCATGCGGTTCACATCCGCCAGGCTGTAACCGGTGCGGCGCCCGGTGTCGGGGTCCTTTTCCGGCTCCGGCAGCCGGCCATCGGCCTCGGCATCGCGGATCAGTTTCTCGCTGCGGCCGACCATCTCGGCCGCGCGGCGCACGTTGAATTGCAGCTCGAGCCGCTTTTCGGTGCCCGGCGCGTAGAGCCGGTCGCGCAGCCGCGCGATCACGGTCGAGGCGCGGCCGGCCAGTTGGTCAAGCTCGCGCAGGGTGACGGGGGGAAGGGCTGACTGCTCCATGTCCATCCTCTGGTGGGTGGTGTCGCGCGAATCATGGACTGTCGTGCCATCCGCCTCAAGTGCGAAGTTTTCGCAGGATCGCCGAAAAAAGCGGAAATCGGGGCAGGAGGGCGAAATGCCGGGAAACAGGAGGTAGTGGCCGGAATTTCCGAACCTTGGCAGGGTTTCGTATCGCCATGCACCCGATTTGTAAGGAATAGGCGTCATGAGGCCAGGAAGGGAGCTTTCCACGGGTCCCAAACACCTCAAATCAAAAAACACAAAACCCCTTCTGTTCTGGATTCTTAGATTCCCTGTTCGGGCCGCCTAACCCCTTGTCGCACCAACCATAACCGCACCAGGCCTTACATTTCGGGACCGCTTGGCCTACGCATCGGGACGGTTATCCTTACCTTCCGGGACGGCTGCTCTTACGGATCGGGTGGCCTTGAAACCTTACGTTTCGGGTGTCGTCGGATCCCTCGAAAACCCCCGGAAAAAAGGCTTGCAGGGCAGCATGTTGCGAATCACTTCGCGACGTTCCGCCCTCTGAAACCTTACGTTTCGGGTGATGGACGCGCCCGGCGCGCTCTGATACCTTACGCGCAAAGGCCTACAAAAGTAAGAGCAGGCGGGTAATCGCACATGGCCACCGGACCGAATACAGGACCCAATACGGGCAAACCTTACCGCACCATCGAGGCGCGGCCAAACGCCGAGTCGCTCGTCAAACCGGGCGAACTGGTGGACCTTGTCGAGGTCACGCCGCTGACGCTGGCCGACCGGCGGATCTACAACCAGCTTTTGGAAAACGCCTGGGATGCCATCGACAAGCCGGTGACGCATGTCATCGCCAAGGCCGATCTGCGCGGGTCGCACAATTCCAACGACCGGGTGGGCGAAAGCGTGGAGCGGCTGATGTCGGCCATCGTCAAGGTGCGTGTCACCCGCGACGGGGAGGATGCGATCGAGCGGGTGCAGCTGTTGGGCGGCAACATCGAGACGACCCGGCGCGATGGCCTTCTGGAATACGAGATCCCGCAGCGGCTGCGGCGGATCATCAAGGACAGCACGGTCTTTGCCCGGCTGCAGCGCGAGGTGATGTTCGCGCTGAGCTCCAAGTACGCGCTGACGCTTTACGAGATGATCCAGAAACGGGGGAACCTGCGGTACCGGTCCTCGGAAAAGTTCTCCATCGACGACCTGCGCGGCATCCTCGGGGTGGCCAAGGGCAAGCTGACCTCTTGGTCGAACCTCAAGTTGCGGGCCATCGACCCTGCCGTGGCCGAGGTCAATGCGCTGAGCGATTACGTGGTCGAGGTGGCGCCGCTCAAGACCGGGCGGCGGGTCACGCATGTCGAACTGCGCTGGTGGCGCAAGGACGGGCAGGCGAGCGCGGGGGCGGAGCGGGAGCTGGCCTTTTCCAAGGTCGGCCGCAAGGCGCGGATGGAGGGGCGGGTGGACGAGGTCAAGCCGCGCCCCGCCTGGCTGGACAGCCGCGGTCCGGCGCTGCGCACAGAGACCTACGAGACCGCGCGGCTGCGGCATCCGGGCTATGACATTTACCATGTCGAGGGCGAATGGCGGGCCTGGGCGCAGGGGCGGGAGGCGCCGCGCGACCCGGACCGGGCCTTCCTCGCCTTTTTCCGCAGTTTTGCCGAGAAGAACCCGATTTGAGGCAAGTTAGAGACGGGTCTGGCGCCGCGCTTGTGGCGGGCCGGGCTTGAGTATTTGTGGAATAATGAAAGGGGCAAGGGCGCGGGATGACAGGGCGGGGGCTTGGCGATAGATTTGGCCAGGGAGGACCCGTGATGCGCTCCGTTCGTTTGCGCCTGCTGATCCTGGCGCTTGCGCCGTTGATCCTGCTCATGCCGCTGCTGTTGCTGCTGGGCATGACGCGCTGGACGGCGGATTACGACAAGGTGCTGATCGCCAATGTCGAGAGCGACCTGCGGATCGCCGAGCAGTACCTGGCGCGTCTCATGGCCGACACCGGGGAGGAGCTGCACGGCATGGCCGGGTCGGTCGCCTTTGCCGAGATGCTGGAGCAGGGGGCCGAGGCGCAGGCGGGCTATTTTCGCCGGAACAGGGACGCATTGGGGCTCGATTTCCTCTATTACCTGCCGCGGGCCGAGGCGGGGGAGCTGGCCGAGGCCTGGCCGGTGATCCAGGCCGGGCTGCGCCGGCCGGACACGCAGATCGACATCTTTCCGGGCGAGGTACTGGCGGGTCTTGGTCCTGACCTCGCGGCGCAGGCGCGGATCGACCTGATCGAGACCGAGGCCGCCGTGCCCACCGACCGCCGGATCGAGGATCGGGGCATGGTCGTGCATTCCGCCAGTCCGGTGACGCGGGCCGGGCACGAGGGGGTGCTGGTCGGGGGGATCCTCTTGAACCGCAATCTCGATTTCATCGATTCGATCAATGCGCTGGTGTATCTCAACGCCGTCACGGGCGGGGAGCGGCAGGGGACGGCGACGCTGTTCCTTGACGATGTGCGGGTCAGCACCAACGTGCGGCTCTTCGAGGATGTGCGGGCGCTGGGGACGCGCGTCAGCGCCGCCGTGCGGGCGCGGGTGCTGGGGGAGGGGCAGACCTGGCTCGACCGCGCTTTCGTGGTGAACGACTGGTATATCTCGGGCTACCTGCCGCTGAGCGACAGCTTTGGCGAGCGGGTGGGGATGCTGTATGTCGGTTTCCTCGAGGCGCCGTTTACCGCCGCCAAGCGCGAGGCCTTCCTGTGGATGATGGCGGCGTTCTTTGCCGTGCTGCTGCTGTCGGCGCCGGTCTTCCTGTGGATGGCGGGGGGGATCTTTGCGCCGCTGGAGCGCATGACCCAGACCATGGGCCGGGTCGGGCGGGGGGACCTGTCGGCGCGGATCGGGGCGATGCGGCGGGGCGACGAGATCGCCGCGGTGGCCGGGCATCTCGACGACTTGCTGGACCAGGTGCAGGACCGCGACGCGCGGCTGCGGGCCTGGGCCGACGAGCTGAACGCACGGGTCGAGGAGCGGACCGGCGAGCTGCGCGAGGCGAATGCCAAGCTGGAGCAGACCTTTCGCCAGCTGGTGATGAGCGAGAAGCTCGCCTCCATCGGCGAGATCACGGCGGGGGTGGCGCATGAGATCAACAACCCGGTGGCGGTGATCCAGGGCAACCTCGACCTGCTGCGCGAGGTGCTGGGCGAGGAGGCCGTGCCGGTGCAGATGGAGCTGGACCTGATCGACGCGCAGGTGACGCGGATCCAGGCCATCGTCGGCAAGCTGCTCAAGTTCGCGGGGCCGGGGGAGGAGGGCTATGGCGGCTCGGTCGACCTGGCGCCGGTGGTAGGCGATTGCCTGGTGCTGGTGGAACACGTGCTCTCCAAGGCCGGGGTGCGGGTCGTCACCGACCTTGGCGATGTGCCCGAGGTGCGGATCGCGCCCGGGGAGATGCAGCAGGTGGTCGTCAACCTGCTGGTCAACGCGGTGCAGGCGATGGGGCAGGGCGGTGTGTTGCGGTTGGTGCTGATCCGGGCGGTGCGCGAGGGGCGGGCCGGGGTCTGCCTGACCGTTCGGGACAGCGGGCCCGGAGTGCCGGAGGCGATGCTGGGCCAGGTCTTCAACCCATTCTTCACCACGAAACAGGGCGAGGGGACGGGGCTGGGCCTGTCGATCTCGCAGACGCTGATCCAGCGGGCGGGGGGGATCATCTCCGTGCGCAACCCCGAGGGCGGGGGCGCGGAATTCGCGATCTGGCTGCCGGTTGGGGAAGAGGAGATGGCGGCAGAGTAGCCCGGAAATGTGTCTCTAACGTGGGATTATTGAGCCCTTCCTGGCGATACGGTCATGAGATGCGGTAATGGGCACGCCGGACCCTGGGGTGACGGTCGTCTCGGAAAAGGTCCAGTGGACCTTTTCAGGCCGGAACGGGCGGAGCCCAGGGGGCGCTGCAAATGTGCCCTCGTCGTGCCGGAGGCACGCCATCCGCAGGCACGCCTACGGTGTGACGGGAGGGTCGGGCGCGGCCCGTGTTTGCAACACGGGCCAGACGTGGGAACGGTGTTGCGACAAGAGCCGGTCTTCGGCCCGTTGAGGGGGCGGAAGTGAGTATTTGGAGAATAATGAAAGGGATGAGGGCCGGCCCGGGGGTGAGGTCGGGCCGGCCCTGTCCGACGTCAGGCTGCCGTGACGCGCACGGCCGAGAACTTGAACTCCGGGATCTTGCCGAAGGGGTCCAGCGCCGGGTTGGTCAGGATGTTCGCCGCCGCCTCGACATAGGCGAAGGGCAGGAACACCATGTCCGGCGCGATGGCGCGGTCGGCGCGGGCCATGACCTCGATCGCGCCGCGGCGGGTTTCCAGCCGGACCATGCCGCCCGGCTCGACCCCCAACTTGCGCAGGGTCGAGGGGTGGAGCGAGCAGTTGGCCTCCGGCTCGACCGCGTCGAGCACCTTGGACCGGCGGGTCATCGACCCGGTGTGCCAGTGTTCCAGCTGCCGGCCGGTGGTCAGCACCATCGGGTAGTCGGCATCGGGCGTCTCGTCCGGCGGGATCACCGAGGCCGGTGTGAACTTCGCCCGGCCGCCGGCGCGCGGGAAGCCGTCACCGAAGACGATGGGCTGGCCGGGGTCGTCCATGCTGAGCGACGGGTAGGTCACGGCGGTCTGTTCCAGGCGGTCCCAGGTGATGTTCGTCAGCGACTTCATGCCCTGCTTCATCTCGGCGAAGACCTGGCTTGGGTGCGCATAGGTCCAGTCGAGGCCGAGGCGCTGCGCCAGATCGACGGTGATCGCCCAGTCCTCGCGCGCTTCGCCCGGGGGTGTCGCGGCGGCGCGGCCCATCTGTACCTGCCGGTTGGTGTTCGTGACCGTGCCGTTTTTCTCGTAGAAGGCGGCGGCGGGCAGGATCACGTCGGCGTAGTTCGCCGTCTCGGTCAGGAAGATGTCCTGCACCACGAGGTGTTCGAGGCTGGCCAGCGCTTCGCGCGCATGGGTCACATCGGGGTCGGACATGGCCGGGTTTTCGCCCAGGATATACATGCCGCGGATCGTGCCCGCATGCACGGCGTCGAGGATTTCCGTGACCGTCAGCCCCTTCTGGTTCGAGAAGTCGCCCGATTGCCAGATTTCCAAGAAGGCCGAGCGCACGCCGTCATCCGTGACCGACCGGTAGTCGGGCAGGAACATCGGGATGAGGCCCGCATCCGACGCGCCCTGCACGTTGTTCTGGCCGCGCAGCGGGTGCAGGCCCGCGCCGGGTTTGCCGACATTGCCGGTCATCAGCGCGAGGCTGATCAGGCAGCGGGAATTGTCCGTGCCGTGGATGTGCTGGGACACACCCATGCCCCAGAAGATCATGCCGTTGCCGGTCGAGAAATCGCGCGCGACGGCGCGCACGGTCTCGGCGGGGATGCCGGTCAGGTCCTCCATCGCCTCGGGGGCGAAACCGGCAAGGTGCTGTTTCTCGACCTCCCAATTCTCGGTGAAACGGTCGATATAGGCCTGGTCATACAGCCCTTCCTCGACGATCACGGACATGATCGAGTTCAGCAGCGGCACGTCCGCGCCGGGGCGGAATTGCAGCATGTGGGTCGCGAAACGGCGCAGGCCGACGCCGCGCGGGTCCATCACGATCAGCTTGCCGCCGCGCTTGGTGAACTGCTTGAAATAGGTGGCCGCGACGGGGTGGTTCTCGACCGGGTTGGCGCCGATGACGATGGCGACGTCGGCGTTTTCGATCTCGTTGAAGGTGGCGGTCACGGCGGCCGAGCCCACGTTCTCCATCAGCGCCGACACGGACGAGGCGTGGCAGAGACGGGTGCAGTGGTCGACGTTGTTGTGGCCGAACCCCTGGCGGATGAGCTTCTGGAAGAGGTACGCCTCTTCGTTGGTGCACTTGGCCGAACCGAAGCCGGCGACCGTCTCGCCGCCCTGCTTGCGCAGGTCCGCCAGGCCCTTGGCGGCGAAGTCCATCGCCTCGTCCCAGGTCGCTTCGCGGAAATGGGTGAGCGGGTTGGCCGGGTCGACGTTGAGCCCCTTGGGCGCGTCCTCGCGGCGGATCAGCGGTTTGGTCAGCCGGTGCGGGTGGTGGATGTAGTCAAAGCCGAAGCGGCCCTTGACACACAGGCGGCCTTCGTTCGCGGGGCCGTCGATGCCCTCGACATACTTGACCTTGCCGTCCTTGAGTTTCAGCGAGACCTGGCAGCCGACGCCGCAGAAGGGGCAGACGGATTTGACCTCTTGGTCGAAATCCTTGCTGTCGCCCTGCTGCTGGTCGTCGAGCACGGTGGCCGGCATCAGCGCGCCGGTGGGGCAGGCCTGGACGCATTCGCCGCAGGCGACGCAGGTCGAGGCGCCCATCGGGTCGTCCATGTCGAAGGTCGGAAAGCTGTCGTGGCCCCGGTCCGACATGCCGAGCACGTCGTTCACCTGGACCTCGCGGCAGGCGCGGACGCAGAGGTTGCACTGGATGCAGGCGTCGAGGTTGACGCGCATGGCGACGTGGCTGTCGTCGAGCAGCGGGATGCGCTCGGCCTCCATCGTCGGGAAGCGGCTTTCCGTGACGCCATTGAGGTCGGCCATGTCCCAGAAGTGGGACGAGGAATCATGGGCGGCATTGCGTTCCGGCTGGTCGGCCAGCAGCAGTTCCATGACCAGGTTGCGCGACTTCTCGGCGCGGTCGCTGGCGGTGTTGACCACCATGCCCTCGGACGGCGCGCGGCAGCAGGAGGCGGCGAGGGTGCGTTCGCCCTCGATCTCGACCATGCAAGCGCGGCAATTGCCGTCGGGGCGGTAGCCCTTGGCGTCCTTGTGGCAGAGGTGCGGGATCAGGGTGCCCTCGCGCTTGGCGACGTCCCAGATGGTTTCATCGCCCACGGCGGTGACGTCGCGCCCGTCGAGGGTGAAGGTGGTTTGCTTGATCGCGTTGCCGTCGGCCATGGGTCAGACTCCGATCTGGCTGGAATGGGGGGATGCCGAGGGTTCGGCATGAAGGGCGTCATGGGTCTGCCGGTTGCTGCAAGACCTTGTCCCTACGGGTGCGGCGATAGAGCTGAGGGCTGCCCCCGGCCGCGGGCGGGGGAGAAGCCCCCGCCCGGGGGGGCGGTCGGGGGCTGCCCGGCCCGAGGCCGGGCGGGCCGGTTGATGTTCCGGAGCCCCTATGCAGGCGTCGCGCGTGTCGAGAGCGCGATGTGAGTATTTGGAGAAAAGTGAAGGGGCCGGGGCGCGCGTCATCGCCAGCGGCCGCGCGGTGGGGCGGGCCGGGGATGCATATTTGTGGAAAGATGAAAGGCAGATCATCCGATTTCCTCGGGGAAGTGCTTGATCACCATCTTGATCGGGTTCGGCGCCGCCTGGCCCAGCCCGCAGATCGAGGCGTCGACCATCACGGTGCAGAGATCCTCGAGCAGCGGCTGGTCCCAGCTGTCGGCCTGCATCAGCTTGACCGCCTTTTCGCAGCCGACCCGGCAGGGGGTGCACTGACCGCAGCTTTCATCCTCGAAGAAGCGCAGCATGTTCAGCGCGGCGTCACGGGCGCTGTCCTTGTCCGACAGGACCACCACGGCGGCAGAGCCGATGAAGGTGCCATGCGGTTGCAGCGTGTCGAAGTCGAGCGGAATGTCGTCCATCGAGGCCGGCAGCAGCCCCGAAGAGGGCCCGCCGGGCTGGTAGGCCTTGAAGACATGCCCCTCGGCCATGCCCCCGGCGGCGGCGATCAGTTCGGAAATCGTGGTGCCGGCGGGCAGCAGGTAGACGCCCGGATTGGCCACCCGGCCCGACAGCGAGTAGCTGCGGAGCCCCTTGCGGCCATTGTGTTCGGTGCCCGAAAGCACCTCGTCCCCCTCGCGGCAGATGCGGGCGATCCAGTGCAGGGTTTCCACGTTATGCACCAGCGTCGGGCGGTTGAAGATGCCGACCTGCGCCACGTAGGGCGGGCGCAGGCGGGGCAGGCCGCGCTTGCCCTCGATCGATTCGATCATCGCGGATTCTTCGCCGCAGATATAGGCGCCCGCGCCGCGGCGCAGGTCGATGTAGCCAGGCTCCACGAGGCCCGCCGCTTCCAGCGCGGCGATCTCCGCCCTGAGGATCTTCAGCACGGCCGGGTATTCGTCGCGCATGTAGATGAAGCACTTTTCCGCCTCGACCGCCCAGGCGGCGATCAGCATCCCTTCGAGCATCAGGTGCGGATTGCGCTCGAGGTAGTAGCGGTCCTTGAAGGTGCCCGGCTCGCCCTCGTCGCCGTTGACGGCCAGGTAGCGCGGGCCGGGGTTGGCGCGCACGAAGCCCCATTTCTTGCCCGAGGGGAAACCGGCGCCGCCCAGGCCGCGCAGGCCGGCGGTCAGCAGGGTTTCCTGCACCGCTTCCCAGTCGCCGCCGTCGCGCAGCGTCTTCAGCTCGGCATAGCCGCCACCAGCAACATAGGCGTCGAAGGTTTCGTAGGCGGGCATGACCGGGTGGAAATCGCCCGCGTCGAGGGTGGCCTGGATCAGGTCCGGCGTGGCGTGGTCGACATGGCGATGGCCGATCTCGGCCACGGGGGCGGTGTCGCAGCGGCCCATGCAGGGGGCGCGCAGCACGCGGATTTTCGACGGATCGTGCCCGGCGGTGAGTGCGTCGAAGAGCTGTTCCGACCCGGCCAGTTCGCACGATAGCGAGTCGCAGACGCGGATCGTCAGGTCGGGCGGCGGGGTGTCGTCCTCGCGCACCGCGTCGAAATGGGCGTAGAAGGTCGCGACCTCCCAGACCTCGGCCATCGAAAGGCGCAGTTCCTCGGCCAGCGCCCGCAGATGGGCGGCCGAAAGGTGGCCGTAGGCGTCCTGCACGAGATGCAGAAATTCGATCAGCAGGTCGCGGTTGCGGGGTCGGTCGCCCAGCAGCGCGCGGACCTCGGCCCAGGCCTGGTCGTCAAGCTGCCGGCCCTTGGGCGTGTGCCGGCCCTTGCCGCCCCCGCGCCCCGAGGTCCAGATGCCCTTTTGCTGGTCGAGTGCCATGTCGCGCCTCTTTGAATCTTGCAATGGTTTGCGGGGTTCTGCGGGCCCGTTGATGCATGGTCAATATCGCAGTTCCGTTGATCGATAGAGAATCCCTATCAAACTTGCCGTGGACGGGGCCATGTGGGCGCGGTATTCAGGCGCCATGGAGTACGATCACGAGCTTGATGCGGTGGGTCTTTTGTGCCCGCTGCCGGTGCTGAAGGCGCGCAAGCGGCTGCAGGGGTTGCAGCCGGGCCAGGTGCTGCGCGTGCTGGCGGACGATCCGGCGGCGGTGATCGACGTGCCGCATTTCTGTGCGGAAAGCGGGCACGAGCTGGCCGGGCAGGGGGATGAGGGCGCGGTGCAGGTGTATTACATCCGCAAGGTTTGAGCCCGGAGTCTCCGGTCGGATCTTGAGTATTTATGGAATAATGAAAGGGATCAGGTGATCCCGAAGCCCGCGTAGGGCAGGAAGCCCACCGGGGTGCCGGGCGCGATCTCGACCGCCTCGTCCGGCAGTTCGACAAGGCCGGTGGCCCAGCTGAGGCTCGAGATGCGTCCCGACCCTTCGGATTTGAAGACCTCCGCATGGCCTTCGGGCGTGAGCCGCGCGCGCAGGTATTCGCGGCGGCCCGGCTTCTTGCGCTTCGTAAACGCCGCTGGAACCGTCATGGCCAGCGGCGTGGTCCACCCCGCGCCCGACATCAGCGACACGGCAGGGCGCGCGAAGATCAGCGCGCAGACCAGCGCCGCGACCGGGTTGCCGGGCAGGCCGAAGACCGGCACGCCCTGCCACAGCGCCAACGCCAGCGGGCGGCCGGGTTTCAGCGCGATGCGCCAGGCCTGGAGGTTGGCGCGTTGGCGCAGCAGGGCGGAGACGTGGTCTTCGTCCCCCGCCGAGGCGCCGCCGGAGGTGAGGATCAGGTCGGCCTTGGCCGCGCCGTCGTCCAGCCGGCGGGCGATCTCGGCCCTGTCATCCGGCGCATGTCCCAGATCGACCGCCGCGCAGCCCCAGTTGCGCGCCAGCTCCAGCAGCATCGGCCGGTTGGCGTCATAGATCTGGTGCGGCCGGGCGGGGGCGGCGGGGTCTCCGATCAGCTCGTCGCCCGTGGACAGGACCGCGATGCGCAGGGGGCGCAGCGTCTCGACCGCGCCGATGCCGAGCGCCGAGAGCAGGGCGAGGTCGGGGGCGCGGAGGCGATGGCCGGCGGGCAGGGCCTCGGCGCCTTCGGTCACGTCCTCGCCCGCCTTGCGGGTGTTGGCGAAGGGTTTGACGGGGCCGTCGAACGCGACAGTCGTGCCGTCGGTCGCGGTGTCTTCCTCGAGCACGACCGTGTCCACGCCGTCGGGCAGGATCGCACCGGTGAGGATGCGGATGGCGTGGCCCTCGGGGACCGCGTGCGCATAGGGCTGGCCGGCGGCGGCGCGACCGGCGACAAGCGGCAGGCGCTGCACGCCCGGGCCGGTGGCGGCATGGGCAAAGCCGTAGCCGTCCACGGCCGAATTAGGGCGCGGCGGGTTGGAGCGCCGGGCGGTAACCGACGTGGCCAGTACACGGCCGCCGGCCCGGGCCGTGGGCAGGGTCTCGCGGTCGGTGATCGGAGCGAGGGCGGCGCGCAGTTTGTCGAGCGCGGCATCCACCGGCACCCAGTCGACGCCCTGTGGCATGGTAAAGCAATCGTCCTTGAGCCGGGGCGGGGTCAGCGGCGACAGGGCCCGGCGGGCGGCTTGATCCAGCACCGCCTCGTGGCCGAGGCCGAGGATGTGACCTTCGACGGCATCGCCTTCGCGGGTCATGGCGTCGAGCGTGGCGGGGTCGAGCGCGCGCAGGGTTTCGGCCAGGATACGGACCTGGGCACGGTCCTTGATTTCGCCTGTTTCGGCCATGTCAGAGACTGTTTTCGCGATCAGCGAGGGGAAAAGCTCGACCAGCGTGATCGGCGTCTCGTGGGTTTGGAAGGGGCGGACGGAGAGGGTGCCGCCGAAGGCATCCCGCAGGGCCTGCAGGCGGGGAATGCCGAGCAGCGCCTGGGAGCCGACGGAGCCGGTCGTGTAGAGCTTCCAGCAGGGCTGCGCACCCGGGGCGCCTTCGCAGCTGCGCCGTTCGGGCAGGCCGTGGCCATGGCGCGCGGTGCCTTTCGGCGGCAGGCGCGGGTCGTCGAAGGTGCTTGGGCAGCCCCAGAAGGGGCCGAGACCGGGAAAGAGATCGTTCAGCGCAGCGGCGGCGGCAAAGCGGTTGTTGGCATTGTCCGGCCCGTCCTCGATCCGGGCTGCGAGCGCCGGCCAGAGGCCAAGTGGGTCGTCGGAGTTGGTGAGCGCGCGAGCAAAGCCGACCGGGTAGGCGAAGGGGAAATCGAAGCCCGCCAACACGCGACGACCGGCGGCGATTTCAGCCTCGAACAGCCCGTGTAGAGACTGACATGCGTCGTCGCGCGTGCGGTGGTAGCTGGCCGAGGCGGGGCCGTCTCCGTGCCGGGCCACGCCGATCCAGATCGCATCGGCCGAAGGGCGCGCGGGCGAAGGCGTGGCCGCGCCGGACCAGTCCACGACGACGATCGTGTCGAAACTCACCGGGTCACCTCCGCCCAGATGAAATCGGCAATCGCGGCGGTGTCGTCGAGATCGAGCCGGGGCAGGGGGGTCGTGACCTCTCCCTTGATGGCGAGGGCGCGGATGGTGGGGTTGGTCTCGGCGATGGGGGGCTTGGCGTTTTCGACACGCCAGGCCTCGACCTTGGGGTGGGGCGCCTGCTTGTAGCCTTCGACCAGCACCAGGTCGCAGGGGGCGAGCTGGGTCAGCAGCTCCGCCAGCGGCGGCTCATCGGCCCCGCGCAGCTCGGTCATCAGCGCCCAGCGGTTTGGCGAGGCCAGCAGCACCTGCCCCGCGCCCGCCTGCCGGTGGCGATGGGAATCCGTGCCGGGCTGGTCCACGTCGGTGGAATGATGCGCGTGCTTGACGGTCGAGACCGTCAGGCCGCGCGCGGTGAATTCAGCCACCAGCCTCTCCATCAGCCCGGTCTTGCCGGCGTTCTTCCAGCCGGTGACGCCATAGATCCTCATGCCAGCGCCTCGGCGCGGGCGAGGTCCTCGGGCGTGTTGACGTTGAAGAAGGGATCGAAGGGGTCCGACGGGAAGAGGCATTCGCGGCCCCCGTGCCGGTCGGTCCAGAGGACGACCTTTTTCAGCCCGCCTTGCAGCGCGTCCCGCAGGTCGTCGCGCAGCGCCACCGGCCAGAGACCGAAGGTGGGGTGACGAATGAGGCCCGAGCGGGATTTCGATTTCGTCTCGGCATCGCCCTTGGTCGCGGCCAGCACCAGCGAATGCGTCTGCCCTTCGGAGGCCAGCAGCAGGCGCGGGACGAGGTCGCAGGGAAAGAAGGGCGTGTCGGCGGCGACGGTCACGATGGCCTCGGCGCCTTGGGTCGCGGCCCAGTCGAGACCGGCGAGCACACCGGCCAGGGGCCCCGGAAAGCCCTGTATCGTGTCTGCAATGACCGGCAGACCAAAGGCGCCAAACCGTTCCGGATCGCCGTTGGCATTCAGCGCCACATCAGCGACCTGCGGGGCCAGCCGCTCTTCGACCCGGGCCAGCAGGGTCTGGCCGCCGAGCGTCAGCAGGGCCTTGTCGCCCCCGCCCATGCGGGTCGCCTGGCCGCCCGCCAGGATCACGCCGAGCGGCTGCTTCATTCCGCCGCCTTCCGCGCCGATTTGCGCGGCTCGTCGGGGATAGACTCCGGGTCGATGTCGCGCACCAGCCGTTCCTCTCCGCTGAGGCAGGTGAACCGCTTGCCGCGCATCCGGCCGATGCAGGTGAGCCCGACCTGTCGGGCGATTTCCACCCCCCAGGCCGTGAAGCCCGAGCGCGACGCCAGCACCGGAATGCCCATCAGCGCGCATTTGATCACCATCTCGGAGGTGAGCCGCCCGGTGGTGTAAAGGATCTTGTCCTCGGGCGTGATCCCGTGCCGGAACATGAACCCGGCGATCTTGTCGACCGCGTTGTGGCGGCCGACATCCTCCATGTAGACCAAGGGCTTGTCGCCCTGGCACAGCACCGTGCCATGGATCGCGCCTGCCTGGAGATAGAGCGACGGGGTCGTGTTGATCTGCCGCGCCAGCGCGTAGAGCCACGAGGTGCGCAGCTCGGCCGCAGGCAGGGTCAGCCCCTCCAGCCCCTCCATCATGTCGCCAAAGACGGTGCCCACCGCGCAGCCGCTGGTGCGGGTCTTGCGTCGCATCTTCTCTTCGTAGGAGGTCTGCCGCACCGTCCGCACCACCACCGTCTCGATCTCGTCGTCGTAATCGACGCCGGTCACCTCGTCATCGGCCAGCAACATCCCCTGGTTGCGCAGGAACCCCAGCGCCAGGTACTCGGGGTAATCGCCGATGGTCATGGCGGTGACGACTTCCTGCCGGTTGAGGTAGATCGTCAGCGGGCGCTCCTCGACGACGCTCACCTCGACGGTGGCGCCGGTCTGGTCGGTTCCGGTGACGGCACGGGTCAGGCCCGGGGCGGCAGGATCGGGCAGGAGCGGCAGGTCGGGCGCGCGCATGGGGGGCCTTTCGCGGGAGAGTGACTTTCGCTTCGGAGTGTCATCTTGTAGATCGGTCAGGCGATGTGCAAGGGGGGAGCCCATGCTGGGATACGTGGTGGCGACGGGCCGGGGGGCGGCCGACGAGTTGATGCGCGAGGTGGCGATGGCGCTGCGTGCGTCGGGTCTGCGCGTTGCCGGGGCGGTTCAGGTCAACGTGGACATCGACCCGAGCAAGAAGTGCCAGATGGATCTGCATATCCTGTCGGGCGAAAACGTCGTGCGCATCAGCCAGGACCTTGGGGCGCTGTCGCGCGGCTGCCGGCTGGACCCGAACGGGCTGGAACAGGCGGTCGGGCTGGTCGCGGCGGGGCTGGATGCCGGTGCCGACCTGCTGGTAGTCAACAAGTTCGGCAAGCAGGAGCTGGACGGGCGCGGCTTCCGCCCGCTGATGGGCGAGGCGCTGACCCGCGGCGTGCCGGTGCTGACGGCGGTCAACGGCGGCAATGTCGACGGGTTCGAGGCCTGGGCCGAGGGCATGGCCACACGCCTGCCGCAGGACGCCGCCGCCGTGATCGACTGGTGCCGGGCGAAGGCGGCCGAGGCCTCGGCGGTCTGATCGGGCGACGCGCCTGCGGTGCGGGCGGGATTTGAGTATTTGAGGAAAAGTGAAAGGACGTGCGAGGCGCCTTTCACCAGCGTTGCGCAAGGCCGAAGCCTTGCAGTGCATATTTTCAGAAAGATGAAAGCAGGGCGGCTGATCCCCCTTCATTGTTTTCCAAATACCTCGGGGAGTTTGAGGGGCAGCGCCCCTCATCTACTACGCCTGCCTTGAGAAGCAGACCGCAGGGCAAAGGGCTGATTGGTCCTTCTTTGGCCCCGAAATACCTCGGGGAGCGCGAGGGGCAGCGCCCCTCGCATCTTTTTGGTGCCGCACCTGCGGCGCGAGGGGCTGGCCCCTCGCTCCCGCATCCAGCCAAAACCGCCGGCGCGTCAGTTCCCGCGCACCTCGCGGACCCAGGCGACGATCAGCTCGCGCGCCTCGGGCTCCATCTGGATCGCGTTCGGCGGCGGCATGGCGTGGCTGCGGCCGGCCTGCAGGTAGATCTGGCTGGCATGGCGGGCGACATCGGCCTGTGTTTCCAGGTAGACCCCCTTGGGGGCCCAGTGCAGCCCGTCCCACGAGGGCTCGCGCGCGTGGCACATCGAGCAATTGCCAACCACGGCGTAGAAGGCGTCCTCGAACCCCTCGGCCTCGGCGAACTTCTGTTCCTGTGGCGACAGGGCGCGCGCCTCGCTTTCGTCGTAGGTCTCACCCGTCTGAAAGGTCGACAGCCAGGCGATCAGCACCATCAGCAGCGCGGTCACCAGCCAGGTCCAGAGCGGCCCCTTGCCGGTCTTGTGCATGGTGTTGAAGTAATGCCGGATCGTCACCCCGGTCAGGAAGATCAGCGACGCGATGATCCAGGCGTATTGCGTGCCGAAGGCCAGCGGGTAGTGGTTCGACAGCATCAGGAAGACGACCGGCAGCGTCAGGTAGTTGTTGTGGGTCGACCGCAGCTTGGCGATCTTGCCGTACTTGGCGTCGGGTTTCCGCCCGGCCTTGAGGTCGGCCACCACGATGCGCTGGTTCGGCATGATCTGGAAGAACACGTTGCCGGTCATGATCGACGCGGTAAACGCGCCAAGGTGCAAGAGCGCCGCGCGGCCGGTGAAGACCTGGTTGTAGCCCCAGGACATCACCACGAGGATCGCGAAGAGGATCAGCATGAGCGTCGTGGGGCTTTCGCCCAGCTTGGACTTGCAGAGCGCGTCATAGGCCAGCCAGCCGATGGTCAGCGACCCGCCCGAGATCAGCACCGCCTGCCACAGCGCGAGATCCGCCTTGGCCGGGTCGATCAGGAACAGCTCTCCGCCCACCCAGTAGACGATCATGAGCAGCGCCGCGCCCGAGAGCCACGTCGAATAGCTTTGCCATTTGTGCCAGGTCAGGTGCTCGGGCAGGCGGTCGGGCGCCACCAGGTACTTGGTCGTGTGGTAGAAGCCGCCGCCATGCACCTCCCATTCCTCGCCATAGGCGCCTTCGGGCATGTCGGGGGCCGGTTTCAGCATCAGGTCCAGCGCGATGAAATAGAAGGACGCCCCGATCCAGGCCATCGCCGTGATCACGTGCAGCCATCGGACACAAAAGGCGATCCAGTCCCATAAGATGGCCATGTCGTACATGCGTTGTCCCCTCGGATGCGTTGTCGCCGCCAGTCTAGGCGAGGCGAAATTGCTCTGCTATCGCTGGTAAAGACCAAGCAGCATCAAAAATAACAAGATAATGTCCTATCTCGACAATATCCGCACCTTCGTGCGTGTCTACGAATTGGGCAGCATGTCCGCCGCCGGGCGCGATCTGCGCATTTCCCCGGCGGTCACGTCCTCGCGGATCTCGCAGCTCGAGGAGCACCTGGGCGTGCGCCTGTTCCAGCGCACCACGCGCAGCCTGACCCCGACCGAGCAGGGGCAGGCGTTCTATCGCGGCGCGACGGATATCCTCGAGGCTGTGGAATCGGCCGAGGCGCAGATCGTCAACCTGACCGAGAACCTGCGCGGCTCGCTCTACGTCGCCGCGCCGTTGGGGGCCGGGCGGCGGCTGATCGCGCCGCAGGTGCCGGCGTTCCTGGCGGAATACCCCGAGGTCAGCGTGCGCCTGCGGCTGACCGACCGCAAGGTGGACCTGACGACCGAGGGGCTGGACCTGGCCTTTTTCCTTGGCCAGCCCGAGGACAGTACCTTGCGCATCCGCAAGATCGCCGACGTGCCGCGCGTGCTGTGCGCCGCGCCGTCCTACGTGGCCGCACGGGGGATGCCGGCCGATGGCGCCGCGCTGTTGGCGGAGGGGCACGAATGCCTCAGCCTGCGCTTTCCCGGCGCGACCGAGTTCCAGTGGCGGCTCAGCACCCCCGAAGGCCCGCAGCGGTTCCGCGTCTCGGGCCGGTTCGAATCCGATGATGGCGACGTGCTGACCGACTGGGCCCTCGCCGGGCACGGCATCGCACTGAAGCCCGTCTTCGAGATCGCCGAGCACCTGCGCTCGGGCGCGCTGGTCCCGGTGGCCGAGGCGACGCCGCCCGAGCCGATCCAGATGGCCTGTCTTTACACCCACCGGCGGCGGCAGGACCCCAAGACGCGGCTGTTCATGGAGTTCGTCATCGACCGGATCGGCGCGGCGGTGCGGGACAGCGGAGCGGTGGGGTAGGGGGTCGGGCCCCTGCTTTCATTATTCCTCAAATACTCATTCAAACCGCGCCATTAGCGAAGCGGCAGAAGTGACGCCGAGACCTAGCAACTGTTCCGCCCGGCCTTGGGCCGGGCAGCGCCGACACGCCCCCCCCCGGGGGCGGCGCTTCACGCCACCCCGCGTGTCGGCACTGCCCTCAGCGCTTTGGCGGAGAGGGGTGGTCTTGGCATTGATGGGCAAAAGAACGCGAGTGGAAGTCGGGTTGGGTGCGCCCCCGCTCAACTCCCGCGATACGTGCTCATCCCGTAGGGCGACAGCAACAGCGGCACGTGGTAATGCGCCGCCGGGTCCGACATGCCGAAGCGGATCGGCACCTGGTCGAGGAACAGCACCTCGCCCTCTACCTGGCCCGTCGCGCGCAGGTAATCGCCGGCAAAGAACACCAGCTCGTAGGTCCCGGTCTTGAACTTGTCCGCCGGCAGGATCGGCGCGTCGGTGCGCCCGTCGTCATTGGTCACCGTCTCGGCGATCTTCTTGTGCGAATTGCCCGTGACCCGGTAGAGCGCAATCTTGATCCCCTCGGCCGGGCAGCCGCGGGCAGTGTCGAGGACATGGGTCGTGAGATAGCCGGTCATGTGCGGGGTCCGTGAGTGGCTGGGGCCGTGAGTGGCGCAGGACCCTTGTATCCTCCCCGTCGCGCCACAGGCAAACGAAGGCGACAAAAGGCTCCTTTCGGCATTTTTTGAAAAGCCTCCGCGATTTTATGGTTTATCCTCGTTTCATCCGAAAACCGGGGGCGGGGCGGTCCCGTGCGGCGGCGGTTTCCCGTAGGGCGGGCAGGGCCTGTGCCGAAATGCGCGTCACTTGCCGCGAAAATGGGCCGCCAGGTCCACGCGGCGCTCGACAGGGGCGCCGCTTGGCCGGACGCTCAAGGCACCGCCCAAGGATCGGAGCAACATCGATCCGGCGCCAAAGCCGGACCGGGACAAACAGGAAGGACACCTCATGGCCGATGCCTCCATCGGAACGCCGGAACAGCTGCGCGATCCGGATTACACCCCGCCCCTTGCCACCGCGATCCCGCTTGGCATCCAGCACGTGCTGGCGATGTTCGTCAGCAACGTGACGCCGGCGATCATCGTCTGCGGCGCCGCCGGTTTCGGCTTCGGCTCGAACAGTCCCGATTTTCCACAGATGATCTACATGATCCAGATGTCGATGTTCTTTGCCGGCATCGCGACGCTGATCCAGACCATCGGCATCGGCCCCGTGGGCGCCAAGCTGCCGATCGTGCAGGGCACCAGCTTTGCCTTCATCCCGATCATGATCCCGCTGGTCGCGGGCAAGGGCGTCGACGCCATCGCGGTGCTGATGGGCGGCATCCTCGTGGGTGGTCTGTTCCATGCCTGCCTCGGCCTCTTCATCGGCAAGTTGCGCTTTGCCCTTCCGCCGCTGGTCACCGGCCTTGTCGTCACCATGATCGGCCTCGCGCTGGTCAAGGTCGGCATCCAGTACGCGGCCGGGGGCGTTCCGGCCATCGGCACGGCCGAATACGGCTCTGGCATCAACTGGCTGATGGCGGGCACGGTGATCATCGTCACGCTGGCGCTCAAGTTCTTCACCCGCGGGATGCTGTCGATCTCGGCCGTGCTGGTGGGGCTGCTGGCGGGCTACGCTCTGGCCTTCGTACTGGGCCAGGTGAACCTGGGCAACGTGGGCCGCGCGGCCAGCTTTGCCCTGCCGAACCCGCTGCATTTCGGCCTCGAATTCTCGGTCGCGGCGATCATCGGCTTCTGCCTCATGGGCGTCGTGTCGGCCGTGGAAACGGTCGGAGACGTCAGCGGCATCACCAAGGGCGGCGCCGGGCGCGAGGCGACGGACAAGGAGATCCAGGGCGCGACCTTCGCCGACGGTCTGGGCACCGCGGTCTCGGGCCTCTTCGGCGCGCTGCCCAACACCTCGTTCAGCCAGAACGTCGGCCTCATCGCCATGACCGGCGTCATGAGCCGCCACGTGGTCACCATCGGCGGGATCTTCCTGATCCTCTGCGGGCTGGTGCCCAAGATCGGCGCCATCATCTCCTCGGTCCCGATCGAGGTGCTGGGCGGCGGCGTCATCGTCATGTTCGGCATGGTCGTGGCCGCCGGCATCTCGATGCTGTCGGACGTGAACTGGAACCGCCGCAACATGGTGATCTTTGCCATCGCCCTGAGCCTCGGCCTCGGGCTTCAGCTGGAACCCGATGCGCTGCAATACCTGCCCGCGACGCTCAAGGTGCTGGCGACCTCCGGCATCCTGCCCGCCGCGCTGATCGCCATCGTGCTGAACCTGGTCCTGCCCGAGGAACTGGCCAGCGAGTCGACCGAGGAGGTCTCGGGCGGTTTATCCGGTCACGGGACGGGGTCCCTGCCCGGCGAATGACCCCCCTTGCCTGAACCGACAGCGGGCGCCCCCCGGGGCGCCCGTTCACCTTACCGCATCGGCCGCAGCGGCATATGCCGGTTGACGTCCTTGTAGAGCAGGTAGCGGAACGGCCCCGGCCCCCCGGCATAGCAGGCCTGCGGGCAGAAGGCGCGCAGCCACATGAAATCGCCGGCCTCGACCTCGACCCAGTCGTTGTTCAGCCGGTAAACGGCCTTGCCTTCCAGCACGTAAAGCCCATGCTCCATCACATGCGTCTCGAGAAAGGGGATCACGCCGCCCGGCTGGAAGGTCACGATGGTGACATGCATGTCGTGGCGCAGATCGCTGGGGTCGACGAACCGCGTCGTGGCCCAGGTGCCGTTGGTGCCGGGCATCTCAGACGGGGTGATGTCCTTTTCGTTGAGGATCAGCACCTCGGGAGTCTCGATGCCCGGCGCGGGCTGGTAGGCCTTGCGGATCCAGTGAAAGCGCAGGGCCTCGTCGCCCCGGTTATGCAGCCGCCAGCCCGAGGAGGGCGGCAGGTAGGCATAGCCGCCGGGGGTCAGCTGATGCGTCGCGCCGTTCACCTCGAGCGTCGCGGTCCCCTCGACCACGAACAGCACCCCCTGCGCCTCCGGGTCGGTTTCCGGCTGGTCCGAGCCGCCGCCGGGCTGCACCTCCATGATGTACTGGCTGAACGTCTCGGCAAAGCCCGAGAGCGGCCGGGCGATGACCCAGAGCCGCGTGTCGGTCCAGCCGGGCAGGAAACTGGTCACGATATCCCGCATCGTGCCCCTGGGAATGACCGCATAGGCCTCGGTAAAGATCGCGCGGTCGGTCAGCAGCTGGTCCTGGCCGGGGTGGCCGCCATGCGGGGCGTAATAGGGGGCGGACATGCGGGCTCCTTTGCTGGTGTCGGGGGAGTGTCGCATGGGGGAGCCGAGGGGGCCAGCGGGGATGTGCGGACAGGTGTGTTTGGGAAGATTTGAAAGTGGGGGGAGGTGGTTTCAGGTTTCGATCCGAAACGCACCCTGACAAACCATTCTCTATACTGCGGTGATCATGTCATTACGGACTCTCGCCAAGGCTGCAATAGCATTGAAGCGTCGAGCTCGCTCTTTAGCGCGCAAGTCAGGTCACATTGACGAGCTTTCACCTTCAGACCATTGTCGGCGCGATTACTATTTGCTCCTGAAGGGATTGTTCCTGTTCCAGATGGCTTGTAATTCTTCATACTTGTCAAAATACGCGCAAGCGCAGCTTAAAAAATTGAGCAGATCAAGGCTAACATTCCAGGGAATGGAGTTTCGGCTGCCGGTCAAATGCACATATTGGGAAATGAAGCCGACGCCTACTAGATCAGTCTCTACCGCGCTCTCCGAAGAGCCATGAAAATGCATGTCTTCAACATGAATGACCTTATTGCAGACCTCTCTGAGACTAAGAGTAACAGTCCTACAGCTTCCTCCCTCACCTTCAACCCCCGAGGCAATGAAGCCACTTCTAGTCCTCGATATTACCCGCAGTTCTTCTTTTATCTTTTCAATTCTCTCTTCCGCGCGGCGTCCGATACCAACCATTGGTCCGGCTCTGTTCTCTTGCAATGCAGCATCGTCTAAGTTCCGGATATTAATTGCAAGCAAAAGCAAGACTCTTTGCACTTCCACTTCGACATAATTGTACATTAATTTTTGGAGCTGATTGCCTTTTTCAAATCCATCCAGTTTTCGCCAAGGTAGCTTCAATTTCCGAACTTTTTCTTCGGCAATAGCCTTTGCAACGGCGCGGCTTCCTATTGTGTAATGCATGATGCGAAAAGCCTCCATTCTACAATCTTCCAAGTCTATCTGGATGCCAGAGGTGGGGTTTATCACTAGGAGCATTGGGAGTTTTTCAGGATTGAACAAATACTTGGTCAATCTGGCCTCCTAAGAATGTATGGGAACGATCCTGCCTCAAACGGAGATTCTCCAGGAGCGTTTAGGTTTCAGGAGGTCAAGTGGTTATCCAAACACCCTGCGAGTGCAGCAAAGGATCATTTCGTCCGCCTCCCCCCTCACCCCTTCAACTCCAACCGCCGCCGATGCAGCACCGGCTCCGTGTAGCCCGAGGGCTGGACGCGGCCTTCGAACACCAGATCACACGCCGCCTGGTAGGCCACCCCGTCGAACCCCGGCGCCATGGGCGCGTAGAGCGGATCGCCCGCGTTCTGGCCGTCCACCACCTCGGCCATCTGCTGCATGATCTGTGACACCTCCTGCCGGCTGACCACGCCATGGTGCAGCCAGTTGGCGATGTGCTGGGCCGAGATCCGGCAGGTCGCGCGGTCTTCCATCAGGCCGACGTTGTTGATGTCCGGCACCTTCGAACACCCGACCCCCTGGTCGATCCAGCGCACGACATAGCCCAGGATGCCCTGCGCGTTGTTCTCGACCTCGCGGCGGATTTGCGCGGGCGTCCAGGCGCGGTAGGTGGCCAGCGGGATGTCCAGCAGCGCCTCGACATAGGCGCGGCGGCCGCCTTTCGCGAGGTCCGCCTGCACCGCCATCACGTCGACCTTGTGGTAATGGGTCGCGTGCAGCGTCGCCGCGGTGGGCGAGGGGACCCAGGCGCAGTTCGCCCCGGCGCGGGGGTGTTCGATCTTCTGTTCCAGCATCGCGGCCATCTTGTCGGGCATGGCCCACATGCCCTTGCCGATCTGCGCCCGGCCCGACAGCCCGCATTCAAGGCCGATGTCGACGTTCTGGTTCTCGTAGGCCGTGATCCAGCCCTTGCGCTTGATGAAATCCTTGCGGGAGAACGGACCCGCCTCCATCGAGGTGTGGATTTCGTCCCCCGTGCGGTCAAGGAAGCCCGTGTTGATGAAGCAGACGCGGTTCTGCGCCGCCCGGATGCATTCCTTGAGGTTGACGCTCGTCCGCCGCTCTTCGTCCATGATGCCCAGCTTGACGGTGTATTTCGGCAGGCCGAGCACGTGTTCGACATGGGTAAAGACCATGTCGGCAAAGGCGACCTCTTCGGGGCCGTGCATCTTGGGCTTGACGACATAGACCGACCCGGCGACCGAGTTGCGGGGGCCGGCGGTCTTGTTCAGGTCGTGGCGGGCGATGAGCGCAGTGATCATCGCGTCCATCAGCCCCTCGTAGATCTCGCCGCCCTCGCGGTCGAGGATCGCGGGGTTGGTCATCAGGTGGCCGACATTGCGCACCAGCAGCAGCGACCGGCCCTTGAGCGTCAGATCCGACCCGTCCGGCGCGGTGTAGGTCCGGTCGGCGTTCAGGCGGCGGGTCATTGTCTTGCCGCCCTTCTCGAAGGTCTCTTCGAGGTTGCCCTGCATCAGGCCCAGCCAGTTGGAATAGGCGAGCGTCTTGTCCTCGGCATCGACGCAGGCGACGGAATCCTCGCAGTCGATGATCGCGGACATGGCCGATTCGAGCAGCACGTCAGCCAGGCCCGAAGGGGTGGTCTTGCCGATCGGGTGGGCGCGATCAAAGACCAGCTCGACATGCAACCCGTTGTTGCGCAACAGGACCGACGTCGGGTTCGCCGCGTCGCCGGTGTAGCCGAAGAAGGCCTCGGGGGTCTTCAGCGCCGATCCGTCCACGGTGAGCGCGCCGTCCTTGACCGAATATTGCGTGGCCTTGACGTGGCTGGTGCCGGTCAGCGGGAAGGTTTCGTCCAGGAACACCGCCGCCCGTGCCACGACCCGCGCGCCGCGACCGTCGTCGAACTTGCCCGAGGGCACCGGGCCCATGGCGTCGGTGCCATAAAGCGCGTCGTAGAAGCTGCCCCAGCGGGCATTCGCGGCGTTCAGGACGAACCGCGCATTGGTGACGGGCACGACCAGCTGCGGGCCGGGAACGGTCGCGATCTCGGGGTCGACGTTGGCGGTGCCGATCTGGAAATCGTCGCCCTCGGGGACGATGTAGCCGATCTCTTGCAGGAAGGCCTTGTAGGCGGCGCGGTCATGGGGCGTGTCGCGGTTGGCGATGTGCCAGGCGTCGATCTGGCTCTGGATCTCTTCGCGTTTCGCCAGCAGGGCGCGGTTGCGAGGCCCGAAGTCATGCACCAGCTGCGACAGGCCCGCCCAGAAGGCGTCCGGGTCAACCCCGCTGCCGGGCAGAGCTTTGGTTTCGAGGAACTCGGCCAGCTCGGGCGCCACCTGCAATTCGCCGCGGGAAAGGTAGGTCTTGGGTGCTGCGGTCATGATGCGGCCTCGCGTCTGGTCGTGGGATCCGTGGCGCGGTCGCGCCGGTTGCCCAAGCTATAGCCCAAGCCGGTGGCGGGCGTCAGTCTCTGATCGCGCAGAATTACGGGGTGGCAGAAAGAAGGACTATCAAATGAACACGAAAGGTGCTGCGTGCATTATGGGCGATCAGGCGAAAATGGCCGCAAGCCGCGTGCGCAGTCAACATAATCCGGCTTACGCGGAGTCTTCAAGGCGCCGGGTGCGCGCTACCTTGAAGTGCGACTCCTATTAGAAACCAATGGGTTATCTAATCAGGAGATCGTGCCATGGGAACC
>NZ_JAIMID010000026.1 GCF_019966535.1 Mesobacterium pallidum | reverse complement strand
CACTCCTTTTCTTTGGATGCGTATCAACTCGCAATGGCTGATCCCGTCGGCAATGTGGGGTGGCGACACCGTTTACCCTTTTCATGTTGAACATGTACAAGAACAAGGGCGTCAACGCCGCGATCTTTCTCGGGTCTGTCGTGATGTTTGCCGGCGCGCTCTGGCTCGTGAGAAGCCAGGAGACCATTCAGGACGAAAGCTGGATGAGCGCGATGATCCCGCACCACTCCATCGCGATCATGACAAGCGAACGGGCCGAGCTGACAGATCCACGGGTCAAGGCTCTGGCTTCGGAAATCGTGACGGCGCAAAATCGCGAAATTTCCGAAATGCGTTTCCTCATAGATGACATTGAGGCAAATGGCGAAGCCGGTCCTGAATGGCCACTTGGTGAAGCGGACGGTCCGGCTGAAATGGAGGGGCTTCAAGAAGCGATTGCAACCCCGGTGATTGCCGGAATCCGTCCTGCACCGCTCAAAGCCGAAGAAATAACACGCGCACTGGGGTCCGACGGACAATGCCGTTTCATTCGCGCCGTGAACGCCGATCCCATTCTGGTCACGGACGGGGCGGGGAACGGCGTCGCCAAGATATCCGGATCGCTGGTCAACTTCACGTCGCAAGACACAGTGACGTCCGGTGGCGTCCTGTCTGCCGATGGTGGCCAATTCACGCTGGCGCCGGGTGACGCGGACGGTGAAGACGCCACCCTGCTGTTTGAATTGACGGGAGAGACGCCTCTGACTGTCGGATTTACCGGGTATTGGACCTGCAACGGTTAAAGGATTTAAAGGAACGCGTCATGACGAGAGAGGCAAAATCCACCCCGAAGACGGCGGTTTTGTACCGAATGGTGATGGAGGAGCATGTTTGTCCCTATGGGCTGAAAATCGAAGGACCTGCTTGAGCGGGAGGGGTATTCGATTGAGGACCGGCCTCTGAACACCCGCGAGGAAACGGATGCTTTCATGGAAGAACACGGTGTCGAAACGACTCCGCAGACCTTTATCGGCAATGAAAGAATTGGTGGCTATGACGCGCTGAGGGAATTTTTCGGCCAGGACGTAAAGGATGACGACGAGACGACTTATCAACCCGTCATTGCGATATTCGCGGTCGCATTCCTTATGGCGCTTGGTCTCAGTTGGGCGTTTTACGGTTCGATCCTGACGCTGCGGGCATTCGAGTGGTTCATCGCGATCTCGATGAGCTTTCTTGCTGTTCAAAAACTGCAGGACGTCGAGACGTTTTCCACGATGTTTCTGAACTACGATCTGCTTGCCCAGAAATGGGTGCGCTATGGCTATGTCTATCCCTTCGGCGAAGCACTTGCCGGTATTCTCATGGTCGCCGGTGCCTTGGTCTGGATCAGCGCGCCTGTTGCACTGTTCATCGGTACGGTCGGAGCGGCTTCAGTTTTCAAGGCCGTCTACATCGATAAGCGCGAGATCAAGTGCGCCTGCGTGGGCGGCGGTTCAAACGTGCCGCTGGGTTTCGTGTCCCTGACCGAAAACCTGATGATGATATTCATGGGCGTCTGGATGTCGGCGCGTGCGATGGGCCTCTTTTAGGCCTAACCATCCGTTTTCAAAGCGGTCACAGGGTCGCCAAGTGCGGCCCTGCTCAGCGCGTCGAGAACGGCTTCGGACGTCAGAACCTCGGACAGGATGATCCCGTCTGGCGCGTTTGGCCCGTAGACGATGTTGAACGGGATGCCAAACCTGTTGTGGCTTTCCAGATACCGGGAAATGTCAGTGCTGGGCCTAGTCCAGTCTGCCCGCATCGCAACGACATTATCACCCCGCAGTTGGTCGACCACGGGCGCACGGTCCAGCACCAGCGTCTTGTTGGCCTTGCACGTCAGGCACCAGTCTGCGGTCACGTCGACAAAGACGGTTTTTCCCTGCGACACCAGTTTCGGTATCTCGGAGCGATCGAACGCGACCCAGTCCTGGCCCACCGCTCTCGTCTGCGGCGGGATTGTCAGCGCCGTCGGCACCAGAAGGCTGAGAACAGCAACCACCACCAGCGCTGTCGGGCGCGTCAATCTGCCCGGCAAACGTATTGTTGCGAGAAGAATGAAAAGGCTCGTCATAAGCAGCACGGTCATGGCCACCCGGCCACCCGCCACCCCTATCAGTACCCAGAGCAGCCAGATCGCGGTCCCGGCCAGAAGACCGGCAAGCACCCATTTGACGACAACCATCCAACGTCCCGGCCTGGGCAACAACCGGACCAGACCAGGCTTCCCCGCCAGAACCAGATAGGGCAGGGAGAGCCCAAGCCCCAGAGCCGTGAAAACGAGAATGACATCAATCGGGCGCCCGGACAGGGCAAAGGCAACCGCTGTCCCCAAAAACGGGGCCGAGCAGGGCGTGGCCAGCACCGCCGCGAAGGCGCCTGTTGCAAAATCTCCGCCATACCCGTCGCGACCGCTTGATCTGGCCAGCCGTGACTGCAACCCGGAGGGCAATGAAACTTCGAACACCCCGAACAGATTGGCAGAGAACACGGCAAGCACCAGAAACATGACGGTCAGGAAAACAGGGCTTTGGAATTGCAGGCCCCACCCAACGGTGACGCCGACGGATTGCAGAACCAGAATGATTGCGGCGAGGGCCCACATGAACACCAGAACGCCAAGCGCCGACATCAGGAACCCATTCCGGACCTCGTGCGCTGGCTTGTTTCCATGATTGAGAACCGATGTCAGCTTGATGGACAGGACAGGCAGAACACAGGGCATGACATTCAGGATCAGACCGCCAAGAAAGGCAAAGGCCGCAATCGCCAGGATTTGCGTCAGATCCGGCAGGTTCGCCATAACCTCGAATGGTGCACCCGGGATGCGGTCTGACCAAGCGGGCTGCGCTGTCACCGCGCGTGATCCATCGGTCAAAGTCAGTTGCAGGGGCGGCGGATCCTCCCCTTGCGCGAGAAGAGGCAGCTTGGCCCAAAGGGCTGTTCCCGCATCATCGGTTCGGATGTCCGGTTTGCCAAAGGTGAATTCCGGCCCCAGTTCCGGAAAGATATCCGGCTTCACAAAGGCATTCGCACTGCGCGCCGTCACATAAAGCGCATCATCCGCGATCACCGCCGTTTCGACAATGATGTCGCTCTCTTCGGGACCAAGCGGCACCCGCTGGGCATACTCCGAAATCAGGCCCGCCGCCTTCGCGTCAATCCCGGTGCCCGCCGGAATTGTCAGTGCGAGATCGAAATCATGCGGCACACAGACAGTCGAGCACGCCAGCAATGAAACACGCGCCTGCAATGTTGCGGACTGGCCCGCAGTTTCGAGAACTGCCTGAATGGGCAGGACGACACGGGTCTTGTAGCCAAAATTCTCGATGCCGAATGCCGTGAAGCGCTCAGGCGCGGGCCAGAGCATCTGTGCGCTCACCAGATTTTCCGATCCATCCCATGAAATTTCAGGCGGCAGACCCACCTCGCCGGGCGAACGCCAATAGGCTTTCCAGCCCTCGGCCAGCTCGACATCCAGGCCAAGGGAAAGGGTTCTGGAGGTTTCCGCGACCCCATTTTCAACGGAGATGAGCCGGGCCGTGATTGTTGAATTCTCGTAGGTATCGCTCGATGCAGCAAAGCCCATGGAGGCCCAAAGGCAAGCCATGAGAAGGAAGAATAGGCGCAACGTGGTTCGCATCATCTTTTGGCTCGCTTCCACCCTTGTCCCGAGATCGAAATCCGAAGCACCTCTATGGCTGCATCTCCCGGTTGGTCAACTTTACAAACGGATACAATGTCGTTTGTGAAGCCATCCCGCTGCGAGAATAACGCGACGAAGTCCGCGTTCGTAGCAGGAAGGCCAATAGAAGCTTTTTTCTTCATTGAACATTTCAATCGCAACCGCGGCCTCCAACCTTCCAGCGCTGGAAATTGAAACCAAATGCGGATGACTTAGTTGAACGCTTAGCAATTGAGAGAAGGAAGAAGATCATGATGGATGGTGGAATGATGGGCGGCGGTATGATGATTGGAATGGGACTTGTCTGGCTCCTTGTCATCGTGGTGCTGATTCTCGCAGTTATTGCGCTGGTGAAATACCTGCGTACGTAGCGGAAGGCCGGAGCGTCGCCATGGCAGATGAAAGCAAGCCGGTCGTTATAGTTACCGGGTCGAGCGGGTATCTCGGGGCCGCGGTGGTGCGACGGCTGCACGGGTCCTACCGCGTCGTCGGACTTGACCGGTATTCGCCGCCCCATCCGCCGCATCAGGCCGAGTGCGTCTGTTTCGACATCACCGATCAGGCAAGTGTCGATACCGCGCTTGATCGTGTGCGGCTGGCTTACGGCGACAGGATTTCCGCCTGCATTCACCTTGCGGGCTATTTCGATCTCAGCGGCGAGGATGATCCGGCGTATGATGCCGTTACAGTCGAAGGCTCGAAACGGCTGCTGAAGGGTCTTCAGGGGTTTGAGCTTGAACAGTTCGTCTTCGCTTCCACCATGCTTGCCCATGCGCCGACCGAGCCGGGGGAGCCGATAGACGAGGATCATCCTCTCGATCCTAGGTTTCCTTACCGCGCATCGAAGGTGCGCACGGAGAAGGTACTGCGCGAGGTAAGGGGCGACGAGAAACTCGTGCTGATGCGCCCCGCCGGTATCTACGATGACAACGGGCAGTCGACTTTTCTGACCCACCAGATCGCCCGCATTCACGAACGACGATTCAGCGGCAAGGTTTATCCTGGCGATCTGTCGCGCGGGCAGGCGTTCCTGCATCTCGACGATTTTCTAGACGCGGTGGAACGTATCGTTGATCGGCGCGTCAAGCTGCCGGACGTTTTTCCGGTGCTACTGGGCGAGGCCGACCCGATACCCTTCGGCGAGTTGCAGCGCCTGATCGGGCGCGAGCTGCATGGCGAGGACTGGATCACCTGGAACGTGCCGTCCCAACTGGCCAAGCTCGGCGCCTGGACGGAAAACAAGGTATTTGGGGAGGATGCCTTCATCAGGGCATGGATGGTCGATATTTCCAGCGATCACTACGAGCTAGACCTTTCGGCGGCGAAAAAGCACTTGGACTGGACGCCTGAACACAGTCTGCGCGACGACATGCCGGGCATCCTTCAGCGCCTGAAGGACGATCCCTACGAATGGTACGAAGCGAACGGGCTGAACGCCGCACGGGTCTCGGCGGCCAAGGTCGAAAACGCCGTGGCGGAAGAGGCTGCAGAGCATGCACCGACGGAGGCCGAGGCGAACGCGGATCGGCGCGAGCATGATCAACACATGCGGCAGATGCATTTTTCTATGCTCTGGGTGCATTGGCTGGTCATGGCGCTCGGCCTGTGGTTGGCCACCGCGCCATCGGTTTTCGGCACCTTCGATCAGACCGAATTCAGCGCGGCGGTCCAGCGCGTGACGGAGGATCGCGGGCTGTGGTCCGCCGCTACACGCAGTTGGCTGACCGCGTGGAACAATGTCTTCACCGGACTTGCCATCATGGTCTTTGCCGCCCTGTCGCTGCGCCATGGTAACGGCTGGGCGCAATGGGTGAATGCCGCGCTCGGCGTCTGGCTGCTGGCCGCGCCGCTGGTGTTCTGGACGCCGGACGCGGCCGTCTATGCCAACGACACGCTGATCGGCGCGCTGGTGGTCGCGCTGACAATCCTGATCCCGATGATGCCGGGCATGTCGCGCGAGGGGATGATGGACGATACCGATATCCCGCCCGGCTGGACCTACTGCCCCTCCACCTATGTCCAGCGCCTGCCGATCATCGCGCTCGGTGTCGTGGGCTTCATCCTGTCGCGCATCCTGTCGGCCTACCAGCTCGGCCATGTAGACGGCGTGTGGGAGCCGTTCTTTTCATCGCCGGTCGCGCTGAATGGCACCGAATACATCATCACCTCCGATGTCTCGAAAGCCTGGCCCATTGCCGACGGCGGCCTTGGCGCAATGAGTTATATGTTTGAGATCATGATGGGCGTGATGGGCAGCCGCCTGCGCTGGCGCACGATGCCCTGGATGGTCGCACTTTTCGGCATCGTTGTCGGGCCGCTTGGCGTGATCAGCATCTATTTCATCATCATTCAGCCGATTGCCATCGGCACCTATTGCACGATCTGCCTGATGGCGGCGCTGGCCATGCTGATCATGATCCCGTTCTCGCTCGATGAAATCGTCGCGATGGTGCAGTTCATGGTCTGGAATACGCGCCGGGGCAGACCGTTCTGGCGCGCGTTCTTCAGGGGCGATGCTCTGCCCGGTGGCACAACGGGGGGCGAAATGAGCTTCGACGCGCGACCGATGCAGATCTTTCGACAAAGCGCACGCGGCGTCACCGTACCATGGACACTCGGGCTGAGTGCTGCGATCGGGGTCTTCCTGATGTTGTCGCGCGCGATCTTTGGCAATGAAGCGGCCATGGCGAACAGCGATCACCTGCTGGGCGCACTGGTCCTGACCACTGCGGTCATCGCCTGGGCCGAGGTCGCGCGCCCGTTGCGGTTCCTTAACATCCTCTTCGGCCTCTGGCTCATTGTCGCGCCTTGGTTCCTGGGCGGAGGCACGGTGGCAGGCAGCCTTGTCGGTATCCTCGCCGGGATCGCTCTCATCGCGCTCAGCCTGTCGCGTGGGAAGCGCAGCGAGGAACACTATGGGAGTTGGGACAGGTTCATTTTTTGAAGGGGCGTCACAAAAAGATTGCCAAGCGTCCTTGACCTTCCAGTAGGTGGAAGGACTATCTGGTGTTTCAAGGAGAGGGTTGCCAGCTATGAACATTGGAAATGTTTCGGAACAGAGCGGTTTGCCCGCAAAAACAATCCGGTATTACGAGGATATCGGACTCGTGCAACCGTCGCGGCGTGAAAACGGGTACCGCGATTTTGCTGTTCAGGATCTGCACAAGCTGGCGTTTCTCGGCCGGGCGCGGTCGTTGGGTTTCGGCATCGAGGAATGTCGCACGCTGTTGTCATTGTACGAGGACCGCGAGCGGTCCAGCGCCGACGTCAAGGCGATCGCCCAAAGTCACCTCGCGCGGGTGGATCAAAAAATCGAGGAGTTGCAGGCGCTTAGCGCGACGCTTCGTGATCTCGTTGTTCGGTGTCATGGCGATGATCGTCCCGACTGCCCGATAATGGATGATCTGACGCCTTCCGACCTCGCGGGGACGCGAAAACATCCCGCTGGAACAACCCTCTGAACACTGGTAAATTAGCCGCATGCACTTTGTCGCCCGCCTCATCATGATAGCCGTCCTTGCCGCCTTCGCGGCAAGCTCGGTTGTGCATGCGGCCGGTTCGGCCAGAATGGCATCTGAAATGATCGCAGCCGGAGCTGAAATGCCAGGTGCCGACTGTGAGGCGTGCGATGGTTCGGCGGGACCCTCAGGCATCGCTTGCGATTTCGTGTGCAACTCGGCGACCGCCGTCGCGCTGGTGGGAGCCTCGGCGGAATTTGGTCTAATTGCAGTTTCGAGCGCCCATGGACTGCCGATCGCGCGGGATTTTCGCGGTCTGATCAGCCCACCTGCCAAACAGCCTCCAAGATTCCTTCTCTGAACTGACACGCGCCGCGGCTTCGCAGCCGCAGTGTCATGCCGTGACGCCGGAGCCATGCTGCTTCGCGCTGCGGGTATTCCCCAACCGCAGTTGCCGCTTTGGCTCCGGCGGAGGACCGAATTATCAGAGAGCCCCAGTCCGATGTCTTTCAACTACAAAACTACCGTCAAGCGCCGCGCCTTTGTCGCGTCGTCGCTCGCGGGTGTGATGTCCGCCACCCTGCCTTTTCCGAGGATGGCAGAAGCCGCCACCCGGAAATTCTCACTCCGGGCCGCACCGGGAAGCACACGGCTTGTTCCCGAGCCACATCCGGACACTGCGGCCTGGTGCTACAACGGTAAGGTCCCGGGCCCGGAGATCCGCATTCGACAAGGTGATCGCCTTCAGGTCGAGGTTATGAATGACCTTGCGGAGGAAACCACTGTGCATTGGCATGGCATCCGGCTTCCCAACGCAATGGACGGGGTGCCGCACTTGACACAGGGACCGATCGCCCCGGGCGACAAGTTCGTCTACGAATTCGATGCAGTCGATGCCGGCACCTTCTGGTATCACCCACATCAGCGCAGCTTCGAGCAGGTCGGGCGCGGTCTCTACGGTCCCCTTATCGTCGAGGAGGCCAATCCACCTCGGGTCGACCGCGATGTTACTTGGGTCCTGGACGACTGGCGTCTGGCCGAGGACGCATCGATTTCGGATGATTTCGGCAATGCCCATGACTTAAGCCACGCTGGCCGCCTCGGGAACACTGTGACGATCAACGGTCACGTGCCGGAAACACTCGAGGTGGCATCGGGGGAACGGATCCGCCTCCGCCTGATCAACGCGGCGAATGCCCGGATCTTCGCACTCGATTTCGGGGACCATACACCGCGCATCATCGCGCTCGACGGGCAACCCGTCACACCGCATGAGCCGCGGGACGGTGTTGTCGTTCTTGGACCCGCAATGCGCGTCGATGTGATCCTGGATTGCACCGGCAAGCCAGGCGCACAAGCCCAGCTTGTAGACCGTGCGTACCGCGGGAACGATTTTCGAGTCCTCGATTTCACCTACGCTGAAACCGCCCTGCGCGAGGCCACACCCGACTGGCCGATCGCATTGCCCACCAACCCCATTCCGGAACCTAACCTGAGATCCGCGCAGCGTCATGAGGTGACGTTCACCGGCGGCATGATGGGCATGATGGTGGAACGCGAAATGGGCCTCGAGCCGCGTGGCGGCATGATGGGCGGCGGTATGATGGGCATGATGCATGACGGGCGCGGCATCTGGTTTGTCAACGGAAAGGCCGCCGAGGGCCATGTGCTCGATCCGTTCCTGACGTTGGAACGCAGTGCCAGTCACATCCTCGAGATGACCAACGCGACCGCCTTCGACCACCCGATCCATCTGCATGGCCATTCGTTCCGGGTGATCAGCCGAAATGGTACGCCGACGCAGCATCGTGAATGGCAGGACACGGTGCTGATGGCGCCCCGCGAACGGGTCGAGATCGCCTTCGTCGCCGACAATCCCGGCGACTGGATGTTCCACTGCCACATTCTCGAACACCAAGCCGCGGGAATGATGGGCGTGATCCGCGTCGCATGAGACCCGGAGGAGGACAAGAAATGACAAACAGCACCTTGAATTTTGAGCCGGACAGACGCCACTTCCTGGCACTGGGTATGGGTGCAGCTGCAGTGCTCGTGTTGCCCGGCGCGGTGCGCGCGGCCGACGGGGCGGCCGATATTCGAACGCTCGCCTTCGATGGCGACACGCTGCTGATCGCAGGCGCAACACTGAGGGCGAGCCCCGATGACGGTCGCAGTTGGCATGACAGGCCAACACCTTCCCCGGTCTCCTCGATCGCCACGCATCCTGCGCGTCCCGGACGTCTCCTTGCCGGTTTGGCGCGGGGAGGGGTGACCGTGTCCGACGATGGCGGAACGACATGGGCTGCCCGAAGCGAGGGGCTTGCCTCCGGCGAGGTCACCGCGCTGGCCGTGGCCGCCGGAAACCCCGACATGATCTATGCCGCAATCCGCGGCGACGGCCTTTGGAAGAGCGAGGACGCAGGCGCAACCTGGGCCCTGGCGATGGACAGGCCCTGGCTCGACGCAGCCGAGCGTGACCCGCTGACGCTGGCATCGGTCGATCTCGAAACCGGAATGGGCGGCATCTGGATCTATGCGGGAACCGAGAAAGGCCTGACCCGTGTTCCGGACTGTTTCTGCCGCTGGCAAGACGTTCAGCCCGGCAATGCGATGGACGCGCTGGTGACGGGCGACACGCCACCTGCCGAGGCACCCCTGCCGGCGGACGAGCCGGTCCTGTCACTGGCCAGTGCCCCTGCGGCACCGTCTACACTTTACGCGGCACTGCCGTCGGGGGTGTGGGCGTCGCAGGACGGCGGCGTGATCTGGACGCACAAGGCAAAAGGGCAGGGGAGGGCCGTCGCGGTTCACCCTAGGGACGAAAATCACATAGCCGCCCTCCTCAACGGCACCCTGAACCTCAGCCGCGATGGCGGCGCTACCTGGGCCGCGCTCGCGGTCGCATGATGGAGAACCCCATGAACAGAAGATATGTCCTGGCTTCGCTTGCTGCACTTGGCGTCGGCGGAACCTTCACTTTCACGACGCTGACTTCAGCACAAAGCACCGAAGACGCGACCGGTCCCGCAAGTACCGACGTGTCAGACGGAACGAAGCAGATCACGATCTGGCGCGATCCGGGCTGCGGTTGCTGCGACAGCTACGCCGATTATCTGGAAGAGAACGGCTATCAGGTGACACGCATCGACGATCGGGATTTTGATAAGCGCTCAATCGAAGTCGGCGTTCCCGAGCAGGGGCTCGGCTGTCATCTGGCCGAGATCGAAGGCTATTATGTCAGTGGATTGGTACCCTCGGAGATCCTGGAAAGGCTGGTCACGGAGAAGCCCGACATCACCGGCATTACTTTGCCGGGCATGCCTTCGAACGCGCCAGGAATGGCACGCGTAAAGACCGGTACGCTCAAGACCTATGCGTTCGGCGAGGGCGGGATCACCGTTTACTCCGATGAGTAACTGCATGGATATGATGACCGGCCCGATGATGGGGGTGATGATGTTCGGTGGAGGGCTTTTGCTCCTGCTCGTCGCCGCGGTTCTGCTGCTCAGCATCGTCGCACTCGTGAAATACCTCAGGAGTGCGACATGAGGCGGGCCGCAACAATCGGTGCCGCTGTTGCCACATTGACCGCGATCGGTGTTGCCGTCCTCGCGCAGTCGGAAAGCGACGAAGCTTCGGTGGACGGATTGACCTTCCTTGGCGACCCCGTGACTGTAGCCGACATCGCAGCAGGCGAGACACTCTATGCCGAGAATTGCGCATCCTGTCACGGTGCCGATCTGGAAGGACAGCCCGATTGGCGGCGGCGTCTGGACAATGGGCGCATGCCCGCGCCGCCACATGACGAAACCGGCCATACCTGGCACCATTCGGACCGGAACCTCTTTATTGTGACCAAAGGCGGCGTCGGCGCCGTCGTGCCCGGCTACGAAAGCGACATGCCGGCGTACGATGGCATTCTGACCGACGACGAGATTGCCGATGTTCTCTCTTACATCAAAAGCACCTGGCCGGATCGACAGCGCGAATTCCAGGCGGAAGTATCTGCCAACGACAAAGGTGATTTATGAGCGTGACCGAGGAACCCCGCCGCCGGAAGGGTCGGCTACTAACTATGATGCCAGTCGCGATCTTCGCCCTCATCGGCGCGGGCTTTTACTGGGGGCTGTTCAATGGTGACGATACTTTAGCGTCACCGCTTATTGGCAAGGCGGTGCCCGAGTTCGACCTGCCGCCGATAGAAGGCCTGCCGAACGGCCTGTCGACGGCCGATCTGAAGGGGCAGGTGTCCCTGGTCAACGTCTGGGCGTCCTGGTGTGTACCGTGCCGGGTCGAAATGCCGTTGCTGAACGAACTGGCGGCGCAGGGTGAAGTCCCGATCTTCGGCATTAACTTCAAGGACCGTCCCGAAAAGGCATTGGGCTTTCTCGATGAGCTTGGTGACCCTTACACCCGCATCGGCGCCGACCGGAACGGGCGCGTCTCCATCGATTGGGGCGTTTACGGCCTGCCCGAGACCTTCGTGATCGATGCCGAGGGCCGAATTGCCTACAAGCATATCGGCCCCTTTGACCGTCGTTCCCTGGAGGAAGACATCCTTCCCGTGGTGCGGCGCCTTCAGGAAGGAGCCGGATCATGAAACGACGCGAGTTATTGGCTGGTATGGCGGCGCTCGGCGTCGCGGGGCCGGTTCAAGCCAGACCATTAATGCCGCTTCACGAAAAGCCGCGGGAGATGCTGTCGCCACCTTTCGTCGATGGAAAAGGCCGCGATCTCACGCTGGCGGATTTCCGGGGCAGGGTGGTCCTACTGAACATCTGGGCGACCTGGTGCGTTCCCTGCCGTGAAGAGATGCCGACGCTCGACGCCTTGCAGGAGAAAATGGGCGGCGGCGACTTCCATGTCCTGCCGCTGTCGATCGACCGCGCCGGAATGAAGATCGTCCGCCGCTTCTACGACGAAATCGGTCTTCGTCATCTCGATACATACCTCGCCGAAGACATTCGGGTGATGGCAGCGTTTGCCGTAGTGGGCCTTCCCACCACGATCCTGATCGACCGCGACGGTTTCGAGCGCGGCAGGCTTGTCGGGCCGGCCGAATGGGACAGTCCCGAGGTCATGGCCCAGATTCAGAATCTCATCAACGAAAGGAGTGAATAACCAATGTCTGAAACTTCATCTCACACTGAGAATCCGGTGGCACGCCCATGGCGGCCACAATTTGGACAGCGCAGCCTGATTCTCGCGTCAATGACGATCATCGGTGCCGGGCTTTACCTGAACTGGGGTTGGGTGACGGCGATCGGGGCCGCTCCGCTGATCCTGGCGCTGGCACCCTGCGCCGTGATGTGCGGGCTGGGTGCCTGCGTGATGTGCAAATCGAAATCATGTGACAACAAGAGCACGGCCGCAGAGCCGGGCCTGCCGAGGGACTGAACCCGAAAACCTCAAGAAACCTTAAGGAGAAACTAATGACACTTATCAAGAAACTGAGCATGGCGACTGCCGTATCCGCGCTTTTGGCCACCAGTGTATTCGCCCAGGACAACACCGGTTCGTCCGGCCAGATGATGGACGGTGAGAACGGAATGGCCGGCAATATGATGGACGGCGATATGTCCGGCATGGACGGCATGATGCCCATGATGAAGATGATGCAGAAAATGGGCCCGATGATGGAGGCCTGCACCGAGATGATGGAGGCCATGAACAACTCCGAGGATGAAACCACCCCTTCGACCGACAAGGGCTGATCAATCATCGCCGGGGGCCAAGGCCCCCGGCGATTTGACAGGGAAAAATAGATGATACTCAAAACTGCCCTTCGCGTGTTTGCGGTCTTCCTCTGGGCGCTGATTTCCACGCCCACGATTTCGTTGGCCCAGCAATCGACGCCGCTCGATCAGGTTGAGCAAGAGGCCATCAAAGCCTTGATCCTGCAAACCATCCGCGAGAACCCGGAAGTTCTGGTGGATACGCTCCTGGCCTTCCAGGAAGAGGCTCAGGCACAAGCCCAGGCCGAACAACGGGCTGCGATTCAGCGCGTGGGTGAACTCCTGCTTGCGGACGCAAACACCGGCGTGATGGGCAATCCTGAGGGCGACATCGTGGTTGTCGAATTCTTCGACTACAACTGCCCCTATTGCCGACGCGCGGCTCCGGTCCTTTTCGAATTGATAGAGGAGAACCCGGACTTGCGCATCATCGTGAGGGAGTGGCCGATTCTCGGACCCGACTCCGAACTGGCGGCTCGGGCGTCGCTGGCGGCGATAAAACAGAACGGATTCGAGGCCTTCCACGATGCCCTGATGGCGCAGCCGCGCGCCAATGCCGTCTTTATAAGAAGGGCCGCTGAGCAGGCAGGGCTGGACTACGACCAGTTGCAGGCAGATATGGACGCGCCTGAAGTCGATGCCCATATCGCAAAGTCTCACGATCTCGCACGGCAGCTTGGAATATCCGGCACGCCGACATTTCTGATCGGGGAAACGCTCGTTCCCGGATTGTTGGAAAAGGCCGATCTTCAGGCTTTGATTGCGGAGGCCGGAGATGTCGATTGAACCCGGTGAAACCCCTCCGGAAGCGCGGCTCCTGAGATCCATATTGTGGGGCGCGGTATTTGTGGCCATTGCCGGGGTCGCAATATTCTCTGCCTTGGAAATGTATCTCGGCAATGGATCGAAGACTGTCCGCTATTCGGGCGAGGCGGATATTCGATCCGAACTTTCACTCACGGATCATACCGGACAGGAGGTGACCCAAGCTGATTATTCTGATCGCTGGCAACTTGTTTTTTTTGGTTTCACCAACTGCCCCGACATTTGCCCCACCACACTCGCCTACATGTCGAGCGTTCTGGACTTGCTTGGTGATGATGCGGATCAGGTGGCGCCGATCTTTATCACTGTCGATCCTGCGCGAGACACCGTGCCAGTTATGGCCGAATATGTGTCAGTCTTTCATCCAAGACTGATTGGCTTGACCGGAACTGAAGCGCAGGTTGCCGAGGCCACCAGAAATTTCCGCGCATGGTACAAGCGGACCGAGGATGACAGCGCGCCGGACGGTTATTTCATGGCGCATGCCGGGCACATATACCTCATGCGGCCCGGTGGCGAATTTGAGGCGGTCTATCAGGAAGGCGGCCAACCGCCCGAGGCGCTGGCGCAGGAAATCCGCAAAAAGCTATAAACAATGGAACTTGCCAAATGAAAATTACGACACTTGCAACCGCGTTAACTCTCTGGCCATTTTTCGCATCGGCCGATGTAACGATATCGGACGGTTGGGCCCGCGCGAGCATCCTCGCCTCGCGTCCGGCTGCGGCCTATCTCACGCTCACGAGCAATCAGAGTGATCAGCTGGTTGCGATCACCACACTCATCGCTGGAAACGTCACCATTCACGCCGTCGAGACCGGCGGCGATGATGTTAGCCGAATGGTCAAGATCGACGCCTTGGATCTGCCCTCCGGAGAACCAGTGACCCTCGCGCCCGGCAGCATGCATCTGATGCTGATGGGTCTGTCGGAAAAACTCGAAGAAGGCACCGATTTGCCGTTGATCCTGACATTCGCATCGGGTGCCCGAATGGAAATCAGCGTCCCGGTTCTCGGACCGGGCGCAATGGGACCGAAGGAGTAACAGCCATGAAAAACATACTCCTGCTGATAGCCCTCGTCGCGGGCCTCCCGGCCTACGCAGATCATCCTGGCGACCGTCTTGACGAGGTGATGGCACAAAAAGAACCTGCTTTCACTGCCGTTGACATCAACGAACTTCCTGCGTTGGATCTGCTCGGCCCTGACCGAGAACCGTTGGACTTGGAAAGCCTCTCCGATCAGGTCGTCGTTCTTAGTTCCGTCCCGTCCAACTGCGGGTCGCCCTGTGCTGACCAGCAGGCACTTCTTGAAAAGGTGAGGGGCGGAGTGAATGCATCTCCCATGCTGGACATGGTGACCTTCCTTGTGGTGACCGACGCCAGTGATCCGGTTCCCGGACCGATTGCCGAGAACGTGGTCATTGCTCGCGCACAAGTGCCAATAGAGAATCTGATCGATCAGTATCGCGCGATTGCGCCAGACCGTCCCGAAGCTCCGCTTGTGCATGTTATCGCGCGCGGCAACCGCCATTCCGGGGTCTTTGCGGGTTCCGCTTTCCGGCACATCAACATGATCCTGTACGTCAACGGCCTGACCAACGCGCATTGATCGAAGAACGGACCCCCAGCATGACAGCAAACACAGAAACCATTGAGACAAGCGATACCGGATGGCTGTCCGTCATCCGCCGATACATCGTCTATACCGCCGTCGGACACCTGATCTGGGAAATGGCACATATCCCGCTCTACACGATCTGGGTCGAAGGCACCTGGGGAGAGATTGTGTTCGCGGTCGTGCACTGCACCGGCGGAGACCTGTTGATCGCCATGAGCACGCTCTTGCTTGCCTTGTTTCTTGTTGGAGGGCACGCATGGCCGTCGGAACGCGCAGGGCGTGTCCTGCTTTTGGCCGTGGCCATGGGCGTCTCTTACACGATCTTCAGCGAGTGGCTGAACATCGTAATCCGTGCGGCCTGGGCCTATCGCGACATCATGCCGGTGGTCCCCGTCATCGACGCCGGTCTCACGCCCCTGCTGCAATGGATCATCGTCCCGACCCTGGCATATTGGGCTGCCACAAGAGTGCCCTTGCGCAAGCTATTCAGGGGTGAACGTGGTTCATGGTAGATATCTCGCTTCTGGGGCTCACCGCCGCGCTCTTGGCCGGTACGATATCGTTTCTGTCTCCCTGCGTGCTGCCTCTTGTGCCAGGATATGTCTCTTACGTGGCCGGGCGCACAGCCGCTGAAGGCGGGGCGGCTGCGGCCTCGCCGTCGCGCGCGGTCTGGCTGAGCCTGTGTTTTGTCCTCGGCTTCTCCACCATTTTCATGGGGCTTGGCGCATCCGCGACAGCATTGGGTCAGGCCCTTCTTCGGTGGCGGTATGAACTCAACCTCGTTGGGGGCGGCATCATCATTGTCTTCGGGCTTTTCATGATCGGGGCCGCGCGTGTTTCAGTGATGGAACGCGATTTCCGGTTCAATCTCAACATCCCCGGGGGCCAACCCGCTGCGTCCTATGTCCTCGGTCTTGCTTTCGGTTTCGGTTGGACGCCGTGTATCGGCCCGATCCTCGGCGCAATCCTGACAGCCAGTGCGGCGAGCGCCACGATGGGCGAAGGCGTCATGCTGCTTGCCGTCTATTCCGCAGGCCTCGGGATACCGTTTCTGATCGTGGCCGGATTCACCGATCAGATTGCGGGACGGTTGCGGGCCATCGGCCGGGTTGGCCGCCGCCTCCACCAGATTGCAGGCGTCGTGATGATCCTTATGGGACTGGCGATGATGACTGGACAGTTGAGCGCGCTGTCATACTGGATGCTCGATGCATTTCCGGTTCTTGGACGAATAGGGTAACAGCTCGTGCGGTTCTACGAAAAACATATACTTCCTGGCCTCACGCATCTCACCATGGGTCAGGAACAGCTTCTTCCCTACCGAAGGCGCGAGGTCTCAGGTGCGAAGGGCCGCGTGCTGGAGATCGGGATCGGCTCGGGCCTGAACCTCGCGCTCTACCCCGACGCCGTGGATCAGATCGTCGGTGTGGACCCGTCGCCGGAACTCCTTCATCGGGCCGCGCAGGCTTCTCAGGGCTTGACGCCGACAACGGAGATGATCGAGGGCGTGGCCGAAGCATTGCCGCTGGAAAATCGCAGCGTTGACTGCGTGGTTGCCACCTGGACGCTCTGCAGCGTGTCGGAACCGGAGAAGGTGCTGGCCGAGATCCGGCGCGTTCTCAAGCCGGATGGCGCCTTCCGCTTCGTCGAGCATGGAACAGCGCCCGAACCCGGTGTCCAGCGTTGGCAGCGCTGGCTCACGCCTGCCTGGAAGCATTGTGCCGGAAACTGTCACCTTGACCGCCAGACAGACACTCTGGTCGAGCAGAACGGCTTCCGCATGGAGCGGCTCGACACCGGCTACGCGAAAGGTCCGAAACCCTTTGTTTTCATGTATGAGGGGCAAGCTCGCCTTTATTGAGGCAGCTTAGAAGGAGAACAATGTCGGCTTCCAAATGGCGAGATACTGATGACAAGGTAACCAACTCTCGGCGGGAACTTATAGAATATATCAGGGGTTACCGCATCATGAGCAAGCAGAAAAATGATAGACAAACCAATCTGACACGCGGCATCCGCGTCGAGATCGCCAGCCTTGTCTACAACCTCATCGAGGTCGTCGTATCCGTCACCGTTGGACTTCTGACCGGCAGCGCCGCACTAGTGAGTTGGGGCCTCGACAGCACGGTCGAAGCCACCTCAGCCGGGACGCTGATCTGGCGCTTGAAGGCCGAGAAGGACGGTGGCGACAAGCGCACGGTCCTGCATCGCAAGAAGGTCGCGCTCTATGTGGTCGCCTGTGCTTTCTGGATCGTCGTCGCCGCGATCCTCTACGAGGCGGTGTCCGCCTTCATCTCGCAGGAGGCACCGGGCTTCAATTGGTGGGGGATCGCGATCCTGTTTGTCTCTTTAGTGGTCAATCCGCTATTGGCCTGGGGCAAGTATCGCTACGGCAAGCGGCTCGATTCACCCGCCCTGAAATACGATGCCAAGGATACCATGATCTGCGAATACCAGACCATTGTGGTGTTGGCCGGAATCGGTCTGACGCAATGGATGGGCTGGTGGTGGGCCGATCCGGTCGCGGCGCTTCTGATCGTGCCCTACGTTGCGTGGGAGGCGTTCGAGGCCACGAAGGATGCGCGGTCGGTCGGGCCGGGTGAGGCCGAAGCTACTGCCGACGCCTGACGTTGCGCATGATGAACCGGTTCTGGGGCAGTGATGGCAGCTCTCCTGGGTCAAGCTCCAAATCCTGATCCGGCACATCGTAGTCGATGTCGTTCACAAGATACCTGCAAAACGCCTTCATCTGACTGATCGCGATCCATTCACCCGGGCAGCGGTGGTTCGTGTAGTGGTTGCCGCCGCCCTGTGGAATGAAGTCGAAGGGGTTTTCGGCGCGGCCCCGAAACCGTTCGGGCCGAAACTCAAGTGGCGCATCCCATGAACGCCGATCGGTGTTCGTACCATAGAGGTCCAGCAGAACCCGGTGTCCTTTGGGAAAGCGATACCCTTGCCACTCGAAAGTACTTTTGACTCGTGCCGCGACCGCAGGAAAGAATGGATAGAGGCGGCGGACCTCCTGAACGAAGGGTTCGAGCAGTCCTTCGTCGTTCCGCAGTTTCTCCTGCCATTCTGGGTACCTGTACAGGGCGTGCGCCGTCTGCACGATGAATACAGACACCGCCACGGTCGGACGCAAGACGTTCAGCAACTCTACGGCGGCCACCCTGGGGTTCAACAACTCCCCGTCGAGATCGCGCCATGTCGCGATGAAATGAAGGGCGCTTTCCTGCGTCGGCTGAAGCTCGCCATCGCGGACCTGTTGGATCATCCGTGCTGCCCATTTTTCCAGGCGGTGGCGCGCCAGTCGCGCGGCCCAATGTTTCGGGCCGATGGCACCGGCGTCCTGAAAAAGCGATGTAAGCTGCGCCGTTCGGGTCGCCACCTCCGCCTCGGGAATCGGAACCCCACACCAGGCGCAAACGGCTCTCGTGAGCATTTCGCGCACTTCGTCGTAAAAAACGACTTCGTTCCTCGCCTCCCAGTCCGGCGCAAAGTTGTCCAGCATGTGAAGTGACATGCCCTGAAGCGCGGCTATATGCTCGGTCCCCATCATCGACATGAACATCTTCTTGCGGTGCTGGTGGGTAGCGTCGTCCAATCCCTGAACGCCGCCTTCACCCAATAGGGTCTTTTGTATGCGGCTTGGCATCGAGCCTTCGCGGATCAGCTGCTCTTCCCGATAGAAGGCTTCTGCCGCGGCAGCGCCAGTCATGCAGATTGTCTTGTGAAGAAGAATGCGCGTTTCGAAGAGGTCTGCGTCGAGATGGCGGCAAGTTTGCCGAATGAACCCATACGGGTTGCGCAGCAGGGCGAGTGTGCTGTCAAAGCCTGTTGCAGATGGCATGCTAGACATCGGCTATCCTCCTGTTTCTATTCTCTTTTTCTGGCCTTTTTTGCCTCGCCGTTCGCGGGGCGGGCACGGTGCCGAAACAGCAGTGCCGCTCCGAAGGAAAGCACGGCGTCCGCGCCCATAACATCTGTCACCGCTGGATCAGCTGCGGCGCATCCGCATCCCCAAGGGCCATTTCGGGGAGCCAAGTGATAAGCTGAGGAAACGAGATCAGCGCCACGATCAATACGATCTCAATGGCAACAAGAGGTACCGCTCCGCGATAGATATCGGATAGGTTGATACCTTCGGTGCCGCCATCTTAGCAAAAAACAGGGCATAGCCGAAGGGAGGCGTCAGGAAGGACGTTTGCAAGGCCAACGCAATCAGGCCAGCGATCCAGATCTGCGCAAAGTAGGCAGAGCCGACGTGATCTGCGAAGTCGAGATCTGAAATAATCGGCATCAGTACGGGTACAAAGACCAGCAGCACCTCGATCCAGTCAAAAACAAACCCAAGTATGATGATCACGCCAAGGAGGATCGCCAACAGTTCCCACCGGGTGAGATCGAATGCGGATATCCACTCGAAGATGACGTCCGGTCCACCGACCAGGTGGAAACTGAGCGAGAATACCGATGCGCCCAATACGATGAAGAAGACCATCGACGTCATCGTGCTTGTCTGCACTGTGACAGAGTTCAACGATGAGAAAGACAAGCGCTTTCGCGCCAGCGCGACCAATAGCGCGCCAAAAACCCCTACTCCAGCCGCCTCTGTTAGTGTCGCAAAGCCCAGAATGATGCTGAGCGAAATGGATGCGATGACCGCGACAGACGCGAGTACAAACAAGAGGTCTGACACAAGATTGGTCTTGGGTGTGTCCAGCGGGATTTCGACCGTTTTTCTCAACGTGACCGCAAAGTAGACCGCGAAGGCCATGACCATCAGAAGCACAGGTACGATGAGGGCCACATACATCAATCCGATGCGCAGATAGAACACGTTCGAGATGAAGAACAGCATCACGGCTGGCGGGAACACGACACCCAATGCTCCAGAAGCTGCGACAGCGCCTCCTGCGGTTCGCGGTGCGTAGCCCGACGCCATCATCGGGGCATAGGCCACCAACGCCACAGTTATGACGGAAGCACCGATCACCCCGGCGGCGGGCGCAAGAACGAGGCCGATCAGCAAAGTCGCAATGGCGTAGCGACCGGGAACGCCTGTCAGAAGACGCCCCAGCAAGCGAAACATGGTTTCGGCAATCCCGCTGGCATTCAGGATCAGGCCAAGAAAAATCAACATTGGAACGCTGGTGAATTGGACTGATTCATTGGTCAGTACACCACGGGCCCGCAGGTAGATCAGCCCCAGATGCTGAAAATCAGTGATCCCCACCCAAACCGCAGCGACAAACCCCAAGAAGCCTGTCCCCGCGAGCACCAGCGCCACCGGAAAGCCACTGAAAACCCCAATCGCCATCACGACAAGCATGGCAACCGTGAGGACCTCATTCACCATTGTGCAGGCCGCTTGCTTGTTCCGGTGCACCTTGCGCACGTCTCCCTGTCAGAAAGGCGATGTTGCGAAGGGCTACGATCATCCCGGCAAGAGCCAGCAGGATGGGGCCGATGACCCCGGCAATGCGTTGTGCCCACAACTGGGTTTCCGCGTATTTCGTGGTGCGCATCAAACCGTCCCATCCGTAGTAGGTCAGGATGGCGGCGAGCGGCAGAAGGATAAAAAGGCCGCCAATCAGTTCGATCCAAGCAATGCGGCGGGCGGACCAATGTCTGCGAAGAACATCAACGCGCACGTGACCGTCGCGCAGATAGGTATACCCAAAGGTCAAGAAAATTAGGATGAACAGCAGTGACGTGGACAGGTCCGGCAAATAGCTCGACACGCCAAGTTGTAGCTTGCGATCCAGCATCTGAAGCGCGCCATAAGCAGCAATCGAAACAACTGTCAGCCACGCAGTCACGACGCCGATGCCGCGAATGCCACGGTCAATCCAATCCAAAAATCTCAAGCCGAATTCCCTCCCAAAGTTCTTTGCCTGTTAGCTGTTATCCCCCCGTGACATCTCCCTTGCGATTGTCTTGTTCCCGATTTTCCGGCCTGACTTTCGAGGTGCGAAAGCTGTCCCAGAACAGCAATGCTGCCCCACAAAAGATCGCCACGTCAGCCAAGTTGAAGGACGGCCAGTGGTATGACCCGTAATGGAAGTCGAGAAAGTCAGGGACGGCCTGATAGCGCAGACGATCAAGGATATTGCCAAGCGCGCCTCCGATGATCAGACCGAGCGCCGCACCTGTCAGCCCGTCCGGAGCCTTCCATAGCCAGATCAGCAGCCATGCCACGACCACGGCAGCAAGTGCGACCAGGCCCCACCAGGGTACGACCCCGCCGAGCATACCGAAGCTGACCCCATCGTTCAAAACCCGCACGAGATTGAGAAAGGGCAGAACCTCGACCCCATGTTCAAGCGCCGGGGTGTTCAGGGCAAGCGCCTTGGTGCCCTGATCGAAACCGAAAGCTGCAATCGCACAGAGCCCACCCAGAACGCGGTTGTTCATGCCGCCGCCTTCAGATCGGACCGCGCGTCGCGGATGATCGACCAGGAAGAATGCAGGAATAACCCGGCGATGCCGAAGGCGACAATGAGGTCGGGCCACGCGCTACCCAGCCAAACCACCAGACCGGCCGCGACAACGACTGCCGCATTGCCAATGGCGTCGTTGCGCGAGAACAGCCAGACGGCACGCATGTTCGCGTCCCCCTTCCGGTAATGCAGCAACGGCAGCACGGAGATGACATTGATCACAAGAGCAATCAGGCCCAGAAGCCCCATCAGCGTGGCGTCTGGGGTTGTCGGCTCGAATGCCCGCATGATGGTTGTCCCAAAGACGCCAAGACCGAGCAGGGCAAGGAAGATGCCTTGGATCAGGGCCGACCGCGCCCGCCAGAGAAGACTCCAACCGATGGCCAGCAGGCCGAGGAAGGTGATCGCGCCATCGCCGATGAAATCCAGCGCGTCGGCCTTCACCGCCTGTGACCCGGCAATAAACCCACCAATCATTTCCAGAACGCCGTAACCGACATTTAGAATCACGACGATCCAGAGCGCGCGGCGGTAGCCCGGGTCCTGATGGGCCGCACTTTGCTGAAGGTCCTCGTCGCTCTCGCTGCGGTCGAACCCATATCCCGTTGTCTCAACGGCTTTTTCAATCTCCGGCAGGCTTGCTTCAGGGACTTTCAGAGTCATGATATGGGTCGCCGCTGATACTTTCACTGCGTCGGGCGCGACACCCGCAGACTGCGCCGCCCGCTCGATCTGGGCGGCATCCTTGGCGCAATCCATTCCGGAAACCCGGTAACGGACGGTCGACGTATCTGCTGTCGATCCGGTGCTTTCGGTGTTGGCCATCGGTGCAATACTCCTGCTAAAGTGGATCAAGTTCAAACATATCAGCAAGGAGTGATATGATGCAAGTCTTCGCCGACCGCAATGCTGCGGCCGCTGGCATCGAGCGTAGGGCAAAGCTCTTTCGCGGTCTTGCCGACCCGAGCCGGCTGGCGATACTGGGCGTGCTGTGTGAAGGACCGTTGGTTGTTCACGAGATCGTCAAACGCACAGGGCTATCGCAGCCCAACGTGTCAAATCATTTGCGATGCCTTCTGGATTGCGGACTTGTCGCCAGCGACCGCGATGGGCGCTTCATTCGCTACCGGATCAGCAGTCCGCGCATAGCAGCTCTTTTAAATGATGTAGACGCCCTGCTTGATGTGGTCGCAGAAGGTGTTGGGGCTTGTGACAATTATCGCGAAGCGTGAACGATAATATCCCAATGCACGTCATCACGACCACTTCCGCGTGAGGCAAAATTTTATATGGGGCTTGCTGCCAAACGTGTTGAAAAGACCCATTATTGAAAGCGCTCAATTTAACTGCTCGGCATAGCGAGTTAAGGATCACAATTGAAGCGAAGATCAAGACGAGGCCCGGCATCGTGGCAGTAGCCTGGTTTCACCCCACAGATCGTGACAGCGCTTAGACTGATAAAGAAACGAACGGGCCCGAAGTATTACCGAGATCGTCTGGCATCAAAATTTCTCTTGAACCTCTAGTAGCTTTAGGAGTTAAGCCACCGACATAGAACGGCACCATGGAGCAAGTTGCCAATAACGCCTCACTCTTTCCCGGGCGAACAACACTGCGTTCGGGGTAAGGTTCGGTTTGCCGTCCAATGCGTGAACGGAGCAATCTATATGCTGACAAGACGACACTTCATCCAGACGACTGCCGCATTGTTCTCGGCGTCTATCTCGAGTCCGCTCCTCGCTGACACCTGGCCCACTGAAGCGGAAAAGGCGGCTTGGGATGCACAGATTACACCGCCGGGCTATAACCCAGCCACATCAAACCCGTGGGGCCTGCACCCGCGCTTTCTGCCGCAGCGGGTTATAACTAAAGATGGTCTTGTGGCCGGTGACATCCATGTCGATGCTGTCGCGCGCTATCTTTACCATATCGAGGAAGGCGGCACGGCGATGCGCTATGGCGTAGCGATTGCTCGTGGCAAACTTTATGAGCCAGGCGTCTACACGATCAAGCGCAAGGTCAGGTGGCCGCATTGGCAGCCAACACAGAACATGATTGACCGCGACCCGGAGCTCTACGCCGACATCGCTGACGGTATGGAACCCGGACCTGAGAACGCGCTCGGGTCACGGGCGCTTTATCTCTATGTCGGGGACCGAGACACCTATCTGCGCATCCACGGTACACCACAGCCGCGAAGCATCGGCGGCCGAGCCAGTTCCGGTTGCGTCCGGATGGTCATGGCGCACATAAACGATCTGTATCCGAATGTGGAGATTGGCTCGACGGCGTTCCTATATTCGGCCGAGGACAGCGTGACTCCGCAGAGTTGACCCAAGCCGCGCCGTCAATCCGACGCTTGGACGCGTCAATCAGGATTGGCGCGCGACGCAGATGGGATTGCCGCCTGCCGATCGCAACGGGACCAAGGTCGTTTCCACCGGCCCACTATGGGCATACCAATAGCAATTATCTTCGGGACGTAGCCGTGCCGTGATGAGATCCTGGTCGGGTGCAGCGAGGGCTGCGACAGATTCTGGAACATTGCCGATCCTGAATGGATCGTTGTCTTCCTTAGAAGGCACCGCGCAGCCAGCCAGGGCCAATGTTGCAACCATGATCACCGCATATTTTTGAAGCATATCTATCTCACTCTTTGGCAGGTCAGCCGCGTCCTCAGACTTAGCGGCGCGTTTCAAGGTTCCGCAGGTCTGTGTCCTTATTTGACCAAGTTTCTGTTTTTGCTCTTGAAGCTCTAGTTACTGTAGGGGCTATCTCAATGTGGAATGAACGAATCCCGAGGTCAATCCCATGTCTTCCAATGGCCACCGCCACGACCACAAGCACAGCTCTGACTGCAGTCACGACCATGGTGATGATCACAAACATGCGAGCGTAGTTCCCCACTCTCATGGAAAAGGTGCTGCGTGCTGCGGTGCTGGAGCCAACACGGGACCGGCACAATCCATCCCCTCGAATGGGCGAAGTTTTCAAGTTTCCGGTCTGGATTGTGCCGAAGAGGTGGCAATCCTGAATAGGGTGGTCGGTCCAAAAGTCGGCGGGACTGAGCATCTGGCGTTCGATGTCATCAATGGTCGGATGACGATTATGGATACCGCAGTCGGAATTTCGGAAAACGAGGTTTCGCAACTTGTCGCGAGTACCGGCATGAGCGCAAAACCGTGGGACGCCGACAAGGCAGCAGAGGATCAGGCCGCGCATCTGGCACGTCAGAAGCGCTTTACCTCGTTGAGCGGCGGCTTCTGGGCGGCGGGATTCCTTTTTCACATTGTCGAGACCGGCATGGGCGGCGCGCTCGGGCTCTTTGCGGGGCATGGCGAGGTGCCTATGCCTTTGGCGGAAGCAGGGATCTTCGCCGTCGCGATTCTTTTTGGCGTCTGGCTTGTCGCGCCCAAGGCCTGGTCTTCGGCGCGGAGGCTTAGCCCCGACATGAACCTGCTCATGGTGGTCGCCGTCGCGGGCGCCATCGGCCTCGGCGAGTTTTTTGAGGCCGCGACGGTCGCCTTCTTCTTCTCGCTTTCGCTTTATCTGGAGAGCTGGAGCGTGGGGCGGGCGCGTAATGCGGTTTCCGCGCTCCTCGATCTGGCGCCGCCAACGGCGCGGGTTCTTTACGACGACGGATCTGAATCCGACGTTCCGGCCGCAGCTGTGGCAGTCAATGCAAGGTTTATCGTGCGCGGCGGCGACCGGATCCCCCTCGACGGTGAGGTCGTGGACGGGGCAGGGGCGGTCGATCAGGCCCCGATCACCGGCGAAAGCGCGCTAGTGCCCAAGGAACCCGGCGACGAGGTCTATGCCGGCACGATCAACGGCGAGGGCACACTGACGGTGCGGGCGACCAAGGCCGCCTCGGACACGGTACTGGCCAAGATCATTCGCATGGTGGGCGATGCCCATGCCCGCCGCGCTCCGGTCGAACAGTGGGTGGCCAAGTTCGCGCGCATCTACACACCCATCGTAATGGCTCTGGCGATCGCCATCGCACTGGTGCCGCCACTCCTGCTCGGCGGCGCCTGGGACTATTGGTTCTACAATGCGCTGGTCCTTCTTGTCATCGCATGTCCTTGCGCACTGGTCATTTCTACGCCGGTGTCCATTGTAGCAGCGCTGGCCGCTTCGGCGCGTGCAGGGGTGCTCATCAAGGGCGGCGCTTATGTCGAGGCGCCGGGGCGCACCACCGCGCTAGCGATGGACAAGACGGGAACGATCACCATGGGCGAGCCTGAGGTGGCGGCCGTTCACCCACTGGGTGAAGCCTCGGTTCGCGAAATCATCTCGCTGGTGGCCAGTCTGGAGGCGCGGTCTTCGCACCCGCTGGCACGCGCCATCCTCGCGCGCGCAGAAAGCGATGGTGTTTCCGTGTCTGCCGCAGAGGACACGCGGACCGTGCCTGGGCGCGGGCTCGAAGGACGCGCCGACCGGCGCGCGATCTGGCTCGGCTCAGATCGGTTTGCCCAAGAGAAAGGTTTCGCCAATGGCATTCCGGCGGAGCTGCGGGACCGGATCGAAGGGGCAGGCAGCACCCTTGTTGCCGTGGGTGACGAGACTGGCGTGACCGGCGTACTGGAGCTTCGCGACCGCATCCGCCCAGACGCAAAGGGCATCGTGGCGCGCCTACACGCGCAGGGCGTGAAGACCATCGTGATGCTGACCGGCGACAACGATCGCACAGCGCGTGCGGTGGCGGCCGAGGTCGGCATTGACGAGGTGCGCGCCGAACTTTTGCCAGAAGACAAGGTGACGGCCATCGAGGAACTGGTGGAAAGCCACGACATGGTGGCGATGATCGGTGACGGCGTGAACGACGCGCCCGCAATGGCGCGCGCGCATTATGCCATTGCCATGGGGGCTGTCGGATCGGACGCGGCGATTGAAACGGCAGATATTGCACTGATGACCGACGATCTGGCTCGAGTGCCGTGGCTGATTGCTCACTCTCGCCGGACAATGACGATTATCCACCAGAATATCGGTATATCGCTGGCAACAAAGGCGCTGTTCGTCGGGCTGACCGCATTCGGCATGGCCTCAATGTGGGGCGCCATTGCTGCGGATGTGGGCGTATCCCTGTTGGTGGTCGCCAATGCGCTGCGGCTTTTGAACGGCCATCGGATCAAGGACGGGCCTTCGGGCGGCAAACCGGTGGGCAAGCAGATGGCGAAGGGAGCACTGGCGCACGGTCATTGATCTGACGTCTTCGGTAGAGTAAACTCTGGCATCAACAGACCTCGCAAAAAGGGGCGTCGAGCAGTGACAAACACCAAGTTTCCAAGGCGTGCCTTTTTGATAGGCGGATTGGCCGCCTTCCTGTCAGGCTGTGCCAGCAAGTTCCGGTCGTACAACGGACCCGAAGTGACCCGGCTGCGTATGTACAAGGCGCAGCGGTTTCTGGTTCTGGACGGGGCGGATGACGTCTTGCGGACCTACCCCATCGGATTAGGCTTCGCGCCCGAAGGTCACAAGCAGTTCGAGGGGGACGGCCGTACGCCGGAGGGTTCCTACGTGATTGATCGGCGCAACCCGGACAGCCTCTTTCACCTGTCAATTGGCATCTCATATCCCAACGCGGCAGACATCGCTTATGCGCAGGCTCAAGGAAAGTCGCCCGGTGGCGACATTTTCATCCACGGCGGACCGCGCAAGGGGATCGACCCAATGAATGTCCGCGACTGGACGGCAGGCTGCATCGCCGTCACTGACCGCCAGATCGAGGAAATCTATGCCATGGTCAGGGACGGGACACCGATCGACATATACGCTTAAGGATCAGGTGAAGCGGCGCCGCAGCGCGACGTTGATCGCCTCAATGGCGATGACCATGGCGACGACCGCCATCGTGACGCTGGCCGCCTTGTCATACTGGAAAGAGCGCACGTAGGTCTGGATGTAAAAGCCTATCCCGCCCGCGCCGACAATGCCGAGGATCAGCGACTCGCGCAGGTTCAACTCGAACCGGAAAATCGTGTCGCGGGCGACGACCGGCGCCATCTGCGGCCAGATCGCGTATCTGAGCCGCACGAGCGGCCCGGCGCCCGCGCTTTCAAGTGCTGCGATCGGCGCGCGGGACACGCCGTCGATCGCCTCGGCATAGAACTTGGCGAGCATCCCCGTTGCATGAAAGGCGACCGCGATGATGCCGGGCAGCGGCCCGAGCCCGACAGCGCCCACCATGAGCATGGCCACGAGGATCAGCGGAATCGCCCGGATGAAGGCAAGCAGCGTTCGGATCGGCCGAAACACCGCAGGCGATACCATCGTCTCAGACGCGAGAATGCCGAGGGGAACGGACAGGATCACAGCACCGAGGGTGCCGAGGATCGCGATCCTCAGCGTTTCCGCGCTGCCCTTCTTGATCTCGGCCATCACCGTCGGGTCAGGCGGAAACATCCGGCCGAAGAAATCGGCGATCCGCGGGCCGGCCGACAGAAGTCGCGAGAACTCGACATCGGTCGTGGCGAAGGACCACAGGATCGCGGCTGCGATCAGACCGCTCGTCGCAATGCCGCCAAACCCGCGGAACGCCATCAGGACACCGCCCTGAGGCCGATACCGGGGATTGGCCCTACCTCCCGATAGAGCTCCGCCGTCGCATCATCGTTCAACTCGGAGGTCGGTACATCGAACACGATCCGCCCGTCCCGCATGCCGATGATGCGCTGCGCGAAACGCCGCGCCAGGTCGGGCTGGTGCGACGAAAACAGCGCCGTCGCGCCGCGCGTTCGCGCCGCCCCGGTCAGCAGCGCCAGGATCTCACATGCACGCGCGGGGTCGAGGTTGCTCACCGGTTCGTCGGCGAGGATTAGGCGCGGTTCCTGCGCCAGACACCGTGCGATGGCCACACGCTGCCGCTGCCCGCCGCTGAGGCTGTCGACCCTGCGTTCGGCAAGATCGGCAATTCCGCAATCGGCAAGTGCCGTGCGCGCAATCTCCAGATCATGTTTGGTCGGTGATCCCAACAGGGCCCGCAGCGGCGACATGCGCCCCAGGCTGCCATTCAGGACGTTGCGCAGAACCGAGGAACGCTCGACCAATGCAAACTCCTGAAACACGAAACCGGTATCCGGACGGCGCGCGCTCGGCGGCGGACGGTCGGGATCGAGCGGCGCACCCAGAACCGATACCCGCCCGCTCCAGCCTTGGAGCCTGCCGTCGAGCAGTGCCAGCAGGGTCGTCTTGCCCGCCCCGGACGGGCCGAGCAAAGCGACGCTCTCGCCCGCCGAAACCCGAAACGAGACCCGCTCCAGCGCCGGGAGGTCCGCGCCCGTATGGGCAAAACTCAGGTCGTCTACTTCGACAGCTGTGCTCATCGCAACAGCCCGTATTGCCGTGCCATATCGCGTACGCCGTCATAGGCGGCGCCGTCGGCCCTGACGTACCCATCCGGTCCATAAAAATAGCGCAGCTTGTTGCGGTGCTCCGGCTCGTTGAGCCGCAGCATTGCGTCGACAAAACGGTCCCGCAGAGCGGCATCGAGCCCCGGGCGAGCGATCACCAAATGGCTCGGGATCGGCGCGCTTTCCGCGATCCAGGTTACCTCTGCCTGTTGCTGCGGCGTCAGAAGCAGGTCGGCATACTGGCTGGCGCCTGCGGCATCGACCAGGCCTTCGGCCATCGCCTGCATCGCCTGCTGGTAGCCGCCAGCGAAGAAGACGCGGCCGAAGAATGCTTCCGCCTGTCCGGGGTCTTCGATCAGCCCGGCTTCTACGAATTCGGCGAGCGGGTAGAGATAGCCCGATTCCGAAATCGGATCGGCAAAAGCGATGTCGCGCCCGCGCAGGTCTGCGAGCGCGCCGATGCCGCTGTCGCGCCGCACGAAGATGCGGCCCGTATAACTCGGCGCGTCGCGGTAGACCTCGGACAGGAGCGGCACGGCACCGATCTCGGCCTCGGCCAGAACGAAGGGCAGGGCGCCCATGAAGGAGATATCCGCGTCGCCGTTGCGCAGCGCCTCGACCGCCGCTGCATGGTCGATGGTGACGAACCCCTCGACGGGGACGCCGATCTCCTCTGCCAGCCATCCGGTGATGGCCTCGATGTCCCCCAGAAGCTTGTCGGGGTTCTCTTGCGGGATGAAGGCAAGCCGCAGGGTTACGTCTTGCGCGGCGAGAGGTGTCGCCAGCGACACCGCGCCCGCGCCGACCAAGGTCAGTATCGTTCTACGGGTCAGATGGACCGGCATCAGAATGCCCTCTCTTCGATTGCGTCGGCTTCGGACTTGAACGCGGTCCAGCTTGCTTCAGCGGCCTCCCAGTCTTCCACGCGGACGGCGGCGCCGACCGCGGCCAGCCGCTCGGCCAGCGCATAGACCTCGGGCCGGGCGGGGAGGTTCGACATGGTGCTGGCGTCGGCCGAAAGGTCCGCAGCCACGGTGTCGGTCAGCAGCAGGATATGCTCTGCGTCCCGCCGCGGCAGTAGCGTATCGATTGTCGAGGCGAAGGTCGTCAGTTCGGCGAATGCCAGCCGGAAAGCGGTGTTCTCGGTGTCGAAGGCCTCATAGGGCTCGTCTGCCGCGCCAACGGTCTCGAGATAGGCGGTTAGGTCGGCGCGGTCTTCCTCGGTAAGCCCAAGCGATTTCGTCTCGTCGAACCAGTCCACGACGGCGGCCAACGTCGGCAATGACCCGTCGTGGAAATAGGGGGCGGTATAGGCCGTGCCGAGCAGCGTGGGCGTGTCCAGCGCACCGGCGCGGGCCCCCTCGTAGCCCGGCGCTACTGAGCCGATGTCGTGGGCCTGCCGGTCGAGGAAGTTCGCGTCTGGCACGTGGCAACTGGCGCAGGACCGACCGCCGAGCCGGGCGAAGGGCGTATTGAAGATCTCCTCGCCGCGCCGGGCGGCCTCTTGGGTCGTATCGGTCAGACGGCCATCAGTCGTCAGCATGGAATTCGGCAGGAAGTCGAATTCGAGCATGTAGGCGACGAGAGCGTCCAGCATGAAGGGCGTCGGTTCCTTCCCGCCGAACTCGTTGACGACCACGTTGCGGGTAAAATCGCGCAAGGAGGCGAAGCGGCCATCGCGGCCGTAGGGACCGGTAAAACGCAAGCCGCGCAGGCTGGGAATGTCGAGCGGGTCGTCGCGCCTGTCATTGAAGATCGGGTTGAAAAAGGCGCCGTCCACGTCGATCGCGCCCGGTTGGTGGCTGGCGCCGGGGATGAAGAGCCGCTGGTTGACGTCCGAGCGGTTGTGACAGGTCGAGCAGGCGATCCCGAGATCCTGCGCCGGGCTTCCAAAGAGTTGCGCGCTGTCGAACAGCATGTCGCCGTAGGCAACAAGCGGCAGATCGGTCTCGTCGATGCCCTGTTCCTCGAAGTTGAGCACGAGCAGCGGCAGCGGATCCTGATCGAAGATGTCAGACCCCGGCGGCAGGCTAGGCGGCACCTCGATGGTGCGGCCACTCAGGACAAAAGTTTCCGGCAGCGCGCTCAGCGTCCGGCGCGGCGCGAAATCGTCAACGAGGTAATTCTCGGCGAGATAGCCGGAGATGACTCCGCGCGCGGCTTCCATGGTTTCGCGATTCGCGGGTGTGTCACCAGTACCAAGAACACCGGCGGAACCTGTGCTGCTGTTGAGTTCCAGCCAGGCGAGGCCGATGCGTCTCGAAGCGTCGGGGTCAGCAGCCGCGATACCGTCAGCGAATGCGCGATAGAGTTCTCGAGCTGTCCGCACGGCCTGCTGTGCACGTGCAGAATCGTCGGCCATGACTGCCCGGTCCAGTTCCTCGTCGATCCTGCGCGCTATCAGCCGCGTCGCCTCGGCGAAGACCGCCTGGCGGTCCTCGCGAGTTATGGCGTCCAGAAGGGGCGCGGGTCCGATGTCGCTGCTGCCGTTCAGCCATGCCAATGCACCGACAGCGAATTCCGAACCCCGGTAGGGTTCGGCCCAGGCGGTCCCGACGTCATCCCAGGGCAGCGGTTCGAGATTTGCGAGGAAGAGAGTCAACCGGTAGGCCGCCGCCTCGGGAAGCCATGGGGCCTCCTTGGCGGGCGTCGCAGCGACAGGTCCGGACAGGACGAGCGCACTTGCGAGTGCGGCAATGAACGCTCCAAGGAATTTCTGAATCACCGCAGTCTCCCAATCCCAAAGTTAGACACGGCTAACTTATCTACCCTAAGCAAACAAGTTGTCAATCCCGCAGTTTCCTTGCAAAGTCCCAAGTATGACAAAGCTGCAATCACAGGAACGTGAACTGTTCGAAACTGTCGACAGGGCTCCCGAAGCACAGGCTGAGGGCTTCGCGACTGTGCGTCAGGCACATGAGAGCGAAATGGCGGAAGATTACGTTGAACTGATCGCCGAACTGATCGAGTCGCGCGGAGAGGCAAGGCCGGTGGAAATCGCCGAGCGGTTTGGAGTGAAGCCGCCGACCGTGACCAAGAACATCTCGCGACTCAAAGCTGCTGGCCTGGTGCGGCGGGAACCTTACCGCGCGATATTCCTCACGGATGCCGGTCGGGAGTTGGCCGAGGCCTGCCGCCGGCGGCACAGGATCGTCGTCGCGTTTCTCCTCAGCCTGGGAATCGACGAAGAGACTGCGGAACGCGATGCGGAGGGGATCGAGCATCACGTCAGCACGACCACGCTGGAGGCCTTCGAACACGCCCTCCTGCAATCTGAGAGCGGCAAATAGCGCAGCATCAAGTTCTCGCGAAATTCAGCAAAGCAAGACTCAGGAGGCGGCGGCGTCAGCAGTCAAAGGCTGGTGGGTCTGTTCTGATGGTCAACTTTAGTGCAGAAAATCGTTCGTGTCCTCTGAGCTTGGCCAGCCCGAGATAGTGTGCCCAAAATCTCTGACTGCGACGACGGTGCAGCGAAAATGTCGATCGCGGGAAAAGACGTGGGTACAACCTTTGATTTGCTCCTCTGTTCAAAGCGCATAGACAATAGTCACCACCGTCGTCATGACGATGAAGAACATGACCAAGGCGCCTATGGCGAGCGTCCGGCCCATGTCGCGGTTTGGCTTTGCCACTTTCAGACGCAATTCTTCGGCCGTTTCCGGAAACTCGAGCGCCGCGGAGTTCGAGCCTCGCACCAACTCATATCGTGAATTCCAGCGACGCACCTCGGCCGCGTTCCACCCGTTCATGACCAGAATGATCGCGGCGATCATCAGCATCGAGGACGGGACCCAGATCGTATAGCCACCCATGGTTTCGTCGGACAGGGGATCGAGCAACCCGGTTCCCGCCGTTTGGTAGGAGGCATAGAGGCTCACCTCTTTGAGTGTCGTCAAGGAACCCAGAAAAATGTTTGAAACGATCACCGCAAAACCAGAGATCAGCCTTGCGCCGCGCCTCGCGCCCTCAGGGGGATCTCTCGGGTCGAAGAGCATGCCGAAATACCAGATCCCTGCCAGCACCATCGCAAAATGGGCGAACACCTCGATCGCCGCGATGCGCTGCGCAAGTCCGTAAAGCACTGGAATCTGCCAGATAAAGAGCGACGTGATGAGCGCAGCAGTGGCGGTTACCGGATGTGCCAAGAACCGCAAAGTAATAGATTTTCCAAGAGCGCCGAGGTATCGACGCCACCGTCTGTTCAAACCGGCTTGCAATAATCGCCACGGCTGAGTGACCGCGATGAGTAGTGGTCCTGCAAGGCGGAGGAGAAGGTGCTCCACTTGATGCGCCGAAAAGAGGCTGTGCCCCAACGAAGCCAGAGGCGCATTCGTGGCCGCGAGAATGCAGGTCAAGCCAGCGAAGAACAGGGCTTGCCGCCAAATGGAAACCGTCCCGCGCAGCCGTGTGGATCGCGCGACGCCGCGCATGTAGATCCATGCGGCCAAGCTGACGGAAACAAGGGACACTGGCGAAATCGCGTATCCAAACGGGTCGAAAAGGAGGAAGTAGGCGATCATTGGCTCCTGTCATCTTGTATTGTTGGCCTTTGGACAGATGCCGGTAAAAGTCGGGATGTTCCCACAGCGCCACCCCGGGCCAAGGACAGATCAGTGGACATCGCGAGGTATTTGCCCTGCATCCACATGAGAAAAAGGTTCTCATAGAATCGTGAGAGCGGGTGGCCGGACTGACCGGCGGGCGCGATGAAATAGGATCCGGCTTCTTCCGAAAACGACATGACCGCCTGAAAATTGGTGCCCCCGCTGGGCGCGAAGGGGCGGTCATCGTCAGAAGTAAACAGTGTTGCAATCATTGTGTATGAATCGCCCGAAGATGGGGCTTTGAGAGACAGCAGATCGCTGATGATCCCACTCGATCGGATTGGTGCCCACCCCATATTCAAAGCGTGTGCTTCGCCCCAGACCCAAGCGGACGGATCGGGTCCGTAGCGGTCGACAAGCCAGCCGATGGCATCATCCAAGGCCGCACGAACCTGATCCTGGCAGGTCTCGATGCGGGTGGACGGGCGGATGTCGCACCAGATTGCGCTCCCTCCGCGATCTGAAAGCACCGCAAATAGGACATCGGCATTTGGCCTGGCCCAGACCTTCGTCGCGGATGGAAATTCATCCTGAAGTATTCGCTTTTGCAACGCGCGCGCCCAGGCCCAGAACACGAGCGGCTCCGGTGAAAAGCGATCCATGTCGCCATTCCATTGGGCAAGTTGATCCAGAATATCGCCGCGAAGCTCATCTGCGCGGTTCTCTTCGAGAGCACCTGTGGAACCCACGAACCAAAGCTCTTTTGCCATTATAGGAAGAAGCGCCCGCGCGGCAGCGCTGACCGTGTCGCGCTGCACCGTAATCGCGCCCTCGACCGAGAATATCGGCTGCCGCTCATCAAGAGCAGCCAGACGGGCGTCTCGAAACGATAAAGGAGTTTCGACCTCCCTGTCAGGCCAGCGAGCAAGGGTTTCTCGGTCGATCGCAAGAATCTCCAATCCGGCTGGTGACAGGTTCATGCATGCGTCCATAGCATCGTTCACATCGGCGGACCGCGCCAGACGGTCAAGCATCATCAGAAAATTGCTGGCCTGCGCGGCCGTGGGATTCTCTGGCTCTTTAACGGCTTTCTGGGACACAGATCGGAACGCCCAAGCGACGCGTTCGCTGCGACCGACGACAATGAAGGGCACACCCGGCAATGTAGCCCCAATCGCGGCTCCGGTCGGGAGTTGAATATCCGCCAGGTACCATTCAGAAGGCAGCGATAAGGGGCCACGTATATCGGCGGCGAGAATTGGTGCTCCGGTAGCTGTTCTGTCTCCAGGCAACGCCCAAGCATCGAGGCTGACCTTGGGCGAGGTCACAAACAGCTCGGGCAAAAGAGGTCGATCCGACGGGATCGGTAGATCTGACAAGCCGGACAGGTCATTCTGCCGTCTCTCGGGTTGAAGATCGTTCAGAAACGCTTGGGCAAGTCTGAGACTATCGACGGGTCTCCAGGCTGCGATCATTCTCTCATCCGCGATCAACAGATCGGGTGAGCCTCTGCCGCGCCCGCCTTCGGACACCAGGCCAAGCCACGCGTTGACACCTGCGGCATATGCGTCGAGCGCTTGGGCTGTCGAAGGCTCAACTTCGATCGTCCGGTCAAGTGGCATCAAGGCTTGCGCTGCCCGCCTTGCCCTCAATAACTGGCCAAGCCTGTCCTGAGCGTGAACGAAACCAAGCGCGAAATAGGCGTCCGGAGCGGAGTCTGCAGAAATGTGCGGTATGGCCGCAGCATCTCGCAGAATATCGACTGGACCTTCGATACCCGCAACACTGAAATCCTCGTCATAGTCGGGGACGGAGGCGCGCAAAAGAAAGTAGACGACACCGGATACGGTCAGTCCTAATGCAAAAACCGCCAGGAGCAAGTCTAGTAATATGTTGAATAGTCGTTTCAATTCGTTGCCGGTGCCAAAGTAATCTCAAGACGTGATGCGCAAGAGGATCACCGAGGCGAAAAAAGCGAGCAGGCCGAAAGCAATACCGAAGCTTGTCGCGTATTGAAGTATATCCAGGCGGTTCCCTTTCCGCCGTTGCGCCAGATAGCCACCCCAGAGCGCCCCTCCGACAAAGCCTGCGAGCACCAGCATCACGATTCCTCCGATTTTGATTTTTCTGAATTGAAACGTCGTCTGACCAATCCGACGGTAAAGGCTAGAGCCCAGACCGCACAGATGAGCGCCAGCGATGTCCAATCACCGAAACGTGCGTAAGGTGTGGGCGCAAGCGCTGTCGGCAGGCTGGCATCTATGACTCCAGTTTGTCCGGTCTCGAGGCGCGCGATGATCTCTCCCTTGGCGTCGATGATCGCGGAAATCCCGGTGTTGGCCGCCCGGACTACAGGAAGCCCTTCTTCGACCGCGCGCATGCGCGCGGAGGCGAGGTGCTGCTCGGGTCCGATGCTGGTCCCGAACCAGGCATCATTTGTGGCGTTGAAAATCCAGTCGGGGCGAAAAAGGTCATCGACTACCTGGCCCGGAAAAATGATTTCGTAACAGATCGCCACCGCGACCAGAGGCGCACCCGGGATCGCCAGCGTGCGTGGCCCTGGTCCTGGCGTGAAATCACCCAAACCTTCGGTCAGCCGCTCGATCGGCAGCCAGCCTCTCAGGGGCACATATTCCCCGAACGGAACAAGATGATGTTTTGCATATCCCGTCAGAATTTCGCCGCTGCCGTCATAGGCTTGAACCGTGTTGAAATATCGGGTTCCCCCATCGCCCTCTACGCGGTCAGGTACGCCTGTCAAAAGGATCCTGCCGTCTGGCAGAACCGTGGATAGCCGCCTACGCGCCAAGGCGTCCTCGTCCAGAAAACCGGGAAAGGCCGTTTCCGGCCACAGCAACAGGTCGAAGCGTCCAGGTTGCGCCGACAAGCCCAAATATTTCTCCAGCGTTCGCTCGCGGCTGCCCGGTGCCCACTTCTCGACTTGCGGCACATTGCCTTGGACGATGCGCAAAGCGCTGTCCGTCGGAGGCACATTCGTCCCTAAACGCAGCGCGCCGCCACCCCAGAGGCCCATCACCACAACGGCGAAGAGCACGAGAACAGGCACGCGTCTGTTTGGTGCCGCCACAATCAACACACCGGGCAACAGCCCTATAAAGACCGTGAGAAAGCTCAGCCCATAGCTTCCTACCCAGGCGGCGGGTTGGCGCAGAGCGGCGTGTTCGACAAGGGCATAAGCGGCAAGGTTCCAGGGAAACCCTGTCAGGACATGACCACGCAGCCATTCTGCGGCAACCCAGCAGGTTGCAAGCAGAAGACCTGCCGTAGTGTCGCCGACAGCACGGCGCTGCATGATGGTGGCAAATAACATCGCCGCAATCGCCGGGAAAATGGCCAGTCCGGCGGACAGTCCCGCGACTGCCGGGATCGCAAGGGCACCGAAACGTTCGGAATCGACGTAAAAGCTCTCGGCGATCCAGGAAACTCCAAACCCGAACTGGCCCATTCCGAAGACCCAGCCGATGAAGAAGGCAGGCGCTGTCGAAACCTGCCGGAGGACGAGAAAGAGTGCTGAGAAGGCGACTGGAACAACGATGAGCCATGAGAATGGTGGAAGGGTTAAAACCGTTAAACCGCCCGCTGCAAAGCTAATCCCTGATCGCAGGGGAATGTAACGGCCACGACCCGTCAGTGGTCGCAAGCCCGCCATCATGTGCCTGTTTTCAACTTGGCGCTCAACCAAGGGGCTATGAGCAGTAGGCCCACGCCACTGACCACGAAAACATCCGCCATGTTGAAGGCGGGCCAATGCGTGGATCCGACATAGAAATCGAGGAAGTCCGTCACACTCCGAAACCGGATGCGGTCGAGGACGTTGCCGAGCGCGCCACCGATAATCGCGCCATAGGCGATAGCCTCAACCGGGTTGGCAGTGCGTACCAACATGACTGTTAACCAGCCGCAGACAGCTAGGGCCAACGCCGTAAGGCTCCACCATGGCGCTCCACCAAGCAGTCCGAACGTCACGCCATCGTTGCGCAGATAGATAAGATTGAAACCGGGAAAGACCGGAATTCCAGCGCTCAAATCTGCCGCGTTGGCGACGACAATTGCTTTTGTCACCTGATCGACAAGAAAAGCGATCAGCGCAGCAAGCAGACCGACGAAGAGGCAAGTTCTCATCAGCTTATCCCAGCCAGACGTCGAGGAACAACATGATCACAAGACCAACGGCGAGGCCGAGCGTCGCCCTGTTCTGATGGCCGGATCGGTGGGTTTCCGGAATGATCTCGTGGCTGATGACGTAGAGCATCGCACCTGCTGCGAAGGCGAGACCCCAGGGCAGCAGCGGTTGCGAAAGACTGATAATCCCTGCGCCGAGAAGTCCACCGACGGGCTCGACGAGACCGGTCAGAGCGGCGATGCCCCAGGCGCGAAGCCTGGAATAGCCCTCGCCGAGCAACGAAACCGCCACCGCCAGACCTTCGGGGGCATTCTGTAATCCAATACCGATCGCAAGTGGCAACCCGCCCGACAAACCGTCAGCCCCGAACCCGACGCCGACGGCAAGCCCTTCGGGAAAATTGTGGATAGTGATCGCGATGATGAAAAGCCAGACGCGCCGCAGCGATGCGGCGTCGGGACCTTCCCGCCCCGTCTTGAAATGTTCATGCGGTAGCCGTTCGTTCATCAGAGCGACCGCGCCCATGCCAAGCAGGATCGCAACACATACGATGGCCGCCGGGAGAGCACCGTTGTCGAACTGTCCTTCAGCTGCGTCGAGAGCCGGGATGATCAGCGAGAAGAACGAAGCCGCGAGCATGACACCCGCCGCGAAGCCAAGCAGCAGATCGCGCGTGGCCCGGGACGGGATGCGCCCAAAAAGAACGGGGACCGCCCCGACCGCGGTCAGCGATCCGGCGGCCAGGCTTCCAAGAAAGCCAAGCGCTATGGGGGAGAGGGGTTCCAATTGTTAAGGTTCTGCCGCGAGTTCAGTCAGGAGCCGAGTAGCTGGTGTAGACCTCGGTCGATCCGTCTTCGTGGATCAGGAAGACATCGTAAGCCTCCCGGTCGTCCTCCGGTCCCATGCCGGGCGACCCGTAGGGCATTCCCGGCACCGCCAGGCCTACCGCGTCTGGCCGGTCCTCCAGCAGGCGTTGGATGTCAGCCGCCGGCACGTGGCCCTCGATCACATAGCCGTCGACCAAAGCCGTATGGCAGGAGACCATGCGCTGCGGCACGCCATTGTCGAGTTTGAAGCGCACAAGAGATCCTCCGAACATGTCCTCGCCCATCGGCGCGAAGCCATTCTCCTCGAGGTGCTTCATCCAGGACAGGCAACAGCCGCAGCCGCTGGTCTTCCGGACGTCGATCTGAATCGCCTCTGCGACGGCCTGCGCCGCAGGAAGCAAGGCAAATGCGATGGCAAGGGCGGGAGTAAATCGTTTCATGGATCAAAGCCTTTCGGTTGTCGTCTGTGCAAATTCGCTGGCGAGCCTCTCAGCAAGAAGTGAACGCGCCTCACGCAGTCGCTCAAGCGCGGCCGTGTCGTCCGCTTCACGCTCGGCCGCCTCTGCCAATCGGTCGTCAGAGAGAGGGTCGGTTGGGCGACCGTCCACCAGCACTTCGTAATGTAGGTTGGGGCCTGTCGCGGTACCCGTCGCACCGACCCGCCCGATCATATCTCCGGCCATCACGCGTTGCCCTTGTGTGAGCCCGTCCGGTACGGCGCTCAGATGCGCATAGCGCGTCAGGGTGTCGGAGCCATGAGCGATCTCGACGACCCGGCCATACCCACCGCGTCGGCCGATGAAGCTAACGCGGCCCGGCGCCGTCGCCTGTACCGGCGTGCCGCGCGCCGCCGCGAAGTCGACTCCTGTGTGCATCCGTACATTGCCGTAGACCGGATGGGTGCGGCGCCCGAACACAGAACTCAGCCGTGCACCTTCGACCGGTTGCGCAAACACGCGCAGGACTTCTCCGTCGACATAGATCGTCGCTTGGCCGCTGCCGTCGTTCGGCCAGACGATTTCATAGACCGAGCCATCGATATCCAGTGCGGCAAAGGCAAGCTCGGGCTGACCAATCCTCTTGTTCCCGTCTCGGGCCTCGCGCCAAAGGAGGCGCATCGTCTCGCCACCCGCAAGATCACGACGGAAATCCACGGTGCCGCCCAGCATCTGCGCCAGGTCCACCGCAAAACGGGCGGGGATGTCTGCCGTGTTCAGGGCGGCGAAAATCGAGCTCTCGATCACCGCCTCGCCGGCGAAAGTCACCAATTCGGGATCCGGGTCCAACACGCGGGCGGCAAGCTGTTCGCCGAAGACCGCCTCTATCCGGACACCGTCTTCGACGGCGAGCTCTACACGACGCGGGTTGTCGTCCGTTGTGGAAACCACCGTAATGATGTGACCCGGACGCAGACGGCGCAGATCGTATTCCGTGCCAATCGCCAAGGCGATTTCGGCGCGATCCGAAGCATCCAGCCCCGCATCGGAAAGGACCGCATCAAGCGTCTCGCCCGACGCAATCTCCCGCGACCAGGTGACCAGCGGGGGCTCGATAGATGGCAAGGAGGTATCAGCGGGGGAAACGGTCAGGAGCGGCCGGGGTCTGAACTCGAATGCGATATCCGCCTGGGCGAGTGTAGGGCGGACCGAATTGGTTTCGGTAATCCGAGGCGGCGCAAGCGGATCGGGAGTCCAGAGGGTCGCTTCAGCAATCGCAGGGGGCACCGGTTCTTTGGACAGAACGCCAGAGATGGCGATGGCGGTCACCGAAAATGCGCCTGCGACCGCAACGGCCGCCAAGACTGTTCTTATCTTCATGTTGCCCCCTCTACGTCTTCTGTCAGTGCGCGCCGGATCTTCGGCACCGCGAATTCTCTTGGCTCGTGATAGTCGATCATGGTGACGAGCTCACCCTCGGCATCGAACAGGAATACGCTTGCCGTATGGTTCATCGTATAGCCGCCGCCCTCAGTCGGGACGCGCTCAAATGAGGCACGAAACCCTTCTGCAGCGCGGGCAATCTGGTCTTCCGGCCCCGTCCAACCACGAATGACCGGATGAAAATAGCCGACATATTCGGCCATGGCCTCGACCGTGTCCCGCTCCGGGTCGACCGTGATGAAGACCACGTTCATCTCTGATGCTTCGTCGCCCAGTTCCTCAAGCCAGCCGGAAATATCCGATAGGGTCGTCGGGCAGACGTCCGGGCAGTAGGTGAACCCGAAAAACACCATTGTCGGACGACCGATCAGGTTGCCAGGCCCTACCTCATTTTCCTCGTGGTCGGTCAGCCGGAACTCCATCGCCGATAGGGGCAGGGGCCGCTGCCCTTTTGGTTCAGGCGCACCGGGCCCGTCCACCCGCCACCAGCCCACGAAGAGCGTCAGGCCAAGAACGCCGGCACCGGCTGCGCCGTATAGAAGGAGCTGCCGACGTTGCATCAGCCCTCCGGTCCACGCGCGGCGATTCCGAGGATTGGGACCTCGACCGTCACCTTGCCGCCATCCGAGAAGGTCAGTGTCAGCGGGAAATTCTCGCCTTCGGTCATCGGCTCTTGCAGCTTCATGAGCATGGCGTGCAACCCGCCCGGCTCCAATGCCACGCTTTGGCCGGGCTCAATCGTGATCTCGCCTGCAGGTGCCATGGAACTGACGCCAACGGAGTTGGTTTTCGACTCATGGATCTCGGGCATCATTGCCAGCGGTGTCGCAAGTCCGGTCAGCGTAACGGCGTCTTCACCCGTGTTGCGCACGGTCATATAGGCGGCACCTGGCCTGTTGACGCCGATCGAGGCGCGGGACCACGCATTCTCGACCACGACATCCTCCGAACCGGCCAGTGCGGGGGCCGACAGCCCTGCAACCGTCAAAAGCACGGCCAATGCATTGGTATATCTCAACTTCTTCACCACTCGTTTCTCCTGCCTCCGCAAATCAGCTTTGGCTTGCCGCAACTTCCACTGCCACCAGCCTCCGCAATTCGGCCTCACCGAACGGATCGAGAGGCTTGCCGTTCACGAAGAACGTGGGCGTTTGGCGGACCCCGACTGTCTCGACATCGGCGCGGTCCTGGTTGAGCACCGCCACAACACCGGGGGCCAGCATCTGTGTCCGGGCAGCTTCGACATCCAGACCTCCGCTTGCTGCAATCTCAAGGATCAATCCGGGTGCCGGGGTCCCGTGAGACGCCCATCTGGGCTGCTCTCGCAAGACTGCCTCGAGCACAGGTTCAAACACGTCCTGCATGCGCGCCGCCTCGAGCACACGGATCGCTTCTACCGACGCCTCGCCGTGAAAAGGCGTATAGCGGATTACAACGCGCACCGCGTCTCCGTGCTCCGCCATGATATCCTCGACGACCGGATAGAAAGCGCGGCATGCCTCGCAGGCCGGGTCGAAGAATTCAACGATGGTTACGGGCGCATCCTCGGGCCCGAGGATCGGGGAATAGGGTCGGATCAGCGCGTTGGCCATTTCAGGGTCGATGGGATCGGACGCGGCAATCGGGTCGGGGCGGGTGGCATACCAGGCGGCCCCGCCGAAACCGGCGACCCCGAGCGCGAGAACGGACAGGATGAGGCCGCGTCGTTTCATTCTTGTGCTTCCTTCAGTGAGAGAGCCGACAGCAGCCCGATCACCACGAAGGCGACGAGCGCCATCAGAGGAATCGGAATGCCGAAGACCAGTTGATTGTCGTCAGTACAGGATGGGCCTGTCGCCGTGCAGGGCTGGATGCGTTCGGGGATCAGCTCGACATAGAGGCCGAGGTGCCAGAGCGCTATGGCGGCGCCCCCGATTGCCAGCGCGATCCCGTAGCGACCCACGCGCCGATCCTGCCACCACAGCCCGAGCCCGAGGACGATGGCCAAGGGAAACATGAAGGCACGCTGAAACCAGCAAAGCACGCAAGGTGTCTGCCCCAGAACCTCGCCGATGAAGAGCACTGCAAGCGACGCGGTGAGCGCGATGATCCAGGCCAGCCCGAGGGCCGTCTCTCCGGAAAGTCGGGTCATGACGATCAGATCCTCTCTCTCAGATCGGCGAGGATCTCTTCGGCGGGCGTGCCGTAGGGCCAGGAGTCCGCGAAGCCTGCTTGCGTGTCGAAAAGGAAAAGATGCGACGTGTGACCCATCGTGTATCCGCCCGGCGCAGTCGCCTGCTCGATCCGTTCATAGAATATCGGAAAAGTTTCGGATGTCGCGGCGATCTGCTCCGGTGTACCGGTAAGCCCGATGATCCCTGCGTCGAACATGGGCACGTACTCCGCTAAAGCCGTCGGCGTATCTCGCTCGGGGTCGATCGTTATGAAAATCGGCTGAACCACTGCCGCCTCATCGCCCAGGCCCTCCATCACGGCCGCGACTTCGGACAGTGTTGTCGGACAGACGTCAGGGCAATTGGTGAAGCCAAAGAAGACCAGCATCCAGCGCCCTGCGAAATCTTCGTCCGTTTGGACAATGCCGCGATGATCGGTCAGTTCGAAATCAGCAAGAAACGGTGGTTCATTCTCGGCTCGGGCAAGGTCGGCACGGTAGTCGGACCATAGCAACAGCCAGATGAAAACGAACGCCGCCGCGCCCGCCAACACCCACAATACCTTCTGAAGACCTGAAAGCCTCACGCCGCTCCGCCCGAACTTGATTCTATATTTTGTGTGCGTTTACATCCTCTAGCTACTGTAGGTTCAAGCGTGATTGTCACCGATCGGCCAACAATCACCTATCTGTGAAACTCAGGTGAAGCTTGTGATGCGCACCGCATAAAGCTACACCCACTGTAGGTAATGTGGGGAGCGGAAATGCTGACGATTGGGACTCTGGCGAAGAAGACCGGAACAAAAGTGCAGACCATCCGGTATTACGAGCAGATCGGACTTATGCCTGAGCCCGGCAGGACCGAGGGGGGCCAACGACGCTATGGCGACGCCGAACTCGACCGCTTGTCATTCGTCCGGCACGCTCGGCAACTGGGCTTCTCGTTGGACGCGATCCGTGAGCTCCTCGATCTCAGCGATCATCCGGGAAAGTCCTGTGCAGAGGCGGATGCAATCGCCCGTCGGCAACTCAAACAGGTCGAGCAACGATTGGCGCGGCTCGAGGCGCTGCGGACGGAATTGAAGCGGATGGTGCATGAGTGCAGCGGCGGACAGACTTCTGATTGCCGTGTGCTCGAGGTACTGCGCGACCATTCCGAATGCCTGACCGACCATGAAGAGATCGGCGCCTGAGCAATTTCGACGACCTTTGATCGGAACGCAAAAAGCCCGGTGTTAGTTACTCATTGGCAATTCACTAATTTGGATACCCGGCATGGCGGAGCAGAGAAACGCAACGGAAAGACGCACACTCTGGATCGTGCTGGGTCTCAACATCGGGCTGGCAGTCGCTTTCTTCGCCTCGGGCGCATTCGGCGAGTCAAGCGCGCTTATCGCCAATGGCCTCGACAATCTGTCGGACAGTTTCGTCTACGCGATCAGCCTCTTCGCGCTGTCCCGCTCCGCCAAGTGGAAGCGCGGAGCGGCGAACGTTTCGGGCGGCCTGCTGATCCTCTTCGCCCTTGGAATCCTGTATGACGCGTGGCGCCGCTACGTCGGCGGATCGGATCCTCTTGGCACGATCATGATTGTCATGGCGCTGGTAGCGGCGGCCATCAACGCACTTTGCGTCTGGCTGCTGGCACGGCTTCGCGATCCAGACGTAAACATCCGAGCGGCGAATACGTTCAGCTGGAACGACTTCGCGGCCAATCTCGGAATCGTCGTCGCAGGCGGGCTCGTAGCCTGGCTCGGAACGAATTGGCCGGACCTTGTCGTGGGCGTGATTGTCGCCGGCATCGCGGCCTGGGGTGGCGTCGGAATCCTGAGAGACGCGCATGGTGAACACCACAAGGCGGTGCACAATGACGATCAGGTAACCAAGGACTCGGCCTGAAATCGGGGCTTGAAGCTACAGTGACTGTAGCAACTACATATTCTCGTGAACGATTCGAGGAGATATCCCGTGAACCCCGCCGACCCTCATTTGGCCAAAACCCGGCTGCTTGATTTTGACGCGACCTCAATTGCAAAACTGATCGAGGAGCGCGGCTGGGCAGACCTTCCCAGCGACGACCGAATTGGGGCCATCTACGATTTCGTCAGGAACGAGATTACCTTCGGCTACAACCGCGCCGACGACATTCCGGCGTCCGAGGTCCTCGCAGATGGCCACGGGCAGTGCAACACCAAGGGCACGCTCCTCATGGCCCTGCTGCGTGGCGTGGGAGTTCGCTGCCGACTGCACGGGTTCACAATCCACAAGGCGCTTCAGAGAGGCGTCGTTCCGGAACTCGTCTATCCCCTCGCGCCGTCCGAAATCCTCCACTCCTGGGTAGAGGTGGACTTGGGCGACGGATGGGTCAATCTTGAAGGCTTCATCCTGGACGCGCCTTTCCTGCAGACGCTGCAGCAGAAATTCCGCGAGACGGATAGTCTGTGCGGCTACGGGGTTGGAACGGAGTGTCTGAGCGCCCCGCCTGTCACTTGGTCCGGCAATGATACCTACATCCAGAAAACCGGTATTGTTCGCGATCTTGGAACCTTCAACGCACCCGACGATTTTTACTCAAAGCACCGCCAGAACTTCGGATTTGTGCGCGACTTGCTCTATCGCCACGTCATCCGTCACTGGATGAATGCCAGGGTTCGCCGCATCCGCCGCGGAATCTTGCCGCCGGTCCCCGGATTCGATCGGCCGAACCACCGCCATGAGGAGACGAACCGTGCCGCATGATCACGGCCACGCCCACATCGATCCTCAATCCGGTGATCGTCGCGTCTCCATCGCCATCTGGGCCAACGGCCTCCTGACGGTCGCGCAGATCGTCGGCGGGATCCTTTCCGGCAGCCTCGCGCTGATCGCGGATGCCCTCCACAATTTCTCGGACATGGCGTCGCTGGTGATCGCCTTCTTCGCGCGTAAGATCGCTCGCCGCCCGGCGGACAAGCGCATGACCTTCGGCTATGGGCGGGTAGAAATCGTCGCAGCGCTCATCAACTACACGACACTTATCCTGATCGGCTTCTACCTGATCTACGAGGGTGGCATGCGCATGATCGACCCACCAGAGGTACAGGGCTGGACGGTGGTGATCCTGGGCGGTGTGGCACTGGTCGTCGACACGTTGACGGCGCTGCTCACCTATTCGATGCAGAAAGGCAGCGTGAACATCCGTGCGCTCTTCCTGCACAACCTATCGGACGCTTTGGCCTCCGTGGCGGTCATCATCGGCGGCTCGCTCATCCTCCTCTACAACATGCGGTGGGTCGACCCGGCGATCACCATCGGCATCGCTCTCTACATCCTCTACCTCGCATTTACCGAGATCGGCGGTCCGATTCGGACGCTGATGCTCGGCAGTCCACCGGACATCGATAATGAAACCGTCGTTCAGGCGATGCGGGGTGTGGATGGTGTCGCGGACGTTCATCACGTGCATCTGTGGCAGATGCAGGAGCACGAGGCGGCTCTGGACTGCCACGTCGTGCTGACAGCGGACGGCTGGGGTCAAATCGAAAAGATCAAGGCCGCGATCAAGGACCGGCTGAAGGACGATTTCAGCATCGGTCATTCGAGTCTGGAATTTGAGCACGAAGACCGCGCACACGAAAACGCTGACCTTTACGGTCACGGCAAACCGGAAAAAGAGGAGGAAAACCATGTTCACCGAGACACTGACAGCTCATGACGACACGATTGGCCTCGCCTGCGAGGGCAAGCTCAGCGAAAGCGACCTGAAACGGATGCACGCCCTGCTTCATGAGCGCCTGCAAGAGACAAGTAAGCCCGGCCTGGTTCTCGATCTCACGAGGTTCGAAGGCTACGATGGGCCGTCCGCTCTGCTCGAAGATCTGAAAATCGACACAGCCCATAGGAATGACTTCCGCCGCGTCGCTGTGGTGGGCGAAGGGGCTTTGTTGGAGTGGGGAACCAGGTTCGCCGACGTGCTGACCACGGCAGAACTCCGTCGGTTCGACCCGGCGGAAATGAAGGCGGCAATCGCCTGGGCAAGTGAAAGGTAGAGTAGCTTTCAATCAGATGCCTTCGCAGAAGACAGCATCTGTTCGAAACCATAAACAAAAGAGCTACAGCAGTTGCGAGACCCAAGAGCAATCCGAATGTTCTGAACATGGTCGCTCCTTTCGCAAAGGAGTAACTTTGGTACAGTGGCACTGCCCTTGCCGGGGCATTATCAAATCGTAATGTTTTAGCGGCTCAGGGCGCCAGTTGGTTAACATAAACTTCATTATGCGACTTTATACTTAGCGTTGCGATAGTATATTATTGTATGTATGCTGAACTCCCATCCCGGAGGCTCCACAGCATGCGCCATTTACTCAAGAAGCTCCTCCCCTCGGTCGCAGTCGCTTTGACCGTGACAAGTTCTTCGCTGCCAATACCCGCCCGCGCGCAGACATACCCGATCGATTGCGCGATCCTCTTGTGCCTGTCTGGCGGCTGGCCTGCTTCCGTCCCTTGCGCCCGAGCCCGCGCCGAATTTATCCGGCGGATCACGCCCTGGCCGGTCGAACCACCGCTGCAAATCTGGCGCTGTCCCATGGGCGCCTCCTACGAGAACGATCGGTTACAAAACAACGCTGGCCGCATCTTTGAAGCCTTGTACCGAACCGACACCCGTCGACCGCTTCAATCCTTGCCAGTAGATAATCTCGTTCCCACCGACCTCGCCCTGCGGCTCGTTCAGGACCGCGCGGACATCGATATCAGCGGTCCAGCGTTCAATTTCGTGCGGTCCATCCGCGTCTTCGATGTACGGTATGCACGACAGCACGAGTCCGGGCGCGATGGGGATTGTAACCGAAGCGCGACCGTGGTCCTCGGCACCTACGGGACCCAAGGCGACTTCTCATGGCAGCGATCTTCGATAACTGCCCTGCCCGAGGCCCATGTGGGACTTGAACGTTGGGGCGAGCATTGCCCTGGCATTTATCACCGATCCGTCTTCGTCGATTGGCGTGACTATGACGGCAACTACGGGTTCGAGCAGGTGAACTACTGACCTGCCGCCACGTAGATTTGTCATGGAAGACGGCTTCTTTGGCTTGCAAGACCTCACCGCATACGCTTCGCGGTCCACATGCTGTTTGGCGTTTAGGCAAACACCGCGGGTTCGCTCTGTTCACCCGTCGTCGCTTCTTCCGATCCTCGTCAGCGCATCGAAGTCGATTTCTTGCTTCTGTTCGTCACTTATATCCGGCCGGGTTTCCGATACCGGCCGGGGCCCCTGGACGTCCCACATCACCGCATGTGAGCCTGTCCTCCAGCGATAAACCCAACCAACAACACTGCACCCATCGGTCCCGATCAGAGTGGCGATCGCGACGCCCTCACCCTTATCTTCGTTCACTGTTTACTGACTTCCTGCACTGCGGCGCTGCGAATTGCGGCGTGGGGTTGCAGAGCGTTCACTACGACCGCGCGCCGGGCTTCTTTGATGTTGGCTAACTGGTCCTCGAGGAGGGAATGATCATCAGACCGGGAAAATGGGTTCCCGCGTTCTCAACAATTCATTGGCTTCAAATCCTGTGGTCGGGCTCCGTGGCGGCTTCGACAATCGACAGGACTTCATCTTTATCAAAGCCAATAACCCTCGCCAGAACTGTAAACTCCACGACGTCGATACGACGCTCGCCGCTTTCGAGACGTGCCACAAACGACTGGTGGCGTTTGAGCTTCGCCGCCAACTGCTGCTGGCTGAGACCCGCATTCTGACGTGCATCAACCAACGCACGGACGAGCGCCAACTGACCATTTGTTCTGATTGTCTTTGCCACGCGTCACATACCTTTTGTGACGTCGCTAGCGGATGAAATCCGTTATCTAAAAAGTAGATATTTGAGGGTGTTATCGGCGTCTGGTTTCCATGGGCTGCAAGTCTGATGCTCCCGAAGCTGCCCATCAATCCCCTGCCAATTGCAGAAATCGGCCATAGTCCTCGCTGACTTCGCGCGCTTCCTCGAACGCGCGGGCGCGTTCGCTGTCGAGGCAACGGAAGTAGCTCTGGATATCCTGGATGTAGTCTTCGAAATCGCCACGGATGATATCCGCATAGTCCCGCGCCGCCTGCGAATCGCTTGGCAGGAAAGGACGGGCCGGGGCGAAGCAGGATTCCGCCAAAACCGGCCCGGGAACGCAGATCAGAAGGGCCATAGCTTGCAATGGGAGCAGGCCTGTCAACCTTGGGTTTCTCAAACCTGTTATCTCCTTGATCGCGGACACTGGCCGTGACTAGTGTTTGCGTAACCAAACTACAGCTAAAGCACGATATTACATCTTGCGGTTGATAATATACTATCGTAACTCTGGGCTTCAAGTAGGAATGCCTGGGGTCGCGCCATTGGAGAAAGCGTGAGCCGGGCCATGAACTGGGACATCGAAGCACCAAATGTGGTTACGGAAGCCAGGTTCCGCGAGCTCGTGGAAAGCGGCTATAGCGCAGAAATCCTGTGCCAGGAGTCGGCACACAAGAAAGGCCCCAGCTATTACGGGGTCTGGATCATGCGCGTTGTCTCTGATGATGGCGTGGAAAAGCTCCTCGTCACCGCCCGCACGCGGACGACCTACAACGATATCAAGATCCGCGAGTTCAAGACGATCTCCGGCGTGGTGTCTTTCTTCATTGGCCTTGGCTTTGCGCATGTCGACCTGCCGCTTGAGGCGGGGACAAGCCGTACGCACAAACTTGCGCCGTCAGACAAAGCCCCATCAGCCAAGGGCGCTGACAACTAACCTCGTCTGCCTCTGGCTGGTCGCCGCGCCAGCCTCCGCGCAAATGGTGCTGGTCATGGAGAGCGACGGCTCCCTGATCCCGTCCCGCTCCCAAAGCAGCTTTGCTCGAAACTACAATGACGGCATCGGTCAGGGTTCGGCCTCCGATGGGATCGCGATCTTCGGCGAGGTAGAGGCCGAGCAAGAGGGCGTCCAAGTCGAGGCCCTTGCCCGCCCGACTCCCCTGCCCCGCGCCGATGTCCTCTCCGGGATTCAGATCACGGCCTTGCGCTATGCCGGCCATCCCGGCCTGCGTCGCGCGGGGCTTTCCGTGACGGATTGGCTGGCTCTCTATCGAGCCAATATTGAGGTTGAGAGCGCCTACCGGCAGGATGCGATTTCAAGTGCAGGTGCCATTGGCCTTGGCCAGCTGATGCCCGCCACTGCGCGTGATCTCGGCGTCGACCCGCGTCAACCATTGCAGAACCTCGACGGCTCCGCCCGCTACCTCGCGATGATGCTGGAGACGTTCGGCGATCCGCGTCTGGCGCTGGCTGCCTACAACGCCGGACCCGATGCGGTCCGCCAGTATGGCGGCGTCCCCCCCTACCGAGAAACCCAGAACCACGTGGCCCGCGTCATGGCCGTCGTGGCCCGATTGGAAGGATCAAATTCATGAAACAGATTTCAAACCTCTTTGTCGCCTCGCTGGCGCTATTCCTGCTGATTGCCGAACCCGCCCTTGCACAGAGCATCGATCTCTCCCCGATCCAGAGCCTGTTACAGGGCATCGTCGATGCGCTGACCGGCCCACTTGGCGTTGTCATCGCGACGCTGGCCGTTCTCGGGGTCTTTCTCAGCTGGTTCTTCAACATCATCGACCTGCGCCAGGCGCTCTGGGTCCTCGTGGGCATCGCTGGTGTTGCCGCCGCCCCCACCATCGTTGCCGCGGTTTTTGCCGGTGGCTGAGCGCGCGCCTCTCTTTCTTGGGCTCGTGCGCCCGCCGAAGCTTCTGGGCCTGCCCATCATGTACGCGATGGTCTGGCTCTTCGGTTCGGTGCTCTTGTTCGTCTGGATCCAGCACATCGCGGTGCTGGGTGTCGCCGCCCTGCTCTATCCGGTGCTGTGGAAGGCCGCCGATTGGGACCCGCGTTTCATCGACGTAATGATGACGGCGCTGCAGGAGACGCCACCCACGCGAAACCGCAGCATCCATGGCGGGGACAGCTATGCCCCGTGATGACGCCCGTGATGCTGCGCTCGATGCCCGCACAATGACCCCAGACTGGTATGCGCGCGAGACCCGGCTTGCGCATATGCTGCCCTATGTGAGCCTCGTCGACGACCAGACCGTGCGGACCCGGGTGAACGAACTCTTCCGCTGCATCCGGCTCGAGGGAATCAACAGCTACACGACGGACGATGCCTATCTCGACAAGGTGACGGCGCTTTTTGCCCGCATCGTCGCGCAGCTCGGGCCGGAATTCAGCTATTACGTCCACAAGGTCTCCAAGGCCATCAAACCTGATTTCGACCCGATCTGTGAGGACAGCTTCGCAGGCGAGGTTGACCGGCGCTGGCGCGCGAAACTTGAGACCAGCGGGCTCCGCGACAAAACACTGACGCTCACCGTCATTCACCGCCCGCCTCCGAAAAGCCTCCTACCGCACCTCGGCCGCAGCGCGCCGGACCGCCTGAGAGAAGAGACCCGCAAACGCCTGCAGCGCCTCGGTGAGGCCGTGAACGTCTTCCTCTCGGGGCTTACCGAGCTCAAGCCGCGCCTGCTGTCAGCCGGATCGGGAGAGTTGGTGGGATTTTTGGGCGCGCTCAACACCGGAACAGAGCTGCCGCTCTACCCAGCGAACACCTACGGCTTTTTGTCCGTCAACGTCGCCAATACCCGCGTGACGTTTCACGGCGACCATTTCGAGCTTTCCGAGGGCGTCGTGGGCCACCGCTACGGCAAGAGCTTCACCATCGGAGAATACTCGGAAGGCACCTCCTGCACCATGTTCGACATGCTGAACCTGCCGGTCGACATGATCGTCACGCATTCCTTCACCCCGATCAATTCGAACCTCATGGCGGGCCGCATCAAACGGCAAAAGCGCCAGATGCAGGCCAGCCAGGACGCGGCCCTCTCGCTCCTAGAAGCCCTCGATATCGCCGCCGATGATCTCGAGGCCAAGCGCCAAAGCTTCGGCGAACACCATATGGTCGTGACGCTCTTCTGCGAAACGCTGGATGAGCTGCAGACGCTCAGCGCCGAAATCGTGAACGCCGCCGCGACCGAAGGCGTGAAGATGATCGGTGAGCGGGTCGCCGCAAAGGCCCATTACCTCAGCCAGCATCCCGGCAACCAGCCCAAGCGCGTGCGTGCCAGCGCCGTCACCAATCGCAACTTCGCGGATTTTGCGGCCTTTCACCGGACACAGCTCGGCAAACCCGCCGCGAAAACCCCATGGGGCCGGGTCGTCACTTATTTGCCCACGCCGGAGCAGAGCGCCTACCGGTTTTCCTATCACGAGCAAGGCAGCCCGGACAAAGAACCGACCAGCGGGCATACCCTGATCATGGGGCGGCCGGGGTCGGGCAAGTCGGTACTCTCGGCCTTCCTGATGACCCAGGCCCGCCGCGCAGGCGCGCGGATCTTCGTTTTCGACTACCGCCTCGGCATGGAAATGGCCGTCCGCGCAAATGGCGGGCGCTACGCATCCCTGAACGCCGGTCAGCCCACGGGTCTCAATCCCCTTTGGACTGAAACCGATAGTCGTGGCACCGCCTGGCTCTCGGACTGGCTCACAACGCTGCTCTACCGCGCCGACAAACCCCTGACCCCGGCGCAGACCAACCGCATCCAGGAAGTCGTGCGCCAGAATGCCCAGGCCTCCAATCCGGCCCTGCGGAACTGGCGGGATTTCGCATCGCTTTTTGTGTCCACAGATGATGGCGGCGATCTGCACCAGCGCCTGCTCGAGTGGACCGAAGACGGCCGCTACGGCTGGATCTTCGGGCAGAGCCTCGAGGACACGTTCTCGCTCAAAGGCGATGTGGTGGGCTTCGATCTGACCGGCATTCTCGACAGCGAGGCCGACAAGGAGCGGATGGCTGTTCTCTCCTATCTTTTCCGCCGGGTCGAGCGCGAGATCGAGGACCGCCGCCCCACCATCATCGTGATCGACGAGGCCTGGAAGGCGCTCGACAACGCATATTTCGCCGAACGGCTGTCGAACTGGCTCGTGACTGCGCGCAAGCAGAACACCGTCGCGGTGATGATGACGCAATATGCCAGCCAGCTTGAGCGCACCCGGACCGGCAAGACCATCGTCGAAGCCGTTCCGACGCAGATCCTGCTGCCCAATATCCGCGCGCAGCCTGCGGACTACGCCATGCTGAACCTCACGGAGAAGGAGCTCGACGTCCTTCTCAACACGGGCAGCAACAGCCGTTTGGCACTGATCCGCGACGATCAGGGCTCGATCGTGGTCGATGCCGATCTCAGTGCTCTCGGGCCCAATCTCACCATCCTCGGCGGCATGGAGAAAGGCGAGGCGCTCGTCGGCGCCGATTACCGCGACCGCCCAGATTTTTGGAGGCTTTCATGATCCGTATTCTTATCGCTTTGGCTGCGCTCGGCGCGCTGGCCTCCTGCACCCAGTATCGGGAGCCGCAGGCCAATTGCTTCACGTTCCTTGCGTCCACAGCACCCGTCGCGCCTGATTGTGACTTCACGCCCCTTGGCACCCCGGAGGGGGACATTGAAGTCTAGCCTGCCTCATATCCTAGCGCTTTGCCTGCTGCCAGGTCTCGCCTTGTCTCAGGGCGTGCCGACCAATGACAGTGGGCTGACCGCGCGTGATATCGTCGAGACTGGCGATCGCGAGGCAGACCTCGCGATCCAGGCCGACAAGCTTTCCGTGCGCGAACTCATCGCCGAGATCGAACGGGAGCAGCTGGAAACCCTGCAACGCATCCTCGATGCCCAGACCAGCTTCGGCGGTCAGGGCTTGCCGGCTATGGTCTCGGGGCTGGAAAGCGGCAGCGGCGATCCCGACCGCGCCGTGGAAGCCGTCTATGGCACGGGCGAGATCGACCCCAATCCCGGCGGTGCGCAGATGTTCGGCGACGCCGCCGAGAACATCGAGCAGCTCATCATCCGCGTCGCCCAGGAAACCAGCGGCTTTGCGGGTGTTGGCCGCGCAGGGCTCTCCCCCGTCCAATGGCGCGCGCTGCTGCAAGCGCTGATCTGGCAGGAAAGCCGGTTTACGATCGGTGCACGGTCTCCCGTCGGCGCCTATGGTCTCACCCAGATCATGCCGGGCACCGCCAGCGATCTGGGCATCAACCCGGAATACTATGACAGCCCTTACCTGCAGGTACATGGCGGCGCGCGCTATCTCGCGACCCAGCTCAACACATTCGATGGCAATATCATCAACGCGCTCGCGGCCTATAACGCCGGACCCGGCCGGGTTTTCGAGTATGGCGGCGTGCCGCCCTTCCGCGAGACCCAGCACTACGTCCAGGTGATCCCCGAACGCTATAACCTCTATTTGACCCGTATCGGCGGGATCGAAGCGCTTGGCACGATCGACCCCGCGCTTCTGGCCAATGCCAACCTCTCGCTCACGGGTCATGGCGCGGCCTTCTATGGCAACAATTCCCCAGCGGCGATTAGGCAGGCCGCCTTGCGTATTGCGGACATCGTCGAGCGGATTTCCGAAACCGAGGACGTGCAGGAGAGCGTCGCGCTCAACACCTATGCCCGCGCCGAACTCGTGCGCCTCGTCGCTGCACGCATCCGGCTTCAGGCTGCACGCACCCGAGTCCTCTCTGCCGAGGAGCTGGCCCAGGCCAGCGCCCGCATGGCAGAGGGCGCGTTCATGGACTTTACGATCAGGGAGATTGAATGATGGGACATCTGCTCTTGAGGACAGCTTTGGTCACAACGCTTGGCATTGGCTTGCAGTTCAGCGCCCTACCCCCTGTCGCAGCACAAGGCGTGCCCGTCGTCGATACCCAGAACATCGCGCAAAACATCCAGCAGCTCCGGCAGATGATCGAGGACGAGATTCTGCAAAACGAGCAGCTGACGCAGCTCCGCGAACAGCTTGCCACACTCACGGATCAACTTGCCGAGCTGCAGCGCACCTACGAGGCCCTCACCCGCCTTGCCGAGCTTCCAGAAATCATCCGCACCGAGATGGAAGACGAACTCAATGGCCTACTCGACCAGGAGTTCGGGGACATCCTCGCCACGATTGAGGCGATCAAGACTGGGGATTTCTCCGGCCTGTCCGGTTCAGGCGCGGGCGAGATCGAAACCCAGATGGACCGGGTGCTGGCCGACCTCGGCTTTGACGAGGACACCCTCTCGGAAATGGCCGCGAGCGGCAATCCCGGCGCCAACCGCGTGGCGACGCAGGCCACCACCGGTGCGCTCGTCTCGGCGGCGGCCCAGAACAGCTATGAGGACGCCGGCCAATCGCTCGAGCGGGTAGACCGCCTTGTCGGGCTCATCGACGACATGGACGAACTCAAGGAAAGCATCGATCTCAACACGCGCGTGACCGCGGAGCTCGCCATTGCGCTGGTCGCCATGTGGCAACTCGAAGCGGTGCAGACCGTGGGCGACGGCACCGGCGGCGTGATCGATGCCGCCACCATCGCGGAAGAGCAGCGCTTCATGGATTTCACCTTGCCGGACCTCCGGGCAGACTAAGACGTTTCGAAATTGATCCCCAAAAACAAATATCGGTTTTCGCGTTCGAGCGCAGCGAGAGGCAGCGAAGAACCGCTTCAACTCATTTCGAAACGCCGAGCGGGGGCATGAATGGTGGCGACTGAACAAGAAATCATCGAGGAAGAGCTGGTCTACGGTGCCCTGCGCCGTGAACGGCTCTGGCAGCGTCTTGGCCTGATAGGCCTTGTCTTCGGCATCATCGGCTGTCTGAGCGCGGCAGCTGTCTCGATCCTCGATGTCGATCCGCCCCCCGTCGTTGTCCCCTATGATCCCGCCACCGGCTTTGCACTCCCCGAAGCCTCGGTGGGCGCTTCCTCGGTGACCGCCAACCAGGCGATCATCGAGGCGGAAGTGTTCCGCTATGTGACCGACCGCGAGGTCTATAACCAGCTCGACAACGACCTGCGCATCCGCAGCGTCCTGCGCCGCTCTGACGGGGCTGCCGAGAGCGGGCTGCGCCAGATCTGGAACAGCGCAAATGAAAACTATCCGCCGACCGTCTATGGCCCCAATGCCCGACTCGACGTGGAAATCCTCAGCATCAACCGGATCGGCACCAACCGCGCCACGGTGCGCCTGCGCAAGCGTCTGACCTCCATCAACGGCACCCAAACCGGCCTCTTCACTGCGACGCTTCTCTTCGAGTTCCGCCCGGAGACCCGCCGCTCCATCGACGAGGTCTGGACCAATCCATTCGGCTTCACCGTCCTCGAATATTCCATCCGCTCCGACAGATTGGAGAACTGACGTTGTTGTTTATAAGATCGCTTATTTTTGTCATGGCCCTGTTGCCCGGCCTCGCCTCTGCCGAAGCCATCCCGCGTGGCGGTCCCAACGACAGCCGGGTGCGCTTGGCCACCTACCAGGAGGGTCAGGTCTACCGTCTCAGCGTGTCGCTCACCCATGTGACCACCATCGAGTTCGGGATCGGCGAAAGCATCCGCTCGATCATCGCGGGCGACACGGAAGGCTTCGAGATCGATGGCGTCCCCGGTGGTCAGGCCTTTGCAATCAAGCCCGTCGCGCGCGGTGTCCATACCAATGTGACGGTCTACACGAACAGGCGAAGCTACTATTTCAACGTCGAGGAGGTCCGCAGCCCGACCTTCTACGTTGTGCAGTTCCGCTACCCTGACGACGCTGCGCGCCCGATCCGGGCCATCGCCGCCCAAGCGCCGAACTACAATTACGGCGCCAGCGCGCGGACCGAGTTCACGCCAACCCGCATCTGGGATGACGGGACGTTCACGTATTTCGCCTTTCCAAGAAACGCACCTGTGCCAGCGATCTTCCGCTACGCGGGCGGCCGTGAACGCACGGTCAACACGCAAACCCCTGAGGACGGTGTGATCCGCGTCAGCGGCGTAAACCGCCAATGGGTCCTGCGACTTGGCGAAGAGGTGGTCTGCATCGAGGCGATCCCGCCCGCGGAGGCCGCCTCATGAGCGATACCGAGAACACCGAGCTGGAAAAACGCCTCGCCGCCCTTGAGAAAGGCAGTGCCCGCGCCCCCACGGCGGCGCAGCGCCGGTCGCCCCTTCTCGCGCTGATCGTGGTCCTCGTCATCGGCGCGGGTGGTGCCCTGCTTTATCTTCTCTCACAGCCCGACGAAGAGGAAGCCTTGCCGACGGCCACCCCGGATGTCTTCCAAAACGAGGGGGACGGCTTTGGCGCCATCGAGACCTTGCCCCCGCCCGAGCCCGAGGTTGTGTTTGTCGGACCGGATCCAGTCGAGCCCAACGCGGAGCTTCTGGCGCAGATCACCGCGCCGCAGGCCCAGATCGAGGAGTTGCGCAACGCCCCTGAACCAGTTGTCGAGGAAGACACCGCTGCCGCAGATGCGATTGACGCGCTGACCGCGCAGATCGCGGCCCTGCAAGCCGCGTCGGAAACCGCGCAACAGCAGTTTCGCGATGAGCTCACGGCGCGCGACCGCGAACTGGAGCAACTCCGCATGGACCTTGAGCTCGCGCAGCTTGAGGCCAACCGGCCCCTTCCGGCACCCATCGGGCCCACCGAGGACGAGTTACGCGCGCGGGAAGAAGAGCGGCTCCGGCGCGAGGAAGAAGCAAGACGGCTCGCGGAACTTGAACGCCGCGCCGCGGAGGAACGCGCCTTCCAGGAGCGGCGCATCGCCTCGCCGACCATCGCTTTTGGCGGTGCCTCCGGAGCGAATGAAACAGCTCTGACCGAACGCACTTTTGGCGAGGTGACGGATTTCGTGCTGAACGGGGCGCTGCCCTCTACCGTGACGCAGGCCGAGGTGATCGCCAATCCCTCCAACACGATTCTACAGGGCACCATGATCCAGGCCGTCATGGAAACTGCCCTTGACAGCTCCCTGCCCGGCCAGACCCGTGCCGTGGTGTCCGAGGATGTCTACAGCGTCGATGGCGCGCGCCTCTTGATCCCCCGCGGATCCCGTCTCATCGGGCGCTACCGCGCTGGCGTCGATATCGCGCAGCGCCGGGTCACCATCGCCTGGGACCGGATCATCCTGCCCGCGGGCCAGACCGTCCAGATCAGCTCCTTCGGAGGTGATGAACTGGGCCGTTCTGGCGTCACCGGTTTCGTGGACACACGCTTCGCCGAGCGTTTCGGGTCGGCCGCCCTGATCTCGCTGATCTCAGCAGCACCCAGTGCTGCCGCCTCCGAAGTCCAGGATGAGACTGCCGCCGACGCTCTCGAAGACGTTGGCGATGATCTGGCAGATGCCACGGACAGCGTCATAGGCGATTACCTCTCCATCGGCCCCGTCATCTATGTCGACCAGGGCGCCCGCGTCACGGTCATGGTCGACCGCGATCTGGAGATATTCTGAGCCCATGTCGCTGAGCTATCTCGAAACCTCGCTCGACCGGATCGACGCCGCCGCTCGCGACGATGTCATCGAGATCTGCATCAACCCTGATGGCACCTGCTGGGGCGAATTCCAGGGCGATCACTTCATGCGGAGGCTGGACCAGGCGTTGACCGCAACAGAAGTGAAGGACCTCGGCAACCAGATCGCCTCTTCCGCCAACACAACGATGAGCAAGGACCGCCCGATCGTCTCGGTCTCGATCACCTACAAGGGGCGCCCGATCCGCGCACAGGTCATCACCCCGCCTGCCGTGCTCTCGGCCATGTCGATCAGCCTTCGGTTCTTCTCAAGCCTGCCGCTTGACGGGATTGCGCTTGATTTCCTTTTTGGCAAGGAACGCAAGCTTGAAGAACTCCGCCTCGAGAAAACCCACGAACTGCGCGAAGTGGTGGCCGCGGGCGTGATCGACGATGCGCTGGCCTTTTGCGTCGACAACAAGCTTAACATGATCGTCTCTGGCGGCACCTCCACCGGCAAGACCGTGGCTGCACGCAAGATCCTCTCGCACGTGCCATCCGAGGAACGCATCGTCACCATCGAGGAAGCCGCCGAGCTTCTGCCGACCCAGCCCAATGCCGTGACCCTCATCGCCAATCGCGATGCGGAGTTCCAGACCGCCGATGTGCTGCTCACCGCAACGTTGCGCATGCGCCCCGACCGGATCATCCTGGGCGAGGTGCGCGGCAAGGAAGCCATGACCTTCCTCGAGGCGATCAACACTGGCCATGGCGGCTCAATGACCACGCTGCACGCAGAAACCCCGCAACTTGCCGTGCAGCGTCTGGCCATCGCCGCACTCAAGACCGAGATCCCGATGACCTATGCCGACATGATCCAGTACATCGAGAACTCCATCGACGTAATCATCCAGGCCGGTCGCCATGATGGCAAACGCGGCATCACCGAATTCTACCTCCCCGGCACCAATGAGATCGGAGCTTCCCAATGAAAACCTTTGAATACGATATCCTGTCCTTTCCGGTGAAGAAGCAAAAGGACTACGACGAGGTGCGACGTGCTTTGAATGAGCGCGGCGCGGAAGGGTGGGAGGTTATCACCGCCGAAGCCGGCGACTACGGCTACACCACTTTCTTGAAGCGTGAGACTGGTACAATGAAGGCGGCATCGGAATGACACGGGCTATCGCAGTCGCTGGCCTGCTCTTGATCTTTGGCACAACTGCTGGCGTAGCCGAGCGGAACCTGATCCCGACGCTCGACAACCACCCAAATGTTTGCCCAGACCAGCCACCTGAGCCGAAGTGGATGCAGAACATCAATGTGCGCGAATCCTATAAGCGCCTTTTAATCCAACAGATATATCGGGCTCAAAGCATGGAGCGCGTCGTAGAATCGCAAAACTGCGACTGTCCCACGCGGTATCCATCTTGGGCAGCAGCCGAACGCGTATACATCGAGCATTTCGCCGCATCTGAATACTGGGACATCGTGGAAGCGACTTCCGCATACCGACGCCAAGCAAATGAGCTTCGACGCGAAGCCATGCCTATCTGCGAAGCCACCGGAAACTGGTAGGTCTCCATGAGTGTCGTCACCTATTTCGTGGAAACCGCTGAAGGCTATCTCAATACCGCTGCCGAGACGCAATTCGGCGCGGTCGCCGCAACGGTCGGCACGTTGCTGGTTCTGGGAACAACACTAGTTGTCATTCTGGTCTTCATCAACATGATCTACCAGTATCGCGCCATGGACGGCCGAACTGCCTTTTGGCTGGCCGTGAAGGTCGGACTTATAGGGGTCTTCGCGGCCAACTGGGTCCAGTTCAATGCGCTTGCCTCAGCAATACTGAACGGAATTGACAGCATTGCCGGCGCCCTTGTGGCTTCTGTCGGCGGCGGATCACCTGGTCCGTCCGGTACCTTTGCAGAGGAATTTGACGAACTGATTGCAGCGCTAGGGGATTATCTGAATGCTGCGGGATCTGAGCTGAACTGGATGGCGGGTGCCTTGCTTGACACACTTGGGGTTCTGCTGCTCTCGATTCTTGGCGGGTTGGCGGCATTTATTGTTGTGGCGTCCCGGCTCATGATCGCTCTGCTAATTGGCATTGCGCCAGTGATGATCTTCTTGACCCTGTTCGAGGTGACCAAGGATTATTTTGCACGCTGGCTTTCGGCACTGATTTCCTTCGCGATATACCCGATCGTCGTTGCCGGCGTGTTCGCGACCATCACGGGTGTCTCGCGTGCGCTTCTTGCTAAGCTGGGCGACCCGGAAGGCGCCTCCAACATCGGTGCGCTCATTCCGTTCTTCATGATGGTGCTGATGGCAAAGGGATTCATCATAGCAACGCCATTCCTGGTTCGGGCGATTTCTGGAAACATCATGATGCCAGCACTCTCGGCCGGATTCGGGGGAAGCTATGCCTTTGCCCGAGGACTCGCAGGCAGCCAACAAGTCTACAACCGGTACGCCATCGGAGGTGCGACTGGCGCGGAATACGCAGCTCTGCGGGCGCGACAATTCTTTGGTGTGCAAGCGTTGCCAAGCCGACCCAATACTGCGGGAGGGCCAACCGCTGCTGCTCCCGGCGACGGGACCGGCACAGGAGCCCGGATGCTGGCACAGCTTTCAAGGTTGGGACGCCTTGGCAAGCGGTGATGGCGCGAAACGAAGTGGACATCTGCGCATCCCATCAACGCAGCGGCGCAGGTTTTTAAAGCAGACCATAGTCATTAATGGAATTTTGGCGATGCCTATTGCGGGACACAACATGTTGTTGAAAGGCTATCCTCGATCAACTATGTTAAGAACAAAGCGTAAACTTGTTCGATTCGGTGGGAGGCGCGTCACTCAGGTTTTCCAAGCTAAGGAGCAGTACTGATGAGCGTCGAAACTTCGCATTTCAAAGTCGCCAATGGTGACATGAGCCTAATCAAAACACAGAGTGGCCGTTATATTCTCGTAGACATAAATATTAGTGCCTCTGCTGATGACAAAGATGAGGATGTGCCTGATGTTGGAGCACAGCTTCGCAAAGCGCTTGACCGTGACAGCGACGGACGTCTGTTTATCGATGCATTCTTGCTGACGCATCCGGACATGGATCACTGCTCTGGACTGCAGAACCATTGTAACCGGCCGGTTGCTACCGCGGTGATTTGGCCTTGATGCGGGCGACGAGATCTGTGTCATCGACGAAGTCGTCGA
>NZ_JAIMID010000025.1 GCF_019966535.1 Mesobacterium pallidum | reverse complement strand
CCGCGGCCGCCGGCCGGCGTGGCAATCGCGGGGGTTGCATCGGGGGGCGTGACGGGGGCGGGTGCGCCGCGCGGGTGGAGGACGCGTTCATCCGGGGTGGTGGCGGCGAAGCGCGGCGGCCGGAGGGGGCCGATCTGGCCGGCGCCGTCGCGGGTGATCCGGTCAAGCGCGCCAGTGAGTTTGGGTCCATTTCCCAACGGATAGGCGAGGATCGCCTTCGGGGCGCAGACATCGCCGATGCGGATTGCGGCGCCACGCGCATGGGTCGCCACGCCGGGCGCCCTTGAAGAGGGCGCCAGCGCCAGAAGCATTTTCTTCATGGGTTTCCTCCCATTGGGCATCGGGCGTCTCGGGTAATGCGCGTGTGGCACGGTGCGGCCCCCCTTGCGCGGGCCGCTCCCGACTGCCTGTCTCCTCCTGGCGCCTGATCGGGCGGGCGTATCGCTGTCCACATGTCGGGACGGTGCCTTCCTCCGGTGCACCGCCTTGGACGCCGCGCCGCATGCCTCCCGATCAACGCTGCCGGAAGCGTAGGAAGGGCGCGCGCGTCGAGTCAAGCGTCGGCGCACACGTCGGACCAATGGCAAATATAGGCAGTTTGATGCCCAAGGGAATTTCGGGCCCGGGCGAGTCACCACCCTTGATTGCGCGGCCCGGTTCGAGGTTAAAATGTCGCAGGGCGCGCGCCCTGACCCTGCGGAGGAGGCAGCGAGTCGGGCGCCAAACGCGCCCCCCAGCCAAGTGACGGCGCCACGAGGCGCCAGCCAGGGAGGAGCACTTATGGCACGATTGAACGTGAACGGAGAGACGCGGGAGTTCGAGGCATCGGACGACACGCCCCTGCTGTGGGCGCTGCGGGACGACCTCAAGCTGACCGGGTCCAAGTACGGCTGCGGCGTGGGCCTGTGTGGCGCCTGCACCGTGCATGTGGACGGCAAGGCCGTGCGGTCCTGCCAGACCACGCTGGGCGATGTCGGCGCGGCCGAGGTCACGACCATCGAGGGGCTGGATGCCGAGGGCAACCACCCGGTACAAGTCGCCTGGCGCGACCTCAGCGTGCCGCAATGCGGCTTCTGTCAGTCGGGCCAGATCATGCAGGCCGCCGCGCTGCTGACCGAGAACCCGAAGCCCAGCGACCAGGAGATCCTCGACGGCATGTCGGGCAATGTCTGCCGCTGCGGCTGTTACCAGCGCATCGTCGAGGCCGTGCGCCTCGCCAGCACGGGGAGCTGAGCCAATGCTGCATTATCTCAAGAGTTTCGACGCCGGCATCGCAGAGACGCTGGTCGTGCGCCCGGTCTCGCGCCGCGCCTTCCTGGGCGGGTCAGCCGCCGTCTTCGCGCTGGGGGTCTTTGCGACCCGCGGCGACGCCTTCCCGACCTGGGAAACCGGTGCCACGGGGATGCCGCACGGGCTGGTCGACGACCCGCTGGTGTTCGTGTCGATCGACAGCGACGGCACGGTGACGCTGGTCGCGCACCGGTCCGAGATGGGCACCGGCAGCCGCACGTCGCTGCCCATGGTCATGGCCGACGAGATGGAAGCCAACTGGGACATGGTCAAGATCGTCCAGGCCCCGGGCGACGAGCCCAAGTACGGCAACCAGGACACGGACGGATCACGCTCGCTGCGCCACCACATCCAGGCGGCGCGCAAGATCGGCGGCTCGGTCCGCACGATGATGCAGCGCGCGGCGGCGGCCCAGTGGGAGATCGACCCCGCCGAGGTGCGCGTCGAGAACCACGCCTGCTACAGCTCGAAGGGCAATGTGCTGTCCTTCGGCGAGCTGGCCGAGGCGGCGATGGCCCAGCCGGTGCCGACCCACGAAGAGATCGCCTACAAGACCGAGGACCAGTTCCGCTATATCGGCAAGGGCGAGGTGCAGATCACCGACCTGCATGACATCACCACGGGCCACGCGGTCTATGGCGCCGATGTCAGCTTGCCGGGGATGAAGGTGGCGATGGCGATCCGGCCGCCGGTGCTGGGCGGTAAGGTCGTGTCCTACGACGCGGCGGCGGCGCTGGCGCTGCCGGGTGTGGTCGGCGTCTACCCGCTGCCCGAATGGAACGCCCCGGCCAAGTTCGCGCCGCTGGGTGGTCTTGCCATCGTGGCCGACAACACCTGGACGGCGATCAAGGCGCGCGACCTGATCACCGTGGAATGGGATCACGGGCCGCATGCCAGCTATTCGACCGGCCCCTACATGGAGGAGATGAAGGCGACGGCCGAGCAGAAGGGCAACGTGCTGCGCGGCAAGGGCGACACCGACGGGGCGCTGTCCTCGGCGGCGGCACGGTTTGCGCAGACCTACACCCAGGACCACATGGCCCATATCCCGATGGAGCCGCCGGCCGCGCTGGCCAGCTTTGCCGATGGCAAGCTGGAGATCTGGGCGCCGGTGCAAAGCCCCTATACCACTCGGACCGACACGGCCGCCGCGCTGGGGCTCGAGCCGGATGCGGTTACCGTCAACGTCACGCTGCTGGGTGGCGGGTTCGGCCGCAAGTCCAAGGCCGATTACGTGACCGAGGCGGCGCTGCTGTCGCGCGAGGTCGGCGCCCCGGTGCGGATGCAATGGAGCCGCGAGGACGACGTGCGGCATTCGTTCTACCACACCGCCTCGGCCGAGCGGATCGAGGTGGGGATGGACGACAGCGGCGCGGTCACCGCGTGGCGGCACAATTCCGTCGCGCCGACGATCCTGTCGACCTTTGCGCCCGACCCCGGCTACCAGTTCCCGGTGGAATCGGGGATGGGACAGATCGACGTGCCCTTCGACATCGCCAACATCAGCTGCGAGAACGGCCAGGCCATGGCCCATACCCGCATCGGCTGGTTCCGCGCCGTGTCGAACATCCCCCGTGCCTGGGCCATCGGGTCCTTCGTGGGCGAGCTTGCGGCCGAGAAGGGCCAGGACCAGCTGACCACCTGGCTCGAGCTGTTGGGCGCGCCGCGCACCTTCGATCCGGCGGCCGAGGGGCTGGCGGAGGGCTTCTGGAACTACGGTGAGCCCTATGCCGAGTTCCCGATCCAGACCGCGCGGCACATCAACGTCCTCAAGATGGCGGCCGAGGCCATCGGTTATGGCAAGGAGCTGCCCGCGGGCGAGGGGATCGGCCTGGCCGTGCACCGCAGTTTCGTCAGCTACGTCGCCTGCGCGGCCCATGTGAAGGTGCTCGAGGACGGGACGATCACCGTGCCCGAAATGCACATGGCCATCGATTGCGGTTTCGCGGCCAACCCGGAACGGATCCGCAGCCAGATGGAGGGCGCGACAATCATGGGCATGACGGTCGCCCTGCATTCGGGGATCACCTACCAGGACGGGGCGCCGCAGCAGTCGAACTTCTACGACTACGACGTGGTGCGGTCCTCGAACTTCCCCGGCAAGGTGGTGACGCATATCGCCCCGAACGGCTTTGACGTGCATGCCACCGGCGTGGGCGAGCCCGGCGTGCCGCCGGTGCCTCCGGCCATTGCCAATGCCATCTTCGAGGCGACGGGCCAGCGCAAGCGGCACCTGCCGATGGGCACCTCGGTCTGACCGATCCGCGGCGGGGCGAGAGATCGCCCTGCCGCATCCGCGCGGGCCCGACCCCCGCGCAATATTCTTTCACGGCGGATGAAACCTGCCGGCGGTTTCGCGCGTAGTCCCCGATGGACAGATCCGTGCGGCCCTGGCTGCGCCCGAACGTGAAAGACCCCATGACAGACGAAGACCGGGACCCGCTGCACGCCTCGCCCGAAGAGGAAAGGGACATAGCCGAGAACGGGGCGCTGACCGCCGTTTCGGTCTATGGCATCATCCACGAGGAAGGCATCGAGGAGCTGGCGCGGCCGCTCTCGTCGCTTTGGTGGTCGGGCGTGGCCGCCGGGCTGGCGATCACCGCCTCGGTCGTGGCCGAGGGCGTGCTGCACGGGATCTTCAACGATCACCCCTACCGGCCCGCCATCGAGAACCTCGGCTATACCGTGGGCTTCGTCATCGTCATCCTCGGCCGGTTCCAGCTGTTCACCGAGAACACGCTGACCGTAATCCTGCCCCTGCTGGTCAAGCGCAGCGGGACCATGCTGCTGGCCATCGCGCGGCTTTGGGCCATCGTGCTGCTGGCGAATTTCGTGGGCACCTTCCTTGCCATGGGTTTTGCCTTGTGGGGCGGAGCGATCCCGATGGATCACATCGACGGTATGCTCGCCGTGTCGCGGCACCTGGCCGAGAAGACGCCGATGGAGAGTTTCACCCATGGCGTCCCGGCCGGGTTCTACGTGGCCGCGCTGGTCTGGATGCTGCCCTCGGCGCGGGGGGCGCCGGTGCTGGTCATCGTGATCATGACCTACCTGATCGCGGCCGGGGACTTCACCCATGTCATCGCCGGCTCGGGAGAGCTGTTCCTGCTTTGGATGGCCGGAGAGTTGCCGGCCGGGCAGGTCGCGGCCCTGCTGCTGCCGACCCTGGCCGGCAACATACTGGGAGGTACGGGCCTGTTTGCGCTGCTGGCCTATGGCCAGGTGGCGGGCGAAATCGAGCGCTAGGCGAGGGTCTGCATCCAGCCCAGCGTCTCGTCGGTCGGCCCGCCGGGCTTGTACTCGGCCCCCAGCGGCCGGGCCCAGCCGGTCGTCGCGATCTCGGCGAAGACATGGGCATAGTCCAGCTCTCCGTGATCCGGCGCGCCGCGATCGGGGACAGAGGCGAATTGGACGTGACCGATGATCGGCAGCAGCGCCTTGAGGCGGGTGGTCACGTCGCCCTCGGTCCGGCCGACGTGGTAGCAGTCGAACATCAGCTTGACGCGGGGCAGGGCGAGCGTGTCGATGATCTCGGCCGCCTGGTCGGTGGTTCGGAGGAAGTAGCCCGGCGCGTCGTGGCGATTGAGGGGCTCGATCACGAGGGTGATGCTGTCCGGCGTCTGCGCATGGGCGTAGCGGAGGTTGTCGAGGAAGGTCTCATGCGCCTCTGGCCCCGAGGCGAAGCCGGCCATGACGTGGATCGCCGAAGTCTCCGTCGCGACGGCATAGGCGATGGCCTCGTCGATGATGGCCCGCGCCTCGGCCTCGCGGCCGGGCAGGGCGGCCAGGCCGTTTTCGCCTGGGTTGCCGCGCCGCGTGTTGAGGCCCAGCATGGGCAGGCCGGTCTCGGCCAGCGCGGCCTTGGTGTCGGCGGCGGGAATGTCATAGGGCCAGTGGCATTCGACCGCGTCAAAGCCAGCGGCCTTGGCGGCACGGATGGTGTCGGGCAGGGGGCGGTCGGTCCAGAGGAACCCGAGATTGGCGGAAAATTTCATACGTCCCACTCCACGTCGAACTTGGTGATGACGGCCTGCACCTGCGCCTCGGTCAGGGCGCGGGCGCCCATGCCGCGGGTCATCATGGCCAGGCGGGCGGTGTCCTCGAGCTCTTCGATGGCGTTGCAGGCGGCTTCGACGTCCGCGCCCGCCACCACCGGCCCGTGGTTCGCCAGCATCACGGCCGAGCGCTTGCCGGCAAGGCCGCGCACGGCGTCGCCCATGGCCGGATCGCCGGGCAGGAAGAAGGGCAGCAGCTTGACCCGGCCCAGTTTTATCAGCCCGTAAGGCGTGAGCGGCGGCAGGAAATCGTCGGGGTCGGCATCGGGCATCATCGACAGCGCGACCGCATGGCAGGAATGCAGGTGCACGACCGCCCCGGCCGTGCTGCGCGTGTCGTAAAAGGCGGAATGCAGGGGCATTTCCTTGGTCGGCTTGTCGCCTGCGACGTGGCGGCCTGTCGCGTCGAAGAGGCTGAGCCGTCCCGGATCGAGCCGCCCGAAACTGGTGCCCGTGGGCGAGACCAGCAGCCCGCCATCACCCGTCCGGGCCGAGATGTTGCCGGTGCTGCCATGGGTCAGCCCACGGTCGAACAGGGACTTGGCCAGCAGGCAGATCTGCTCGCGCAGGGCGGTGTCGGTCATAGGGCCTCCAGCGCGTCGGTGAAGAAGCCGGGGGCGCCGAAATTGCCCGATTTCAGCGTGAGCGCCAGGTCGTGGCCGGCGCTGGTGCAATAGGTCCAGGGCACGCCGGGCGCGATCTCGCGCCCGATGTCGAGCCGCGTGACGCCAAGCGCCTGGGTCACGGCGCCGGATGTCTCGCCCCCCGCCACGACGATGCGGCGGGCGCCGAGGTCGCGGGCGCGGGTGGCGCAGGCGGCGAGAGTCTCTTCGACGATCTCGCCGGCGCGGGCGCGGCCCAGCTTGTCCTGCGCGGCGCGGACGGCGTCGGGTTCGGCCGTGGCGTAGATCAGCGGGGCGCGCGCGAGGTCCTGCTGCGCCAGCCAGTCGAGCGCGGGCTGCCCGCCGCGGTCAGCCAGGTCCAGCGGGTCGAGGCGCAGGCCCGGCGCGCCGGTGGCGAGGTATGCGGCGACCTGCCGATTGGTCATGGCCGAGCAGCTGCCCGACAGGATCACGGCGGTCTCGGGCAGGGCGGGCGGGGTAAAGGAGGGGGCGTCGCCGCCAAGGCCCCCCGAGGCACGGTAGAGCGCGGGCAGGGGCATCGCCACCGCACTGCCGCCGGTCATCAGGGGCATGTCGCGGCAGGCCTCGGCGATGGTCGTAAGGTCGGCATTGGCGACCGCATCGACGACCACGTGGGCCACGCCCTCGTTTGCCAGCGCCTTCAGGGCGGCGCGGGTCGCCTCGGCGCCTTCGGCCACGGTCAGCCGGTCGACAAGGCCCACGGGGCGCGTCACCTGCGGTTCCAGCAGCCGCATCAGGTTGCTGTCGCGCATGGGGGTCAGCGGGTGATCTTTCATCGGGCTCTCGGCCAACGGCTGCCGCCCGACAAAGAGGTTGCCCATGAAGATCGCGCGCCCGTTCTCGGGGAAGGCGGGGCAATAGATCGTCTGGTCGGTGCCAAGCGTCTGCATCAGCGCCTCGGCCACGGGGCCGATATTGCCCTCGGGCGTCGAATCGAAGGTCGAGCAGTATTTCCAGAAGAACCGTTCCGCGCCGGCGGCTTGCAGCCAGCGCAGGGCGGCTTGCGTCTCGGCCACCGCCTCGGCCACCGGGGCGGTGCGGCACTTGAGGGCGATGACCTCGAACGGGGCGGTGTCCGCGGGCGGCTTTGTCGGCACGCCCATGCGCAGCGACACCTGGATGCCCGACCGCGCCAGCAGCCCGGCCAGGTCCGTCGCACCGGTGAAATCGTCGGCGATGCAGCCAAGGTAGGTGGTCATTCCGCGTCTCCCGGCAGGGTCAGGCCGACGTTGCGGGCATAGACCTTGGCGATGGCGGCGTCATCCTCGGCCCCCAGCCCCATGCCCACGGCGACCATGTATTGTTGCAGGGCGGTGGCGGTGATCGGGGCGGAAAAGCCGGCCGACTTCGCCACGTCGAGCACGATGCCAAGATCCTTGGGCCAGATGTTGACCTGGCTGCGGGGGGTGTAATCTCCGTCCACGATATGCGGTGCGCGGTTCTCGAGCATCCAGGAGGTGCCGGCGCATTTGCTGATCACCTCGACGAATTGCGCGGGGCTGACCCCTTGCGTCATGCCGAAGGTCAGCGCCTCGGCCATGGCGGCGATATGGACGCCTGCGAGCAACTGGTTGACCGCCTTCATGGCCGATCCGGGGCCGGCTTCGTCGCCCAGTTCGAACACCGTCTCGGCGCAGGCGTCAAGCGCGGGGCGTGCGGCGGCGAAAGCCGCTGTGCTGCCCGAGGCCATGACCGACAACTGGCCCGAAGCCGCCTTGGCCGCCCCGCCCGAGATCGGCGCGTCGAGGTAATGCACCCCGGCCTCGGCACAGCGCGCCGCCATCGCGCGGGCGAAGTCGGGCGCGACGGTGGCGCAAGAGATGACGACCGCGCCGGGCCGCAGCTGCCGGGCTACGCCGCCGTCGCCGAATAGCACGGTTTCGGTCTGCGCGGCGTTCAGCACAACGATCATCGCGGCATCGAGGTCACCGGGCAGGGGGCCGTCCTGCCCACCCTCGACCTTGAGGCGCTGCACGGCGTCCTCGTTGATGTCCTGCCCCCAGACCTCGTGCCCCGCGCGCAGGCAGGATTGCGCCATGCCATAGCCCATGGAGCCCAGCCCGATCACCGCGATCCTGCTCATCCTGTCCCTTTCCGCGCCTTGTTATCGATAACATTCGACAGGGATATGCATGTTTACGTAAACATGAGTCAAGGCATTTGCCGGTCACGGGACAGGACGAGAGCATGCGCGACAGGTCGGATCACCGCCCCACCATGGGCGATATCGCCGAGGCCGCCGGGGTCAGCCAGATGACGGTAAGCCGGGTGCTGCGCGGGTCGGGCTCTGCCTCGGCCGAGGCGCGGGCCCGGGTCGAGCAGGCGGCGCACCAGCTGGGCTATGTGCCCAACCGCCTGGCTACGGCGCTGCGCGACGAGAGCACGCCACTGGTCGCGGTGATCCTGCCGACGCTGGGCAACCGCGTCTTTTCCGAGGTGCTCGCGGGCGTGACCGAGACGCTGGCCGGGCAGGGGATGCAGCCGGTGTTCGGCGTGACCGAATACGACCCGCTGCGCGAAGCGGCGCTGGTGCGCGACCTGCTGTCCTGGCGCCCGCGCGGGATCATCCTGCCGGGGCTCGAACATGCCAAGGGCACGCGCGCCGCGATCCGCGCCTCGGGCGTCCGCGTGGCCGAGGTGATGGACCTTGACGGCGACCCGATCTCGGTCGCCTTCGGGCTGTCGCAGGTCGAGGCGGGCCGGGCCACCGCCCGCCACATGCTGGCCCGCGGCTACCGGCGGTTCGGCTGGATCGGCGCCCAGGGCGGGCGCGACCTGCGGGCGTCCAAGCGGCTGGCGGGTTTCCGCGAGACGGTGCGCGCGGCCGGGGCGCAGATGGTGGCCGAACGGGTGTTCGACGGCCCCTCGGCGATGGTGCAGGGCCGGCGCGGCACGGCCATGCTGCTGGACGGGCTGGCCCGGCCCGATGCGATCTACTTTGCCAATGACGACCTGGCGGCGGGCGGGCTGATGCATTGCCTGGCCGAGGGGCTGACGGTCCCGCGCGACGTGGCGCTGGCGGGGTTCAACGGGCTCGGGTTCCTCGAGGCGCTGCCGGTGCGGCTGACCACCGTGGAAACCCCGCGCCGCGAGATGGGCATCAGCGCCGCGCGGCACGTGATGGGCGACGGGCCGGTGGCCGAAGCCAAGGTCGACCTGGGGTTCCGGCTGGTGGCGGGGGAGACGAGTTGAGCGCTGTGGCGGCGCTGGACACGGGGGGCCCGGCAGATATCGCGGGCGATGCGACGCGTGATGCGGCGGTTATTGCCGCGACTTGTCCTGCCTTCCGCGATGCCGCCCCGGCTCAGAACGTGTTGTAGGACCAGCCCACAAAGGCGACCCCTTCGCGCAGCTTGTAGCCGAGGCGCAGGCTGGCCTTGCTGCCCGCCAGGGGGCGGGTCACGGCGATGGCGCTTTCCTCGAACCCGTCATCGTCGCCCTGATGCGTCAGCTCGACCGAGACGCTGGCGTCGGAGAGGCCGACCTGCACCAGGCCGAAATAGCCCCGGTCGATCGTCGTGACCTCACCCAGCAAAAAAAGGTGCCCGAAGCCGGTCGGCCGGTAGTGCTCGGCCACCAGGCGCAGGCCGTACTTCCAGTCTTCCAGCCGTTCGCGTTGCAGCGCGGGGCCGATCCGCAGGGTGATCGGCAACTCGGGCCCGCCGACCGACAGCTTGTAGCTGGCCGACAGGTTCAGGTCCGCCCCCCCGGCATAGCCGCTGTAGCCGAGCCCATAGGCCATGCGCCCGCGCTCGATGGTCGCGACACCGCCTTCGGTCGTGGGCGACACGTCGACCTGGTAGAATTCCCCATCGGCCCACGCCATGCCGCCGGCAGCGGCGCAGAAAAAGGCCGCCAAGGCCAGTGCCGCGTGTTTGGGCAGAAGGGAATGAGTCACGTCGGATCCTTTCGCTTGTGCGCTTGAGGTCCGGCATGAAACGACAGGCGCCGCGCGAGATCTCGCAACATGCCCGACATGTTGGTTGCGCCAACGCCGGGCTGGTCCCCCTCGAAATAGAACCGCAGCAAGAGCTTGTCACGGGTCGCCGCATCCGGCCTGAGCGCCAGGCGCGCGCCGTCGCCGGTGGTGGTGACGACCTCGGCCGGCACGTCGCCGATGTCGTCGATCGTCAGGATGCCGTGCACATGCGCGTCGAAATGCTTGCCCCGCAGCCGGGCATGGTCGGCGGTGAGGCCGGTCATCCACAGCCGCGTCGCGGTCCCGTCGACGGTGAAGGTTACCCGCTCGGGCTTGTCGGCGACATGCGCCTCGCGGCGTGGCAGCTCGAAACAGGCGATGACCGTGATCGACAACACGATGAGGTTGTAGATCGTCCAGAAAAGGATCACCCACTTGCCGTCCGCCGCGTCCGAAAAGGCGAACCGGTCGGTGAAGATGCCCAGCAGCAGCCCGGTCAGCGTCAGGATCAGCAGGATCGCGAAGGGCGCCATGATCCGCCACTGGATCACGATCCGGCTGCGGTCCCCTCCCTTGGCGGTGACGCTGAACGGGTGGCCATGCGGCTTGATCAGCCCGGTCCAGGCCGAGCGGGTGATCTGGATCGATCCGATCAGCTGGCTGACATCGTTGAGCAGCGGAATGACCGTGCCCGGCGCCATCAGGTTCAGCACCATGATCGTCCAGAGGAAGTAGCAGCCGAAATAGCTGATCACGTCGGGCAGCGCGGCATCCACCACCGTCACGTTGAAGAACCAGTAGAGCAGCGGAAAGATCACCGAGGCAAAGCGGAACGCGAAGGTCGTCAGCCAGTAGAAGACCGAGTCCGCCACGCTCCAGCGATCGCGCAGGCGCAGGTCGTTCTTGGCCAGCGGTCCCATGCTGCCGCGCGCGATCTGCATCAGGCCGAGGCACCAGCGCGCCCGCTGGGTGATGTATTCCTTGAGGCCCTCGGGCGCGAGGCCCTCGGTCAGCGGCTCGTTGAGGTAGACCGTGCGCCAGCCCTTGTTCTGCAGCACCAGCGTGAGCATGAAGTCTTCGGTCACGCTCTCGGTCGGAAAGCCGCCGATGTCCATCAGCGCCGAGAACCGGATCATCGACGAGGTGCCGCAGCAAAAGGCGATGCCCCAGCCGTCGCGCGAGGGCTGCATGTGATCGAAGAAGAACCGCTGCTCGTCGGGGTAGGAGCGCGAGATGCCGAGGTTGTGCTGGATCGGATCGGCGTTGAAGAAATGCTGCGGCGTCTGCACCAGGCCCACGTCGGCGTCGTGGAACAGCGCCAGCGTGCGCGAGATGAACCCGCGATGCGGCACGAAGTCGGCATCCAGCACCGCGACGTAGTCCGGCGGCGTCTCGCGGGCGGCCAGCACGCCCAAAGCGTGGTTGATGTTACCCGCCTTCGAGCCCTTGTTGTCGGGCCGCCGCAGGTACCCGACCCCCTGCTCGGCGCAATAGTCCCGCAGCCAGTCGCGCCGCCCGTCGTCGAGAACCAGCACCTCCTTGGCCTTGTGGGTCAGGGCCTTGGCGCCAAGGATCGTCCGCTCGAGCACCTCGACTTCTTCGTTGTAGGTCGCGATCAGCAGCGACACGCGGGGGGTCTCGCCGCCATGCCACCAGCTAAGGTTGTCGGCCACCTCCTGGCCGCGGTCGCGGTACCGCATCAGGAGGACGAAGGCGCTGAACGAGCCGATCATCGTCGCCATCTCGAGGACCATCAGCGACCAGCTGGCCACGAAATCCACCGTGAAGCCAATGGGCGCGATGGTGTCCGTGATCCGCCACCACGCGTAGCGCAGCGACAGCAGGATCGCGATCCCGAACAGGATGTGGCGATGCACGTTGCTGGTCTTGTCGATGATCGACGGCAGCAGCAGGGCCGCGCCGGCGATCGGCACGAGATGCAGGAGGCTGGATCCCAGAAGACCCAGGTTCAGCAGGTCGAGCATGTCAGTTCCAGAACCTGCGCAGGACGTTCAGAGGCCGGTCATCGAAAAAGACCCGGCCGGTGCGGCCGATGTTGCAGCCCAGGTCGTCCTGTTCCAGCAGGTCCGGCACGACAAGGGTCACGTCGTAGCGCTCGAGGTGCTTGAGGCTGGGGGCCACCGCCATCTCGCGGTAGACCGTGCCCGCCCCGGCCCCGGCAAGGCGCGTGACGCGGCCCTGCATGACCTCGCTGCGGCCCGAGAAGCGGAAGCTGGCCGGATCGCCGACCTTGAGGCCGTTGTAGACCGTTTCGGCCACCGACAGCGACACCACGAGCCCTTCGCAATCGGCGATCCTCAGCACCGGATCGCCGCGCTGCACGTTGATGCCGTCGGTGGCCATCTTTTCCCAGATGAGGCCGGTCACGGGCGAGGTCAGATCGCCGCCATCCAGTGCCACGACGCGCTGCCGTTCGCGCACGATCCGCGCCCGAACGGCGCTCAGCCGCGCCTCGGTCGCGGCCAGGTCGGATTTGCTGGCGGCCAGGGCCAGCTGGGCGTCACGCTTGCGCAGCGCATGGTTCCAGACCGGATTGGCGGTGTCGTCGAGAAAGATGTTGCGGTCAGCCCAGCCGAGCTGAAGGTCGGGCAAAGCGCGGCGCGAAGGCGCAACCTGGAAGGACTCCTCCGCGTCGTCGCGCGCGGTGTCATCCTCGTCCGGGGCGCGCGCCACGATGTCGACCGCCGTGTCCTCTGCATCGTCCGAGAGCTTGTCGGGCTCGACCAGGTTGGGAAGCTGCGCGCGGGTCTGCAATTCCTGAATGCGCCCGGCCCGGTACGACCGCAGGCGCACGGTCATCCAGGACAGGTATTTCTCCTGCTGGCTTGCCCGTTCGCGCAGGCGCCGCGATTCGGCCTGCAGCCAGTCCCGTTCCATCTCGAGATCGTTGAGCCGGACGCGATCGACAAGCGGGTCCCGGATCGTGGCCAGCCAGACGTCTTCGGTCACCACGGACCCCGGCAGCCAGTCCGGCATGGCGACATCGCCTGCAACCGGAGATCGCACGGTGATCACGGGCGCGTTGACAAAGGCATTGGCGCTCGCGGCCACCATCTGCTCGCGAACAATGATGACCAAAGCGCCGACGATCAGGAGGCCGCCGATCACGAGTCGAAGATAGCGCAAAGTCTCGCTCCGGAAACAAAGGAAAGGTTAGCCCCGCATTAACCAATATTATTAGGCAATTATGTGGCCAAGGGAACGAAGTTTCGCCCTTCAGGCGAATTAATTGCTGCAACTGCGAGATTCGCGCCGGGCGACCTGCGCCATCAGCCCAAGTGTGGCCGGATAGTATGGTGAGCGGTCCGGCCCGCCGGTCAATTGGGCCCTGCACAGCACCAGCGCGCGCAACTCTGCGTAGCCGGCATAGGTGCTGCGGTCGCGGATCTCTCCGCCCGCCGACAGCACGGTCGGCACCGGCAGGCCGGCGTCGCGATAAAGCCGTGCCGCCCGCGCGACGGCCGGATGTGCGCGCCGGTCCGACCAGAGCAGGTAGAGCGCCACCCGCATCGCGTCGTACCCGTGGTCCGAGCTGTGCCGCTCTGGCGCGGAAAAGCCGGCCGGCGTGATCCGGGTCCAGTCGGGGACGGGCCCGCGCCGCGCCAGTTCGGCCAGCACCGTTTCGCCGTGGTCGGCGGCCTGCACCAGCCGGGGCAGGGCCGCGAACAGCCCAAGCTCGCGCAGCGCGCGTGGCATGACATAGGACGGGTTGAACAGCACCCCATCCGTCCCGCGGGCGCTTTCGGCCGAGGGCGTCAGCAGCGGCTCGTCCGGGGCGCGCGGATCGGGCGCGAGGCAGAGCGCCGCGATGTCCGCCGCGATGTGCCGGGCCTTTGCGCCATAGCCCGTGCCGTCGGCCCCGGACCAGCCCGAGAACCTGTCGGCGCGCATCAGCGCCCAGGCGCGAAAAAGATCGCCATCCGTCGCGTTGTGCCAGTCTGGGATGCCGTCCTCGGGCCGCCACCGCCACGCCATCAGGCTGTCCTGCCGGATCGCGAGGCTTTGCTCGGCCCAGTGCTCCATCGCCTGGAACGCCGCTTTGTCGCCATGCGCCTGCGCCAGCAGCAGCCCATAGCCCTGGCCTTCGGAATGGCTCGCATCGCCCTGCAACGCGTCGGTCACCCGGCCATCGTCCCGCAGGAAGGCCGTTTTCCAGCGGTGCCAGTCCGCCGTTTCTGCGGCGCCAAGCGGGCCGGCCCCGATATTGAGGGCCGCACCCAGCCCGACAAGAAAGGGGCGCCGTCTGATCATCACGTCCTCCGCCTTACGCTCCGTAAATTTCACAGCATGGTTAAGGTTTTGCCACAGTTGCCGCCTAGAGACTGAAAACCAAGCAAATTAGGTGATGATTTCCTGGGCTTCAGGTGACAAGTGGAGAGTCGAATGGCATTCGTAGGCAGTATCCCTCAGCGGCAAGACATGTATCACGCACCCAAACTCGTCATCTCAATTATCGGCATGGCCTTTGTCTTTGGCCTGCTGGGAATCGTCGGCCTCTGGATGCCGATCGCCAACCATGGCCGGACCGTCGACACGCAGTTGCAGGCAGATCATGCCCTGCGCAGCACGCAGGCGCTGCAAATGGCGGTCAGCCAGTCGGTCGAACGGGAATGGGATTCGATCAACGCGGTCGCCGGCGCCATCAACCCGACGGATCGCCAGGACGTGCAGTCCTTTGCCGATGCGGTCGTCAAGGCATCGCGCCGCGTCGCCTGGGCCGGCTACGTGGACCGGGGCGGCATCGTGCGTGTCGGCTCGCAACGCGCCAACGAAGGCGACGACGTCGGCTCGGCCCGCTGGTTCCGCGAAGGCTTGAAGGGCGGCTATATCGACAACGTCTCGACCTCGGTCGCGGCCAGACGCGGCGAAGATCCGCAGAATGGCGAACGCGTGATCAAGATGGTGACGCCCGTGGTGGGCCGCGCCGGCGACGTCATGGGCGTGTTCGTCTATGCGCTGCGCGTGGACTGGTTGACCGATTACGTGCGCCGGACGGCAAATCAGCTTGGGCTCGACGCCTATATCCTCGACCGGTCGGGCAACGTTCTGCTGGGCGGTGCGATGCCCGACGAATCGCTGTCCCTGATGACCTACCTGTCGCTCAACACCCCGTCCGTTCGCGGCGTCGAATCCCGTGACGGCTTGCAGGATATCTATGCCATCGTGCCCCGGCTGGTGGATGCCGCGCAAATGCCGCCGGTGGACCTGCAACTGGTGACCCGCGTGCCGGCGCAGCTGAACGTCCAGCTGACCCGCGGCATGCCGTTCTCGCTGTGGCTCAGCCTGGGGTGCTTCCTGGCCATTATGGTGTCGGCGGTGGCGATCTTCGCGAACCACTTCATCCGCCCGATCCAGCGGCTGGCCGATATCGCCGACGACATCGCCGAAGGGCGCGAGGTCTATCCCGAAGAGTTCCATTCGAGCCGCGAAAGCGTGACCCTGTCGCAGGCGCTGGCCCGGATCCAGAACCGGATGCGCTAGCGCCGCCCCGGGGGCGTCGGCGTCGTGCGGCACGTGGTGGGCGCGGCGAAGGTCGACCTGGGGTTCCGGCTGGTGTCGGGGAGACGAGTAGAGCCGGGTGGCAAGATTGGACGCAGGCGGATGTCACGAGCGCAGTGTGTTTGGTCCGAAATATCAACAATTGTCAACACTTTTCAATCTTTAGTCAGCGCACAGTAGTTACTCGAGCAATTTTTGGTAGTAATCGTGCCTGGCGCGCAAAACGGAAAAGGGCAAGGATGGGGCGCGAACCTGAGGCTCAATTCCGCGACAATTTTCTCGGCGACCTTAGCAAACCTTAACCATTTTCTATCATAAGTAAGTCTTGACGGGCATGTCGTCGCTTTCTGTGGCTGCTCCGAAAGACCGCGGCGCGCGCTCTGAGTTAGCGGCGGAGAGGGGCGAAGTTCATCATTCTTGCCAAGGGGACGCCTAGGCGAGCGGCCGAGCTTGAAAAGCAATCTAAGGTAGAAATTTGAATTTGGGCGCAGTCCCGCCACCCGTACTTGCCCCCCCACCACCAGGTGCAAGTCTCAGCGCTGTTCCTCGTATCCACACGGTGCCGATATCGTTGGCCAGACGCTTGCCCACGGGCTTATCGCCCGTCCCGCACCTTTCAGTGCAGTCCCCCGAGCGCGAGCCCGGGCGGGTTTAGTTCCGTGTATCTCGCAGGGCCGGGCTGAGCCAAGCATCTGCAGGGCCGGGTGATGTCCCCGAGGAATAGACGGCTTGATTTGTCCGACGGCCGCCAGTCGGTGGCTCCACGTTTTTTGGGTCTTGCAAGCGGGCGGAGAACGGGAGGTCGAAACCACGCGATTGCCGTTTCCGAGGCCCAAGTGGTCAGGCAACGGAAACGAGCCCGGATGGTGACTCCGCGAGAGATTCCAGAGATGGAGTTCGTAGCAGGATGCATGCACCGGGCCTTTTTGCTCGGCCGACTGGCCGAACCGGGGGGCGGGCGCATCCTGCGCACTCAAGATAGTCCATACCAAACCGGGCAAGCCCGGTCGAGGTGGAAGTTGGTGACCTTGGCTCTGAGTCTGTTCAGAAACCCCGATGATCCGGCCGGACATTGCCGCTGTCGCGCGATATGCACGACACGATCGTTGGGACATCCAATGAACCAGAGCTTAAGCGGGGCCGCGGGTCTTTATGGGGCTCGACGTTGAAGGTCTTCATGGCGCTGAATGGGACAGGCGGCTTCGCGACAGGCCGCGGCGATCTTGTCGAGGTCTTCCCCGGTCCCACTTTCACTGCCCAGGCGGTCTGATCGTAAGCTCAGCCCATCCTGGAAAAGGCGCCGGTTTGGCCGGCGCGAGTCATGCCGGCTTGCCACGTGACGCGACCGGCGCATTCGTTAAAGGTCCGATGTTCCTGGCCGGGTCATGATCGGTCGCAAAGCATTCATTGGAATAATCCGGTACCTCTTGGTGACGGACAAGGAGTGCATGATGGTGTGTAGGACTGGACGCGTTGCCCGGGGAGCTTGCCTGCACGATGCATCGTGCAGGCAAGCTCCCCGGGCAACGCGTGTCTCGCATGAAAAAGGGGCCGGGCACCGCCAGGTGCCCGGCCCCTTGATCCGCCGAAAAGGTGATCAGACCACCAGCACATCTCCCTCGATCCGCAGGAATTCCACCGCTTCGAGCGAGAAGGCGAAGTCGTCGGTCACGCCCAGTTCGACCATGTCGAAATCGGCTGTGCCAGGCAGGTCGAAGGCGATGCCATCCGCGCCCGGGGTGATGACGAAGCTGTCGACCAGCGCGCCGTCGTCGTAAAGCGACACCACCGCGTCGCCGGTTCCCCGGGTCTTGCCGAACTCGAAACTCGCGGCCAGCGCGTCGCCAAGGCCGTCGACCTCGTCCAGCGTGAACCGCAACACCTCGTCGCCGTCGATCACCTTGTTGCGGCCGGCAAAGACCGAAGAGCCTCCCAGCACCGCCACCCCGAGCCCCTGGCCCCAGCTGGTGACGAAGGCGTGCTTGGATGCGCCCGAGACCGCCTCGATCGTGACACCGGCGGCACCAAGGTCCACCGACTTGTCCAGCAGCTTGAGCCGCTGGGTCGCGACCAGGTCACCGTCCAGCGTGTAATCGGCATGCTGGCGCGGGAAGCGCCCCTCGAAGTCGAGCCTTGCGACCAGCGCGTCGGGGGCAAGGTCGAGCCCCACGATCATGGGGTCGTGGTCCGAGGAGCGGAAGGCATCGGCGGCGTAGAGGTCGGCGTTGTCGGGCTTGAACTCGGTGTTGTAGTCGATGGTCGAGGGTTCGTCCGCGTTCAGGTGCCAGGCCGCGGCGCCGGTGACCTGCGCGGCCAGGCTGGCCGTGCCGAGCGCATAGTCGAGCGTGCCGTAGCCCTGCACCTGCCCCGCCGTCGACAGGTCGAGCGGGAAGGCATAGGTGTAGGTGACGGGCGCGAGGTTCACCAGGTCGTCGCCCGTGCCCGTGCTGTCATCCGCGCCGGCCAGCAGCGCCTGGATCGGATCCTCCATCGCGTAGCTGTTGAGGTCGCCGATCACCAGCACGTCGCTGTCGCCCGACCCGGTCGGGTCGGTGGCGATCCAGTCGGCCAGCGCCTCGGCCGCGAGGGTCCGCGTGGTATTGGCATTGCCGGCGCCGTCGCCCTGGTCCTCATCGCCGGCCACGCCGTCGACCGGGCTGCCCTTGGACTTCAGGTGGTTGACCACGGCGGTGAAGGTCTCGCCGCTCGCGATCTCCTCGAAGGTCTGGGCGAGGCTGGGGCGCTGGTTGTCGCTGTCGAATCGCGCATCGACGGATTTGTCGAGGATCGCCGAGGCGCCGACCAGCGCCACCGTGCCGGGCTTGTAGAGGAAGCCGACCGCGATCTCGTCGCTGCCGAGGCTCGCCACGCCCGGATCGACATAGGCATAGGTGCCCGCGCCCATCGCGGCGTTCAGCGCATCGACGAGCGAGGGGATGGCCGATTGCGGGCCGTAGCCGTCTTTCTCGATCTCCATCAGCCCGACCACATCGGCGTCGATGGCCGAGAGCGCGGCGACCAGCTTTTCCTGCTGGCGGGCGAATTCCTCGGCCGAGTCGGCGCCGCGCGAGGTGGGGAAGCCGCCGCCCATGCCGTCGCCGTTGAAGTAGTTGAGCACGTTGTAGGACGCGACCTTGAGGCTGCCGCCCACGTCCGGCGGGGTTTCCTGCCGCGGGTTGGTGTCGGTGAAGGTGGGCAGCGCGGTCGGGTTGATGCGGTAATTCTCGTCGCCGAGGCTGCCCGAGCCGCGCGAATAGCGCACGACGCCGGTCACGTCCGACACCGTATCGCCCGAGCTGAGCCCGTCCATCACGCCATAGGACCCGTCGGGGTAGGGCAGGGTAAAGGGGTTCTGCCAGGTCGACCCGTCATCCAGCGTCACCGTGTTGCGCGCGGCCAGGTCGATGTAGTCCTGGAACCCCGTCACGCTGGGCGTGTTGCTCTGGGTGTAGGTCTCGAGCCGGCCATCGGCGTACAGCCCCATCTCGCCGAAGCGGCCGTAGTCGAAGAGGTCCGCGACGGTCATGTCCTGGCCCAGGGTGACCAGCATCCCCTCGTAGGCCTCGAGGTTGGCGATCACCTGGCCGTCGCCGTTTACGATGGTCTCGGCGATGGGGAAGGTGATGGTGGCGGCGGTCGGCAGCGCGTTGCCGCTGCTTTCCACGATGATCTGCGTGGCGTTCAGCTGGGTCTCGCCGAAGAACTCGGTGGCGGTGCCGATCACCGTGACGGTGTCGCCGACGTTGACGTTCCAGCCGGTCGAGACACCGGCGTCAAAGACGAAGATGCCTTCGGAGGTGGTGGCGTCGCCGTCCGCGTCGCCGTCTTCCTCCTGCAGGTAGAAGCCGCCGAAATTGCCGTCGCCTTCCTGGAAATCGCCCACGACCACGGCCGAGACGGCGACTGTCGCGCCGAAGAAGGGCGTGGCATCGGTGCGGCCGAACTGTTCGCCCCAGGTCGCGGCATTGCCCTGGATCTCGCTGATCAGCGTGATCTCGAAGTCGTCGTTGACGATGCGGCCGGCGGCGCTGGCCCCGGCGATGGCGCCGTTTGTCGGGTTCGACAGGGTGACGGTGAAGTCCTCGTCGCCCTCGTCATCGGTGTCGCCGCTGACTTGGATGGTGACGGTGGTCTCGGTCTCTCCGGCCGCGAAACTGGCCGTGCCCGAGGGCAGCGTGCCGCCGAAATCGGCCGCATCCACATCGCCCGAGACGGCCCAGTCGACCGTGCCCGCGCCCGAGGTGTCGCCGCTGCGGGTGACGGTGAAGGTGAAGTCGGTGGCGCCGGCTTCGCCCTCGGGCTTGTCGGCGTCCAGGGCCTCGATGGCATAAATCCCGCCGGTGATCGGGGCCGAAGTGCCGGTGATGCGGATGTCGTCAAAGGCCATGGCTTCGAACGGCATGTCCGCCGTCAGGGTCAGGGTCAGCGTGGCGCCGGTGCCGGTGATCGCGGTCTGGAAGGTGTCCAGCAGGCCGGTGTCCACCGTCGCCTTGTCGAGGAAGGTATCGGCCGCCGTGCTGCCATCCTCGGCGCTGAGCTTGGTGACGGCATTGTCGCCCGACACCGTCAGCAGCCGCCCGCCGCCCGAGGCGGTTCCGGCGTCCATCAGCCGCGTGGTGTGGCCGAAGGTGTTGTCCACTGCATCAAGGTCAAAGGCCGTCTGCGCCGCGGCGCCGTCGATGGACACGATAAAGGTTGCATCGGTCGTGGAGGAAAAGCCGATGAAGCTGGAATCCGAGATCCCGCCCATGGAGATGGACAGCATCAGGTCCTTGTAGCCCGAGATGTCGAAGGTCCAGCTTGCGGTCTGCGCGGCGCCGAATTCGTCCGAATCCGACAGGCCAAAGAAGGCGTCGGCAAGGTCGCGGTTCTGGCCGAAAATGCCTTCGGCATCGGCGGCGAAGACGCCGCCGCCCGAGACATCGGCGACGGTGTCATCGGTCAGGCTGAACGGCACCGAGGATTGCGGCCAGGCGCCGATGCTGCCGACGCCGAACCAGTCGCCCGCGCCGCCGTCGAGGTTGTCGGTTGCGGGGTCGAACCCCGCGACAAGGTTGAGCGCCCCGCCGTCGAAATCCTCGGCCGCGACCAGCACGGGGCCGGGGGCCAGGAGGGTCTGGCCGGTGTTGAGCGTGCCGGGCGTGGCCGTGGCCGGCCCGGTCCAGGCGAAATCGGCATAAAGGCTGCCGGTGCCGGCCAGCTGAAGCGACTGCCCCTCGGGCGTGGCATTCGATTCGGCCACGCCGACATCGACCGAAACCATGCCGGCGGCGGGGCCGCTCAGCGCCTCGAAGCTGCCCTCGTAGCTGAGGAACTGAATGACGGTGCCCAGATTGTCGACCAGCGCCAGCCCGTCCGGCCCGCCGTTCTGCATGTCGGTCGCATCGACGAAGACCGCGCCATAGCCGTCGCCCTCGTCGTCGATGGTCAGCCCGTCGAGGGACAGCGTGTCATAGGGCGCGCGGACGCTGCTGGACCCGTTGTAAAGCACGATGGACCAGCCGGTCAGATCGAAACCCGCGAGGCCCGCGATCTCGATGAACTCGCCCTCGTCCGTGCTGTTGTCGTCGTAGTGAAATTCGTTGATCCAAACGGACATGATCACCCCCTAGGTGGTTTTGAAAGCCGCGCGAGACCAACCGTGATCCTGTCGGGGTCGCCCACGGTTCAGAACCAGCACACCCGGCGCCTCGCGCTATAGTGGTGCGAGTATGAGGGGCGATTGTTTCAGCCGTCAATCAAGCCGTGCGGCATTTCGCCACGTCAGCCGGGCGGGGAGCGTGACAGAGAGGCGGTACTGGTGAGAGCTGACTTCGGTGGCAGTGCTCTGACCCCCGGCGCTAATCCAGCTGAAACCAAAGCCGGAAGGTGACAATTGCCCGATTGCGAGGAGGGAACATGGGATGGAATAGGCGGCGGGGATCTGGTAGCCGAGCGCCGAACGGGGGCAGGTCAGCGCCTAAAGTTCTTGGAAATTGCCCTCATGGCGTCGAAGAGCTTTCCGTTGATCTATTCGCCTTGACCTTCTCAAGTTCATCTTGCAACTCAAACACTTGACGCTGAAGGCTGAACACGGCTTGGAAAAGGATCTGGTCCAGTTCCCAGCTGTCTACTGTTGCTTGCCTGACCGAGACATTCGAGACATCCAACGGCGGCTCACCCTGTTCGACCAAGACTTGATTCACTGCATCGAGATCGTCGGAAACGTTCGTCAAAAGGCTGCGAAGATCTTGCTCGGAAGGGTACAACTCCGCCAGAGGCGGTGTCTTCGGGTGTCCGGTTTCTAGTGGACCCAAAATATCAAGCGCTTTACCTAGCTTGCGAAAAGCAAGTGGCTTAACACTATCATTGCTACGATCATTGTGCACCAACCAGGCTGACAGCAACGCGTTGGACGGCGCAGAGTTGGCCCGGCCGCCTTCGACGCCCACCAAACCCACAATCCGGCAAAAATGGTCGACTACGTCGTCGATCACGTCGAAATTGTACAATTCCACAAGTCCAGGAAAAGCGTCCTGCCATCTCCGCAAGAAAGGCGCCTTAATGGAACGGGGGGCAGCCCAGTCAGCGAACTTCTTGACTCGCCCTGAATAGTCTTTGCCCTTGAGTGCAAACTGAACATAGGCGCTCAGTGCCCATTTATCATGCCGTCGGATGTAGATGATGACCCTCACTCGAACTCCGGCATCGCGAAGGCGTTTGATCAGTGGTATGATCTTGGCATTGCCAAAAAATGCCTCATTGCTCCATATTGCTGTTTGCACGCCTTGCTGGCGCAGCCGCGTCAGAGCCGCAAGAACCACTGCTGCCACCTGCTCTTCGCGCTTTGCAAAATCACCGGCCAGCAATCTTCCCGCATCGCCCGGTTGGCACCACGGATAGGCACGCGCTTCTTGAACATTTTCTAGGGAAATACCCAAGAACGCTGCAGCGTCCTTTGCAAGAGAGTCCGAGCTTTTTCGCAGCGCTACTTGTATTGCGGTGGATCCTGTCTTGGTTGTGCCGATATGCAGGATCAGCTCTGGGAATTCAGTCATCGATAATCCATAAGGTGGGGTCTTCTGAACATGCAGTATCCATGCATCTCAACAACTCGCGATGCCATAAGCGAGGCTGTCAAAATAGCCCGACCATGACCGGACATCCGACGACCGTGGAGACCGTCATTTTGAGGCATCTTGCATGTCGTCTAACCACTCGGGTTGCCGGACGCAAAGAACGTCAAGATCTGCGAATGAGAGTGCTTCATAGCTAAGCCAATTGGTCGCTTCTGTGGGCGGTGGCGAAGCGGTCAGTACACAGTTTTGTATCCGTCCGTCACGCAAGGATCTTATGGCCCGCTGTAAAGTTCAAATGCAACCATTCTGTGTAGTCTCGGGGAGCGGTCCGGTGTTTGTGGCACATTTTCGGGCGCGAAGTGGACGTAGCCGCTGTGCAATCGCCAGGCTGGCCTGCAAGCAGGCTGGTCGTGTGCGCTGTGAGATGCGGTAAGCCGGTGCATCGCTCACTAGTGGCTCCTCGCGCAGGTGGATAGTGCCCCGGGGCGTGGTGTAGGAAGCCGCGAGCGGCGCCACAGGCGGCGCTGGCGGTCACCGTCGATCTTCGAAGAAGGTTTGGGTTGCGAGACCTGAAACCTGAAACGGAGATAACGATGACCGACGACAGAATGGCGCTGATGGAGCTGGTTGAGAAGCAGGCTGATGGCGACCTCGTGCGCGAGATGCTGGCCTTTGCCGCCGAGCGCATCATGGAGGCCGAGATCGAAGCGCGGACTGGCGCAGCCAAGGGCACGCGCTCGCCGATGCGCGAGGCCCAGCGGAACGGATACCGGGAGCGTGAGTGGGATACGCGAGCCGGCCGGATCGCACTGGAGATCCCGAAGCTGCGCAAGGGCAGCTATTTCCCCAGCTTCCTGGAGCCCCGACGGACGGCGGAGAAGGCTTTGGTGGCGGTGATCCAGGAGGCCTACGTTCATGGCATTTCCACGCGGTCGGTCGATGACCTGGTCAAGGCCATTGGGGCTGGTGGCATGTCCAAGAGCCAGGTCAGTCGGCTGTGCATGGAAATCGACGAGCGGGTCGACGCCTTCTTGGCCCGCCCCTTGGAAGGCGCGTGGCCCTATCTCTGGCTCGACGCCACATATCTCAAGGTCAGGGAAGGCGGACGGATCATAAGCAAGGCGGTGATACTCGCTGTGGCCGTGAACGAGGACGGCAAGCGCGAGGTGCTGGGCGTGGCCACCGGCCCGTCCGAAGCTGAAACCTTCTGGACGGATTTTCTGCGCAGCCTTGCCGACCGGGGCCTGCGAGGGGTGAAGTTGGTGATCGCCGATGACCACAAGGGCCTGCGAGCGGCTGCACGGCGTGTATTCAACGCGACCCAGCAGCGCTGCCGTATCCACTGGATGCGCAATGCCCTGGCGCACGCTCCGACGAAACAGCGCACTGCAGTGGCGGCGATGCTGAAGACGATCTTCGCCCAGGAGAGCAAGGTCGATGCCGAGGCCCAGTGGACCATCGTGGCGGATGCGCTTCGTGAAAAACAACCCAAGCTCGGCGCGCTACTGGATGCCTCACGGGACGATGTCCTCGCGTACATGTCTTTCCCCCGCGAACACTGGACCTAGATCGCATCCACAAATCCGCTGGAGCGGGTGAACCGAGAGGTGAAACGACGCGCCGATGTCATCGGGATCTTCCCAAACGATGCCGCCATCGTGCGCCTCGTCGGCGCGCTGATGCTCGAGACCAATGACGAGTGGGCGGTGGCGCGGCGGTATATGTCGCTTGAAACCCTGGCTCGTGTCACCGACAATCCCACCGTCAGGTTGCCCGCGGTGGCATCCTGATCAGACCCGGACCTCTCCGAAGGTCGGCGCTCCTACACCACGCCGCGGGGCACTATCGGCAGGTGTTTTTGATCATCCTTCGGTAAGGCCTAGCCCGTGCATCATCTGGACTTCGGCCTCAGACAGCATCATCCTGACCCCGAACGGGCAAATACTCGCCAGGCGCTCGGCAGCAGGGCTCACGCACGCGGCCTTGTGTTGCTAACGATGCGAAAGAGGCAGCAATTTTGGATCGTGGCCAGATGACCAGACGAAATAGAGAGGCGGCGCAAAGCCCGCGCTACTCACCGCACCCTGGGAAGCGGTGGGTCTGACAATGGACAGCGCGCCCCAGAAAGCAGCCGAGTTGCAGATCCAAGAACTTCTCGACCTGGCGGGCCGCGGCGACCCGGCAGGTGTTCTCGAGGCTGCGGCTGCAATCCCGAATGACCTGCTGGGAGAGGAGGCCCTGCTCGCCATCGCGACAGCCCATGTGGCGCTGGGTCAGACCGCAAAGAGCCGAACCTACCTGGAGGCCGCGGTCGATCGTGCCGAGACGCCTTGGAAGAAGGCGGGCATCATTCAGCAGGCGCAAGAGTTGGTTTCTCCACAGTATGCATTGTACCTGGTTCAGCAGCAGCTAAAGACACTGGTCGACAGCCCTCGCCTGAGAATGGTGCGGAGCCGCATCTTGTTTTCCATGGGGCGCGCTGACGAAGCCGAAGCCTTCTTGGAAGAGGCAATCACCCCTTTGACTGAAGTCGTTCTGCAACTGGCACAGATGAAGGTGACCAGAGGCGCGGCGCGCGACGCTCTGGACCTTCTGAACAGCTATGCCGTGCCGGACGTGCATCGCGCATGGCACAGTGTTCTGGGCGCCCGGGCCAGCGGCGCTTTGGGTGAGTTCAAGGCGATGCTGTCGTTTGCCAAGGCCGGTCTCCTTGCCAAGCCCGATCATCTCCATCTGCAAACGCTCAAGTGGCAAGCCATGATGGCCTTGGAACTGCGGGAGGAGATTGTCCTTGAGTGCAAGTCGATCGTGACGACACCGGGATCTCAGCTTGGCCTGCTACTGCTTGCCGCGCACAATCTCAATCTTTGTGGCGAGCTCGACGCCTGTGACGAAGCGATGCGAGCCTGCCGTCAATTGGCGCCCGACAATGCAGGTGTCCTTCTCCAACAGGCCAGAATTCACATGCAGCGAAAGGAGGGTACCGCGGCCGTCGCGCTCCTGTCTTCCATCGCCCCGTCCTCGCGCACATCTGAGCAGACGAGCCTCCTTGCCCTGGGGCAACGGCGGCTAGGTGATTTGACTGCGGCCATAGAAACCCTGGAAAATTACCTTGGTGCTAACCCCGGCGATGTCCCGATCATCCTTCAGCTTGCGAACGACCATCTACAGATGGGAGATCTCGAGAAAGCTCAGTGGCTCCTTGCTTCCATTCCGGATGACGGAACGAGAAACGACATCCAGAAAGGCCGGGTTCAAAGTGAAATCGCGTTCGAGAAGGGTGACTTCGCGGATGCCGTCAAGAGCCTGAAAGAGCTGGCCGAACGAGACCCGTCCAATCTGCTCGTTTGGGAACTGCGCGCGAGAATCGAAACGCTTCTTGGGCAACTGGAAGACGCGGCCCGCAGCATGGCGCACCGCAACAGACTGAGAAAATTGAGAGATGCCAGCGGCCTGGTCAGCGACAAGATCCTGACGTCCTTGCCTGGACAGATCTTGAACGAGTACCGACTTTTCTGCAGCCCGGAAGATCTGGCCCATTGCGCAGCGACGTCCGACCAAAACTCGGCACTCTTGCACTTCCTGTCCAAGCTCGATCAGGAGCCGACGAATACGCCGGCGGCGATCAGCGCGATGGCCGCCTTGAATCGGCTCGGGCGCATCGGAGCGACGTCGCGCAATGTTCGCCGTGATCCTGAACGTCCCACCATACCGCCACAGGTCTTCCAGTTCTGGGATACAACCGACCTGCCGCAGGATGTGGCGGATCTGGTCATGTGGAACCGGAGCCTGAATCCGGGGTATGACTTTGACCTTTTTGACGACGTCCGGGCGGTCCGGTACTTGCGAGACAAAGGGGAAGACGCAGCCCTTCGAGGCTTTCGGCTGGCCCCGCATCCAGCGGGAAGGTCCGACATTCTGCGCCTGGCACTGCTTTGGCACGAAGGTGGTATCTACTTGGATGCGGACGACAGATGTGTCGGCCGGCTGTCGGAAGTCGTGGATCCGGAGCTGAGATTTGTGGGCTACCAGGAAAACGTCATGAGCGTGGGCAACAATTTCATCGCGGTTGCGCCCAAGGACCCGATCATTCGCGCCGCGCTTGATGACGCGGCACATGCATTCCATTCAACCAGCGGCGAGAGCTTGTGGCTTGCGACCGGGCCAGGGGCATTGACTCGCGCTTTTGCCCGCATTGCCATCATGCCGGATGGGCAACTGGCCGAAGGCATTCAGATCTATCCCGCACGTCAGTTGTCGCGAACGATCTGCTTTCATACCATGTTGTCTTACAAGGCAACCAGGTCGCATTGGTCAAACGCGCCTGTTGAGGCCGCGACACACAGACACCAATAGCGCCAGACCAACAAGCCCATGTGATCTCGGTGACGAGCCTCAGGCGAACCCGGACAAAACGTTTCCTGGCAATCCACGTCTGCGCGCTCTGTCGCAATTTCGGCTGCCTTGGAAAGTCCAAGCACCCGCGTTTGAGAGTACTTCACGAGCGCCATTATGATTTGAACCGATGCGATGCGCTTACTGATCACGCGCAAAGGGTTGTGCACCCCTAAAGAGGGTGAATTGGTTCAAGGCTGCCCTTGACACTGCCAGCACGATCATCGACCCAAGAAGCCAACTCAACAGCGTATTTGAGACTTACATGCAAATTACGGAAACCATTCTCCCCGGCGTCTATCTCCTGGAACCGCGCCGGTTCGGAGATGCGCGTGGATGGTTCAGCGAAAGCTGGAACGTCAAGACCCTGAGGTCGGCTGGTCTCGACCTGCCCGAGTTCGTGCAGGACAACCATTCGCTCAGCGTCGATGTCGGCACGGTGCGCGGGCTGCACTACCAGTCGCCGCCCCATGCGCAGGGCAAGCTGGTGCGTTGCGGCCGGGGGCGGCTGCTGGATGTCGCGGTCGATGCGCGCAAGGGCTCGCCGACCTACGGCAACTGGGTGGCCGAAGAGCTGAGCGCCGAGAATGGCCGTCAGCTGTGGATTCCCGCCGGTTTCCTTCATGGCTTTGTTACGCGCGAGCCCGATACCGAGATCGTGTACAAGTGCACCGATCACTACGCGCCCGAATGCGACGGGGCCGTGCATTTCGCCTCTCTCGGGATCGACTGGGGCGTGGATAAAGGCAAGGCGTTGCTGTCGGACAAGGATGCCAAGGCGCCCGCTTTCGCAGACTGGGTGTCGCCCTTCACCTGGGAGGAAGCATGAAGATCCTCGTCACCGGCGGCGCCGGGTTCATCGGCTCGGCCGTGGTGCGGCAGGCCGTGGCCGGGGGCTACGATGTGGTCAACCTCGACGTGCTGACCTATGCCGCCTGCCTCGAGAATGTCGCCGGCGTGGCGGACAGCCCGCTTTATGCCTTCGAGCAGGTCGATATCTGCGACGGGCCCAAGCTGGCGCGGGTCTTCGCCCAGCACAAGCCCGACGCGGTCATGCACCTGGCGGCCGAAAGCCATGTGGACCGGTCCATCGACGGGCCCGGCGCCTTCATCAAGACCAATGTCGAAGGCACCTACACCCTGCTCGAAGCCGCCCGGACGTATTGGCAGGACGCAGGCAAGCCGGACAGCTTCCGCTTTCACCATATCTCGACCGACGAGGTTTTCGGCTCGCTCGGACCGACCGGGCAGTTCACCGAGACCACGCCCTACGATCCGCGCAGTCCCTATTCCGCCTCCAAGGCCGCCAGCGACCATCTCGTTCGGGCCTGGCACGAGACCTACGGGCTGCCGGTGGTGCTGACGAATTGCTCGAACAATTACGGCCCGTATCACTTCCCCGAAAAGCTGATCCCGGTGGTGATCCTGAACGCGCTGCATGGCCGGCCGCTGCCGATCTATGGCGACGGGTCGAACGTGCGCGACTGGCTCTATGTCGAGGATCATGCCGACGCGCTGCTGACGGTGATCGAAAAGGGCGAGCTGGGCCGCAGCTACAACATCGGCGGCGAGAACGAACGGACCAACCTGCAGCTGGTGCAGACGATCTGCGAGATCCTCGACCGGCTGAAACCGGGCGAGACCCCCTATTCCGACCTGATCACCTTCGTCACGGACCGCCCCGGCCATGACGCGCGCTATGCCATCGACCCGAGCCGCATCCGGGCCGAGCTGGGATGGCGGCCGAGCGTCACGGTCGAGCAGGGGCTGGAAAAGACCGTCGCCTGGTATCTCGCGAACGAGGCCTGGTGGCGCCCGTTGCTTGAGCGCACGGGCGTGGGTCAGCGGCTGGGGACGAAGGCATGAGTATTCTCGTCTTCGGCAAGACCGGCCAGGTGGCCACGGAATTGCAGGCCCTGGCGCCGGACGCCGTGTTCCTGGGCCGCGAGGCAGCCGACCTGACCGACCCCGCGGCCTGCGCGGCGGCGATCGAGGCGGCATCGCCCACCGCCGTCATCAACGCGGCCGCCTGGACGGCCGTCGACAAGGCCGAATCCGAGGAAGAGACCGCCGCGCTGGTCAACGGCGCCGCCCCCGGCGCGATGGCCGAGGCTTGCGCTCGGCTGGGCATCCCGTTTGTCCATATCTCGACCGATTACGTGTTCGAGGGCGGCGGCACGGACCCCTGGACGCCCACCGACCCCACCGGCCCGCTGGGCGCCTACGGCCGCACGAAACTGGCGGGCGAAGAGGCGGTGCGCGGGGCAGTGGGCACCCATGCGATCCTGCGGACCTCCTGGGTCTTCTCGGCCCATGGCGCGAATTTCGTGAAGACCATGCTGCGGCTGAGCGAGACTCGCGATGCCCTGTCCATCGTCGATGACCAGATCGGCGGGCCGACCCCGGCCGATGCCATCGCCGCTGCCTGCCTCGAGATTGCCCGGCAGCTGCTGGAGGACCCGTCCAAGAGCGGCACCTACCATTTCGGCGGCACGCCCGAGGTCAGCTGGAAGGACTTCGCCAGCGAGATCTTTGCCAAGGCGGGCCGCACCGTCGCCGTCTCGGGCATCGCGACCAAGGATTACCCGACGCCCGCGACCCGCCCGCTGAACTCGCAGATGGATTGCAGTGCGACCGAGGCGGTCTTTGGGATCCCCCGGCCGGATTGGCGCGAGGGGCTCGACCGTGCGATGACCGCGCTCGGGGCCAAGGCGTAACCCATGGCCGACCGCCTGCTGAGATACGCGCGCCAAAGCCTCAAGCCACTGGGCCAGAACGCGGCCCATGGCTTTGCGGCGCGTCATGCGCTTTGCGTCTATCCTTCGGGGGCGGTCTATTCCTTCATCCCCAAGAACGCCTGTTCGACCATGCGCGTGAGCCTCGCCATGGCCAATCGCTGCATCGACAGCCTCGAGGACTGGACCTGGATCCACAACAACAACCAGACCTTCTGCGCCTCGCTGCGCGAGCTGGTGACGGCGCCGTTCACCTTCACGATCCTGCGCTGCCCGCATGCCCGGCTGGCCTCGGTGTTTCTGGACAAGCTGGTGGGGCGCCGGCCCGAATTCTGGATGCTGCATGGGGTGACGCGCGACGGGATCGACCCGGACATGTTCACCTTTCGGGAGTTCGTGGGACTGCTGGAAAAGAAAGGGATCCTCAAGTTCGATCTGCATTGGCGCCCCCAGGTCGATTTCCTCGTCTACGAGGACTACGATCTCTGGGTGCCGCTTGAACAGTTCGGCGGATCCATCAAGGACATCGAGGCCGGCGCCGGGATGACCATTCAGGACGCCCGCAAGCTGACCAACCACGGCACCGACGGGCTGAGCCCGGTCGAAGGGGATTTCTCTGACACGCCGCTGTACCAGCTGGCCGAGATGCGGCGCGCCGGCCAGGTGCCGACACACGCCAGCCTGTACGACACCACGCTGGCCGACCAGGTCGGCCGCATTTATGACCGCGACGGCCAGCTTTACCGCGAGCTGTTCGGCCCGAGCGACCTGCTTTTCCCGGAAACATTCAAGACATCGGACGACATCACATGACACAGCGCAAGGGCATCATCCTCGCCGGCGGCTCTGGCACCCGGCTCTACCCGATCACCATCGGCGTTTCGAAGCAGCTGATGCCGATCTACGACAAGCCGATGATCTACTACCCGCTGAGCGTGTTGATGCTGGCCGGCATCCGCGAGATCGCGATCATCACCACGCCCCACGACCAGGACCAGTTCAAGCGCGTTCTGGGGGACGGGTCTCAATGGGGCATCAGCCTGACCTATATCGTCCAGCCCTCGCCGGACGGTCTGGCGCAGGCCTTTATCCTGGCCGAGGATTTCCTGGCCGGCGGGCCGTCGGTTCTGGTTCTTGGCGACAACATCTTCTTTGGCCACGGGCTGCCCGAGCTGCTGAAGGACGCGGATAAGCGCGAAACCGGTGGCACGGTCTTCGGCTACCGCGTCTCGGACCCCGAGCGCTACGGCGTCGTCGCCATGACGCCCGAAGGCCGGGTCACCGAGATCGTCGAAAAACCCGCCGTGCCGCCGTCGAACTTCGCGGTGACGGGGCTCTATTTCGTCGATGGAACGGCCTCCGAGCGGGCCCGGGCAATCAAGCCGTCCCCGCGCGGCGAGGTCGAGATCGTGGACCTGCTGCAAAGCTACCTCGACGAAGGCGCACTGGACGTCAAACGCATGGGCCGCGGCTATGCCTGGCTGGATACGGGAACGCATGGCAGCCTGCTGGACGCGGGCAACTTCGTGCGGACGCTGCAAAAGCGGCAGGGGCTGCAGACCGGCTGTCCCGAAGAGATTGCGTTTGAAGCCGGGTGGATTTCGTCCGAGAAACTCGAAGAGGTCGTGAAGCCGCTGGCCAAGAACGACTATGGCAAGTACCTTCAGGGTTTGCTGCGCAGCAAGTGACAGCCGCCCGTCGCCGCCACCGGGCGCAGATCCCTGCGGACTGAACGGAATCGGTTGAGACGGACACATGCTGTACCACGAAGACGCGCTTTTCATCCATGTGCCGAAGACGGCCGGCATGTCGGTCGTCCGGTTCCTGGTCAACGCTCTGGATGGCCCGGTGACGGTCTTCGCGCCGGCCCGGGCGAAAGAGCACACCTTTTCCCTGCCGGCGACGGATGAGGCGCGCACCAAGATGCGGTTCGTGGCCGGGCGTCGCCATGGGACCTGCGACGCCGCGATGAAAGAGATCGAGGCAGCGGGGCTCGCGCCGCCGGCCTGCGCATTCGCCATAGCGCGCGATCCGGTGTCGCTGATGGTGTCCTACTACAAGCACATGCAGAAACCTGCAGTCTGGAAGTGGCGTGGCCAATCCGAAAGCAAGTTGTCTGGCGCGCCGAGGCTGGCAGTCGAGGGCACGTTCGATGAGTTCGTGCGCGGCGCCGACTTCTACAACATGACCGACGACGAGATCGCCGATTATTACCGGCCGCATGGGTTCGCGCGGCTGGATATCGTCGCGCTGGACCATCTGAACAACTACCTGCAGCACAGGTTCGGACATCACGCGGCCTTCGACCTGTCGAAGATGGAACATCGGAACACCTCTCGGCACATCAAGGAAAAGGTCATCGTCAGCGACGAGACGCGCGCCTTTCTCGCCGAAAAGTATCCGCGCCTTACTGCGACTTACGCCGAGGCCTTGGAGCGCGGCTGGCAGAAGTTCTGACTACAACCTTGAGGTTCTCTAGTTAGAGCTCGGGCCGGAGGGTCGCAGGACCAGGCAGACTTATCCCGATCTGAACAGTGCTCGCGCTGCTGTTGCCGCCGGACTGCTGGCAATCGAACCCGGCTGGCACTGAAACAGGCGGCAGGTCATGCTGCGCTTGCGGGCTTGGCGGCGAGACGAGATGCGCTACGAAGCAGATGTGGTCTTTTTCTGGTTCAGATCCAGGATGTAGCCAATCAGCTGCGACAGGTTCTCCGACCCGGTCACGTCGAGTCGGTCCATATTCGACGGCTTGTCGTACTTCGCCCACTCAGGATCGAGGTCACCAGACTCCAAGCCGGCAAAGCTCTCGATCAGCGCGGCATTGGCGTCGTCGAACTGTGCCTGGAACGCGCGCGCCAGCTCCGGCCCGGGCTGGAGGCGCTGGAAGCAGGGGGTGTCCAGAAGCGCCTTGCGCGTGGGGCCGGGCAGGGCGTCCGGGGTGTCGCGCAACAGGTTGAGCGTGGCGATGACGCGGATGTCCAGCGCCTCGTTCTCGCGCAGGGGCGCGGTGAAACCGGGGGCGCCCGACAGGCCCAACCGCCCCTTGATCACGTCGATGCAGTCAGGGAACCGCTTGAAGGGGACGAGGGTCACCGCTTCCTTGCCGTAAGCGGTCGACCAGAACGCGGCGAGCCGGGTGAAGTCGAAGTAGTGGCGCAGCTGCGCGGCGCTCTCGAAATAGGCGCGGTCGATGCGGAAACCCGCGCGGGCGGCGGTCGAGCAGCGCGAGACGGCCATGTCAACCTGCGGGCGCACGCTGCACAGGATCTCGATCTCGTCGAAGATCGGCCCGACGATCTCGGCCGAGCGGTCCACCTCTGCCTGCGTGTTCAGCTGCGAATGGCAATGCTCGTTCGACAGGACAAAGGTATGGCAACCGGCCGCCTCTGCCTGGGCCTTTTCGGCGGCCAATTCACGAGTGACCTGGTCCCGGAACGCATTGCGGGACGTGACATCGCCTAGGCCCAGCCGCCGGAACGCGGGGTGATCCCGGGTCGGGCCGAGGCTGGCCTGGTAGATCTTCAGATGGTTCCGATGTCCAAGCGCCTTGCTGTAGAAAACGCCTTGCGCTTTCAACGCCTTGCGGTTCGCGGCGCACCAGTTCTGCAGGCTGGTCGTGCCGGTCTTTTCGGCACCGATGTGAAACAGCAGCTTCATCGGCGATCCATCACGGGGCCCGGGCCGCAGCAGCTGCGCCGCACGTCAGGACGGCACGGCGATGAGGGGACGGGCTTCGGCGACCAATTCCAGGTCGTCGGCATTGGCCGCGCGCACCAAGGTTTCGAACTCGGCGCTCCAATCGGTGCCCGACTTGCCGGAGACGTTCTTCCTGACCCGGCTGGCCCGGAACCAGGGCGCAATCTCGGCCATGCGTTGGTTCAGCGCCTCGAGGGACTCGCCGAAATTCTCGACCAGGCCGAGCACGCCCTTTTCATGCAGCATCGACATCGCGCGACGGGCGCGGTCCAGTTCGCTGTCCGGGCCGGGTAGGAAGGCGGCGAGCCGGTTGGTCTGGAAGTTCCGGCATTGCCGGTCGCCCTTACGGTCAAGACGCGCCCGTACGTAGCCCTCGAGATCGTTCTCACGGGCGAGTTGGGTGCCAAGCGTGTCGACCGCCTGCTTGCGTTCGAAATTGTAGGCCGAGATGATACGGGCAATCGGGTCGCGCAGGAACAGGACGGGAATGACCCGGACGCCTGGGATCTCGGGCAAGGGCCCGATCGCCGTGTGCGATGAGAAGACCACGGCATCAGGCGTGCTTTGGATCCATTGCGCGACCAGGTCGGAATTGTCCCCTCCGTTGGCCAGAAACTCGGCCGTGACCCAGGCATCCGCAAAGTGATCCTTGAAGATGCTGTCGATCGACGTGCCTGCATTCTTGAACAGGTGGTAGTGTAAAACGATCGTGCGCAAGTCAGCCCGCTCTTGGTCGTGAAGAGGTTAGGTAATGCTGGTAGCAAGTCTCCTTAATGGTCTCCAGAAGAAAGTGCAATTCTCCTTATGGTAGATCGATCTTAAGTTGCTGAAACATAATAACAAAGCGCCTTTTCAGCAACCGCTGGATGAGTAAGATTCCGCCTGCGGTGAGCCGCGACTCCCGTGGCATGAACCTTTGGGCACCCAAGTCTGCGCCGGATGCGTCCAATATTCCGGCGGCGCGGCAGGTTCGGCGCGATGATTTCCGGCACCGCGTCGAGGCAGGCTTGTGCCCGGTCACGAAGCCATTAAGGTGCAGGCTGCTATCGGTGGTGGTTCGCGTTTCAACCGCCGTTTCGCATCGAAGATCGACAAGTCAGGACGCCGCCCGGCCCCATGCCTTCCAAGCCAATCCACGCAGTGATCATCAGTTGGGATGGCTTCCAGACGCAGGCGCGGGCCATGGCCGAGGGCCTGCACGGTGCGGTCGACAAGCTCTCGGTCATCTACTCGAACGCGCAGGACCGCGAAGAGACGGGCCCCGGGTCCTGGCATAAGGTGCCGCAAAGCTGGTTCTTCGGGCGCAAGTTCCAGGTCTCTCTGACCCTGAACCCGCATGACGCGGTGATGCTGCAGATCAATGCCGATGCCCAGTTCGACGACTGGCCGGCCGTGGTCCGGCAACTGCGCAATGCGGTGGACGAGGTGCCTGACCTCGGGATCTGGGCGCCAGACCTCGACTGGACGCCCTGGCTGACTTCGGTCGTGCAGAAGGACACCCAACGCCCGGACGGCTTGATCGACGTGGTGCAGACCGATGGCGTCTGCTGGGCGCTGACCCCGGCCGTGCTGTCCTGGCTGCAAAAGCTGGACTACAGCTCGAACAACATCGGCTGGGGCATCGACTGGGCATCGAGCGCCCATTGCCATGCGGCCGGTCTTGCCGTTGTGCGTGACCCCTCGCTGCTGATCCGTCACCCCGAGGGCCGGGGCTATGACGGAGAGGAAGCCGACCGCCAATCGCTCGTCTTTCTCGCCCAGCTCGACGCGCAGATGCGAAGCTGGATCTCCCAGACGCGCCAGGGTGCAGAGGCGCGACATCTTGCCCTTTGGGACGCCCACAAGGCACCTTTGTCGATGCCATTGCCCGCAGAAGGCCCTAAGGTCGCCAAGCAGGCGCCGGTCCCGGCGCATCACAGACACCGAACCGGAGTACTAGAGGTGAAGGAAATAATCGAGCCGCCCCATCTGTGCGAGATCGCCTTGATGGATGGCCAGGTCTTCGTTGCCGCCAATGGAAACCTGGAGGGGCGCGACATCTGCATCGATGCGGATGGCGAGGTCTTCACGCTCGAGAAAGTCGATATGGCCAAGGCCGGCCTGCTGCCGCCGGTCACCTTCCCGATCCATCCGGACCCCGAGGGCTGGCCCACCCAGCAGGACGGGTTCGGCGAATGGCAGGTTGCCCATTGGACGACCTACCGGGTCATCGGCGAACGGGTCGAGGGCGTCGCGCGCATCCCGTTGAAGGGCAAGATCGAGATCTTGGCCACGGGCGAGCCCCTGCGGTTCGACGCCAAGCTCTCGGCCCACCGTGGGCGCGGGCGGCTGGTTCTCGAGGTGACCGAGGCCGATGGCAAGCACGCGACCGAGGTCAAGCTGCCCTTTGATCCGCGCTTTCCCGGTGGCAACCGGCCGGACCAGTTCCATCGCGCCAGCGTGCAGTTCACGCCGCGCAAGGGGCCCATCAGCGTGTCGCTGATCCTGGAATACGAGGCGCCCCCGCACGAAAACGACAATTCCGCCGCCTTCTTCATCGCCGAACCGCAACTGGCAGTCGCCAACGAGAAAAGCGCGCAGCTGAACCCGGCCGTGCGGGTCATCGCGCCGACCCAGACCCCGGTCTGGCACCGCTGCGCGCTGCCGGCCTCGCGCCGCGGCGCCAAATCGGTGGTTGCGCTGGTGTCCGAGGGCACGCGGTACGAGCTGTCGGGCGCGTCGAACGTGCATCTGAGCCTCAGCGCCGACTGGGGCCACCTGCTGGAATTCCAAAGCAACATGGCCTTCCGGGGCGTCGTCTATATCGATGACGAGGTCGCCTTCCCCTACGATTTCCAGTCCGGGCACAACGGGTTCCGCATCCCGTCGCGCTTTCTCAACGGCCGGCACCGCAAGATCGAGGTGCGCGACGAGATGGGGTTCCAGACCTATTGGTCCAGCTGGTTCCTCGCCCCGCGCCAGCTGACCCCGTTCGACCACCTGCAGCGCGAAAGCCGCAGCCCCTATCCGGCCGAGATCTTTGCCCAGAGCCCCGCACGCTTCACCAGCCTGCGCGCCCATGCCAAGGCGGGGGTGACCCCAGAGGTGTCGCAGCAACTCTCCATCGCGCTCGACGCGCTCGAGGCGGGCTATGACGGGCTCAAGATCAAGCCACTCGCCTTCCCCGAGGTCGAGGCGCCCGACGTGTCGGTCGTCATCCCGGCCCATAACAAGGTCAAGGTGACCTACGCCTGCATGTGCGCGCTGCTGCTGGCGCACAACAAGGCCACGTTCGAGGTGATCCTGGTCGACGACGGCTCGACCGACGAGACGGCAAAGTGCGAAGAGATCGTGTCGGGCATCACGGTCATCCACAACACGGATGCGCAACGCTTCATCCGCGCCTGCAACACTGGCGCCGCGCAGGCGCGGGGCAAGTACGTCGTCCTGCTGAACAACGACACCGAGCCGACCTCGGGCTGGCTGGACGAGATGATCGACGCCTTCGGCCGTTTCGACAAGGTAGGGCTGGTCGGGTCCAAGCTGCTGTACCCCGACGGGCGGCTGCAAGAGGCCGGCGGCATCATCTGGGGCACCGGCGATCCCTGGAACTACGGTCGGTTGGAAAACCCGGCCGATCCGCGCTTCAGCTATGCCCGCCAGGCCGATTACCTGTCGGGCGCCGCGATGATGACCACCAAGGAGATCTGGGACGAGGTCGGCGGGCTCAGCAGCTACCTCGAGCCGATGTATTTCGAGGACACGGATTTCGCCTTCAAGATCCGCGATCATGGCTACACCACCTGGTTCGTGCCCTCCTCGGTGGTCTACCACTACGAAGGCGTGACGAGCGGCACCGACACGTCTTCGGGCTTCAAGCGGTTCCAGGAAGTCAACCGGCCGAAGTTCAAGCGCCAGTGGGGACAGGCCTACCGCAACTTCAGCGAGGTCGGCCACAAGCCGGACCTAGAGAAGGACCGCGGCATCGTCGGCCGGGTCCTCTTCATCGACTACACCACCCCGACACCCGACCGCGACGCCGGCAGCTACGCCGCGCTGCAGGAAATCAAGCTGGTACAGTCGCTCGGGTACAAGGTGACCTTCCTGCCCGAGAACCTGGCCTACATGGGCGACTACACCCATGCGCTGGAGAAGCAGGGCGTCGAGATGATCGTGGCGCCGTACCACATGCATCCCCATGCGTACCTCGATGAGCACGCGCGAGATTTCGATTGCTTTTACATTACGCGCTATCACGTCGTGAACAATATGGTTGGCAAGATCCGCGAACTGGTTCCCGACGCGAAGATCATCATGAATGGAGCCGATTTCCATTACCTGCGCCTGCTGCGAAAAGGTATAACAGAGAACAGCGAAAAGGGCATCGAGGAAGCCACGGGCGTTCGTGAGGAAGAACTCGCCGCCATGCACAGCGTCGACGTTGTCTTGTCCTACAATGACACGGAAATGGCGATTATCGAGGCCATGTCCGAAGGCAGGGTGAGTGTCCTCAGATGTCCGTGGGTTCTGGACATTCCTGGAATCCCGAAAGATCGTTCCGGGCGAGAGGGCATTTCCTTTCTCGGCAGCTTCCAGCACCACCCGAACATTGAAGGGCTCGAATGGCTCGCCAAGAACGTGATGAGCGTACTTGCGGAGAAGAGACCCGATATCGTGCTCTCCATCTATGGATCTCGCATGGACGAACGGGTCCGAAAACTGGCCTCACCGGTGATAAATCCTGTCGGGTTCGTCGAAGATGTGGCGGATGCCTACGACCCGCACCGGGTCTTTGTCGCTCCGTTGCTCGCGGGCGCTGGTATCAAGGGCAAGGTTCTCAGTGCCTTGGCTGCCGGCATACCAACAGTGCTGAGTCCTGTTGCCGCCGAGGGTATCGGTCTGCGGGACGAAGAAGACTGCCTCATTGCTGAGAAGCCTTCGGATTGGGTGGAAAAGATCACGCGCCTGCACGATGATGAAGCGCTATGGATCAAGATCCAGGAAAACGGCCTGAAAGTCGCCAAGCAGAGATTCAACTTTTCCCGAGCCCGCGAGCAGATGCGTGACGTGTTCGAGGCTGCAGAGATTTTCAAGTCCCTGCGGTAGCCCAAAAGCAAAAGGCCAAATGGCATTCGCGGGCACCTTCTATCTCTTGCACTAATGGCGGCGAACCGAAAGCGCATACGCTGCCACGACAGTCACTCGTTTTCTTGCCAGCCAAGGTCTTGCTGCATGAGAAAAGTCTGGCTGGATCCGGTGACCGAAAGCCCCGCCAGCACGGCAGAACCTTGACGCACATCGTCAGCGTGCAAAGGCGCCTCGTAGTCGAAGGTGAGATTGATCCTCTGAACGCCGGCTTTGAAAGCCACAGGCATTTGAAGAGTGTTGACCTCGCCTGCGATCAAACCAAAGCGTCCAAGCCTCTTTCCCTCGTGGACAACCGTCAGAAACTGTCCTGACATGTCGTCACGAACATAGATGTCGACCCCAAAGGTCACAGCATTGAATGGCAGGAATACGTTCCAGCGGGACTCCCGGCGAAGCCATCCGTCCGCAAAATACCCATCCGGCCGATCCAATGTTCGGGGGTTTGACAAATCGACGACCGGCTTGGGTCCCATGTCCCGCAGCGGGTTGAATTCGAAGCCAAATCGCGCAGGCGGCTGGGATTTCGCGCTCATAATGCCCGAGATGATCTCCCTGACGCCTGCATCGGCCGGCAACACAATTCCATGGTCGAGTTGCTTAAGCCTCTCGGGTGCGGCTCCTACATCCAGAACGACGGGCGTAAGGCCAGCCGCCAGGGCCTCGGTCAGAGTATAGGAATAGGTTTCAGGCCAGGGACTCAGGAACAAAGCCACATCACATCTCGCCTCCGCGATCACCTGCGCGGCTTGCTCGCTTGAATAAGGCCCAGTCATTGAAATATTCTCGTAGCGCGCGATGAGTGCGTCTTCCGAAGAGAACCCTACGAGCACGAACTCGAGATTCTTGGCCCACCTTTCAGCGTGGCGCAGTAAATCCAGCAGGCTAGAAAACCCCTTGTGGGGCCCGATGGCGCCTATGATGGCCACCCGAACCGTCGCGGCATCCGGCTCTGCGGGCGACAAAGCGACCGAACGTATCACACGTTCATGAGGCCAAACCGAAAATGAGACATCCGGAAGCACCCGAGCATAGAGATCCTTGGTGGCTGCGGACGGCGCAAAGATCTTCGCCGCCCCAAGAAGAAAGCCGGCCCACCAGCCTCTCCACATCTCTATGTCATATGCAATGGAGTCATAACTCGGCTCGATGTTCGGATGCTTTCCATCACGGGCCAGACACCTGTTGCAATCCAAGGTGTCAGGAATTCCGCAATAGGTCGCCGCGTCGTCCAGCAGGGTTATCCTTGGGCAAATAAAGAAGTAATCATGCAAGATCACCTGATAGGGTATCCCGCAACGCTGGATCATTTCCGAGGTCTTCTTGGACAGATCCAGAAGGTGGTGGACGGTGATCCATTCCACCTTCAATTCCATCGCGTCGGCAATAACGCCGGCTAATCCCTTCTCCGAAAAAGGATAGGTCAGCCGCCCGCCATCTTCCGAGTGTGATTGAAGCTGATAGACTTCACCCGCCATCGTCCTTTGCCTGGATAGGATCAAGGGCAACACCCCTTCCGCATCAAGCGCGGCAGCCTCATTCTTGACGTGCTTCTCCACACCGCCGCCAACCGACAGGCTGACCAGCACCGCGATACGCTTGTTGCGCCAGAACTCTTTTTGCACGTTGTTCCGGTAGACCGACAAAGGATCGCGTCTGATGAAGTCCATGACCCGGTCGTGGTAGTCCGGGTAACGCCTTTCCAGAACCTTCAAGTTGCTCTTGACGAGATCCGACATGGCCCCGCCAAAGGAGATCGATCCGAGGTGTTGAACGAAGACATCGCATGCTGCAACGTTCCGCCAGCCTCTCGCGGCAGCACGAAGTGAAAAGTCGTTCTCTTCGCCATAGCCTCGGCCAAATGCGTCAGCGTCGAACAGGCCCACGTCCATTATGGCGTCGCGCTTGATGAACATGCAAAAGCCATGGGCGGAGGGCAAGTCGACTATCTCACTGGCATTCACCTTGCGCATGATCGCGTCTAGATCTTGCAGGGAGCTTCCGTAAGGAACCGATGTCGTTCCAGAAATATCTGGCAGACTACAAATCGTCGCATTGTTGGACAATGCCGTAACCGTTCCAATCCGTTCATCGGTGTAGGCCGCGTGATACAGACGATCCAACCATCCGTGAGGCACGACTGTGTCCGAGTTCAGCAAGACCACGTCGTTGTCTTGAGAAAAGGACATGCCTACGTTCACCGACCGGACGAACCCCAGGTTTTCGGGATTATCGACGAACTCCAATTCTCCGGCCTCTGCGAGTTCAAGAATATCATTCTTGAGCAACGGATCAGGCCCATCGTCATAAACGATGACAACTCTGTACTTTATTTGTCCGCGGCCAGTGATGGCGCTCTTTATGCAGTCGAGCGTTTCTTTGCGCCCTTTGTATACCGGAATGATCACGTCAATTTCGGGCGCTCGTTGCAGGCGAGAGCGTTTGGCTATCGACGTCCTGTGCCAGGGCAAGTCTATGGAAACACTTCCGTCTCCCCGTCTGATACCTTCAACCAGAGCAGGCCGAATTATTCGATCGACGAGAGAGCGGTCACCGGCTTCCACATCGGTCTCAATCGCCTCGACGTAGCCATAGGTATCCAAACCGATCAGGAATTTTCCGAACGGACTGAAATCTGTATTCTTGATCTTGATGTCGACGATACGCGTCTTGCCCAAGGTGTTGAAGCCGGAGGTTTCAATTTGAAATCCGTTCAGATACTCGCCCCCACTCGCGTCATCGTGGTTCAGATCCGCTGAAACATAGGCGACGACAACGCCATCGGCCTCGACTGCAAGCTGAACAGGGTATGTCGGATCGGACACGTCAAAGATCCATCCCGACAGGTTTGGCCCGTCATCATCCAACTGGTACCTGTAATCCGAGCGCAGCGTAGCCTCGAAGCACAGGTCTGTGCCGCCTTGCCGCGCCAGAACTTGGACCTCGTGGACAACGCCATCCCGCACGAAGTCAGGCAAGTTCATCACGATCCTTTCGTCATCACGGCTTTGCTCGCAATGGACCTTGGCTCCATCGATCAGAACGCCACTGATAGTAAAGCCTTCATCAGCGCCGACGAACGTGACGCAGTTAGGTCGAAAGCTTGCCGATACCAATGCGCTGTCATCGGGGTCCATGGCTACCACCGGACACCGAACCGGTCATGCAACGGCCTGGACCCAGGAAACACCAAATCGAAACCTGACTTCTGGCGGGTCACGCGAGGCGAGTTGGATTTTGGGCGGTCTTCAGCCATCACTCCTGCAACCCCGCCACATACCCCAACGTCGGCTCCACCCAAGGCGCATATCCATATGCCTTCCCCGCCCACCGTGGATCCAGTGTCTTATGGTACCGCTTGTCCATCCGGCTCACCAGCGCGCGGATGGCCTGGCCGTAGGAGTAGCGGTGCTCGTGCGACACGCTCTCTTCGCACCAGCGCAGCACCTTGAAGGCAGAGGCCAGGACGAGGCCACGCAGGACCACGTCGGGGAAATACTCGGAGTGCGCGAAGAGATGCAAAGCGTTCGCCGCCGTCGACACCGCGTCGTAGCGGGTGATCGACTGGCCGGCCGTGATTTGCGGCCGCCCATAGCGGCGGAAATAGGTGAACGTCGGCAGCGAAGTCACGGCAAAGCTGCCCATGTTCATCAGCAGGCTGTAATGAAAGATCATGTCCTCGAAGAACAACCCCGCCGGGAACCGCTGCAGGTACTCCTCGAGGAAATCGCGGCGCACCATCTTGTTGGCACTTTGCGGCTCGACGCAGGCCAGCTCGTGCAGGGCGTTCAGCCAGGGTTGGCGGGCGGCCTCGCTCTTTTCGAAATGGACCTGGCCGCCAGAGGACAGCCGGTCGAAATGGGCCTGGTCGTAGAAGGGCAGGATCTCCTTGCGCAGCTCGACCAGCACGCCGGGTGAGAACACCACGTCGGGGCGATCCTTGGCCGCCGCCAGCATGACGTCGAAGGCCCAGGGCGGGCGGGTGTCGTCGGCATCGAGGAAACAGATGTAATCGCCCCGCGCCACGCTGATCGCGCGGTTGCGGGCCGAAGAGAGCCCGTCGTTGGCCTGGCGGATATGCACGATGCGCGGATCGTCGAACCGGTGCAGCGTCTCGCGCGTGGAGTCGGAGGCGCCGTCGTCCACGATCAGCAGCTCGAAATCGCCATTGGTCTGGGCCAGCACCGATTCGATCGACACATGGGCCAGGGCGCCCTCGTTGTAGGCGGTCAGGATGCAGGACAGGCGCGGGGGGGAACGGTCGGCCATCAGGTCGCCTTTCGCATCGCTTGCCGCATGCGGACGATGTCCGGGTGGTAAAGCTCGCCTGTGAAATAGGCCCAGAAGGGGCCGGGGGCCACGCGCAGCACCTTTTCCTTTTCCTCGCGGTAGTAATCTTCGAAATCCGGGTGCTCGATCCCGGGCAGCAGGTCTTCGATCACGGCCGGGCCATAGGTCTTGGACACGCCGACGCAGAACCGCGCGCTGGCCCGCAGGAAGCTTTCCACCAGCTCGGTGCGCAACATGCTCGACGACCACGAGATCGAATCCACGATCGATTCCGCGTAGGGCCGGAAGTTCGGCCAGCCTTCGGACAGCGAGCGTTTCACGATCATCTGGAACATGTAGAGCATGTAGAAATGCCGCTCGTCCCGCTGCTTGCTGTGCTGCCGGGGATGTTGCCGGTAATGGTACTTATGTTCAGGAAGCATGAACACATCGCGCGCCGCGGTCAGCGTGAAGATCTGGAACACGTAATCGTCGAAAGCGCGGACGTTCTCGGGGAAATAGATCGCCTTGGCGTCGAGGAAATCGCGCCGGTAGACCTTCCGCCAGATCGTCGGCTGGCCCTTGATGATCTCGTCCGAGAACAGGCGCAACACGTCCTTGTCCTTGAACCGGGTGCGCGGGCTTTCGCGAAAGCGGTCCTCTTCCGCGCTGGGATAGAACGGCTCGTCCAGCGCGGCATCGTGGAAATCATAGCCCGACTGGACCACCTCGCAGCCGGAATAAAGCGCCAGGTCGTAGAGGTCGGCGAACAGGCCCGGGCTGACGAAATCGTCGGCATCGACAAAGGCGATGTGGGTCGCATCCGACACCAGCCGGCCGTAGTTGCGCGCCGAGGCGCAGCCGCCGTTCGGCTTGCGCTCGACCCGTACGCGGGGATCATCGGCGAATTGCCTGGCCAGCGCCTCGCCCGAGCCATCGGTCGAGCCGTCATCGACCACGATCACGCGCACGTCGTCGCGGCCCTCGCACAGCAGGCTCTCGACGCAGTGCGGCAGGAAGTCGCCGGCATTGCAGGCCGCCACCGCGATATCCAGACCATGGCGCCGCGGCATCACGTCGATCGAGGCGCTGTGGTTCAGCGTCCAGCCCGACGGGCAGGTGATCTGCACGTTGGCGCAGGGAAAGACCCGGTTGCCGGGGATGATCTCGTCCGAGGTGGTGAAGATCGACAGGGTCCGGCGCCGCTCGTCGCCCAGGCCGTCCAGCACTTCGCCGAGCAGGTCGAACACCTCTGCGCCTTGAAGCAGCACCGGGCCGGTCTCGTCCTTGAGGACGGCGGCCATCTCCTCGACCGAGCACATCTGCAGGGGCACCAGGTCGTTCGCCCGTGTCACCGCGTCGATCGCCTGCCCTTCGGCCGCCCCGCGCACGAGCTTCAGCAGGCGCACGTTCGGCATCAGCAGTCGCGCGGTCAGCGCCGGGATCGGGTTGTCCAACTCGACGTCGAGGATGGTCAGCGCCTCGCCCGCTTGAACCAGCGGGACCGAAGAGACGAAGGCTAGGTATCGGCCGACACCCGCCTCTGCTTCGGCCTTGATCTGCGCCCGTTGCGCCGCGTCCATCGCGCCCGGCAGGACCAACCGGCGGTAGAGCAGCACGATCTCCTCATCCAGCGCCTGCGGGGTCCCTTGCTCTTCGGGCAGCTCAGCCGGCTCGCGGCTGTCGGTCCAGGTCAGATGCTCCCCGGCGACCCAGAATGCTTGCGGATCATCGAGGGTCATTTGCATGACGTGATGGAAAGCTTCTCGCGCGACAAGCAAAAAAACTGCGGCCCCGTCGACGGAAATCTGTATGGTGGATATCTGGTCAAGGGCTTTCGGAAGCAGAAAGTCGGTTCGCTCTCCCCATTGCCCGTCGATCATGTGATTGATCGAGAATGTATCCCCTGATCTTCTAACGCGGAAGTGGAAGGGACAATTGTCGTCATCAGTCCTGAGTTCGAAGTAGGCGCTTTGCCATGGCCCTGCCATAAGCGTGATGTCAAAGGTGAACGTCATGAACCTTCTGCCCTGCCTTCTTGTTCCCATCTGTCCAATTTTGCCTAGACTGGACAGATGGAACTGCTCTTACTGGCAACAAGCCGTTTTGAGACAGGTGTCTGTCACACGACTTGGTATCCGACTTGTAATTGGCAGAGCGTACCAAGGGCAAGTTCTGTAACCGTCTTCTGACATCTCGGAGAGCGGCCCATAAGCGCATCACATCTGCTATCACCATGCTCGTGAGGATAGGACATTTCCAGCCGGCATCCAGCCAAATACGCCGACGCGATGGCTCGGTCACAGTGTTCCTGCAGCCGATGACATGTCGCCGACTCTGCCTGAACGCCAGTTTTCCCGGATTGCAGCATTGTGCCGGGAACATTACCTCACACTGCTCGAAATCAACGAACCATGCTCGACACTGTCAAACAAGCAGTCGCTCTACGATCTCTTTGTGCCGCCCCCAAGCTTCTGTCAAACTGATCTCGTCTCGGACACCAGCAGACAGCTTTTCCCAAAGCGGCTTGTTCCCTCGGCACTCCTTGATCAAGGTCGACAGCTGCGACATGGATCCTGGCGCGAAGGTGAAACCATTTACTCCATCCGTGGTGCGGTCTAGCAACCCACCTGCTTGCGAGCTCAGAATAGGCCTACGCGCATCCCAGGCCTCGGACACCACAAGGCCAAACGTCTCGGGCCATATCGACGGCATCACCAGCCAGTCAATCGAGCTCATCAGCTGGAACACGTTGTCTCGCGAGTACGATCCCATCTCCTTGATCGTCAGGTTCTTGGGCGCGTTGTCAAGGATAGCATCGATTCGCTTGGTGTAGTCTTCGCTGGCATAGGCCTTGTTACCGCCAAAGATCCTGATCTCGATCTCTTCGCTTTCGTCCATGTCCGCGGCGGCCTGGCTCGCTGCCGCGAGCAGTACGTCGATTCCCTTCGCGTCCACGAACTGCCCAAAGAATCCGAAAACGTTCACATTGGCGCTATGCCGTGGAATCCAGTTGGCAGGCCGCATACTGGCGTGCCCGTTGGCAATCACCGAGATATCATCCTCCGGCAAGCCCCACTGGATAAAGCGCTGTCGGAGATACTCCGACGGCGAAACGAAATGATCGACGAACTTGAAGGCGCGCTTGAACACCCGACGGCGCAGGATGAAGTCATCTGCGGTCTTGTCGGGAAAACACTTCACACATTGATCCGGCGATGTGTCCTGACAGATGCCGTTCTCGTGATACCTGAACAGCTGACCGCGAGAATAACAGATCGGAAGATACTCGTGCAGGGTGTAGATGATCTTCACATTGGGGAGAACCTGCTTGGCGATTTCCAGAATCTCGAGACCAACCCAAAGAGAATGGTGAACATGGATCACATCCGGCTTGTGATCTGAGAAGAAGCGCTGCAGCGCCTTCGTGCGCCGCTGATCGTATACGGTATGATAGAATTCATTGAAGGTCTGACCAGGAAGAATGAACTCGCGCGAACTGTCGGGCAAGGCGGTGATCGAGGACCCTACCTTTCCATACTGTGGGAACATGTGGCCATCGATGCCGGCGAGCAGAACCGCCTCGACATCGGGATCCGCGTCGGCCGCATCGTGCAGATCCTTGGCAACATATTGAGCCCCACCCTTCATCACGCGAGGATGGTACAAGGAGATCGTCATATATTTCATGTGTGAGTCCTAGAGAAGCTTGAGATCCTCGGAGGTGTCGACCACCAAAGGAGACGCTTCGAACTTTTGCGAGTAAAGGGCTCGATTCAACCACATGAAGGTTCGTACCGAGGGCGGCAAAGCTTTTCCCACGCCTTCCATATGGATCCAGCGTGACGAGCTGTCAAGTTTCACTTCATTGCCGGCTGAGCGCCAACGCAGGCAGAAATCTGAATCTTCATAGTAGGCAAAGATATATTCCGTGGATAATCCGCCGATCTCCTCGAACTTGGCTTTCGAAACCTTCCACAACGCAGCCGACACCAAGAGAATATCGTCTTTGATGGATACCAATGCTGCGTCCAACTTCTGCTGGGAATCGTCAACCCGATGAGACAGCCCCTTGCCGAAGTGCTCGACCCGCAAAAGATTATGCGTAACTCCTGACTTGGGGTCGAAAACCAGGTCGCGAACGGAATACATTCCGGAATGCATCAGCATTCCGTCACCGTAATAAAGCATGGCGCCGTGCAACGCGGTCCCAGGGTCCGAAGAAAGAAAATCCAGCGCCTGAGCCTCGTCCCCTTCGGGCGGGAATATGTCAGGGTTCATGAAAATCAGAGTTTCGCCCCGAGCCATTTCGGCGCCAAAATTGTTTCCCGCTGAGAATCCTGAATTTCCAGAGCAAAGGAAAATTCTAATGGCGACATCATGGAGCTGGCAAAAAGCCGTCACTCGCGCAAGCATTTCCTCAGGCGCGGTCAGATCATTGCCGACAACAATGACTTCGGCTTCATGCGATGAAAGGAAACCTGACAACTCGGCAAGTTGAACCAGCAACATATCGAACCCCCGATAGAGGGTGATGATTATGCTCTGCTTGCAGGTCTCTATCCGGCGGCTTTCGAAAATCTGCGTGAATGAAAGGCTCGCCAGGTAGTCCTTCCAGATACCGTCAAACGCCGGGGTCAGTTTCCGCGCGTGTTCAACAGTCGTGCCGGCGGGCCGATCAGCGAGTGTCGCAGTAGCCGCCAAGGCTTCGTTCAGGAACCGATCCACGGACATGAAGCGCATGACCGGCTCTGCCCTGATCTTCTGCCTGCAGATGAATACCTCGACTTCCGGCGCCACAAGAAAGTCTTCCTTGGGGACCTTGAGGATCGCGATATAGCCAGACGGACGGGAAAAATCGCCCAGTACAGCGCTGACATCGTCGCGATGGTACCAGCAGGGTTCGATTTCGCCAAATTCGTACTGCATGTACCCGACCCTGATCGTCACATCCAGCGTCGAAAATACGCGGCGGTCACACCAGCCGCTGATATAAATATGTCCGTCGTCCGAGCAAAGGAGGCCCTCGACAGTCACGAAGATCGTCGTCTCCGGCACACCGCGCATTTCGCGGTAGCCGTACTGGTCGTAATGGTTCTTTAATTGGGCCTCATTGACCCCGCCAAAGTGTTCGGCGAGGTCTGGATTGTCTTCGGAATACTTTCTGTAGTTGAAGCGGCTTTTCATTTGCTAGCGATTTTGGCTTTTCCAACGGCTGCTTCGGTAGTCTCAAGCTGAAACCGCCGCCCCTCAGCATACCCAAGACTGCGGAAATGATGTGCAGCCGTCGGGAAAACGCCGTCCTTCACGGCCTCGTCGACATCCTCATGTTCGGACAAATAGTCATCAACGTCCAATTTCATGTCAAACGGGAAACGGCCTTCGTATATTCCAGACTCGACATAGTGCGACAAGGCAGAAGTCACAACCCCGTCGGAAACAGCTTTCTTCACGTCTGGATAGGTCTTCAGATACCATTCCTCGGAGAACACATCCTGAAATGACAGTTGGAGCATCTTTCTGAGAAGACCGACGGAAATGGTAACACCCTCTTTGGGCGGCGGCCCTGCCATCGTGATCCGTTGCGCTATCTCAAGGGCGGTTTGTTCTTTTGTCATCTCGGATCCATTTCCATGCGACTTTTTGTATGTTTGAGGTTACGGCTGCCACCGCAGGTAGCGAACAATCTGTTCGAGCCACTACTGTGCCACTCCCGGTCAAATTTCAAGAGTATCATGGCAACTCGTCGCCCTTATGACTCCGGCGTGTGAAAAATCACGGATTGCCCTGCTGAAATTGCAGGCGATGCCCGATGTCGGCCCGGCATTGCAGCAAGCCACGGTGCTACATCGGGCCTATCAACTCCAGCCGTGCCTCAACCGCCTGGCGCTGTGGAAAAAGCGTGCTGCTTTTGGGCACCTGAAGCAGATGTTGTCGCGCCGTTCTCAGAAACTCATCGCGCGCATCTTCATTTCGTTGCGCTCTGGCCCTCTCTGCAGAGGCCGCCATTTCCTGCGCCCGGGCAAGCGACAAGAGCTGTGTATAGATCGACACCAACTCGGCCAGTTGCTCGGTGAAACTGCAGGGCTGGTCCAGCACGTCCAGGTTGCTTGGATGGTCGTAACGACTCCAGTCCGGCTCCAGATCCACTGCGCGAATGCTCTTCCATTGACGCGCCAGCTTGGCGTTGATCGGGGTAAACCGGGATTGAACCTTCTTGGCCAGCTCAAGGCCGGGATGCAACTTTTGATCGCGACGCATCAGGTCCAGAACCATCGGCATGTTGCCTTTCGGCTGATCCTCCGGTCCATTGCGCTGGCCCCGGCTGATGGCGTTCGACAATGCCATCGCCCGAATATCCAGCGCCTCGTTGATCCGGGCGGGTTGCTGCAGCGACTTGCCTGGCAATCCCAGCCGCTTGACCAAATAGGCGGCCATGTCCGGCCTTCGGCGGAAGGGTAGCAAGGTGAGGTTCTCGGCGCCGAAGGCCCCGACCCAGCGATCCACCAGATCCTGATAATTGTAGTACTTGTCCTGTACGTCGATCTTCTCGAAGAACTGTTGACCGACGTTCAGGCCCACGCGCGCCGCAGTAGACGTCAAAGACACGGCGACATCAATCTGGGGACGCAAGCTGCACAGGATCTCTATCTCGTCGAAGTGAGGCGACACGAACCCCTTGAGCCGCTCGAGATCCTCGGCTGTCTTCAATCGCGAATGACAATGTTCGTTCGATATCAAGAAAGTATGGCATCCCTTGTCTCGCGCCGCCTGGACCTCTTGCGCAAACTGGGTCGGCAGCGTCGTTCGAAAGATCCGCTGCTCGCCAGGCGACCCCAGGCCGACCTGCGCGAAGCCGTCGTCGGCAACACCCGGGGCCAGTGCCCAAAGGTAGATCTTCAGATGATTCTCGCGGCCAAGCAATTGGCTGTAGAAAACCCCCGACTGGACCAAAGCTTCGTGGTTCATACCCCCCCATTTCTGGAAACTGGTGCTGCCAGTTTTTTCTGTTCCGATGTGGAGGATCAACTTCATGGTCTAGTCCATTATTGCTTGGTATCTCCCGCGCGAGCGGGTTTGCCTGTCATACGGTCGTGCAGGAAGCACAATGTCAATCGGCCGCTACGCGTCGCAGCAAGAGGTGCTGCCAGCTATGGTCCGTTTCACGCACTTCACGAGTGCGCCCATCAGTGCTTGGCCTCCCCACCCCGTCGATTAAGATTGTTAATGAAACAAGATCAGAGTGGCAAACGACACGAGGGCAGAACATGAAGATTTCGCTAGATGTGCCGTGACCAGCCGCGCGCAGTTGATTGAGAGGACTTACTTCCTGCCGCCAGAGTGGGCCAGCCGTGTACTTCATTCGGAAGGATTTTGCAGTAAGCCCGAAGCAGAATACCCGGATCCGGTTTGGTGAACGGAAGACACCAGATCAGGGCAAAATCGGTCTCTTAACTATGATTTAGATACGATTTCAATGCCTTACCTGTCCGACTTACTCACCCCTCGCCCGCCAGCCGCACTGTCAGCCCCTCGGCCCGCAGCGTCGCGACGATCTCCTGGACGTGGTGCATGTCCCGCGCCTCGATCACGATGTCCAGCTCGGCCTGCTTCAGCGCGACGCTCTGGAACATGCGCTGGTGGATCACCTCGATCACGTTGGCCCCCGCCTCGCCGATCAACCGCGAGATGCGCGACAGCTGACCCGGCGTGTCGTCGATGCGGAAGGTCAGGCGAGAGATCCGCCCGTCGCGCACCAGCCCGCGCAGGATCAGCGTCGACAAGAGCCGGCTGTCGATATTGCCGCCGCAGACCACGAGGCCCACCGCCTTGCCCTGAAGACCCGGCGCCAGCTTTTCCACCACCGCCATGCCAGCGCCGGCGGCACCCTCGGTCACGATCTTTTCCAGCGACAGAAGGTCGAATATCGCGTCCTCGATCTCGCTCTCGGTCACGCTTTCGACCCGGTCCACGCAGCGTCGGATGATCTCGACATTGCGCGGCGACGGCGCCTTGACCGAGATGCCTTCGGCGATGCTCGCCCCGTCGAAATGCGGATCTGTCCCCTCGAGCTGCGACTTGACCGCGTCGAACAGCAGCGCCTGCGCGCCGATCACCTCGATCCCCGGCTTGATCGCCTTGGCGGCCGTGGCCATGCCCGCGATCAGCCCGCCGCCGCCGATCGGCACCACGATCACGTCGAGCTCGGGGCGTTGCTCCAGCATTTCGATGGCGACGGTCCCCTGCCCCGCCACCACGTCCGGGTCGTCGAAGGGGTGGATCAGCGTCAGCCCCTCGCGGGCGGCCATGTCCTCGGTAAACGCCACGCTGTCGTCGAACCCCTTGCCGTGCAGCACCACCTCGGCGCCGAAATCGCGGGTGCGCTGCACCTTGTTGAAGGGCGTGCCCTCGGGCATCACGATCACCGCGCGGATGCCGAGCCGCTGCGCGTGGTAGGCCACGCCCTGCGCATGGTTCCCGGCGCTGCAGGCGATCACCCCGGCGGCCTGCTGGTCCGGGCTCAGCGTCAGCAACCGCGACAGCGCCCCCCGCGCCTTGAACGCATTGGTGTGCTGCAGGTTTTCCAGCTTGAGATAGAGGTCGAACCCCAGCTTCATCGACAGCCGCGTCGCGCGCACGGTCGGCGTGCGCAGCGTGTCGTCCTTGATCCGCGCATGGGCGGCCAGGATATCGTCGTAGGTCAGGGTCGGTTGCGTCATGGGGCGATCCTTCGGGGGGCGTCCGGCCCCGCTTTGCCCGGACCTAGGCGCTTTGCCCCGGTGCGTCAACGCGGGCGGATGCGGTCCAGAACGTGGCGCTTATGGTCCTGCCCGCCGAAGAAGACGGCGAGGACATGGACGGCCTCCCGGTCGTCATCGACCAGGAAATAATAGATCGCCCGGTCGATGGTGACCCAGCGCAGGCCGGTCATCACCTCGGGCCAGAGCGTACCGCGATGGGGCGCGCGGCCGAGGCTGGCCATGTCGTCCTCGATCCGGCTCAGCCGCGTTTCGGCCCGGTCGAACGCCTCGGCCATATCCGCGCCCAGCTCGAGATGCGCGGCGACAAGGTGGTCGAAGATCCGCTCAAGGTCGTTCCGGCAGGCGCGCGAGCGCCGGACCTCATAGCCCATGCGCGGCGCGCTTGGCGGCGATCATCTCGCGCGTGGCCTGCCGCGCCTCGGCGTCGCCCTCTGCCGGCCCGTCGCGCCGCTCTTCGAAGAAGGCGCGCAGCGCGGCCAGCTCGGCCGCCTCGCGCTCCGTCTGCTCGCGCAACAGCTCGAGCCCCCGCTGCACCACGGCGCTGGCGCTGGCAAAGCGCCCCTCGCGGACCAGCGCCCGCATGAAGGCGTCCTGCTGGTCCGACACGGACACGGATGCTTTGACACTCATGGGACCCTCCGGGCAATACTACCCAGTAGTATGGACGGAAGGGCGCCGCGTTTCAAGATCACGGACCCCCTACCCTATTCCGGCTCGAACCCCTCGGGCGACAGGTCCACCCAGAAGGCGACGATGGCCTCGGCGTTCAGCGCGCTCATCCAGCCGTGGCGTTCGAAATCCTCGCGGGCCGCGCCGTCCAGCCGCGACAGGAACATGCGCTTGTCGGCATCGCGCTGGGTGGGCGAGCGCGCATCGACCTGCGCCTTGACCCAGGCCAGGCGTTTGGCGCGCTCGCTGGTCACCGGAGCTTCGGGCTGGGCCTCCCCTGCCCCGCCGTAATCGGCCTTGAGCGCGGCAGTTAGGTAGCTGACCGTGTTGCGCACCCCCGCCTGGCCGGCGACGTAATTGACCTTCTGCGCCACGTAGTCTTCGCCATGGTTGGCGATCCATTGCCGCGCCAGCCGGTCGCTGACGCCAAGCGCCCTGAGACGCGCATAGACCGGGCCGGTGCGGATCCCCTCTCCGTCGTCGAGGTCGAGGATCGCCAGCTGCGGGTTCTCTTCGATCAGGAACCGGATGTCCGTCACCTGCCGCCCCATCTTGCGCACCTCGGGCGTCACGATGATGTTCGAGGTCTTGTTCACCTCGGCCACCGCCGGCTTGATGATCTTGGCGTTCAGGTGCTTGTAACTTTCGTAATAGGCGCTGTCCGCGACCCCCATCAGCCGCCGGAACAGGTCAAGCGACCACCACCCCGTGCTGCCCGTCCGCACGAAGCGATAGCAGTTCTCGTAAAGCGCCAGCGCATGCCCGCTGGTGAACCGCCGCTGGATGTTCAGGTTGATGAGCGCAAAGACCTTGGGGTCGTGCAGCTTTTCGGCCAGCGCGTCGGAATAGGCATATTCGCAGACCCCACCCTTGAGCTTGGCGTAACTCAAGAGGCTCGACACGCCCCATTCAGGGCGTCCCTCCTCATCCAGCATGTCCCATTCGGCCGTGGTCTCGACCAGGCCCCTTAAGCTGTCTTTGAGCGTGTCTGAATCGTTTGAATTGTAACCGATCATCATGCAGAGAGTGCGCGCGTCGATCTGGTGCCGCCGGCTGGTCGTCAGCGTGTCATAGGCATTGAGCAAGAGCACGTTCGAGAGCTTCCGCTGCAGCAGTGTCAGCTTGCCTGAGACGTGGATCGCCGCCACGTGCTTCTTAACCGCCCCACGTCTGAGCGATCCCGTCAGCCGCTCCCTGTCCATCTGTGCCATGTCGTCCCGCCCGATTTTTCGGTCCCGTTTACCGGAACTGCTCATGTTCCCAGTATGACTTGGAAAGGCACCCGCGATCAAGCCGGGTTCTGGCACCTTTCGACGCGTCCCGACGCGTCCCGTAGATGGGTACCATTGACGTCGCGGAATGTCGCGAGGGAACCCATCTACGGGATGCCCCTGCCGCACCTTCACATGAGGGAGTCGAAAACAGACCCTAACTTGGCCGAAACCCCTTGATTTGCGACTCATCCGGCCCGCTTTCCCGCGAATCGAAGCCCTTCGTCCCGTATCCGGGTCCCCTTTGCCCTGCTCCCGGGTGCTCCTGCCCCTGTATCTTGGTCCCGAAGTATTGTTAACATATTGATTTATAACATTTTACTTGGGTCAAACCTAATAAAGTACTTATAGTATTCTAAACCATCGTCGACGTGGGTTTGTGAATCTCATTGATTCTGCAGGGAGGCTGGTCTCCGAGATTCCCTTGGGGCGAAACATGTGCGATAGTTTCGACGATATCGCTAAAAATAGCGAACATGCAGAGGCAGGACATGGCACCCAAGACGCCCGGCAAGCAGGATCTCCCCCCCTATTTCAATATTGACCCGAAACAGGCGGCCAGTCGCCTCTCGGACCCTATCGAAACCGCGCGATTCGCGAAAGCCGCCGCCTTTGCGGGCCGGGGCCGCGATGACCTCGCCCGCCGCGGCTATGCGCCCGACGGCACCAAGCGGCTGCGAAAGTTCTCGATCTGGGAGATCTGCCGCTACCTGATCCCCGTCGCCGCCGCCCATCTGCGCCGGGTGCTCAAGGCCAATCCCGACCTGCCCCAGGGCGAGGGCGAGGCCGGCGCCAAGTGGTTCACCCTCGAAGAGGTGCTGGCGATCCGCGACCACTTTGCCACCGAGGGCTCGGCCGGCAAGGCCTACAAGTCCTGGCGGCCCGAGGGGCTGCCGGCCAAGGTCGTGGCCGTGGCCAATTTCAAAGGCGGCGTCGGCAAAACGTCTACCGCCGCGCATCTGGCCATGTCCGCCGCGCTCGACGGCTACAAGGTGCTGGTGATCGACCTCGATTCCCAGGGCTCCATGACCTCGATCATGGGCGGCAAGGTCGAGGACGAATGGCAGACCGCCTTCCCCCTCATCGCCCGCGACTTCGCCAAGTCCCTGACGGCTGAGAACGCGGTGCGCGAGGCCGCCGGCCAGCCGCCCCACCCTTTCGACGAAACCCTGACCGAGGCGCTGGAGGTTTCGCCACGAAACCTCGTGCAGAAGACCCATTGGCCGAACATCGACCTGATCGGCGCGCAGTTGAACCTTTATTGGGCCGAGTTCCAGGTGCCGGTCTGGCGCATGCAGCACCGCTCCTGGCCGCTTTGGGACGCGCTGCAGAACGCGCTGGACGGGGACGGGCTGCTCGACGCCTATGACATCGTGATCCTCGATACCCCCCCTGCCCTCGGCTACCTGACGATCAACGCCCTGGCCGCGGCCGACATTCTGCTGGTCCCGCTCGGCGCGTCTTTCCTGGAATTCGACAGTACCGGGCGCTTCTTCGACATGATCTACTCCACCTTCGCCTCGATCGAGGATGGCGAGAACCGCATCCGCCGCCGCGATGGCCTGCCCGAGGTGCGCTTCGAATGGGACGCGGTGCGGGCCATCATCACCCGGTTCGACGCCGCCCAGCAGACCGACCTGGCCAACGTGATCCAGGCCTATTTCGGCGACTTCATGACCGCCTACCGGCAGGAAATGACCGCGATGGTCGGCCAGGCCGGCGAGCAGGTCTCGGGCATCTACGAGACTGATTACCGTGACTTCAACCGCGAGACCTACGTGCGCGGGCGCGAGACCTTCGATGGCACCTGGGCCGAGGTGAAATCGCTGATCCTCGGCTCCTGGTGGCGCGACATGCAGATGGCACAGGAGGCGTAACAAATGGCAAAACGTCGCAAGCTCGAGGCCCCCAGCGCCGCCGACATGACCCGGCTGGAGGAGGAGTTCCGCCAGGTCCCCGGCGCGCGCGGTCCCATGTCCGCCCCCATCGCCCAGGTGGCCGCCGACAGCGCCCAGGCGGGCGATCTGCGCTCGGCCGAGGAACGGGCCCGGGCGCGGCGCGACCGGGATGATGCCGACCGGCTGCGCATGGCCGAGGACCAGGGCCTTCTGATCACCGAGATCCCGCTGGACGAAATCGACCCCGGCGCGCTGATCCGTGACCGTATCTCGCTCGACGCCGAGGAGATGGAGGAGCTGAAACGCTCCATCGTGGCCCATGGGCTGCGCCTGCCGATCGAGGTCTTCGAGCGCGCCGATCCCGAGGGCGGCAAGCGCTACGGGCTCCTGTCGGGCTACCGGCGCTTCCAGGCCGTCTGGGACCTGCGCGAGATGTGGGACGACATGCGCTACGTGTCGATCAAGGCGGTGATCCGCGACCCGGACGAGATGGGCGGCCCCTTCGTCGCCATGGTCGAGGAAAACGAGGTCCGCGCCAATCTCAGCCATTTCGAACGCGGCCGCATCGCCGTGCTGGCCGCCAAGGAGGGCGCCTTCGTCAACACCGAGGCGGCGGTGGATGCGCTCTTCGCCACGGCCTCCAAGGCCAAGCGGTCCAAGATTCGCTCCTTCGCGATGATCTTCGAGGAATTGGGGGACATGCTGGTCTACCCCGAATCCTTGCGGGAAAAGGACGGGTTGACCTTGGCCACTGCCCTGCGCGGCGGGGCCGAGAGCCGGTTGCGCCAGGCGCTGGCCGAGGTGACGCCGGAAAGCGCCGAGGAGGAATGGGCGATCCTGTTGGCCGCCATCGAGCGGCTGAACGTGGCCCCGCGCGATCCCTCCCGCGGCGGGCGTCCCAAGCGTGAGACCGCCGGACGGACGCGGTACGCTGACAGCGGTGTCGAGATCGCGGTGGAGCAGGAGGGGCGCGACTGGCTGCTGCGCATGCGCGGTGATCGGCTGGATGCGCAGATGGTGCGGCAACTGGCCAGCGAGCTCGAGGCGCTGCTGTCGCGCGGCTGAGGTTTCGTCACGAAACCCGATGATGACCCGTCCACCTTGGGCGGGTCTTTTACGTTCTGATTAAGGGCAGGGGTTTCGTGGCGAAACCGCTTGGCTCAGGGCCCGGCCATCTCGCGGCAGAGGCGGGACCAGGCGACGCAATCCGCCCGATCCAGCTGCGTTTTGCGGACCACCCGGCGGACCTGCGGGCCATAGCTGGCCTCGACCGAGGCAAAGCCCAGCAGTCCCCGCGCAAGGTCCGGTCGCTCAAGCAGGATCGACCGGCGATGCGCATCGTCCAGCGCGGCAAAGCCCATCGGGCCGGGCCAGAAGGATTCGACCCAGGCGCCCTCGACCCGGATCAGCGCATGGGCGTCGAGGAGCACATGGTGGTAGGTGCAGCCCCGCTTGCCGCGCATGATCCGGGCGCCGCCCCAGCCGGTGAGGGCCAGATGGCGGGCGCGGACCAGGGCGCCGACATGGGCCAATTGGGACAGCGAGGCGAGGGCGGCCGAGGTCCCGACTGGCCCGTGCAAGGGGCCCGGTGACGCCGGAGACGCCGGGGCAGGGGCCTCGGACGGGACCCACAGGCAATGCTGGCCCGACAGCAGCAGCGGCCCCGGATTGCCAAGGGCACCGGGGCGGATCTCGATCGGGCAAAGACGGCGATTGGCGCGCATCTCGTCATGGGTGACCGTGCGGTGGCCGGTCCAGAGGACCTGGCGCGGGGGGCCGTCGCGGGTGCGTACGAAGGCGCCGGCGCGCAGCTCTTCGACCGCGACGGGGCCTTCGGTCGTGTCCACGCGCATGCCCGAGACGATGCAGGGGATGCCCATGGCGTACATCTGCGGCGCGGTCGAGACCTGCGCCGGGGAGACGCCCAGCAGGGTGACGCTTTCGCCGCCGGGGAAGGTCAGGACCGCGTTGCCGCTGCCGTCATCCGTGACCGTGACGTCCCAGGAATAGACCGGCCCGCCGCTGCCATCGGTCAGGTCCGACACGTCCAACTGGTCGATGGTGAAACCCGACCCGTCGTCGGTCATGTCGAAATCGGTGACGATGTCGCTGCCGCCGCCGGGGTCGAGATCGAGCGTGTCGACCCCGGTGCCCGTGGTGATCGAATCGTCGCCTGTGCCGCCGGCGATCAGGTCGTCTCCGCCGCCTGCGTCGATGGTATCCGCACCGGCCCCGCCGTCGATCGTATCGGCCCCGGAGCCGCTGGTGATCACGTCGGCACCATCCCCGCCCGAGATCGTGTTTGCCCCGTCGCCAGCGGTGATCGTGTCGTCCCCGGCCCCACCCGAGATGCTGTCGGCCCCGCTGCCGGTGGTGATGACGTCGGCATGGGCCGAGCCGATGACCGTGTCATTGCCGCCCTGGCCCGAGATGACGACCCCGGTCGGCGCGGCAGAGGCATCGAACACATCGCTAGATGTGGTGGCTACTACCTGCTCCACCTCCCAGAAGTTGTGGAAGGTGACGCCGTCGAAGGTGATCGTCCCCATCTCCCACCCGGTCCAGGTGACGGTGACCGACCCGCCCGAGAGGCTGATCGTGTCCCAGTCGGCGCCGCCTTCGCCGCCGTAGATGTTGGTCGCCCCGTCCGTGTTGCTCAGCAGGAAGGTGTCGGCATCGTCATTGCCGATCAGCGTGTTCTGGCCGGTCCCGCCCGACAGGGTGTCGGCGCCCGATCCGCCCTGCACCGTGTCGTTTCCGGCCCCGCCCGAGAGGAGGTCATCGCCCGCCCCGCCGAAGATCGTGTCATTCCCGGCACCGCCGAACACGGTGTCCGCGCCCGACCCGCCGCCGAAGGTGTCCGCCCCGTCGCCCATGTCGGCCCAGACCCCGACCGTGTCGCCCGAGGCGTCGATGGAATCGCTCTGAGCCGAGCCGCGCACCGCCTCAATATCGTCGAAGACCGCGGTGTTCGTGGTCTGGGTGACCGTCCCGCCGCCGGTGGTGGCAAAGGTGACGACCAGACCGCCGGCAGTGTGGTAGGTGAAGTTCAGCGTGTCCCAGTCGAGCCCGGTGGTGACGGTGGCGCCGCCGTAGATCGTGTCGGCGCCCCAGCCGTCGTTGAAATAGAACGAGTCGGCATCCGCCTCGCCATGGAGCACGTCATTGCCGATGTCGCCGAACAGGTCATCGGTGCCGTCTCCGCCGTGCAAGGTGTCGTTGCCCGACCCTCCCATCAGCGTGTCGCTTCCCGCGTCGCCGTAGATCAGGTCGTTGCCGTCATCGCCCTGCAGCGTGTCGTTGCCGTCGCCGCCATGGATGGTGTCCTGGTCGCCTTCGCCCGCGACGAAATCGTTGCCGGTGCCGCCATAGACCAGGTCGTTGCCCGCGCCGGCATAGATCTGGTCATTCCCGGCCCCGCCGTCGAGCGTGTCGTTGTAGACCCAGCTGTTGATACCGGCGACGTCGTCGATGGTGTCGTCGCCATCTCCGCCCATGACGCTCGACCCCTTGGTGGAATCCGCGCCGCCCTGGCCGTAGTGGATCAGGTCGTTGCCCGAGCCACCGTCGATGGTATCCGCGCCCGCCCCGGATTCGATCGTGTCGCTGCCTTCACCGGCCTTGAAGGAATCGGCGTTGGACCCGCCCTGGAGGTAATCGGAATTGTCCGGATCGTAGACGTTCGAATGCAGGTTGGCGTAGGGCACCGAGACGGTGTTGGACGAGCCTGTCCAGGTCATCACCGCGCCGGGCGGCAGGAAGGCGGTGCCGATGTAGCCCAGCACCGGCCCGCCCGCGATCTGCACGGAATAGACCGTCTGCACGACGCCGTTCGAGTCGGTATAGGTATAGCCGTCCTCGAGATAGCCCGTACCGCTGGCAACCACGGTGCCCGAGGCATCGCGCACCACCAGCGTCTGGTTGCCGTCGTTGCCGACATTGTTGGCGGCGCTGTCGCCATCGGCATTGGCGTCGTCGTCGGTGAATTCGAAGCTGTAGCCATCCACCGTCGAATCCCAGTCGGGATCGAGCATGTAGTTCGAGCCACCCATCCAGACGATCGCGCTGGGGGCAAAGCCGATGAAGCTGTAGGTTGCCATCTTTGACCGGCCTGGAATCTCGCCCTTACGCAGGGCGCTTTGCCCCGACAATCGCCGAGAGGGTTGAAGGGCCGGTTAATGCCGCCATGGCTGGCCCCGCGCGAAGCGATCCGCGCGGGGCAGGAGGGTCAGTCAGGCAAAGCTGAGCCCGTTCGCCTCGAGCGGCAGGGCCGAGAGCGCGGCATCGGGCGTGAGCGCCGCGATGGCATTGGCCAGCGCCGGGCCCGAGGGCGGCACGGCCGGCTCGCCCACGCCGGTGGGTGCCTCGGTCGAAGGCACGATCACCACCTCGATGGCGCCGATGTCAGAGATGCGCAGCGGCTCGTAATCGGGGAAGTTGGACTGCGCCACCTCGCCCCCGTCGAAGGTGATCGCGTCGCGCATCACGTGGCCCAGGCCGTAGCCGATGCCGCTTTCCATCTGCGCCTTGATCACGTCCGGGTTCACCGCCACGCCGCAATCGACGGCGCAGGTGACCTTTTCGACCTTGATGCCCGAGCCCGAGCGCGACACCTCGACCACCTCGGCGACATAGGTGTTGAAGGACTTGTGCACCGCGACGCCGCGGGCGCGGCCTTCGGCCACGGGGGTGTCCCAGCCCGAAGCCTCGGCCACCGCCTTTAGCACACCCGACAGGCGCCGCTGGTCTGGGCCGTCGCCGGCCAGGTGCTTGAGGCGGAACGCGACCGGGTCCTGGCCCACCGCGCGGGCGGCCTTGTCGATCATCGTCTCCATCGCGTAGGCGGTGTGGCTGTGCCCGACCGAGCGCCACCAGAGGATCTTGGACAGCGGCTTTTCATCGGTCAGCCCGACGAACATGTCGCCCACCGCATAGCCGGTGTCGCGCACCCCTTCGACCGAAAGCGCATCGACCCCGTTCTGGACGATCGCTGCTTCGAAGGGCGTGCCCTTGGCGATGGATTGCCCGGCCAGCTGGTGATCCCAGGCGATGATGGTGCCGGTCCCGTCCAGCCCGAGGCGGGCCTTGTGGGCAAAGGCGGGGCGATAGTAGCCGCCCTTGATGTCATCTTCGCGCGAATGGACCATCTTGACCGGCCGGGTGCCGTCCGAAAGCTTGAACGCCTCGGCCGCCTCGACCTGGTAATCGGCGTCGGTATTGGCGCGGCGACCAAAGGACCCGCCCGCGTAATAGGTGCGGATCGCGACCTTCGACGGCTCGAGCCCCAGCGTCATCGCCACCATGGCATGGGCCATGGTCGGGAACTGGCAGCCGTCATGCAGCACCACGCCGCCGTTGCCGTCGGGTTCGACCGTGCAGTTGAGCGGCTCCATCGGGGCATGGGCGAGGGAGGGGAAGAAGTATTCCCCCTCGACGACGGTGGCCGCGCCGTCGATGGCGGCGGCCACCTCGGCCCGAGGCTTGTCGGCGCGGGCTTCGTATTCGGGCGTGGCGGCGACCGTGGCCATCATGTCGGCGCGGATGGCGTCCTGGCTGCGGCCGTCGGTGCCGGACATGTCCCAGTCGGCCGTGATCGCGTCGCGGGCCTGGAAGGCGGCCCAGGTGTTCGTGGCATAGACCACGACGCCCATGCCGTTCTCGCGCGCCTTGGCGTCGATGAAGCCCTTGACGGCAGACGCGCCCGAGGCGTCGAAGCTGGAAAGCTTCGCGCCCATGCGGGGCGGGCGCATGACCACCGCGATGATCTGGCCGGGCAGTTGCACGTCCATGCCGAACTTGGCGCTGCCGTTGATCTTGGCGGGCGTGTCGGTGCGGCGGGCGGCGGGGTTGCCGATCAGGCGGAAGTCGGCGGCGTCCTTGATCCGCGGTTCCGCGGGCAGCTCGAGTTTCGAGGCGGCCGCGACGAAATCGCCGATCAGGCCGGACTGGCCCGCGCCGCTGATCGTGCCATTGTCGAGGCTCAGCTCGGCGGCATCCACGCCCCATTCATTCGCGGCGGCTTGCAGCAGCACGTCGCGGGCGGCGGCGCCGGCCTGGCGATACTGCATGTAGCTGTTGGCCATGGCGGTCGAGCCGCCGGTCAGCTGCGCGCCCAGGAAGAGGTTGTTGTAGGCCGAATCGACGGGCGCGAACTCCACGAGGATCTCGGACAGGTCGGCGTTCAGCTCTTCGGCCACGAGCGTCGGCAGGCCGGTGCTGGTGCCCTGTCCCATCTCGAAATGCTTGACGACCACGGTGATGCGGCCATCCGCGTCGATGCGCACGAAGGGGGTGAAACCGGCCGGACCGGAGGCCGTGTCGGAGGCGAGCGCGCCATCCGGCAGGGCGCCGATCACGAGGGTGCCGGCGGTTGCGGCAGAGGCGGCCAGAAAGCCGCGGCGGGTGAGGTTGGTGGTCATCTCAGGCCTCCATGATGTCAGAGGCGCGCGCGATGGCGGCGCGGATGCGTTGGTAGGTGGCGCAGCGGCAGACGTTGCCCCACATCTCGGCGTCGATATCCTCGGGCGTGGGCTTGGGGTTGTCGGTCAGCAGGCTCACCGCCTGCATGATCTGGCCCGACTGGCAGTAGCCGCATTGCACCACGTCCATCTCGGCCCAGGCCTGCTGCACGGCGGCGCCCGCCTTGCCGCCGACCGCCTCGATCGTGGTGATCTTTGCCTCGCCCACGTCGCCGATCAAGGTCTGGCAGGACCGCACGGCCACGCCGTCAAGATGCACGGTGCAGGCCCCGCAGGAGCCGACGCCGCAGCCGAACTTGGTGCCGGTCAGGCCCAGCGTGTCGCGGATCGCCCAGAGCAGGGGCATGTCGGGGTCGGCATCGACCTCGACCATGGAAGCGTTGATGTTGAGCTTGATCGTCATGAAAGGACTCCTGTCAGGTCAATTGGCGGCGATGATGTGCGCCGGGGGCATGCGCCCCGCAGCGGAGGATCCGGCGGGGTCGTCGGTATGGGTCATCCGCGGCCGCCGGCCGGCGTGGCAATCGCGGGGGTTGCATCGGGGGGCGTGACGGGGGCGGGTGCGCCGCGCGGGTG
>NZ_JAIMID010000024.1:11844-63088 GCF_019966535.1 Mesobacterium pallidum | reverse complement strand
TAGTTGCCTTTGCCCATCGTGGCCTCCTTGCCTCAAAAATTAGGGAAGAAGGCGTCCACGAACCATGGGGCTATTCAGCCGAACAAACCGCTGATTTCGGCAAGACGTGATGAAGCAGTGCAGGTGCGGATGGTGAACGACACTGCTTTTCCGCACGGTATCCACCTGCATGGCCACCATTTCTGGGAAACCGATCAGAATGGTGCGCGAACCCACCTTCGCGACACGACCCTCGTAGCGCCGGGCGAGACGATGACGATTGTGTGCGTACTCGACAATCCCGGCGCGTGGATGCTGCACTGCCATATGCTGAGCCATCAGGCTGATGGCATGGCGACCTGGATGCAAGTCAGCTGAGGTCGGAGCGGTGGTTGCGCCAACCGTTGACGCGAAGCTGTGCCACAACGGGATATCGCTCTTAACAACAAGCACAGGCCCGTCATACAAAAGTTTACATGGCACTCGCCAAAATTTGCCTATGCTCAGGTTGTGAATGACGCTGGTCTGATAATCGGAAAGGTGCGCAATGCCATCAAAAATCCATTCTGGCGTGATTGTGGCCCATCTGTTCATGGGCATGACGGCGGGCATGGTCCTTGCCGAGCCATTGGAGTTCGCCGACCTAGACCCACCGGTCGGGAACAATGCGCAGGAACCCACCCTGTTCGCACTGCAGGATGATCGGGTCCTGCTGGGTTGGACCGAACCACACCCTGCCGGGTTTGCGGTAAAATTGTCGGTCCTTGAAGACGCAGAATGGAGCGCGGCCCGCACTGTTACCGTGTCCGACGAACTCTTCGTGAACTGGGCCGATTTTCCGTCCGTTGTTGCGCTTGATGACGGTACCTTTGCGGCTCACTGGCTGTGGGAAAATTCCAAAAACGACTATGCCTATGACGTCAAGATCTCTCTTTCGCCGGATGAGGGCCTGACATGGAGCGCACCGATAACGCCACATGATGATCGGTCGGTTAGCCAACACGGTTTTGTCACGCTCCAGCCGCTCGAAGACGGTTCCTTGATGTCTGTCTGGCTTGACGGACGCGCATATGACAAGCCGCTTTTCACCAGCGCAGCCAGCAACTACCCGGATGCAATGCAGTTGCGCGCAACCCGGATCACGCCCGAAGGTACGCGAACCGATGATGTTCTTGTCGATGCGCAGACCTGTTCATGCTGCCAGACGTCCGCCGCATCGCTGGACGATGGCACCGTCCTTGTCGCATACCGCGACAGAACAGATGCGGAAATCAGGGATATATCTGTCGTAAGACACCAAGGCGGCATGTGGTCAGAACCAACAAACGTCCACAATGACGGCTGGGAAATCTCCGGCTGCCCGGTCAATGGCCCCGCCATCGCGACCGCCGGTCAAACAGCCGCCGTGGCCTGGTTCACGGCTGCAAATGACAAGCCGGAAGTCAAGGTTGCGTTCTCTTCCGATGGTGGCAGAAATTTTGGCGATCCGGCGAAAGTCAGCCTCGGGATTCCCGCCGGTCGGGTCGATATTCTCATGCTGGACCCTCAGACTGCGTTCGTGACGTGGGTCGAATGGGCAAATGAGAGCGAGGTGATCCTTGCTTGCCAGATCACAACCGGTCAGCAGTGTAAGGACCTGCAACTGATTGCGCGAAACAACGGCGCAGGTTCGGTCAACTTCCCGCGCACGGCGCGAACGAATGAAGGGGTTTACCTGTCGTGGACACAGCCCAGCAACTCGGATGATCCGGAACCGAGTTCGACTATACGCACGGTTTTCGCTTCCTATTGAAGGTTTCCGGACGAAAGCTGATGGTTCTTTCGCTTGGCTCACATCAGGAGTGGGTCCAACGATCACCGTCAACAAGAATTGCATTTCCTGCAATAGGGCTACCGGCAAATGACGGTGATTTCTCATCCATAGTGACTGGTCTCTGGCCCGGAAATTGTAGCGTGCCACGCTTTTTCATGATCCCGGTCCCGAGCATATGACCCACCAGCGCTACCCAGGCAATGCCGGTGAAATTCAGAAAGAAGGGAAGATCTGCGACAGAAGTAGTGCCCCCGATGGCGAACACCCACAGGCCGAACCCATAAATCGCCGAGGGCAAAAACCAGTTCGTCTGCCCCGCGATACGGTGCCAAATTGGTCTAAAGACGAACAACCAACCGACGGGATAGCCAATCAGGCCAACAAGATAAAAATGTACGAAATATCCTGCGAAATCACCGTTCGGCAGACCAAGGCTGCCGAGTAAGCTCCTCGCTAGCCCGTGCGGTGACAACCGCGAAAAGCCCAAGCCCGGGCTGATGATCTGACCCAACAGATCGAACGCGACGGTCGCAAAGAAACCTGCGACGAACATTAACCCTAAAGTTCGGGCGTTGAATGCGGGTAGTGAACCTGTTGTGCGAGAATCAGTATCAACTGTATTCATGGCGATTCTTTCTTTGTATTGCGGGCGATCAAATAGACAGGGCTAATGTAATGACCAATTGTTGACCCAGCGACGTTCTCGGCAACTCCCGATCACTTTCCATCTTGATGAGATCGGTCTGTTTATGAACCCCGCCACAATAACCAACCTAATGACAGAACGTGGGATGTGCACTGCTGGCTCTAATATGTGATTATCCGTTACCGCCGTCAGCCTCCATGCCGAGAGAATGCTGACCGCCACAAGCACTTTGTGGCTTTGTACGCGCTGGTTCACAATGAGCGCTGCTTATGAGTCGGTGTCGCCGGAATTTCTCGTCTTTTCACCCCGCGCAGCAGCTGAGTTTGGCTACATCCTTGTCGAAGGTTTGTGCGGCGAGTTTCAGCCCTTCGACCGTGGTCAAATAAGGAAAGATCGTCTCTCCGAGCGCCCGTGCGGTCATGCCGAATATAAGCGCCATTGCCAGTGTCTGAATCGTGTCCGACCCCTCCGGTGCTGCGATCTGACCGCCCAGCAGGCGGTCGGTCTTCGCGTCGGCCACCAGCTTAATCACTCCGCGGGTATCGCGTGCAGCGACGGCGCGGGGCACGTTGTCGAGCGTGATCACACTGGTTTTGACCTTGTGCCCCGCCGCCTTGGCCTCAACCTCCGAAAGGCCGACGCCGGCCACTTGCGGGTCGGTAAACACGACCCACGGCATCGCCGCGTTGTCATAGCGCATCTGCTCCAATCCAAGGGCATTGTTGATCGCCACCTTGGCACCATAGGCCGCCATGTAGACGAACTGGTCACGGTCAGTGACATCGCCCGCGGCCCAGACGCCGGCACGCGTGGTCGCCATGTCCTGACCGACCTTGATAGAGCCGCGTGCGTCGGTCTCGATGCCAAGCTCTTCCAATCCAAGGTTCTCGGAATTGGCGATCCGGCCGGTGGTCACAACCAGCCGTTCGGCGGTCAGATCCTCGGTCTTGCCACCCCGTTCGACAGTCAGATTGACGCCGCCCGCAGCTTTCGCGACCGAGACGTAAGCAAGACCGGTCTCGACCGCGATGTCTTCGGCCTTCAGCGCTTGCGTCAGCGCCTGGGCCACCTCCGGTTCGGCGCCCGGCAGGAGGCGCGAGCGGGTCACTAGCGTGACCTTCACCCCCAGCCTTGAAGCCATTTGCGCCAGCTCGCAGCCGATATAGCCGCCGCCCAGCACCAAGATGCTTTCGGGCCGGTCAGGCAAAGTCAATAGATCGGTGGAATCGAGGGGCTCCACTGTGTCGATCCCCTCGATCGCTGGCAGGTGGGGGCGCGAGCCGGTGGCGATCAGGACGCGCGGGGCGGATATCACCCGTCCTCCAACAGCGACGCCACCCTCGACCAATCGCGCCGGGCCATCCTCGATATAGGTAACGCTTTTATAGGCGGGCAGCAGGTCTATATATTTCTTGTGCCGCATCTCCTCGACCAGATCGGTGGTGCCTTGCACTACGGCACCCCAATCCACCGCATGATCACAGGGCTCGACGCCCGGGAACCGGGCGGCCGACGCGCCGCCATGCACCGCCTCTGCGGCGCGGATCATCGCCTTGGACGGCACGCAGCCGACATTCACACAGGTGCCGCCGGTGGTGCCGTGCCCGATAAGCGCCACGCGCTTTCCGGCATCGGCTGCCGTGATCGAGGCAGAAAACCCGGCCGAGCCGGCACCAACGACAATGAGATCGTAGTTGTCATCGCGGGTTTCACTGGCAGTGCAGCAATCGTCTTTCGTTACAGTTTGGTCCATTGGTTCTTCCTTAGCTTGCGATCGGTATCGCGACACGGCCCCGATCAATAATTTTGAATCACACCATCGAACCGATGTCGGAGGCATAGCTCGGATAGGCGAAAATCATGGCCTTGATCTGGTTGGCGGTCTGCCCGGCACCCATGGCCATGGCGAAAAGATTGATCTGCTCCTCGGAGCCCGGCCCGATCAGATGCGCGCCGAGGATCTGTCCGCTGCCCTCTTCGACAAGAACCTTGAATCCGGTATGTTTCGCGCCGACGCGCAGCGACGAATACCAGTCCCCTGTCTTTTCGAAATGGGTGTCGAACTTCAGCCCCTGTTCCCTGGCCACCGCTTCCGACAAGCCCACGGTGGCCACCATCGGGAGGGTGAAGACTACCGACGGGATCGGCGGATAATCCACGGTACGCTCGTCTTCTCCAGCCAGCAGGTTCTTGCCTGCCACACGCCCTTCGAAGGCGGACACCGGGGTCAGCTTGGGCCCACTGGCAGCGCAGTCGCCCGCGGCGAAGATCGCCGGATTGGTGGTGCGCATCGCGTCGCTCACCTTGATGCCACGGCGTGAGTATTCGACGCCGGCGGCCTCAAGGTTAAGGCGATCGATATTGGGCACCCGGCCCGTGCCATGCACCACCAGATCGCAAGTGATCGTTTCGGTGCCGTCGGGAGTTTCCACCGTGACGGTGAATTCGTCGCCCTGCTTTTCGATCTTCGCCACCTTCGCCTTGGTGCGGAGATCGACGCCGAGCTCTTCGGTTGCCTCAACCAGCATTGCGACCAAGTCGGGATCGAAAGGACCCAAGGGGCGGTCCATCATCTCCAGCACTGTCACTTCGCGCGCGCCCGCCCGCTTGACAATATGGGCGAATTCCATGGCGATGAAGCCGCCGCCGACAAAGGCGATGCGGTTCGGTCGCTCAGGCAGTTCCAGGAATTCGGTGCTGGTGGTCAGATGCTCTTCGCCCGGGATGTTCAGCGTCATCGGCCGCGCGCCGGTGGCGATATGAAAATGCTTCGCGGTCAGGGTCTCGCCGTTCAACTCGATCGTATTGGGGCCGGTGAACCGTGCCAGCCCATGCAAGACGTCGATCCCCGCTTTTTCCAACCCGGCTTCGATGCGCGGTGGCATAGCTTCGGTGAAGCTGCGCTTGAAGGCGATCATGTCGGGCCAGTTGACCGAAGGTTGCGCCTCCAGCCCCTTGCCTTCCATGTTTTCGGCCCATTCGACACCCTCGGTGACCGCGACCAGCATTTTCTTGGGGTCGCAGCCGCGCAGGGCGCAGGTGCCGCCATGGGGTTCGCTGTCGATGCTGGCGACGCTCCAGCCTGCATCCGCGGCCATCCGGGCGACGCCATTTCCAGCGGTGCCGCCGCCGATCACGATGAGGTCATAGGTCTTGGTCATACCTGTTCCTTTCCTTGTGCCAGTTTCTCTTGATCCGGCTCACTGCTGAACTGCCTGATTTTCTGAGCCAGAGCGCATATCCCGCCACCGCCAAAGCGGCGGCAACCGAGATCCGCAGAGCAAAGCGGAACTCCAGCCAGAACAGCAGAGCCGAAAGAACAACCGCCAAGCCGATGAGAAGGGCTTTCGGACTGTGCCCTGGTCTGCCGGCTTGCTGCCACAGGGCATATGCAACCGCACTCAGCGAGGCGAAGAGCATCGGGAAAAGCGCGTAGTCGAGCCAACCAACAACGGCAGAAAGTCCGACCCCGGCGACGATCAGCACCAGGAACGGCGTGAAGCAACAGATCGCCGCAAATACGCTGCCGATGAGGCCGCGCCGCAAAAGGGTCGTGGGTTCATTGTTATTGTTCATGTCTGTCATGCTGTCTCCAGCTCCGAGTGCGGGTCGGTGAATGCGATCAGAAATCGCCGGACTCGACGATGTCCGCCGAATAGCCGGTGGCGCGGATTGCTTCGACGATCATGTCCTGATCGGCGGCCTCGTCATCAAAGGCGACGATGTAGGTGCCGGTGCCGAATTCCTCTCCTTCCATGAAGTCGATGATCTCGACCGAGGGAACGCCCCGCATGGCCGCCGCCACCGTGTAGGAGCAGGTCGGGCATGTCAGTTCGCCTACCCCGATATTGATGCGCTGTTCGGCGGCGCTGGCGGGGGAAGCTGCGAGAGTGCCAACGACCGCAAGGGCAAGATGGAGTGACTTCATGGGTTCGGCCTTTCAGTAGGACAGAAGGTATGGGGTGAGATAGGGAAAGATCATCGCGACGGTGACGATGGCGGTGGCAATCCAAAGAATGGATCGCATGAGTTTCCGGTTCATGGGGCGCGCGCAGGTGCCATCCGCGCAGGCCTCAGTCGGGATCGGACGGTAGGCCTTGTAGAATCCATAGCCGATGCAGGCGGCACTCAGCGCGAAGGTGATCCATTTGTACTGGTAGAGAACGCCCAGCTGCGCAATGAAAACGCCGGTAACGCCGAAGCTGACCAGCACCAGCGGCAGGATGCAGCATGAGGTCATCGCCAGCGCGCCAAGCGCGCCGAGCCAGGTTGTCGTCCATGCCTTTTTGTCGGCAGCCCCTGTTTCGTCCATTGCCGTCTGCCGGTCGGCGGATGTGGTTTCAGTCATGGTTCGAATCATCCTTGCCTCAGTGATGATCTCAATCTAGGGTCTGTAGCAGGTACAGGCTCAAGAGGGTCAAACGTGAAAAATCGTCACAGATCGGTGAAGGTCCTCAGGCGCGGAGATCTGGCCAGGCTGACCGGCTGCAATCTCGAGACCATTCGCTACTACGAGAACATCGGCGTTATGCCCGAGCCGCCGCGCTCCAGCAAAAACTATCGCGTCTACGATGATCGGCATGTCGCGCGCTTGTGCTTCATCATGCGCGCGCGCGAGCTTGGGTTCACGCTCGACGAAGTCCGCGATCTGCTCGCCTTGGTCGATGGCGGTGCCCAGACCTGCGGCGAGGTGCAGGGTCTGGCAAATTCGCATCTCGCCTCGGTCCGCGCCAAGATCGACGATCTCAAACGCATCGAACGCGTGCTGTCTTCCACCGTGGCGCAATGCACCGGTGACGATGTCCCTGAATGCCCTGTGATCGACGCGCTGACGGAGGTGACCTGAAGGGCCATAGTTGAGGACGCCCATGCATGTCAGCCAAGCGGACAATGGTGCCAGCGCCGTTGTTTGCGATCATTCGTTCCCCGCGGAGTCCTGCGTGGTCGCCGCATGTTCGGGGACCAGATAGCGCGGCACGATCCACAGATAGGCGACCATGCCGAAGAGCTCGACGAGCGACTGGAAGACGATGACCACGGCCGCCACGTTCCACTCCGGTCCAAGCACCAGCACCAGCGGAAGTACGACGAAGGAGTTGCGGGTTCAGAGCGAGAAGATGACCGTTCGTCACCCGCTAGTGGACAATCCGGCCGCCCGCCCGGTCGCCGCACCGAGAAGTGCTGCGGCGACGAGGTAGGCGACGTAGGCGCCCGCCACCTGCGCCAAAACCGGCAGCGCATCCCGTACCGCGTCGACTTGCGAGGCCGCGATCAGGAACACCACGACAGCCAGAAGCGGAACCGGCAGCCAGGCGAGGCGATTTACGATCGCGGCCCGCTCCGGGCGCGCCTCTGCCCAACGCTCCAGCAGGAAAGCCGCTGTGAGCGGCAGCAGGACAAGCGCCGCAAAGACGGCGGCAATGCGGTCGGCGGCGAGAAGCTCAAAGAATGCCTCGCCGAGAAAAAGCCAAAGGAAGAGCGGCAGACAGGCGAACTGAACCGCGAGGAGGATCGGTGTCGCGGACGCGGCACGCACCGCATCGCCGCGACCGAGATGGGTGAATGTGATGAACCAGTCGGTGCAGGGCACCAGCAGCACGACAAGCACCCCGAGCCGAAGCGCAGGATCGTCAGGCAGGAACGCGATCAGCCCCCAGACCAGCAGCGGCACCAGGACGAAATTGCCGATCAACATGGTGCCGATGAAACGCCGGTCGCGCGTCGCGCGCGGCAGGTGCGCTAGCGGCATCTGAGCGAAGGTAGTGAAAAGCATAAGCCCCAACACCGGCCAAAGCAGCGCCTCGAACACCCCCGAGATACCGGGGGCGAGCGAGCCCAAGACCAGACCGGAAAGGATGGCAGCGAGGTAGATCCAGGCTTGATGGCGTTCGAGATTTTGCAGCTTCATGTCCTGCCCCTGCTCTTTCCGAAGGCGATTTTCAAGAAGACATCACTGGACAGGCCATTGCGACAACGGCTCGTTCGTCGCTTGGAGCGTTGTATGGTCTGTCCGGTTTATACCCGCAGACCGGTCACGACCCAGTCGACAATGCTTTCATGGTAGTTGGGGACGTGGCGATAGCCGAATTGTCTCAGCCGATCAGCCGAACTCTTTGACCTCGAGCATCTGCAAAACGGTGCTCCTCACCGTTTCAGCCGTGCTGCGGATAGACGCAACATCGGCGCGCACAGATCGCTTCGACAATCAGTTTGTGGCGCGCCACATTCGGAACCGTCCTTGCCCTGTTAGCTCGCGGACCAGATCCCGCGCTTCCATCCAGGCGAGGTTGCGCTGGACAGCGGCGCGGCTGGCTCCGGTCAGGGCCTCGGCCATAGGGGCAGAGACCAGGGGCCATTCGGTCAGCACTCCGCGCAGGGCTGGCGGCGTCTTGCCCGAGAGTGGGGTCATCTCGGCTTCCGCCAGCGCCGACCATGTCTCGATATCGTCGAGGTGCCGCATCGCGGTCAGGCAGGCCGTTTCCATTTTCTCGAGCCAGCGCGCCAAACGTTCAGCCGGGGGGCCGCCGGCGCGCAGCGCCCCCGCCCCACCCATGGCCAGGGGTGCGAATATTGCCCCCTCGCCCTCATGCGCGGCAATGCGCGACGCCGTGACCGCCGCTTCCATTCGGTTGCTCTGCTGTCCGAGGCCCGCGAGGCTCCAGAGGTGAAACCCCATGCAGGCACGCGTGATCGGGTGCAGGTCGGCGGCTTGCGCCATCAGGTCAAGCCACCCGCCCGCGCGATCCGCGAAGGGCTCGGCTTCATCCACCATGTTCTCGGGGTCACGGCGATCGAGGAAGGCGGACAGGTCCACGTCTGGGCCGGGACCGCCTGTAAGACGCCGCACCGCCCATCCGACACGCGCAAGCGCTGCGGTGTCGTCCTGCACGCCGGACAAGCGCATGGATATCCAGAGCGCCAGCCGATCCGGGCCAATTCGGTCGCCTGCAAACCAGCTGAGGTCTGCCGCCTCGATCAACGCAAGCCTGTGCCGCCAGCCTTCCGGGCCACGCTTCAGACGGTCGTCTAGCGCCCCGATCCGGCCGGCCACACGGGCAAGGCGGGCAGCATGGCCCGCCTCGGCACGTCGCCAATCGTCAAGAACAGCGGTCTCACGCACTTCGGCCCTAGGTCCGGGCGGCAGATAATGCGGCTCCTCTTCCATCGGACCGGGCAAGAACCACAGGTCGTCCTCAGAAGTCTCTTCAAGCTCCTCCGCATCCTCAAGAGGATCATCAAAAATATTATACTTTATACATGCTTGAGGCTCCATATGTGCAAAATATGGCATTTTGGCATTTTACCCAAGGGTTTTGTCAGGGTGCGCCTGCACACTTTATATAGCACGTGCGCGCAATGGTCTGCGAGAGCTCGCTGATCGCGCTCAGCGTAAGGGAACCAAGGGCTTTGGACTGAACAGCCCCACAGAGCCGGCACTTGCATTCGCTTACAAACGGTCGTTTATTAGCGATACCTTAAATTGCAAACGGCCCGATTTCATGCCCCTGATAGGCTACGCCCGTGTTTCCACAGAGGATCAGACCCCCCTGCCCCAGTCTGAGGCCCTGCAAACTGCGGGTTGCGTCGAGATCTTTGAAGAGCACGCCTCGGGCGGCAATCGCGCGCGACCGGTGCTGGCACGCGTGCTCGAACGCGTCCAGAGCGGCGATACGCTGGTCGTTGTGCGGATCGACCGGCTTGCGCGGTCTCTGTCGCACTTGCTGGAGGTGATCGAACGTCTGGAGGCCAAGGGCGCCTTCTTCCGCTCCCTGCAGGATCCCATCGACACCGCATCCCCGCAAGGCAAGTTCACGCTGCAGGTTCTGGGTGCCGCGGCCGAGTTCGAGCGCGCTCTGATCCGCGAACGCACCAAGGCCGGGCTTGCCTCTGCGCGCGCCAAAGGGCGCGTTGGTGGCAATCCTGGGCTACGCGCCAAGGATCCCGCCGCGCTGCGCAAGGTGCGGCTTGCGCGACAGGACGGCTATATGGAGCGCCTCAACGAGACCGCGCAGGATTGGGTGCCCCATGTGCGCCGCTTGCGGCCGGATATGGCCTGGGAAGACCTGCTGCGGATCATCAATGGCCGACTGTCCCCAGATCGCCATTGGACACAAAGCCGACTGCTCCGCGCTGTGAAGGCCTATGTCAGAGACGGTTTCCTTCCTGCCGAGGTGCTTGGCCGCGCCGGACGCCGCGAAACCAATGACCGCCTGCCGGCCATCGTCGCAGCGATCAAAGGCGCGGACCCCGAAATCACGCTGCAGGCGATCTGCGACCGGCTGGAATCGATGCGCGAACGGACCCCTCGAGGTCGTACCAGCTGGCAGCCGTCTTCGGTCAAAATGTTGCTCGAACGCGCGGAGCGGCTTGGCCTAATTTCATCAGAATCGGCTCACTCCCAACTGTAACTAGCAGAGGCTCAAACAGCTGAATCTATCGCTCCAAACACTGTCAGAAGGTCAATTGTGCCATTGGTTGCATGGGTTTAGCCAATACCGTCCAAACAATCCTCATGAGCGGCTTGAAGCACGGTCTTGTGGACTTATTGCCGTAAAATCAACAACTTGCGGTTATCTTGATGTGACTGTACGTATTGGTGCTGTGGATAACTTTCACACTACATCTAGATTCTTCTTGCCGGACTCACTTGATCGTGGCATTCCCGTTCTGACGGCAAAACGCGTCAGACGCGCTGTACACCGTCAGAATGACCAAGAGCCTCAACAGAGGCCGAGAGTGGGCGGCAGGACATGGATGATCGTAACGTTGGATACGCGCAAGGCATAGGCTCTTCCGACATCGGAGCATTTGCCGACAATCTGGCTGAATCTTTGGATCGCCAGATGAAGATCGCTTTCGAGCCCGAAGAACGAAAGTCCCTGCGCCGTTTCAGTTCTACCGAAGTTGCCAGCCTCCTGCGCGTGAGCACATCTAACCTGCGCAACCGGCACAAGGACGGCAGCTTCCCGGAAGTTCAAACAGACAACCGCGGACACCGGTTCTACACAGCCCAGGAGATCGATAAGCTGCGCGACATTCTGGGGCGCACCGGAAAGAACGCAGAAAGCTACCGCCCTGGTCGACGTGACGGCGATCGTCTCCAGGTGATATCTGTCGTCAATTTCAAAGGCGGATCATCAAAAACAACAGCAACGATCCATCTTGCACAACGGTATGCTTTGCGAGGTTACCGAGTGTTGGTCTTGGATCTCGATCCGCAGGCAAGTTTGACCACCTTTTTCGGCTTTCGGCCTGAGCTCGAGTTCGCTGAAGGCGGCACAATCTATGATGCCCTGAGATATGAGGAACAAGTTCCGCTCTCGGCCGTTATCCAAAAAACTTACTTCCATAAGCTCGATATGGTCCCAGCGGGCCTAATGCTCTCGGAATACGAAACTGAGACGGCAAACGCCCTCGCCCGCCGGGTGCAGCCCATATTTGCGGAGCGTCTCGCCTTAGCGCTTGAGGAAGTAGAGGCGAATTACGACATCGTTCTGATCGACTGTCCACCTCAACTTGGTTTTCTTACCCTAACGGCGTTGGCAGCCTCGACGGGGCTCCTGGTAACGGTGGTACCAGGCATGCTCGACATTGCTTCTATGAGCCAGTTCCTCAAGCTTGCTTCGGAAACGGTGAAGGCTGTCGAAGAAGCCATTGGCCGGCGCGTTACCTGGGACTTCGTTAAGTTCTTGATAACGAGATACGAGCCTTCGGACGGGCCTCAGACGCAAATGGCGGGCTACCTGAGATCGATCTTGGCCGGTCAGGTCATGACTGAGCCAATGCTGAAGTCTACAGCAATCTCGGACGCCGGCATGACCCAGCAAACCGTCTACGAAGTTGATCCGAGCCAGTTCATCAGGAAAACGATTGATCGCGCTCTGACCAGCGTGAACGGCGTTGGCGATGAGTTGGAACAAACAATCCAAATGGCATGGGGGCGTCGCTGATGGCCCGAAATATCTTCAATCAGCCTCCAAAGGACGAGAAGCAGAGCGCGGCCCCCTCCCCTACCCCGCCAAAAGCGGCAAAACTGCCAGGATCTGTTGGCGGATTGCGCGACTCTTTGCGCGAGATTACCGCGAATTCCATTCGGGACATCGAGCCCGATCAGATTGACATGGATGGTCTGCGCGATCGGTTGGTACTGGAGGATTCCAGTATTGATGAGTTGGCCGAAAGCATTCGCAAGCATGGGCAACAAGTGCCAATTATGGTCCGTCCATCGGCCCAACCGGACAGATACCGTATCATCTACGGCCGACGCAGACTTGCAGCGATCCGCATGGTCGGCGGAACGGTCAAGGCGATCGTTCGAACCTTGGATGACGACGCATCTCTGATCGCACAGGGCCAAGAGAACAACCTCCGACTAGACCCGTCTTTCATCGAGAAATCTCTTTTTATCAAAGAGATGCAGGAATCAGGTTACAAGCCAAACGTTATTCAGGATGCTCTAGGCTTGACACGGCAGGGCGTATCCAACCATCGCGTCGTCATAGAGCAACTGCCAGAAGGGCTTGTACAGCTGATCGGGCCGGCACATGGCATCGGACGACGGCAGTGGGGTGACCTGGCCGCGTTCTCAAAAAAGATAGATCTGGTGAACACGGCCAAAGAGGCAATTGCCGCCCTGCCCGACGACACTCCAAGCGCGGAGAAGTTTCAGGCAGTCTACTCGGCTTGCTCGAACAAGGCGCGTAGCGACAAGAAGCAAGCCAACCGCAGCCTAACGTCCGTCGTCAAAGACGGGGACGGTAGCTCCGTGGGAACACTGACAGTCGATCAGAAAACGATCGCCATCAAGATCGCCAAGAAGGACAACCCAGAATTCGGCCGATGGTTCGAAGAGCGCGCGGAGGCAACGCTTTTGCAGCTCTTCAAACAGTGGCGGAATGAGAGCGGCTCTGGGTCCTAACCCAAGCCACACCGAGTAACGCGAGCAGAGGAGAAAAGCGAAGACCAGAAAGAAAAGAGCCCCCCAAAGTTTCCCCTGGAGAGCCCTCATCATTCGATTAGCACTCATGATGTAGCAACCTCCAGCAAACTGGTCAAGAGTCACCGATTCGGTGGACGGATTTTTATTGCCTTTTCCTGAGCGAAATCTTGGGAAGAGACAGGGAAGTTGTGGGCCGAACGGTCGTCGTGAACAAACCATGGCATTTACAAAACTATCGATCAGAACCGATGGTGCTGATGCATCTTGCGGCTCAATTTCTGCGGCTGAAACCGACATCTGGACCATCTTCAGGGCACTGAGAGATGCACGTAGCGTATTCGGTCTGCGTCCTGGCCATATCCAAACACTTCAAGCCATGCTCAGTTTCTTGAAGCCCGGCCATGGGGAAACGGTTTTCGCGTCCAACGACTCGATTTGCCAGCGCGTCGGCGGTATCGACGAACGGACCCTTCGCAGACACATCAACCGTTTCGTTGAACTCGGTTTCATCAAGCGCAATGACAGCTCGAACCGAAAGCGCTACCGCGTTCGCTCGTCCAGCGGGGAATGCATCAGTTATGGACTATCTCTAACCCCCCTCCTCCAACGTGCGAACGAGCTTATCGCCATAGCACATGAGATGGAAAATAACCGGCGGGATCGGATATTTGCCCGCAAACAGATCCTCACAAAACTCGCCCACTTGGAAGAGCATGATCCCAGCAACACATTCATCAGCCACGCACGGAGAGCTCTACGCAGGAAGCTGAGCCTTCCTGAATACCACGCGCTACTCGCAGACACAGACAGAGAATGCCAGAGTTTACATACCCCAGATGACCCACCAGAAACTGTAGAATTGCCCGCCAATGACGGACAAACTGTCCGGCACCAATCTAAGTCTGAAGAAGAAAAAAAAGATTTAGATAGCAACATAGGCAATGAAGCTCTGAAACCAGACTTGCTAACCTCAGTTTGCGATCAAGCGACGTCGTTCTCCACAGAGAGACTTAGAAACTGGTTGGAAATTGAAAACCATGCTCGAACACTTGCACCCATGATGGGGATTCACCCAGATACATTCGAAAAAGCCAAGAATGCAGTCGGAGCTCAGAAAGCGTCATGCGCGATCTTCATCATGCTACAACTTGGAAAACGTATCAGGGACTTTGGAGCGTATTTTCACAGTATTACCTTGGGCCAACGTCAAGACCAGTTTGATCCAATGGCTTTGATCAAGCGTCTATCCAAAACTGCTATGCAAACCGCCTAGTGTCCACCGCGGTGGACGTCTGACCGGCAACTAGTCCAATGGTAATACCCACCGATCTAAAGGAGATGCGGAAGAAAAATTTTCTCGGCAGGATGAACGAGGAGATTCCGATGAAGAAGACACGATTCACCGAGGCGCAGATCATGGGCGTGCTGCGCCAGATGGAGGGCGTTGTGCCTGCCGCCGAACTGTGCCGGGAACATGGCATGAGCAGCGCCACGCTGTACAAATGGCGGGCGAAGTACGGCGGCATGGACGCCAGCCTGATTAGCGAGATGAAGGCGATGGCCGAGGAGAACCGACGCCTGAAGCGCATGTATGCCGACGTCAGCATGCAGAATGACCTCCTGAAGGAGGCGCTTGGAAAAAATGAGACGGCGAGCTCAGCGCCGAGAGTTGGCCGTGAAAGCGGTGGCGATGAAGGGGGTCAGCATTGCGCTGGCGTGCCGGGCGTTCGACGTCAGTGAGACCTGCTATCGGTACAGCCCCAACCTAGACGATGAGAACGAGCAAATCGCGGATCTGCTATTGGGGCTGACAGCAGCGAAGAAGAGCTGGGGCTTCGGTCTGTGCTTTCTCTACCTGCGCAACGTCTAGGGGCATGGCTGGAACCACAAGCGGGTGTATCGGATCTACCGCGAGTTGGAACTGAACCGCAGGATCAAGCTGCGCAAACGGATGAAGCGGGACAAACCTGATGAGCTGGCTGTGCCGGACGCACCGAACGAGGTGTGGTCGATGGACTTCATGGCGGATCGCCTCGGCGACGGTCGCCAGTTTTCGCTGTTGAATGTCCTGGATGATTTCAACCGCGAGGGCTTGGGCATCGAGATCGACTTCTCGCTGCCTGCTGAGCGGGTCGTGCGGGCGCTGAACCAGATCATCGAATGGCGCGGTGCTCTTGGAACAATTTGTTTCGATAAGGGCCCGGAATACATCAGCGGCACCCTCATGGAATGGGCTGAGAACAAGGGCATCACCCTGTCTTATATCCAACCCGGCAAGCCCCAGCAGAATGCCTATGTCGAGCGCTACAACCGGACGGTCCGGCACGAATGGCTGGACCTTTACATTTTCGAAAGCATTGAGGCGGTTCAGCAGATTGCCACGGAGTGGCTCTGGTCTTACAACCACGAACGGCCCAACATGGGTAACGGCAGGATGACCCGCGGTCTTTCCACACGCATCATAGCTACCGAGCCAAATTCCAATAGGGCGCTTCTGCGCGGTCATTCCGTGTTTCTCCGACCGGCCGATGTCCACCGCGGTGGACAGATCCGGCACCAAGTCTCACAACTCACATGCGTGACAGCCGTTCTTCGTCATCCACAACTTCCAAAGAACCGTTTTTGCCAGCCCAGCCCCACAAAACGATGTTGAAGTCCGATGATGACGCGCCCTTGGCAAAACTCTGGATCAGAAGCCCTGCAAACCCATCCGCATTGAGGGCGCGTGCTAACTCCTGTGTCGGCACCAATTGGCCATCGAGCATCTTCATGCGCCATACAGGGTCGGCAAGCATCGCCTCGGTCGCGCCATACCGGTCAAGTCCGTCCTGATGGCGGGTATCGAAAATAGGCCCAAGGTCGGCCTTGTAGGACACCAGGATCGTGGGTTGCAGGCTGCCGACCTGGTTGGCTTCTCTAAGAGCGGTCGCGGGATCCAGCGAGGTGTAGAGCGTAGGGGTGCCCTTGGCGTTGAAGCGCCCTCCATAGAGTTCAGCGCCTCGTCCGGAGAGAGGTTCACGCGCATAGACCGGGTTCAGGGCGCGATAGAGTGGCCCTGTGTAGCGCCCATCTTTCAGCGGCATCAGGCAAAGACGCCCGCATCGACCGCATCGATGTATTCCAGAACTTGCTGAGCTTTGCCTTCCTGCACCAGCTGCATGGCTGTCCGGCCATCAAAGCCGGGCAGGGGCTCTGACCGGTACCATGCATAGGCCATCAGTTCTGAGCCGAAGCGCGGTTCGACTTTGTTCAGCACCTCAACCAACTCGCGCAGGCGACGCTGCGTCTTGTCCGAACCGATGCGGGTTCGCCTCTGCAACGCATCTTTGCCCAAGCCAACGGTCAATGCGATTTCCTCAGCCGAAGTGCGCAAGGCTGCGGCGATCTTGCGCGGTTCGAATTGCCCAGCTTCTGCAAAGTTCGTGATGTGCATGATCTATGCCCCTACAGTGATAATGACGGTATATAGCGACATTATTGCTGAATTGCAAGGTGGCAGGGGGTGCAGCACCTTCGTTTCCCAAGCTAATCCGTAACGCGGGATTGCTCTGAACGTCGGACATCCAGATTTTTGGGCCCGAAAAGTCGCAGCAGGCGCGATTTTTGCCGATCGAGAAAATCAGATAAGTCATTGATAATAGGGCGACGATTGCCGCGTCCGGGCTGGGGTTGCCGATATTCCTTGCCGATCTTGGACCCCAACCGGCACTGACTGTATGAAGCCCTTGGGAACCGCGGTGGTGTCGGACCCTTGTCAGTTTCCGCGGTCCAGTTGGCGGTTGGAAAGAGAAAGTGTTCTTCGGGTTTTGTGACTGACGGATGAGGGCCTTTGGGGTCCCTCAGATGGGTCCGGGCCGGGTTCCGGTCTGTTTTTCCGGATGAAGGGCATTCCCATGCAAACAGGTGTCTTGCGCGTGTTGCGCGCGACCGCTGCCTCTTGGTGGCGGCATAGAGAGCTGCGCCGAGCCGGTCAGACAGGGCTGGCACGGAAGCTCGAGCGGAAAGCCGTTCTCCGCGATCTCGGCTATCTCAGGCAGGCGGCGTCATTGCCAAACGCGCACGTGATCTGCGGGGAGGGTGGGACGTTCATCCATCTCGGTTGGACCACCGTGTCGAGTTTCGCGCCGACCGAACGATTTCCCTTGGCCGCTCTTGCGGTCGCACTCGGGACGCCCTTCATCGATATCCGACCCGTCACCGATGTTATTGCCTTCGCGAACCTGCCGCGGGTGGTGCGAGGCGGATCGGTCGACGCTGACCACTCAGGTGCCGGCCAGTCTGTCTCGCTGACCACCTACATCGACATGGTCGAAGCGCTTGGCGCGAAGGTCGCCAACGATCCGCGGCCCAGTCAGAAAATCTGATCCCCAAACATCTCACCCACACACGAAAGGAGGCCAGCCATGGCCCGATCCCGCACGCCCAAATTTGATGCCTCCGAGGTCATCACGAACGAAATCATCCGCATCATCGAGCGCGGCGTTCTGCCGTGGCGCAAGCCCTGGACGGCAGGCGGCAGCTCACGCCCCCTGCGCGTGGGCGGTGAGCCCTACCAAGGGGTCAACAACTTCCTGCTGACCATGCGCACCGTCATGGCGGGCCATAGCTCGCCCTTCTGGATGACGCTGCCGCAGGCCAATGCGTTGGACGCGAAGGTGCGCAAGGGCGAGAAGTCCTCTGTCGTCGTCTATTATGGTCAAAGCCGGAAAGACGCCGACGGCGAGGATGATCAGGGGGAGAGCAATGATCACTCCGAGGAGGCCCGCGTCTTCCGCTTCCAGAAATCCTACCGCGTGTTCAATGCCTGTCAGATCGAGGGCTTGCCCGAGAGCTTCTATCCGGACCCGGAGCCCGCGCCCGAGCATCCGCCCGCTGAACCCATCCCGCACATGCAGGCGTTTTTCGACGCTATCGACATCACGACCGTCTTCACGGGCACGGAAGCGTACTATTTGCCGCCCGTGGACAAGGTCTACATGCCGTCCATCACGCGGTTTGAGAACCCGCGGAACTTCTACGGGGTCTGGGCCCATGAGTTGGCCCATAATGCCGATGTTCGGATTATGCCGCGCCGATCCGCACAACCTGTTGCGCTGTGGGAAGACCGGCGCGGCGTGTCGGCATAGTTCAGAGCGCCTCCAAGAATGCCAGCAGTTCGTCGCCCGGTCGATACCGTCCGCCCGTGCCGTCGACCGGCTTTGTCAGCGCCATCGCTCTTTCCTTCAGTTCGATATCGGCATGGATGTAGACCTGTGTCGTCTCGACCGACTCATGGCCCAGCCAGAGCGCAATGATCGTTCGGTCAACACCGCTCTGCAGAAGCTGCATTGCGGCGGTATGGCGCAAGACATGCGGCGTGACGCGTTTCAATCTGAACGTCGAACTGGTCGAGGCGGCCGCGGCCGCGTGTTTCCGAACGATCCGTTCAACCGCATCGCGGCTCAAAGGCGTTCTGCGGATTGTCGCGAACAGGGGATCGTTGGGTTCGGCGTCAATCTGGGCAAGCCAGGCTTTCACAGCATCCCGACTATCTGCCCGAAGTGGCGTCGCGCGTTCCTTGCGGCCTTTGCCCATGCACCTCAGGTGCGGCCCCGTGCCGAGTTCAACATCCCTGACGCGCAGGCCGATCAGCTCCGATACACGCAGGCCGGTTTGGATCATTGTGAGGAGCAGGACCCGATCTCGCCGCCCAAACCAGGTCGATTGGTCGGGCGCCTTCAGCAGGGCCTCCATTTCGTCACGGGTCAGGAAGTCCACGACACGTTTTTCGTGCCGCTTGGAGGGCATCGCCAGCACCTTCTGGCAATGATGCAGCAACTGGGGTTCACAGCCCGCGACATATTTGAAGAACGAGCGAATGGCCGCGAGGCGCGTGTTTCGGCTTCGCGCGCTGTTGCCGCGTTTCTCCTCGCAGAAGGTCAAGAACTGCCCGATGATGTCGGCGTCAATATGAGCCACATGTAGCTCAGTCGGCGGCAGCCTGGTTTGCGCCTCGGCGTATCTCAGCAAGAGCCGGAAGGTGTCGCGATAGCTGGCAATCGTGTTTGGGCTGGCCTGCATCTGGGTTAACAGCCGCTCGGTGAAGAACCGCTGCACATAGACGGGCAAGGGATAGGTCGCGATCATGATGCGCCCTCCAGAACCTGCTGTTCAGCCCGCGCGGCAGCGAGTTGCATCAATTCTGGCACGGCCTCGATGTACCAGAATGTGTGCTTTGGCTCAGAATGGCCGAGATAGGTGCTGAGCTTGTACATTTCGGCCTCGATGTCCCGGCCATCGCGGAACCAGTCCAGGATGGTGTGGACGGCAAAACTGTGCCGCAAATCATGGATGCGCGGTCCATGGCCGTGGCGGTTGAAGGCTTGCGGTGACCGAAGGCCGATATTTCTGCCGACCTGCGCGAAGTTGTAGCGTGCCCCACAATCTCCCGCCGGTTCGCCATCCTCTTTGATGAAGAACCGGGATGATTGACGCGGGACCAGCCGGTCCCGCAACCCGGCATAGTGAGCAAGCCGCTCAACGGTGCCGCCGTTGATGGGAAGCTGCCGGTCCTTGCCATTTTTGGTGTTTCTGAGCGTGAGCAAGCCGCGTTTCAGATCGACGTCCTGCCGATCCAGAGACAAAGCTTCGCTCACGCGCATGCCTGTCACCGCGATCAGACCGAACAGGGTCTGCCACAATGCGGCTCGGAGGCCGTAGGGTGACGGCAGCCGACCTGCCTCCGCAACAATGTCTGCAATCTGCCTGGGCGTGTAAATGTACGGCACCCGTCTTCGGTAGCGACCTGTGACAAGCTGACTGGACGGGGTTTCGGTCCGATCATCGTGTTCCGCGAGCCAGTAGGCGAACCTGCGGACCATTCCAAGGCGGCAAGACCATGTGTTGTTGTCCGCGCTGCCGTAGTTCGCTTTCCAATCAAGGAACAAGGGCGTCGAGATCCGATCGAATCCGTTTTCATCGCCATAAGTCGTGAACTTGCGCAGGACACGTTCGTCGAAAGAAAGATCAAAGCCCATCGAGCGCCGCAGGGCCAGGTATTCGTCAAGTCGTTGAGATAGCGTCTTCATTGCACGTCTCCCGAAGTCGGCCAGGGGCGCGAGATCAAGCGCAGGGCATCCACATCGTATTGCGCATAGATGGTCGTGGTCATCGCGGATCGGTGACGCAGCACATCCCCGATCTCGGCTAGTGAAGCGCCCTTTCGCAGCATATCGGTGGCCAGGCTGTGTCGCAGAATGTGCGTGCCGATATACGCTTGCGGCGGGCTGATGCCGGTCGCATCGTAGGCATCCCGCAATATCCAGCGCAGGATTTGGGCGTCCTTGAACCTCTTGAACGGCGGTTTCACCGAGACGAACAGCGCGCGTTCCGGCCCCCGGCGCTCATTCTTGATGTAATCGACAATCGCCTCGCCAACCTCCGCCGGCAGTGGCATCCGATCCTGCAACTGCCTTTTGCCGCGGATCAGGATTTCGCCGGCGCGCCAATCGATGTCGTCCAGCTCTATTGCCGTAACTTCCGGCGCACGAAGACCGAGCCGGGCGATCAGCATCAGCATTGCATAGTTGCGCCGACCCGTTTTCTTGTGGCCGCGCACCACTTCGATGAGACGATTGACCTCTTCCGGCTCAAGATACCGCGGAATGCCGGTTGGTTTGGGTTGGCGCGCCTTTGGCACGGCGTTGCTCAGGTTGCGCTCGGTCTTTTCGCTCCAGAACAGGAACTGGAAGAGTTTGCGAAGATGCGACGGGCCTGTCTTGTCACGCGGCGCGTTTTGCTCCTTTCGCAACCAAAGTATGAACCCCGTGATGTCGTCGGGCTTGATGGTGTTGAGGTCGCCCAGACCGGCACCGAACTTGGCAGTCAGGAAGCGGTCATAAAACCGCAAGCAGTGGTAGATGGTGTCCTCGGATAGGCCACGCTGGACGCGGAGGTAGGTTTCGTATTCCCGTTTCAGGACAGCCCTTGGTGACATATCGAGGGGCGGCACAGAACGCTGCGGTGCGCCCGCGTTCTCAATCAAGTAGTCCCAGAACCGATTGATGCGGTATCGACAATGTTTTTTGTCTTTCGCAGAAGCGGTGTCGATAACCGGCACCATCAGTCGGTCCATACAATCTTTGGTCAAGTCAGCGGGCCCGAGGTCCGCCTTCAACATCGCGGCCCAGAGCACCTCGGCTGTGGCCTTGTAGCTGGCAACGGAACGGAGACTGTATCCTTCCTCTTCGATCCGACGTCCGAAGCGTTCCGCATGGTTGTCGGCATATTGCGGCGTTCGGATTGTCTGATCAGGTTTTTCGTCGTTTTTCATAAGCATTTCCTTCACTGGTTGAAGGTTGCGCTTATGGCAGAGGGCGGATGCGATTGGCGCTGTCGAAACGTGCACATGGCGGTTTTCCAAACCGACCTCTCTCTGGTTGAAAGACGGACGATCTCTGCCGCCGTCTTATGCAGCCTGAAAACGCGAGGAACCCAACGAAAAAAGCAATCGCCAGCAAAAACGCGGCATAATCCGAACATCGGCATTATGGGTCAGCTCATGCGCCAAGGTGCCATAATATCCTGCGGCCCGATGAAAAGTCGCGATCGGCGGCATGTGGATGCGGTCCGTCTTGATGTTGTAGTAGGCGCGCGGCTCTTTGGTGCTGTCGATCTGTGCGCCACTTGCTGCAAAGAATGCTTCAAACGCAGGGTCGGCCACGGTGCCCAGATCACGGGGCGGATCGGGCTGGATGTAGAATTCGGGCGGCAACCCCTCGATCTGGTCGGCGTTGAACACGCGGTAGGCCCTGGCATAGGGAATCTGGCGCTCCTCGCCGTTCTCGTCCTCGCGCTCGACAGTGCCGTATTTCACAACGGTAGCGGATTTCTCGCCCTTGCGGACATGGCCCCCCAACTGCTTGGCCTGATTGAACGTCATCCAGCGGGCTGAGCTGTAGTCCTTGGTCATCGCTGTCGCCCAAAGCATCAGGATGTTGATGCCCCGATAGGCTTCACCGTTGAACCGTTCCGGCAAACTGACCGATACCCCGCCACCGGTCCACGGCTTGCGCCACGGCGGCGTTCCCGCCTCGATCTGCGCGACAATCTGATTGGTGACATGGGTGTAAACGTCGAATTTCTCTTTGGTCATTTGTGACCCTCCTCGCGTGATGCGGTCGGGGTCTGTTTCCCTTTCCGCCAATGGGCGGGCCTTCCTGTTCTGTTGTTTGGAATGCCCATGCATTCCGAACGGCAGAGCAGGTAAGGGCAAAGCCCGTCCTGCGGCCTGGTGGGGCCGTGACAACCGGGTGAAGGGCGTGAATTTGGGAGGGAACCGCGCGCCTGCGCGTGGGAGGAACCGGAATTCTCGACCGGAACCGACGCCACAGGCGGCGCTTGCCGGTTTTCTCGGACCCGCCAGGATGGCAGGCGGATCAACAGGATTTGGAAAATGTCAGGGTTGGGGTGAGCGGGCGTCAGCCCGTCGATCCCCTGCCCTGTCTATCGCTCAAAGCGAGACCGGCAAAAGTGCCGGGATCACACAATTTCAGCCAAAGCTGCTGGTGATGCCAACCGCAGCATGGAGACGACCGTGTCCGTCCCTTGCCTGCTATTGATGTTCACGATAAGTTCTAGCTATGAAATGGAAGAGCCGAAACCTTCGAGCGCTGGCTGACATAGTGTGCGGAAACGTGGATGACTTTCCGTACCGATCGAGCAGTTTTATTAGCGAGTTCTTCAACGATTGCGACCTGCCGTATGTCCATGACGGGTCAACCCGATGGGCATGGGTAGCTGAGCGGTTAGAGGAGGTGCTTGCGCAACCGCACGCAAGCCCAAGCGCCCCTCCTGACGCATTTCTCCGCATCATTCGCAATGTGCTGGACAAGAGCGAAGCGCAGGAGGGTGACGATAGCCGCAGCCAAGCACTGGCGGCCCTCAACCTGGTGCTGCGGAGCGAAGGGTGGGAAGCGTTCTACGATGAGAGGGGCATCGGTCAGCTAAAGCACGTGGCGACGAACACCGTGGCGGAGATGGCAAACCCGCACCGACCACTGACGCCCGCTGAGATAGAGCGAAAGGACCAGCTCACCGTATACCTCGACAAGAGCTCGGAGGACGAGTTGATCGAGGAGGTGTTGTTACCGCTGTTTCGTCAACTCGGGTTCCATCGCATCACCAATGCCGGTCACAAAGACAAGGCGCTTGAATACGGCAAGGACGTGTGGATGAAGTTTACCTTACCGACGCTCCACGTCCTGTACTTTGGTCTCCAAGCCAAGAAGGGTAAACTGGATGCATCTGGCGTCAGCACCAGAAACGTTGCCGAGATCCACAATCAGGTAAGCATGATGCTTGGGCATGAGATATTTGACCCTGAACTTAATCGGCGCGTGCTGGTCGATCATGCCTTCATCGTTGCAGGGGGCGAAATAACCAAAGCGGCCCGTAACTGGCTTGGGAACAAACTCGATGCGGCGAAGCGGTCGCAGATCATGTTCATCGATAGGGAAGACATACTCAACCTTTTCATAGTCACAAATCTGCCGCTTCCTAAAGGAGCGCTGTCATCAACAACTTCATCTGGTGACGTGGACGACGAGATACCCTTCTAGCTCGTCTTCGTGACTCGATTGGTTCGGGGCCTACGCTTTGCCCTCGGCTTGGCGGCGGGCTTGGCGTCTTCCTCCTCCGCATCAGGGATGAGTTTGCCATCGTCATCAAGTTCATCCAGATCGAACGAACGGACTTCATTTGCCCTGACGACTAACGCCTGCCATTTCCGCTCCTGAACATTGCCGTCCAGATACGCACGCTTCACAACATGATAGGGGTTGAAGAACACTGCATAGGACGAGTCGCCTAGCGGACCTGGCTTCAAGCCAATGAACCCAAGATTGGCAAGGCGCTGCACGCGGTCCTTCCAGGTGCGCAGCGCACGCTGACCCTCGAACCCCGCATGAAACGCCATCTCCTCGGGGCGATTCAGGGTAAGGAACTGCTCGTCTCGCAGACGCGCCCACATTTCGAGATAAGTGCGACTGACAGGATACCCCTTGCCAGACAAATCATCCATTATGCTCATCATCAAAGGCATGAGGCGCGGCACGGCAACCCAGCCGTCGCTATCCATGCTCCAAAGCATCTTAGGATTTACTTCCGGCCAAAGTTTAGCCCGAATTTCCAACTGCTTCTTCAGAATATCACTTTGCTTACGACCTGCCATCAACTCGCCCTTATAAGTAGACGGGTCCGGGTGTGGACCCCGGACCCTTCGCTAGCGGCATCGCACAGACACCCCGTTGGCCTGTCGCTTTAGTGGTTCGGCTGGGTTTGGACCCGCAGCTAGCTCACTCTGCCTTCACGATGGAATAAACTTGACACATTAAGCGCGCCGAGTCGAATGCCAAGTTTCAGAATCTTGGCTTGAGTAAGACCGAAATCTGTCAATCTCCTAGATCAGGTAGGTTTATATCATGCTCACTCAAACTTTGAGTTGGCACAAACATGCCAGTGAATACGCTGTACCATGTTGTGATAAAAGGTAAGTCTTGGCTTCTGACGGTATCGGGGTGTCGGGTAATGCGGTCTCGCGGTATCGCGGTGTCGTGGTATGGGGGTGCCCGAGGGGGGGACCCTGCAAATCAAGCCTCATCACCACCACGTCGCACTGTCGCTTTCCCTGCTCTAAATCGCTACACGCCCGCCCTACTTCAGCCCGAGCCTGCTCAGGATGCCACGCCTGCTTTCTTGGCCATCAAGGAGCCTTCTCTCGAACTCGATATTCGACGGCAGGCTCACCACGGTCAAACGCCACAACGCCTTGTCGTGTGGCCAGCTCGGCGGACGCCATTCCTGACGTTCCACCCCGACGATCTCCATGCAGTCTGGAAAGTGCAGCCACGGAATCTTCTCGCCATCGTGAGAGCTGTCCAGCTGATCCTGTGAAGCCTCCAGAAAAGTGAAACCGTCTGCTTGCGTCCCGTCCAGGAAGAGGAACCGTGCTGTTTCCTCCTCGCCTGGGCAAAGCCCGCTCACGGCAATCCAGTCACCGCAGGTCGGAGCTTTCGCGGCGTCCAGAACTACGCACCATTTTTTCATATCCGGCTCCTCTCCGCTGACTTCGGTCACCGTTCCCTGTCTCTGTCGCGATCGCGACCTTGCCCACGCTCCTGCCCCGTATCACGCCCGCGCCCGAGGATGGACTCCCGCCGCCCCTGATCACGGTCTTCGCCGTCACGGGCGGCAATATCCCGCTCTGCCGCCGCCGCACCACGCTCCTGCCCGGCGTCACGCTGCCGCCCAAGCACGGCGTCCCGACGATCCCGATCCGGATCGTTGGGCGCAACGCGCTCCCGCCCGACATCCGGCGCTTGCACCTCTGGGCGCGCGACGTCGCGGCCCAATACCGCCGCCCGGCGCGGGTCCAGATCACCCCGCTCTGCGCCAACCTGCGGCCTTTCAATCTCTCCCATAACCCTCTCCCTGATCCGTGACATCGCCGCTTCAGCGCGGCCCCAAAGCTGATCCAGCCGCTCGCGTGCGGTGGCAATGAACGCGCGTCCCCGTTCCATCAGTTCCAGCCGCAATTCCAGCTGCCGCCAACCCAGGTCCTGACGCTGCGCATTGCGGTCCTGCGCCGCGCGGAAGGCATCGCCGCGCTCGGTGGCAATACCGCGCTTCTCCTGAGCATTGGCCGATGGCCCAATTTTGGGCTCTGGCTCCCGGCTCAGTTCAATCACCTTCTTCTCACGCTCAAGCGCCAGTTCGTCCTGACGATCACCGCGTGCGCGCTCGGCCTGCCGTTCCGCCTCAGCGCGCTGAACATCAAGGGACCGGTGGTCGATCCGTTCCGACCGCCCTGCCCGCTCAAGTGCGCCATTTGCCTCCCGCGCCCAGGCTTCCCGCCAGCCCATAAGCAGGTCCGGCGCATTCCAGCTGCGATCCTTCTTGCCGAACCCGTCGCCCGTGAGCTCACGCATGGTCAGCATGACATGCGCATGGGGCTGCGACTGGCCGTCACGGGCTTTGCCCTCGTGAACGGCCACATCCGCGATCATGCCGCGATCGACAAACTCGCGCTGAACGAAGCCGCGCAACAGCTCCAACCGCGCGCCCCGATCAAGCTCGCGGGGAAGGGCAACCTCGATCTCGCGGGCAAGCTGCGCATCACGCCGCTTCTCGACCGCCTCGACCGCGTTCCAGAGTTGGTCGCGATCGCGCATCCAGTCGGGTGCATTTTCGGGGGCCATGATCTCGGCATGCACGACGCCACCCTTGCGGCTGTAGTCATGCTCCAACCCTTGCCGGTCATCCCGCAGCCGCCCAGCCGTCCGGTAGGCGGCGGCTGCGACAGACGACCGGCCCCCTGCCCGGCTGATCACTTTTGCGCTGAGATGATAGATCGCCACAGCTCTCACGCCTCTCTTCAAAACAGGGTCCAGCGCCTGGTTGCGCTGGTCGGAAGTGCGAGGGTGAAACCCTCGTCAGGCGGCATCGCCGCCTTTACACGACTGCTATTCATCCCCGCCCGTTGAGCCGCAGAGCAAGCGCACGTCGTGCAACGACGTATAAGCGCGCATTTGTTTCTTTTCAACATATCTTTCAGACGCTACATTGGCCCCGATTATTCCTGAGGTTGCCCCATGCCCCAAAGACGCCCGACCGACATTCGCCTCGAAGAGCTGACTGAGAAGAAAGCGCAACTCGACGCTCAGATCGCAACGCTCGATGCCCGGCGTCGTCTCTCGCAAAAGAAAGACGAAGACCGCATCAAATGGCTTCTGGGCAATTTGATCTTCGACCGTTTGAGCGCCGAACCTGCGCTGCAAGAGCTGGTTCGGCGCGACCTGCCAGAGCGCCTCACCCAGCGGGACCACGACCGGGGGCTCTGGCAGAGTCTGTTTCCTGACACCCGAGAGGACCGGTCATGAGTTTTGTTCTGGAAGCCCGCCACTGGGTGATCATGATCGGCGCTGTGATCCTGGCCGCTGCTGCCGTGATCCTTGCGCCCCAAATGGTCGCGATTTATCCGATGACCAGCTATGCGGTCCCGATCATCGCCTTGGCGATGATCCTCGACACCCTCGGGACTGCCGCAGAGCGCCACAGGACGGCCCTGAAGCTCCTCGCATGGGTTTGCCTGTGCATAGCCGCCCTCGCCGCCCTGACGCCCCTCAGGGGCGCGCTCACCGGCATGCAGGCCACCTTCCAGACCTGGTTGGGCGCGGGCTGGCCATTTCCACGGGCGATCTGGGAAAGCCTCAGGGGGCTGGCGCGGTATTCTGAACCTCAACAGCAAGCCATGGCGATCTCATTCGCGCTCGGAGCCTTCGGCATCGCGCTGGCTGTCAGCCTCCCGCTGGCGGCGATTTTCAACCCGCGCATTGGCCGCAACCGAAAATCCCGCACCGGTCCCTGGCAGGCGGGCTGGATGGACCCGCGCGACATTGCCCATCTGGCGCGCAACAAGACCGGCCTGCCCCTCGCCCTGCACAACGGCAAACTCCTGCGCTATCAAAAAGCGGATGACAAGCTCTGGCGTGGCGGTCACCATCTCGTCGTCTCCGGGACGCGGGGCGGCAAGGGCGTCAGCGCCGTGATCCCCGCGATCCTCGATCACCAGGGGCCGGTCGTTGTCCTGGACATCAAGGGCGAGAACTTCGCGGTCACTCGCCGCCAGCGAGCTGAGCTCGGGCGCAAGGTCGCGGTACTCAATCCGTTCGGGATCATCGAAGACCCCAGCGATCAGTTTAACCCTCTCGACTACATCCGCCCCCAGGAACTGGCCCGCGATGTGAGCGTGGTCGCAGATGGCTTGGTGAAACCCGAAGACGGCGACGGCGCGCATTTCTCGGAAATGGCTCGTCAGCTGGTCGCGGCGGCGATCGAAGTGATCGTCACACAGGAAGAGCCGGAACGGCGCAACCTGATCGCCGTGGCCGACCTGCTTCTGGCAGCGGACCTTGATGCGACCCTTCAGGCCTGGGCGGAAAACGGCGATCTTGTCGGCCACCGCCCGGCCCAGACCGCAGGAACGATCCTGCGCGCCGGGGATCGGGAACGCGGATCGATTCAGACGGCAATCTCAAAGGCCTTCGAGTGGATGCAGTCGGAAAACATGCGCCGGTTCCTCGAAAGGTCTAGCTTCCGCATGGAAGACCTTCTCGATGACAGGGTCGATCTGTTCATCGCCGTCCCGCTGGACCAGGTGGACAAGCAGGCCGTCTTCATGCGCCTGTTCATCAACCTCGTTCTGGGAACGGTCGTGCGCCAGGACGGGCGGCGCAAGGTCAAGGCCCCTGTCCTTCTCGTCCTCGATGAATTTGTGCGGATGGGCCGGATGGAGCAGATCATCAACATTGCCAACGTGGCGGCTGGCGCAGGGATCGAAGCGCTCTTCGTGACCCAGGACACGGGACAGGTCGAGAAAGCCTATGGTCGTGAAGATGCCCGCTCGATCTTCGGGTCCTGCATCACCAAGCGCGTCTTCAACCTCAACGATATCGAAACCGCCGAATGGGCAGCGCGCCACCTTGGTGAAAGTACTGTCTATTCTCAGCAAATCCGGGAGGGAAAGGCTCCGAACGAAGGTCGGGACTTTTCCTACTCGGAGCAGCGTCAAAAGCTCATGACCGCAGAGCAGATCACCGGCATGAAGGCGGATGAGCTGTTGTTATTGGTTGGCAACCGAAATCCCCTCAGGGCGAAGCAGAACCTGTATTTCAAGAGCAAGGCTTACCGTGGAAGGTTCGATCAGAACCCGCTGAATTGAAAGTTGGGCGTTGGAATTTTGTTAAAGGCTTCGCGTTCTGAGGGAGTTAAATAGAGTTATAATAGAGTTACACCTTGGAAAACGGCCAATAACACCTTGAAACAAATAATTTTTCCCAGAAGGGCGGTGTGTGAAATGACGAAGTTTGGTGTGTGAAATGACGAATCTGGGTGTGTGAAATGACGATGGCTTAGAAAAGTTATCCACAGGCTGTTGGTGTGTGAAATGACGACTCTTGACGATCGGTGTGTGAAATGACGATAGTGAGCCATGGTGTGTGAAATGACGAATCGTGAGCTGAGCAGAGGGTGTGTGAAATGACGAATGCACGCTCCCCGCTCCTGCCGGACCGGCATCCGCAAAAAGACCTGTTCGTTTGCGACATTGTGGACGCGGTACCGAAGGGCGACATGGCCTCGATGGAACATCCAGTGTTTACCCTCTCGACCAAGCCGGACATGAAGCCGCGACGCTACCAGAATGGTGATAATTCGATTGAGGTTTCACCGTCACGCTACGGGCTGGCCACAGTCCATGACCGTGACGTGCTGATCTACTGTATCAGTCAGTGCATGGCTGCACTCAATGAAGGCCGCAAAGTCAACCGGTCGATGCGGTTCAAGGCTCATGATTTGCTGGTGGCGACGAACCGTCAGACCTCGGGCCAAGGCTACCAGCTCTTGAAGGATGCGCTGCGGCGTCTGCAAGGCACGCAGATCGAGACGAATATCCGCCAAGGTGGCAAGGAATATTTTAAGGTGTTCGGCCTGATCGAGTCCGCGGAAATCGTTCGGGAGACACGTGACGGTCGGATGCAGGATGTCGAGATCACACTGTCGGATTGGGTGTTTGATGCCATCGAGAACAATCATGTTCTGACATTGAACAAGCAGTATTTTTTCCTCCGAAAACCGCTTGAACGGCGGCTCTATGAACTGGCCCGTAAGCATTGCGGCGCACAACCCAAGTGGAAGTGTGGGCTCGAACTCTTGCGCGACAAGTGCGGGTCAGGCTCAACCACGAAAGAATTCAGGCGATTGATTTCGAAGATCATCGAGGATGACGCGGTGCACGACCATCTCCCCGACTACACCATGAGCATCGAAAGCGATAATGTTGTCTTTCGCCCCAAGGGGGCTGAGGCGGTGGTCGCCCCCTCCTTCCTGGCGTTGCGGTTCAGAAAACCAGACACACATGATGAGGCGCGGCGTCTTGCGCCCGGGTGGGACGTCTACGTGCTGGAAAACGAGTGGCGGTCATGGGTGCATGACAAGGCTATCGACGTGAAGGATGCGGATAAGCACTTTCTGGCCTTCTGCAATAAGCGAGGCGCATACCAGAATTAAAACGCACAAATGTGGGTTTGTGGCTTTACGCTTTCCCACGAATGTGGTGAGGTGGACTCATGATCATATCTTTCCTGAACCAAAAAGGCGGCGTCGGCAAAACCACCCTATCGGTGAACGTGGCGGGCTGTCTGGCACGCCAAGGCCACCGGGTGCTACTGATCGACGCGGACAAGCAAGGCTCCGCTACCACTTGGGCGAGCCTGCGCGAAGACGCCCCCTTCCAGGTTGTTAGCATGGCGCGGGCAAACATGGCGCGGGATGCGCTCAAGCTTGCCCAAGACTATACTCACACCATCATCGACGGCCCGCCGCACGCGGAAGAGATTGCCCGGTCCTGTATCGTGGCGTCGGACTTCGTGGCGTTGCCAATTGAGCCCTCCGGCCTCTCGACTTGGGCCTCTGATTTGACGGTGCGCCAAGTCAAGGAGGCGCAGGAATTCAAGCCATCCCTCAAATGTGGGTTTGTGGTTTCCCGCAAAATAGGGAAAACTGTCATCGGGAGGGATATTCGCAACATGGCCGCTGAGTCGGGCCTGCCTATCCTGGCAAGTGAGGTCGAACAGCGTGTTGCCTTCGCAGAAGGCATGACCATGGGGCAAACGATTTTCGAGTGGGCTGGCGATAGCAACGCGGCTCGCGAGATCGAACACCTAACAAAAGAGATTGAACGGTATGTCGAAGAAGACATTTTCAGCGGCTCCAAAACCGAAGCAGCAGCCAACGGATGATCAAATCCTCGCGTTCGAGCGGGGCGGGGCAGGGCATGACACAACACAGGTGGCAAAGCCTGTGGCCAAGTCTGTGCCGGACGAGCCGACAAAGCGCCTAAGCCTCGACCTTCCGGCGAGCATGCACACACGGTTCAAGACGGCCTGTAGCGCGACGGATCGGAAGATGGTCGGGGAGCTGCAAGCTTACATTGAGGCGCGCACGCAAGAGCTGGAAGACGAGGCAGGGATAACCCGCAAATGAACAAAAGCACAAATGTGGGTTTGTGGATGGCGTTGCGCAGACGTGATCTGTGTTATAAAAACAAGGGGGAAGGCGATGGTGTAAGAGGCATTGCCGCAAGATGAGAATGCACGCAGAGCTAAGAACGAGAGAAGCCCTTGGGCCGTTAGGCCCGGTCGAGGAAAAGAACGCACCGGACGTGTTGTACACGGCGGGTGATACGTCGCTCCTGACCGAAGGCTCACGCGTGGCTATTGTTGGTTCCCGGAAAGCCACCCCGGACGGTATTAGGCGAGCGCAGGCTGTCACCCGCGCTCTGGTAGGGCAGGGCATCATCGTGGTCAGCGGCTTGGCCGAGGGGATCGACACGGTTGCGCACCGGACAGCGATTGAAGAGGGCGGGCGCACCATTGCGGTGCTTGGAACCCCTTTGTCCAAGGCGTATCCGGCCAAAAATGCGGGGCTTCTCGAAGAGATCAAGCTAAATCATCTGGCGATTTCACAGTTTCCCGAAGGCTATCCGGGCAAGGGCGAGAATTTTCCACGCCGCAACCGGACGATGGCACTCATCTGCGATGCGACCATCGTTATCGAGGCGAGCGAAAAGAGTGGGACGCGCCACCAGGGATGGGAAGCCATCCGGCTTGGCCGGGACCTTTACCTGCTTGAGAACGTCGCCACTAATCCGAACCTGACCTGGCCAAAACAGCTTATCGAGTACGGGGCGCAAGTACTCCGCCGCGAAGACCTGCCCGATATCCTGCTTGATATCCCAAATTACACTGCCGGGGGCGTTCGTGCCTTCGAGCTATGAGTACGGCACTTTCGCCAATTATTCCCCTCGGGGGAGCTCTGAGCTATCGGTGACATCACGGAAAGCATGTGGCGCTATCAAACGGGGCCGGGTTGATATCATCGCCTCGGCCATCCCACACCTCCAAGACCCTAAGGCAGACATCCTGCTACCGTTCCTGGGGCCGGATGTAACCCTTGTGCCGGTGCCGCGCTCTGCACCGCTCCCGGATGGGGCGCTCTGGCCTGCCAAGGTCATCTGCGACGTGTTGCACGAGCATGGGTTCGGCAAGGATGTTCAAACCTATCTGAAAAGAACGAAGGCGGTGCCGCGTTCTTCAAATTCACCGGCGGCGGAAAGGCCGCTTGTTCCGGTTCACATGGAAAGCATCGAAGCGGAGAAGCCGTTCTTTGTGCCGGACAAGATCACCATCGTGGATGACGTGCTTACCATGGGGCGAACAAGCTTCGCCTGCGCGGAACTCCTGCGAGCTGCTTGCCCGGATGCGGAATCCGTATCTTTGCGATGATCCGCACCCAAGGCTTGCAAGGCGATATCGAGAAGATCGTCGATCCGGCCATTGGCACCGTCGTTGGCTATTCATCAGGCAAGACGCACCGAGACCCATAAAAGCACAAATGTGGGTTTGTGCATGGAGCAAAGACAGACGCGGAGATCAGGTTATGAAGCCAATTTCAAAGATGGACTGGGATATCATTGATGCTCGTGTTGCGAAAGCGTGCGACCGGCATCAGTTTCAGAGAAAGACGGTAGGCTTCTTGGCGATCGTCCTTGATCAGATATTCCCTGGTCATGAAGACCAGTTGCAAGAGATCATCACAGACGGCCCTGACGACAAGGGCGTGGACGCCATACACATCGTCGAAGGTGAAAGCAGCGCTGAGGTCTTTCTTTTCCAGTCCAAGTACAGAGAAAGCCAAGGCACTTGCCACAAGACCATCAATGACGCGGAAGTACTGAAGATTTCGTTGTTTGTGAATGAGCTATTCGACAAGTCGGATAGTCTCGCGGGCAACGGAAACTTCCAACTGCAGGAGGCAGTTCGCCGTATTTGGGAGCTGCACGACAAGGGAAAGATTTGCCGCTACAAGGTGATATTCTGCTCGAACGGGGCAGGGTTTTCGACGTCTGCTCAAGGTATCGCTGACAGCGTCAAAGCATCCCATTCGTCGGTTTCGTTTGAGTTCTACAGTGGGTACGACGTTGTGCAGGCCATGGCCATTGAGGGGCGCGATGCCGAAGATGGTCAGCTTCAGGTGATAAGCAGAGAAATTCTAGAGCGCTCCGATGGTGATGTACGGGGGGCCATCGCATCGGTCGATGCTCAGTCCTTTGTGGACTTGATCACCGCTGACGACGGAGAGACGATCAAACGTCATTTGTTTGACGACAACCTGCGCGTTTTTCTAGGTGCGAAAGGTGGTTACAATCAGGATATCATTTCGACGGCCACTTCCGGCGACAGCTACCTTTTTTGGTATCTAAACAACGGGGTGACGATCACCTGCAAGAGCTTTTCGTACAACAAGGGCCACACCAACCCCAAGCTTGTTTTCAAGGATTTTCAGATAGTTAACGGAGCGCAAACGTCTCATTCCCTTGTCGAAGCCGCGCGAACAAATCCAGCGGCACTTTCCGATGTTGTCGTAATGGTTCGTATGTACGCAACAGATCGAGCGGACATCGCTGAAAGAGTGGCGGTTGCGACCAACAGTCAGGCGCGAATTCAGAGCCGCGACCTCATGTCGAACCACGCGACGCTGAAGAAGCTGGAACTGGCGTTCAAGGAACGCGGTTATTTCTTCGAGCGGAAGAGAAACATGCATTCCGATAAACCAGAAGAGAAGAGAATCGACGCCCTGAAGCTTGGCCAGATAATCCTTTCTTTTGAGCTGCGAGAGCCGGACAAGGCAAAGACGGAGTCGGATTCGATTTTCGATTCACGCTTCCATCATATTTTCGGTAACAGACAAAGTATTGATGAGTTGATCCGGCTCTACGAGATTTATGAGAACATCGAAGAGATGCGGAACAATTATCAAGCCGAGTTCGCGGCGTCACCAGAAACCGGACATGAGCATCAATACCTAGTTTATGGTCATTGGTATGTGCTCTTCGCCTGCAAGTTGCTACACGTGAAATCGCAGCAAGCGCAGCTTCCGACTGGCGATGAAGCACGCGCGCTTGTTGAAGAGGCTATCCGCAGAGTGGCCGCCGCTTGTAGCCAGCAAAAGGCGGTAGCGCATTACCAAATGTTCCGCAGTCCTCGAACCAAGGAGCGCATTCTCGGCGAAATTAGCGCCAAGCAGAGCGACTTTTTCGACCTACTGGCCGTATCGTAAGAGTAACATCATGCAAGCTTTTTGATAAAAGCTTGCATAGCCATGACAGCAGACTTTCATGGACAACGCAGCGAAATCCCGTTTTGAGCCCTTACTTCGGGATTTCTGCGATGCAGCCAACGGCGGCTCTTGGGTTTGACACTTGAAGCGATGGCATCTAGAAAAGTAATTCAGGGGTCCGCAAGAACCCCGTGAGGCGCCAGCCCAATCTTGCATCCTTCCAGTTCTCGCTCTTTGCATGGAGGATGCTTTATGGCGTCGTACAATGAAATCCCCGTATCTGCTCTGGCCCGTCTGATTGGGACTCCCTATTGTCCAACCCTTCTCGATGTGCGCATCGATGAAGATTTCGACGATGATCCAAGACTCATTCCCGGAGCTTACCGCCACCCGTTCAATTCTGTCGTTGATCTGGCCGAAACGCTCAAAGACCGGTCAGTGGTGGTCTATTGTCAAAAGGGCCTCAAGATTAGTCAGGGAGCTGCGGCCTTGCTGCGCGCTTCAGGAGTTAATGCAGAAGTCCTTGAAGGCGGGCAATTCGCATGGAGAGACGCGAAGCTCCCGTTGGTGATAACGGACAAACTGCCGCCGCTTGACGCGTTGGGTCGCACAGTGTGGGTGACGCGCCATCGTCCAAAAATCGACCGGATTGCCTGTCCTTGGCTCATTCGTCGTTTTATCGACCCAAAGGCACAAATCCTGTTTGTTGCCGCCTCACAGGTGGGCAACGTGGCTGAGCGCTTCAATGCGACCCCATTCGACATCGAGGATGTGTTTTGGAGCCATCGCGGCGAAACCTGCACGTTCGATACCATGATCGAGGAGTTCGGCATCGGCCATGAGGCGCTTGAGAGATTGGCCGTGATCGTGCGCGGGGCCGACACCAACAGACATGATCTGGCACCGGAGGCTGCTGGCCTTCTGGCAGCATCTTTGGGTCTGTCACGCATGTTCCGCGATGATCTGGAACAACTAGACGCGGGTATGCTGCTTTACGATGCCTTTTACCGATGGGCGCGTGACGCGACGAGCGAAGGGCATGACTGGCCTGCTGCTTCGACAAAGGCTTGAGTCATGAGCAGTATGAATGATGTCCAGACGGACCTGGCTCCGTCTCTCTCCGACGCGACCCGCGTGTGGTGGAAAATCGGAATCTTGTCCTTCGGCGGTCCTGCCGCCCAGATCGCACTGATGCATAAGGAGGTCGTCGAAGACCGTAGCTGGCTCTCCGAGCAGCAATTCCTGAATGCGTTGAGCTTTTGCATCCTGCTGCCCGGTCCGGAGGCGATGCAACTGGCCACATATGCCGGGTGGCGGCTTCACGGCACAATTGGCGGCCTTATCGCCGGGTTGCTCTTTGTCGTTCCCGGCGCGGCCGTGATCATGGCACTTGCTGCGATCTACAGCATCTATGGCAATGTGCCACTGGTCGAGGCGCTGTTTTACGGCATCAAAGCCGCCGTCCTGGTGATCGTCGTCGAGGCATTGTTGCGGGTCGCCAAGAAAGCGCTGTCGCAGAAAGTGCATTGGGTGATCGCCGCTCTGGCGTTTGTCGGGATATTCTTCCTATCGATCCCCTATCCGTTGATCGTTCTCATGGCGGGCCTGTTCGGCTGGTTCATGGGAACCGCAGACATGGATCGGCAAACCGTGGACATGGCGCATGTCTCGGTAGGCAAGACGGGCCTGACAATTGCTACCTGGATGGCGATCTGGCTTCTGCCATTGCTGGCCCTCGGTTGGCTGGGCGCGCCGGACCTTCTTGTCGAGGTAGGCAGGTTTTTTTCCACACTCGCCGTCGTGACCTTCGGCGGGGCATATGCGGTTCTCGCCTATATGGCGCAGGATGTCGTTGTTCAGTTCGGCTGGCTGACGGCAGGCGAAATGGTCGACGCGCTCGGACTGGCGGAGACCACGCCAGGCCCGCTCATCCTCGTAACGCAGTTCGTCGGCTTCCTCGCCGGGTTCAAGGAAGGCGGACTTCTGCTTGGCCTCAGCGCCGCCGTGGTGGCGCTTTGGGTGACGTTCGCGCCCTGTTTCCTATGGATATTTGCCGGTGCGCCCTACATCGAATGGATTTCGAACCAACCGAGGCTGAAAGGCGCGCTCAAGGCGATCACTGCGGCGGTCGTCGGTGTCATCCTCAATCTTTCGCTCTGGTTTGCGCTGCACGTGTTGTTCACCAATGTGAGCCGCGAGACCCTGGGCCCTGTGACCTTGTGGCGACCGGACCTCGCCACAATCGAATGGCTCGCCGTAGCGCTGTTTCTGCTCAGCTGCTTTCTAGCGTTCCGGCTGCACTGGGGGATTATCAGGATTTTGCTCGTTGCCGCGTTACTGGGGGCCGCTCTGAGACTTTTTCTGTGAGCCCCCCACCTTTTCCCACCAGATTTTCGACCTACTGAAAGGACATGAGATGACAGACACTCCCAAGCCCGCGCACGGACCGACCCAAGAGCACTTTGTGAGGGGACTTCCGTTCAAGGCGCACAAGATTGAGGGCTTCACGCCTGAACTCCTGGAGCGCTACTACGAGGACACCTATGGTGGGTCCATCCGAACGTTGAATGAGGTCGAGACCAAGATCGCGGCCTCCCGGCGGGCGGGATCGCCGACAGCCGATCTTGGATCATTGATTGCGAAGCAAGCAAACCCTCCGATGGGGCCTAAGGCAAAGCGGACGTGCATTAACAGTTGGTGAAAGGCAGCAATCCGCGATGCAGTCATTGGTACATCATGCAGCGAAGGTCGGCATCGACACCTTCATGCGAGCTTTTTATTAGAAGCTTGCATGAGGACCCAAACCAAAAACCCAACAAAACATGGGGAAAGTGCAGTATCTCGCAATACGCCACTTCCATCATGCAAGGTTTATGGGTAATATATCCATATAACCTTGCAAGGATTTGCCCATGTCAGCCACCTCCGAGACCACCTGGAACAAGGGCCGTGTTGTGGGCAAGAAGCCACCCCTCACGCCCGACCAGGTGGCACTGATCCGGCTGATCCTGCGCCAAGAGCGCGCCTTGCGCGATCTGGCGCTGTTCAACGTCGCTCTCGATACGAGCTTCCGGGGGTCTGACCTGGTGCGCCTGCGGGTTTCGGATGTGGCCACCCCGGCAGGGGTGCGCGAGATCGTCGAAATCCGGCAGAAGAAGACCGAGACGCGCAATACGCGCCCGGTCCAGGCGCGCCTGTCCTCGGGCACGCGCGACAGCCTGCGCGCCTACCTCGCAGCTTCAGAAAAGCCGTTGCACGGCTGGCTGTTTACAGGGCAAGGGGTACGCTGGTCTCAGTCCCATCTCAGTGAAAGTCAGCTCTGGCGGCTGTTCCGGGTCTGGCTGGAGAAGGCTCGCCTCGATCCCAGCCTCTACGGCCTGCATTCGCTGCGCCGGACCTTCCCGACCCATATCTACCAGCAGACTGGCAACCTGCGCGCGGCCCAGCTGCTGCTCGGCCATGCCAGTATTGAAAGCACCAAGGAATACATCGGAACCGAACAGGCTGAAGCCCTCGAAATTGCGCGCAAGTATCACCTGTGACAGCCATGCAGACCTATCTTGAGAAACGCCAGCCTGCGCAGAAAATGGCCCGGTTCTACCGGATGGCGGTCATGCCGAACCTGTTCGGCGAATGGACGCTGTACCGCGAATGGGGCCGCATAGGGCAGGGCGGTCAGGTTCGGATGGATTGGTTCGAGGACGAGAACCAGGCCGTTGCGGCTCTGGTCACACTGGAAGCCTCCAAGCGTCAGCGAGGCTACTGGGTGGAGCCCCAGCAACTGGCGATGTTCAGGTGATAGCGTGACGGACTCGCACAAGCTTCTCGATCGGCTGAAAAGTATAGTAATTATACCATTTTCAACATATATTGCCCTTCATGAAGTTCGAGTATGACCCCGACAAAAGCGCCGCGAACCGTGAAAAGCACGGGATCGACTTTGATGAGGCCCAGGCCCTCTGGGATGATCCCTATCTGATCGAGGCCCCCGCCAACGTCACGGATGAGCCACGCTTTCTGGCGGTTGGCATGATCGGGGCCAGACACTGGACGGCTGTCTACACATACCGGAGCGACCGGGTGCGGATCATCTCCGTGCGCCGCGCTCGCAAGCAGGAGATTGACCACTATGAAGGCGACTGAATTCGACGAACGCTTCGACGCGGGCGAAGACATGTCCGCCCATGTCGATTGGACAAAGGCGCGCCGCCTCAATGTCGAGGCGAAGCGGGTGAACGTGGATTTCCCGACCTGGGTCGTCGCAGGCCTGGACCGGCAGGCCCAGAAGCTCGGCATCACCCGTCAGGCACTGATCAAGATGTGGATCGCTGAGCGTCTAGAATGAGGGGCATTCTGGCGCGGGGGTGCGCGGGCATTTCGCCAAATAAATCAATACGCCCTTGGATAAAGCATTGCCTGCTGACATGAATAAACCATGAGCCTGATCAAGTCGAAAAAACGCGTAGCCGATCATGGCGAAGTATTCACCCCGGAATGGATGGTGGATGCTATGCTTGATCTGGTGAAAGAAGAGTCGGAGCGGATCGACTCGCGGTTTCTGGAACCTGCCTGTGGCAGCGGCAATTTCCTTGTAAAGGTGCTGAAGCGGAAGTTGTGCGCAGTCGAATTGAAATTCGGGAAATCCGAATTTGAAAAGCGGCAATACGCACTTCTCGGCCTCATGTGCGCTTACGGCATCGAGATTTTGGAAGACAACATTATCGAATGCCGCGCCAACATGCTCGAAGTGCTGGCCGATTACCTGCGGATCGACGAAAGCGATGATCTGTATGGGGCCGCCTCCCATGTGCTGTCACTGAACCTGATCCAGGGTGATGCCCTGTCGATGAAGGGGTATGACGGCGCGCCGATCACCTTTTCTGAATGGGGGTATCTGGGCAAGGGCAAGTTCCAACGGCGGGATTTCCGGCTGGACGTACTGACGGGCTCGTCGGCCTTCAGCGCCGAAGGAACCTTGTTCTCTCACTTGGGCAAGCATGAGATTTTCACGCCGACCAGAACGTATCCGCCGATGACCGTTCGTGATCTGGCTGCACGGGGCGGCAACCCGCAGGAGGCCGCATGAATGTTGAAGAGGGCTTTGCCCTACGTGGGCGCAACCCGGATGTCCTGACCTGTATCGCAAACCTGTCGAACGACGAGGTGTTCACTCCGCCGGTGTTTGCCAGCCAGATGCTGGACACCGTGTCCGCCTCTTGGGCGGCCGATCATGATGGCGCGGATATCTGGGCTGACCAGACTGTCAAATTTCTTGATCCCTTCACAAAGTCAGGGGTGTTCCTGCGAGAAATTACAAAGCGCCTGATCATGGGGTTGGAAAGCGAGATTCCGAACCTTCAGGAGCGGGTGGACCACATCCTGACCCAGCAAGTATTTGGCATTGGAACCACCCAGCTAACAAGCTTGATGGCCCGGCGCAGCGTTTATTGCTCGAAATTCGCCAACGGGCAGCACTCCGTGACGCGTCGGTTCAACAGTGAAGTCGGGAATATCTGGTTCGAGCGGACAGAGCACACTTGGGCCACGCAAGATAAGTGCAAATACTGCGGGGCCAGCAAAGCGACTCTGGACCGGGGCGAAGACCGCGAATCCCACGCGTATGCGTTCATACATACAGACAACATCAAGACTCGGATCGCCGAGCTGTTTGGAGGCGAAATGCAATTCGATGTAATCATAGGTAATCCGCCATATCAGTTGGATGATGGCGGTCACGGGACAAGCGCTGCTCCGATCTATCAGAAGTTCGTCGAGCAAGCCAAGAATCTTGAACCACGATACCTTACGATGGTCATCCCCTCGCGCTGGTTTGCAGGCGGCAAAGGGCTTGACGATTTTAGGCAGTCAATGCTGTCTGACAATCGTTTGCGTTCGATAACCGACTATCTGAGCGCGGCGGATGTTTTTCCCGGCGTCGGTCTAAAGGGCGGCGTCTGCTATTTTCTGTGGGATAGAGATCACCCTGGGGAGTGCAAAATCTCGACGAATTTCAAGGATTGGCCTGTCTCCGAGGCCACCCGTCCACTCTTGGAAAGGGGCGCGGAAATCTTCATTCGGTTCAATGAAGGCGTTTCCATCCTGAAAAAGGTGATGCAGGTTGAAACGGGGCAAGCCGATACGCTCGCGCTGCCAGAGGACCGACGTTTTGACACGATGGTCAGTTCGGCCAGAGTATTTGGGTTCAGAACCTTCTTTAAAGGTCGCAAGACAAAGAAGCCGAATGATCTTCTGATCTATCAGAATGGTGGCACTGGATTTGTTTCGCGAGAACAGGTCGAAGGGGGCGCACATCTGATCGACAAGTGGAAGCTCTTTGCAGGGTATGCAGCGCCCGGCACTGGAAACCGCGATACATATCCGCACCGGATCATCAGCACTCCGTTCATCGCTGGCCCCGGCACAGTATCCTCGGAAACCTATCTTTCAATGGGACCGCTCGATACCGAAACCGAAGCCAAGAGCGCACTGAGCTACATTTCATGCCGCCTGGCGCGATTCTTGGTGCTCTTGCATAAGTCGTCTCAACACGTCACGCGGAAAGTCTACACTTTCGTTCCCAGACAGACTTGGGATCGCCAGTGGACCGACGAGATGCTCTATGAAAAATACGGTCTGACCGAAGACGAAATCGCCTTTGTCGAAAAGATCGTGCGGCCCATGGACATGGACCTGTTCGAGAATCCGGCGGAGGATTGATGTCGAAAACTATCGACGACATCCTCTCCCCAAAGCCGGAAGCGCGTCCGCGCATCTACGCTTATTCCATCGCGGATGAGGCCCATGAAGGCCTGCTGAAGGTCGGACAGACTACGCGGGATGTGCAGCGGCGGGTGGCCGAACAGCTGCGCACGGCGGCGATTACCAATTTCCGGATTGAGCTGGACGAACCTGCCGAGCGCGAGGATGGCACCATCTTTACCGACCATGAGGTGCGCGCTGCGCTGATCCGTAAGGGGGTCGAGAACACGAGCCTGGAATGGATGCGCTGCACCCTGGCCGATGTTCAGACTGTGCTGACAGAGCTGCGCACTGGCCTACGGTTCAGCGGCACGCACCATCAAACCTTTCCCATGCGCCAGGAACAGGCAGAGGCCGTCAGGCAAACCCATGCCTACTATCATTCCCGCTGGGAAGAGGACATGCACGCCGTTCCACGCTTTTTGTGGAACGCCAAGATGCGCTTCGGCAAGACCTTCACCTCGTATCAGCTCGCCAAGAAGATGGGGGCGAAACGCGTCCTGGTGGTAACCTTCAAGCCAGCCGTCGAAGACGCCTGGCAAAGCGATCTGGAAAACCACGCAGATTTTGACGGCTGGCAGTATCTGTCAGTCAAGACCGGCGGCGACCCGACACAGATCGACCGGAACAAACCGGTAGTCTATTTCGGCTCGTTTCAGGACCTTCTGGGCCGCGATGCACGCGGAAACATCAAGGCCAAGAACGAATGGCTCCACACCGAAAACTGGGACCTTGTGGTCTTTGATGAATACCATTTCGGCGCATGGCGCGAGACGGCGAAAGAGTTGTTCGCAGGGGAAGAGGATGAGATCGCCCGCGAGGAAGCCCGGCTTGAGGATGCGAAAAAGCTGAAGGACCGGATCGCGGACCTACAAGAGCCGCTGGAACCTGAAACCGAGTTTCTGCCAATCACGACAGAGGCCTATCTCTATCTGTCAGGGACACCTTTCAAGGCCCTGTCCACGGGCGAGTTCATCGAAGAGCAGATTTTCAACTGGACCTACACCGACGAGCAGCGCGCCAAAGCTGCCTTTGCTGCCGCAAACCCGGACCAATGGAATCCTTACGGTGCCCTGCCGCAGATGCGGCTTCTGACCTATCAGATGCCCGACGAGCTGCTTGCCATTGCCAGCGCCGGAGAGTTCGACGAGTTTGATCTGAACGAGTTTTTCGCGGCCACCGGGACCGGTAGCAAGGCGCAGTTCAAGCACAAGAGCGATGTTCAGAAATGGTTGGACATCATCCGGGGACAATATGCACCAGGCACAGTAGACAGCCTGAAGACCGGAACGCGCCCGCCGTTCCCCTATTCTGACGTGCGGCTTTTGCCCTACCTGCAACATTCGTTCTGGTTCCTGCCGAACGTGGCCGCCTGTCATGCAATGGAAAACTTGTTGACCGAGCGCCAGAATACTTTCTGGCATGATTACAAGGTCATCAGCGCCGCCGGTGCGAGCGCCGGGATCGGGCTTGAAGCCCTGCCGCCCGTGCGTCGGGCGATCGGAAGCGGTTTTGATAGCAAGAGCATAACCCTGTCATGCGGCAAGCTGACCACGGGCGTCACTGTCAAGCAGTGGTCGTCCATCCTCATGCTGCGCAACCTGAAATCTCCCGAGACATATTTTCAGGCGGCCTTCCGGGTGCAATCTCCCTGGTCCATCAAGAACCCAAACGGAGACAACCCGCATGAAGAAGAAATCCTGAAGCCAGTGTGCTTCGTGTTCGACTTTGCGCCAACCCGCGCCTTGCGACAGTTGTCCGAATACGGGATAGGCCTGTCACCAAACGAGGCGAACCCTGAGAACGCCGTGAAGGAGCTTGTGTCGTTCCTGCCGGTGCTCGCCTATGATGGCGCGAACATGTACCAGGTTGACGCGGGCGGAATCCTCGACATCGCAATGGCGGGAACATCTGCAACGCTGCTGGCCCGGAAATGGGAAAGTGCACTGCTGGTCAACGTCGATAACGACACTTTGCGTCGGATCATGGATAACCCTGAAGCGATGGCCGCTGTTGAGCGCATCGAGGGCTGGCGCGCCCTTGGCGACAACGTCATCGAGACCATTATCAACAAGAGTGAGAAGGTCAAAGACCTGAAGGCAAAGGCCAAAGACCGCGACCTGACCCCAAAAGAAAAGAAAGAGCTGACCGCTGAAGAAAAGGAATACAAGTCGACACGAAAGTTGGTCCAAGAAAAGCTGATCAAGTTCGCCACCCGCATTCCTGCGTTCATGTACCTGACGGACTTCCGCGAAAACACTCTTCAGGATGTGATCACAAAGCTTGAACCCGATCTATTTAGGACAGTCACCGGACTGACGGTTCAGGATTTTCATCTCCTGGTCCGGCTCAAGGTGTTCAACACCGAACAAATGAATCAGGCGGTCTTTGCCTTCCGCCGATACGAAGATGCATCATTGAATTATACTGGGATTGATAGTCACGAGGGTCTGTCGAGCTATGGCTTGTACAACACGGTTGTCGCCCGAGAATAACGGGCATAGTCGTCACGTCTTTATTTTTGCGAACCCATCATCGGCTTAATGTCAGGGTGTGGAATGCTGCATACATGCAGCCAGTTTAGGTGATCTTATGGAAGTTCTATTTACAGCAATTCTCAAGCCCATGGCCGACTTCGAAGTGGGAGAAATCGGTCTCTGCAACTTTGGCAGAGGGGCTGAATTAGCCATGCTTGTTGTCAAACTCGATGAGGACCTTGGTTTCGCTACAATGCATGACCAAGATGGCGACCTGTTCAGCATTTACTATATGGAGCACAAGCCCAACCTTTGCCTTTCCTATGGCCAAGACTGGAAGCTGGTGATCGACCCAACTGGCGATATCCAAATGGGAGGCTATGCCTCACCTGAAATTGGCGACATCGTCATGTGGAACGGCGTCTATGGCCTGTGCGCGGCTCAGCCTCGAGGCCCCATGAAGAGCAAGGTCAACTTTCCACTGACCGGCACCGTTTCTAATAGGTCACCCATTGAAGCAGTATTCAGGTCCTGGAAAATCGTCCTCAACGAGAACGATCCCGAGACAGGCCTCGCTCCCGTGATCTTCCGCCACCCCTCTAAGCAGGTTTCGCAGCTTTGATAGAAACCTCGCGAAAAGAAGAAACCCGGCACATTCGTAGGCGGAGCAGTCACTGAAGTGGTTTGATGAACATCTGCCAGTAAGTTTCCGCCGCGCCCTCAAACGTCAACTTCTGGTCCTTGTTTTGGCCAAAATGCGCCATCCCCATGCTTCGCAAAAACAAGGTTTGCTCGTCAGCTTCTACGGTCAGGTTCTCGTTGAAACCGTTCGTTGCAGCGTTCTCGGTCGTGCTGTAGGCGATTCCTCCAAAATGCTGACCACCCATAAACACCGTACACCGGCTCAATGCCCGACCATCGCGGTAGACGACAGCACTGAACCGGTTTGCGTCGAGCCTGCGGAATGTGCCGTCGACCTCCGCGTTACGCGAGGACAGTTCCGACAAGGAGTTCTCGAAGTACTTCGCCATGTAATCGAAGGCCTCGGTCTGGAAAGCATCATGATCACGGTCCGTGAACGTCTTGGCCACCCGCAGGTTGCTTGACCGGATCACTTGATCCGGTTCCGATCCGTTGACGGGCAGCGATGGCGACCTCTTGGCCGCCTGCGGGCTACCTACGCGCTTTGCTGCCGCCTGAACGGCTTCCGCAACCAATCGAAATGCATGGTCGATATCCGGCCATTGCGTGACAGGGCGTCCGTCTGTCGGAACGCCAAGTATTTTGCCGAAAGGCGCACCCTTCCACAAGCAGTCGCGCAAAATCACCGGAATGACAATCGCCTCTCCGGCATTGTGCCGCTCCAGCGCACGGGTCATCTCCACCTCGTAGCAATAGTCGGAGTTCAGAAAATCCGGGCTTACCAGTAGCAGGATGATTTCATCCGCCTCAATGTGCGCGTCGATCTCACCCGCGAACTCCTGTCCGGCCTCAATGCGGCGATCATGCCACGTCTCGATCAAACCCTGACGCTGGAGAATTTTGAGCTGGCGTTCCAGCTGGTCGCGCAGAGCTTCATCAGCATGGCAGTAAGAAAAGAAAACAGTCGTCATGTACAATCCATCATTGAAAATCAGTGAACCTCGTTGCGCGCCAGGATTTGCCGCTCGGTACCTTCACGCCCCATGAGAGAGGCCATCTTCTGAGCCTTCTCGTATCCTTCAGGAAGTTTCACGACCTCTGCCCTCAGCTTATGACGCTCCAGGTGTTGGACGTTTGGCATGAGAAGCGTTCGATCCCGCACCACGACCCCCGTGACGACGACCGGCGCATTAATCTGACCGATTTCTTTCGAGGCCTTGAAGCTGTGACCATGGTGCGCAAGCCGCTCCTTGATCGCATGGACCAGCACACCAGGAACGCTTTGCCCAGAAACCGTTATGTCATCGACATACACGCTAACCTGACATTCGGCATCACGGGTCAGCTGATCGATCTCGTCCCACATGTCAGCGTAGGCCCAGAAGGCCAGCGATGGACTGGCCGGGCTTCCGGCAGGAAGAACCCCATTTAGCGTTGTGAGATCGAGAAGGACCTTCACGACGTCGGGAGGGCACCCGAGACACTTGCCGAAGAACCATGCTACCTTGCTGGCCGTGCAGCTCGGGTAAAAATCCTCGATGTCGAGAAGATGAAACGCCGCTGCCCCGCGATGCCGTGCAGCATTGTCGATGTTCGAACGGCCACGCACAGGCGACATCAGGTAGTCAGGGGTTTTTACCCGTAGCAGCAGCTCTCCGATACGCCTTTGGATACGCTTCAGATCGCCCCGTGGCGCAAGGACAGGACGGAACGTTCCGTCTTTTTTCTTCTTGCGTAGAGGCTTGTAGAGATCGGGTGCAGCCTTCAACTCGGCAAACTTCTCGGGACTGGTCTGCAACAGCTTGAACAGTTTCTTACGTGTGTTGCATCGGTAGAGAGCACATTGATCGAGGGCATAGGACTTGTCGCGGCGCTTCGTCATGATGTCGCTCGCTTCCGTTCGATCATTCGCAGAAAATCGAGAATCTTGTCCGCGACGACCCCGCGCGCCTTTTCTATTGCGCCTGGCGTCATACCCTCTGTCAGTTTCTCATCGAAAAACCAGATCGAGCTGACAGGAAGATCGAACTCTTCGGCATATCTTGCAACGATTTCTTGGCTCGGTGCCTTCCGGCATCGTTCGATATCAGAAAGGTGCGATTGGGAAATGTCGAGACGTTCCGCCAATTCGTTCTGTTTCAGGTCATGGAAGACCCGGATCAATCTCAGTGCTTCACCTAGCATTCTCGGTCCTCCTTTCGCTAAATGCGAACATTAAGGGTCGCGCGGTTAGTCGCCGGACAACCGGGAAAGCCATTCGATGAGGTCAAAGAATTTCCCCATCCCCCAGGCTACCCAGAATGCGCCCTTTAACAGGCGAGATGTCCACGTCGGCTTGCGCTTCCGTTTTGTCTCGCGTGTCCCACGCTGGCTGATCTCGTCGGTGTCGTAAGCCATGTTATGGCCTCCTCTGCTGGCCCTGCCGCAGGATTGCGGAAGGGTGTCGCCACCAGCGCGAGGAACGGAGAGACCGTCCTTATCCCTTATGCTGGCCCCCCGGGGTCGCCCGGGGGGCCGCCGCCCCGCCGCCGCCACAGGGGCCGCTTGGGGGGTAGGCGTCAGAGGGGACGGACCCCTCCACGGATCGGTGAACCGACCCTGAGTACAGCGATTTTATTCCGAACCGGACCGAAGCCCGGCATACCGATGAGACATAGATAGGATGTCCATCCTGCGATACAAGATCGCTACAGGCGATTTTTTATTATACCTTGTTTCAGGGTGGAGGCTGTCTGCCCCCGTGCTTAATAGCGCTTCTCCGAGGCGATTTTGTCGATACGACAAATTACTTAGATGAATTCAGATGTCCGGGCATGAAATGCCCATCCGCGCGAAGCGCCGGGCCTGTCGACGGGTGGCCTTCAGGTTGCCCGCCGACAGGTCACTCTGAAACCGTCCACGGCCAGGATCATACCTCAACGCAAAAAGCCCCCGCCTGATGACGGGGGCCTTGATCGTTCGACGGGGCGGGTTGTTACTCGGCGGCCATCCGGTCAGCCTGCGCGGTGCGGGCCATGATGTAGTCCACGGCCTTCTGCGCCTCGGATGCGGCCCGGAATATCGTGCGGCTGTCTTCCTTCATCGCCTCAAGCCAGCCTCCGACATAGGCCGCGCTCTGGTCGAATTCAGGCTCCACGCCAATCTGCGCGCAAAGCATGCAGTTTCCGATTTCCGCGACCAGCTCCTCAAACGCGTAGGCCTTGCGATCATTGAACCGGCCCAGACGGTCCAGCCGCTTTGCCGCCCCTGTCCAGTGGGCGTTATGCCGATGTCGGCATAAGGCCCATAATGCCGATGTTCGGATTATGCCGCGCCGATCCGCACAACCTGTTGCGCTGTGGGAAGACCGGCGCGGCGTGTCGGCATAGTTCAGAGCGCCTCCAAGAATGCCAGCAGTTCGTCGCCCGGTCGATACCGTCCGCCCGTGCCGTCGACCGGCTTTGTCAGCGCCATCGCTCTTTCCTTCAGTTCGATATCGGCATGGATGTAGACCTGTGTCGTCTCGACCGACTCATGGCCCAGCCAGAGCGCAATGATCGTTCGGTCAACACCGCTCTGCAGAAGCTGCATTGCGGCGGTATGGCGCAAGACATGCGGCGTGACGCGTTTCAATCTGAACGTCGAACTGGTCGAGGCGGCCGCGGCCGCGTGTTTCCGAACGATCCGTTCAACCGCATCGCGGCTCAAAGGCGTTCTGCGGATTGTCGCGAACAGGGGATCGTTGGGTTCGGCGTCAATCTGGGCAAGCCAGGCTTTCACAGCATCCCGACTATCTGCCCGAAGTGGCGTCGCGCGTTCCTTGCGGCCTTTGCCCATGCACCTCAGGTGCGGCCCCGTGCCGAGTTCAACATCCCTGACGCGCAGGCCGATCAGCTCCGATACACGCAGGCCGGTTTGGATCATTGTGAGGAGCAGGACCCGATCTCGCCGCCCAAACCAGGTCGATTGGTCGGGCGCCTTCAGCAGGGCCTCCATTTCGTCACGGGTCAGGAAGTCCACGACACGTTTTTCGTGCCGCTTGGAGGGCATCGCCAGCACCTTCTGGCAATGATGCAGCAACTGGGGTTCACAGCCCGCGACATATTTGAAGAACGAGCGAATGGCCGCGAGGCGCGTGTTTCGGCTTCGCGCGCTGTTGCCGCGTTTCTCCTCGCAGAAGGTCAAGAACTGCCCGATGATGTCGGCGTCAATATGAGCCACATGTAGCTCAGTCGGCGGCAGCCTGGTTTGCGCCTCGGCGTATCTCAGCAAGAGCCGGAAGGTGTCGCGATAGCTGGCAATCGTGTTTGGGCTGGCCTGCATCTGGGTTAACAGCCGCTCGGTGAAGAACCGCTGCACATAGACGGGCAAGGGATAGGTCGCGATCATGATGCGCCCTCCAGAACCTGCTGTTCAGCCCGCGCGGCAGCGAGTTGCATCAATTCTGGCACGGCCTCGATGTACCAGAATGTGTGCTTTGGCTCAGAATGGCCGAGATAGGTGCTGAGCTTGTACATTTCGGCCTCGATGTCCCGGCCATCGCGGAACCAGTCCAGGATGGTGTGGACGGCAAAACTGTGCCGCAAATCATGGATGCGCGGTCCATGGCCGTGGCGGTTGAAGGCTTGCGGTGACCGAAGGCCGATATTTCTGCCGACCTGCGCGAAGTTGTAGCGTGCCCCACAATCTCCCGCCGGTTCGCCATCCTCTTTGATGAAGAACCGGGATGATTGACGCGGGACCAGCCGGTCCCGCAACCCGGCATAGTGAGCAAGCCGCTCAACGGTGCCGCCGTTGATGGGAAGCTGCCGGTCCTTGCCATTTTTGGTGTTTCTGAGCGTGAGCAAGCCGCGTTTCAGATCGACGTCCTGCCGATCCAGAGACAAAGCTTCGCTCACGCGCATGCCTGTCACCGCGATCAGACCGAACAGGGTCTGCCACAATGCGGCTCGGAGGCCGTAGGGTGACGGCAGCCGACCTGCCTCCGCAACAATGTCTGCAATCTGCCTGGGCGTGTAAATGTACGGCACCCGTCTTCGGTAGCGACCTGTGACAAGCTGACTGGACGGGGTTTCGGTCCGATCATCGTGTTCCGCGAGCCAGTAGGCGAACCTGCGGACCATTCCAAGGCGGCAAGACCATGTGTTGTTGTCCGCGCTGCCGTAGTTCGCTTTCCAATCAAGGAACAAGGGCGTCGAGATCCGATCGAATCCGTTTTCATCGCCATAAGTCGTGAACTTGCGCAGGACACGTTCGTCGAAAGAAAGATCAAAGCCCATCGAGCGCCGCAGGGCCAGGTATTCGTCAAGTCGTTGAGATAGCGTCTTCATTGCACGTCTCCCGAAGTCGGCCAGGGGCGCGAGATCAAGCGCAGGGCATCCACATCGTATTGCGCATAGATGGTCGTGGTCATCGCGGATCGGTGACGCAGCACATCCCCGATCTCGGCTAGTGAAGCGCCCTTTCGCAGCATATCGGTGGCCAGGCTGTGTCGCAGAATGTGCGTGCCGATATACGCTTGCGGCGGGCTGATGCCGGTCGCATCGTAGGCATCCCGCAATATCCAGCGCAGGATTTGGGCGTCCTTGAACCTCTTGAACGGCGGTTTCACCGAGACGAACAGCGCGCGTTCCGGCCCCCGGCGCTCATTCTTGATGTAATCGACAATCGCCTCGCCAACCTCCGCCGGCAGTGGCATCCGATCCTGCAACTGCCTTTTGCCGCGGATCAGGATTTCGCCGGCGCGCCAATCGATGTCGTCCAGCTCTATTGCCGTAACTTCCGGCGCACGAAGACCGAGCCGGGCGATCAGCATCAGCATTGCATAGTTGCGCCGACCCGTTTTCTTGTGGCCGCGCACCACTTCGATGAGACGATTGACCTCTTCCGGCTCAAGATACCGCGGAATGCCGGTTGGTTTGGGTTGGCGCGCCTTTGGCACGGCGTTGCTCAGGTTGCGCTCGGTCTTTTCGCTCCAGAACAGGAACTGGAAGAGTTTGCGAAGATGCGACGGGCCTGTCTTGTCACGCGGCGCGTTTTGCTCCTTTCGCAACCAAAGTATGAACCCCGTGATGTCGTCGGGCTTGATGGTGTTGAGGTCGCCCAGACCGGCACCGAACTTGGCAGTCAGGAAGCGGTCATAAAACCGCAAGCAGTGGTAGATGGTGTCCTCGGATAGGCCACGCTGGACGCGGAGGTAGGTTTCGTATTCCCGTTTCAGGACAGCCCTTGGTGACATATCGAGGGGCGGCACAGAACGCTGCGGTGCGCCCGCGTTCTCAATCAAGTAGTCCCAGAACCGATTGATGCGGTATCGACAATGTTTTTTGTCTTTCGCAGAAGCGGTGTCGATAACCGGCACCATCAGTCGGTCCATACAATCTTTGGTCAAGTCAGCGGGCCCGAGGTCCGCCTTCAACATCGCGGCCCAGAGCACCTCGGCTGTGGCCTTGTAGCTGGCAACGGAACGGAGACTGTATCCTTCCTCTTCGATCCGACGTCCGAAGCGTTCCGCATGGTTGTCGGCATATTGCGGCGTTCGGATTGTCTGATCAGGTTTTTCGTCGTTTTTCATAAGCATTTCCTTCACTGGTTGAAGGTTGCGCTTATGGCAGAGGGCGGATGCGATTGGCGCTGTCGAAACGTGCACATGGCGGTTTTCCAAACCGACCTCTCTCTGGTTGAAAGACGGACGATCTCTGCCGCCGTCTTATGCAGCCTGAAAACGCGAGGAACCCAACGAAAAAAGCAATCGCCAGCAAAAACGCGGCATAATCCGAACATCGGCATTATGGGTC
>NZ_JAIMID010000024.1:0-11744 GCF_019966535.1 Mesobacterium pallidum | reverse complement strand
GAAAACGCGAGGAACCCAACGAAAAAAGCAATCGCCAGCAAAAACGCGGCATAATCCGAACATCGGCATTATGGGTCTTATGCCGATGTCGGCATAAGGCCCATGCCACGAAAACCCCGCATCGGCTCAATCGCGACTACGGCCTCTCGCGCTTCGGCAACACGGCCTATGCCCGCGAAGAGATCGTCGCCGAGCTGACCTCGGTGTTTCTCGGCCAGACGCTCGGCTTCACGGCCCATACGCTCGAGATGAATGCCGCCTATCTCCACAACTGGTTGCGCGTTCTTCGCTCAGATAAGGGTGCGATCTTCAAGCACGCCGCGGATGCGCAGCGCGCCTGTGATTACCTGATCGCACGGTCAGAGGCGGGCAGGGCAGGGCGCAGCGCCGAGGCTGCTTGACCATACGGAGAACGGAGACTCGCATGTCACGTAAAGAACCCAAGACGCTGCGGGTGGCCTGCTTCAACGACGGCCGCCGCAAGATCATCTCCTTCAAACGCGGTGCCTATTGGTGGAGCGCGTCCGAGGGCGCGTATCCCCTCTCGGCGGCACTTGAGAGCATCAAGGAACAAGGCGGTTGGATCGAAACCATCCCCAACCCGAATTACAGACCCAAGGGGCTGTTCGGGTAGGGCGCCTTCTGCTTCGGTTCCTCCGCCCCGCGGAAAAGAAAAAGCAGGCTTTGGGAAGGGTGTTTCAACTTCTCAAAGGAGAGCCCTATGACCATCACTGCACAGCCCCATACAGAATGCCCGGATCCGAGCGTCATCGCCGCGCAGAACGACGCGTTCCGCAAGCTCGCGTGCCTTGGAGTGCCGCCCGCGCAGCCCGTCCAAGGCCGGATGCATGTCACCCGCTCGCTCATGGAGGTCGGTGACGGCTTCATGGCCGAGGCGGTGAAGGCCACCGGTGAGTTTGCCACGTTCGAGCCCGAGAATGACCCGGAAGGCTGGCACGATTTCGGGGCGGTCGAGATCCGGGGCGAGACCGTGTTCTGGAAAATCGATCTCTATGAAGCGGATTCTGATTTCCGCTACGGTGCCGAGGCCCCGGACAATCCCGCTACTACCACGCGCGTGCTGACCATCATGCTGGCGCGCGACTGGTAGGGCGGGGGGAGCCTTAAGTCCTACACCTCCGACACGGAAGGCCCACTGACCCTTCAAAGGGAGAGTGGGCCTTTTGTCGTGGTGATCCCTGAAGCCGGGGATTGGCCGCGCGCGAGCGCGCGGACCGCATCCTACCCATCGAAAAGGACATCCCATGACCGCAAACTTTACCCCTCTCACCGTCGCCATCGGCGATCTGATCCCGCATCCCGCCAATGTGCGCAGCAACTCGCCGGAAACCTATAATTCCGAAAACATCGCGCATTTGAAGGCCAGCATCGCTGTGCTGGGCCTGCTCCAGCCGCTCCTTGTCCAGAAGCTTGACGGCAAACACGCCGTGCTGGCCGGTGGCCGACGCCATGCCGCGCTGAAGGAACTGGTCGCGGACAAGTCCGCGAAGGGCTTCACGGCGAAGACGAAGATCGACTGCCGCCTCGTGCCCGAGGATTGCGATGTCACCACGGCCCTGTCGCTTGCCGAGAACATCACCCAGGCACCGATGAACGCCATCGACGAGTTCGAGGCCTTCGCCCGAATGATGGAGGTCGACGGCCAGACGCCCGAGACCATCGCAAAAACCTTCGGCACCACGGTGGCCGCCGTGAAAGGCCGGCTGCGCTACGGGCTGATCCACCCCGACATCCGCGCCGCGGCCCGGGCCAAGACGATCACGCTCGACACGATGAAGGCCTTTGTCGAGCATCCGAGCCAGGAGGTGCAGCGCGAGGTCTTTGAGGCACTCACGAAAGACGGCGGCTATCTGCAGGCCTACACCGTCCGTCAGGCGCTCAAATCGCGCGGCGTGCAGGTCAGCGACGATATCGGGGCCTTCGTGCGTGAAGACTACGAGGCCCGCGGCGGCGCTGTCGCGGCCGATCTTCTGGAAGAGCATTCCGTGCTCGAGGATGCGGCGCTGGTCGAGACCATACTGCTCGAGAAACTCGGGGCTGCCGCTGAGGAGGCCCGCGCAAAACTAGGCTTTGCCTGGGCAGATGCGATGGTGCGTTATGATTACGCGACCATGGCAGACTATGGCCGTGTCTACCCAGGACCCGTCGAGCCGGATGAGACCGCCCAGAAGCGCGTGGATGAGATCACCGCTGAACTTGAGAAACTGCAGCTCGAAATGGAAGATGAGGGGCTTGAGGACGGCGCTTACAATGCGCTCTACGACCGGGTGGACGCTCTGGAAGAGGAAGCTCGCGACCTGCAAGAGGCCTATAGCGCTGAGGACCTCGCGCGGTCCGGGGTGATTGCGTCGTGGCAGGGTGGGCAGATCACGCTCCATGTTGGCCTCGTCCGCCCGGAGGACATCGCGAAAGAGGAGGGCGCGCGCGGTTCGTCGGCCAACCCGACCGCGCAGGAGGCCCCTGACGCTGGCGAGATCAGCTACCCGGCCTCGCTTGCAGAGGACCTCAAGACCGAGCGGGCCATGGCGCTCGGGGCTGCGATGGCGCTGCATCCGGAGGCCACGCTCGATCTGACCCTGTTCAAGCTGGTGAGCGATGTTCTGGGCAGCGGCATGAGCGTCACGCAGGCGATCAAGGTCGACGCCCGCAAGGAATACCGCAGCCATGCCAAGATGGACGAGATCGACGAGACCTCGCTTGAGCAGGTGGCGGCGGCGCATGATGCGCTGGACCTCTCCTGGCTCGATGACAGCCGTTCGCCCGCCGATCAGTTCGCGGCGTTTCGCGCGCTGGAGGCCGGCGAGAAGGCCAAGCTCGTGGCCTATGCCACCGCCAGTACCACGCAGTCCTGCTTTGCCCGGGACCCGCGGCGCGACAGCCTGATGCATGACTTCGAGATCGAGATCATGCCCGACATCCGAGCGCATTGGACGCCGAACGCGGCGCTCTTCAACCGCTTCAAGAAGGCCTGGCTCCTGAAGATCCTCGGCGAGGATCTGGGTCTGGCACAGGAGGCAGTGACGCTGGCCTCGTCGAGCAAGAAGGAGATCGTCGCCTTCTGCGACAAGCTCTTCGCCGAGCCCTTCGCCACGCTCACGGAAGCGCAGCGCGCTGCCGTGGCCGCCTGGTGCCCGCCCATGATGCAGACGGCCGGTGTCGTCTGTGATGAGGCGGAGCCCGCCTCGGCATCTCCCGAGCCTGACAGCGAGATCGCGCAAGCGGCTTGAGGCCTCACGCGACCCGCGCGAGATATTCCGCCCGCGCGGGTCGACCCTCCCACACCCAACGGAAAGACATCCCCATGGCTATTCTCAAGTTCTCTGCCTCCGCTGTCGCAGCGCAGATCGCCCATGCGCGCGCCTGCAAAACCTTCCTTCCCAACTGGAACGGCCCGGTGGACAGGCCGGCCCTGATCCTCATCGTCGGCAACGGCGTGCATCTGCGCTCGAACGGCATCGATGGCACGACCACCCGCATCGTCACCACCGAACAGGCCGATCCGTCCTTCGCCTTTGCCGACGGCATGAACCCGTTTCGGGATACCGATTGGATGGCGCAGCGCCGCATGGCGTTTCGCGATCTGACCGGCCAGTTTTATACCGACATTCTCGACGATGTGCAGGTGCTCATCGACCGGGGGCAGGGGGCCATCCGGCTCGCCACCGATGGCCACAGCATCCGTGTCTTCGTCCGCCGGGCCGCGGACTATCTCATCGGCGGGACCTACGAAGTGCCCTCGGGCCTCGGCGGCACCTTCCAGGTCATCCTCAAAGATGCCTGCGACACCTTCGCAATCGTGCAGAACTGCGGCAATTGCGAGGATTTCGACGCCATGCAGCCCTACCGCGTGCCGCTCGATGCGCTGATGGAACTCGATGATCGGAAGGCGGCATAACGCGCCCTTTCTCAAGCAAGCATCGCCAATACCCTGCCGGGCCTGCGGCCCTATCGGGACATTGGCGACAACAATTTTCCCCAACGAGAGAAAGGACACTGAAATGGGATGGCTCTTCTACACCGACCGCCGCGTCCAGACCTACGCGGATGAGAAAGCGGAAATCACCCGGCTCTGCACCTGTCATGGCGACACGCGCAAAACCGAACTGGTCAAAGCCTGCAAGGTCGGCTCCACCTGGTATGCGGCGGCAAAGGTCACCAATCTCGACGGCACCCCTGTCGAGGACTCGACCTATGTTACGCATGCGGACGGCTCGATCACTTTCGGAGCCGTCTTCCTCACCCGATACGATGACGGCTGCTGGGGCTACAAGGATATGGAGGAAAGCGCTGGCCCGAACGAGTGTCGTGCTCCCCTTGGGCTGATCGAGCTTCTCTCCGATCTGAAAGACCCGGACAGCTACGCCCAGGACTGGCGCCAGCGTTGCCGGGATTGGGCGTCGATCCCGGACTACGAGGAAGGCGACAAGATCAAGCTCGCAAAACCGGTCACGCTCACCGACGGCAGCACCTGCCAGATCGTCACCGCGACCCACTACAGGCGCGGGCGGCAAAAACGCCGGTGCTACCGCATCGAGGAAACCGGTGGGCTCGTGCGCCTGTCGAAAGCGACGCTTGCGGGTTCGGAGCTGCTCAGCTCCGCGAAAGGTGCTGTCAGCCCGGTGCTGGCGGAGTATCTCGCGGGGCGAGAATAGGTGCTGTGCCGGACGGTTCATCGACCTGCCGGCGACAGCAGATCCTGCGGCTTGTCTTGACAAGACAATGCAGATGCATTACCTATCACGGGCAGCAAAGCCCCTTTTCTTTCAGGAGACTGCCATGACAGCGCTCGCAGAAGACGTCTCGAAACTCACGGATCGGTATCAGACGACCGTGCCGGCGGGTGTGCGCAAACAGCTCAAGTTGGGCAAAGGCGACCAGATTCGCTACTGCACCGAGCCGAGTGGCAGGGTCTATATCGAGCCCGTGCGCAGCGACGAGGAAGATCCTGCGCTCGGAGCCTTTCTCGATTTTGTCGAGGCCGATATCAAGGCGCATCCGGATCGCATTCGGGCGTTCGATGGGGCTTTGCATGACCGTCTTGCAGCACTGGTCGGAGAGGTTGAGGTCGATCTCGATGCGCCGCTATCGCTTGAGGATGAATGAGCGGCGATAGCGTGCCCGCCCAAGCGCCCCTTGTCGTAAACGGATGGTCGATTTATGCGCATCCGCTCTTTCTGGACCAGCTAGAAGGGCTGATCGAGGAGGTCGAGGCGCGTAAGGCACGCGATCCAAAGACATGGCGAAAGAAGAACTGCACGAAACGGCTTGCCGCCATCTTCAAGCTGGTGGCCGAGGCCATACCGGCGGATCCGGGTTCCGCGGCCTTCCGGCAAGGCGGCACACTCGGCGATCACCGCAAGCACTGGTTCCGGGCGAAATTCTTCCAGCAGTATCGGTTGTTCTACCGGTTCAACAGCGATGCGAAGGTCATCGTGGTGGCCTGGGTGAACGACGATAAGACCCTGCGCGCCTACGGCAGCAAGACGGATGCCTATGCGACGTTCAAAGGGATGCTGGAAGATGGAAATCCACCTGACGATTTCGACGCGCTCCTGAAAGAAGCTGCGGTGGCGGACAAGCGGTTCGAGACGTCTCTCGAAGCGGCGCCCGATCGGTAAGTGGCCCGGTTAGCTATTAACCTTACGGCCTTGCCGTTTACGGCACCACTGTGGGTGATGTAGCATCGACCCATCGCATAGTCGGAGAAAGCGCAATGGACCCAACGGCTAAGGAACAGCCGCACCTCGGTCTCGAGAAGCATTTCCGTGGCGGCTGATGTCAATTCGTATGACGCGTGGTTTCGTGCGCAGGTACAGACCGCGCTTGAGGATGCACGCGCGGGAACTTCACAGGTTCAGGTAATGCAGGCCGCGCAGGCTTTGATTGATGCGAAGCGCCAGGGCCAATCCAAGCCCTGACCAAGCCTTGGAGGTCAGCGCGGTCTGACCTCATCACACCGAAAAGCGAAAGCGGGCTTTTTGTCCTTTGGAACTCAGACCCTGATCCAAAGGAATTCCCCATGACCAAGCCCAATCCGGCGAACCCGACTCTTTCAATCTCTGACGCTAACGTCGCCTCTGCGCTGGCGCAAATCGGCGCGGAAATCGACCACCAGCCCCTGCGCAGCTCAGCGCTCGCACGCATCATGCGAGAGACCTTTCTTGGTAGCGATTCTGGCGGTGCCTGGGACTGGCGGAAGGCCTATGACCTGATGCAGGCCGCGGCCGTCCAGATGCTGTTGCGGGAGGACAACGCAGCGGGTGACATCGCCACCGCAAAGCTGCTTGCCTCACGGCTGCTGACGGAAACCCGCCGGTCAGAGCAGCAGATCCGGCTGCAGCAGTTTTCCACGCCGCTGGCATTCGCGGCCCTGATGGTGTGCGCCGCGGCGATCCGCAAGGGCGAGACCGTGCTGGAGCCCTCGGCTGGCACTGGTGCCCTGGCTGCTTTCGCCGCCCGGGCCGGTGCCATGCTTTTGCTCAATGACATCGACCCCTTTCGCCAGAGCCTATTGCGCGCTGTCTTCGGTGGCGAGGTGACGAGCCATGACGGCGAGCATATCGACGATCTGCTGCAGACGCCGGTTCTACCCGACATCGTGGTGATGAACCCGCCCTTCGCCTCTTCGGTCGACCGATCCCGCGACAAGCACATCGCCGCCAAACATCTCATTGCGGCTGCAAAGCGTCTCGCGCATGGCGGGCGGCTGGTGGCGATCATGCCGCCGGGATTCACGCCCGAACGCGATGCCGCGCATTGGTCGCGCGCTTGCGGTCTCCTGACGCCGCGCTTGGCCCTCACGATGCCGGGACAGGTTTACCGCAAGCTCGGCACCTCTGTGGAAACCCAGCTGATGGTCTTCGACAAGGTGCAGGAGGACGGAGAGATGATCCGCGCCAGCGTCAGGGACTTGGATGAAGCCTTGGCATATGTCGACGCAGTGGCCGCAACCCGGCCCGAGGCGCGCCCCGCCCAAAGGGTGGCGTCGATGCCGCACGCGCGGCCGACCGTTCACTCTTCTGCCCCGCGCAAGACCGCCGCTGCGCCTCTCGCCGCCTCCAATCCACGGCCCAATGCCGTCCGTCCGCTCAGCTTCACAAGCTTTCAGACCCCGCGCGACAACAGGCCCGTCTCGGACATCTATGCGCGCTACCGGCCGCAGCGCATTGAGATCGCGGGCGCGCAGGAACATCCCACTCCGCTGGTCGAAAGCATCGCCATGGCTTCCGTGGCGCCGCCCGTGCCTTCGGACACGGCCAGTGCGGAATTGCGCCTGCCAGCCAGGCTGATCGAGGATGGGCATCTCTCCGAGGCTCAGCTCGAGACCATCATCATGGCCCATGATGCCCATGGGCGTGACCTGCCGGGGCGGTTCACCATCGACGACGACCAGACCAAACTCACCCGTGCCGATGATGACCCGGACGCCAATGCTTATCGCCTTGGCTACTTCCTCGGTGACGGCACGGGCTGCGGCAAGGGGCGCGAATGCGCCGGGCTCATCCTGGTGAACTGGCTCGCTGGACGCAGAAAGGCGATCTGGGTCTCCAAATCCGCCACGCTCATCGAGGACGCGATCCGCGACTGGACCGATCTTGGCGGCTCGCCCGCCGACATCCAGCCGCTCTCCAAATGGAAACCGGATCAGCCCATCCCGATGGGCGACGGTATCCTCTTCGTCACCTACGCCACGCTGCGGTCCGCGGGCAAATGCGGCACCACGCGACTGAGCCAGATCCTCGCCTGGATGGGCGACGACTTCGATGGCGTGCTGGCCTTTGATGAGGCCCATGCCATGCAGAACGCGGCAGGGTCCGAGCAGGGCAGGGGGGTCAAACCCTCCCAGCAGGGCCTTGCGGGCCTGCGGCTGCAACTGGCCGCACCCCGCGCCCGCGTCTTCTACATCTCGGCCACGGGTGCCACGAGCGTGCATAACCTCGCCTATGCCGCGCGGCTCGGACTCTGGGGGCAGGGCCCCGAATACCCCTTCCCAAGCCGCGAGAGTTTCGTGTCGGCGATGGAAGCCGGCGGCGTTGCCGCCATGGAAGTGGTCGCGCGTGATCTCAAGACGCTCGGCCTCTACACGGCGCGCGCCCTCAGCTTCGATGGCGTGGAGTATGACGTGCTCGAACACGCACTTACTCCGGCCCAGATCGAGATCTACGACGCCTATGCGGGTGCGTTTCGGACGATCCACCACAATCTGGAAGCCGCACTGACTGCGACCGGTGTCAATGACGCCTCGGGGGAGACCAATGCCTCGGCCGCCCGCGCCTCGGCCAAGTCCCGGTTTGAAAGCACCAAGCAGCGCTTCTTCAACCATCTCCTGATGGGCATGAAAGCCCTGACCATCATCCGCGCCATCGAGGATGACCTCGCGGCGGGCCACGCTTGCGTCATCCAGGTGGTCTCGACAGGTGAGAGCCTGCTGAAACGCCGGCTTGAAACGATGGACCCCGACGACGAGCTCGTCGAGGTTGCCTTGACGCCGCGCGACTATGTTCTGGGCTACCTCGAACAGGCCTTCCCGATCCACGCGCAAAAGCTCGTGGAGATCGACGGCAACATGGTCGCGGAACCCTTGCGGGATGAGGCCGGCGCGCTGGTCGTCTCGCGCGAAGCGCTCGCTTTACGTGACGCGGCCATGATGGAGTTGATGACGCTGGCGCCGATCCCCTCGGCGCTCGATCAGATCCTCTGGGCTTTTGGCGATGAGGCCGTGGCAGAAGTCACGGGGCGGTCCATCCGGCCCCTCAAGGCCGAGGATGGTCATCTCTTCATCGAGAAGCGCAGCGCAAGCAGTAATTCGTCGGAGACCCAAGCCTTCATGGACGGCGAGAAGGATGTCTTGATCTTTTCCGATGCGGGCGGGACGGGCCGGTCCTATCATGCGGCACAAACGGCCAAGAACCAGAAGCGGCGGCGGCACTACCTGCTGGAGCCCGGCTGGCGCGCCGATGCGGCCATCCAGGGGCTGGGCCGCACGCATCGCTCTGCGCAGGTCAGCGCACCCTTCTTCCGGGTCTGCACCTCAGATGTGCATGGCGAGAAGCGCTTCACTTCGACGATTGCCAAGCGCCTCGATCAGCTTGGGGCCCTCACCAAAGGCCAGCGCGAGACCGGCTCGCAAGGCATGTTCCGCGAGGAGGACAATCTGGAAAGCCCGATCGCACGGGCGGCTTTGCGGGGATATTTCGCCGATCTTGCCGCCGGGCGCGCCGAGGCGATGAGCTACGAGAGTTTCACCGACTGGACCGCCCTGCGGCTGATCGACAAGGACGGGGTGCTGCTCGAAGAGCTTCCGCCGATCCAGCGGTTTCTCAACCGGGTGCTGGCGCTGCCCATCCACATGCAGAACGCGCTCTTTGCCGAGTTCATGCGCCGGATCGCTGATCAGACCGAACGGGCGCGCGCGGCAGGCACGCTCGATCTCGGCGTGGAAACCCTCCGCGGCGAAAAGATCGAACAGGTCTCGACCGAGGATCTCTGGACCTGCCCGAAATCCGGCGCCGTGACGCGGATCATCGGGCTCGAGGTGACGGACCCGGTCCATGTGCTGTCGGCGGATGACGCCCTGTCGCGCAACCCCGACAAGCGGCCGATGGTCAATCGCGCCTCCGGCCGCGCGGCGCTCATTTCGGCGCGCCCCATGCAGATGTATGACGAGGACATTGTCACGCTGATGCGCAAGGCCGTGCGATCCAACGGGTCGAGCTACCTCGAGGAGACGCGATTTGAGGCCTCGGCCTGGGAAGAGATCGGCAAGCCCGAGTTTGCAGGGCTTTGGGATGCTGAGGCTGCGTCCCTGCCGAAAACCACCACGACCAAGCTCTACCTGCTGACCGGGCTGCTGTTGCCGATCTGGAAGGACATTCCGACCACGAATGAACGCATCTACCGGGTCACGCCTGACGGGGCGACGGCCATGATCGGGCGCACGTTGAGCGAGGAAGGGGCAGCCGCGCTGCGCGCCCGCTTCCTTGTCTCCAACCCGCAAACGCCGCAAGAGATGCTGACTGCCGCCCTCGGCACCACCGCACCGGTCGATCTGGGCCGGGGTCTCACGATGACCCGTCGCCGGGTTGCAGGCGAGATGCGCCTCGAGCTCTCTGGTGCGGAACGGGGCATGATCGAGGGTCTCAAGTCCATTGGGTGTTTCACCGAGATCATCGCCTTCCAGCTGCGGGTGTTCCTGCCGCATGGGGACGGTGTCGACACGGGCGACATTCTGGCCCGGATCGTGGGGATGAGAACCAGCAAGGCGGCAGAACAAGCCGCCTGAAAAGCCAAAGCAGGCTTTGGGTGGGGCGTCGCAGATCGGGATTTGTCCGGTCTGCGCGTTCCGGGCGCGCGCGGGCCAATGCCACGCCCGACCCCTCAATTTCTTACAAGAGGACAGACCCATGACCAATCCCCAGATCGACTATGCCGCAATGGCGGCTCAGTGGCGCGCGGAGCGCGAAACCACCCTGAAGGCGACCCGAGCGGAGCTGATCGCGCAACTACGTGCGCTTGGCATCAGCGAAGTCACTGCCGAATACGAAGGCTATGGCGACTCCGGCAATATCGAGGATGTGACCGTGCAGTCTGCGGAGGTCAAACTGCCGGAGGTGCTTGCCACAGAGGTGGGCGATTTCGCCTGGTCGCTCGCTTATCACCATCACCCTGGGTTCGAGAACAACGAGGGCGGCTATGGCACGCTGACCTGGGACATTGCAGCAGACAGCATCACACTCGATCACGCCGACCGCTATGTCGAATGCTCACACAGCTATGACGAGGGGCTTTGAGATGGCGCATCCGCTTCATCATGCCGAAAGCTCGGCCCGAAAATTCGGCGGGGTGCCGTCCGACTATCAGTCCATACATAACTGGTTCGATGCCTCGAAAGAGCACCTCGCGCTCTTCACGCACCGGGCCTTGCGTCACCATGCCCAAGGCCTGTTTGAAGCCGAACGTGCCTTCGGTCTGACCCTGACCAATAGCGCTGGTCGAGAGATCCCCGTGCGCTGGATCGGCGAGCAGCATGTTCGTGAAGACTGCCAAGGCCGCATCCCGAGCATGGCGGACTGGCTGCGACGGATCCAGCCCGAGCCATGGATGGCCAATGGCCATATCGAGCAGCATGTCAGCGTGGAGCCCTGCAGCGATCCAAGAGTTGCCTGGGCATCAGAGGTGGCCGCCGGGCGAACGGTTCTTGGTCTGAAGGATTGGATGGCGGCGCGCGCGACGCAAGCCACGCAAGGTGCCTGACAGCTCTCGACCGTTTGCCAAACGAATAGTGCACGGAAGCCCGGTTGGACGACCGGGCTTCCTGCGGCGTTTACCCACCATTCTTCGTAAGGAGGTTCGCATGACACTCGAAGACATCAAGGCCGCCGTCGATGTCGGTCAGACCGTGCATTGGGTCAATACTGGCTACGTTGTGCACAAGGACCGGCTCGGTCAGTACCTGATCAGCTTTCTGCCGAACGGCAGCTGCATCGGTCTAACCGACCGGGAAGGGCACCGGTTGAATGGCAAAGAGGCGGAGTTCTTCGTCGCGCGATCGAAGGACGCCGCAGAAATTCCAGGCAACCAATCAAGACCAGACGGGCAGGGGAGGGGCGTAGCACCCGGAGGCGCGGGGGCATTCCCACTCGGACGGGTCACGTCCGTCAAGGTGGTGTAATTTCCCGGATGGCCTGAGGGCATGATCAGGCGGCTTTCGTTGTTATGCTGAG
>NZ_JAIMID010000023.1 GCF_019966535.1 Mesobacterium pallidum | reverse complement strand
CGGCTGCCGTTCGGCCTGCACCTAGACACCATCCCGCCCGCAAAGACCGCCCTGCGGGCGCCATCCTGAAACCGCCCGGAGGTGAAGACATGCAGTTTTTTTACGGGAGTTTGTTCTTCGACTACGCCAAGCATGACTGCCCGTCGTGCGGGGCGCAGGCAGCGATCATGTGGAGGCCTGGCGGCGCTTTCCAGCAGCGCACAGAGTGCATGTGCGGGCGCAAGACGCGGTGGGTGGCTTGTGGCCATGATGCCCATGCGGACACGACAGACGACGAAATCATGGAGGCCGACCTATGAGTACCCATAGAGACGTGACGCAAGCCGCCCTCGATGTGCTAGCGGAGCGCCAGCGTCAGCAAGACGTAGAGGGCTGGGCGCCCGATAAGGACGACGCCTATCAGGCCGGTGATCTCGCCAATGCCGCCGCCTGCTATGCGCTCACAGATCCGATCATAGAAGCGGCGCGTGGTGCTCCGTTCGACTGGCCATGGTCCGCAAAATGGTGGAAGCCGAAGTCGAGGCGGGCAGACCTTGTGCGCGCTGGAGCGTTGATCTTGGCTGAGATTGAGCGGATCGACCGCGCGGAGGGGCGAGCATGAAAGAGAGTAACGGCATTCTTTGGCACCAATCTGGCCCTAGGCTGGAATTGACCAGAACAACCGCAGACCCAGCCTATCGCTACGCCCTGCGGATCAGCGACCTCAATCCAGAGGCTGACATCACTTGGTCGTTCAGCCGCTGGACAATGATCCGCATTGGCTTCTGGTTCATCCGCCGCGCCGTTCTCGCGCGCCAATCCTGAAATCCCCCGGAGGCCGGCATGCTCTTTGCCAAAGACGACTTGCCACGATCTGAACCGGTCAAACGGATGCGAGTTGCCGACGCTGGACACCTACCTGGCGGCAGCCCCGGCATTCGCTTTGCCTGCCCCCACTGCGGGCATGACACCGGCTGGATCGCCGATGAATGGACAGTCTCAGAGAACAAGCGCGGGCTGCCCTGTCCGCGCTGCAACCAGAAATCCTGAAACGCCAAGGTGAAGACATGCCAGAAAACATCATCAGGATCAGAATTGTCGATCAGCGCCCCGGGTTCACCGCCCAACTGGCCAAGACGGTCGCGGCGATCGCAACCATGGTCGGCGTCTTCTGGGGGCCGGGCCTGCTGCTTGACAGCGCGGCCATGCAGTGGGCGGGTTTCATCGCCTTCTGGGGGCTTGTCGCGTTCGCGGTCAGCCGATGGAACGATCTTTCCATGACGATCCAAGAGGCCCGCGCCAAGCTCGACGAACTTGAGATCCAAGACCAATCCTGAAACCGCCGGTCAGATATGCAGCCCCGCCGATGGGGACGACAGGCTTTCCGGGTCGATCAGCTCGACGCCCGCCAGAACGCGCGTTTCCTCTCCAGCGTTGGCCTGCCCAGGCTCACCAGCGGACCACGCCAGCGCCGGCGCGCGCCACGCCCCGCGCGCCACAAGCTCTGGCGTCATCGTTGCGTTCGCGTGGGCGCGGGGATCACTTGTGCCGGGGTCGGTCATGTTGCCTTCGCTGTCGAATGTCGGTGGCGTCATGAGAGGCGACGGGAAGGGAAAGAACGACACGCCCGGCACCTGCCGCCCATCCTGATCGAACATCGGCACCGGCAGCCCCTGCCCCGCCGTGATCATGTCGTCAAAGGACGCGGCCCGCAGCATCATGGACAGCGAGCCGTCCGTCTCGAACTTCACGAAGACGCGGACCGCGCCGGGGGCGTTCGGCTCTGCATCGGAGCCATCGGGATTAAGCCACACGCTCATGCTGTCCACCCCTGTTGCTGTGCCTCGGTCCAATAGGTCTCGTGGATCTCGACAGTCTTGTAGCTCACCTGACCGGTGAAGGCGAAATCCAGCGTCTCGGCGGAAAGGTCTGGCGCCGTCCATGCGGTCGTGTCCTCGCCAATGGTGGATCCGTCGATCACCACCCGCATAGCATTGTCTTTGATCGCAACCGAAATCTTGATCGTGTGGCGCTGTCCGTATGGGTAACTGTCGGCGGCGGTACTGACCAATTTCACACCGCCTGCCGTTGATACTCCCGCCACCTTTAGGAGCCCAGTGTCTGCCGACGAGTCGTGGACGATCGCAAAGCGGTCACTCCCGGTGTCGAAGCTTCGCAGCAGCGTGCAACCTGTCGCCAATCCTGGCCCTTGAGAAACGAACTCGCATTCGATGTTGATCGTCAGCTCTGCGCCGCTCTGGATCGCAGGGAACAAGCCGGATGCGACCGAAATGGTTTCCGCCGCGACATTCGCAATCGTCCCTGTGGTGGGGGCATAAGCGCGGGGATAATGCCCCACGTTGATCATGCCGCCCCAAGCGAACACGCCCGACGAATTGTCACCGCTAAACGTCGTGGCTCCGGCAAGGTTTTCGAGGATGATCGAAACAGATGCCGTCGTCGTGGTGGTCTGACCGGACACCCATATCCGCCACCATCCGTTCCCCGCATACTCTACGCCAGATGACAGCCCCCCGATGCCGACATTGGAGAAGGAACCGTCTAGTAGATTGACCGAGATCCCCCGGAAGTTGTCCCACCCATTTGCCGTCGTCAGGTTCATGCGGATGCGCGTGAAAGCATCCGCCTTGAAGTAGCGGGAGACGCAGTAGATGGTCGATGCCGTGACGGTGTTGCTGACCGTGAGGATGTGCGTCGATGATGCGGTGCCGTCTGCGTAGAGAAGATCTGCTGTCGTCGCTCCGTCTGGCGCGACTGTGGCGTTTAGAGTCGAATTTACGCGGGCCTTGCTGTAGTTCGCCGCGTCGATGTTTTCGGAGTTGAGGGAGATATTGCTGTATCCGTCGCCATCGACCGTCAGCCGCCGCACCCAATCCGGGTCCACAAAGGTGTGGTCGTTGGACCGCAGGCCGGCGGTGTAACTCAGCAGGCCGGTGGCGTCGGTCGTGGCCCGCGTGCCGCTCGAGGAATGGTCGACCAGGTCAGTCGCGTCGGCATAGGGCGTCCCCATGGCGGTAAAGATGCCGTTTTCGAAGTCCATACCAAGCTCGCCGAAGGTCGCGATGCGGAAGGTCAGCTGCACATTGGCGGCGGGGCCGAGGTCGATGGTGTAGTCGACGTGCTGCCCCCCGAGGGCGGGGTTGTCGCCTTGCAGCTCGAGGTCTTCATAGAGGTGCAGCACGCCATCGTCCGTGGTCCAGTCCTGCGTCACGGCGTCGGGGTTGCTGGCGTGCAGCGTGTGGATCGCACGCCACTGGACGCCGGCCGGGACCGAGATGGGCACGGCGCGGGCCTGGCCGGTCAGCGTGATGCGCGCCGATTGCGTGGTGCCGCCGGGCGTGGCGTTCAGCTCCTGCACCATGTCGGGCTGGTTCGGGATCGCCCGGTAGATGTTGCCGTAGGTCGCGGTGTAGGTGCCCATCTCGAGCGCGTGCAGGCGCTCGGCCCAGGTCTCGATCACCGCCGGCAGCGGGTGCGTGATCGACAGGTCGTCGCCCTCGATGTCGATGTCGCAGATCTCCACGCCGTCGTGGCTATTGGCAAAGTCGATCTGGGCCTCGCGCACCTCGGCCTTCCAGCGCAGGGAGGCGGTATAGGTCTCGTCGCCGACCACGGCCGGGTTCAGTTTGGAATGCGGCCGGATGCGCCAGAGGCGCAGGGTCATGTCGGGCGAAATCTCGGTCAGCACCGCATCCCAGAAGGCCGACAGGTTGGCCAGGAAGGCGTCTGTCCACGCCTCCGTCCTGGCGTCCTGATTGCCGATGCCCATGAGCATGGTCTGGCGCAGGAACCCGCCCGGGCAGAGTGCGGCGGCGCGGGCGCATTGCGCCTTCAGCTCGGTGAACAGGTTGTCGGACCCCAGAGGGTCGAGGTTCACCGCGACGTTGGCCGCGCCGCGCGTCACCTTGGTGATGACCATGCGCTCGGTGCGGCCGGCGGCGCGCTCCAACTCGAGGTAGCGCGCCTCCGGTCCCCAATAGGCGATATCCTCGCCGTTGTCGTTGATCGGCGCCATCGGGTGGCTGTTCACGCCCGGCTGGTAAAGCTGATGAAAGCCGGTGCGGCCCCCGACGAGGATCCGACTATTGCCCAACGTGAACGCGCGCGGCGTTTGCCCGTTGGAGCCATCGGAGTTCAGGTTGCTTTGGCCGACCTCGACCACATGCGAAGTCGGCACATTGTTCAGCAGGGCTGAGACCGCGCCGCCGGCACTCCTACGGCGGCGCATTACCACCACCCCACGATGCCGAGGTCCACGTCCGTGCCGGTCGCGTAGACGCGATCGATGCGGCGGCCGTATTCGACCCCGGCCAGAAGGTATTCATCGACAACCGCCTGATTTTCGGCGGCACGCATGCGGACGGTGCCCGACACGTTGGTCTTGATGGTGTGAACCACGTACTCGAGGTCTGCGTTGTCGTCCGGCGTGATCGCAAGCGCGCTGCCCGGGCTCAAGAGGACATAAGGCGTGGGCTTGTGCTGGTCGCGTGCTGCCATGGGGCTCTCCTTTCAGGCTGACGGGGATGGGTCGGCGCTCAGGTGGCGCCGCCCAGCTTCTTGGCGATGCGCGACCAGGCGAAGGTGCCGCCGGTGATGCTGCCCGAGATGAGGCCGGCCACAACGATGGAGGCGGCACTGAGGTCGATGGTCAGCAAGCCGGTGGCCTGATCGAAGTCGATGCAGGAATAGAGGCCAGCCGCCCCGGCGAACGGGTAGAGCAGCGCAACGCGGAGGATGAGCGCAATCTGGTTCGTGAACATGGTCTTTCCTTTCTTGCGGCAGGCGCCGCGCTTACGGGCGAATGCCCAGGAGGGTGAGGATGCGGGACCAGAAGCTCGGGGCCGCCGGTTTCGCGGGGTGCGCGTCGATCACGGAAATGCTCGGCGCGGGCTTGGGGAGAAGGGCCTCGATGCGGCCCTGCGTCTTGGGGCCGACGATGCCATCGGCAATCAGCTTTTGCTGGCTCTGGAAGGCGATGACGGCGGCCTTGGTGGCCGGCCCGAAATCGCCATCGACGGCCAGCGGAAAGCCAAGCCGCCGCAGGTCGGTTTGCAAGTCGGAAACCGCCGGGCCGCGCACCCCCATGCGCAGCGTGTCGTCTTCCCGTTCCAACTCGACGCCTCCAAGGCGCCGATAGGCCGCGGCCATGAGCGAGGCGTAATGCTCCACCTGTCCCGCGCCATTGTAGGCGCGGGCGAAGCCGCGCCAGTCGCGGCGCACAAGCTCGTCGCCCAGGCCGCGTTTCTGGATGAACCGGGCCATGACGGCGATTTGCCCGTCGATGCCCTTCATGGTCGTCTCGGCCAGTTGCCGCGCCGAAGCATAGCCCAGCCACGCGGCGTTCTCGCCCAGCACCTGACCGACGCCCCAGGAGCAGGCCATGTAGGCGGCCTCTTCGTGGATGTCCTTGGCGCGCTCCATTTGCCGGTAGCGGTCCTCCTGCGCCTTCGGATAGGGCTTGGTGCCCCATTTCCGATAGGCCAGGCCGGCGGCGACCGCCTCCTGTTTGAGGTTGTCAGGCAGGCAGCGGTAGAAGACATGCGGCTCGAAGAGGATCAGCGGCATCTGGCGTCCGCTGATCGTCGTGAAAACATGGCCGCCGCTCTCGACCTCGATCACGGCGCCAAGGGCGCGGGCCGGCCAGCCGAATTTCGCGGCCGTGCGCTGGATGGCTTGTTCAACGGTCGGTGTCATTTGGTGCGCTCCAGTTCAGGAAGGCCCGCAGGGTCAGCGGAGTGGGATAGGTGATGCTTCGGAGAACGCTTGTTTCGGCCCGCACATCGGGCGGCAGCAGTTGCCATCGGGCGCGAATGGCCAGGTACAAGCCAAAGATCAGGATGGCATCGAATGCGGCGTTGACCGTCAGGCCACCGAGGGCGTCTCGGAAATCCGCCCAATGGTCGCCCATGATGAACCGGACCTGCGCCCAATAGACCGACCGGCCTACGGCTGCGGCGATGAAGAGCACGAAGGACCATGCGAGGTCGCGTGCGGCCGGGTTCAGCCGGAAGATGAGCCCGGGCATGTAGGCGCGGGCCGTGGCGACGGCCATGCACATCAGAATGAGGGAGGAAATAAGGTACACGTCAGGTTCTCCGCTCTGCCAGCCTGGTCATGGTCTTCTCGATCTCGCGCTCGAGGTCGCGCCGCTTGCGCTGCACCTCGAGCAACGTCTGCCGCTGCTCCTGCGAAGCCTCGGATCGCGGAACGGGCGCCGGGGGCTTTGGCGGCTTCGCGAACAGCTTCCACCACTTCATTGTCTGGCCTCCCACTTCTCCAGGAGTTGAAGGATCGATTGCAGATGGGCCAAGGTGGTCAATTCCCGCTCGATGTTCTCGCGCACCTGGCTTGCGTCGTTTTCCAGCAGCCGAGCCGTCAACTCTTCGATGCGCGCATCCCGCTTGGCCAACTCGTCCAGCAGACGCTTGCGGTCGTAGAACATCGCGCCCAGCATCACGCCGACCACGCCGAGTTTCTCGAAGAGCCATTGCGGGTCCATCAGTTCGCTCACGCCCTCTCGTTCGCCGACACGCCCGGCGCGGTGCCGCCGGTCGCCATGCCGCCGAGGTCGTTACCCAGCATGTGCGTGCCCGCGGCGGCGGCGGCCGCAATCGAGTAGGACGTGCCGGTCCCCTGGAGGTCGTTGTTGCTGCAGGTCGTGTTTGTCGCGCCGGCTCGGATGTCGATGCCGATCTGGCCGGTCGGCACACCGACAATCTTGCCGCCCTCGATCCGCGTCCTGTCGCTGGTCACAACGGTGATTGCGCTTGAGGCAGTCGGTGCGGTGATGTTGGCGCGAACGGTGTTCCGAACCCCATTGAGAACCTGGACCTGTGGCGTGGTCGTTTCGGTCGGCGCCTCGCTGTTCCGCAATTCGATCTCGTTGCGCTGTGGGGATGTGCCGGAGCCGCCATCCACTTCGATCCGCAGGCCCGTGTTGTGCGGCGCCGAGACGGTGTAGTCGAGCGAGCAGCCGATCACGTTGCCCAGCACCCAGGCGGCGCCGCCATTGGTGCATCCCGATTCATCGAAAGCGACATCGTGCATCGTGAACGACCGCACGGCTGCGGCGGCGGTCTGGCTGACGAAGTGCGCGTTGCGCGTGCCGCTGTCAGAGCCCAGGCAGGTGAAGGCGACACCCGACAAGGTGCAGCCGTCGATGTCCTTGGTGACGTTCGTGTTGCAGCGCACCTTGAGCCCGGTGGAGGAGCTTTCGATGGCGCCACCCACGATGGAGATGTTCTGGTGCCCAAGATCGAACATGGCCCCGCCCGGCGTGTTCTCGCTCGAGATGTCGATCCCATCACCAAAGGCCGACCCCTGGACACCATAGATCACGCTTTCCGCACCGCCGACCACGCGCAGCCCGGATGTCGCTGCGCTGGCCACGGCTCCGCGGAATTGCGTCATCTCCATGCGGCTCTGGAAGAGGGCCACCTTGAAGGCCGGGCCGCCCTTGTGGCCATCGCAGATGAGGTCAGCCAGAACGCTGTCCACAAACCGGCCGGACAGCATCCCGCCAATATAGGGCTCCCCGGTGCCTCCGTTGATGCCCGGAGACATTCGCAGCCCCACAAGGCGCACGTCTGCCATGGCGACGGCCTCGCTGGCAGGCCGAAGGAAGCCAGACGCTTGGTCGGCGATGGGCCGCAGGAGGAAGTCGCTGGACGCCTCCCAGCGGAAGTCGCCTCCGGCCGGCAGGACGATCTGACCGTTGATGGGCACATTCAAGCCGGTCGTCTGGACCGTCTTGCCGGTCGATGCGCTTTCGGCCAGGGCGGCGATCAGCGCGGCCACGTTGGCGCTTGCGTTCGCATCGCTCTCGCTCAGTGTCGGAATGATGCGGCTGATGAGGGCGGGTGTGTGGAAGACCTGCCCGGCCCCATCCAGCGTGGTGTTCGCGCGGTCGAGCATGTCAGCGTCGGTGACGACATTGCCCTCGTTCCGGCGAACAGCGAGAACGCCGGTCGTTTTCCGCCAGATCGTGCTTTGGCCGTCAAGAGGCGCCGGGGGCGTGCTGGATTCCTCGATGCGGAGCCCGCCTTTGGCCATCCACGGCTGACCGGGATCGGTGCGGAGGCCCATCTCGAAGTTGAACTCGCCGAAATCGCTGGTGATGCCGGACAGGATGACGCTCTGGCCGTTGGGGTTTGCCCGGAACAGCGCCGGCGCATCGCCGCCCGACTGCCCCTTGCCGACGAACAGCCGCTCAGCCCACCAGGCGCCGGTCATGACGCCCGCGATCCAGTTGCTGCCATCGGAGAAAGCCATGCCGTCATCGTCGGCGCCTATGCCGCCCGGCAGCTTGGCGATGTCGGTGGTCACGCGCAGGGCGGGCCACTTCGCCGAGCCGGATTGCACCTGCAAGCGCGTGCCGACCCCCGTGGGCAGGTTCCCGGCCTTACCGAACAACTCGCCGACCGCCCAAGCCTTGTTGACGGTGAAGTAGCCGTTGCCTTGTTCCACGAATTTCGGAGCTGCTTGCGCCAGCCGGGTTGCGGACGCGATAAACCCGCGCATGTTCTCCTTCTGCCGGTAGGCGTGAAACTCCAACTCGGCCGCGCCGCTGAACGTGCATCCATCGAGGGTGTGGTAGAAGCTCTCAAACACCATCCGCGACTTGCCGACGAAGCATTTGGTGAACACCGCCCGGTGAGCGTAGCGGCCGATCCGATACGAGATGTTGGACGCCGTGTTGAAGCTGAAGATGTCCACGAAGGTGGGATTGTAGGAATAGTTCACGTCGAGGCCGATGTCGCAGGAGTAAATCTGCAACCCCCGGGCGCTCATGTCGGACGTGTAAACCCCGACGCCGATACCTGCCCCGCCGGAAGTATCGACGGTGCCGGCCAGGACCCGCTGAGCGATCACGCAGTCGAGGAGGGTCAAGTCGCCGTTCTTGTCTTGGGTAGGATCAATCGGGATGATGTACTCAGCCGCGAACACGGCGGCATTGTAGATGTCGATGGTGTCGCCGGCCGTCGCCGCATCGGACGAGTCGCTTGCCGCAATCCCGATCTCCAGCGTGCCGTTCAGGCTGATGGAGCTTTCCATGGTCACGAGCAGGTCGACATAGCCGTTGGGATAGGTTTCGACCGTCACCTGCACGGGGCCGCTTGCTACCGTCGCCACGGATTCGGTGAGGTCGACAAACACCTCGGAATCCTGGTCGAGGCCCGTGATGCGAAGCACGGCAAAGTCTGCCTCGCGGGGCCGCAGCCGAACGGCCGCCACCGTCTCAGTGAAGGCTGTGACGGTGAAGGTCTCGCTGATGTAGGTCTGCCCGGGGGCGGCGGCGGTGAGTGTGAAGGCCGCGTTGCCGCCTTCAGCGTCATCGATCGCTGCGGTGATCGCTCCGTTGACGATGGGCCAGTCGGCAAGGTTTGCGGCGTTCAGACGATCATTGTCGGATCCAGCGGACGGACGCACGGCCTCGTTTTCGTTCGGCGACCCCTTGGCGGTGATGAAGCCGTATCCGTCATCGTGCCATTCGGTCATCAGGCAGCGCGCGAAAGTGCTGCGGTAGGTGTTTTCGAGTTCGATGCACGAGGCCACACTGTTCCCGCGGAACACCATGTTGATGAAGGACACGTTGCTGATGTGGTAGTCGCGGCCACGCCGCTCCGAGGAATCCTCGCCCTTGATGTCCACGAAGGGGCGCGCGCAGGTCATGCCCGGCCCTTCCGCAAAGTAGGTTCCCCACACGGTGTCGGGGTCGGCCTCCCACACCATGTCCCTGAACGTGACGTGGTGGATGTTGTTGAAGGTCGGCGACCGCTGGAAGGTCAGGATCGCGCCGTCGCCGTGAATGACCCGGGCCGGGGTGTTGCGAAAAGCGGCGAGAACGGCATCGCCGTCGCTGAAATCGATGTCCGGCACGCCGACCCAGGCGCAGATCGCGTCCACGGCGTCTGCCCCATCGCCGCTGATGTCCCAATGACGGACGCTGATCCGGCCATGCGGCTCCCAGCCCGGCGCGTCAGAGAAGGCATCGCCGCCTGCCCGGTACTTGACGGTCAAGCCGTCATACATCTCGAGCTGACCCTCGATGGGCTCGGCCACGGCCGCCCAGGCGATGAAATCGGCTCGGCTGCGCCGCTGTAGGCTCTTCTCGGTCAAGTCGTTGAGCGTCTGACCGCCTTCGATCTCGATGCCTTCGGCGGTGTTCAAGCCGGTCAGCGCGGCCCAAGTGCTGAGCCCGTCGCCGATTTTCAGCACCTTGCGGACGGTATCGAAGCCGATCTCACCAGAGGAGAGAACGGGGTTCGCGGCGGCCCACTGTTCGGTGGTGCCGTTGCGTGCCTTCATGCGGACAGCTTGATTGGTCATGGAAACGCCTATCGCGGGTGTACCGGGAACAGGCGCTTCCTGCGCTCATGGCCCACATATAGCACATGCGGCCGGAATTTGGCTATATGTCGAAGACGCTCATGAAAGGAGTCCGCGAATGTACCCCAGGAAAATTCCGAATATGGTGCCGATGCATTCCGGGCCTGAGAAAATCGAAGTCCGCACAGCCTGCGCGAACTTTGGCCAGATCGGGGATGACAGACCGGGCGCGCGCTTCACAGCCTTCGCTGGAACGGGGTTTGACGAGAACAACCCGGAGCATTGCGAGGGAAGCGATGCGCTCAGATACGCGATCTGCATTCAGCAGCACCGAGACGCAGGCGACTATGAGGCCGCAGATCGCGCGCGCGACTTCGCAAGCCAATGGTATCATGTGGGAACGTCGGCCGACCGGACGGTCCTGACACCTCAGTTGTAGATGCCCGGCGCCGCCTCCCGCCTGATGCGATCATCGATCTTCGGATTGAGCCCGACGCCGCCCTGATTGCGCTGCTTGGCCCGCATGCGCGACGAAAGCGACTGCTTCACGCTTTCCCCGGTGATCGGGTAGTCGGGGTTCTCACGGTTCCATGCGTCAATGCTGCGCATCGCAGCCCGCGATACCTGACCGGTGTCAATGATGCTGGTCGTGGCCTCGCGCAGCACGTTCTTCCGGCTGTCCGTGATGCGGCGCTCCTTGTTCTTCATGCGGCCGTTCTGGTCATACCGTTCGCTGATCTGCGCAGGCGTGAACCCGAGGGCCTGGATAATGACCTGGTGCATCGCGACCTCATCGAGGATCGGATCGCCATTGTAGGTCGTCACGCCCTCGCCGTAGTAGCGACCGGACTTGATGATGTCGCGAATGAACTTGGGTGCCATGGTTTCGATCCCGCGCACGACCTCCCCGTCCATGATCTTCTGAACGCCGCGCACCTGGTTCTCGACCATGCCGGGCACAGCGCCGACCATCTCCGTCAGCCAGTAGTTATAGACGTCATCGCCCTCCAGCTTACGGTCACTGGCCCGGAACCAAAGCTCCGGCATGCCGATGCGCGAGGTGAGGTCCACGCCGGTCAAATGGCCGGGAACGCCCTTGAGCAGCAGGCCGGCCACGTCCGGCCCCAGCGTCTCGACCAGGGCGCGTTGCAGCCCTTCCTCCACATCGTCGCGCCCGTCATCGAAGAACAGGCCCAGAAGCGTGGTCAGCACCGCATACCCCCAGGTGCCGGTGATCCCGGCGTGCAGCATCATGGAAGCGGTGATGCCGACGAGCTGCCGGCGGGCCTCCCGGCGGGCCTGCGGCGTCTCGCCCTTGAACGCCTGATGCGTGTCGCGGAACAGCCGCCACAGCATCTGGATTTGGAAATTTCTGAAGACTAACAATACCTTAGCGCCATCATTCTGCATGGCGCGCGGTCGCGATGTGTTTCCGGTCACAAACACGCAACCATTGCGCCGCGCCACCCAACGCCCGTTGTCAGTCGTGGGGCACCACACCATAGGAACCCGGATGCGGGTCTTTTCCAGGCGCCTGACAGAGGTTCGGATGCTCTTGATGCGACCATTCCCTGAAATGGTCAGCCACGCCATGTCCCTGGTGGATGAAACACCTATCGACGCCACCTTTCCAAGGGCGGTCGCCATCGCCTGCAAGACTTCGAGGTTCTGGATGTTCGTAGAGGCTTTCTGGGTGATCGTTATGCAACCATTCTTCCCCCTTTGGCTTCCGTCTGCCTTTGTGAAAGCGTCCAGGAGGGCCTCCATTTCTTCCGCCGACATTGAAGCCAGGAACTCCCACCTCAACAACTTTTGGGGGACCAGCGCCTTGAGGTCGCGGGCAATGTCACCCGAGAACGACCACAGAACATGGCGTCCGTTCTTGACGATATGCCTGGAGTGCGCGCCGCCCAGCCGCTTGAGAATGCCGTCTATCTCCAACACATGGTCAGCATTCTTGACTTGGGATTGCTCAAGACGCGCGTTGTTCTTGTCCTTCGCGCCACGGTTTTTTGCGAACCAGCCTTCGGCAACGAACCAACCGATCAAGCGCGCCATGTCTGCACCGACTGACGATGGGCGTGAAATCGGCGCGAGAGGCGCGCGCAGAATGCAATGTGTTCGGTTAAGGTCGGATGTCTCAACGAAATGTGGCGCCGACCAGAACCGTTGCCCGCCCTTTTTTTGCTGCTTCATGACGACAGCTTTGTGATCGTCGGTGGCGGCCATCGAGAAGCGGCGCGGGCCGCCGCCTGAAAGCAGGGCGATTTCCTGAGGTCTATGGAACACGTTTACATCCTGAACGCTTACCTCGACCGCAGCTCCGCTGTCGTCTGTCGAAATGATCCGGTCCCCGGGCGAAACCTGGTCCCAGGTCTTCCAGCCATCCAGCGTGAGAATTTCGGTCTCACCATCCACACAGTTCTGGTAATCGAAGTGGGTCTTCCACGTCAAGTCCGCGGCCTTGTCTACGGCTGCCTCGTGCCCCATGCCGTGCGCCTTGGCCATGCGATAGGCTGCAAGGAACGTGACCTCGCGGTTCGCGCGCTCGGCCTGATGGAACATCCAAGCGATCTTGCCCATGATCCGCATGCGGGTGTCGGAATACTCGACGCCCGTGTCGGCGATGCCGGCCAGGTCGTGCGCCTGCGACTTGTCCACAACACCCCGATCATAGGCCGCTTTCATCGCGCGCCACTCGTCGCGGGAGATGTCCTTGCTGCGCTGCGCCTCGCCGCGACCCTTGAGGAAATCTCGGGAAGCGCGGCCAAGCTGCTTGGCGGCCTGGGCCGCTGTGGCCTTCTCGAATCCTGCCGACAGAACCGGGATGCCTACAACGCTGGTCTGCGTGAGGTTCACGGCGGCGGCGGCCGGCGTGGCCCCGAGATAGTAGACGAAGGCCGCGCTGGTGGCCCATTGCGCCCATTTCGACCCCTTGGGGTTCATGATGAAAGCGTGGCGACGGCCCATCTCGTTGACAACCATCGTGTTGCGGTTCTGGTCGTCGCTGGCCGCGGCCTCGGCGCGCGCCCGGTCGAGCGCAAGCTCCATGTCCATGGCGTGACGCAGGCGTGCGACCTGGTGCCCCCCATGAAACATGTTGCGGCCGAAGGCGCGGAAGGCGTCATGGCTGTATCCGGCCCGGTTCTTCCGGTGGATTTGCCGCTTGCGCGCCGAGAAATCCGGGAGGCTGGTCAGCCACCGCTGCCAGATTTGATCCATGACAGCCGCATCCGCATCGGTGCCTCCGAGGATCGCCTCGATGTCGGCGACAAAGCTGGGGTCCACCTGATCCTTCCAGTCGGCGGAATCGTCCAGCACGCCCGCCTCGACCACCTGATCGGGACCGCTCTGCTCCTTGATGAATGCCTGCTGCTCGCGCTCGCTTTCGAAGCGGCTGAACGACAGCACGTTTCCATCGGTATCCCGCACGGTCACGAAATACTGGCCGAAGCGCGACAGCGGGAAATACGGCCCCTGCAGGCGGGACGCCTCAAACTGCTTGCGCAGGGACGCCAGCCGGGACTTCCGCGCGTACTGGTTGTTGCGCTTGGCCCAGGCGTATTTCTTCTTCGCCTCTTCCTCTGCGGCGGCCTTCTCGTCGCCAGTCAGACCTTCCTCGGCAATCGCCTTGAGGTCCGACTTGTAGGTCCGTTCCGCACGCTCCAGCGCGACCGACATGCTCTTGTCGATGTTGGTCAGGATCGCCTCATCAAAGTCCTTGGCCAGCTTCTTGTAGCTTTCGCGCACCGTCCGGTACATGTCCTGGAACTCCGGCGGCAGCGCATCGAACCGCTGCTTGAGCTCCGCATGGGCGCGGCTGTTGGACCGATCGCTCTTGAGCCGCCGGGTGGCCGCGTCAAAGGCATAGGTGCCGCGCCAGTCCTCGCCGGTCAGGATGTCCTTGTCCTGCGACGTGGCCATGGGCGCAAATTCCATGTCGGGATCCTGCCCGGCAATGGTGGCGTCATGCATGAGCGCCATCATCTCCTTGTTGGCGTCGGGGTTCTTGCGCATGATCTTGCGCCACGATTGCGCGACCTCATCCGTCAGCTCGTGCCAGCGCTGGCGGTCGGTATCCATGCTCTCCTTGGCGCGCAGGTAGTCTCGCGCCGATGGCAGCTTGCCGGTCAGCTCGGTCAGCAGCGCCCGGCCGGGCACCAAACCCAGCAGGCCATACTGCCCGCCCATGGCGTCGGTCATGATCTGCGACAGCAGGCCCCGCTCCTTGGGCATGAGGTCGGCATCGTCGGGTTTCGCGGTGGCTTGGGATTTGCCGGTACGGACGGGCGTTACAGCGCCCGTCCGCTTGGCGATGGTGCCAGAAAGGGCTCGGTGAAACACGTTTTCGGCGTTCTGGCCAATGAAGGCCGCGCGCACAGCATAGAAGACACGGGCAGCCCGGTCAAAGGCAGCACGCACCAAGCGCGGCACGCGCGGCCGTTCCTTCGCCACGGCATAGTCCGCGAAGGCTTCGGCGATGGCTTCCTCGATCTGCTCCTGCGCGGAAAGATCGGGATAGCGGGTGGCGATGTCGTATTCGGCCAGCCAGCCGTCCTTGGCGCGCTTGGTCAGCGCGCTCCACTCGTCGCGGGTAAAGGCGCCCATGGCGCGCAGCGCGTGCATTGCCTCGTGGTGCAGGGTGTGCCCGAGGTTCAGGCTTTCGCCGATCAGGATGGCGAGATTTCCGGCCCCGTCCGTCTCGAATCCGCCCTGGCGACCGGCCAACTCGTCCAAGCGCAGGCGCACGCGTTTGAGCCCCATGTCATCAAGCTGACGGCGCAGGCGGGGCAGGGCGCGCTTCACGGCGGCCTTCTGCTTGGCCGCCTTGACGGTCTCCGTCTCGGCGGCTTGGCTCAGGAGGTCTGGCTGGGCGCTGGATACAGCTCGTTGCGAACGACTTCCTCGGCCTCGTGCTTTTGCATCCCCGCGCTTTCCATCAGCGCGGCCACCTTGTCCGCCACGTTCCGGCTCTGCTGCTTCGCCTTGAAGTCCAGCGTCCCCGCCTTCTCCAGGCTCGCGTACAGGTCCGGCTGGTGCTTCTTCCAGTGGTCCTTGATCTGTCTCGCGTACTGCAGCCCCAGCATCGCCGGTCTCCTGTGCCTGGTCGCTATCCACAGTATCAGATGGGGGCGTTTCCGTCGAGTTGCCAGCGGGCAGGTCATCCAGAACGCCGGATTTGACCAGCGTGCCCACGGTGCGGGCGTCGTCCATGCCGTCGATGGACATCCCGTGATCCTCGATCATGTCGCGCGCCCCGTTATACCAGGAGCGCAGATAAGGCCTTAGCTTAGCCGGCGTCGTGTCCAGATCACCCGCGATGGCCTTGGCCAGGTCGATGAACCGGCGGGCACCTGCCTCGATGTGATAGACGGCCAGCTCGGCGCCGATGGCCATGATTTCCGGGTCGATACCGGCATTCAGCTGGTTGCGCAGCTTGGCCTTGAGCTTCGCGCGCAGTTCCGCCGCCCGGTCTTGGCTGACCAGCTTGTTGGAGGCGCCGTAGGATGGTATTGTCGCCTCATTCCGGGGAGGCCGTTGGGTGATAGCGGCGTCCTTGGTAGTTTCCGATGGGGGCTGAGACCCATCCGAAGCGTCGGGGGCCGGGCGATAGGTGGAAAAGTCCGGCCCTTTCGCTTTGTCCAACTCCTTCTCCAGATCGGCAATGTTGAAATAATAGGCATCCAGCCCGCGTTCGGGCTCGATGAAGAGTTTGCCCTTGGCGTTCTTGATGCGGTTCTTGCCAAGCCACTCACCGCCAGACCACTTGTAGCCCTCTGGCATATTCATGCCGGAAGTGTTCTGCTGACCGCGCTCCACGATCCTCTTGGCGATCTCGAACGCCTGCTGCTCGGTCATTTCGCCCAGGCTATCGCCGGTACGGTTCGGGGCGATGGGCGCGGCCTCATTCGCCAGCGGCTTGGTCGTGTCGCCGTCCTTGAGCCACGCCTTGAAATCCTCGACGGATGCGAACTCGGTGACGGCCTTGATGCGCTCGTCGGCGCGGCCATCGGAGAAGCCCTTGCGGTAGAGGTCCAGCGCCTCGGTCTTGGTCGACGTGCCGAGGATCACCTTATGCTCATCGAAGCGGCCGGTGTCGGCGTCCCGCTGATCCACCACGACCACGTAATCGCTCTCGGGCGCATCACCCATGTAGAAATCGACGTGATCGCCGTCCGCGCCCTCGGTGCGCTTGAAATAGCCGTAATGCGCCGGCATCTCGACCGACCAGGTGGAGCCATCGGGCGCGGTGCCGCTGCGCTCGGTGCCCTTGGCGTTCTCGATGGTCAGGCCAAGCCCGTTCCAGCTGGTGTGGCCCTTCTTGTAGTTGCCGGCCTCCTTCTGCCCATCGGTCGGATCCGGGGCGGCCTCTTGCGCGACCTGCTGCATCTGGGCGGCATCCGGCGCCCCTGGCGTGGGCTCCTTCGCCGCCTTGGGGATGACGCCGCGCGCCCATTGGGCAATCTCGCGGCGGGACATTCCGTCCACGTCGCGGTCGGCCAGTACGGCGGCCGCATCCCCGGCGCCGCGAATTGTGATGCGGCTGCCGTCGCGCACTGTGACCTGATGTCCTTCGATCTCGCCTTGCCACAGGTCGGTCTTGCCACTGGAAGCGATGCCGATGAAGGCGCCCCACTCGCGCCGGGCCTTCTCGGCGTCGGCCATCTGGGTTTCGGTCTTGGCCTGGCCGCCGAACATGTCGCCTTGCAAGCGCTCGTCCGGTGCAGGCATCGGATCGGGCTTCTTGATCGGGTTTTGATCCGCCGGGCGCTTGCGGTCGTTCAGCGACACGGCGGCATCGGTCAGCTTGTCGCGCGCGGCTTTCGGCAGCTTGCGCCAATCCGAATTGATGGTCTTCCGGCCTTCGGGCGAGATGGCGCCGCGCTCGAGGTAGCCCGCCTCGCGCACGATGCTTTCCCGCTGGCTGGCGTTCAGGCCATCCCATGCCGTTGCATCGTCGTCGTTCACCTGGTCAGGCTCCGGGGCCGGCTCAATCTCGGCATCGGGCATGGCGTCAACGGGCGCGGCCTCGACCGGCGCCGCCTCGGGCGCCTCCGGTTGCGTTTCAGGCTCTTCCGGTTGCGAAATCGCCTGTTCCGGTTCCTGAACCGCCGAATCCGGTTGCGCTGGCGCCTCTTCGGGGCTCGCGGCCTGCACCTCTTGGGGTGCAATAGTTGCGCCCCCCGGCCGGGCGATCACGCCACCCTCGACCTCCTCGAAGGTGACGGTCTCGGGGTCCAGCCCGCGCGATTTCACGCCACGCTTGGCCGCAGCCAGGTTTCCGAACGGGCTTCCATCCTTCTTGGTGATGACATCGCCCGCCGCCGCGCCCGAATCCGGCCCCGAGGGGGACGCAACCGGAGTTTCGGGGGCGGCGGGCGACGATGCGGCGGCCCGACCTTCCGCCACATTCGGTTGTTTCTCTGGCGCGGCCTTTGCCTTCGCCTGCTCCTTGTCCAACTGCTCGGCCAGATCGGTGAGCGCCTGGTGCGTGTCGCGCAGCCGGGAGGACCAGCCCGCTTCTTCGGCATGGTCGGCGATCACATTGGCCCGGCGGCGGGCTTCCTCGGCCGTCTTGGGCTCGTCGTCGCGGGTGGCGTCGTTCGGCGGCCGGACGCGGCCGGCGGCGCGCTTGGAGAGACTGCTTTTCTCGTCGCCAGCGGCGCGCTCGACATCGGCGTCATCGCGGCGCGGCGAAACCACGGCGATGCCTGCCTCGATGTCCTCGCGCGGGATCTCGAAGACCTGTCCGGTTTCGTCCTCTTCGATCTCCAGAACGGCCCCATCATCGCCGCGCAGCGTGCCTGCGATCTTGCTGCCGCCCACATCGATCGTCACCGGATCGCTGGCCTTGAGGCCGGGCGCGAGGAAGTCGGGCGCGTCCTGCAATGCCTGACCCATGGGGCCGGACGGCGGTGCGGGCGGCGGTGCATCGGGGCGCGGGGGCGGCGGGGTTATCAGGGCGGGCGGCGGCAGGAGCCCGGCGGGGCCGGTATCCTCCGGCGTGGGCTCTGCCGCCGGGCGCTCGCGCAGGATCGGATCGCCGCTGCCCAGGGCACCGACACCGCCGCCGAGGATGCCGCCGATCAGCGCGGCTTCGCCCGCGCCTTCGGTCCAGCCGCGCTCGGGGTCGTAGAGCTGCTGCGCCACGATGTTGCCCGCGACCTGCGACAGGAACTCCTGTGCGGCCTCTTCGCCGGCCGTCTGCAGGATGTGGCTGGCGCGCTTGCCGACGACATCCACGACCTTGGAACGCACCTTGGGCGGCAGCATCTTGAGCCCGCGCGCGATGGGCACGATTTCCGCCGATCCGATCAGCGCGCCCCATTGCGCGGCGGTCTGGGCGGTCTCTTCGTCGGCCCCGGCGGCGATGGCTTCGCGGTATTGCTGGGACTGGCCCATGCTGGAGCCCATGGCGGCACCGGAGGCGATGGCGGCGCCCGGGCCACCCACGGCCCCTGCGGCGAGCGATCCGGCGATGAAGCCGGTCATGTTGCCCGCGCCTTCGGACAGGGCGCCCATGAAGCTGTCATCGCGCCAGTCGGGTTCGCCCACGACGCCGGAGACGGCATCGCGCACCTGCTGCCCGGCCTTGAACACGGGACGATCCTGCGCGGGCGCGGCGGTTTCGGGCTGGGCCGCGCCATTGCGCGCCATTCCCTGATAGATGGCCAAGTCTCCCTCGAGGCGGCGGCGCGCCTCTCCTTGAATGTTGGGATCGGCCAGTTGCTCCTGGATGCCTGCAATGCGGCCTTCCGAACGCTGCCCGAAGCCCCGGCTCGCGTCGATCTGGGTTTGGTCCTCCTGCGCCTGGCGCACGCCGATGGCCTCGGGGACCGATGCGACCACCTCGTTGGCGCCCCGCACGAACTGCTGGCCGCGCCGGGCGAGCTTGCTGCCGATGCCTTCGCCCTCGAAAGGGTCTTCCGGCACGCGGTCGGGATACATCTCGTGCCCGATCATCCGCGCGCGCTCAAGAAACTGCTGACCGGACGCCTTGTCGCGGGCGGTGCCGATCACGAGGTCTTCGATGTTGGCGCCGGCCTTGACTTGGGGACCGAAGGTTTCGGCCACACGGGCGGCGACGGCGAGGCTTTCGGTGGGGTCATTCGTGCCCGTGGCCTCGACATAGGCCACCAGCACGTTCACCGGGACGCCGGATTGCGACGCCAGTGCCTCGATGCTGCTGCGGAAGCTCTGCGGCGTGGCTTGGCCCTTCTCGCCGGCATAGCCCGCATCGAAGGCGTCGGATTTGAAAATCCCGTCAGACATGGATGGCCCCTCGTTTTACCGTGAGGGGCGCATCCTGCGCCACGCGCTCATGCGGGCGACGATAGCAGAGAGCCGCGCGGCGGGGAACCTATCGTTCGCCGTAGATCGGGACGGAGGCCGGGTCGATGCCGGGCGCGCCGCCGGATGCCCGGCCGCGTCTGACCATCTCCAGCACGTATTGGCGCTGCTGGCCAGGCGAGAGCAGCCGGAAGTTGGGGTCGCCGGTCGTCGGGTCGGAGAACACCTTGATGTAGTCGGTGATCTCCTTCTCGGACGGCTCCTTGTCCAGTGCGGTCGCGCGGCCCTGCTCGAATGCAGCCCAGCGGCGCTCGAATGCTGCCTCAGCGGACAGGTGCTCGATCCCGAGGCGGTAGAGGTCATCTTGACCTTCCACGACCTGCGTGAACTTCTCACCCGTCGCCTCGTTCTCGAAGGTGATGCGCGCCTTTCCCTGCACCAATGCGCCATTCTCGCGCATGAAGCCGCTTTCCTCGGGCACGATGCGATAGCCGTCATCGAAGAAACCCTTGGTGTTGTAGGCGGCGGCGATGCCATCCACGAAGCCCTTTTCGTCTCCGCGCGTGGCGGCAAGAACGGCGCGTGACCAGTGGCCTTGGGCCGTTTTCACATTCCGGTCCTTGAGGAAGTCCACGAATGCCTTGGCCTTCTCGGGCTGGCCGGCCTTGATGTAGGCGTTGACGATCTTCGGCGCGACACGCTGGGTATAATCGTCCTGGAAGGCCGAAATCATGCGGCTGTCCTTGGCGGCGGCTGGCGTCGTCGGGTCGATGCCTATTGAGGCGGCGGCGGTTTGAACGGCGGCGGCAGCAGCTCGCGTCGGGGACGGAGCGGCGTCTGTGCTTGGCGCGGACGGTGCGGCCGGGGCGGTGGTGGGGGCCGCCGGGGCGCCGGCCGGGGCGGTAATGGCCGGGTTGGCACCAGGCGCCGCGCCCGGCGCGGGGGTCGGCGCCGAATTGGGGGCGGTGGGCGCGGGTGCTGCGGGCATGGCCGTCTGGGCCGGAGACTGCTGCGGCGCGTATGTGTCGGCCGGGGCCGAAGGTGTGGCGAGTGCGCCCGGAATGGCGGGCGCGACCGGCGCGGCATCCGGCCCGGTCGGCGGTTGAGGTGGCATCTCCATGACGATGCCGGGGGCTTGCATCTGCCCCGGCCCCTGCTGGGTCCGAGACAAGGCGGCGGCCTCCCTGGCGTCGTCCATGACCGCCGTGGGGTTGCTGGGACCATCGCCAGTGACGAGGTTCTTGGCTGCGATCCAGAGAGCCCGGCCCGGGACGGTCTTCGGGGCAGGCTCGGGCTTGGCCGCGCTTGCCGGCATGACGCCGGGCGCGGGATCATAGGCGGGCGGCTGCGCATCGGCCATGACAGGGGGCAGGCCCGGGGCGGTGCGCGACACCGGGCCGGTCTGCGCGTCAGGAGCCGTGGGCGAGCGATCTTCGCCCGGAAGGGTCATGCCGGGTGCGGTCGTCTTGGCGTCCGGCTGGGGGGCGGATTTCGGAGCCGGGCGGGATCGGGGCCGCGTGGGACCGCGCGCCTCGGCGTCATCGATTCCGTCGATGCCGATGCCGAGTTCTCCAAGCAGGTACTCACCATAGGCCTGGTCGGCTTCCTTGCCCGCGTCCTCTGCCTCGATCCGGCGGGCGCGGTCCTCGTCCTCCTGGCTCCATTCGGTCTCGGCGCGGCCCCGGCTTTTCCGGGTCCAGTCGCGGTCCTCGATTCCGATTTCGCGGGCACGGTCGCGCTCTTCGCGGGTCCAGTCGCGATCCTCGCCTTCCCATTCCCAGCGCTGGTCATCACGCTCACGCTGGCGCTTCTTGTCCTCCCATCCCTGGCGGGCTTCGCGGCCCTTGAAGAAGCCTTCCACGGCGGCGGCAAAGGGGCTCATGCTCATCGGGGGCCTCCGTTCGGGTCAAAGAGGATGTTGGATGCTGGCAGGACGCCGATGCCGGGCGGTGCCGGCGGCGCAACGGCCGGATCCGGCTCGGCCTCGAGGGCAATGCCGGGGGCGCGACCAAGGGGCTCCACGGCGATCTCCGTTGACGGGTCAGACCGGCCCAGCGGTTTCAGGTCATTGCGGTCAAGCGCCCCGGGCGGCGGGCTCCGGCGGGTGGGGCGCGACCACTCGCCGCCGGAAATGCCGAGGTAGCGCGCCGCGTTGCGCTCGTGGTCGGCCATCTGCTTGAAATACTTGTCAGCGACGGTGCCCGGGGCCCCGCCGTTGTTCGCATCGCTGGCCTTGAAGCGGTAGGGGCTTCCGGCGTTGATGATCGAATAGGCGTTGAGCCCGTTCATGCCCGGCTTCCAGCCGCGATCCCGGAAGTAGCGCACGATGGCGCCGTCGCGCCCCAGCTGCGACCGGATCGGGTCGTTCCAATCGACGCCATACTGCCGCGCCTGCGGGACGCCCCACTGGATCAGGCCACGGTGCTGCCCCCATTGCGTCGTCGGGCCGGGCTGGCGCGGATCGAAGGTGCCGGCGGTCTCGTAGGAAATCAGCTTGGCGACCTCAATGGGCGGCAGGCCCAATTCGTCGGCGGTCTCATAGATGCCGCGGCGGATGTCGTCCCGGTCCTGGTCTCCGGTGCTGGGCGGATAGTATGCGCCGGTGCCGTATTGGCTGTCGCCTCCGGCGAACACACCTGGCGTGCGATAGGGGCTGTAGGCGGGCCGTTCGGAGCGCGCATCCTCTGCCTCACGGTCCTTGCGGGCCGAGTAGGACGAGGCGAACCCCTCAAGCGCGGCAGCGAGCGGCGAAACGGTCATGGTTCAAGCCGCCTCCCCGATGCCGACGCCCTTGCCCTTGGTCAGCTTGTCGACCTTGGCGTTCAGTTCCTTGACGGCGCCCAGCGTGATCCCGAAGGCATCGGCCACGTTGATGGTCTTGCCGTCGCCCAGCCCGGTCGCGGCCGTGAAATCCTCCGCATAGGGGCCGACATGCTCGCCGCCGTCGCCCAGCCCCTCCTTGTAGTTCCAGCGCTCGACCGGCACGCCCTCCAGCGCGTCGAGGATGCCCGGCGCCTCGCGCTTGTTCTCCTTCGCCTCCTTGGAGGAAAGGAAGCCTGCTGGCAAGAAAGCGCCGGCGATCTGCCCAAGCGCGCTGCCGATGCCGGCCAGTCCATTCTGGCTGGCCTCCCAAGAGGCCATCTGCTGGCCGTACTGCTGGTTGAGCAGGTCACCCTGCGCCTCGTACCCATTGATGGCGCCATTGAACCCCGCGCCGGCCGCTGTGTTGGAGAGGCCGATGCTGGTTGCCGGGTTCACGGCCATGCCGTTGCCCATGTTGATGACGTTCGACTGCATCTGGCGGGCGGTGTCGTCCACGCGGCTGCGCGCCATGTTTCCGGCCCCGGCGGCCGCCAGTGCTTCGGCGTTCCCCTGCTTCTGGGTTTCCGCCTGGTATCGCCCGGAGCGCGGATCGACGCCGCTGGCGATCAGGCTGCGCTCATTGGCCTGGCGCTGGATGGCCTGCTGCTGACGCACGTCCGCGACGGCCTTGTCGGCCTCCATCGCCTTGCGCTCAGGGCTGGACCAGGACGCCGCATCGGCGATGTACCTGTCCTCGACCGGGCGGAACACTTCGAGGTAGCGGTTGCGGTCTTCCTCGGCCCAATCGTTCGTGATGTCGGCCTGACCCTGCATCCAGGCGAAGAAGTCTTCACCCAGCTCCGCGGACTTGAGGGCCGCTTTGCCGATGTTCTTGTCCGGTTTCGGTGCGCTTCCGCCCATGGTTCAGTCCTCCAACCAGCCACACTCGCTTGCGAGCATGCCCATCACGATGTTGTCGGACCCATCCTGTGCCCCGGCCCTGATGCGCCCCTCGAAGGTGAACCCGAGGCGCAGCGCCATGACCTGTGCCGCCACATTATCAGCCGGGATGGTTCCCGTCACGCGCCGCAACTCGTGCTCTTCGAAAATCCAGTTGAACACGCGCCGCAGCACGGCCCGGTTCAACACGTCGCGGCTCCCGTCAGAGACCACGTGCACCTGCGCATTGTGGATCCCGATCTGGTCGAGGATGACGGCGCCGACGATCTTGCCGCCCTCGGCGGTGGTGCGCACGATGGTCATGACCTCGGCGTCGGGCGCGTAGCCCTTCACCTTCATGGTTGTCCTGGCCCATGCGAGCCCGCGACCGTGCAGGTGAGGAGTTGCAAAGATGGTCATGGCCAATGCCCCGCGTCCTGAACCGTTTCTCCCGGCCCGAGCCCCGTGTCCTTGAGCGCCCGCGCCGCGTTGATGTGGGTGAAGACGTGATCGAAGAGGGCGGCGCCAAAGGCGACCACGGTTGGCGCGTCCATGGTGACGCTGGCATTGCTGGCGTCGATCCACGCGAAATCCACCCCGGCGTCGTACCAGCGCAGGTCTGCGGCCAATGCGCCGCCGTCGATGGCAGACCGGGCGATGGCGGCGGCGGCCATGATGCGCTCGCGGTCCTCGGGGCCGCTGTCGAAGGTGTTGGCGCCATAGGTGAAGCCAGCATCAATCCGGCGGTCGCGCTCCTTGTTGACCGCCGCGGCGAATACCGGGTCGATGGTGGCCAGTGATGCGGCCGAGCGGGACAGGTTGACGGTCATGTGATGGTGAACCTCCAGACCGTTATCATGGCGGGCAGGGGGGCGGTCACGGTGATCTCGTAATCCCCGGGATCGGCGAACACGAAATCCTCGCTGTAACCGTCGCTGGGCGCGGTCGTGATGCTCATGAACTCGTTCCCGCTCAGGTCGAACACCTGGATGATGGTTCCGGTCGGACACCCTGCTACGGTGACGGTGCTGCCGGACTTGGTAGGGATCGGCGATTGCGGGCGGTTGGAGATGGTGAGGGGGGCGAGGCTTTCCACGACCTTGGTGACAAGCTCGGCCGGTGTGAGCCCTGCGTTGATCGCGGTCGCGCCGCTGGGGACGGTGCGGGCAAGTCCGGCCTCGAGGACAGCGCCGGTGGATCCGTCAAGGCGGGCGAAGAGCTGCATGGGTCAGGCCCTCACCGGGAACGCGGTCAGGCCCCAGCGCCGCAGGTTGTCGCGCGATGCGGCCGCGTTGCCCGGATCAAGCTCGCAGGTCAGGCGGGCATCGATCGATGCGGCGTTCCTCATGATGTGGCCGATGTGCGATGCATCCTGCCACGCACCGGAACCTGTGGCATCGCTTTGCCAGAGCGTTTCCCAATCGCCCCATCCGAACGCGTCGAGCGCCCGGTATTCCAGCTTCAAGCTGGTCGTGCCGGAAGGGCCTGCGTCGGGAGACCTGATCTCGGCGGCGCAGCCGATGATCCAGACCGACGAAAAGGTCGTGTCGCCAAGGTCTGTCAGCGCGGCCACCGTGGCGCCGTCATCCGCCTCCTGAGCGTCTATCGACATGGTGGCGCCGCCCTTGCTGGCGACCAGGGAAGCCGTTGCCGCGGCTGATGCTGCGGCAGACGAGGCGGCCGACCTGATCCCGCTGATGATCCGGTCATAGTCCGTCAGCTCGCGCACGGTGACGGCGCGGTCAAGCAGGCTCCCGCGCCGCCCGGCCAGAACCTCCACGATTTCGACAAGGCGCGCGTCACCGATCATAGCCGGTTCATCTCATCGAAGGTCTCGGACATGACGATGCTTTGGACGGTCATGGTGGTGATGACGCGGATATGCCATTCGCTTGAGATGAAGCCGCTTGGGAGCCGCAGGTATTCGTTGGCGTTCTGGAGGCCAATGGCTTCGAACACCTTGGTCTTGTCGGCCCAGACCTGGACGGTGAACGTGTCGCCCGCGTTGTTGTTGGAGGCATCCACACGCAGCACCCCGAAATTCACCATCTGAGGCGTGATGAAATCCTTGCTCCACCATTCCTGTTCGAGGCAGTCGGCGCTGTCGAAGTCGTCCCATTTCACGATGGAGACACCATCGTCCAACAGCAGGTAGATGGTGCCATCGGTGGCCGGCGGGGTGAAGGTGTCCAGAAACTCGGTTTCGAACTGCACCAGGAAGGGCTGGGCGCCGGTCAGGTCGATCATGGCAGAGCCGCCGGTGGTGTCGACCAGCTTGCCGGCGTGGGTGAAGAAGTAGCGGCCGTCATGGCGCGCGGCGACAATCGATGCTGGATCGGCGGCGTTCCACTGGTGCATGGTGAAGAGGGGGCGCGAGACGACGCTGGCGCTGCCGGAGGTGATCTGCACCAGACCCTCGGGCGACGAGTAGATGGCGGCGTATCCGAGGTCCACGATGCTCTTCTTCGCGAGGCACGGCAGGTTCTCTTCGATCTTCTCCATCGACATGTTGGACGGGTGCGTGCCCTGCGCTCGGTAAGGCGTGCCTTCGGTCATGATGGCCAGGAACGAGCCGAAGGAGGCGAGCCCCACGATGTCGAAATCCGTGGTCAGACGGTACTTGTTGGGCCAGGCGTGCGGCCGGTAGGGCTCGGAGAACAGAAGCTCCTTGCCGTCGAAGGCCGCCATGATCCCGTTCGGCAACGCGATGAGCCCCGCCATGTCGTCGGGCGGGGTGTCGTAATCCGCGCTCTCCAGCAGGGTTTGCAGCGGGTCCACGGCGTCGTCATAGGTGTAGCTGAGCCCGCCCGTCCACGCGATCTCCTTCACCAGGTAGAGGTCGGTCGTGCCAAGCAGGCTGGTCTGGCTGCGGTAGATGCGGATGGTGTCGATCTCACGCCCCGAGGGCGGCGCGGTGAAGCCGTTCACTGTCAGGGTGACGCCGCTGCTCCAGCTGATCGCCGTGGAGAGCGGAGACAGGGGCGATTCCTCTCCGAAGGACGTCACATAGGTGTAGCCGAACAGGATGTCGGCCGCGATGTCCTCGTCTGGCGTGCCGGTGTCGATGGCAACGGCCGGCGCGGCAACCGGAGCCGCGAGGGCAAGGGGATAGGTCGATCCGCCGGCATACATCTTGGGCACGCCATCGCCGGTGATGTAGAGGCGGTCGGACGCGATGTGGCCGGGCGCCGCGTCTACATCTGCATTCCAGGAGAGCCAGGAGCCGCCGTGACGGTAGATGGTCTGCGCTGCGGCGCCCAGCGTGGTTTCGGCCGCGCTTGCCCTGACCGGATCAAGTTCGCCGCCGCTCAGACGGGAATTGATGGCCGTGCGGCCGTAGCCGTCAGGCAGGAGCCGCGCGCCGCGCTTCGGGGCGGCGCCTTTGAAGTCTGTGATTGCGATCCGCATGTCTCAGCACCATTGCGTGCGGGACCGGACGGGCGCGCGCTGTTGGCCCGAAACGGACTGGCGGTGCTTGGCGTCCTTGAGGCGCTGGAACAGGGCGCGGTGATATTCGGCCATCTTGGGGTCGTAGACGTCGATCAAGCTCTTGGTGTTGTAGAGGATCGCGAGGGCGCCGTGCATCAGCTCGGTCGAATGGCTCAGCACGAGAAAGCGCGGCAGCACCCCGAACTGGTCGGTGATCGCCTCCGCGCCGCCGGAGACGAACCGGCGCTCTGACGTGGGCTTGAGAAAGAGGCTGATGCGAACATTTCCCACGGCATAGGGCATCACGGCCAGCGTATTCGGGCTGATCTGCGTGATGTAGCGCGGAACGCCGGCGCCGTCCTCGGCCAGCATCGACGGGTCGGCGTCGGTGTACTGCGTGGGCAGGAGCGGGATGTTGCCGTCCAACCAGATCGCGTCCTCGATTTCGTGGATCATGGCGTGATCGGGGATGAAGATGGCGCCGTCCTGGGTCAGCACGGGATGGATCGCGACGTAGCGCCAGCAGCGCGTCTCCATGCAGAAGTCGATGGCCGCCTGTTTGATGGCCTGGTCGATCAGCGTAATGGGCGCGGACGGCGTGCTGGGCTCGACAAAGCGGCGCAGGTCGCTGATGGGAAGGGTGGCGTTGACGCCGGTGGTGGCCGGATCGTTGAGCGGCGCGCCGCCGTCGATCTCGACCACGCGCACCTGGTCTGCGGGACCGCCGGCATCCAGAGACAGGGCCGGCAGGTCGTCATAGGGGCCGCCCCCGTCGATGTCTGCCATGGGTGGCGCTCCTTATCAGACCTTGCCGATCTGCTCGGCCGCTTCGTTGTTGGCCGCCTCCACCCCAAGCGCGCGCTGGAACTGCCCGAGGTGCTGGGCGGCGCGCTGGCTGGAGTTGGGCATGTTCGCGTCCTTCTGGAAGGCGCGGTACAGCACGTAGTCGAGGATGACCGGGTGGTATTCATCGCCGATGGCGATGGTCAGGGCATCGTAGCTGTCGATGGACAGCGGATTGGCCGGGGCCGCGATGATGGTGGGCGCGACGGCCACGAGGGCCGTGACGGATCCGGTGCCATCGTTGCCCGGGCAGACCATGAAGGATTTCCGGCTGATCTTGGGGTCGTGGACGTAGTGAACCACGCCTGCGGTGCGCGGCAACACGGCCGGATCGCGCCACGCGCCGATCTGGCTGTCGAGGATATGGCGCTCCAGCTTGGTGACGCGCCCGGTCCCGTCAGCGTTGCCGCGGATTTCCATGAGCGCATAGTAGGAGGCGCCAAGATCCTGGTCGACGCCGGCCACCAGGTCGATGTCCTCGACCGATGCGAAGGCGGTCGGGTAGGTCTGCACGATTTCGAGCTGGGCGTTGTTGACCCACTTGAGCAGCTCTGGCAGCGTCCACCGCACGCTGTTGCTGTCGTTCAGGATGGCTTGCGCCTCGCGCATGATGTCGCCGACCGTGAAAGCCATGTTGCTGCTCCGTCAAAGGCGCTCGCGGCGCCGGGGTTACTGGTTTTCGGCCAGCTTGGCGTCGATCTTGGCGACGAGGGTTTCCGGCTTGGTCGCCGGGTGCGGGGCCTTGCCGAAGAGGCGAAGATGCTCATCGATCAGCTCTTCCTGGGTGCGGCCGCCATAGGTGGGCACCATGTCGCCCTCTTCGGGCGCCCCATCGGGCTCTTCGGCGGGCTCTTCCTCGGGGTCGAAGTCCTCGAGGTCGTCGTCGCCGTCCGGCTCCGGCTGCACGACCGGGACGTCGGTGATCGCCTCCGGGGCCGGAACGGGATCGGTCGCCGGCGCGGGCGAGGGATCGATCACCGGGGCCGGGTCGGGCTCGGGCTGTTCCAGCAGCGGTGCGAGGCTGTAGCCTTCCTTGATCGCCAGAAGCGTGGCGGCGTGGGCCGGATTGTCGACCATGGCCACATGCAGGCCGTCCTCGAGGCGCTCCTTGAAATGGTAGGTCGAGGTTTCGAGGTTGACGCGCGTCCCGCCGGGGCGGTGGAGTTTGCACTGGATCAGCATGGTTCTTCCTGTCCCGATTTCAGGTGATCGGCGGGCGGTCTGTGCCGCCCTGCCGGTTAGCGCACGGCCATGTACTTGACGATGAGCCGCAGGGTTTCGCCGCCCGCCGTCTGGTTCGCGCTGATGATGGCGCCGATGGAGCGGTCGTTGTCGTAATCGACCGTCTGCGTCATCTTGTTGGCGACGGTCATGGAGGCGTTGCCCGGATCGATGTCCAGCGCGGGGAAAAACTGGTTCCCGCAGGTGCGCGGCGAGCCGTCATCATTGGTGTCGGCGCCGACCTTGCCGCTCATGTAGCCGACAGCGGCGGTGAGGCCGGTTCCCCAGCCGTTGCCCGCGCCATCGACGTCGATGACCTTGCACCCGGCCGGAACGACGCCGAACTCGATGATGTCGGTCGAGGCGACGTAATCCTCGGTCAGGGTGAAATCGAACGGGACGGCGATCACGACGCCGCAGCCGCCGGTGTTGATGGGCGCCTTGCGGCGGTTCCCGTATTCGTTGCGATGGATGGTCATTGTCCTGGGTCTCCTGGATCAGCTTGCGCGAAAGGGGCGGGTTTCCCCGCCCCATTCATCATGCTGCGTTCGGGTCTGCGGCTGCGGTGTCGATGGCGATCACACCGAAGTCTTTGTTATTGAAGCGAGTTTTCTTGCAGCCGAGGATGAATCCGCCGACGACAACGGGCTCGTTTTCGTAGTCGCGCTTGTCCTCGATCCAGATGCCCCGGCGGCCATTGGGCGTGCCGTAGGCGACGACACCGGCCTGACGGGCCAGCATCAGTGCCCGGGCGGCCTGAACGTTGCCACCGGCGCCGTAGTCGTTGAACCGGATGGCGTTCTCATGCTTGTGCAGCACGGTGTCATCGATCATGCCCAGGCCGCCGGCGAAGATGCGGTTCTTGCTGCCCTCGGCTGCGGCGGCCGCCTTCTGGATGTCCAGCCAGTTGCCGGCGCCTGCGTCGGTGCGCATGTCGTAGGCCTGGAACGGCGACATGACGACGACATAGCGCTTGGAGCCTTCGATCATGACCGGCACCATGGAGGCGCTGTCGGGATCGGTGGCGTGCATCATCTCGGCCTTGGTGTTGGCCTTCTCGATGACGGAGCGGGTCATCTTGTCCGAGGCCGTGAGCGTGGCCTTGGACGTGGCCGAGCCGCCGTAGAGAATGTGGCTCGTATCGGGCGCCTGGAACGGGTTCTGCGCACGGCCCGTGTAGTTCAGGCCGGTCTTGAAGTTCTCGTTCATGCCGCGGGCGCCGGAGAGGTACATGAAGTACATCTCATCGAAGAAGGCAGACCAGTAGAGGTTCAGGTTGCCACGGGCGGTGGTGCGCAGGTTGTGGACGGTGCGCTTGCGCGACATCCGGCCGCCGGCGGATGCGGGCTTCCGGGTCTGATCGATCTTCACCTCGTCGGTGTAGAAGCGCAGCGTCTCTTCCGTGCCTTCGGCGCGGTTGTCGCCTTCGACGGGCTCGGACTTGAACTCGACGCAGAGGTCGAACTGCACGGTGTCGCCCGCTTCGCCCTCAAGCTCGGTCTTCTGTTCGATGATGTTGTTGTTGCCCTTGCCGACAAAGCGGCGCGTGAACCAGGTGTTCTTGTCCACATCGTGAGCCAGTGCGGTGGACCAGGCTTTCTTGGCCTTCGGGTCCCCCCATGCGATGACAGTCGTCGCCATTTTGGACGCTCCATGCGTTTGGTTGCATGGGCGCGTCCTGCGCCACTTCTATGATGCCTTACGACATATCGTATTTCTGGCGGGTTTTCCACCACATAAAGTGGCTGGCCGCTATCTGGCGCTCATGGCCGCTGCAGGAGCGCTCTTTTCGTGGATGATGAGGACATCGCGGGGCGCCTCGATCACCAGGCTTGGCTTGCGCTTGTTCTCGTTCATCTCGCAGGAAATCGTCGCGCGATCGATGGCGAGGATCTGGTCTTTCGCGCCGTAATATAGCGCGAACGTGAAGGTTCGGCGGCGCGCACTCTCGAGCCACGACAGGCGCACCTTGGTACGGGTAGACGCCTCGCAGTAGAGGCGATGGCCGGCGATCACGAGGCAATCGCCGGCCGATATGACCTTGTGCAATGGCACCCTAGAGGTTCCCCATCAGGTAGGCATCCTGCTGCTCGGGCGACATGCGTTCGAAAGCGGTCTCGGCATCGACGGCGCTCAGCTTTTCGAGCTTCTGGAATGCCGTCTCCGTGTCGGACATGGCCGAGGCCGGCATGTCGCGCAGCGTCTTGGGCGGCTCGGCCTTGGCGGCCTTCGGGCCAAGAGCAGCCTCGCGCTTCTGCTCGGCGGTGGGCGCGGCGGGCTTGGGATCCGCCTTGGCCTTCGGCGCGGCGCCGGGCTGCGGCACGGTGATGCCCAGCACCTCGGCGTCGGTCGCGAGCCGCTTGTGAGCCAGGGCGAGCTTCTGGGTCATGGAGAGCTTCTGGATCGCCTCGCTGGTCGATCCGTTCACGGCGCGGACGTAGCTGTCATAGTGCTTGCGCACCTCGGGATCCGCGAAAATCTCAGCATTGCTCTTGGCGTAGGTCTGAACGGTCTGGTTCCAGGCGTTCATCCAGCGCTCGTTGTCCCGGCGGGCATTGAACAGCGCCTCGTTGGCCTGGTCGCGCTCGGCGGTGAGCGCGGTCATCTTCTGCTGGTACTCGGCGTCGGTGATCTCGCCATCGGAAAGATCATCGAACGCCTTCTTCATGGCCGCATCCACCTGGTCCACGGCCGCCTTGGCCGCGTTCGGGTCGGGATAGGCGCCGTACTCCTCCTGCTGCGCACGCGCCTTTTCCGGCTCTTCGTCGCCGTCCGCGGCTTCCTCTTCGGCGGCCTCGGGCTTGTCCGACTCAGCCCCGGTCTCAGCCTCTTCCTCGGCCTCGCCGCCTTCGGGATCCTTGATCGCGATGGGGTCATCGTCGTCAAGCGACGGCTCGTCGCCGGTCTCGTCCTCGGCGGGGAAGCTGGTGGCAAACTTGCCCTGGTCTTCCAGTTCCTTGAGCGCTTCGATCTCTTCTGCGGAGAGCAGGTCGTCGCGGTCGTTGGTGGTGTCGGGCAGCACAGCTTCGCTGTTGAAGCCCAGCACTTGGCCGGAGATGCTGCTGTTCTCGGTGGTGGTCATGGATCGTTCCTTCCTTGGCTGGATCACATGGGCGCCGGGGCCATGGCCGGTTGCGGCGGCATGGGCGGCATGGGCGGCATGGTGAAGCCTGCGCTTTCGAGCAGGCGGTCAGCGACCGGCACGAGGGCGCGCTTGGCGAGGATTTCGCCCGCGACATCGACGGCCTTCTGGTGCGCGTCGAGCCGGGTGGCTGCGAGGCCAGCCTGGTTCTTGCTGGCGGTCGATTCCGCAGCTGCGGCCTGTGCGCGCTTGGCGGCGGCCTCGGCCTTCTGCATGTCGAGTGCGATTTCGCGCTCCTCGGAGGCCGCCTGTGCCTGCGCTTGCTGCATCTGGAGCAGCTTGGCGGTCTCTGGATCGGGGTTCTTCAGGTCCGCATCGGGGTCGATCTGACCGGTCAGCATGCGGACGCGGCGCACGACCTCATCGCGGTTGGGGATGTCCATGCTCTCGATGATGAGGTCGAGCAGGGACGTGATGATGCGCGGCTCTACCGGGCCGATGTCCTTGGCCATGGCCAGAAGCTGTTCGACGCCGGCCTGCCGGAGCGTGGCGTGCCAGGCGCTTTCCGAGATGATGAAATCCGCCTTGGTGCGGATAATGTCGTTCTCGGGCAGGCCATCGTTGACCGTGACGTAGGTCGGCGCGCCACGTTGGTTCGTGATGCGGAACTTTTTCTGCTCCGTCATGAACTGCTCGATCAGCGAAAGCTCCTTCTCGCCGTGGATCTGGCGGGCGAGGCGCAGGTTGTCGAAGAGGATGCTGGTGGCCAGTGATCCCTGGTCCTGCCGGGCGATGATGGCCTTGCCGCTGGAGGCGTTGGTCTCGCGGCCCAGGTTCTCGTCCGTCACGCCGGATGCCGTCTGCATGAGGGCAATGGTGGCGCTCATCATGTTCAGGTGGGCCGTGTCGAGCCCTCGGTCGCTGTCGAGGTCGAGCCGCTTGTTGGGGCGCGTGACGATGATCGCGTCGGGGCGGCCCACTTCGTTGGCGAATGCGTCGAGGTCATCGACGGCGCCCTCTTCCATTATGACGCGGTTGGACGACATGATGGCGAGGGCCTTGGAGGCGCGTTTATTCACGTCGCGCTGCATGCCCTTGAGGTTGCGGATCATGCCGTAGGGCTGACCGTTCCGGCCCCGGCGGTAGCCCCAGATCGGGGTGAAGGGGTAGGCGTTGTGCCGGTAGGGGCTCTCGGCGTGGTAGATGGGGCCCACGGTCGTGAAGATCATCACGAACATGCGCATGACGGTCGTGTGCTTGATGGTGGCAAGCCCGGCGATGACCTCGCCCCGGTGCCCTTCGCTGGCGTTGTCGAAGACCTCGCCCGCGAACTGGCCGCCGCGCATGACCGGCCGGACCTCGGGCCGCACGTACCAGCCTTCGATCAGGCGCAAGCGTTCGCGCCCGGCGCCCGCGAAGTCGATCCCGGCGCTGGCGCCTGCGTATTCCGCGTCTTCCTCGGCCGCATCCATGTAATCGTCGCCGAAGGCATCGGTGATGCCGGAGAAGGCGGTGTTGGAACGCGCGGCGCGATCGATGTTGGCGTGGGCCTTCGGATCGCGAAAGAAGGCCTTGGCGATGTCCGTATCGACCCACTTGTGCCGGAACACGTAGCGCGCATCGGACATGTCCCGCTCGGTCGAGAGGCTGTCGAAGATGATGTTGCGCCACGATTCCCGCTTGGCATAGATCGGCTCGCCGCGCACCTCGTCCTGAATGCCTGCCTCGATCCAGCCGAGGCCGGTCTTGGCGCAATCGGAGAAGGCGTCGGACACGCCGAACTCGGTCCTGTTTACGTCGCTGAGGTATTTCAGCAGCTCGGTCTTGCGCTCGGCCGCCTTGCCGCCTTCCTCGGTGCGGGGCAGCACCTTGAAATCGGTGCGCGCGCGCAGCTCGGAGCCCAGCACCCAATTCACGGTCGTCGCGATCACCGGGTAGACGATGGCCTCCTGTCCGCGCTCCGCAAGCAGGGCGGCGTCCTCGGGGCGCCACTGGTAGCCGTCATAGAAATCCTCGTCCTCGGCCATCTGCGCCCGGTTCTCGGCCTGGATGTCGATCTCGCGGGCGTAGTGGCCCATCAGGCGCTGCCAGATGCGCTCATCGCGCACCTCGTCTGGCGTCATGGTTTCGTCCATCGGCTCCGGGGCGTTGTGTTCCATGCGCCCGCTGGGATCATCGGAGCGGTGCCCGGAGTAGTGCGCCGCGCGCGGGTCGTCGTAAGGGTCAAACATGGTCCGAGACCTCCTTGTGCGTCACCGATCCGGTGGTGTTGTCGGTGACGAGCAGGTCGCCGACCTTCTGATTGAGCCAGGGCGGCATGGGCGGCATCTGCGTCAGGTCGCCCAGCAGGTCGCGAACGATGGACATGATGCGGTAGACGTTCGAGCGCTGGAGGGGGTTGAGCCCCAGGTCGGCGCAGAACTCGGCGGCCATGCGCTCGGCATAGCTGTCGTCGTCGTTGGTTTCCTCGGCCCACTGGTGGGCGTTGTTCAGATGGACAACGCAAGGCCGGGCGTGGCGCGTCCCCGGTGCCATCAGGACCATGGCGGGCTCGCCGTCTTCCAGCCACCATGTGAGGAAGGCGGCCAGGTCCCCGAGCTGGTGGATGCTGTGGCTCATGCGCAGGTCCAGCGCGGGCCGGTGTCTTTTCTCGAGGCTCATACTGCCATCCCTCCGCGCGCACGGCGCTTGATTGTCGTGGATCGTCCGATGAGGGCCGGGTCGAAGCCGGTGGCCCATTGCCGCAGCGCGTCCGCGGCCTCGGTGTGGGGGTTGTCCTTGTCGGGCTCATCGCCCCAGACCTGCAGCGTGGCGTTCCAGCGCTTGCGGAACAGGGTCAGGTGTTCGATCCCGGCCTTGCACGCGGCCTCATCGAACCACGCCTCGGGGAACTTCTGCCGCAGGATGTTGATGCCGTGGGTGAAGGTCTGCACGCGCGGCACGATTTCGAAGGTCCATCGGGGCTCGATCTCGCGCAGCATGTCGACCGGCGATGCAACGCGGTCGCCCAACTGGCGCTTGGCGTCTGCATCGTGGGGCAGGAAGTGGACGCCGAACAGGTAGCCGGTGTCCTTGAGCGCCTTCACGTAATGGGCATAGCCCTTGTCCCAATCCTCGATGAAGCCGATGAAACGGTGCTGCATGCCCACGTATTGCATCAGCCAGATGGCGGTGCCGTCGCGCGCGCCGATGTCCCAGAAGGTGTGGACCTGGACGCCCTCGATGTGCGGGACCACGGTGATGCGATCCTCGGCGCGGGCCTTCTTCAGCTGCTCGGCCAGGAAGGTGCCTTCGGTCGAACGGCGCCAGCACTCGTCCGGAGTGGAGGGGAACTCCTGCCACATCATCTCCTGATCGCCGGAGAACTCTTCGTCGCGCTGCATCACGTACCAGGCGCGCTGTGCGGGCGAGAGGCTTACCGGATCGCCGACCTTGCGCCAGTAGGCTTCGATGGTCGCGAAATACTTGGCGTCGGTGGGCGAGATGGCGATGCCCGTGGGGTCGGTTTCATAGCCCGGGTCTTGGAACCAGGGGAAGAAATGGAAGGCGAACTGGCGCAGCAGCGGCTCTTGACCGGCCTCGAAGCGCGTCTGGGCCTTTGAGGCGATCTTGTAGAACTCGCCCTCCGGCCCCTCGCTGGTGCTTTCGATCACGGCGATGCCGGTCTTTGGCACGGCGGGCAGCGAGCCGGTGACGATCTCGCGGGCGTGCTTGCGGCTCTCCTTCGAGATTTTGCCAAGCTCGCTGATGTGCAGGCGGTGGATCGTGCCGGATCGCATGGACGTGGCCACGCGGATGCTGCTGTTGTTGTGCGCGAACAGAAGCTCTTCGGCCGCGTCCCTTTCCAGCGGGAAGAACTCCTTCACCTCGGGCGGCAGGTTGTCGTAGGCGAATTTCACCTTGTCGCGAAAGATCGCTTCGGCTGCTGTCAGGGTGTGGCAGATGATGCCGCAGCGCTGGTTGGGAGCGAATAGCGCATGGTCGAGGAAGAGGATCGCGATGAGGGTCGTGTTGTGGCTGACCATTCCCTCTGCGATGAAGGTGCCCGTGCTGGTCTGGAGGTCGATCATATCGACCATGCCGACCGGATCGATGCTGACGATTTCATTCCAGGCCGAGTTGTCCGCGTTTCGCTTGCCGGGCAATTCCTTGCCCTCCCAGAACCTGAAGCTCTCGGACAGGCCGCGAGTGGGGCGCGTCTGCCCCATCAGGCGGAAGATTTCATCGGACCGGCTGAAAACCAGCTTTGGGACCGGAGTGTCGCCGAACTTGGACGCTCGAGACGTGCCGTCCGCTTCGATGCGGTAGTGATACCCGCGCGACTTGGCGTAGGAGACCAGGCGATCCCATACCGGGCCCGGTCGCTGTGACACGCAGACCGACGCTCCTGACCGGGACGGCAGCGACAGACTGCCTTCACCATCGATCATGCCGCCAAACCATCCGTCTTCGACATCTGCCGCGTCCCAGGGTGTGCAGATGGAGCGAACCTGGTGACCGACCTTCAGGCTGCGCTCTGCATTTGGAGCGGCCCGGTCCATCGCGCGCCAGAAGGGTTGCTGCTTGGCCGCTGCCCTTGCCAGCCATGGGTGCTGATCGGTGCAAACGACCTCGCGACCATCCGAGAACGTGATGCGGTAGCCCATTCGGCGCACCTGACGGGCCGCTTGGACCGTCGCTGTTCGCATCTTGCGGGCCGCGCCCCTGCCGCCGGGAACGCGCTCATCTACCGACACGACCTCATCGCCGGGCCGCAAGTCACAGATGGGAACCCATCGCAAGTCGGCTGTCAGCACGCGGGTCTGCTCTTCCAGACAGAACCCGAGCTGCCGCGCTTTGAGGATCACGTTGCGGTGGTGGAGGCGCTTGAGGAAACGGCGCTGCGCCCTGTTGGGCTTGAAGGGCATGACCTGCCCGCCTTCCTCGTCGTCCTCCTTGACGATGATCTTGTAGAGGTAGCCCGAGAACATCCGCCATTCCCAATTGGGCAGGCACGAGGCAAGCTCCGCCTTGGTGCTTGGCACGAAGTCGTGCGGAATGGCGGTGATGTCCTCGAGCATCGACATCAGGCGGCGCGCCCCTTCGCCGCCAGCCGCTCCATCTGGCGCCGCACCTGGCGGCTGGGTGTGGTGTCCACGAGGTCGATGCGCTGGGTGTCCATGCGGACGATGCGCTCCTGTGCCTCGCGGGCGCGGGCGCGCTTGGCCCCGGCGCCGGTGTGCGTGGTGCGGCTGGGCTTGGTCTTGGGTTCGCGCGGCCGGGCCATGGGCTTGGGGTGCGGGCCGGTGTTCACGTTGGGCTTGCGATCGATGCCGGAGACGATGCCGTCGATCTCGTCGCGGTCGGCAGCCATGTAGCCGAGGGGCGCGCCGTCGCGCGGCTTCATCATTGCTCCGGCAACGATGGCGATGGTGGAGCGCAGCGATGCGGCGGCGCGCGTGAAAATTCTCATTGGTCGTTCTCCTGGTTGGTCGGTTTGCGTTTGCCGGTGGCGATGGGGGCGACGGATGCGCCGCCATTGCTGATGCGATGGAGGAGGGCCCCGAGGTCGCTGACGGCCTTGTTGGCGTCGTCGTCCTTGTAGAGGCCGAGGTGTTTGGCGAGGGCGTCGAGGGCGGTCTGCTGGTCGTGCAGCTTGACCTCGATGCCGTTGCGGCCCCACTTGGCGCTGGCGAAGAGCGCGGCCTCGTGTTCGGTCAACTGGTCAGACGGGGTGAGGGTCACGTCCGTCATGCCTTGGCCGTCGCACTCGGGGCATTCGGGGTTTGGATTGAGGGTGCTGCGATAGCCGATGCCGCCGTCGAACACGGGCTCATCGATCAGCGCGCGCTTGGCATCGGACAGGATGCGCCATGCCTCGTGGGCGGCCTGGAACTCGCGCTCGGTGCGCCAGTGGTAGGCGTGGTCTTGGCCCCAGCAGTAGCGGCAAGCGCCGCATGTGACCTGCACGAGCTTGCGGGGATCCGAGAAGCCGATGGCGGCATAGCGCCGGGCGACATCCAGCGCGGTGACGTCGAGCTTCTTGGCTTGTTCTTCGCGCAATTCGACGATGCGTTCGGAAACCTTAGCGATCCTTAGCAACTTGCTCGCCGTCACCTCTGCGGTTTTGGGCGCATAGCCAGCGGAGGTCGCGGCCTTGCGGCCGTTGCCATCGACCACGTAAGCGCGGGCGAATTTCTCGTGTCTGACGTTCGTGAGAGCGGGCATTTTGCTGCGATCCTGGGCCTGCTCCAAATATGCAGGAGCGGCACAAATCGCGCAACATACTGATTTATAATGGTTTTACGTCGCGTAAAGGGTTAGCCGAAAAGCTAACGATTACATAAGCATGACTCAAAATCTTGACGCTAGGGAACTGTCGTCTGACCGGCTTGTGGTGAGAAAGCCCTGCGGGCGCCGGGCTTCCACCGGCCGCGCATCGCCCCACCCGACATCCGGGCCGTGAACGCTGCTCTGACGGCCTCGCCGGGCTTGGATTACGGCATCCCTACCCAATCTTCACCGCCACCGGCCTGGGCTCCGTCCGCTCGGACCCTAACGACCTCCGGTTAGGCCGATCCTGAAAAAGCTCCGTTTCAGGATTTTGCGCGCACTGGACTGCAGTTCGCGCTCCAGTGCCTCGATCTTCATGCTGCGTCTCCTTGCGTGAAATGGTCGATCTGGTCGCCCCACGGGATCCAGCCGTCGCGCCTGGTGCGGGGGAAGAGGTCGACGCGGAGCCCGGGGTCGGACATCGCGTCGGCGGCGGCATAGGCCGCCTCGGGTTTGCGGGAATGCTCGCGGCGCACGCCGTCGATCACGGCGACCAGCTCCTCGGGCGGGATTTGTCGGTGCTGCGCGACCAGCAGCGTGCTGGTGATGTTGCGGACCTTGACCATGGGGCTTCCGCGTTTCGCGATGATGAAGGGCTCGCTGGTGGAGCGGATGCGGCGGCCGGGACCGACGAGCAGCTTGCCGGTGCGGCTGCGCTTGTTCCAGTGGCCCATGGTCGAGTAGGTGAAACCCCAGCTTTCCATGACGTTGAGCGCCTGCGGGAACATGGGGTTCGTGGCCCAGAGCCAGAGCAGGCAATCTTTGGCGGCCAGTGCCTCGACGGGCAGGCTTGCGATCCAGCTGAGGGACATGCAGCGGTAGTGGTGCCCAGGCGTCTTGCTCTTGTCGCCCTTCTCGGACCAATCCTCGAAGCGCCAAGGCGGGTCGGCCATGATGAAGGTCGCGCCGCCGAAGGGGCGGATGCGCTCGAAGTCGGCGCGGATCGCGGCGCGGTCCTTGGCGTGGGGGAGGCGCAGGGTGAGGGTCATGCCGGCACCAGGTAATCGAACATGATGATCTGGGTGAGCCCGGCCCGCGACGGGTGCGGGTCGTGGATCATCTGGCCCGCGTTGCGGTCCCAGACGACCGCGTGCAGGGGGCGGCCGGTGTTGGGGTCGGTGCGCTCGGTCATGCCGCATGCCATGAGGACGGTCGGCAGGTCGGACTTGAAGGTCTTGAGCTCGTTCGTGCGTTGCCTGCGCTTCCAGCCGTAGGTGTCGCGCAAGACCGTGAAGAACGCCTGGTTCCAGCGGCCGCGCCCATCGATCGGGTGCGGCAGGTCTTCCATGGGATCCTGTAGCAGGGTGCGCACGCAGGCCCGGAAGCAGTCGCCGTAGAGGCCGGATTCCGGGTGGTGGGGCACGGTCTGGTCGTAGAGGGACATGCCCTCGAAGGGGCGGGATATGGGGGTGAGGGAGGCGATCATGCGTCGGCCTCTGCGAAGCGCCAGGTGGGAAGCTGCGCCCGCATGACGGCCTCGCCGCGGAACAAGATGGGATCGCGGCGAATGACGATGTTGGGCGCGCCGATGTGGACCGGTTTGCTTGTGATGAGAATAGCGCCGCTGATGAGGCGATTCTGTTCAACAAACTCGCCGAAGGTTGCGAAATCGGGAAACTCAGTCTCGATAAACTGGAACGGAGGCCGTTGCCTCCTGGCCTCAAAATCGACCTCGAACCAGACCTGTACGATACATCCTTGCATGGTCATCTCCTCAGTCTCGCTCGAGGGCACGCGTGACGCGCGCGGCCTCGTGTTTGAACGTGATGTCCACGAAATCCGGGTCGAGGGCTTCGGGGTCTTCCGCCAGCGCTTGATCGATTTCGTTTGCCAGGACGGCCAGTTGCTCCCGGTAGTGGTGGCCCGCCTCGATCAGCTCGTCGCAGATGGCGCGGACGCGCTTGTGGAACTCTTCGCTGGTCATGGCTCAGCCCTCCTCGCCGGTCTTGAGCGGCGTGATGGTGAGCATCTGCCCGGAGACGATCATGCAGGCGGTGCCTTCGGCGTTGCGGCTGATGATCGTGAAGCTGCCGCTCTCTGCGGCCCAGACCTCGACCATCATGAGGCGGCCGGTCTGGCTGTGTTCGTAGACTCCGGCGGCGATGACTTGCTCGCCCCATTCCTGCGTCAGTCGCTCCGCAACGTCGCGATGCGGCCCGCATGTTGCCTGGGCGGCTGCCGGTGCCAAGGCGGCGATGATGGCGAGGGGTTTCAGCATGATCGAGATTCCTTCTCCAGTCGGTGTTGAACGCCCTCCAGGGCGCGAACGGTCTTGGCGTAGTGGTGGGCATAGGCGCCGTCCCGGCGGTCGCGGAGGGCGCGGTAGAGCGCGAGGCGACCGGGCAGATCGGACACAGGGCACGTCTCGCGCCAGTTGGGGCCGGCGAGCGTGAAGGTGGTGCGGTCAGCGGACAGGACGGCTCTCATGGCAGGCGCTTCCGAGGTGGGCCAGCACGGGCGTTGAGGTCGCGGATGTAGGATTCGGGGTCAATGTTTCCGGGAGTGCTCGTCTCCGTCTGTGTCTCCGTCTCCGTCTGTGTCTCCGTCTGTGTCTCTTTTTCTGTCTCTGTATTAGTCTCTGTCTCTGTATAAACGACTGTCGGCAGTGCTATGCTTAGCTCTGTTGACAGTACTGTCGCGAGGTCTGGCCGCAGGCGAGGAACAGCTTGGGCAATATCTTCATCCCTCAAAGTTTTCCGCACGTTTTCAGCGAAGTAACCGATGTTGGATTGAAGCCTCTCAATCGCATCAGCTTGTGGCTTCGTTCGACGTGACTCCGGCGTATCCATCCGGTCCCGCAATTCCGCCTTCCAGGAATGGAACCGGAGCATTGCAGCGGCCAGCACGTCCACTGCGGCGGCGAACAGAGCGGGGGATTCCGGCAGGCTCTGGACCGCGCGCAGGGTTGCTGTGAGGTGGCTGGTCCCGGTGATCGGGTTGTGATCCATGAAGCCGCGCAGCATTACGAGCTCCTCGGAAGGGTCGTATCGGATCAGACCAACCCTTTCCAAAACCTCGTAGGCCTCGGCAATCTCGTCTGCCGGCTCCTGCATTTCGACAGCAGCCATAGCTGGCGGAACCACGAAACAGCCGATGGCGTTCCCGATTCCGCTGGTGTGGAGATAGGTGTAGACCAGTTTCGCCAGGCGCGCCTTGGCGCGGTCATCGCCACAGGCAGGGAGAATTGCACGCCACTTCTTGGAGCGGTGCAGGCTGGATTTCAGGCGTCCGTGGTCGCGCGACATGATCTACCGGACCTTCGTTGTTGTGCTATCGTTCCCGCATGGATTTGCAGGAGGGATTCGATGAAGCTGGTTTTGGGGGTGTTGGCAGCGGCCATAGCGGCTGCCCAGGTCGCCGCGCAGGGGTGGGAAGAGCCGGTCTACGACATCGATCCGATCACCGATGAACGTGCGTTCTTCGCCTTTGCGAACACTGCGGATGTCGTCCATTGCGGTAACGGCAAGTTTGGCTCCGCGATGATCATCCTCGGCTGTGTCGCAGAGGAACTGCGGATGGCACTTCATCTGTCCTGCGGTATTGACCCTGATCTTCCGTCCCTCTTTCCTGTGACAATCAGAACCGACAGCGATGATCCGATGGACATACCGTTCTGGCCGAACGATGAATCCTCGATCAGGACAGGGGTGGACGGAAATGCCTACGGCATTGCCGGAGAGTTGTCTCGCGCCCGAAAAATCGCGGTGCGCTGGCCGCATTTCGACAGCGACGTCACGGCTGTCTTCGATCTCTCGGGGACACGATCCGCTCGGCGGATCGCGCCTGTGATTGAAGTCTGCGGCTGGTAGGAGAGGAAAGCTATGAAATCGACGACCTTGATACTCGCCGCCGTCTTGACGCTGAGCGGCTGTGTCGTGTCCGAAGAACAGCGGTCGGCGCAGGTCGCGCAGGACGAGGCCAAGTGCGCGGGCTACGGCTACGCGCCTGGCACCACGCCGTTCGCGCAATGCATGCAGGACATGGATCAGCGCCGGATCGAGGCTCAACAACAAATCGGCGTGGGCATTTCCAATGCGCTGAATTCCTACAGCGAGAACGCGCGGCCGACATACCGGGCGCCGGGCACTCAAGCTCCAACCAACTGGACGTGCCGGCATGACACATACATGAGCACGACGCGCTGCTCTAGCTATTGAGGGTCCGCATTCGGCGGGGGGTGGGAATGCACAACCGGGCATGGCTACTTCGCCACGCCCTTTTCCATTTCCGCGAGGCTGCGTTCCAGCCTAACGACGATGGCCAATGTGACCCGGCCGGTATCGCGAAGCCGGGCAATGGTCGAGTCATCGACACCCGCCTGCTTGGCAAAGTAACTGTCGGACCAGCCGCGGTTGCTGCAGAAGGCGTCGAACCGCTTCAGCAGGTCTTGGGCGTGTTTCTGGGTTGATGTGTCTGGCTCGGTCAGCCAGCCGGAGGGAGAGTGTGCCATGCTCCCTGCGTATATCCGAAGTATCAGATAATCAATGTCTGAAATGTAGTACGTGCACGTTTATCCGATTCATCGGATAATGCATCCATGGCAGACGATTTTGACCTCGACGCGCTCCGCAAGCGCATGACAGACGCGCTCAATGAGCGCGGAATTTCGTACAGGGCGGCATCGCTGGCCGCAGGTTTGCCTGCGGGATATGTGCATTCGATGCTGACATCCGATCATGAGCCTCAGCTTGGGCGGCTTGCCAGGGTGTGCTCTCAGAACGGAATCAGTCTCCCCTACGTTTTGTTTGGCGTCGATCTTTCGCCAAAGATGCGGGAACTGTTTGAGATGGTTGAGAAAGATCCTTCGATCCTTCCGGCGATGATGACGCTTCTCCAGCGGACGCCGAACGCCGAAGATTCATAATCAGGTCGGCAATATCTTCTTCGCGCATCCCCAAAAGGATGCGGGCGGCTAGTCTCACCTTCATACCTACCCCTGATTGCGCTGCTTGAATAAAACAACGCCAAGTAAAGCTGTGCTTGCATCTTCGCGTCAAGGTTACTACAAGTAATTACTGAATTTAGGTGAGGCCCTGAAATGCAAGGTTTCCGAGAGCGACTGGCGGCCGCAATTGAGCGGTCGGACCAGTATCGAAAGAACAAGGGGCAGCTTGCGGTTGACGCCGGGCTTGGCATCAATACGATCCGCAACATCCTCGGCGATGAGCGTCTTGATCATTCGAAGGCTGGTCCCGGGCTGTTTGCAATGGCCCGCATCGCGCGATTGCTGGGCGTGACCCTCGACTATCTCGCTGGGCATGGCCGCATCCACCCCCAATCCTTGAAGGTTGGCGACCAAGCACTTATCGATCATGCTTCAAGCGCAATGCGGGCGCAGATTGAAGGGTTGCACGAGAACCTCACCGCCGATGGGCTGCTGCGTTTGCACGCAAAATCCGGGGCGAGGATCGAGGCATTTGCAGATTTTCTGGATCGCGCTGACCGCTACAATGTGCCGACCTATGAAGATGGCGGACTGCATGTGATTGAGGTTGGGGCTCGCAGCCTTTCGGCGTTGACGATGGGTGAGAACAATCTCGAAACCCTGCAGCAAGCCCTGGACCTTGTGACGGATGACGGCCTGCGACGTCGCTGGGTGACGGACTACGCTATGGCTGGCCATCGTGGCACCCTCGTTACATTGGAAGCGCTGGATGTTCAGATGCCAAACAAGCCTGTCAGGGTGCGCATTGAGTTCGTTCGCACATTGTTGTGTGTCCAGGACGTTACTGGAAATCGGAGTATCCTGAATTTCTCACTTCTCGTCGTGTGAGCCGACTGCCTGGGCGGCCAGCTCCGCGACTTGCATCAAGTCTTCCCTTGGCAATGCGACCAGTCTCTCGCTTGCCTGTCTCGGTGCAGGCGGATCGCGCAGCCAGTCGAAAGGTCGGCCAAAATTCCTGGTGAAGCCGTAGATGGCGGCCGCACCGCGCAAAATGTCCCGCTCACGTAAGAAACAGTAGGTCCAATCCGGATCCCATTTCAGGGAAACCGCGATGTGCCCGAGCGCGACAAAGGTGCGCAAAGCTTCACGCGATCCGCGCATTTTGGGCGCCACGTAGAGGTCGCCGAAGTAGACGATGCGCCCCCTAAGCTCTCGCGCAACATTCGGCCGGACGTTGTTCAGGATCGGCGTCTGGCCGGGCGCATAAGCCCTACCAAATACCCTGGACCACCAGCTCTCGATGTGTTCCGCCCCGATGGCTTCAAGGCGCGCGCACCCAATGAATGCCGGCTCGCCCTCCCGCTCGCCGACCAGCCACAGCACGTTCTCGGACGTGAAATCGTTGAAGTCCGGCGACGAGAATGGCGTCAGGTAGGGTTTGCCGGCTCTCCTGACGATCTCGGACACCTCGCCGAAATCAACCACCTCGCGCACGTCAATGCCCCGCGATTTCAGCGAAGCCCCCAGGCGCCCCATGATCAGGCCCTTCTCGACTATCGTCATTGCTCCACCAAATCTCGCATCGCTGCCTCCATTCCTTCCACCTGAGCGGTGCCATCAATTCAAGCGCTTAGCGCACCACTGTCTCCGCGCAAGCAATTTTTCATATGATTAATCGGATACAAGTCTGTTGACCGTCTGAATAATCAGACGTAGGGTGCCCTTGTCGCGACGGCATTCCCCGCCGTCACCCACCCACTCAGGAGGCCGAACCTTTGCCGATCCACCACATCGCACAGCAGCGCGATCAGGCGCTTCGGGATGCGCGAGGCGTCCTGAATAATCCGGGTCATCACTCCCGAGAAGAGGTCGAGGGCGCCGCCAAGACGCTTTCCCGCCACGGCGAGAGCAGTCACGTTCGCGCCTTCGCCAACTTCTTCCTCAAGGCATTGGGGAAGCGCGCATGAAGACCATCTCCCAAATGCAAGACGAGCGCGCGGCCGAAGATCGCCGCTTCACACGCAGTCGCGTCATGGCCCGGCTCTACGCCGGCGGCTTGTGGGTCAGCATGGCGATGCTGCTGCTCTGCATCCTTTGGAGCGTGCTGCCGACTTACGCGGCGCGCCATGCCAACACCCTCTACCAGATCGAAAACGGGCGCGCCGCCTGGTAGCGCCCGCAACCCATCCCGCCGCCATCCTCCTCCCGGCGGCGCGGCCAGCCCGGCGCGGGCTTCCTCCTCCCTTTAGCCCGCGCCGGGCGCCATCACTCACGACCAACACCACTCACGGAACAGGATTTCTCATGCTCGACAGCACCGAAGAAGAATGGCTTGCGCGCCGCCGCAGCGGCATCGGAGGCTCGGACATCGCCGCCGTTCTCGGACTCAGCCCTTGGTCGACGCCCTACGATGTCTGGCTCGACAAGCTGGGCCAGAAGGAGCCCCTCGATCCCGATAGCCCGCTGCTCTATTGGGGTCACAAGCTCGAGCCTCTGGTCGCTGACGAATACGCCCGCCGGACTGATCGCAAGGTCCAGCGCGTCAACGCGCTGCTGCGCCACCCGGAATGCGATTTCGCCGTGGCGAACATCGATCGCGCCGTCATCAACCCTGAAATCGCCGGCAACGTCCGGTGGCGCGACAACCGGCTGACCACCGACCGCCTGCTCGAATGCAAGACCTCCATGGCCTTCGCGTCCTCGAAATGGGGCGAGGCAGGCACCGACGATGTGCCCGACTACTACCTGCTCCAGATGCAATGGTACGCCGGCATCACCGGGGCCGATGTCGTGGACCTGGCCGTCCTGATCGGCGGCAACGATTACCGCATCTACACCGTCCAGCGCGACAATGAGGTCTTCGCCGACATGCTCGAGGCTGCGGACGAGTTCTGGCAGCTGGTCCAGCAGAAGATCGCGCCGGATCCGCAGTCGGTCGCGGACGCCATGCACCGCTGGCCCCGCCACCTGAAAGACAAGCAGTTCGTCGTCGGCGTTGAGACCTTCCACGCGGTGCAGGACTACGTGGACGTCAAGTCCAAGATCAAGGCCCTCGAAACGGAAGCCGAAGCCCTCAAGGTCAAGATCGTCACGGAGTTCCAGGACGCCGAGGCGATCTATCACGCAGGCGAAAAGCTGGCGACGTGGAAGGAGCAATCCAGCACCCGCGTCGATTCCAAGCGCCTGCGCGCCGAGCATCCCGACATCTTCGAAGCATGCTCCACCACCAGCAGCACCCGCGTCCTGCGGCCTGCCATCTGAAAGGTGGAGCGCATGGCCACACCCCAAGAATGCAACGAAGCGTTCGAGGACGCAGAGGACGAGTTCGGCGACGACTCTTCGACCGAGTTTCTGGCGCAGGTCGCGGCGGATCGCCTCGGCATTCAGGCTCACGAGGTGATCGAAGGCATGGCCTCGCTTGCTGGCCCGGACGGAAAAATCCCCCCGGCGAAACCCGGCCGTTACTGACACCCCTTCATTCACAGGAGACACAATCCATGAGCAACCTCCAGACCATGCAGCCCGGCGCCGCCGCGCTGAGCCAGCCGCAGCAGATGCAGAGCCCGCTGGGCATGTTCGACCCATCGATGCTGGAATCGGCACTGAAAGCCGCCGACCTGCTGGCCAACAGCAGCCTCGTGCCCAAGGATTACCAGCGGAACCCCGGCAACTGCCTCATCGCGATCCAGTGGGGCGCCGAGGTCGGCCTCCCGCCGCTGCAGGCTATGCAGAACATCGCCGTCATCAACGGGCGGCCCTCGCTCTGGGGGGATGCGGTCATCGCCCTGGTGCGCGCATCCGGCCTGCTCGAATACATGAACGAGGACATCTACGCGGAGGGCCCGCAGGAGGAGTGGCGCGCGACCTGCACCGTGAAGCGCAAGGGTCAGGACGCCTTGGTCCGCGAGTTCACCTGGCAAGACGCCAAGACCGCCGGCCTGGCCGGCAAGCAGGGGCCGTGGCAACAGTATCCCAAGCGCATGCTCCAGATGCGCGCGCGTGGCTTCGCCCTGCGCGACGGCTTTCCCGATGTCCTCAAGGGCATGCATGTCGCCGAAGAGGCGCAGGACATGCCGGTCGAGCCCCGCGACATCACTCCGCCCGATGACGAGGTGACCGAGCGCGAGCCGACCAAGCCGCTCAACAAGTCCGCCGCGCTGCGCGACAAGGTGAAGACCACGCGCAAGAAAGACGAGGCGCCGGCGGTCACGCTCGAAACCGTCGAGGCCGCGATCTGGGCCGCCACGGATGGGGCGGAATTGAAGGAGGCCGCAAAGGACGCCGAGAAGCTGAGCCCCGAGGACCAGAAGAAGGCCCGGGCCGCCTATGCCGAGGCGCGCGATGCGCTGCGCAATCTCTCCAACCCGCACAACCACACCTACTCGATCATCGCCGAGGCCATCGTGACCGGCAAGGACATCAAGGCCGCGATGCGCGATCACGCCGAGGCGCTGGACCGCATGAAGGTCGAGGATGCGCGCCTTCACGAGCGCCTCATGTCCGAGGTGGACGAGGCTTTGGCCGAGGCCAAGGGGCAGGGGCAGATGGATGCCTAGAGGGCAACCCAAGAAGTACATCGAAGGCCCGCCCATCGAGACGATGGGCGAGCTGGCCGACCTGATCGAAAGTGGTCGCTACATCATCATCCGCAACACCGGCCAGCGCGTCCACCCCGGATGGGCTGGAAGCTGGCAGCTGAGCATGGCGATGCGCGCGATCCGTAGTCGCAACCTTCTGCGTGCGCTCGATAACCCTGCGCGAGAGGCAACAACATGACCCAAGGCATTCTTTTCGGCCAGGTGGCGGCGGGCGACATCCTCGTCGCGGATTCCGGCTTCGGCTGCATGGTGGCCGGCGAAAAGCTGGTGCAGGCCGACGCGCAAGGCGGCCTCTTCGTCCAATGCGGCGACGGGCGCCACTATCTCGACGGCCAGGTCGGCGAAGACGGCTGTCTGATCGGCTTCACCGGACACCGCCGGGGGCCAAAGCCGGCGCCCGTGCTGCCGGTCACGCCCGGCGGGAGGGTGGCGGCATGACCGCGCGCCGGACCATCACCGCCGGGCAGCGCCGCGACATTCTCGCGGCGCAGGCCAACATCTGCCCGCTCTGCGGCGAGGTCATCAACCTGGCCCGGGCGAAGAACGGCGAGGCTGAGCCCCTGGAGGTGGACCACGGCCATGCCCTCGGCCTCGGGGGCACCGATACCCGCGACAACCTCTTTGCGGTCCACAAGGCCTGCCACGCCAAGAAGACGAAAGCCGACAGGCGCGCGATGGCGAAGGTCGCCCGCGCCGAGCGACGTGCTGCCGATACTGACGAGGGCCGCCAGAAGCCCCGGCGCAAGATCGCATCCCGCCCGCTGGGCGGGTCACGCAACAGCAGCCTCAAGAAGAAGCTGAACGGCGCCGTCGAGCGCCGACCGTAGGAGACGAGACGTGAAGGACATGGCCACCACGACCCACACACCAGGCGCAGGCGTTTTCGTTGATCGGATCCGCCGCGCGATGCTCGACATGTGCCTCGATGACGGTGAATCCGTCGAAGAGGTCGCCGAGAAGTTGGGCATCGACTTCGATACGCTGCTGCACGACCTGCGCGCGCTGGAGCGCGGCCCAGATGGTGCCAAACGCCGCAGCAAGGCCGACAGGGCGCGACGGACGTCAAACCAAAAGCGCCGCGGCTTGGTGGATGAACTGCGCGACAGGCGGCGTTTCATGGAGGGCGTCGTTCCGACAGGCCAAGTAAACCGGCTTGCGCCGGCCGATGCCAAGGGCACTGTCTACCCGAAAACCGTCAAGACGTGGCGCTACATGGACGGAGACGCCATCCTCAAGGGCGGCGAGATGAATGCCAAGATTGGCGGCGTCGTCACCAAGGGGCGCCTGCGGGGCGCCCGCATCTTCACGCTGACGCTGGAAGAGCGGAAGACCTGCCCGACCAGCTGCGCGATGTGGCGCAGTTGCTATGGCAACAGCATGGAGAAGGTCACCCGCTGGCGCCTCACGCCGGATTTCTGCCGCGCGCTTGCCGGCTCGATCCGGGCTCTGTGCGACCTGCACGGCACCATCCTGATCCGGCTGCACATCCTGGGCGATTTCGCGAACGAGAATTACGTGGCCTTCTGGCACGAGCAGATCGAAGCGAACCCCGGCCTGCATGTGTTCGGCTTCACCGCCCACAAGCCCAGGACCAAGATGGGGCTCGCCATCGGCGCGATCCGCGAGGCCTACCCGGGCCGGTTCATGATCCGGCACTCGGGCACAGGCGGGCCGTGGGGCGCCGATGTCATCGACTTCCCGACGACCAAGCAGACCATCGCCGGCGCCACCGTCTGCCCCGAGCAGCGGGACAGCATCGACGCTCCGCAGAAGGCCACCCATTGCGGCTCCTGCGGGCTCTGCTGGGCCGGCGACACCCCCATCGCGTTCATCCAGCACTGAGGCAGGTCTGACCGATGTTCACCGGGTACTTCAAGGATGCTGAAACGAACATGGTCACGGATCATGCAGTCCAGCGCATCAAGCAGCGCGTGAAGGGCATCCCGCCGCGCATGGTCAAGCGCCAGATCAATGGCGCTCTGCGCGATGGCACCGTCCCTGTGGTCGCATGGTCGCGCGATCGATGCTGGATCGGGACCATGGTGCTGGAGACCGGCCAGCGCATCTACCCGGTCATCTCCCCGGCCGGCGCGGTCATCACTGTCTACAAGGAAGGGGCCCGCGTGGAGACGGACCAGGGACACATGAACCTCGAAGAAGGGCGCGTGCGCCCGCAGTACCAAAGGAGCAACGAGAATGGCGAAAAGCCTCACCATCCGTGACATGGCCGGCATGTTCAACGTGTCCAATCGCACGCTTCGCTACTACGAAGAGAAGGGCCTGATTGAGCCGGCGCGCGGCGCTGGTCGGTCGCGCCGCTACGACCAGTCGCATGTGAAAAGGATGCTGGACATCCAGACATTCACCTTTCTCGGCATGCAGCTGGACGAGGTGCGCGAGGCTCTGAATTGCGGCGGCCCCTCCGTTGATCGTCTGATGGAGCTGCGCGGAGAGGCTGTAGCGGACCTTTCGGCCACCAGCGAGCGCCTGGCTCGGATCGACGTGATGATCGCCAATGCCGATCTTGCGGACGAGGGGGCAGAATGACCAGCGCTGCCCGCTTCTACGAAACCGACATCTCGCGCCTGATCAAGGCCGCCCGTAAAGCAGGCCTCAAAGTGCGCGGGGTGGCGGTAACGTTCAACGATGAGGGGGTCAGGATCGAGACGGTCGAAGACAACCGTGATACGCTGGCAGGGAACGCAAGCATCAATCCAGCGGACCTCGTGGACCCATGAAACGGCAACTTCCTCCCTACATCTATCGCCGCGAGCGCGACGGAATCCTTTTTTTTAAGAAGAGGGTAGGGACGAAGTTTCGGACGGTCATTCTTGAGACGCAGTTTCCCGAAGGCGCGCCAATCCCCTTCGCCCTTCACCAGGAGCGTGAGCGGCTATTGGGTGAACGCACACCAGTGAAGCCTGGCCGGGATATGGCGGCCGTGGTGCGGCATTACATGGCCCACGCGAAATTCCAGGAAAAGAAGCCGCGCACCCGTCAGGATTACGAAAAGCACCTAGCCTATATCTCCGACAAGCTGGGCCAATTGTCTCCAAAGAACATTGAGCGTCGGCATGTCATTTCGTGGCTGGAAGCCTGGGCGAAAAAGGAGACGCCCCACAAGGCGAATTATCGGTTCCGGGTGCTTCGAATTGTGCTGGAGCACGCCATTGATATGGGGCTTTTGCCGACCGGCGGCAATCCGGCGCGGGATGTCGCCGAATTGAAATACGAAAAGCGGGACCGCCAGCCGTGGCCGGCGGATCGGGTCAAGGCATTCCGCGAGGACTTTCCGCACGACCTGCGTGTCCGACTGCTCTTCGAGCTTCTGGTCGGGACCGGGCAGCGGATCGGTGACGTTCTCAAGATGCAGTGGGGCGACATCAAGGATGGCGGCATCGAGGTCAAGCAGGGGAAGACCGGCAAGAAGCTGTGGCTTCCGCTGACTAAAGACTTGCGGGCCGCCCTGGCGCAGGCAGAACGGAAGAACCTCACGATCCTGACCAACGAGCGCGGGATCGGCGCCTGGTCATACCGTGGCGCGCACGATGCGATGATGAAGGCGCGCGTCCAGATCGGCGCCGTGGATCACGACATCCACGCGCTGCGCTACTACACGGCCGTCGAGCTTTGCGAGGCCGGGTGCGACGATGAGCTTATCTCGTCCGTCACCGGCCAGAGCCCCGAAATGGTGCGGCACTACACCCGAGCGGTGCGCCAGAAGGTGCGTGCGATCCGGGCGCAGAAGGCCCGCGAATGAGAACGGAACAAAAACAGAATGTTACCCATGCTGTTACCCATGGAGGTGAGTCGTGACTCAGGTGCGCTGTAAGTGCTTGAAAAGGATGGAGGCGAGTACCGGAATCGAACCGGTGTACACGGATTTGCAATCCGCTGCGTCACCACTCCGCCAACTCGCCGCCGTGCGGTGGTGACGGGCGTTTAGACCATCGCCAAGCCGCGCGCAAGCCCTTCCGGAAGCCGGCAGCCCGCGGGGCCGCGCCAGTGCGGGACCGGTCCGCCGGCAGGCCCGGACACGCGATGGCCGGGACGGGCAGCGCCCGGGGTCGACGTCACCTCGCGCTGCACCCTGAGGCGCCGGGCGTTGCGCTTGGGACAAAGTGAACGCATTCAAGGACGAAGGCCCGTTGCCCAGGCCCCTGACTTGTGGCAAAGACATGTACAAAGACACGATTGCGAGCCCGCTCCGATGACTGACTTCGCCGCCCGTAGAAACATGATGGTCGACACCCAGGTCCGCCCGTCGGACGTGACCAAGTTCCCGGTGATCGACGCCATGTTGTCCGTCCCGCGCGAGGCCTTCGTGCCGCGGACCCAGCGCGAGGCGGCCTATGTCGGCGAGAACGTGAGCCTCGGCGGCAGCCGCGTGGTTCTCGAGCCGCGCACCCTGGCCAAGATGTTGGATTTTCTGGATATTCGCGGCGACGAACTGGCGCTCGATATCGGCTGCGGGCTGGGATATTCCGCGGCCCTGATCGCCCGGATGGCAGAGGCGGTCGTTGCCGTCGAAGAGGTCGAGGACCTTGCCGAGGAGGCAGAGTCGACCCTGTCGGAACAGGGCGCCGACAGCGTGGCGGTGCACCGCGGTCCGCTTGCCGAGGGCGCGCCGCAGCACGGACCCTACGACGTGATCATGATCGAAGGCGCGGTCGAGCATCTGCCCGATGCGATCTGCGACCAGTTGAAGGAAGGCGGCCGGATCGCCGTGCTCTTTGCCGAAGGGGCATTGGGCACCGTGCGGATCGGCTACAAGATCGACGGCATCATCACATGGCGCTTCGCGTTCAACGCGGGGGCCCCGGTGATGCCCGGATTTGAAAAACATCAGGCTTTCACCCTGTAACGCGGATCCCCGCGTCCGGGCAGGAAAGCCGGTGAGGACAATTGAGCGGGCCCCGGGGCCCCAGGGGGTTGTTATGGCAAGAATGCCTTTTGGAAAACGGGTCCTTGGCCTGGTCACGGCCTCGGCCCTCGCGATCGGCGCGGGCATGGCGGCAACGGCAGAGACGCTGGCCGATGCGATGGCCAGCGCCTACAATCACTCTGGCCTGCTTGAGCAGAACCGCGCGCTTTTGCGCGCCGCCGACGAGGACGTGGCCATCGCCATCGCGGCGCTGCGGCCGATCCTGAACTGGACCGGCTCGGTCTCGCGCAGTTTCGGCACGAGCCAGTCGGCCAATTCGCTGGGGCAATCGGTCGTGACCCGCTCGGCCACGAACGAGATCGACTTGGGGCTGACCGCCGAGCTGCTGCTGTACGATTTCGGCGCCACGCAATTCGGCATCGACGCGGCCAAGGAAAGCGTGCTGGCCACGCGCGAGGCGCTGGTCTCGGTCGAGCAGCAGGTGTTGCTGCGGGCCGTCACCGCCTTCATGAACGTGCGCAGCGCCTACGAGATCGTGGCCCTGCGCGAGAACAACCTGCGCCTGATCACCCAGGAACTGCGCGCCGCGCGGGACCGGTTCGAGGTGGGCGAGGTGACCCGCACAGACGTCGCCCAGGCCGAGGCCGCGCTGGCCGCCTCGCGCGCGCAGCTTGCCGCAGCCCAGGGCGACCTGGCCGTCGCGGCCGAGGAATATGCCGCGGTCACCGGCAACAAGCCCGGCGGCCTCGTGCCGCCCAGCCGTGTGCCGGCGACCTCGGACAACGTGGATGCGGCCAAGGCGTTGGGTGTTCGCAACCACCCCGAGATGAAGCGCGCCCAGCACGAGGTCGCCGCCGCGGACCTGGCCATCATGCGCGCCGAGGCACAGATGAAGCCGACGGTGTCGATGACCGGCCGCCTTGCCATGTCGCGCGACATCGACGATCCGTTCTACACGAATTCCGGCTCGGTCGGGATCCAGGCCGGTGGGCCGATCTACCAGGGCGGGCGCCTGTCGGCGCTGCTGCGCCAGGCCATCGCCCGGCGAGATGCCACCCGGGGCGGGCTGCACGTGACCCGTCACCAGGTTGCGCAGAACGTCGGCAACGCCTGGGCGCAACTGCTGGTCGCCCGCTCGGCCCGCGACGCGGCCACGCGCCAGATCGCGGCGGCGCAGGTCGCCTTCCGCGGCACCCGCGAAGAGGCGACTCTGGGCGCGCGCACCACGCTCGACGTGCTGAACGCCGAGCAGGAGCTGCTGTCGGCCCGGTCCACGCTGATCACCGCCTCGGCGGATGAATACATCGCCGCCTATACGCTGTTGTCGGCCATGGGCCTGCTGACCACAGATCGGCTGGGGCTGAACGTGCAGCGCTATGACCCGGCGCAGTATTACAACCTGGTCAAGGACGCGCCGACGATCTCGCGCCAGGGCAAGGACCTGGACCGTGTCCTGAAGGCCCTCGGTAAAGACTAGAATTCGACCCATCTGTTGTGGGAATCCCGCGCCCGGGCTATGCTTGGGCGGGGCAGAGCACTGCGCAACAATAGAAGTGGCTGGAAAACATGGCCGAATCCGCGTCCAACTCGGAAATCGAAGACGTTCTTTCGTCGATCCGTCGACTGGTGTCGCAGGACATCCGTCGGGGCGACGGGTCAACGGCCATGGCCGAGCCCGAGAAGCTGGTCCTGACGCCGGCCCTGCGGGTCGAGGCGCAGGATGAGGCGGTCGATCTTGACGACGACGGGTCCGAGACGGATGTCTCTGCGCTGGATGCCGGCTGGTCCGGCGCGCCGGCCGGGGCCGACGACGAGTTCGAATTCGACGACGACACGGACGAGCCGCCCTTTGACTGGGATGACGACACCCATGTCGCCGAGGTGCAGGAGTCGGTCTATGACGAGCCGGAGATCGCCGCGCCCGAGGCCGAGGCTGCACAGGCCGAGCCGTCCTTTCCGCGCCAATCCGCCCTTCAGGCAAAGATCGCCGAGCTCGAGGCGCTGATCGGCGACCGCCAGGAAGACTGGGAGCCGGACGCCGGCGCGGATGACGTGGCCGAGTCGGTCGAAGCGATGGAGTGGGACGACCAGGGCCCCTCCGAGGCGCAGGTGGACGCGCCCGATTGGGACGAGGTCGAAGCGCAGGTGGACGAACCCGAATGGGACCAGGCCGAGGCGGCCTGGGACGGTGAGACCGAGGCGGACGAGGACGCGGCGGAGGCATTTGCCGAGGACGTGGCGGAGTACGTCATCGAGGACGCGGTCGAACTGCCGCCCGAAGAGGAGGCGCAGGAGGCCGAAGCGGCGACCGTTGCGCCAGACCATGGCGACGCGTGGGACGTGGATCCGCTTGCGCCGCCCGCCGAAGCCGCCGTGCCGCAGTCCGAGCCGATGGACGCGCCGGCCGCCGTCGACGCCTCGGACGAGGCCGAAGGGCGGGATGAAGCCCTCGCCGAGGAGGCGCAGGCCAGCACCCCCCATGTCGCCGGCTTTGCCCGCACCGAGCAACGCCTGCACCTGTCCGACGGTAGCGCCGCCCGCGACGACGAGGATGACGACATCGACCTCTTTGCCGAGGACAACCTGCTGGACGAGGAAACGCTGCGCGAGATGGTCGCCGATATCGTGCGGCAGGAATTGCAGGGCGCGCTGGGCGAGCGGATCACCCGCAATGTCCGCAAGCTCGTCCGCCGCGAGATCCACCGCGCGCTGAACAGCCAGGATTTCGATTGACGCTGTGCTCCCTCGGACACCGTGACCGGGGGCCAACGCGAAAAAGCCGCGCTGCAGGGGTCTGCAGCGCGGCTTTCTCTATCTTGGGCAGCATCAAGCGGCACCTTGCGGCACCCCGGATGGTATCAGGCGGCTTCGGCCTGTTCGGCCGCGGCTGCGGCATGGCGACGTTCGCTTTCCTCGCGCGACAGCGCGACCGAGGTGCGCACGCCCTTGGCGACAAAATCCATCAGCCCCGTGACAACCCGCTCGTTCGGGTCGATTCCGGCACAGGACAGAACCTCGCGCCCATCGCGCGAGCGTGCCCAGCGGGCAATCTGTTCCGGGCCATTGCCGTACTTCTTGTCATCAGCGATGGCATCGTCGAGAGCAGCCAGAACCACCGCGGCAAAAAGCTTGCGTGCACGGTTACCCTGCTCTGCGTTGTAAGCCGTGCCATCTACGAAATCATTCATCTCGCGTCCTTATTCTTGCTCTTGCGATTTCGGCGTGGATGCCCTTATGGACCAAAGGATCCGATTCGGGTACCGCTAAATCGCATACCTCCCATGCGTTTTGCGCAAACCTTTCGCATGTGCAGCGCGAGATTTGCGGTCAGGCCGGGTTTGACCATCGACACTTAGGGTCTGACCGGAAAATCTCAAGATCGGGTCAAGATTTCGCCGCAATTGCAAAGCGCTTGTGGACCTTGTGGAGTAGGTCCAGCGCCGCCCCCCGCTCTGCGGCCTCGGGGGCGCTGTTGGCGATCTCGTTGCACAGGATTTCGGCGTCTTCGCTGTAGCCGCCCTGCAACAAGGTTCGCGCGGCGCGCAGCTTTTCCCGGCTGTCCGACAGGAACGGAGCCGAGCGCCGGATCACCTCGGCCGCATCGGGCAGGGGGGTGTCGCTGGCCTCGATCCGGTAGCTGGCGGCCTGGATGCGCATCCGCGCCTTGACCACCTGCGCCTCGAGCAGCGCGTCATTCAACAGCCGCGCGATCTGGTCGAGGTCAGGATCCGCACCCGTGTCGGGTCCTGCCTCCGGCAACGGCTCGTCCGTGAAATCCACCGCGCCGCCCGAGACCTCGGCCATCCAGTCGACCTGGGGCCGCGTCGCCGCGCGCAGTCCGGCCCAGTCGATGCCCGGCATGATAAAGCGCGCAGGCCCGGGCAGGGCGCGCAGCTGTCCCAGCAGTCCGCGGGCCCGAAGCGGGTTGGGATAGCCGTCGATCGAGGCCGGGACCTGCCGGTTGACCGCGTCCAGCATCCGCGCGGCCGTGGCATTGACGGATTCGTTGACCGACAGGCTTTCGACCCCCAACGCGGCGGCGGGTTGCCCCAGAAAGGTGACGCAGAAATCCGCGACCACGTCGCCGCCCGTCAGCGCCGCGCGGCGGGCATCACGCAGGGTCACGGCGCCGAACGCCTCCAGGTAGGGTGTCAGCCCCTCCATGGGCCGCGCGACGACACAGCGGTCCTCGGGCGGGATCTCGTCCGCCATGAAGGCCGCGACCTCGGCGCGGATCGCGTCGAAGGTCATGCCGCGTTTCAGCACCTGCTGAGCGTGGCTGTTGAAATGCTCGAGCGGCGGGCGGACATAGGCGCAGACCTGGATGTCGTCGAACCAGCGGCCGAGGAACTCGGCCAGCCGTGCCACCTCCGGGCCCGTGTAGCCCTGGCCCAGACCCTCGCCCGAGATCACCTCGACCGCCGCGCCGGAGCGGTCGAACTGCGCGGCAAAGCTGTCCTGCATGTAGTTGCGGAAGGCGTCGTCATCCCAAATCCGGTGCCTGAGCCGGCGCCGCACCGCCAGGGAGGTGTCCGAAGACCTGCCCGTGATCTCGCCGATGACCGAATGGTTCTCGAACGCCGTGGCGTAACCGATCCCGTGGCGCGCCAGCAGGTCCGGCGCGGCGCGGTGCAGGGAAGCCTGCAACGCGGTCGACCCGGTCTTGGGCAGGCCCACATGCAGGATGCAGCGTCGCGCCATCTCTCTCTCCGTACTTGTGCGGCGGGCCCCGGGTCCGTATAGAGCCGGTCAGCAACCGATCCACTTATCAGGCCAGAGTCCATGCCCAAGATCAACGGTAACGAAATCCGCCCCGGCAACGTCATTGAGCACAATGGCGGCCTCTGGGCTGCGGTCAAGGTCGACCACGTGAAACCCGGCAAGGGCGGCGCCTTTGCCCAGGTCGAGATGAAGAACCTGCGCAACGGCTCCAAGCTGAACGAACGTTTCCGCAGCGCCGACAAGGTGGAACGCGTCCGGCTCGAGCAAAAGGACATGCAGTTCCTCTACGAAACCGACGGCATGCTGACCTTCATGGACACCGAGACCTTTGACCAGGTCGAGCTGCCGGCCGACATCCTGGGCGAACGCCGCCCCTTCCTGCAGGACGGCATGACCATCCTCGTGGAATTCCACGAGAGCGAGGCGCTGAACGCGACCCTGCCGCAAAAGGTCACCTGCAAGATCGTCGAGACCGAGCCGGTCGTCAAAGGCCAGACCGCGGCCAACAGTTTCAAGCCGGCGATCCTGGACAACGGCGTCAAGGTCATGGTGCCGCCCTTCGTGGGCCAGGACGAGGACATCATCGTTAACACCGAGACCATGGAATATTCCGAGCGCGCCTGACGCCAGCCCGAAATTCCGAGCTTTCAGAACCCCCGGTGGACTGTCCACCGGGGGTTTTTGCGCTATACTATCCCCCAGCGGGATGAGGAGAAAACGCTTAGCCTTGAACTATGCGCCGGGGCCGTCATGCGCTATGCGCAGGGAAGTCATGCATTTCCCGCAATGGCTCCACCCGCTCAACTATGTTACGTCGCGGCAGATGCAACGCTGCGCTGACGGGTGGATCGGCAAAAGTTTAAGGCTGAACCATCCCGCAAGTGGACAAAGGGAGACCACATGGCGGACTTCAAGGAAGACATCGATCCGGTCGAATCCCGGGAATGGCAGGAGGCCGTCGCCGACGTGATCGAGCGGGACGGGCCGAACCGGGCGCATTTCCTTCTCGACAAGGCGGTTCAGCAGGCGCGGGCCGCCGGGGCCACGCTGCCCTTTTCGGCGACCACGCCTTACCAGAACACCATTTCCCCCGACGACGAGGTCGAGATCCCCGGCGACACGGAAATGGAATGGCGCATCCGCACCATCAACCGCTGGAACGCCATGGCCACGGTGGTCAAGCGCAACAAGGTCAGCAGCGAATACGGTGGCCATATCGCGTCCTTCGCCTCGTCGGCCGCGCTTTATGATGTCGGTCTGAACCACTTCTGGCGCTCGAAATCCGCGATCCACGGCGGCGACCTGGTGTTCTTCCAGGGCCACGTCGTGCCGGGCATCTACGCCCGCTCCTTCATGGAAGGCCGGATCAGCGTCGAAGAACTGGAGAACTTCCGCTCCGAGGTCGCTGGTGGCGGTCTGTCGTCCTACCCGCACCCCTGGCTGATGCCCGAGTACTGGCAGTTCCCGACCGTCTCGATGGGCCTCGGGCCCCTGATGGCGATCTACCAGGCGCGGTTCATGAAGTACCTGCACAACCGCGGCCTGATCGACGCGGCCGACCGCAAGGTCTGGGCCTTCCTCGGCGACGGCGAGATGGACGAGCCGGAAAGCCTTGGCGCCATCGCGCTGGCTGCCCGCGAAGGGCTCGACAACCTGATCTTCGTCGTCAACTGCAACCTGCAACGGCTCGACGGTCCGGTGCGCGGCAACTCGAAGATCGTGCAGGAACTCGAGGGCAACTTCCGCGGTGCCGGCTGGGACGTGATCAAGCTGCTCTGGGGCAAGGGCTGGGACGACCTGCTGGAGAAAGACACCAGCGGCCGGTTGCGCCAGCTGATGGATGAAACCATCGACGGCGATTACCAGACGTTCAAGTCCAAGGACGGCGCTTACATCCGCAAGCATTTCTTTGGCAAGTACCCCGAAACGGCGGCGCTGGTCGAGGATTGGACCGATGACCAGATCTGGGCCCTGCGCCGGGGCGGTCACGACCCCAAGAAGGTCTACAATGCCTTCCTGCGCGCGACGAAGACCGAAAAGCAGCCGACCGTGCTGCTGGTCAAGACGGTCAAGGGCTACGGCATGGGCACGGCCGGTGAGGGGCAAAACACCACCCACCAGCAGAAGAAGATGCAGCTGGACCAGCTCAAGGCCATGCGGGACCGCTTCAAGATCCCCGTGACCGACGAGGAGCTGGACAAGGACATCCCCTTCGTCAGCCTGAACAACGCGCAAAAGGCGTATCTTGCCGACCGGCGCCGCGACCTGGGCGGGTCCTTCCCCAAGCGGGACGCAAACGCGCCCAAGCTGGAAATCCCCGAGCTGACCGCGTTCAAGGCGCAGCTGGAAGGGACGGGGGATCGCGAGATTTCCACCACCATGGCCTTTGTCCGGGTTCTGACGACGCTTCTGCGCGACAAGAAGATCGGCAAGCAGGTCGTGCCGATCGTGCCGGATGAAAGCCGCACCTTCGGGATGGAGGGGCTGTTCCGGTCCGTGGGCATCTACAACCCGCTGGGGCAGAACTACACGCCCGAAGACCGCGACCAGATGATGTATTACAAGGAAAGCGCGGACGGCCAGGTGCTGCAGGAAGGCATCAACGAGGCCGGCGCGATGGCCGACTGGATCGCGGCTGCGACCAGCTACGCCAACCACGGCGTGCCGATGGTGCCCTTCTACATCTACTATTCGATGTTCGGCTTCCAGCGGATCGGCGACCTCGCCTGGGCCGCCGGCGACAGCCGGGCGCGCGGCTTCATGCTGGGCGGCACGGCGGGCCGGACCACGCTGAACGGCGAGGGGCTGCAGCACGAGGACGGGCACAGCCATATCCTGGCCGGCACGATCCCGAACTGCATCAGCTACGACCCGACCTTCCAGCACGAGGTGGCGGTGATCGTCCAGCACGGGCTCAAGCGCATGTTCGCGGACCAGGAGGACGTGTTCTTCTACATCACCCTGATGAACGAGAACTATTCCCACCCCGACATGCCGATGGGCGCCGAGGAGGGCATCATCCGCGGCCTCTACCGGCTCAAGAAGGCCGACAAGCCCGGCAAGAAGCACGTCAACCTCATGGGTTCGGGCACGATCCTGGTGCAGGCCATGAAGGCGGCCGAGATGCTGGCCGAGGATTTCGGCGTCACCGCCGACATCTGGTCCGCGACCTCGCTGAACGAACTGGCGCGCGATTGCCAGGACGTGAAGCGGTGGAACCGGCTCAACCCGCTGGCCGAGGAAAAGACCAGCTACGTGGCGCAGCAGTTTGCGAACGCCAAGGGGCCGATCATCGCGGCGACCGACTACATGAAGAACTACGCCGAGCAGATCCGCGGCTGCGTGCCGAACCGGTACACGGTTCTTGGCACGGACGGGTTCGGACGCTCGGACAGCCGGGTGAACCTGCGCCGGTTCTTCGAGGTGGATGCCAACCACATCGCGGCGGCGGCCATGGTCGACCTCTACCGCGACGGGGCGGTCACCAAGGGCGACCTCGAGAAGGCGCTCAGCAAATACGACATCGACGGCGACAAGCCGAACCCGCGTCTGGTGTGATCGGGAGAGGGAGACAGAGAATATGACAACCGAAGTAAAAGTCCCCGATATCGGCGATTTCAACGATGTGCCCGTTGTGACGGTGCTGGTGAGCGTCGGCGACACGATCGCCGTCGAAGACCCCATCGTCGAGCTTGAAAGCGACAAGGCGACGATGGAAGTACCGTCGTCCCACGCCGGCAAGGTGGTCGAGATCAAGGTCAGCGAAGGCGACAAGGTCTCCGAAGGGTCGGTGATCCTGGTGATCGAAGCCGAAGGCGCCGGTGACGCGCCCAAGGAAGAGCCGAAGGCCGAGGCGCCGAAGCAGGAGCCGAAAGAGCAGCCGAAAGCCGAGGCGCCCAAGGCGGCCCCGGCGGGCGTGACGGATGACAATTTCGGCAAGGCCCATGCCTCACCCTCCGTCCGTGCCTTTGCCCGCCAGCTGGACCTCGACCTCAACAAGGTCAACGGGACCGGCCGCAAGGGCCGCATCCTGCGCGAGGACGTGGTCAAGTTCTTCGAGGCGCAGAAAGCCCCGGCTGCCTCGGGCGGCGCGCCCGCGCAGGGCGGAATGGGCATCCCGCCGATCCCGGCCGTGGATTTCTCCAAGTTCGGCCCGGTCGAAACCGTGGAAATGTCGCGGATCAAGAAGATCTCGGGCCCCGCGCTGCACCGCTCCTGGCTCAACATCCCCCACGTCACCCATAACGACGAGGCGGATATCACCGAGCTGGACACCTACCGCAAGGAAATGGACACGATGGCCAAGGACGACGGCTATCGCGTGACCCTTCTGTCCTTTGTCATCAAGGCCAGCGTCTCGGCGCTGAAACAGCATTGGGAGTTCAACTCCTCGATCCACCCGGATGGCGACAAGCTGATCAAGAAGGATTTCTACAATATCGGCTTCGCGGCGGACACGCCGAACGGGCTGATGGTGCCGGTGATCAAGGATGCCGACCGCAAGGGCCTCGTGGATATCTCCAAGGAGTTGATGGAGCTCAGCAAGGCTGCGCGCGACGGCAACCTCAAGGCCAAGGACATGCAGGGCGCGACCTTCACCATCTCGTCGTTGGGCGGGATCGGCGGCACGTCCTTCACCCCGATCGTCAACGCGCCCGAGGTGGCGATCCTCGGTCTGACGCGGTCCAAGATGGCGCCGGTCTGGAACGGGTCGGAATTTGAGCCGCGCCTGATGCAGCCCCTGTCGCTGTCCTATGACCACCGCGCCGTCGATGGCGCGCTGGCGGCCCGGTTCTGCGTCACGCTCAAGACGCTGCTGGGCGACATGCGCAAGCTGATGTGGTGAGGTGACCGATATGGATATCAAAGTACCCGATATCGGTGATTTCACCGACGTGCCCGTGGTCACGGTCCTGGTCTCGGTCGGCGACGTGGTCGCCGCCGAAGACCCGCTGATCGAGATCGAAAGCGACAAGGCCACGATGGAAGTCCCGAGCCCCGCCGCGGGCAAGATCACCGAGATCAAGGTGAGCGAAGGCGACAAGGTCTCGGAAGGGACCGTCATCTTGGTGATGGAAGCGGAGGGGGCAGGCGATGCCCCCGCCAGGGACGAGGCCTCCAAGGCCGAAGAGAGCAAGCCCTCGGGCGGCGCGCCCGCCAAGTCGGACGACACGCCCAGGCCCGTGCAGGGCGCCAGCGTCAAGGGCGACATCCACGCGGACCTCGTGGTGCTCGGCTCCGGCCCCGGCGGCTACACGGCGGCCTTCCGCGCCGCCGACCTAGGCCTTTCGGTCGCGCTGATCGAAAAGAACCCGACGCTGGGCGGGGTTTGCCTGAACGTTGGCTGCATTCCCTCGAAGGCGCTGCTGCACGTCGCCAAGGTCATGACCGAGGCCGAGGAAATGGCCGATCACGGCGTCAGCTTCGGCAAGGCGATGGTCGACCTCGACAAGGTGCGCGGCTTCAAGCAGGGGGTCGTGGACCAGCTGGTCGGCGGCCTTGGCGGCCTTGCCAAGGCGCGCAAGGTGCAGGTGGTGCAGGGCTTTGGCCGCTTTACCGGCAGCCACATGATCGAGGTCGACAACGACGGGTCCAAGAAAACCGTCAGCTTCGACCAATGCATCATCGCCGCCGGCTCCGAGCCGGTGACGCTGCCCTTCGTGCCGCATGACGACCCGCGGGTGATCGACTCGACCGGCGCGCTGGAACTCGAGGACATCCCGGGCAAGCTGCTGGTGCTGGGCGGCGGGATCATCGGGCTGGAAATGGCCTGCGTCTACGATGCGCTGGGATCGAAAGTCACGGTGGTCGAGCTGATGGACCAGATCATCCCCGGTTGCGACAAGGACATCGTCAAGCCGCTGATGAAGCGGATCGAGGGCCGCTACGAAGAGATCAAGCTCAAGACCAAGGTCACCGAGGTGAAGGCCCAGAAGAACGGGCTGAAGGTGACCTTCGAGGACGACAAGGGCGAAACCTCCGCGTCGATCTACGACAAGGTGCTGGTCGCCGTGGGCCGCAAGCCCAACGGCAAGATCATCGCCGCCGATGCGGCGGGCGTGTCGGTGGACGAGCGCGGCTTCATCGCCGTCGACAGCCAGCAGCGCACCGGGCAAAGCCACATCTTCGCCATCGGCGACGTGGTCGGCCAGCCGATGCTGGCGCACAAGGCGGTGCACGAGGGCAAGGTCGCGGCCGAGGCTGCCGCCGGGCACAAGCGGCACTTCGACGCCAAGGTGATCCCTTCGGTGGCCTATACCGACCCCGAGGTCGCCTGGGTCGGCATGACCGAAACCCAGGCCAAGGCCGAGGGCAGACGCGTCGGCAAGGGGGTCTTCCCCTGGGCCGCATCGGGCCGCTCGCTGTCGCTGGGCCGGTCGGAAGGCATCACCAAGGTGATCTTCGACGAAGACGATGACCGCGTGATCGGCGCCGCCATCGTCGGCCCCAACGCTGGGGACCTGATCGCCGAGGTGGCCCTTGCCATCGAGATGGGGGCGGATGCGGTGGACCTTGGTCACACCATCCACCCGCACCCGACGCTGTCCGAAACGGTCAATTTCGCCGCCGAAATGTTCGAAGGCACGATCACCGACCTCATGCCGCCGAAAAAGCGCAAGTAATTGGTGACCATGCGGGGCGGTGTGTTACGCTGCCCCGCAAAGTGGAAAGGAGTAGGCCTCATGGCAAAGAAGACAACCGGAGCGGAGAACCCGTTCGCCGCGATGTTCCAGATGTTCGATCCTGCGCAGATGCAGCAGATGTTCGACCCGTCCAAGATGATGGAGCAGTTCAAGGGCATGGCCCCGATGCAGGGCTTGGACATGTCCGCCATCATGGACAGGAACAAGCGCAATTTCGACGCGGTGGTCGAGGCCAACAAGTCGGCGGCCGAGACCTACAAGGACATGCTGGCCAAGCAGCAGGAAATCTTCACCCAGATGACCTCGGCCGCGCAGGATTACGCCGGCAAGATGGAAAGCCCGGTGAGCAGCGATGCCATGGGCAAGAACGCCGACACCACCGCCAAGGCGGTCGAGACGGCGCTGGACCTGATGAAGCAGATGGCCGAGGCCGCCAAGGACGCCAACCAGAAGGTCTTCGAGGAGGCGCAGACGCGGATGAACGCCGCCATCGAAGAGATGAAGAAAGGCTGAGCGGGGCAGGGCGCGCGCGGAAAGCGGGCGTCTCGTGGCTTGGCCGGGGAGGATGGGGGCGCTGCCCCCCGTCGCCATGGGCGACGTCCCCCGGAGTTTAGTGGCAAGATGAAGAGGGATCGGGCATCGCGGGGCGGTGCCCGGTCCGCGTTGTGGGTCGGGGTCTTTGGAAGGTTTGGTCAGGGCGCGCGCAGGTCCGCACTGGGCGGGGCTTGCATGTCGAAGGTCAGGCGGCGGCCGGAGGCGAGGTCCGCCAGCGCCTCGGGGCCGATGAGGCTGCCCTGGACCCGGGTGAAGAGGCGCCGAGCGTGGCGGGACATGGCCATGGCGATGGCCATGGGGCCTGGCGCGTCGCCGTGCAGCCACCAGCGCGAGCGCAGCAGCGCGCCCGAGGGATGCGCGCCGGCCAGTTGCAGGATGACGGCCGAGGGCACCTGTTGCGGGCTGAGCCGAAAGGCGGCCTGAATAGCCCCGCGTTTCTTAGACGCCTTCGGCTCTCAGTTTCCGCTGCCGTTCGAACTCGACGGGCGACAGCATCC
>NZ_JAIMID010000022.1:3471-68202 GCF_019966535.1 Mesobacterium pallidum | reverse complement strand
GACGAAGAGGCGCCGATCTTCCAGGTCGCGGACTACGGCCTGGTCGCGGATCTCTTCACCGCCGTCCCGGAGCTGACGGGCAAGCTGTGAGGGCGTGGTGGGGTGAAACCCCGCCCTACGGAAGGACGAAAGGCCCGTGCCGATGCGCGGGCCTTTTTCAGTATTCGCCCGCGCCGACGTGGTCCAGCAGCACGGGGCCAAGTGCCTCTGCCACCTGCTGGTGGACGGCGACGGGCAGTTCCTTGCGGGCCTGCGGCAATTCGACCGGGGTGACGACCATGCCGCGCGTGCCCTCGGCCATGGCCTCGGGCGTCGCCACGACCTCGACATAGGCGGCGGCGCTGTCCACGACCGCCTCGATCATTTGCCGGTCGACAAAGACCGGCTGCCGCGCGATCGGCGCGTCCTGGATCATGCCGGGTTCGTCCGGGGGGTGGTCGGCGATCCAGAGCAGCACCGTCGGCACCCGCAACTGGCCGAGGAAGACGCGCATCCGCGCGACCCAGGCGGCGCGGACCTCTTCGACCACCTTGCGATAGCGGGATTCCGAGCGGTCGCGCAGGGCCATCATCATGTGCCGGTTGAAGTGGAAGGTCGTGAAATCGACGTCGCTGTAGAGGTTGCGCAGCGCCTCGGTCGGCTCGAGGAAGCGGTCGTTGCGGCGCGGATGCACCTGGTAAAAACGGTTCGACAGGTTCTTGGCGCCGGTAATCTGCACCACGGCCGCGCTGCCGCCTTCGGCCACGGCCAGAACCGCCGGGTCCTTGAGAAAGACGTCGATGCCGGCGTTGATCCAGCCGAGGTTGACGGCGGGCAGGCCGGTCGCTTCCTCGACCAGCGCGGGAAAGGGCCTGGGGATGTACTTGCCGTAGGTGGCCGTGCCGCCGAGGAAGGCGATGTAGTCGCCGGTCAGGGGCCGCTGCGGGCCGCGGAACAGCAGGCGTGACCGCCCGTAGCGGCACGGGTGGTAGTTCAGGGCGCCGGAGGCAAGAGCGTCGATCGTCATGTGGGCCGTCCGTTGGCGAAATCGCCGGCACCGTAATCGGCGCGCCTTGCGATTTCGTTATCCTGCGCGGGCTCTTGGCATCGCCGAAGCCTGAGCATAGGCTCTGGCGGGCAATGAAGCGGCGGGGCAGCTAATGGATATCCAGACGATCGGGGTGGTGGGCGCGGGCCAGATGGGCAACGGGATCGCCCACGTGATGGCGCTGGCCGGGTACAACGTCACGCTGAACGACATCAGCCAGGACGCGCTGGATGCCGCCGTGGCCCGGATCGGCAAGAACATGGACCGGCAGGTCGGGTCGGAAAAGATCAGCGCGGCCGAGCGGGACGCGGCCATGTCCCGCATCGGCACGACGTTGGAGCTGGCCGAGATCGGGCCCCTGGACCTGGTCATCGAGGCCGCGACCGAGAACGAGGCCGTCAAGCACAAGATCTTTGACGGGCTGGCGCCGCATCTCGGGGACCAGACCATCCTGACCTCGAACACCTCGTCGATCTCGATCACGCGGCTGGCCAGCCGCACGGACCGGCCGGAACGCTTCATGGGCTTCCACTTCATGAACCCGGTGCCGGTGATGCAGCTGGTCGAACTGATCCGCGGCATCGCCACGGACGAGCCAACCTACAAGGCCTGCCTCGCCATCGTGGAAAAGCTGGGCAAGACGGCGGCCAGCGCCGAGGATTTCCCGGCTTTCATCGTCAACCGCGTGCTGATCCCGATGATCAACGAGGCGTGCTATACGCTTTACGAAGGGGTCGGCAACGTCGCCTCGATCGACGCGGCGATGCGGCTGGGGGCGAACCACCCGATGGGGCCGTTGCAGCTGGCCGATTTCATCGGGCTCGATACCTGCCTTGCCATCATGAACGTGCTGCACGACGGGCTGGCGGATACCAAGTACCGGCCCTGCCCGCTGCTGACCAAGTACGTGGAGGCCGGCTGGCTCGGCCGCAAGACCAAGCGCGGCTTCTACGATTACCGCGGCGAGACGCCGGTGCCGACGCGCTGAGCGGGAAAAGTCTTCGTCCGAAGACTTTTCGGCCCCCCGCGACCGCCGGCAAGGGGGCGGGCCCCAAGATTATTCGGACGAATAATCTTGGGGGTCAGGCCGGGTCTGCCGTCAGCCAGACGCCGCCCTGGGGCCGCAGGGTGATGATCATCACCGGTTTCGGATCGCGTCCAGGCACGGGCGCAAAGCGGAACCGCGACAGCAGCGTGGCCAGGATGATCACCGCTTCCTGCACCGCAAAGGAGGCGCCGATGCAGATCCGGGGCCCGTCGCCGAACGGCAGGTAGGCGTAGCGCTCGATCGCCTTGCGGTCGGCAAAACGCTCCGGGTCGAACCGGTCCGGATCGGGCCAGAGCGCGTGGTTCCGGTGCAGCGTGTAGATCGGGATCATCACCGTGTCGCGTGGCCGGATCTCGCGCCCGCAGAGCACGTCGGGCTTTTGCGCCGTACGCGAGATGATCCCGGCCGGCGGGTAAAGCCGAAGCGTCTCGTCCACCACCTGGCGGATAAAGGGCAGGTTCGGCACGTCCTCGGCCCCGGCGATGCGCCCCTGCAGCACGGCCTGCGCCTCGGCCCGGGCCCGGTCCTGCACGGCGGGATCGAAGGCGCAGAGATACAGCGCCCAGGCCAGCGTCAGCGCCGTCGTCTCGTGCCCGGCGACGATGAAGGTCAAGAGGTTGTCGCGCAGCTCGGACGTGGACATGGTGCGCCCGGTGTCCGGGTCCTCGGCCTTGAGCAGCAGGTCCAGCAGGTCCGGCACGCCCTCGTGGCCGCGACGCGCCCGCTCCTCGATGGCGCGGTCGGCCACGGCCTTCATGTCGCGCACCGCGCGGCCGGAAAAGATCCGCGCCGGTCGTGGCACCCAGCCCGGAAACCCGAGGATGTCGAACAGGGATGTCCGCGCCGCCCCGTCGATATAGGCGTCGATGGCGCCATGGACCTTGTTGCGGTCGAACGCCTCGCCGCCGGAAAAGGTCACGTCCGAGATCACCTCGAAGGTCGTCGTCACCATCTCCTGCGCCAGGTCCACCGCGCGACCGGGCCCGGCCGCGCCGATCCGATCCACCGCCCGGGCGGCGGCATGGCTCATCACCGGCCCCAGCGCTGTCACGTTGCGATGGCCAAAGACCGGTGCCGCCGCCCGCCGCTGCCAGCGCCAATGCGCGCCTTCTGCGACAAACAGCGAATCGCCGATCGCCGGCTCGAGCAGGTTCTTGGTCACCACCGACTTGGGATAGTTGTCCACGTTCTCGAGCAGCATGCGCCGGATCGCCCCCGGCTCCATCACCATGTGCCAGCGCAGGCCCGTGCGGCCCGACACCATGGGCTGGCGTGTCGCGATCTCGGGCAGGATGCTCAGCAGGTTCTCGCGCGAGTCGCGCAGGCTTTGCAGCATCGACCGGGGCCGTGTCGCCAGCGGGACACGGACAGGCAGGGCAGAGTTGTCGACGATCTGGTCCATGCCGGGAATATAGGGCGCCGGCGAAACCCTGCCAATTGCGGCGAATTGCGTCCCCCGCCCCGGTCCTGTATCCCGGCAGGACAGGATTGCGAAGGGGACCATTGGATGACGCGACTGATGCTGCTTCTGGCCGGGCTTGTGCTGGCCGCTTGCACCACCGGCAACGACCTGGACAAGGCCCCGCCACCGCTGGGAAATTTCCTGATGGGTCACCTGGCCGTGGTGGCCGCGGCACCGGTCGTCGGCCCCGCCTCGCGCGAGGTCGAGCCGGACCAGTGGGTGACCGCCATGACCGACGCGATGAACGCGCGCTTTGGCCCGCACCGGCACGATGGCACGCATTATTATCACCTCGGGATCAGCGTCGATGGCTATGTCCTGGCGCAGCCGGGCATCCCGCTGATCTACTCGCCCAAGTCGATCCTGATCGTGAACCTGACGGTCTGGGACGATGCCAAGGGCACCAAGCTGACGGAAAAGCCCGAACAACTCACCGTGATCGAGGCGATCGAGGGCGATACCTTGCTGGGCTCGGGCTACACCCGCAGTGCCGAAGAGCAGATGCTGGCGCTGTCGAAATCCATGGCCAAGACCATCGAAACCTACCTGCAGCGCAAGAATCGCGAGGAAAAATGGTTCGGCGGCCCCGAGGCGACACCGCCGCGGGCGGCCCCGGTCGCCGCCGCCGCGGATATTCCCGCCACCGAGGCGCAACCCGCCGCAACGGAGTGACATTTCCCCGCGCATCTTGGCCCCCGGCGGTGCAGGAGGGCCTTGATTTTCCCTTGCCGGTTCAATAAACGCCCTCGCGATGGAAATCGGGTCACCAGGGACCCCACAAATGCGAGGCCACGATGGCGAAACAAAAGTTTGAACGCGGCAAACCGCACTGCAACATCGGCACGATCGGTCACGTTGACCACGGCAAGACGACGCTGACGGCTGCGATCACGAAGTACTTCGGCGAATTCCGCGCCTATGACCAGATCGACGGCGCGCCCGAAGAGAAGGCCCGCGGGATCACCATCTCGACCGCGCACGTGGAATACGAGACCGAGGCGCGTCACTACGCCCACGTCGATTGCCCCGGCCACGCCGACTACGTCAAGAACATGATCACCGGTGCCGCCCAGATGGACGGCGCGATCCTGGTCGTGAACGCCGCCGACGGCCCGATGCCGCAAACGCGCGAGCACATCCTGCTGGGCCGCCAGGTGGGCATCCCCGCCATGGTCGTGTTCCTGAACAAGGTCGACCAGGTGGACGACGAGGAACTGCTCGAGCTGGTCGAGATGGAAGTGCGCGAGCTTCTGTCGGCCTACGACTTCCCCGGCGACGACATTCCGATCATCGCAGGCTCGGCCCTGGCGGCGATGGAAGGGCGTGACCCGGAGATCGGCGAGAACAAGATCCGCGAACTGATGGCGGCCGTGGACGAGTACATCCCGCAGCCGGCCCGCGCCGTGGACCAGCCGTTCCTGATGCCGATCGAGGACGTGTTCTCGATTTCCGGCCGCGGCACCGTGGTGACCGGCCGCGTCGAGCGTGGCGTGATCAACGTGGGCGACGAGATCGAGATCATCGGCATCCGCGACACCAAGAAGACGACCTGCACGGGCGTCGAGATGTTCCGCAAGCTGCTGGACCGCGGTGAAGCCGGCGACAACATCGGCGCGCTGCTGCGCGGCGTCGACCGTGAGGGCGTCGAGCGCGGCCAGGTTCTCTGCAAGCCGGGTTCGGTCACGCCGCACACCGACTTCGAGTGCGAGGTCTACATCCTGACGAAGGAAGAAGGCGGCCGTCACACGCCGTTCTTCAAGAACTACCGTCCGCAGTTCTACTTCCGGACCACCGACGTGACCGGGACCGTGACGCTGCCGGAAGGCACCGAGATGGTGATGCCGGGCGACAACCTGAAGTTCAACGTCGAGCTGATCGCCCCGATCGCGATGGAAGAAGGCCTGCGCTTCGCCATCCGCGAAGGCGGCCGGACCGTCGGCTCGGGCGTGGTCTCGAAGATCCTGAAGTAATCACGGCTTCGCCGAGATTACTTCAGTGGGCGGCAGTCGTCTTTGCTCTGCAAAGGCGATGAGAGCCCACCCGGTCGAGTAAAGCAAAGGGCGCCCCAAAAGGGCGCCCTTTCGCTTTGACCGGACGCTCGTGTCCCGGTCGCGCCTTTCAGGCGGATGCAAGACGTTGATCAGCAGAAGGGATCATGCAATGGTTGTTTGTTGTCAGTGAATTCAATCATTTTGATGTGGGGAGAATGACCATGTCCGTAACGCAACCTTCTCCGCTCTACAGCGGAACCATGGCTGTATCGCTTGGCGGGGATGTGACGATCCTTGTTCCTCCGGGAAGCGCCATGACCAAGGTTCACGTGATCAATGTCGGAGAGCGCGAAGTGCATGTGGTCTACGACAAGGGTCCGGGACATAACGCCTGGAACAATCACATCACGCTGTTCAGGGGCGATTCCCTTCTGATCGAAAGCGATGATGTCGGGGTGCGAAACAGCGTCGGTTTGAACGAGACCGGGGCTGGTGCCGTTGGCGTCTTCATGTACCGCATCGAAGAGCCAGCCTAGGCCGACAACAAGCAGGCGACCTCGAGGCGTGTTGTCAGGCCCGTCCGGGTCGCTTGTGCGTCGCCCCCAATCCCTTCATTGTTTCAAAAATACCTTGGGGGAGTCCGCCCGTGGCGGACGGGGGCAATGCCCCCAGCCTCCCCATCCATCTTGCGCTGGCCCTGCAATGATGGAACCAAGGCGCCATGACCCGTCCCGTCTTCGTCACCGGTGCCTCCGGTTTCATCGCCCGTCACATCCTCCTGTCGCTCTTGCGCGCAGGCCATGCCGTGCGCGGATCGGTGCGCAGCGTGGCCAAGGCGGAGGACGTGCGCGCCTCGCTCGCGCGGCATCTCGGACGCGACCCGGAGGGGCTGGCGTTCTGCCTGCTGGATCTGACCCGCGACGCGGGCTGGTCCGAGGCGATGGCGGGATGCGGCGCGCTGGTCCACACCGCCTCTCCGGTCCCGCTGGAACAGCCCGACACGCCCGAGACGCTGGTACTGCCCGCCGTGGACGGCACCACGCGGGCGCTGGACGCGGCCGCCAGGGCGGGGATCGCGCGGGTCGTACTGACCTCTTCGGTGGCGGCGATCTCGGGGCAGAAGGCCGGGGCCGTCGCGCGGTTCACCACCACCGACTGGACCGACCCGAATCTGCCGGGTCTCAGCCCCTATGCCCTGTCCAAGACCCTGGCCGAACGCGCGGCCTGGCAGCGCGCAGAGGCGCTTGGTCTCAAGCTCACCACGATCAACCCCAGCTTTGTCTTCGGCCCGGCGCTGGACGCGGACACGGGCGCGTCGCTGGGCGTGATCCAGCGGCTGCTGACCGCGCGCGATCCAGCGGTGCCGCGGGTCAGCTTCTTTGTCGTCGATGTGCGGGACGTGGCCGACCTGCACCTTGCCGCTCTGACCGACGACACCACTGCCGGCCAGCGCATCATCGCCGCCAGCCAGCAGATCTGGCTGCGCGAGATCGCGGCCGAACTGCGCGCGGCCCATCCCGGCCACCCGGTCCCGCGCCTGCCGGCGCCCGACTGGCTGGTCCGCCTGCTGGCCCGGCGCGAGCCGGCGCTGCGCTGGATCACGCCCTCGCTGGGCCGCGTCGTCACCTTCGACACCGCACCCTGCCGGGCGCTGCTGGGGCGCGAGATGATCCCCGCACGCCAGGCCGTCCGCGACGGTGCGGCGTCGCTCATCGCGCATGGGCTGGCCTGAGCCGAGGTTACAGGCCGGTCACGGCCTCTTGTCCGGCGCGGGGACGCCCTGGGCAGTGCGGCGTGCTAGACCCCGCCCAAAGACCAGACCCGGACCATGCCAGCCATGCCCCAGCAGATCACCTTTGCCCGCCTGACCGAGGTCGACCCGGCCGAGATCGCGGCCCACATGTCCGACCCGCGCGTGGCCGAGCACATGCCGCTGCTGACCTTTGCCTGGGACGCGAAGGCCGCGCGCCGGTTCGTCGCCGCGAAGGAGGCGCATTGGGCCCGCGACGGGCTGGGCCATTGGGCGATCCTGCACGGCGGGGCCTACGTGGGCTGGGGCGGGTTCCAGCGCGAAGGCGACGACTGGGACTTCGGGCTGGTCCTGAGGCCGGATGTCTTCGGTCTTGGCCACAGGATCGCGCAGCAGGCGCTGGCCTTCGCGCGGGCGGATGCACGGATCCCGCATGTCACATTCCTGCTGCCACCGTCGCGCCGGCACCTGGGCGCGCTGGCCCGGCTTGGCGCCGTGCCGGCCGGAGAGGTCGACTACGACGGCGCGCGCTTTCTCAGGTTCCGGCTCGAGACCGGCTGAGCCCGCGCCCTACTTGGGGTCGATATTCACCAGCATGGTGCGCAGCACGCGCAGCGTCGTGGCCAGGTCGTCCCGCGTGATGCCGGAAACCAGCTCGGCCTCGCAGCCGAGGGCGACCGCCATGATGCGCCCATGCACCAGTTGCCCCTGTTCGGACAGCCGCCACAGCCGCTTGCGCGGGTCGCCCGAGGGCTGTTCGCTGTCGAGATGCCCGAGATCGTCCAGCGTCTTGAGCGACCGGCTGACCGCGCCCTTGTCCAGCCGCACCACGTCGCAGATCCGGCTGGCGGTGATGCCCGGTTCGATGTTCAGCATCGAGATCACCCGCCAGTCGGTCAGCCCAAGGCCAAAGTCGCGCCGGTAGATGGCCGAGGTCTTGCGCCCCCAGGCCGAGCTGACGACGTTCAGCAGGAACGGCGCGTAATGGTCGATATCCAGGATTTCCGTCCCGTCGCGCAGGCGGGTCGGAGCGTTCAGGCGTGCATCGCCTGTCGTGGTCGTCATGTCATCGGTCATGGGCGGCCCTTTCCGGGCCGGAGCGTTAGCCGCATTCTCATGCCTTGTCACGGGGGCGGGCCACGGAACGACGGGGCACCGTGGCCCGATGCCTCAGAAATCATCCTCGGGCACGTGGACGGTCAGCCCGTCGAGGTCGGCGGTCAGCCTGACCTGGCACGACAGGCGCGACCGGTCGGTCATCTCGGCCATGGCGCAGTCGAGCATGTCTTCCTCGCTTTCCGACCGGGTGCCGGTCTTGTCGGCCCAGGCCGCGTCCACGTAGACGTGGCAGGTCGCGCAGGCCATCGAGCCGCCGCATTCCGCGATGATGCCCGGCACGCCGGCGTTGACGGCCGTCTGCATCACGCTGTCGCCTTCGATTCCCTCGACCACCTGCTGGCTGCCATCGGGCTGGATATAGGTCACTTTCACGATTGTTCGGTCCTTTCCCGCCTCAGCTTGGGATCAGTTTCAGGGGCAGCTTGTCCAGCGCCCGGATTGCGTTGTTGGGCCGCCAGATGGCCTCGCCCATGGGCTCGATCCGGTCGACCTTTTCGATCATCACCGACAGCAGCGCCTCGAGCTCGCCGCGGGCGATGTTCTGGCCGACGCAGCCGTGGATGCCCGCGCCGAAGGCCATGTGGCCCACCGGGCGGCGGTCGACGCGGAACACCTCCGGGTCGCCCCACTTTTCCGGGTCCATGTTGGCCGAGGCTAAGACGCACAGCACCTTGGTCCCCTCGGGCACGGGGTGGCCGCCGATCTCGGTGTCACGGTCGGCGGTGCGCAGGAAGGTGTGCACCGGCGAGGTGTAGCGCAGCACTTCCTCGAACGCGGGGCGGATCAGCGACGGGTCGGCTTTCAGCGCCTCCCACTGGTCGGGGTTCTGCGAAAAGCACCACAGCGCGTTGCCAATACCGGTCACGGTGGTATCGACCCCGGCCGACAGGAACGACCGGACAAGCATCCCGGCCTCGGCCTCGGTGATGTCACCCGCGTCCGCGGCGGCGTAGACCAGGGCGCCGAGACCGTCGTCGGTCAGCCGGTCGCGGGCACAGGCGGCGTTGATCCAGGCGGCCACTTCTGGCGCGCGGGCCATGTCGCGTTGGCGCAGCACGTTGTCCGGCCCGACCGCGTTGAAGACGATGGCGCCGTAATCGACAAGATGCCGGGTGTGCACGTCCTTCATGCCGACGGCGCGGGGGAAGACGGCCGTGGGGAAGGCCTCGGCCAGGTCCACGACCGCCTCGATCTCGCGGCCCAGCAGGCCGTCCAGGATGGTCGCGGCACTGTTGCGGAAATCGTCCATCAGGCCGCGCACCACCTTGGGCGACAGCGCCTTGGACATGACGCGGCGGGTGCGCGTGTGCTCGGGCGGATCGACTTCCAGGATGATGGACGGCGGTCGCCAGGGCTTTTCCAGCTTGAAATCGTTCAGCCCGATCCCGCGAGAGGAGACAAAGGTCTCGTGGTCCGAGAACGTCGTTTTGGTCTCGTCGAACCGGCCCACGGCCAGCACCTGGTAGCGCGGGATATAGGCCACCGGCCCGGCGGCGCGCAGGGCCTCGTAATAGGCGTGCGGCGTGTAGAGCGTGTCCACGTCATAAGGGTCGATGTCGAGCACGGGGATGCCCGGTGGCGGGGCAAGTGGCTTGTGGCCTTCGATCAGGGTTTCGGTCATGTGGGGGTCCTCATGAATGCAGGGCGACGCCGATATGGCGCTCAAGCAGGTCAGAGCCGCGCAGCGCGGCGGCGGGGCCATCGTGGACGATGGTGCCGCCGGCCATCAGCAGGGCGCGGCGGGCAAAGGTCAGGGCGGCCTCGGCATGCTGTTCGACCAGCACCACCGTGCGGGTGCCGGTGGCGGCGATGTCGTCGAAGACCTGCATCAGCTGGTCGCAGATCACCGGGGCGAGCCCTTCCAGCGGCTCGTCCAGCAGCAGCAGGTCCGGGCCGGTCATCAACGTGCGCGCGATGGCCAGCATCTGCTGCTCGCCGCCCGAGAGCTGCCCGCCACCGTTGCGGCGGCGTTCCTTGAGGCGGGGGAAAAGCGCATAGGCCTCGTCCAGCGTCGCGTCGCCGGATTGGGCGGCCAGCAGGTTTTCCTCGACCGTGAGCGATTTGAAGATATCGCGGGTTTGCGGCACCAACCCGATCCCGGCCGCGTTGCGGCGGAAGGGGGGCAGGGCGGTGATGTCGCGCGTTCCCAGCGTGATGGCGCCGCCGTGCATCTTGGTCAGCCCCATGATCGTGTTCAGCAGCGTGGTCTTGCCGGCGCCGTTGCGGCCGATCACGCTGACCGGCTCTCCGCGCGCGAGCGTCAGGTCGATGCCCTTCAGCACATGGGTGGGCCCATAGCCCGCGGTGACGCCCGACAGGGTCAGGACGGGGTCAGTCATGTCCGTGCCCTCCGAGGTACAGCTCGCGCACCTGCGCGTTGGTGGCGATCTCTTGCGGCGTGCCCTCGGTCAGGATGCGGCCCTGCACCAGCACGATGATCTGCCGCGCGACGCGGAAGACAAGGTCCATGTCGTGTTCGATGATAAGCACGGCGAGTTCGGGCGGCAGCGCCTCGATCGCGTCGATGATCAGGTGCGTTTCGGACGAGGGCACCCCGGCGGCGGGTTCGTCCAGGATCAGAACCCGGGGCTTCAGCGCCAGCGTCATGGCCAGTTCGACCAGCCGCTGCTGGCCATAGGCCAGATCGGCGACGCGGGTGTCGGCCAGCGCCTCGAGCTTGAACTGGTCGATCAGCGCGGCAACCTCGGCGCCCGTGTCGGCGTGCCGCCCCGCGCGGCGCAGCATCTGGTAGCCGCGCCCCTGACGTTCGAGGATCGTCAGCGCCAGGTTCTCGCGCACCGTCAGGTCGCGGAACAGCGTGGTGATCTGGAAAGTCTTGGCGATACCGCGCTTGACCCGTTGCGCCTCCGACAGCCGCCCGATGTCCATCCCGTCGAACCGGATGGTCCCGGCCGAGGGGCGCAGGATGCCGGTCACAAGGTTGGAAAAGGTGCTCTTGCCCGCCCCGTTCGGACCGATCAGCGCCTTGCGGTCACCGGGCACGAGGTCGAAGTCGATATCCTCGGACACGGTCAGCCCGCCGAAGCGTTTCGTGAGCCCGCGCACTTCAAGTCCCTGCATGGCGACCTCCGAGGCGTTTGAGGGCGGTGGGGATGGCGATGATGCCGCGGGGCAGGAAGAACACGACTGCCAGCACCAGCCCGCCGATGACGAAGAGCCAGTTGAACGGGTCGTTCGCGGCGGCCCAGTGGTGGACCCACATGAAGACCAGCGTACCCAGCACCGCGCCGTAAAGCCGCCCGGTGCCGCCGAGGATCAACATGATCAGCGCCTCGGCCGAGAGGGTGAAGGAGAAGCTTTCGAGGCTCACGAGCTGCGTCACCTGCGCCGAGAGCGCACCGGCGAGGCCCGCGATGCCGCCGCCCAGCGTGTAGGCGGTGACGCGGCGCCAGTAGACCGAGACGCCGATGGCGGTCATCCGCTCGGGGCTTTCGTGGATGCCGCGCAGCGACAGGCCAAAGGGCGACCGGGCGATCAGGGTCAGCAGCACGAAGACCACAGCCAGCACGGTCAGCGCGTACCAGAACCCGGTCTTGCCGATGAAATCGAACTGCCAGAGGCCCAGCACCGGCTCCATCCGGATGCCGCGCAGCCCGTCGGCGCCGCCGGTCACGTCGCGCGCCTTGTTGGCGATCTCGTGGCAGATCGAGGCGACGGCGATGGTCAGCATGATCAGCGTCAGGCCATGGGTGCGCAGCACGATCAGGCCCGAGACAAAGGCGAGCGCCGCGCCGGCAAGCCCCGCGACCAGCAGCCCGGCGACCGGATCGGCCCAGACGTGGATCGCGAAGAGCCCGGCGGCATAGGCCCCGGCGCCGTAGAACGCAGCCTGCCCGAGCGTAGCGATCCCGGCGAACCCCAGCACGAGGTCGAGCGACAGGACAAGGACCGCCATGATCAGGATGCGGGTCAGGAACGCGAGGTTATAGGGCAGCGCAAAGTACAGCACCACGGCGAGCGCGAGCAGCGCAAGAGGGGGGAGCCAGCTTTTCATCGTGGTGTTCATGCGATTTTCCCCATCAACCCGTTCGGGCGCACCGTCAGCAGCGCGATGACCAGCGCAAAGAAGGCGATGGTGGCGTAGTCGGGCACCAGGTAGCGGGTGGCGGTCTCAAGCAGGCCCAGCCCCAGCGCGGCCAGCAGCGAGCCAGGGATCGACCCCATGCCGCCCACGGCGACGACGATCAGGAACAGCACCATGTAGCGCAACGGGTAATAGGCGTCGATCGGCAGGATCTCGGCGCCCAGGACGCCTCCCAGCGCAGCGAGGCCAGCGCCAAGGGCAAAGGCGAGCATGAAGATCCGGTCGGTGTTGATCCCGTGCGCCGACGCGGTGCCGCGGTTGTCCACCGCCGCCCGCAGGCGGATGCCGAAGCGGGTGCGGTCGAGCAGCAGCCAAAGGCCCACAACCACGGCCGCGCCAAAGGCGATCACGACAAGGCGATGCACCGGCAGGGTGCGGAAGCCGAGGTCGACGCTGGCCTTCAGCCCCTCGGGCAGCGGCACGGTCAGCAGGCTCGACCCCTGCCAGAGGTTGACCGAGGCGATCATCAGGAACGTCAGGCCGATGGTCGCCAGCACCTGTTGCAGGTCGGTAAAGCCGTAGACGCGGCGGTAGATCAGCCGTTCCAGCGGCATCGACAGCGCCACGGTGCCCAGCACCGCCAGCGGCAGCGCCAGCCAGAACGGCCAGCCCAGGTCGGACCCCAGCCAATGGGCAAAGGTCCCGCCCAGCAGGGCAAAGCCGCCATGCGCCAGGTTGACCACCCGCATGAGGCCCATGGTGACCGACAGGCCCACGGCGATCATGAAAAGGATCATCCCGTAGGCGATCCCGTCCACGAGGATATTGAGGAGAAGTGTCATAACGCGCGCGTTTCCCTGCGATCCTGCCCGGGCCGGCGCATCACCGACCCGGGCAGTTGGTTCACTTGTCCCAGCCCAGATCGCCGACGGTGGCGATCACGCCCTTCTCGGCATTGATCAGCAGGCCGGTCTCGGCGTCGCGTTCGACCTCGCGGATGTAGACGTTCTGCACCACGGTGCGCGTCTCGGGGTCCATGGTCACGGGGCCGCGCGGGCTTTCCCATTCCAGACCCAGCGCCGCCTCGACCGCCGCCGGGCCGTCGCTGCCGGCCGCCGCGACCATCTGGTAGATCAGGTGCGTGCCGTCATAGGCCCCGACCGAGGCCCAGTTGGCCACCGCATCGGGGAAGAGCTCGGTCAGCTTGGCCTTGAAGGCGTCGTTCGCCTCGGACTCGTGCGCGCCCGAGTAGTGGTAGGCCGTGGTGAGCCCGATGGCCGCATCGCCAAGGCCCTGCAGGTTGACCTCTTCGGTCTCGGCGGTGCCGAGGAAGGTGATCCCGGCTTCGGCCAGGCCGTTCTCGTTGAAGGTCTTGGTGTAGGTAAAGGTCGGCGGGCCACCAGGCAGGAAGGTAAAGACCGCATCCGGCGCCGCGTCGCGCACCCGTTGGATGAAGGGCGTGAAGTCGGTGGTGCTGAGCGGCATGCGGATCGTGTCCACGACCTCTCCGCCCTTGGCCTCGAACGCGGCCTTGAAGGCGTTTTCCGCGTCGATGCCGGGGCCGTAATCGGTGACCGTGATGGCGACCGAGCGCATGCCCTGGTCATAGGCCCATTCCGCCAGCGGGGCCGAGACCTGCCACAGCGTGTAGCTGGTGCGCAGGTAGAAATCGCTCTCGCGGTTGATCGACGAGGTGGCGGCGTTGAAGATCACCGTAGGCGTCTGGCTCTGCTCGATCAGCGGGGCGATGGCCAGCGCGTTGGGGGTGAAGGTGAAGCCTGCCAGGTAATCGACCTGGTCGCGGATCAGCAGTTCCTGCGCGAGGCTGCGCGCCTGGTCGGGGTTCGGCCCGCCGACATCCTTGTAGATGAACTCGATCTCGTGTTCGCCGGCGGTGGTGCCGTGCTGGGCCACGTAGGTCTCGATCGCTTCCTGGAACTGCTTGCCGTAGATGGCGAAGGGTCCGGAATAAGGGGCCACGACGCCAACCTTGATCGTGTCTGCCAAGGCTGCACCAGGCAAGCCGAGGGTGAGCGCGGCCAGCACGGCCGCGTGAAAAGCGCGTTTCATGATTTCCTCCCGTTATGCCGCGCACGCCTCCACGCGCACGGAGTTGAAACATCAACTGATGCAAAGGTACAGATTCGAATTGAGTTGTCAACTCGTCTGACGATCCGACCGCAAGAAGCGCGCCTGGCATGTGGTCGGGCAGGGGCGGCCCGGGGCATCCGCGGTCGGCAGAAGCGATTCGTTTCGCGCCTGGCAAGGGGGATATGAGGCTTATGCCCGGACTGTCCGACTGTAGTATGCTGCCCGGGCTACGAAATCGCGAGGAGGAGCGGGATTTTGTTGGAACAAGGCCCTTCTGACGGATGCCGGCGGGGCGCCGATCCCGCGGGGCAGCGCGTCACGGTCCCGCGATTGGGACGAGGTGCAGGCCTTCTGCCATGCTGTCTACATGCCTTACCAGGTGCGGCCGCTGGTGCGGCTGTCGCGACCCGATGCGACGATGATCTCGGCCCGGGCGGGGCGGGTGACGATGACGCGGTTTTCCTACGGGACCGGCATCCACCTTGACCGGCTCGACCCCGAGGCCGGCAATATCATCGTGCTCAACACCCTGGCCGGCGCGCTGGACCACCAGGTGGATTGCGGGTCGGTCTCGACCGGGGCGGGGGAAAGCTTCGTTGTGGATTGCAGCCGCACCGAATACTGGCTCGAGGGCGATCCGGACCACATGCAGCTGAACCTCACCATCGCCCATGACGTGATGGCCGAGACGGCCGAGCGGTGGTACGGGTTCGTCCTCGACGACGCGCTCTGGACCGCGCGGGTCAAGTTCGGCGGGCCAGGCTCGGCCTGGCTGTCGCTGCTGGACTATGCCGCCCGCACGGTGGTTCAGTCGGGGGCGGCGGAAAACGCGGCGCTGGCGCGTCATATCGAGGAAATCCTCTGCGTCGAGCTTCTGCGCCAATGGGCCGGGGCCGCGGGGGTGGCGCTTGAGTCCGGTGCGCGCTGCGCCGCGCCCGGCTACGTGCGCCGGGCCGAAGAGATCATGGCCGCCGAGGCGCGCGAGGCGCCGGCCATCGGCGCGATGGTCTGGATCACCTGGATGCCGGTCGCGCCGATGCCGATGACGCCGACGCGCTTGCCCTCGAGGTCGAGCCCTTCCTTGGGATAGCGCCCGGTGTGGACGATCTGGTCCTTGAAGGTCTCCTGCCCCGTGAACCGGTCCGTCAGCGGGGCCGAGAGCATGCCAGTGCAGCCGATCACGAACTGCGTGTCATAGCGGTCGCCATTGTCCGTCTCGACCGCCCAGCGGCCCCTGGCCGTGTCGTAGACCGCCTTGGTCACCTTGCTGGAAAAGCTGATGTCCTTCCGCAGGTCCAGCCGGTCGGTGACGTAATGCATCCAGCGCTCGATCTCGGGCTGGGCGGGGAAGCGTTCGGACCAGGTCCAGTCCTTGTAGAGCCGTTCGTCGAACAGGCACTGGTAGATGTAGCTTTCGCTGTCGAACTTGGCGCCAGGGTAGCGGTTCCAGTACCAGGTGCCGCCCACGTCCGAGCCGGCCTCGACCCTGTGGACCTCCAGCCCCGTCTCCCGCAGTTGGTGCAGCTGGTACAGCCCGGCCACGCCGGCTCGGATCACGAGGGCATCTATCTTGCGCGTCATCTTTTCTCTCCCTTCAGGTCAGGTGCAACCGGGGCGCGTCCTCCTGTGCGGACCCCGGCTGCTGGAGAGACAGGCTAGCGGGCCACCCCGCGGCGCGTATTGAACGTTTCTTGTCGCCGGTTTGAACGAAAGGCACCGCTGTCCGGGCTACGATTGCAGCACGCCGTATAAGCCAAGGCCCAGGCCGCCGGGAAAGCCAACGATTCTATTGTCTGGTGCAGCGACAACCCTTAACGTTGTATTTATTCAAGATCTCGTCCCGCTTTGGATGTGACGCATGTCGATGAATTACAATCATTTGATTGGGCCGCAGAGAAAAGTCCTGCGGAAGGCGATCCTCGAGGCGTTCGGCTATGACATGGACGCGCTGGCCGTCGTCATGCGCGACATGCACGGGCTGAAGGCGCTGGGCTATTACGCCGCCGCCAGCCATGACGCCGATGTCCGGCTTGGGCTCGCGATCGACAAGATGCAGCGGCTCTACGTGCTCCAGCACCTCGTGGCGGCGGTCAAGAGCTCTGACTACGGGGCCAATCCCGAGTTGCAGAACCTCGACGACCGGCTGATGATGGCCAGCCCCGAAATCCCGGAGGAAGTGTCGAGCGAGGCGGCTGTCCTGGCCTTTGAGCGGGGCATGGCCGGCTTTGCCGATGCCGAGCTGTTCCTGTGGACCGAGCGGCTGCTCGAGATCGGCGCGGCGATGGCGCAGGCCAGCTATCCCGCGCGGGCGGGTGCGGGCCCGGTCACGATCAACGGGACGGGCATCGCGCTGGGCCACGGGACCATCCTGACCAACCAGCACGTGATCCAACCGATCCTGAACGGGCAGGCCGGCGCGGGAGACGTGAAACTGACCTTCAACCTGGCGCTCCGGAGCAGCGGGGCGCTGCCGGTGACCACGCTGCAACTGACGGAGGAGGGCTGGCAGGGGCCCAGCCGGCCGCCCTCTGCCGCGGACCTGACAGAGGATGGACTGGCCGCCCCCGAGGAGCTGGACTACGCGGTGCTTCATGTGACCGGGCAAGGCGGCCCAAGCGCCCGGATCGACCTGTCGCAGGCCGCGCCGCCGCCTGCCGCGGGCGCGGTCCTGCTGATCCTGCACCATCCCGAGGGCCTGCCGCTCAAGCTGTCGCTTGGCGTCTCGCTGGGCCTGCATGGCCCGAACAGGCTGCGCTACAAGGCCCGCACGGTGGGCGGCTCGTCAGGCGGGTTGGTGCTTGATGCGCAGCTGAACCCCGTGGCGCTGCACCATGCCTCGGACCCGGACCGGCAGCGCGACGCCACATACAACCAGGGTGTGCCGCTGGCGCTGATCGCCGCGGATATAGCGACACGGGGCCAAGGCTGACGTGGCGGACCTGGAACACCACGACCTGCACTGGCTGTCGCGCGGCGAAGCCCACATCGACACCGAGCAACGAAGCTGCCTGGTCGAGGCGATCATGCGCTGTTTCTCGCCGCCCGAGTTCAAGTCCTTCGTCGGCAACATCGCCGGGCTCAAGAGCCTCGACCGATACGTGCTCGGGGCCGAGGATTACGACCAGCTCGCGCAGCGGTTCGTCGAAAGGATTCACCGCGAGGCCGGGCATCTCGGGCTGTTCGTCGCGGCGTTTCACGGGCACAGCGCAGAGAAGCACTTCGACGAGGTCCTGGCCTTCCGGCAGGCGTTCTCGCGCGGCGCCGATCCGACGCGCACAAAGGCGTTCCGCCCCCGGGACCAGCGCTGGGAAAAGTCGCAGCAGATCGCCGACGCTCTGACGCAGGACGTCCATTTCGCGGACATGTTCCCGCAGCGGAACAAGCTGGTGGTGGCCGCCCAGGCGCTGGTGGCCCAGGCGCACCGGCAGGATGCGCAGCAACAGGGCGGCTACATCCCGCTGGTCGCCGTGCTGCGCGGAGTCGAGCCGGACATGCCCAACGAGTTCGTCCGCCGCTGCGAGGACGAGTTCCTGTCCGAGATCGAACGCGCGCTCATGCCGGTGTCCCAGCGGCATCCGATCCTGGGCGAACAGGACAGGCGGTCGACCGGCGCGATCTTCCTGAACCACGTCGAGGGCCTGTCGGCCGAGAACAAGATCAGGCGGCTGGCCCAGCTGCTGTGCGAGGAGCTGGCCGTCGTGGAGGATGTCACGGCGGAACCTGCGCCCCCGGGTGCCGGGCAGGGCGCGGCGGCCCACGGGACGCCCCATCACCTGCTGGGCGCGGATCAGGAGGCCGCCGCCTTCCGGTCCGAGATCGCGCGCGCCGCCAGTGCGAGCAATCGCAGGACGGCGGTCTTCCTGCACGTGACCTCGCGCGAGGCGCGGCCCTGGTACCGCGACGTGCTCGAGACCTGGCTGGCGCACTGGGACAGCGTCGTGGGCCAGCTGCGCTTTCGCCGCCCCCTGGTCCACATCATCTACTTCACCCAGGCGGCCCCGGCACAGGCCGAGGCAGGGCCGGAACCGGCCCCGCGCGGGTGGCTGGCGCGCTGGCTCCGCCGGGTCGATCCCGATGACCGGTTCGACGATCCGTTCGAGGATGCCTGGATGGCGCTGTCCCGGCGCCTCGAGCAAGACGAGCAGGCGGCCGAGGCCCGGAACGGCGCGGACAGGGTTCCGGCCGTGCGGCTCTTGCCGATGCGTGAGCAGATCGACTGGGGCACGGTGTCGCGATGGTGCGCCAGCGTCCAGGAGACGGCCGAGGCGTCCCGCGAGGACTGGCGCCATTTCGAGATGCACCTCAGGCAAGTCTTCGATGAACATGGCGCCGTGGCAGGCGGCGCGCTGCGGCTGCAGGCCTTCCAGGATCTCCTGCGGGAGTTCCCGGATACCGCGCCGAGAGGAGGGTGAGATGGCAAGCAGGTTCCACATCTACAAGGGGCTGGCGGACCCGCCCGACCACGCGGAAGAGCTGGATTTCGAGATGCGGCGCCCGGTCCTGCGCAGCCACAAGGAAGAGGACCGCTACATCGTCGATGACGCGCTGCGCAATGCCGTCAACGTGGCGCTCAACCTCGGCCAGCCGCTGCTGGTCTCGGGCGCCCCGGGGTCGGGCAAGACCCAGCTGGCCTATGCCGTGGCGCGCGAATTCGGGCTGGGCGAGGTCATCAAGGTCTCGGTGACCTCGCAGACCGAACTGTCGGACCTGTACTACCGTTTCGATCACATGGGCCAGTTCCGCGACCTGCAGAACGCCGAGACGATCCGCAACCCCCACGACTACCTCCGCCTGACCGGGCTGGGCCACGCGCTGCTGGCGGCGGGCGGGCCGGGCCAGCGGATCGAGCACATGCCCTCAAGCGTCTATCCCTCGCTCAAGGCCATCAAGCCCGACCTCGTGGTGCCGCAGACGGCCGGGGAACTGACCCATGCCGCCTTCTTCGAGGGCCGGGACGGGCCCGCGCGGCGCGTCGTTCTGCTGGACGAGATCGACAAGGCGCCGCGCGACACGCCCAACGACATGCTGGGCTGGCTCGAGGAAAGCTACTTCGAGATCCCGGAACTGGGCCTGCGCATCGCGCCCTTCGATCACGATCTCAACCCCGGGCTCGCGCCGCGACGCCCCATCGTCTTCATCACCAGCAACGGCGAAAAGCGGTTGCCCGACGCCTTCCTGCGGCGCTGCGCCTACCACCATATCGAGCCTCCGTCGCGCGATCGCATCACGGAGATCGTCCTGCAGCGCGGGGTCAGCAAATCGGTGCTGCTGAGCGACGCGCTCGACATCTACTTCGGCCTCACCGGCGGCGAGGTCGCGCTGACCCGCAAACCCGGCCTGGCCGAGGTCATCGCCTGGATCGTGCTGCTGTCCACCCGCAAGGGCGAAAGGGAAGATGCCCGGATCTCGCCCGAGGCGCTGGACGCGACGCTGGGCTGCCTGCTGAAACTCAAGGAAGACGGCGACGAGGGGCGCCGGTTCCTCGCGGATCGCCTGCCCAAGACGCAGGTCTGACCAGATGGTCGGGGCCCGCGACGACCCGGTCTTTCCCGAGCCGCTGGGCGGCGGCTACGTCGAGACCTTCTGCTACGAGTTGCGGGACCTGCACGGGTTCGACATCGGCCCGATCGAGGTCGAGCAGGTGCTGCGGGTGCTGGCCGCGCTCGAGTTGTCCGGCCAGCGCATCCGGACCGCGGCCGAGGCCTGGCAATACCTGTCCCCGGTGCTGGCCCGGGCCCCGGAGGAACAACGGCTGCTGCGTGACATCATCTCGTCGGCCTTCGTCGATGCCGGCGGCGCGCCGGTCGCGGTGGATGAGCCCGGCCGGTCAAAGGGGCCTGTTGCCGTCCCGACCGAGATCACCATGCCGGACAGGGTGCCGCGCGGCCCGCTCTTCTACCTCGGCGCCATTGGGTTGCCGCTTGCCGGCCTTGGCCTGCTGGTGGCACTTTTTGTCTGGTTGTGGCGGGACGGCGAGCCCGTGCCAGCCAAGCCCTGCGACCCGACCCTGCAAATCTGCGGCGGCGAGCCGCCCTCGACCTCGCCCTTCGACCTGCTGCTGTCCCTGCTGCGCCCCTTCTTCGCATCGGCCACGACCATCCTGGCCGTGCTGGTCGGTGCGCTTGTCCTTGGCCTGCTGATCCATGTCCTGCGGCGCGTCCGCCGCCTCGCGGCCGAGCGCGACGGCATCCCCGACACGCTCGAGCGGCTGCGGCCGACGCTCAAGGGCGCGGGGCCGATCTTTTTCGCACCGGGCGACCAGACCGAGGCCCGGATCGCGCAGCTCACCCGCCACGAGCAAGTCGAGACGCGCAAGCTGGATGCCCCCGCGACGGCGCTGCGCACGGTGCTCAACGGGGGGTACCTGACTCTGGTGCACCAGTCGCGCAAGGTGCAGCCCGAGTTCACGATCCTGTTCCAACGGGCCAGCCACCGCGACCAGTTCCAGATCCTGGTGGAGGATCTGCGCGCGGCCATCGCGCGGGAACATATCCATGTCGACCGCTTCGACTACATCTCGCTGCCCGAGCGCCCGGTCGAGATTGGGCAGGACGGCAAGGCGCTGCGCACGGTCAGCTTCGAATCCCTCGTCGCGAAGGCAGAGCAAACCCATATCCTTCTCGTGGCGCATCCGGACGACCTGGTGAGATCCGCGCGGCAGGTGGTGCCTTGGCTGGCCAGGCTCGCGCGCCACGGCCGGGTGACGGTGCTTTCGACGGTGCCGCTGGCGCAGCTGCGCCGGCCCATGGGCGCGATGCGCAAGGCGGGGATCGACCTTTACCCGGCCTGGACGCTCGTAGCAGCGGAGGATGGGGACGACCGCCTTGGCCGGGCCTCGCGACGGCTGCCGTCCGACACCGCCCAGGTCAGCGATTTCGAGCCATCGGAGGGCGAACAGGTCGCGATGGGCCGTTGGTTGACCCGCACCCTGTCGCCCCAGGCGCGCGAGGTCCTCGCGGGGCTCAGCATCTACCCCGAGATTTCGGTGGCCATGACACGGGCGCTCATCGCGCGGCTCAAGGCCGCGGATCGGCGCGCGTTGCTCGATGGCGGCACGATCGGCCAGCTGATCGGCCTGCGCTGGATGCGGGTGGCGCGGCTGCCGGATTGGGCGATGCAGCTGGTCCGGCGCGATATCCCCGACGCACGCCTTTTCGAGCTGCGCGATGCCGTGCAGGACTGCCTCGTGCCGGACAGCACGGGCCGGGATGCGATCAGCCTGGCCATCGACGACCGGGTCTTCGGCCTGCCGCGGCTGCGCGGCGCGGGCGCGGCGGCGCTGGTCGAGGCGGTGGTAGGCCGGCAGGCCTGGCGTCACGGAGAGCTTGCCGTATTCTTCAGCAACGCGTTTCGGGGGCAGCAGACCAGCCCGGCCACCGCGCGCCGCATGTTCGGCCTTTTCGCAGTCATGGTCACGGCGCTGGGCCTGACCTATGCCGCCGAGCTGCGCGGCTCCGCGCAGCTGGCCGAGGCACTGGCCTACCCGGTGCTGGCGGTCGCGGTGGCGTTGCACATGGTGGGCCAGTCGACTGCGCCACGCGCCACCGTCCAACTCCTGAACTGGGTGGCCTGGGCCGGGCTGCTGGTCGTCGTGGCGCAGTCGCTGGGCAGCAAGGCGCCCGCGCCCCTGCTCGCACCGGCCGGCGTGCTTTACGCCGTCTTCCTCGGGCGCGGCCCGCCGGGCACCGCGCGCAGCTTCGAGGAGGTGCTTGCCGGGATGAGCTGGGTCACGGCGGGCCTGATCTTCATGACCGTCATGTTCGCCGCCACATCGCTGCCGGACAGCCTGACCGGGCTTGCCGGCCTCCCGCTTCTGTCTACGGCGATCCTGGTCTCGACCGCCGCATCTTCCCTGGCCTGGCCGCTGCGCGCACCTTTGCGGGATGCATTCCTGGTTTCGGCGCTGGGCTTTGCACTGGCCGGCCGGGGCATCTGGGATCTCTTTGCCCTCGACGGCCTCGGCTTTGCGCTGAATGTGCCGGGCGGGGCCCAGGGCGCAATCGACACGGCCCTCAGCGTCTTCGCAAGCACCCTCCTGCTGGCGGCCGCCGTCTTTGCGCATCTCGAATGGCGCGGGGCGACGCCGCATCGAACGGGCTGGATCGTCCCGATCCGCTCGGCCGGCCTTTTCGCGCTGCTCGCGACCGTCACGCATGTCGGCCAGGGCTTTGGGGTCGTGATCGCCTTTGCCCCCTTCGCCACCTTCCTGTTCATCGCCGCGGTTGCCGATATCTTCCGGCTCCACCAACCCGGAAGGGAGCTGCGCTGGATCTGGATGATCCTGCTGTCCTTCGTGCTTTCTCTTGGCCTTTTTGGTTTCGTGTCGGTCCAGTTTGGCACGCAGGGCAGTGACGCCGTCCTTCTGACCCAATCGCTGGCCATCATCGTCACGCCGGCGCTGGTGCGGCTTGCCTTCCCGTGGATGTTCAAGCCGTTCCAATGGACCGTCTTCACCCAGGCCTGGCCGAAGAGCACGGCGCGCGCGTGGGTCCTTGCCCTCCCCGCCGGCGCGGCATTCATGGTCTTCGGCACGTTCAGCTACGCGATCGGTCCGCTGACGATCGACTTCACCGCCTTCGCGATCCCGATGGCGGCGATGATCGCCTATGGGCTTGGCCGCGCCGGGTTCTGGGCGGTGGCCATCGGCGGGCTGCTGTTCTGGGTCCAGTATGACCTGAGCGGCCTGAGCATGCGGCAAACGCCCGCCGAGTACTTCGCCTGCCTGCTGGTGGCGCGCGTCATCGGCTCGGCCGAGCTGCGCCACGAGATCATCACCACGGCCGCGCTGACCACCTGGCAGCTGCTGTTCCTCTCGCTCGGGTTCGCGCTGACGGCCTCGTATTACTTCGGCGCCATCGGCCTGGTTCACGCGCCGCAGGTCTATCTCGAGGTCGTCCTGCTGCTGATCGGGCTCAGCCGCGTGCGCCTGGCGCAGATCGCGCCCCTGCTGACATGGTGCTGGGTGGCCTCGGTGGTCATCGGCACAATGCGCCTTGATTGGGGGGGCGGATTCAGCATTTCGCCGACGCTGCGCGGCACAAGTGACATCGTCGCGCTTTTCGTCTGTTTCCTGGCGGGGCGCGCGCTGCGCGACCTGCTGGTGAACCCGCGCGCCTATGACCACCTGCGCCCGCAGGTGATGCAGGGGCTGTTGGGCCTGATCGCGTTGGACCTCTTGCGGCTCAGCTACCAGGCGGAGTTTGATGCATTCACCTTTTTCCTCGCCCTCGATCCAGTCCCCTACGTCGCCAAGGTTCTCGGCTTCGTCGCGCTGGGCTTGATCGGAGGCTGGCACGGCGTGACCCGTGCCTTCATCGTCAGCTTCCTTGCCTATTTCATCCTTCCGGTGATCCTGGCGTCCCTGCCCGACGTGAACGTGGAATTCGGCGGCTTGCAGGTGGGTTACTACACCCCCGGCTCCGGCCTGGGCGTGCAATACGACATCGGCCGGGGCGTGAGCATCGGTCTCGGCTACCCGCTGCTGAGCCTCTTCGGCCTCTGGGCCCGCCGCGCGCTGTTCCGGCGCGCCGGCTTGCCGGAGCTTGACCGGGCCAGCTATCCCGACCTGCTCGGCGGCATTCGGGCCGAACGCGAAGCCGGCCGGCGGGTCGCCTTCTTTGCGAGCCTGCCGGGACATGTCCGCGACCTGCTGGACCTCCCGCGCATCGAGCATTCGGCGCGACGCCCGGCGCTGCCCTTTGCCGAGACCAGGCATGTGACGCCCTACCTCGACGCAGACAGCGCCGCCGCGCTGCTGGCCGATCACAGGGCGCTGACCGCGCGGGGGCGGATCAGCGCCGGGGGCCATCCGGTCCTGCGCGCGCTCTGGCTGGACCGGGTGGCCGTGCTGAGCGGGATTGTCGTGTTGTTCTACGTGCCCGTCTTCCTTGTCCTGCTGCTGTTCCAGGCCGACCCGGTCCCGATCGAGCCCATCGGGATCCCGTTCGAGGACTCGGGCCTTGTCCCGGTGCCCGATACCGCCGGGCCCGATGCGGCGAATGGCGCCCTGATCGGGGCACCCACGTCGCCGGATGGGCCCGTCATCGAACAGCCGATCATCGAACAACCCGTCATCGAAGACCCGATCGTCCTGGAACCCATCGTCGTGGAGCCCGCACCCGATCCGGTCTGCACCTTCCTCCCATGGCTTTGCCGATGACCGCCACCCCCATCCCGCCCGCATGTCCAAGTCCGGAGAGTTTCCATGACCATTGACCCCAAGGCCCTGACGACGCGCCATTTCACCTGGAAGACTGCCTACACGCTGTGCGAGGCGTCGCGGCTGGCCTACGACCCGCCCGAGCGGTTGCAGCAGACGCTGCGCGATACCTGGAAGATGCGCGGGCAGGCGTTCTCGGTCGGCGAGACGCAGGGTTTTGTCGCCGCCAATGACGCGGTGATCATCGTGTCGTTCCGCGGCACGCAGGGCCTGGCCGACTGGGGCGACAACCTGCGGGCCGGCTGGACCGAGTTCGCGCCGCTGGGCGGGGATGCCCATGCGGGCTTTGTCGGCTGCTGGGCGCGGGCCTCGGACATCGTGGACCGCGTCCTGGCGCAGGCGGGCGGCAAGGCGATCTGGTTCACGGGCCATTCGCTGGGCGGGGCCCTGGCGCTGCTGGGGGCCGCCACCCATGCCGACAAGGGGCTGGCCGGCCTCGTGACCTTCGGCCAGCCCCGGCTGCTGGGGCGACGCTCGGCCGAACGGATGCACCAGCTCTTCGGGGCCCGCTACACCCGCATCGTCAACGCGAACGACATCGTCGCCAAGGTCGCGCCGTACTTCCGGCACACCGGCGCGCTGTTCCACTTCGACCGCTACGGCGACCTGTCCGAGGATGTCCTGCCGGAAGACTCCGACACCCGGGCGGAGCTCTCGGACGACCCGGGCCCGCCGCCGCTGGACGAGGCGGAATACACGGCGCTGGTCAACGAGATCGAGCGCCTGAAGGAGGACCAGGCGGCCCAGATCGCCCAAGGCAGCCCGCTCGTGCTCGAGGAGGAGACGGGCGCGCCGCTGGTCTTTGCCGACGACCTCAACGCCGCCATCGAGGGGCAGGTGATCGGGGTCGCGGCGCACCGGATCGGCCGCTATGTCGACCTGACCCGGGCCATGGCCTTCCCGCCCGGTGTGCCGGACCTGCGGGCGGCGGTCGCGAACCTGCGGCCGCGGTCCCGCACCGCCAGTGGCGACACGCCGACCTTCGTCGATTTCGACATCTCCGAAATCTCGCCCTTCGAGATGGGCATTGCGCCGACCAGCCACGGGGCGCCCCCGGACCCGGTGCCCGCGCAGCGCCAGCCCATCCTGATCCGCCTGCGCGGCTCGGGCGACTGGGCCCCGCCGCCCGGCCTCGAGATCGGGTCGCGGGTCGAGCGGGTCGTCACCGCCTTTGCCACCGCCGAAGACCTTGTCGCGCTGGCCGACCATCCCAGGGTTTCGGGCATCGAGGTCAGCCGCGAGGCGGGCGTGCTCGAGCTCGAAAGCTCGATGCCGTTCACCGGCGGATCCGCCGTGCACCGGCCGCCGATCGCAGAGCAGGGCGACGCGGCGCTGGTGGGCATCGTCGACACCGGCGTCGATATCCTCCATCAGGCGTTCCGCGATGCCACGGGCACGGCCACGCGGATCGTCGCCATCTGGGACCAGCGCGGCTCGGGTGGGGCGACGCCGCGGTCGCTGAACCCGGCTGTCTTTTCGCAGAGCTACGGGCGCGTCTATCTCGCTGACGAGATCAACGCCTTCATCGCCGACCATGCCGCCGGAACGCCCAGCCATCCCCGGCGCCTGCGCGATCCCGACCGGCTGGGGCAGGGCGGCCACGGCACCCATGTAGCCGGCATCGCGGCGGGGCGCGCCGTTGGTACCCATCCCGCGGGCATGGCGCCCGAGGCCGGCATCGTTGTCGTCATGTCGGCGCTGGCCCATGCCACGGACGACCCGACAAGCATCGGCTATTCCGTCAGCCACGTCGACGCGGTGCAGTTCCTCAAGGGCGTGGCCGAGGGCGCGTTGCCGTCCTCGCCCGGGATCCGGCCCATCGCGATCAACGTGAGCCAGGGCATGAACGCCGGCGCCCATGACGGGACCAGCCTGCTCGAGGCCGCCTTTGACATGGCCACGGGGATCGGGCGGGACGAGGGCATCGTCATCGTGAAATCCGCCGGGAACGAGCGGGCCGAGCGGGGCCATGCCAGCAAAGCGCTGTTCCAGGGCGTGGAGCTGATCGAATGGGACAGCGACGCGACCGTGCAGCGTACCGACTACTTCGAGGGCTGGTTCGATGCGCGCAACGACGTGGCCTTCCGCGTCATCGGCCCCTCGGGGCGCGCCACGCAGCAGGTGACCTTCGAAAGCCCGGACACGGCGGCCGATCTCGACGGCGCCCGGGTCGAGCTCAGCCTGACCCGGAGCCACCGCGACAACGGCGATCACCGACTGGCGCTGACCATCCGGCAGGGCGCGGGCCAGCCGCCGACGACCGGCTCCAGCCAGACCTGGGCCCTCGAGCTCGAGGGCCGCGACATCCGCAGCCAGGACCAGCGCTTTCACTTCTGGGCCGAGCGCACCGGCGTGCGGGCCACCCGGTTCCTGGTGCCCGACGAATCCGCGACGCTGTCGATCCCGGGAACGGCGCGCACGGTGATCTGCGTGGGCGCCAGCAACGCGGAGCTGCCGATCCGCATGAACCGGTCCTCGAGCCAGGGGCTGACGCGGTCGGGCGAATTCAAGCCTGACCTGGCCGCGCCGGGCCACAAGGTCGTGTCGGCCATGAGCGGCCAGCCCGCGCTGGACGCGGTGGTGGCGAAAACGGGAACCAGCATGGCGGCGCCGCACGTGACCGGCGCGTTGGCGCTGGTGCTGTCGCAGCGCGCCAAGGCCGGCGGGCGCCAGCTGAACGCCGAGCAGCTGAAATCCGGGCTCGTGGTCACCTCGCGGCCCGTCGGAGCCACCCATCATCCGCTGGCCGGCTACGGCATCCTCGATGTCGCCGCCCTGCTCGATCACTTCAAGGGATTTGCCTGATGACCCATGATGCCGATGCCGTCCTGGCCTTTGTCGACGCGCTGGAGATCGAGGCGCCGCCGCCTCCGTCGCCCTTCGAATCCGAAGAGGCCGCGGCCCCGCCGTCCTACACGGGCGCGGCGCAGTCCTTTGTGGTCGGTTCGCAGATCTCGAGCTTTGCCGCGGGTTTCGATGCCGATCTGCGCTCGGCCGTGCTGAACGTCTTCCTGCTGGCCCAGCTTGCTGCCGACAAGGTGCTGCGGGTGACCGGCGGCGGGTCCAAGGCGTGGTATGCCGCCTATACCGGCACGCTGGGTCGGCTTGGCCTGCTGGACGAAAGCCGCGGCGCCAGCCGACAAACCGTGTCGGGCTCCTTCCTCGAGGTGCACAACGCGGCGCTGGACATCATGACCGCGCTCCTCGGGGCCTCCGTCGCGCCGGCGACGATGATCGTCAAGGTGCTGGAGTCGCTGGGCAAGTTGCAGGAGTCCGACACCCAGCCCTGGATCACCTTCTTCGAACGCAAGAGCCAGCGCGCGGACGCCTCGCAGTTCCAGGTGGTGCATGTGGGGGCCGAGGGCGGGTTTCCCGTGATGTACCTTGCCGCGTTCGAGCTGACGGCCCGGGCGCGCCTGACGCAGGTGTTGTTCGTCAAGTTCAAGGACAGCGAGGCGCAGCTGTCGCACCTGAGCCGCAGGATCACGCTCGACCCTGCGCTGCTGCGCCGGGCCGCGCCCCGCATCGCCGCGAAACTCGGGGCGCATATCGACGAGAACATAGACGAGATCGACATCGACGAACTGTGATCGGCCCGGCGGAGCGGGGTCCTTGTCCGGGCCGTTCCGCAGCCGGGGCCGGGCGCGGGATGACAACCCGAAACCTTCGATGACAGCCGGTTGATGCTTTGCCGGAACGAACCTCGGCGGCCACGATACGCGGGGCTGTTCCGTTGCGCACCGCTATGCGGAGCCGAAGCGCCGCGACATGGCGGTTGACGTCCCGCGACATGAGGCGCTGCCCCGGACACTGCACACAATGCATCTTCGTCTCGATGCGGCTCCCGCGGTGGGATCCCCTCCATCGTCACCACGAGGTTCGGCCGAGGTACCTGGAGGCGCGCAGAGTTTCATTTCGCGCGGCGGCGCGGACGGTGATGGTCCTCCTCGGCTTTGCATTCATGCGGGACGGAATGACAGCGCGAGCGCGTCGGTCGGCAATGGCGACATGGCAATTTCGTGTGCCAGGGGCCGTCCATTGCCCCGCAGGCGCATCCGCAGGATCCTGCCGGGAGGGGGCGGTGACGTTGCAGATCTGCTCGCCCTCCGGGTTCTGGCCGAACAGATCCGGCAAGACCTGCGCGCCGGGGATGCCGCAAATCTTGGCCCGGTTCCACCCAGGTGTCACACGATTGCCGGCGAGGATCCGGCGCGGGGGGAATTGCCTCTTGCCTTGCCGACCAAGGTCAACGACGTATCGGGGTGCCAAGAGTCGACCCGGAGACCCGCGAACAATGCGTATGCGTGACACCTTCATCAAGCCGATGCACCCGGAGGGACGGCGCTTTGTCGCGATCTTCGCGATCATCACCGTCGCCCTGTTCCTCGTGTCCGGACTGCTGGGGTGGATTGGCGTTTGCCTGACAATCTGGTGCTACTACTTCTTTCGCGACCCCGAGCGGGTGACCCCGGCGCGTCCCGGCCTCGTCGTGAGCCCGGCCGATGGCATCGTTTCGCTGATCGAGGCCGCGGTGCCGCCGGCCGAGCTGGGAATGCCCGACACCGCGCTGACCCGGGTGAGCATCTTCATGAGTGTCTTCAACTGCCACGTGAACCGGGTGCCGATCTCGGGCAGGATCACGAAGATTGCCTATCGCCCTGGAAAGTTCTTCAACGCGTCGCTCGACAAGGCCAGCTCGGACAACGAAAGGAATGGGCTGCGGATCGAAATGGAAGACGGGCGTGACCTGGCCGTGGTGCAGATCGCCGGCCTGGTCGCACGGCGCATCGTCTGTTTCACCAGCGAAGGCAACGTCTTGGCGACCGGCGAGCGGTTCGGCCTGATCCGCTTCGGATCGCGCCTGGATGTCTACCTGCCCGAGGGCGTGGTCCCGCAGGTCGCGCTCGGCCAAACCATGATCGCCGGCGAGACCGTCATCGCCGACCTGTCCGAAACGGTCCGGGACTGAGGGGGCACCACGATGTCCGACGCCCCGAACAAACCCCCGAACGAGTTCGCGCTGATCCAGCTGCTGCCGAACATGATGACGATCGCGGCGATCTGTGCCGGGCTGTCGGCCATTCGCGAAGGCTTTCGGGAGGAGTTCGTGACGGCAGTTCAGTTGATCCTGGCCGCTGCGGTCCTTGACGGGCTGGATGGGCGGATGGCGCGTCTTCTGGGAAGCGACAGCAAGTTCGGGTCAGAGCTCGATTCGCTGGCCGACTTTCTGAACTTCGGGGTCGCGCCCGGTCTGATCGTCTATTTCTGGGTCCTGCAGGATCTGCCCAGCGCCGCCTGGCTGGCCGTTCTCGTCTACGCGGTCTGCGGCGTCATGCGCCTGGCCCGCTTCAACGTGAGCGACAAGGCAAAGGACTCCAAGGCAGACGCGGCCTATTTCGTCGGCGTTCCGGCGCCTGCGGGCGCGCTTCTGGTCATGCTGCCGATGTACCTGTCGTTCGCCTTTTCGGATGCACCGATCCTTCCCGGCCCATTGATCGCGGTCTACATGGTCGGCGTCGGATTCCTGATGATCAGCCGCATTCCGACCTGGTCGTTCAAGAAATCGAAGATCTCGCGCCGCAACGTGAAGTACTTCCTTGTCGGATTTGCCGTGGTTGCCGCCGCGGTGTTGATACACCCTTGGATTTCGCTGGTCGCCCTGTGCGTGGCCTATATCGGCACGGTGATCTGGGCTTTGCTGGACCAAAGAAGACGCTGAAGGAGGCGCAGAGGATCGCGATGGACATCAAGGCAGTTCAAAGCTCTTACAAGCGGTGGGCGCCGGTCTACGATCGGACGTTCGGCGCGATTACGAATGTCGGCAGGCGGCAGGCCGTCGAATACATCAATGGTCGATCCGGCACGGTGCTGGAAGTTGGAGTCGGCACCGGGCTGTCGTTGCAGCATTACCGGCCCGACCTCGAGGTGACCGGCATCGACTTCAGCGAAGAGATGCTGGCCAAGGCCCGGGCCAAGGTGCGGGACTTGGACCTCAAGCACGTGGTGGCGCTGCGGCAGATGGATGCCCGGACGCTGGATTTCCCCGACGGGCACTTCGACGCCATCGCCGCGATGCACGTGCTGTCCGTGGTGCCGGAGCCGGAACGGGTCATGTCCGAGATCGCACGGGTGTGCAAACCGGGTGGCAAGGTGGTCATCACCAACCATTTCAAGCGGGATCATGGGCTGCTGTCGAGGGTGGAACAGGCTGCGGCGCCCTTGTCGAACCTGCTTGGGTGGCATTCGGATTTCGAGATCGAGACGGTCTTGAAGGAACCCGACCTCGCGGTCGAGATGCAGACATCCCTGCCGCCGATCGGGATGATGACGTTGCTGGTGCTGTCAAAGACGAAGGCGTGACGCGCGTGGTTGCCGACGCTTGCGCCGGTCCGGCCGGGAGGGTCGGCTTGGGTCAGATCGCGGCACCGGGTTCGTCAGCTGGCCGCAGCTCCTGGCAGAACTCGGGACCCAACCGTGGTTCTTCGGTGCCTCCTCGCCCTGGCAAGCACGAGCCGTCTGGAACACCAACCGCCGGGTGCGGCGCTGGCTGCCACGGCGCCGTGATCTCGCGGCCGGCTCGGATCAAGATCTGAATCGGTTCTGCGACTGCCTCGACGCACCGCCAAGGAAATGTCTCGGCAGGAAAAACCCCGGCCAAGGTGTTGAGATGATGGAAGAGGTGGGACAAGCCCCCATCCCCGAGAGCCAACAGGAGTCGCGGTCCAGGTGTCGCACCGATGCGCCACGAACCCTGTGGCGTGACCGGGGCCGGCGCGCCTAAAACCTGCAAGAGATCGCATGTGGACCCGGGCGACAGGCCCGGATCGTCAGGATTTCCAGTCGCGCAGTTTTTCCGACTTGATGGCGAGGGCGCCGGCGTTTGCGTCCAACCCGCGCAGCATCACCTCGATCTGTTTGAAGATCCGCCGCATCGACCCGCGAATGTCGGGAATATCGGCCCAGATGTAATTTCGGTACATCTCGATGATCAGCGCCTGCGCCATGGAGGCCATGGCATCGGCATCCAGGTCCGGTCGCAATTCTCCGGCCTCGGCGGCCCGGGCAAATCGCTGCGAAATGGCGCCGGTGGTGCTCGAGTAGATCTCGCGGAAGCGCGTGGATTGCTCGGACCGGTCGTAATTGTTCAGATGTGCCAGGGCGTCGCGGGCGATCACGAGGTCGTCGGTCAACCTAACAAGGTGGTCCAGCGAAATGTGCATGAGATATTCCATGATGGAAATATCGGCCTCGGCCAGGTCCTGGACATCGCTGGTGGCATCTTCCAGCACCTCGTTGAACAGCATGAACAACAGGTCGCGCTTGGAACTGGCGTACAGGAACAATGTTCCCTGCGCGACATTGGCCAGGTGCGCGATCTCGCGCACCGTGGTCTCTTCGTAGCCCTTCGACATGAACAGGGCCCGCGACGCCTCGCGGATCCGCTTCTGACGTTCCAGCTTGGCCCGTCCCGTGCGCGGCCGGGTCTCACCATCCGCCTGCGCGGTCGTCTTTCGGGTCGGCTTGCTCACGGCTCGATCTGTCCTCAAATGCCCATTCAAAGGATCTACGGCGATTTTGCGCGCAACGAAAGTCCCACGGCAGCCTAGCGGATGACTTGTCCATCCCGGGCATCGAACAGGTGCAGCCGTGCCGGATCGAACCGCAAGTCCAGCGGTCCAGATGCCGGCACCGGCGTGTCGACCGGCAGGCGTGCGACAAGGCGCGACCGGTGCGCCCGCGCATCCTGCGCCAGATCGCCGACCGCGCTGGCATCCACGTCCGCGGCGACCGCGACCACCTGGTCGGTCATCGGCGTTTCGGCCGTGATCAGCGTGTGCAGCAATTTCTCGGGCGGCAGTTCCTCGGTCAGGGTCAGGGTTGCCGCAAGCGACGGGCCGGGCCCGTCACCAAGCGACAGATGTTCGGGCCGCAACCCGACCACGACCGTCCGGTTGTCGTGGTCGCGCGCGCGCGCGGGAAGGGCGGCGCCCGGGCCCAGTTCCAGCGTGCCGCCGGAGGTGACCAGCACCGGGCCGGAGTCGGTGAACCGAAGGTCGGCCTGGAACAGGTTCATGGCGGGCGAGCCGATAAAGGCCGCCACGAACAGGTTGGCCGGGTGATCATACAAGTCGCGCGGCGCCCCGGCCTGCTGCAGCACGCCGCCCCGCATGATCGCAATCCGGTCGCCCATCGTCATCGCCTCGGTCTGATCATGGGTCACGTACAGCGTGGTCACGCCCTGGGTCTTTTGCAGGCCGATGATCTCGGCCCGCATCTGGTTGCGCAGCTTGGCGTCAAGGTTCGACAGGGGCTCGTCCATCAGGAACAGTCGCGGATCGCGCACGATGGCGCGACCCATGGCGACGCGTTGGCGCTGACCGCCGGACAGGGCCTTGGGCCGCCGCGACAGATACTCGGTCAGGCCCAGCGTCTCGGCCGCGCGGGCGACGCGCTGCGCGATCTCGTCCTTGGCCATGCCGCGGCTGGCCAGCGGAAAGGCGATATTCTCGGACACCGTCATATGCGGATAGAGCGCGTAATTCTGGAACACCATCGCCACGTCCCGGTCGCGGGCCGACAAGGCGTTGACCTCGTGGCCGTCGAACAGCAGGCGGCCTTCGGTGATGGGTTCAAGTCCGGCGGCCATGCGCAATGCCGTGCTCTTGCCGCAGCCCGAAGGGCCGACCACCACCATGAACTCGCCATCCTCGATGGTCAGGTTCAGGTCGCGCACCGCGTGCGCGCCGTTGTCATAGCGTTTGCCGACGCCGTCGAATTGGATCTTGGCCATTGGGTGTTCCGTTACTTGATGCCGCCGGTAAAGCCTTGGATCAGCTGGCGTTGCGCGAAGAGGTAGAAGGCGAGGATGGGCGCGATCGACACGAAGACCGCCGCGAACACGAGGTTCCACCGCGCCGAGAACTCCCCGACAAAGCCGTAGATCGCCACCGGGAGAGTCTGGGCAGGGCTGCCCGACAGGAAGATGAGCTGTATGAAGAAGTCGTTCCAGACGACCATGCCGACCATCACCGCAACGGTCCCGGTCACGGGCGCGAGCAGGGGAAAGATCACCATGCGAAAGATCCGGCCCCGGCTGGCCCCATCCACTTCGGCCGCTTCCTCATAATCGGCGGGCAATGTGCGCACGAAGCCGGAATAGAGAAACACCGACATCGGCGTCATCAGGCCCGAATACAGCACGATCAGGCCCAGGTGATTGCCCACCAGCCCGATCTGGCGCATCGCCGAATACAGCGGCACCACCGACAATTGGTGCGGCAGGATGATCCCCGCCACGAAGAAGAAATACATCAGGGTGCCCATGCGGCGTCCGTTGCGGGCGATGACATAGGCCGTGACCGAGCCGATCAGGATCACCGACAGCACCGAGCCCACGGTCACGATCAGGCTGTTCAGCATCGCCTTGCCCAGGCTCACGCCCATGGTGCCGGCCCAGGCCTCGGCGTAGTTGGCGAATTCCAGCCTGTCGGGAAACCCGACCGGATCGGCAAAGATCTCGGTGGTGGGTTTCAGCGACACGATGGCCAGGTAATAGAACGGCACGCACCAGAGCAGGGCGAGCGCAAGCGCACCCAGTTCGCGGCCGTACATGGCAAACGGAGAGCGGGTCACAGGCGGTCCTCTCTGGCACGCAGAACGATCAGCTGGATCGACGAGACGACCAGCACGAGGGCCGTCAGCACCAGCGCAAAGGCGGCGCCGTAGCCGAAGCGGCCAAAGCCGAAGGTCTGCTTGAAAATCTGTGTGGCAAGGGTTTCGGTGGCATAGCCCGGCCCGCCAAACGTCAACGCGATGACCTGGTCGAAGGTGCGCAGGCCGAAAATCGTGGGCAGGGCGATCGACACGGTGGCGGCAGGTGCCAGCAGCGGAAAGATGATTTTCCTGAACCGGCGCCAGCGCGATGCACCGTCGATTTCCGCAGCTTCCAGCACTTCATCGGGGATGCCCTGCAACCCGGCGAGGTAAAAGGCCATGCACAGCCCCGAGAACTGCCAGACCATGACCACCAGAACCGCCCAGATCGCGGTATCGGGGTCGCCCAGCCAGACGCGCGTCGCAGAGTCGAGCCCGACCCCCTCCAGCCCGGCATTGATCGGGCCGTTGACGGCAAAGATGAACTTCCAGACATAGGACACGGCCAGCGGGCTCATCACCACCGGGGCAAAGAACAGCACCCGCAGGGCATTGCGCCCGCGCAGCGAGCCGTTGAGCAGCATCGCCAGCCCAAGCCCGATGGCATTGGACAGGGTGACGTAGAACACCGTCAGGAACAGGGTGTTGCCCAGGGCCGATCGGGCCTCTTCGCTGGTCAGGACCCTGCGGAAATTGTCGAGCCCCACGAAATTCGGGCGGGTCAGCCCGTTCCAGTCGGTAAAGGCGTACCACCCGCCGGCCACGAAGGCCGCGTAATGGAACAGCAACATGATGACGATCGCAGGGATCGCCCAGCTCAGGGGGGCGCGGGCCGCAGTTGGGGACAACATGAACGGACTTTCAAGTCATGGTGGGCGTCACCGCCAGTCTAACAGATCTGCACGTGCTTGCCGTAACGGCTGGTCGCGTGCGTCCCCGGCACTGCTTGGCGGCGCCGGGGACGGTCCAGATTACTCGGCGGCGCCCCAGGCCGCATCCATGGCGGCCAGCACGTCGGGGATGGTGGCCTGACCCGTCACGATCTGCGTGGCGCCACGGTTCAACGCATCGCGCACTTCCAGCTTGGTCCAGCCGGTATGCGGCAGGCCCACGATCTCGCCCGCGCTGTAATACGGGGCCAGCCGCGCGATCATGGCCGGGTAGGTGCCCTCGGTCACATCTACAGGGGACACACCTCCGGTGATGCCGTTGAAGGCGCGCTGCTGCTCGGGCTCGGCCAGCCAGCCAACGAAATCCAGCGCCACGTCGAGGTGCTGCGACGTAGCGGCCACGGACAGCGCATCGTTGTAGAACCCCAGCGCGACGGTCTGATCGCCTGCCGGCCAGGGACCGATTTCCAGCGACAGGGACGGGTTCATTCGCAGGACTGCACCGCCCAGGGTGACCGGGCCGACATTCGACGCCGCCAGTTCGCCCGCCATGGCGGCAAACAGGTCCGGTACGCTGGCCGCTTCGAAGCCGCGCTGGAAACAGCCCTCGTCGGCCATCCGTTTGAACGTCTCGAACGTGGCCGTCCAGCCGGGCGTTTCGGCAAAGGTGACCTCTCCGTCGCGGCGCTTGGCGTTCCAGTCAGGCGTTTCCGTATACACCTTAGAGGCCGCGATCGTTTCGACGATGTAATAGGGGAAGGCCCCGGACGCGGCCGAAAAGCTCGCGCCCTGCTCGGCCGCCGCTGCGCAGGCGGCAAAGAAATCCTCTTCGGTTTCGGGATAGGCGATGCCCAGCTTTTCCAGCATCGCGGTATTGTGGATCAACCCGACCGACGTCAGCGACAAAGGCAGGCCGTAGAGGTTGTCGCCATCGTAATAGACGTCATGTGCGCTGTCGGGAAAGTTCGCGACCCAGGCGCCGCCCGACAGATCGGCCAGGTGACCGGCCTGGCCCAGGGGCATCAGCGATTCCAGGCTGCCGTAACCCGCATTGGTATAGATCAGGTCCGGGGCCGATCCGGACTGGATCTGCGTGATCACTGCCTGGCCGTAATTGTCGCCCGAGGGGAATTTCTGGACCGTGAAGCGCACGCCGTCATGTGCGGCGGCATAGGCGTCGGCCAGCTGCTGCAACGCGTCACCCACCGCACTGGCGGGTGCGACAAGGCGCAGCGACGCCTCTTGCGCCAGTGACGGCAGGGCCGAGGAAAGCATCAGGCCGGCCGAGACCGAGATGCCCAAGACGTGGCGGTGGTATGTCATTTTGCTTTCTCCCAGTTGCGGTGCGAGCATTTTTGGAGCGTGCTCAGTTTTGTGTTTTTACGCTAAGTTGGATCATTTATTTCTGTCAAGAACTATTTTTGACCTAATGAAATATGATATTTGTTCGGATATCATGAAAATGAGCGCGCTTCAAATTTTGTGTTGACGTCGTATTTTATGGAACATACTGATCTGTACTCATATCACTAATCCGGATGCTGGTGGCACTAGGAGGGCGAATGCTCGCAGACGTTTTGATCGATCCCGATACGTTGAAGGCCCGGCCGAACGCCCTGAGCCTGGGCCTGCGTCTGCCGTGGTATCAGTCGCTGCCGCTGTCGGTGATCCGCATAGACGGGCTGTCGATCGACGGGGTCGAGATCGACGCCGATCGGCTGAGCTTTTCGCTGAACGGCCGCACCCGGCCGCTGGGGGACATGGCCGATCTGACGGGGGAATACTGGTTCCTCACCGACACGATGGAGATTGCCGCGCCCTGGTCCGATCCCGCACCCGGCCGCGCATATGAGTGCGTGGTCCGGCTGTCGTTCTTCCCGCCTTACGCCGAGACCCTGCACCGCAGCGCCATCGGCCAAAGCAGGATGCGCGCGGCATGAGCCCGGCACACGGAATCCGGCTGGGCGTATCGCTGTACAGCTTCACCAACGAGTTCTTTGCGCGCAGCCATGATCTGAAGGATCTGATCGCCGAAACCGGGCGGCTGGGCCTCGGGCCGGGCCTGGAAGCCGTGGGCTTTCAAAGCTTTCGCAGTTTTCCGGACGTCACCGATGCCGAAGCCGGCCAGTTTCGGGACGCCGTTCAGGCCGCGGGGCTGACGGCGACCTGCCTGGGCATCACCGCAGACCGGTTTCTGCGCCCCGGCCAGGCGGTGTCCGACGAGGAGCTTGTCGCATTCCACGCCCGCCAGATGCGATCAGCACGGCGGCTGGGGTTTTCGCTGGTACGCTTCCAGCACGCGGCCACTCCTGCGGTGATCCGGGCGCTGGTGCCGCTGGCGGAATCGCTGGACATGCGCATGGGGCTGGAAGTCCACGCCCCGCTGTTCCTGGACCACCCGGTGATTGAGGGGTACCGCGAGATGTTCGAACAGGTGAAATCGCCCCTTCTGGGCTTTATCCCCGACTTTGGCGCGGCTGCGCGCGCCGTGCCGCAGGTGCAGATCGCCCATTTCCGCGAGGATCTGGGCGCCCCGCAAGCGGTTCTGGATTGCGCGACAGAGCTGTGGCACGACGATGCGCTGACCCCGCCCGACCGCATGGCCGCCTTTGCCGACTGGTGCGCCGACGCCGGGATCGACCCGCAGCTGGTATCGGACATCTCGTTGATTTTCGGCATCATCGGGCGCGGCAATCCGGCCCGCTGGTCCGAGATCATGCCGCAGGTGCTGCATCTGCACGCCAAGTTCTACGATTGCGACCCCGAAACGCAGGAAGACCCCGCCATCGACACCGCGGCCAACCTTGCGCCGTTCATCGCGGCAGGCTGGCAAGGCGATCTGTCCTGCGAATGGGAGGGGCACATCACCTCGCACGGCAGCGGTTTCGAAATGGTTGCGGCGCAACAAGGTTACCTGCGTCGCCTGCTCGACCCCGATACCACCTTGGCGCAGGACGGCCGGACATGAGCGATTATGATTACATCATCGTCGGAGCCGGCTCCGCGGGGTGCGTTCTGGCCAATCGGCTCAGCCAGGATCCGGGCATCCGTGTCCTGTTGCTGGAAGCAGGCGGCGCCAACCGCCACCCCTTTATCAAGATGCCCGCCGGGTTCATGAAGCTGGCCGGAAATCCGCGCTATTACTGGCAATTCCCGGTGCGTGACCAGCTGGATCGCGGCCCCGAAAGCTGGAATTACGGGCGTGGCCTGGGCGGGTCCAGCGCCGTGAACGGCATGTGGTATCTGCGCGGCCTGCCCCGCGACTATGACGGTTGGCGCGACATGGGCCTGTCCGACTGGGACTGGGCGTCGGTCGAGCGCTGCTTTCGACAGATCGAATGCTACACCGCCCCGGGCGCCGACCCGTCGCGCGGCACCGATGGCCCGCTGCAGATCAGCCAGTCCGTGTTGGACACGCCGGTCATGCGCGCAACGATCGAGGCATCAAAGTCGATCGGGCTGCCCTTTCGTGACGACATCAACACCCCCGGCGCCGATGGCGTGGGCTGGACCCAGCACACGATCGATCCGAAGGGGCGGCGCGTGTCGGCCCATGCCGCGTTCGTGGCGCCGCTTCGGCGGCCCAACCTGACCGTGCGCAGCGGCGCGCAGGTGGCCCGCGTCGTGATCGAGCAGGGGAGCGCCACCGGGGTCGAGATCCTGCGCGGGGCCGGTCGCGAAACCCTGCGCGCAGGACGCGAGGTGATCCTGTCGGCCGGTGTCTACCAGTCGCCGAAACTGCTGCAATTGTCGGGGATCGGTCCGGGCGCGCTTCTTGCGCAACACGGGATCGAGGTCCTGCGCGACCTGCCGACCGTCGGGCGCAACCTGACAGATCACCAGATGGTCACGCTGACCTATGATTTGCGCAACGATCCGGGGCTGAACCGGGAATATACCGGCTGGCGGCTTTACCGCAACGCGCTGCAGTATTTTGCCGGGCAAAGGGGTCTGATGAGCCGGGTCGGTGTGCCGCTGACGATGCTGTACGCGTCGGATGGGGATCGCAGCTGGCCCGACATGCAGCTGGGGGTCACGCCTTTCGCGATGCGCTCCTCGCGGGAGCGCAAGCTGGAACCGGGGCGGGGGCCGGTCTCGCCAGAGCCGGGGATCATGTTCGCGGGCTTTCACCTGCGGCCGGACAGTCGCGGCTCGGTCGAGATCGCGTCGCGCGATCCGCTGGCCATGCCGGTGGTCGATGCCGGCTGGTGGCGTGAGGACGGGGATCGGCGCAAGGCGGTGGAGCTTGTCCGCCTGCTGCGGCGACTGGCCGGTTCCGAGGCCCTGCGCCCCTTCGTCGGGGCCGAGCGGATTCCCGGTGCCGCCGTTCAGTCCGACGCCGATCTGATCGAGGAACTGAAATGGATGATGAGCCCAGGCCTGCACGGGTCGGGCAGTTGTGCCATGGGTCTGGATCCGAACACCTCCGTGACCGACGGGCGCTGCCGCGTCCACGGTGTCGACGGGCTGCGCGTCGTCGATTGTTCGGCCATGCCCACCACCGTGTCGGGCAATACCAACGGCCCGGCGATGGCCTTTGGTGCGCGTGCTGCCGAATTGATCCTCGAGGACCATCGGGCACATCCGCGCCACTAAGGCAGGACGCGGTGGTTGGCAAACCGATGTGGCTGTCTTCTGCGGTGGCTCCGATGGGCACTGTCCACAATGCCGCCAAGGCAAGTTCAGGCGCAGGGCTGTCATTCAGGCCCGGAGACCCTCGACGCAGTCCTGTCTCGAGGTGCCCGCAGGTTTGCAGGCACCTGCCTTGCTTGGTTTCGGCCGTCTGATCCGGGGAATCAGCGGGCGACAGAATGCCATTGTGCCTTTGCTTGCGCTTGGGGTTGTGGAACAGGTCGATGCACCCAAGAGCGTCCACAAATCCAGGGGCGCCTCATTGAGTTCGATCGGCATGGGCTTTGGTGTCGGGGCGTCATTGAGCTGGCATGGGCCGGATGCGACGACGAGATCTTGTCGTCAAACGGACACAACGCGAAAGCGATGGTGATCAATTTTGCTGACTTGGCCGGTGAGGGCATGCGCGGGCGCACAGCCGCCGATGACCGAAAGATCTGGAGGACGCCGTGAGCAGAACGAGCACGAAGCGAGAAACTGATAACCTGGGTGATAACCGGATTGACGCTCTGCCCGAAAGAATCTAAGCAGCGCACCACCACAGGGGTATAGCTCAGCTGGTAGAGCGACGGTCTCCAAAACCGTAGGTCGCGGGTTCGAACCCTGCTGCCCCTGCCATCCTCCCGACATCAGGAAACAGCCCCACCGACGCACATCTTTTGGTCGTGTCGCGGTCGCGTCATATTTTGGCCCCCTTTGTCATTAAGGTTAATCGCTGAAATTGCGTTGGAAAGAATCGACGGCCAATGTTCCCGGCCGACGGTTCGTTTCGCCAGGGTTCAGGGGCGCGAAAAGGATAGCCGGGATGGCGCTCGATCAAGCGGAAGACCAGGATACGCCGGACGAAGGCGCCATTCGCTCGGCCGTTGCGGCGCTGATGAAGGAGCAGTCGCGCGACCCCTATGATGCGGGCGTGCCCGAGGCTCCGAAGGCGTCGGCCCAGGCGGCGGCGCCCGTCTCGACCGCGAAGAAGATCCGCGCCGTGATCGAGGACCTGTCCTTTCCCGAGCTCGATTTCCTGCAGCCCGAGGCGCCGATCCGCGTCGGTCGCTGGGCGCAGGCGCCGCGCAGCTGGGAAGACCTGCCCGAACCGGGCGAGGACGCGCCGGTCGCGCCCGATGTCTCGCGCCGCCGCAGTTCGCGCATTGCCGGGCCGGGGCGGCTCAGTCGCGCCGAGGAGCGGGCGGTGCAGCGCGAAGAGGGGACCGCCCCCGCGCGCTTCCGGCTGCGTCCAAGGCATGCCGGGCTGCTGGTGTTCCTCGCGGTCATCTACCTGTATTTCTGGGCCGTGGTCGGCGTGGTGTTCTTTGCCGTTTGGCTGGGGCTCGGCATCTGGCTGATGCTCGGCCATGACCGTGTCGAGGCGATCGGCGCGCGTTGGCTGGCAGGGCGCGAGGCCCGCGCCCCCGGGACGCAGGAGGAGCTGCGCGCCCGGGCCGAACGCAACGTGGGCCGGCTTGAAAGCTTTCTGGCCCGGCTGCCCGGCAGGTGGCAGGACAGGGTCATGCTGCCCGACTTCTCGGAACCGCAACTGCCCGCGGGCGAGCCTCTGAACCGGCTGCATCGCTCGGCCTGACCGCCCGGGGCGCAAGCGGGCCTTGAATTCGCGGCCCGTTCGGCGTATCTGCCCCCGGACACGCAAGGAACCTTTCGCATGGCCCGCACCAACCCCCTCCAGTTCGTCCAGCAGACCCGCGACGAAGTCGCCAAGATCTCCTGGCCGACCCGCCGCGAAGTGCTGCTGACCACCGTCATGGTCTTCATCATGGCGACGCTGACAGCGATTTTCTTTGCCCTCGTGGACCTTCTGATCCGCACCGGGCTGACCGGCGTGCTCGACCTCTTCGGCTGAGCCATGCAGGCCGCGCCCGAGGGTTGATCTTCGGTCCCCGGGGCGCTACGAGACCAGCCATCATTCCAAGGCGCGCGGCGAATCAAGTTGCGCGCCGATTTTTTGTTCCCCGAGGGAACGCGCACCAGAACGAGGACGAATGTCGCCATGGCCAAACGTTGGTATTCCGTGAGCGTGCTGTCGAACTTCGAAAAGAAAGTGGCAGAGCAGATCCGGACCTCGGCCGAGGAAAACGGCCTCACGGACGAGATCGAAGAGGTGCTGGTCCCGACCGAAGAGGTGATCGAGGTCCGTCGCGGCAAGAAGGTCACGACCGAACGGCGCTTCATGCCCGGCTACGTGCTGGTGCGGATGGAGATGTCGGACCGCGGCTACCACCTCATCCAGTCGATCAACCGGGTCACCGGCTTCCTCGGTCCGCAGGGCCGCCCGATGCCGATGCGCGACGCCGAGGTCAACGCGATCCTCAACCGCGTCCAGGAAGGCGAAGAGACCCCGCGCACCCTGATCCACTTCGAGATCGGCGAGCGGGTCAAGGTCAACGACGGCCCGTTCGAGGATTTCGACGGCATGATCGAGGAAGTCGACGAGGACAACCAGCGCCTCAAGGTGTCGGTGTCGATCTTCGGCCGCGAGACCCCGGTCGAGCTGGAATTCACCCAGGTGACCAAGCAGTAAACTGCCAAACATCGTGGAAAGATCAGGGGCGCCTTCGGGCGCCCTTTTTCAGTCCGGGTGGATGTCACGCGGGGTGCAGGACGATTCCAGCACGACAGCGATCCAGTTGATGTCTGCCGCAAGGCCCATCCCGGACAGCCATTCATCCTGAAGGCGGTAGGCCGGCTCTTCCTGTGCGCCCGGGCAGTACCAATGCCCGGCCTCCGCCTGCCGGTGATGCACCAGCTCGTGCAGCAGGACGCTCACGTCCCGCGGGTCGCGCTTGTCCCAGGGGCTGACAAGATAGACCACCTCTGTCTCGGTGTCGTAGATGCCGCGCGCCATCCCCTCTTGCGAGGCGTGGCGGGCGGTTCCCATCGAGGCCGCGCGGGCCTGCGAGACAAGGCGGATCTCGGGGGCGGTATCCCGGCGGGGCAGGGCGGTGTTGGCGTCAAGCCAGTCCTCGAGCTGCGCGACGAGCGCGGGAAGCGTTTCGGCATCGCGCCAGGCCAACAGGTCCGCTTCCGCAGCGGCGGCGCTACTGGTCGAGCAGGCAAGCATTGAGAGGGCGCACGCCATAGGCGCGCCAAAGCGGTGGGTCAGCCTCATGTCGGCCTCCGGGGGTTTTGATTGTGGATGCCAAGGATGCTAGGCTGCCGTTGCGTCATGCGCAAAAGACGGTTTTTCATGCTCCGTTGAAGGGAATTCAACGATGGCCCGCAGGTTTCCACCCTTTGCCGCGGTTCGCGCCTTCGAGGCCGCGGCACGTCACGTCAGCTTCAAGGCCGCAGCCGATGAGCTGTGCCTGACGCCTTCGGCTGTCAGTCACCAGATCCGCGCGCTCGAAGAATATCTAGATACCAAGCTGTTCGAACGACGGGGCAACGCGATTGCCCTGACGCTGACCGGGCGCGGCTACTCGGGGCGCCTGACCGGTCTGCTGGACGCCTTCGACGAGACGACGCGATCAGTGAAGGAGGCCGGAGAGCGACCGTTTCGCTTGCTCTGCACGCCGGGCTTCGCGGCTCGTTGGCTGGTGCCGCGGCTGTCGCGGTTGTCCTTCGGCGATCGCGTGCGGCTCAAGGTGTCGACCGGGGCGCCCTCGACCGACTTTGCCACCAACGAGTCGGATTGCGTCATCCAGTGGGCCGATGATCCCGTGCCCGGTGTTGTGACCGAACCGTTCATGACGAGCTGGCGCTATCCGGTCATCTGCCCGCAGCTGGCCAGGCGCGAGAACGTGCAGGCACCGGCGGACCTCGGGCGGTTGACGTTGATGCATGACGAGGTGCTGGACGCCTGGGAGGAATGGTTCACTGCTGCCGGGGTCGCGCCTCCGTCCTTGCCGCGCGGGCCGGTCTTTCCCAATTGCGAACTGGCAACCACTGCGGCCGAGCAGGGGCAGGGGGTCGCGCTGGCCTATGACATGATGGTGCGTCATACGATCGAGTCAGGTCGGCTGATCCGCCTGTTCGATGCGGTAACAATGCCTGTGACGATCTATTCGGTCGCCTACCCGGCCGCGCGTGCCGGCGATCCGATGATCGGCGCGTTTCGCGACTGGGTTTTCGAGGAGATGGGCCGTGACGGCACCGGCGCGCGCCATGCAGCGGCCGAGTAGCGCCGCACTCAACTCACTTGTCAAATTGGAACTCAGGGTATAAGCGCCCCCAGATCACGACCGAGTTCGCTTGGTCGTGTGATTCTATCGTGGGAGGCGAGGCGATCGCGATCGCCGGACCGGACCACGCCACATGACCGCCCCGCGACGCGTTGCAGGGCAGATGGAAAAGGAGACACCCAATGGCCAAGAAGCTGATGGGCAAGATGAAGCTGCAGATCCCTGCAGGCAAAGCCAACCCCTCCCCGCCGGTCGGTCCGGCGCTGGGTCAGCGCGGCATCAACATCATGGAATTCTGCAAGGCGTTCAACGCCAAGACGCAGGACATGGAGCCCGGTGCGCCGTGCCCGACCGTGATCACCTACTACCAGGACAAGTCCTTCACCATGGACATCAAGACGCCGCCCGCGTCTTACTACCTGAAGCAGGCCGCCGGCCTGAAGCCCGTGGGCAAGCGGAACCGCCCCCGCGGTGCCGAGAAGCCCGGCCGCGAGACCGTCGCCTCCGTGACCGTCAAGCAGGTCCGCGAGATCGCCGAAGCCAAGATGAAGGACCTCAGCGCGAACGACGTCGAGGCAGCAATGCAGATCATCGTTGGCTCGGCCAAGTCGATGGGCATCGAGGTGAAAGGGTAAATCATGGCAAAGCAAGGTAAGCGTACCCGCGCCCTGCGCGAGGCTTTCGAAGGCAAGGAAAACCTGACGGTCGCCGAGGCGGTCAAGCTGGTGAAATCCACCGCCAACGCCAAGTTCGACGAGACCATCGAGGTCGCGATGAACCTGGGCGTCGACCCCCGTCACGCCGACCAGATGGTCCGCGGTGTCGTGTCGCTGCCGAACGGCACCGGCAAGACCGTTCGCGTCGCCGTCTTCGCCCGTGGCGCCAAGGCCGATGAGGCCACGGCTGCCGGTGCGGACATCGTCGGTGCCGAGGACCTGATGGAGACCATCCAGGGCGGCAAGATCGAGTTCGATCGCTGCATCGCGACCCCGGACATGATGCCGATCGTCGGCCGTCTCGGTAAGGTCCTGGGCCCCCGGAACCTGATGCCGAACCCCAAGGTCGGCACCGTGACCATGGATGTTGCCGAAGCGGTCAAATCCGCCAAGGGCGGCCAGGTCCAGTTCAAGGTCGAGAAGGCCGGGATCATCCAGGCCGGCGTCGGCAAGGCGTCCTTCGACGAGGACAAGCTGGTCGAGAACGTCCGTGCCTTCGTGTCGGCCGTGGCCCGTGCCAAGCCGTCGGGTGCCAAGGGCTCGTACATGAAGAAGATCTCGCTCACCTCGACCATGGGTCCGGGTGTGTCGGTCGACGTCGCGGATGCCGCGACCGAGTGATCCTGCGGGACATCTGACAGATCGAGGGGCGGGCCTGCGGGCCCGCCCTTTTTCGTCGGCCCGCGGGGTTCGGGCTTGGCAGGGCGGAAATCTTGGTCTAGAGAACCCCCCAGCAGGCGTTCGCGATTCGCGAGCGCCTGTGTTCGTCCGAGACGGTGGGTGGGCCGAAGGCCCGTAAGTCCTGCCCGAGACGGGAAGAGTCATCTTTTCCAGGTCAGCCTCACCGCTGGCCTACCACAGATGCGTCGACCCAAATTCGGACCTTACTGGCAGGGGTTTCCCCTGTCGAAAAGAGCCGGAGGGTCCGCCCTCCACAACTTGGAGTGAAACTGTGGATAGAGCCCAGAAAGAGAAAGTGGTCGACGAACTCGGCCAGATCTTCGAAAGCTCTGGCGTCGTCGTGGTTGCCCACTACGCAGGCCTCACGGTTGCCGAGATGCAGGACCTTCGCGCACGTGCCCGTGCCGCGGATGCGTCCGTGCGTGTCGCCAAGAACAGGCTCGCCAAGATCGCCCTGAGCGGCAAGCCCTGCGAAAGCATGGCAGGCCTGCTGACGGGCATGACCGTTCTCACCTTTTCCGAGGACCCCGTGGCAGCAGCCAAGGTGGCCGAGGACTTCGCCAAGGATAACAAGAAGTTTGAAATCCTTGGCGGTGCAATGGGCGAGACCGCTCTGGACCGGGCCGGCGTGGAAGCCGTGTCGAAGATGCCGTCGCGCGAGGAGCTTATTGCTACCATCGTCGGCATGATCGGCGCACCTGCCTCCAACATCGCCGGTGCCATTGGCGCACCTGCTTCGAACATCGCCTCCATCCTCAAGACGATCGAGGAAAAGGCGGCGTAAGCAACCTGAGAACTTGCGACGTGGGCATTCGCCTGGCGTTGGAACACATCTGATAACGGAAAGAGCTGAAAAATGGCTGATCTGAAAGCACTTGCAGAGCAAATCGTGGGTCTGACCCTGCTCGAAGCACAAGAACTGAAAACCATCCTCAAGGACGAGTACGGCATCGAGCCCGCAGCCGGTGGCGCGGTCATGATGGCCGGCCCCGCAGGCGGCGCCGACGCCGGTGCAGCCGAAGAGGAACAGACCGAATTCGACGTCATCCTGAAGTCGGCCGGCGCCTCCAAGATCAACGTGATCAAGGAAGTCCGCGGCATCACCGGCCTGGGCCTGAAAGAAGCCAAGGAACTGGTGGAAGCCGGTGGCAAGGCCGTCAAGGAAGGCGTTTCGAAAGAAGAAGCCGAAGAGATCAAGAGCAAGCTGGAAGCAGCTGGCGCCGAGATCGAACTCAAGTAATCCCGGCCTTCGGGCTGGTTTACTGCGCAGGCGCTCCCGCATGGGGGCGCCTGTCTGCGTTTCGGCGCCCGCGCGATCGGCCGGATCCCGAGAGGTTTGGCCAGCCGGGGCAGGGGCCGCCCCATCGGTCGCGCCTGCTGATCCAGGCGCCGGGGCAGGGCCTTCCGGACGCCGGGCCGTGGCTGCGGGTCCCGACACTGCTTGACGCCCCCCCGCTTTTTTGCGATCTTTCACGAACGGTAGAGACGCATATCCCGACACTCATGGGGGTTGCGTCCGCGCGCTTTACCGAATAATTGAAAACCTCTGGCGGGTTCGAGCGATTCGAATCCGCTTTAGGCTGTTCAGTCAAAAGGAAGGGGCGCGCGCATTCTTGTCATGACTTGATAAGCCCCCGTATCCGGTCATCCTACCGGAAAATCGGCAAATTTCACCCGTCTCGGCAAGCCCTGTGCCCAGCAGCGCAGCGTTTCCCAAGGCTGGTCGACCTGATCGAGTGGCGCGCCGTGGGACGCGCGCCGAGAATGGATCTGGTCCCCGCCGTACCTGACATGAATGTCGCTGTGGCCCCGGCAGCGCGCATTCAGGCAGAGAAAAATCGAAAGGGTCCGCACCCCATGGCGCAAAGTTTCCTCGGTCAGAAACGCCTCCGCCGCTATTACGGCAAAATCCGCGAAGTCCTTGAAATGCCGAACCTCATCGAGGTTCAGAAAAGCTCGTACGACCTGTTCCTCAAGTCCGGCGACCAGCCGGTCCCGCTGGACGGCGAAGGCATCAAGGGCGTGTTCCAGTCGGTCTTCCCGATCAAGGACTTCAACGAGACGGCCGTGCTCGAGTTCGTGGACTACGAGCTGGAAAAACCCAAGTTCGACGTCGAGGAATGCCAGCAGCGCGACCTGACCTACAGTGCCCCGCTCAAGGTCACCCTGCGCCTGATCGTGTTCGATATCGATGAAGATACCGGCAACAAGTCGGTCAAGGACATCAAGGAACAGGACGTCTTCATGGGCGACATGCCCCTGATGACCCCGAACGGGACGTTCATCGTGAACGGCACCGAGCGCGTGATCGTGTCCCAGATGCACCGCAGCCCGGGCGTCTTCTTCGACCATGACAAGGGCAAGACGCACAGCTCGGGCAAGCTGCTGTTCGCCTGCCGCATCATTCCCTACCGCGGCTCCTGGCTCGACTTCGAATTCGACGCCAAGGACATCGTCTTTGCGCGCATCGACCGCCGCCGGAAGCTGCCGGTCACGACCCTGCTTTATGCGCTGGGTCTGGGCCAGGAAGCGATCATGGACGCCTATTACGAGACGGTGACCTACACCCTGCGCAAGGGCGAAGGCTGGGCGACCCAGTTCTTCCCCGAGCGGGTGCGCGGCACCCGTCCGACCTTTGACCTGGTCGATGCCGACACGGGCGAAGTGATCTGCGAGGCCGGCAAGAAGGTCACGCCGCGCGCCGTCAAGAAGATCATCGACGAGGGCAAGATCACCTCGCTGCTGGTTCCGTTCCAGTACATCGTCGGCAAGTACGCCTCGAAGGACATCATCAACGAGGAAACCGGCGCGATCTACGTCGAGGCCGGGGATGAGCTGACCTGGGAAGTCGACAAGGACGGCGACGTCACCGGCGGCACCCTGAAAGAGCTGCTGGACGCGGGCATCACCGAGATCCCGGTTCTTGACATCGACAACGTGAACGTCGGTCCGTACATGCGCAACACCATGGCGCAGGACAAGAACATGGACCGCAACAGCGCGCTCATGGACATCTACCGCGTCATGCGCCCGGGCGAGCCGCCGACCGTCGAGGCCGCGTCGAACCTGTTCGACACGCTGTTCTTCGATTCCGAACGTTACGACCTTTCGGCCGTGGGCCGGGTCAAGATGAACATGCGTCTCGCGCTCGACAAGCCGGACACCCAGCGCACGCTGGACCGCGAGGACATCGTGGCCTGCGTCAAGGCGCTGGTCGACCTGCGCGACGGCCGCGGCGACATCGACGACATCGACCACCTCGGCAACCGCCGGGTGCGTTCGGTCGGCGAGCTGATGGAAAACCAGTACCGCGTCGGCCTGCTGCGGATGGAGCGCGCGATCAAGGAACGCATGTCGTCGGTCGAGATCGACACCGTCATGCCGCAGGACCTGATCAACGCCAAGCCCGCCGCAGCCGCCGTGCGCGAATTCTTCGGCTCGAGCCAGCTGTCGCAGTTCATGGACCAGACCAACCCGCTCTCGGAAGTGACGCACAAGCGGCGCCTCTCGGCCCTCGGGCCGGGCGGTCTGACCCGCGAACGCGCCGGCTTCGAGGTGCGCGACGTGCACCCGACGCACTACGGCCGGATGTGCCCGATCGAAACGCCGGAAGGTCCGAACATCGGCCTGATCAACTCGCTCGCCACCTTTGCGCGGGTGAACAAGTACGGCTTTATCGAAACGCCCTACCGCGTCGTCAAGGACGGCACGGTCACGGACGAAGTGCACTACATGTCCGCGACCGAGGAAATGCGTCACACCGTGGCGCAGGCCAACGCCAACCTCGACGAGAACATGAAGTTCGTGAACGACCTCGTGTCGACCCGCCAGAACGGCGACTACACGCTTGCACCGAATGAATCGGTCGACCTGATCGACGTGTCGCCGAAACAGCTGGTGTCGGTCGCGGCCTCGCTGATCCCGTTCCTGGAAAACGACGACGCCAACCGCGCCCTGATGGGGTCGAACATGCAGCGCCAGGCGGTTCCGCTTCTGCGGGCCGAGGCGCCGCTGGTCGGCACCGGGATCGAGGAAAAGGTCGCCGTGGACTCGGGCGCGGCGATCCAGGCCGAGCGGGCCGGGATCGTCGACCAGATCGACGCGCAGCGGATCGTGATCCGCGCGACCGAAGACCTCGAACCCGGCGATCCGGGCGTCGACATCTACCGGATGCGCAAGTTCCAGCGGTCGAACCAGAACACCTGCATCAACCAGCGTCCGCTGGTGAAGGTGGGCGACAAGGTGATGAAGGGCGAAGTGATTGCCGACGGCCCCAGCACCGACATCGGTGAGCTGGCGCTGGGCAAGAACGTCGTCGTGGCCTTCATGCCCTGGAACGGCTACAACTACGAGGACTCGATCCTGATCTCCGAGCGCATCGCGCGCGACGACGTCTTCACCTCGATCCACATCGAGGAATTCGAAGTCGCTGCCCGTGACACCAAGCTCGGGCCGGAAGAGATCACCCGCGACATCCCCAACGTCGGCGAGGAAGCCCTGCGCAACCTCGACGAGGCCGGTATCGTCTACATCGGTGCGGACGTGGAGCCGGGAGACATCCTGGTCGGCAAGATCACCCCGAAGGGCGAAAGCCCGATGACGCCCGAGGAAAAGCTCCTCCGCGCCATCTTCGGCGAAAAGGCCAGTGACGTGCGCGACACCTCGCTGCGCGTGAAGCCGGGCGATTTCGGAACCGTGGTCGAGGTGCGCGTCTTCAACCGCCACGGCGTGGAAAAGGACGAACGTGCCCTCCAGATCGAGCGCGAAGAGATCGAGCGCCTGGCCCGTGACCGGGACGACGAGCTCGGCATTCTCGACCGCAACATCTATGCCCGTCTCAAGGACATCATCCTGGGCAAGATTGCGGTCAAGGGTCCCAAGGGCATCAAGTCCGGCACCCAGATCACCGACGAGGTGCTGGGCAGCCTGAGCCGTGGCCAGTGGTGGCAGCTTGCCCTCGAGGACGAGGACGATGCCAAGATCGTCGAGGCCCTGCACGAGCAGTACGAGATCCAGAAGCGTCACCTTGACGCGCGGTTCGAGGACAAGGTCGAGAAGGTCCGCCGTGGCGACGACCTGCCCCCGGGCGTGATGAAGATGGTCAAGGTCTTCGTCGCGGTGAAGCGCAAGCTGCAGCCGGGCGACAAGATGGCCGGCCGTCACGGCAACAAGGGTGTCGTCAGCCGCGTGGTTCCGATGGAAGACATGCCCTTCCTCGGGGACGGCACGCCGGTCGACCTCTGCCTCAACCCGCTGGGCGTGCCGTCGCGCATGAACGTCGGCCAGATCCTCGAGACCCACATGGGCTGGGCCGCGCGCGGCCTCGGCCTCAAGGTGGACGATGCGCTGGGTGACTACCGCCGCACGGGCGACCTGACCCCGGTCCGCGAAGCGATGCGTCTTGCCTATGGCGACGACGTCTACGCCGAGGGCATCGAGGGCATGGAAGAGGATCAGCTGATCGAGGCGGCGTCCAACGTCACCCGCGGTGTGCCGATCGCGACTCCGGTCTTCGACGGTGCCAAGGAAGGCGACGTGAACGACGCGCTGACCCGCGCCGGGTTCGACCAGAGCGGCCAGTCGGTTCTGTACGACGGCCGCACGGGTGAGCAGTTCAGCCGCAAGGTGACGGTGGGTGTGAAGTACCTGCTGAAGCTGCACCACCTGGTGGACGACAAGATCCACGCGCGCTCGACCGGGCCTTACAGCCTCGTCACCCAGCAGCCGCTGGGCGGCAAGGCGCAGTTCGGTGGCCAGCGCTTCGGGGAGATGGAGGTCTGGGCGCTGGAAGCCTATGGCGCCGCCTACACCCTGCAGGAAATGCTGACCGTCAAGTCGGACGACGTGGCCGGCCGGACCAAGGTCTACGAAAGCATCGTCAAGGGCGAGGACAACTTCGAGGCGGGTGTTCCCGAGAGCTTCAACGTGCTCGTGAAGGAAGTCCGCGGCCTCGGCCTGAACATGGAACTCCTGGACGCGGAGGAGGAGGAGTAACGCCCGTTGCTCCGGGGCGGCCCGCCCGGTCGCCCCATCCTCTCTCTTCGCCCTGTCATCTAAGGAATCGACATGAACCAGGAACTGACGAACAACCCGTTCAACCCGCTGACCCCGCCGAAGGTGTTCGACGAGATCAAGGTCAGCCTTGCCTCGCCCGAACGGATCCTCTCGTGGTCCTACGGCGAGATCAAGAAGCCCGAGACGATCAACTACCGGACCTTCAAGCCCGAGCGCGACGGCCTGTTCTGCGCCCGCATCTTCGGGCCGATCAAGGATTACGAGTGCCTCTGCGGCAAGTACAAGCGGATGAAGTATCGCGGCGTCGTCTGCGAGAAATGCGGCGTGGAAGTCACGCTGCAGAAGGTCCGCCGCGAGCGCATGGGCCATATCGAGCTGGCGGCCCCGGTCGCCCACATCTGGTTCCTCAAGTCGCTGCCCAGCCGCATCGGCCTGATGCTGGACATGACCCTGCGCGACCTCGAGCGTATTCTCTACTTCGAGAACTACGTGGTGACCGAGCCGGGCCTGACCGATCTCAACTACGGCCAGCTGCTGACCGAGGATGAATTCCTCGACGCGCAGGACCACTACGGCATGGACGCCTTCACGGCGAACATCGGCGCCGAGGCCATCCGCGAGATGCTCGCCCAGATCGACCTCGAGTCCGAGGCCGAGACCCTGCGCGCCGATCTTGCCGAGGCCACGGGCGAGCTGAAGCCCAAGAAGATCATCAAGCGCCTCAAGGTGGTGGAATCCTTCCTGGAATCCGGCAACCGCCCGGAATGGATGATCATGACCGTCGTGCCGGTGATCCCGCCGGAACTGCGCCCGCTGGTCCCGCTGGACGGCGGCCGGTTCGCCACGTCGGACCTGAACGACCTCTATCGTCGTGTGATCAACCGGAACAACCGTCTCAAGCGCCTGATCGAGCTGCGCGCGCCCGACATCATCGTGCGCAACGAAAAGCGGATGTTGCAGGAATCGGTCGACGCGCTGTTCGACAACGGCCGTCGCGGCCGCGTCATCACCGGCGCCAACAAGCGTCCGCTCAAGTCGCTGTCGGACATGCTCAAGGGCAAGCAGGGCCGCTTCCGCCAGAACCTTCTGGGCAAGCGGGTCGACTTCTCGGGCCGGTCCGTGATCGTGACCGGGCCGGAACTGAAACTGCACCAGTGCGGTCTGCCCAAGAAGATGGCGCTCGAGCTCTTCAAGCCGTTCATCTACTCGCGGCTCGAGGCCAAGGGCCTCAGCTCGACCGTGAAGCAGGCGAAGAAGCTGGTCGAGAAAGAGCGCCCCGAGGTCTGGGACATCCTCGACGAGGTGATCCGCGAGCACCCGGTCATGCTGAACCGCGCGCCGACGCTGCACCGTCTGGGCATCCAGGCGTTCGAACCCACGCTGATCGAGGGCAAGGCGATCCAGCTGCACCCGCTGGTCTGCTCGGCCTTCAACGCCGACTTCGACGGTGACCAGATGGCCGTGCACGTCCCGCTGAGCCTCGAGGCGCAGCTGGAAGCGCGCGTGCTGATGATGTCGACGAACAACGTTCTGTCGCCCGCCAACGGCGCGCCGATCATCGTTCCGTCGCAGGACATGATCCTCGGTCTCTACTACACGACCATCATGCGCGAAGGCATGAAGGGCGAGGGCATGGCCTTCTCGAACATCGAGGAAGTCGAGCACGCCCTGAACGCCGGCGAAGTCCATCTGCATGCCCGCGTCACCGCGCGGATTCCGCAGATCGACGAGGAAGGCAACGAGGTGTTCCAGCGCTTCGAAACCACCCCCGGACGGGTCCGCCTTGGCGCGCTGCTGCCGCAGAACGCCAAGGCCCCGTTCGAGCTGGTCAACCGTCTTCTGCGCAAGAAGGAAGTGCAGCAGGTCATCGACACCGTCTACCGCTACTGCGGCCAGAAGGAATCGGTCATCTTCTGTGACCAGATCATGGGCATGGGCTTCCGCGAAGCGTTCAAGGCCGGCATCAGCTTTGGCAAGGACGACATGGTGATCCCCGACACCAAGTGGGAGATCGTCGAGGAGACCCGCGACCAGGTGAAGGATTTCGAGCAGCAGTACATGGACGGCCTGATCACCCAGGGCGAAAAGTACAACAAGGTCGTGGATGCCTGGTCGAAGTGCAACGACAAGGTCACCGAGGCCATGATGTCGACCATCTCGGCCGAGCGCCGGGACGAGAACGGCGCCGAAGAGGAGCCGAACTCGGTCTACATGATGGCGCACTCCGGTGCCCGTGGCTCGGTCACGCAGATGAAGCAGCTGGGCGGGATGCGCGGCCTGATGGCGAAGCCGAACGGCGACATCATCGAGACGCCGATCATCTCGAACTTCAAGGAAGGCCTGACCGTTCTTGAATACTTCAACTCGACCCACGGCGCCCGGAAGGGCCTGTCGGACACCGCTTTGAAGACGGCGAACTCGGGCTACCTGACCCGCCGCCTGGTGGACGTGGCGCAGGACTGCATCGTGCGGATGAAGGATTGCGGCACCGAGAACGGGATCACGGTCGAAGCGGCCGTGAACGACGGCGAAATCGTCGCCTCGATCGGCGAGCGCCTGCTGGGCCGCGTCATCGCGGACGATCTTTTCGTGCCGGGCACGGAACAGATCCTGGCCCGTGCCGGTGAGTTGATCGACGAACGCATGGCCGATGCCATCGAGGAGGCGGGCGTTCCGTCGACCCGTGTCCGTTCGGCCCTGACCTGCGAGGCCGAGGAGGGCGTCTGCGCCATGTGCTACGGTCGTGACCTTGCCCGCGGGACCATGGTGAACGTCGGCGAAGCGGTGGGTATCATCGCGGCGCAGTCGATCGGTGAGCCCGGCACCCAGCTGACGATGCGGACCTTCCACATCGGCGGCGTGGCGCAGGGTGGTCAGCAGTCGTTCCTCGAGGCCAGCCAGGAAGGCAAGGTCGTGTTCGAGAACGCCAACACGTTGCAGAACACCAACGGCGAAATGCTTGTCATGGGCCGCAACATGAAGCTGCTGATCGTCGACGAGACTGGCGAACAGCGGGCCAGCCACAAGCTGGGCTACGGCTCCAAGCTCTTCGTCACCGAAGGGCAGGACGTGGCGCGCGGCGACAAGCTGTTCGAATGGGACCCGTATACCCTGCCGATCATCGCCGAGGCCGACGCCATGGCCAAGCATGTGGACCTGACCAACGGAGTGTCCTATCGCGAGGACACCGACGATGCGACTGGCATGACGCAGAAGATCGTGACCGACTGGCGCGCCGCGCCGAAAGGCAACGAGCTGAAGCCCGAGATCATCCTGGTGGGCGAAGACGGCGAACCGGTGCGCAACGCGGCCGGCAACCCGATCACCTACCCGATGTCGGTGGACGCCATCCTGTCCTGCGAAGACGGTCAGGACGTCAAGGCCGGTGACGTCGTCGCTCGGATCCCGCGCGAAGGCGCGAAGACCAAGGACATCACCGGTGGTCTGCCGCGTGTGGCCGAACTCTTCGAGGCGCGTCGTCCCAAGGACCACGCGATCATCGCCGAGATCGACGGGTACGTGCGGTTCGGGAAGGACTACAAGAACAAGCGTCGCATCGCGATCGAGCCGTCGGACGAGTCGATGGAAAAGGTCGAGTACATGGTGCCCAAGGGCAAGCACATCCCGGTGGTCGAAGGCGACTTCGTCCAGAAGGGTGACTACATCATGGACGGCAACCCGGCGCCGCACGACATCCTCGCCATCATGGGGATCGAGGCGCTGGCCGAGTACATGATCGACGAGGTGCAGGAGGTCTATCGTCTGCAGGGCGTGAAGATCAACGACAAGCACATCGAAGTCATCGTGCGCCAGATGCTCAAGAAGTGGGAGATCTCGGACAGCGGCGAGACCACGCTGCTCAAGGGCGAACACGTCGAGAAGGTCGAACTGGACGAGGCCAACGAAAAGGCCATCGCCCGCGGTGGTCGTCCGGCCACGGGTCAGCCCGTGCTGCTGGGGATCACCAAGGCGTCGCTCCAGACCCGGTCCTTCATGTCGGCGGCCTCGTTCCAGGAGACGACCCGCGTGCTCACCGAGGCCTCGGTCCAGGGCAAGCGCGACCGGCTCATCGGCCTCAAGGAGAACATCCTTGTCGGCCGCCTGATCCCGGCCGGTACCGGCGGTGCCACGCAGAACGTGCGCAAGATCGCGCGGTCGCGTGACAACGTGGTGATCGAGGCGCGCCGCGAGGAAGCGGCAGCCGCCGCGGCCCTGGCGGCCCCGACCGATGACATCATCGGCGAGGACATGGGCGACAGCGGACTGGTGGAAACGCCGGAAAGCCGCGATTGATCGCGGGCCTGACCTGACAAGATGCGGAACGGCGGGGGTTTTCGCCGCCGTTTCCTTTTTGGCCCCTTGCCCCGGCGCGGGGCATGGTGTTCGGCTGGCGCCGTTGGAAAGACGGGGGGCGGCCATGCAATCGGAAAACCTGCGCGGCGCGCTGCTCATGGTGCTCTCCATGCTGGGGTTCACCCTGTCCGACGCCTGCATGAAGGCGCTTGGGGCGGACCTGCCGCTCTACCAGCTGCTGGCGCTGCGTGGGGCCCTCGCATCGGCGCTGATCGTAGCCATCGCCTGGCGGGCAGGGGCCTTGCGGCTCAGGTTCCCGGCCCGCGACTGGCGGCTGTTGGGCTGGCGCAGCCTGGCCGAGGTGGGCGAGACCTGGTTCTTCCTCTCCGCCCTGCTGCACATGCCGCTGGCCAACGTGACCGCGCTGCTGCAACTGCTGCCCCTCACGGTCACCCTGGCCGGGGCCTTGTTCCTGGGCGAACGTCTGGGCTGGCGGCGGATGAGCGCCATCGGCATCGGCTTTTGCGGCATGCTGCTGATCGTGCGGCCCGGGACCGAGGGGTTCAACATCTACACGCTTTACGCTCTTGCCGCCGTGGCGCTGGTCACCCTGCGCGACATCACCACGCGGCAATTGTCGCGGCAGGTGCCGACCCTGCTGGTGACGGTCACGGCCTTTGTCTCGGTCACGCTGTTTGGCGCGGTCGGCAGCCTTGGCATCGAATGGCAGCCGCTGACGGGCCGGCACTGGCTGCTGATCCTCGCCTCGGCCGGTTTCCTGATCGCCGCCTTCGGGGGCATCATCACCGCCATGCGGATGGGAGAACTGGGCGCGATCACCCCCTTCCGCTACACCGGCCTGGTCTGGGCGCTGGCACTCGGCTGGGTTGCCTTCGGCGAATGGCCGGCGACGCTGACCCTGGTCGGCGCGGCGATCATCGCGGCGACGGGGGTCTTTACCCTCTGGCGCGAACGGCAGGTGGGGTGAAACCCCACCCTACGGCCAGCATGTAGGGTGGGGTTATACCCCACCGGCCACAGCCCCGGATTTTCGCGCCGCGCGGGGCTTTCCATCCCGCCCCCGCGCATGTTTCCTGTCCCCAAAGGCGAGAGGCGACATCGACATGGCGATCACCACAAAGACCATCGGCCTGCTGCGGTTCTCGGTGCTGACGCCCGATTACTACGCCGGCGGCGACCCGGATATCGACAAGATCGCCGCGCATCTCTTTTCGCCCGAGCGGATGGAGCTGCGCTTTCGCCTCTTCGAAAAGCTCTGCCTGCCGTCCCTGACGAGCCAGAGCGATCCCGATTTCGAGATGATCATCCTCACCGCCGAAAGCCTGCCGCCGCAGCACATGGCGCGTCTGCTGGACCTGCTGGAGCCCTTTCCGAACCTGCATTGCATGCCGGTCGGCCCGTCGAACCATTACAAGCTGCTGCAAGAGGCCTATGCCGCCGTGCCCCTGCGCGGCGCCAGTCACAAGATCGTCTTCCGGCTGGATGACGACGACGCGGTGGACCGGGATTTCATCAAGCGGACCAAGCACCTGGCCCAGGGGATGATCCCGCTGCTGGGGCGCAAGACGCCCTTCATCATCGCCTATAACCGGGGCTTCTACGTGCGCACGACCGGCAAGGAGGTCGAGATCTTCGACGCCTGCGAAAAGGCGCCGCTGTCGACGGGCACCTCGCTGGTGACGCGGGCCGGGGACGGGGCCAACCCCTACCGGTTCAACCACCGCAAGCTGGCGCAGCATTTCAACGTTCTGACCGATATCTCGGTGCCGTCCTTCGTGCGCACGGTCCACGGCGACAACAAGTCGAACCCGACGCAGATGGGCATCACCCACAAGATGAAGCCCGACCAGATCGAGGCCGCGCTGAACCGCCATTTCGGGCTCAGCATCGACGCGCTGAAGGCGCTTTAGACCGCGGCGCGCAGGGCGGCGAGGTCCAGCGCGAAGTCGCGGCGCAGGATCTCTTCGTCTTCAGGAGTGGCGGGCGACAGCTTTTCGCGGCTGACGTTCTTGCCGCTGCGGGAATCGTTGAAATCGTTGTAGCCGCGCAGCCACATGTCGGGCGCCGGATCGCTGAGCACGGGGATGTTCCGCGCCAGCTTGTTGTGGCTGAAGTTGAAGATCGAGCGCCGCTCGCCCTTGCGCAGATGGACGCCCAGGGCGAGGCCGATCTGCGGATAGACATCGCGGCGCAGGGCGATGCCCCCGGCGTCGATCCGGGCCTGGATGCCGGTGTTGAAATCGAAGCCCACGATGCGGTGCCGCTCGAGCAGGCCGGGGCAATCGGCTGCCATCTCGCGCAGCTTTTCGACGAAGCGGATGTTCACCGCGTCGTCGTCGTCGTGGCGGAATTGCAGGCAGGCGGTGTCCGTCCCGCCGCGCAACGCGGTCAGCGCGTCGCGCATCACCTCGCGGTGGTTCTGCCAGGGCGGCGTCGGCATGACGACGCATTGCGGCACCGGTTCGGTCACGTCTAGCAGCCGGGCCATGTACGCCTCGGGCAGGCACTCGTCCACCACGATGCCAAGGGTGAAGTCGCCATCCGTCTGGGCGGCGATCCCCGGCAGGCAGAGATGTTCGAACAGGCGGAACCGCTCTTCCATCCGGGCGGGGTCGTACAGATAGGCCCGGCGGGTCCCGAGGTCGTCATGTTCGACCTGGAACCCGCCCTCGGCCGGGTAGGAAAACCGGCACAGGCCAAAGACCGGCAGATGCGGTCCGCGGGGGCTCATTCCGCGTAGAACTCGCCGTCGGTGATGGTGAAATCGATGTCGCCGCGGCCAAAGCCGCTGACGTCGCCCGTGATCGTGTCGGCGGCGGCCGTGTTGCTGCGGAAGGTGCCGTTCAGGTTGACGGTGGCGCGGGTGTCGCCCTCGAACCCGGAATCGACACCGGTCAGCGTGCCGGTGCCGGTGGCCGACATGTCGTTGCCGAAGACGGACCCGTTCAGTCGGATCGATCCGTCCAGTTTCTGATCCGGCGTGCCATCGCTGTCGAAGGCGTTGATGTTGTGAACCCGGCCCGAGATCGCCCCGGTGTCGAAGGTCGCGCTGAGGTCGAGATCGGCCAGGACGGAGCCGTCGGTATCGCCGTCGATATCGGCCGACAGGCGGCCCTTGTAATCGGCGGTGCCCGTCGTCGGCATGTCCGCGGTGGCGGTTTCGGGCAGGCCGTCGAGCGCAAGATAGCGGACCTTGGAGGCGATCACGTCGGTTTCGTCGAAGGTCGGCGGAATCGGCTCGGCGCAGGCGGAGAGCAGGCCGAGCGCACCAATGGAAATCGTGGATTTGATGATGGTATTCATTGGACTGTCCCGTGTAAATCTACGCCGACCATAGCCCGGGTTCGCCGGACGACGCTACCGCTATGATACGGGCGCGCACCCGGCACGGGGGCAGTGTTGACAGCTTGGACGACTCTGTCTATTACGCGCGACTATCCGGCACAGGTCCCTCCTTTGCCGCACCCGAAATGACCTGATCAAGATCCGGCCACCTACCGGCCCGATCCTCTGTAAGCTCAAGCCGCTGTGTTGTCCCCGGTACGGAAACGCAGGCGGCCAAAACCTTTTGCGGGGGTCTGTTCCCGCAGCCTGAATCGCAGGGCCCCGGCCCTGCAAAACGACAGTTGATAACGGGAAGAGACCCTATGCCAACGATCCAGCAGCTGATCCGCAAGCCGCGGCAGCCGAAAGTCAAGCGCTCCAAGTCGCAGCACCTCGAGCAATGCCCCCAGAAGCGCGGCGTCTGCACGCGCGTCTACACCACCACCCCGAAGAAGCCGAACTCGGCCATGCGGAAAGTCGCCAAGGTGCGCCTGACCAACGGCTACGAGGTCATCTCGTACATCCCCGGTGAAAGCCACAACCTGCAGGAACACTCCGTGGTCCTGATCCGCGGCGGCCGGGTGAAAGACCTTCCGGGTGTCCGTTACCACATCCTGCGCGGTGTTCTGGATACCCAGGGCGTCAAGGACCGGAAGCAGCGCCGTTCGAAGTACGGCGCGAAGCGTCCCAAGTAAGCTCACCTACAAGAGGATACGGATATGTCCCGTCGTCACGCCGCAGAGAAGCGCGAAGTCCTGCCCGACGCCAAGTATGGTGATCGCGTCCTGACCAAGTTCATGAACAACCTGATGTACCACGGCAAGAAGTCGACCGCAGAGCGGATCGTCTACAGCGCGCTCGATCGCGTCGAAGCCAAGGTCAAGCGCGCCCCCGTGGAGCTGTTCCACGAAGCGCTGGACAACATCAAGCCGTCGGTCGAAGTCCGGTCGCGCCGCGTTGGCGGTGCCACCTACCAGGTGCCCGTCGAAGTGCGCCCCGAGCGCCGCGAAGCCCTGGCCATCCGCTGGCTGATCAACGCCTCGCGCGCCCGCAACGAGAACACGATGGAAGAGCGTCTGGCCGCCGAGCTGATCGACGCCGTCCAGTCGCGCGGTGCCGCCGTTAAAAAGCGCGAAGACACCCACAAGATGGCCGATGCCAACAAGGCGTTCAGCCACTACCGCTGGTAAGCTTTTCGGGCGGCCCCCTGCCGGGCCGCCCATCCGCCGTCATGACGGTTTGATGACGTTGCCGATCGGCGCCACCGCGCCCGTTCCGGCAAACTCCGCCATCGGACGGCTTGAATTCTTCCCGTGCGAGGGCTAGCCGCCCGCGCAGAGATCATCCGACAAGGATCACAGACAATGGCACGCGATTATCCGCTCCAACGTTACCGCAACTTCGGGATCATGGCGCATATCGATGCAGGCAAGACGACCTGCTCGGAACGCATCCTGTTCTACACCGGCAAATCCCACAACATCGGTGAGGTGCACGACGGTGCCGCCACCATGGACTGGATGGAGCAGGAGCAGGAACGCGGCATCACGATCACCTCGGCTGCGACCACGACCTTCTGGCAGCGCCAGGAAGAGCCGACCGCCGAGGGCACGTCGGACACCAAGTACCGCATGAACATCATCGACACCCCCGGCCACGTCGACTTCACCATCGAAGTCGAACGCTCGCTGGCCGTGCTCGACGGTGCGGTTGCCGTTCTCGACGCCAACGCCGGCGTCGAACCGCAGACCGAAACCGTGTGGCGTCAGGCTGACCGCTACAAGGTTCCGCGCATCGTGTTCGTCAACAAGATGGACAAGATCGGCGCCGACTTCTTCAACTGCGTCCGCATGATCGAGGACCGCACCGGCGCGACCGCCGTGCCCGTCGGCATCCCGATCGGTGCAGAGAACGAGCTGGAAGGCCTGATCGACCTCGTCACCATGGAAGAGTGGCTGTGGCAGGGTGAAGACCTGGGCGCGTCCTGGATCAAGGCCCCCGTCCGCGACAGCCTCAAGGACATGGCCGAAGAGTGGCGCGGCAAGATGATCGAGAACGCCGTCGAGATGGACGACGATGCGATGGAAGCCTACCTGGAAGGCGAAGAGCCCGACGTCGACACCCTGCGCAAACTGCTGCGCAAGGGCACGCTGTCGCTGTCCTTCGTTCCGGTCCTGGGCGGCTCGGCGTTTAAGAACAAGGGTGTCCAGCCGCTGCTGAACGCCGTGATCGACTACCTGCCCAGCCCGCTGGACGTGGTCGACTACATGGGCTTCAGCCCCGATGACGAGACCGAAGAGCGCAACATCGCCCGCCGTGCGGACGACAACATGCCCTTCGCCGGCCTCGCGTTCAAGATCATGAACGACCCCTTCGTCGGCTCGCTGACCTTCGTCCGGATCTACTCGGGCCACCTTGCCAAGGGTGACACGATGCAGAACTCGACCAAGGGCAAGAAAGAGCGCGTCGGTCGCATGATGATGATGCACTCGAACAACCGCGAAGAGATCGACGAGGCCTGGGCCGGCGACATCATCGCCCTGGGCGGCCTGAAGGACACCACCACCGGTGACACCCTGTGCGATCCCAAGGCGCAGGTGGTGCTGGAAACGATGACCTTCCCCGATCCGGTGATCGAGATCGCCATCGAGCCCAAGACCAAGGGCGACCAGGAGAAGATGTCCCAGGGCCTGCAGCGGCTTGCCGCCGAAGACCCGTCCTTCCGCGTCGAGACCGACATCGAGTCGGGCCAGACCATCATGAAGGGCATGGGCGAACTTCACCTCGACATCCTCGTCGACCGTCTGCGTCGCGAGTTCAAGGTCGAGGCCAACGTCGGCGCGCCGCAGGTGGCTTACCGCGAGACCATCGGTCACGAGATCGAGCACACCTACACCCACAAGAAACAGTCGGGTGGCTCGGGCCAGTTCGCCGAGGTCAAGCTGATCATCTCCCCGACAGAGCCGGGCGAAGGCTATTCCTTCGAGTCGCGCATCGTCGGCGGTACCGTGCCCAAGGAATACATCCCGGGCGTTGAAAAGGGCATCAAGTCGGTCATGGACTCCGGTCCGCTGGCAGGCTTCCCGGTGATCGACTTCAAGGTCGCGCTGATCGACGGCAAGTTCCACGACGTGGACTCGAGCGTTCTGGCGTTCGAAATCGCGGCGCGGATGGCCATGCGTGAAGGTCTGCGGAAAGCCGGCGCCAAGCTGCTGGAACCGATGATGAAGGTCGAAGTGATCACGCCGGAGGAATACACCGGCAGCATCATCGGCGACCTGACCTCGCGTCGGGGCCAGGTGTCGGGTCAGGAAAACCGCGGCAACGCGATCGCGATCAACGCCTTCGTGCCGCTGGCCAACATGTTCGGTTACATCAACACCCTGCGCTCCATGTCCTCGGGCCGCGCGCAGTTCACGATGCAGTTCGACCATTACGATCCGGTGCCGCAGAACATCTCGGACGAGATCCAGAAAAAATACGCCTGATCTTTCAGGCGGAAGGGACTCGACATGCCGATCATAGAGCGGGAAGCGAAGGTCGCGTATTACCCTATGCACAAGTGCGGGAATACGACGATAAAGCAGGCGATCTACGAGATCGAGCATGGCGAGCCCTGGATGCCGGACTCGACCAGCAAGTCGGATGACATGGCGATCCACCGTGTCTATCCGACGAACTGGTCGCCCTTCGAACGACTGGAAGGGCCCGACCGGGCAGAGCTCTTCTGCTTTGCCATCGTGCGGGACCCGGTGTCGCGCCTGTTGTCGCTTTACCTCGACAAGGTGGTGGACATGAAAATGCACATGCGGGGGCGCAATCGCGGCCTCGCAGAGGAACTGGGCCTGGTCGCGGACCCGACCTTCCCGGAATTCCTGGACCGGCTCGACGATTACGGCGAATGCCACCCGACTATCGGGTCGCATATCGAACCGCTCTCGACCTTCCTGGGGACCGATGCGTCCTACTACGACCGGGTCTACAACATGCGCGAGATCCCAGAGGCGCTCGCGATGCTGAGCGAACGGTCCGGCGTCGAGCTCGACGTCGGGCAGCGCACCAACAAGACCCGTGTCGACGGGCCGCGTTACGAGGTCAGCGCAGAAGACCGCGCCTGGCTCGAAAAGGCCTTTGCCGAGGATTACGAGATCTTCGGCGACTATTTCTGACCCGGGCGGGCCCTCGTGCCCGGCCGGTCAGCGCCTTTGTCGCCCGCCGTGGCGAAGGCACCGACGACCGCGCCCGGGATGACACGATCCCCGGCCTCCGGATGAACTGGACTGAAACGGGACCTGGTGCCGTTTTCGAAAAAGCAAGAGGAGCCAGACCATGGCGAAACAAAAGTTTGAACGCGGCAAACCGCACTGCAACATCGGCACGATCGGTCACGTTGACCACGGCAAGACGACGCTGACGGCTGCGATCACGAAGTACTTCGGCGAATTCCGCGCCTATGACCAGATCGACGGCGCGCCCGAAGAGAAGGCCCGCGGGATCACCATCTCGACCGCGCACGTGGAATACGAGACCGAGGCGCGTCACTACGCCCACGTCGATTGCCCCGGCCACGCCGACTACGTCAAGAACATGATCACCGGTGCCGCCCAGATGGACGGCGCGATCCTGGTCGTGAACGCCGCCGACGGCCCGATGCCGCAAACGCGCGAGCACATCCTGCTGGGCCGCCAGGTGGGCATCCCCGCCATGGTCGTGTTCCTGAACAAGGTCGACCAGGTGGACGACGAGGAACTGCTCGAGCTGGTCGAGATGGAAGTGCGCGAGCTTCTGTCGGCCTACGACTTCCCCGGCGACGACATTCCGATCATCGCAGGCTCGGCCCTGGCGGCGATGGAAGGGCGTGACCCGGAGATCGGCGAGAACAAGATCCGCGAACTGATGGCGGCCGTGGACGAGTACATCCCGCAGCCGGCCCGCGCCGTGGACCAGCCGTTCCTGATGCCGATCGAGGACGTGTTCTCGATTTCCGGCCGCGGCACCGTGGTGACCGGCCGCGTCGAGCGTGGCGTGATCAACGTGGGCGACGAGATCGAGATCATCGGCATCCGCGACACCAAGAAGACGACCTGCACGGGCGTCGAGATGTTCCGCAAGCTGCTGGACCGCGGTGAAGCCGGCGACAACATCGGCGCGCTGCTGCGCGGCGTCGACCGTGAGGGCGTCGAGCGCGGCCAGGTTCTCTGCAAGCCGGGTTCGGTCACGCCGCACACCGACTTCGAGTGCGAGGTCTACATCCTGACGAAGGAAGAAGGCGGCCGTCACACGCCGTTCTTCAAGAACTACCGTCCGCAGTTCTACTTCCGGACCACCGACGTGACCGGGACCGTGACGCTGCCGGAAGGCACCGAGATGGTGATGCCGGGCGACAACCTGAAGTTCAACGTCGAGCTGATCGCCCCGATCGCGATGGAAGAAGGCCTGCGCTTCGCCATCCGCGAAGGCGGCCGGACCGTCGGCTCGGGCGTGGTCTCGAAGATCCTGAAGTAATCACGGCTTCGCCGAGATTACTTCAGTGGGCGGCAGTCGTCTTTGCTCTGCAAAGGCGATGAGAGCCCACCCGGTCGAGTAAAGCAAAGGGCGCCCCAAAAGGGCGCCCTTTCGCTTT